>CALWQT010000005.1 GCA_944383765.1 uncultured Lachnospiraceae bacterium
ATTGGCTCTGCCCAAAGTAACTAATGACATATCTTATATCAGTTTTTTCAGTTTCCACAAAACTTGAAACGGTCTCGTATGCTTTGTTACATACAGGCTGCTTAATTAGATTCATTATAAAAATTCAATTTCAACCAGTCCTCTGCTATATGAAACATGGGCTTTAGAGATTCCTGCCATGTTTCCTACCTAAAACTAAAAGATTTACATTTTTAATTTTTCTGCTGTAATATTGCATCAGACAACCTGCAATACAAATTTTCATCACCATCTTCCCTGTATGTCTCAAAAGTTCCTTCCACTACGATTTCTGCATTATCTTCCGGGTACTCATCCGGATAAATATGAGAGCCATCATCCCATATGAATTCCATTCCCTGAGCACAACAGGCTGTTGCATCCTGAATAATGCAATAGAAATAGTATTTTTTTGTAGCTTCGTAATAGGTTGCATAAAAATTTCCATCAATACGGAATGTTTTTCCTTCATACTCTTCTGGTGTAACCATCATCTGATATACTGTTGCATACACCATGTCACTGCTCATTTGCGTAAGGTCATAGTCAACTGTTTCGTCTGTATCCCTGACGTTTTCTGCCCCACTTATTGTGTCTTCAATATCTTTGTTTGATTCGACATCGGATGAGGCTTTCTCACTTTCCGTAGTCTCAGTTTTACCATCTTCATTCGCTATCTGATTATCTATTACTTTTTCAATCGAATTTGTATTGTTGACACCTTTTCCGTTCGTGCCTTTTTTATTACTACATCCAGTTATCAGGAGAATACATAAAAGCAAAACCATACATTTTTTCAAATTTTTCATGCTCTTCCTCCTGCCACTTTTCCCACAGCACAGCTGATCATAAATGCCACAATGTCGATTGCTACAATCGTCGAGCCTACTGGCGTACCTGCCAGAATGGACAATAGAATCCCAATAACTGCACAGAGCACAGATAATACGACTGAACAAATTGTAACACTAAAGAACGTCTTATATACACGCATAGCTGACAATGCCGGAAATATTACCAATGCCGAAATCAGCAAAGATCCAACTAAATTCATGGCAAGAACAATGATTACCGCTGTAATAACAGCTATTAGCAGATTGTAAAAGTCCGTTTTCATTCCTGTAGCTTTTGCAAATGTTTCATCAAAGGTAACACAGAAAATTTTCTGATAAAATATAATAAAAATAGCCACAACAATAACTGATAAAACACTGCATAATACCACCTGCCCTTTCGTCAAGGTTAATATGGATGTTGAACCAAACAGTGTACTGCACACATCTCCTGAAAGATTCGGACCTGTGGAAAATAAATTCATGAGAAGATAACCGATTGCCAACGCCCCTACAGAAATCATGGCAACCGCTGCATCTCCTTTAATTTTTGTGTTCTGCCCTGTCCGCAGTAACAAAACAGCACAAATAACCGTTACGGGTAAAATGAATATCATATTATTTGTAAAATTTAAAACTGATGCTACCGCCATAGCTCCAAAAGCAACGTGTGATAATCCATCTCCAATAAAGGAGAATCGCTTCAGCACTAAGGTAACACCGAGTAAGGAAGAACAAAGTGCGATTAACACCCCAACAATCAGAGCATATCTTACAAATGGATATTGAAAATAAAAAATCAATTTATCAATCAATAGTACACCTTCTTTCATACTCTTGCCGTGTTCCATAAAATATTTCTTCTCCAATATGCAATATATGGCTGGCATAGTTCGTTGCTGCCTTTATATCATGGGAAATCATAATAATTGTAATCCTATCCTCACAATTTATTTTCTCAATAAGACGATACATCTCCTCGGTTACTTTGGGATCCAGTCCCGATACTGGTTCATCTAATAATAATATTTTCTTTGTTGCGCATAATGCTCTCGCAAGTAAAACTCTCTGCTGCTGTCCACCTGATAGTTCACGGTAACAGCGATTTTCCAGATTTGTAATCTGCAGCTTTTCCATCATTTCACTCGCACACTTTTTCTCTGATCGGTTATAAAACGGACGCATCCCAACACGATTCTGGCATCCGGAGAGAACGATTTCTCTCACTGATGCAGGAAAATCTTTTTGTATTACGGTTTGTTGAGGTAAATATCCGATTTCATCACTCTTTACTCCAGCTCCATATAAAATCTTCCCACTAATAGGTTGTTGCAGATTCAGTAAAGTTTTCATCAAAGTTGACTTACCTGAACCATTTTCTCCTATAATACAAAGATAGTCTCCACTTTTCACAGAAAAGTTAATATCTTTTAACAGAACCTTTCCATCATAACCAATCGCCAGATTTTTGCAGGTAATCTGTTCCATGCTTCCTCCTACTACAATACTTCTTTTTTCATGCCAATGACTTCTCATGTAAGCAGATTTGTAATCTTGAAATTATCTGATCTCTATCCAAATTTTTCCCTATGAAAACAATCTGATTGAGTCTGTCCCCGTATTTTTCGTCCCAGTCTTCCAGAATTTCCGGATTTTCCCGTATTTCACGTTCTCTTTCTTTTTCTCCAAATGCCGCCAGCCAATTTGATACAATCGTTACCGAAGCATTTCTTCCCGCCTGTTCAAAAAGCTGTACATGTATATCATCGTCATAAAACCACACATATCCTTTTGCACGAATGATTTCTTCCGGATAATCATTTTCCAGAAATGCCATAAACTTGTCATAATCAAATGGCTTTTTTTCTTCATACAAAAAAGAAGTAATTCCATGCTCATCTTGAATTTCTTCCTGCTTTCCCCTTGAAAGCTGCTCCTGAATTCTTGATGACTGCATGATTTTTTCAAAATCAAATTTTTTATTATTGAAAATTCTGTCCGGATTTACCTTGCCCTGAATACATTGGATAATATCTGCATCCTTTTGCAGTGTCCGTATGGTCTTATATACCTGTTCTATTTTATCCGCTGACAGCAAATCACATTTATTTAACAGTATGGTATTGCAAAATTCAATCTGATCGATTACCAGATTGATGATATCCGGATCCTGGTCTGCATATGTACTGTCTGCTTCTTTTAAATCATCTAAAAATTCAGTGTAAATTCTATCTGCATCCGCTACACATACAATAGAATCCAAATACACATTCTTACTCAGTCCCATCCTCTGATATTCTATAAACCCGGCTGCTATAGCAGACGGATCACTGATCCCAGATGCTTCAACCAATATCTTCTCAACATCTTTATTATCCGCAATATTGTTAATCTGATTCATAAATGCATCCTGTAACGTACAGCAAATGCATCCATTGGATAATTCCACCATGCTCACATCATGTTGCGCTACATTCGTACTTTTTATAAGGGAAGCATCAATATTGATGCTCCCCATGTCATTTACAATAACTGCTATTTTTTCAGAACCTTTATTTCTCAGCAGTTCATTCATAACGGTTGTTTTTCCCGATCCAAGATACCCTGTGATGATTGTTACGGGTTTTTTCTTTCTTTTAAACATTTGTATGCTTCCCTTTACTTTGTTTCTTTATGAATGGTATATCTTCTTAATCTTGGACAATATTTTCCAACTTCCATCCGTTCTGGATGAAGTCTCTTATTTTTCGTTGTTGTATAATTTCTGTCACCACATTCTGTACACGCCAAAACGATTTTTACTCTTGCACTGTTTGACATCTTTTGTCTCTCCTTACTGCATTGCCTTCTTTAAAACATCTAAGTTGCTTTCCATAACAGAAAGATATGTTGTTCCATTTTTGACATCTTCAGAAGTTGTAGACTGCATGGAATCTAAGGAAAGAATTTCCTGATTTTTATCTTTTGTATTGTCACGAATCGTTTTTGCAATTTTCTGATCTGAATTCTCAATCGTCATAATATTTTTCAAGCCAAGTTCATCTACCTTCTTTGCAAGGAAAGAGATTGTTTCAAAACTTGCTTCACTTTCAGCAGAGCAGCCTGCAAACGCCGCATAATATTTTAAGCCATAATCATCCACCATATAACGGAATGGGAAACGTTCTCCAAAAAGCAACGTTTTCTGTGAAGCGTTCGCTACCGCATCCTGATACTGACCATCAAGTGAAGAAAGTTTTTCCAGATAAGAATCAACGTTTGCTGCATAAACATCTTTATGCTCAGGATCTGCTGTTTCTAAAGCTTCAGCGATTGCTTTACAAAGAGTCTGTGCATTCTTTAAAGAAAGCCATACATGTTCATCGTACTCTTTCTCCTCATGTTCTAACATATCTTCAGCAATCTCTTTGCCTGACATATCTGCCGGATAGTAAGTTGGCCAGTTTTCCATCTCTTCAGACAACGCATCAAATCCATCATTTCCGGCATAGATATGAAAATGTTCTGCCTTTCCCGGAGCAATACCGTGGTCACTGAACTGAACATATTTCGGTGCATCAGCATCACCACTCGTTGCTTCAAAGAAATAACGGACACCTCTGCTTCCTGATTCATAATCATATATCTGATAACCCTTATATTCATAAGTTGCTTTTGATGCAACCCCATTTTTTACAAAGCACATGGTATTATTTTCAGCATCAATGGTAATCTGAGAAACATCTGTCTTGTATCCATTCTCATAATACTCTTTATATTCTTCTGCTGTTTTTTCTCCGCTTTCTGCTTTTTTCTCCATGACCTCATCTAAAACACCACCCTGCAGATAAGGATACACAGACTGCCAGTCACCATCCCAGTCGGACAATGTTCTATCCTGTACATCACTGTCCTCAAAATGAGCATAGCCATGATTATGTCCTTCTTCTGCCTGCATCCCCGGCATAGATTCTTCGGTTTTAATGCTGTCCTTTAAAACATCAAGCAAGTTGATAACCTGCATATCTTTGTTGGTGGCGTTTTTCAGAGCGTCATCTACCCAGCTATCGGATTCGCCACCAACATAAACAAAAAGATCACAATCCGATATTTTCAGAATATCCTCAGAAGTAGGCTGGTAACTATGCAAGTCCACCCCATTATCAAGGAGCATGGTAAGATCAATATTAGAAATTTCATCCCCTGCAATTTCTTTTACCCAATCATATTCTGGAAATATTGTTGTAACAACTTTGAGTTTTCCATCATCTGTATTATCAGCCTGTTCATTGGAATTTTTTTGACCGCAGCCTGCAAGGCATCCTACTGCCATAACTGCCGCTAAAAGAATAGAAATATATTTTTTCATTGAATAAAACCTCCGTTTTTATCTTCACTTTTTCTAAAAAAGAGTACAAAAACAGAAAGGTACACCCTTAGGACTACCCTTTCTGCTTAAGGAAATTTTTTTCAATTATTCAATCTTACCTTTTGACTTACAAGAGATGTGTTTGAAACAACAAAAGCCTGACCTGCTATTGCCAATACGAACATAAACAGCACTGGATTCACGGTTGCATGAATAACCATACCGGCACCCAAATTTCTTAATGTCTGCTCTGCCTGATGAATATTGGCGCAAATAGGACAGTCTTCCCCTGTACAGTTGTGGTTTTCTTCTTTGATAATATAAAAAAGAGAAGCAAATGTAACAAATAAAAATAAAATACATACTGCCATTGAAAATACTCTTTTTTTCTTCGTATTCATTTGTTCTCCTTTCCCACAATCATACTGTGTTTCTAATTCTGTGTTTCTTTGCATTCACTGCATATTCCATAAAATACTGTACGCAGCGAATCCATCTCAAAACCATGATGTTCCATCATATGTTGCTTCAGACTTTCTACTTCATTGCACTGCAAGTGAATCAATTTTCCACACTTTTCACATTTGCAATGATAACATACTGCCTGAGTTTCTCTTTCGTGACCGCCTATATATTCAAAGCAGGCACTGCTGGTTCCATCTACAACATATTTCGCAACTACACCTTCTTTAACCATCTTCTCTAAATGGCGATAAATTGTCGTTGTCCCAACTGCTATCCCCTTCGCCTGAAAATAGGCACAGATATCGCTTACGGTAACATGGCTGCCTTGAACTGATTTCAAAAAGGTAAGTAATTCGGTCATTTGCTTTGTCTTATAAGGTGCTTTAGCCAAATCAATCACCTCCTCCAATTTGAAAACAGTTTTCATTTTATCACAGAATTAAAATTTGTCAATATAATTTGGAAATCATTTTCATATTAAATCTGAGTTTTGTATCACTTTTAACGATAATATCCCCTTGTTTCCCTCCATCCCTTTACATACCACCTGATTGCAACATACACCAGTTGTACGAATAACAAGAGAAGCAGCAGATTGAGTGGTAATGCTGTCTTTATCCAATCTCCGAAGTAGATTGCTATTGCCATGCTTATAAGTATCACCATTATGGTAATCATATCCCAACAGTATTTCTTATATAGCCCTGCAATCTTTATTCCTATAAACGCTACAAGTATTCCCACACCCACCAGACAGCCACCACAAACCAATGTTCTTATCAGCCAGTATATAATTCCGGCAATGACTGGATTGGATATTCCATTACTAATCTGTGCCACGTTCTTTCCTGTCAGTACAACCCAGCCAGCAATGATCTGTGTGAAAGTTGCGATTGTATCAAAGAATACCACGCAATCAGAAATAAATATTTTTGACCGTATCATCTGAAAAAGAGTAGTCGATACGGAATACCATATCAGCAGAAACATCAATGCTTCATACATGGTTGTTTTTGTTTTATATCTGCCTGCCAGTTTTTCTCTCTGTGTATCATACCTTTCCTTAGCTTTCAGATAAGCTGTCTGTTTACAATTCCCACACTTTTGATAGAGTACCGGCTTTTCAACCGGTATCTCTACTTTTTTCTGATGGGAGAGTGCATAATCCCGTTCCTGTTCTGCCTGTCTCTGCTTATCTCGACATTCCTCTATCATGGCTTGGACGGTGTGTGTTTTCTCTTTCTCGCTTTGCAACAATTCTTTTGTTTTCCTCAAGTCGTTCTTTAAGGCTTGAATATTCTCTGTTTTGTTCTCGCTGTTTAACTTCTCGTTCAAGGTCAGCGATTCGTCGAGCTGCACTTTCAGTTCCCGGATAGTCCGGTCTTTCTGGTCGAGTTCTTCCTGCATCTGCTCCGTCAGCAGTAGCAATTCTTCCAGTTGGTCGTCGCTCTTTGAGTTTCTTAATTCGTTCATCAATCAACCTTCCTTTCTCTAGTTGCTGTTCAAGTTCAACAATTCGCTGTTCTGTTTCTGCAATAGCCGGTTCTCGCTGTTTAATTTCTGTGCCAATTCCTGCCATTGTTGATTTTCGTCTGTGAGTTTCTGTATCTGGTCTGTCTTTTCTTCCAGAAGTATCAACAGTTCTTCTGTATTCGGTAAGATTTGTAGCAGCTCTGATAATTCTTTCTCTAATTGCTGCAATCGTTCTTCCTGCTCCTGAAAGCACATCAGCTTCTCGTCCTTTTCCCGTATCTCCTGAAGCATCTCTGCCATGATATTCTGCTGTTCCTCTATCTGTGTAATCATTGCTTCCATCATGGGAATTACTTCTTTGCTTTCTTCTAATGTCATTCAACCACTCCCTCCACATCGACAATGCACCGGATACTTTACTAAAGGTTGCAATTACCTTTTGCAACAGTGCATTTTGTTTTTTAATCATCTGGTTTTCCTCGACCTTCCATGAACCTTTCTTTATCTGTCCGGTGAGATATTTTTCCTCAATCTTTCTTGCATCCGCACCCTCATGAATAGTAGGGACTTTTAATTTCCCCTGTCGTTCATAAGAGCGGTGGTCAATCTGATTGTCTATGGATAAATACCGGTTACACATCTTAGCCCATTCGCTTCGCCATAACTCACAATTCTTTGGATTGCTCCAGCCGGTAGCATCGGTCAGAACCCGTTTCCATTGTTTTCTGTTTCTTGCCCCGACTTTCTGTACTCCGTTTTCATCAAGTGCCGGAATACGGATTCCATGACGGTCAGGATTTTTCTTATCCTGCCACCAGTCCGGGTGTGATTCATCAACCACGATATTTCCGTCAGTATCTCTGACAAAATCCCAGTCCTTGACTTCTTTGTTGCCCCATGAATGGTTCGGATTGAATGGTCGCATGGTTACAAGTAAATGCACATGTGGGTTTCCATCGCCCTTATCGTGTATGCTCCAGTCGGCACACATTCCCTTATCTACGAAAGTTTTTTGAATATATTCGGTTGTATAATCAATCTGTTCCTGTCTGCTCCATTCTTTCGGCAGCGAAAATTCAAATGAGCGTCCAAGCTGTGCATCTGCATTTTTTTCTATCTTCAATACCTCATTCCATAGCCGCTGTTTCTGAAATGTGATTTTAAACTTTTCCAGTGCGGCATCTTTATCATCCGCTCTTTTATAACGGATAGACTGTTGAAACCTTTTTATATTTTCTTCCGGTACATGCAGCTATTCAGGAGGTGCATTTTTGCACATCATCAGACTGGTGTAGACGACTTCCTTTTTGGAAGTATAGTAACTGATCCTGCCTGTTTCCTCATTCTTCATCACATCTCCATTAAGATATGCCGATGCGGATATGACAGATTTTCCTTTACTGCGTCCGACAATCTTTACTGTAAAGTGAAATATCGCCATGATACGATTCCCCCTTTCTGCCGTATCCGGCATTGATTTCCGACAGCATCTTCTTCTGGTTTGGCAGGAGTGAAGCTGTCGAAACGCCCTCTGCGCAAGAGTGCCCCCTGCGGCATGAGCAGGTCTGGCTGAAAGCCCCGCCGACGGAACGAGCCCGGCAAGCGTAAGCGCAGACCGGTTGCCACTTGTGGCAAACTTATAAGGACGACCTCTGGTTGTCCATAAGTGCGCCCTTCATTCAAAGGCAATGAAGGGAATGGAAAACCCACTCCCTCCGCCATTACACTTCCTCCATGTCTGTGACTGGTTCTTTCTGCATAGCTTTTGAGAAAAACTTCCCGTTTGTTTCCTGCCTTTTTAAGAAGCCTATCAGCTTTGGTAAATCTTCCTCCTCAATCGGACATCCAAGAACTGATTCCACTGCACCGCCAATCTGACAGAGCCTGTGGGTTCTTTTTTTACTTTCCTCGGCTTTCTTTCTCTTTTCCAGTTCCTTCCGCTGTGCAATGAGCTTTTTTGTAGCTTCAATGCTTTCCTGTTCCTTTTTCTCTAATGCACGTATTCTTTCTTCATAAGTCTTTGTTGATTTCGCCATATCGTCTTCATCCTTTCTTTTTCCGATAAACAACAGTTCCCGGTTGCATATCAGGAGAAGCACATGGTATAATCCTCTTGCGTGTAGGTATATCATGGCTTCGGTCTGATAGAACCTTTGGCGGTTTCTTAGGAAGCCGCCTTTTTAAGTTGCCACATTTCTTGTGACAGCTTTTACATTCCCTTTATCCCTAAGATCTCGCCCCTCGTTGGCTTCCATGAACTTTTCCAGAATGTCAGTTTTAATAAGGACTTTTCTTCCGACCTTTAATACCGGAAGTTTCCTCCATTCAACCAGCTTTCTCAAAGTGTTTCTGCCAATCCCTGTATAGTCGGCTGCTTCTTCGATGGATAATGCAATCTTTCTTTCCGTCATCTCGTCACCTCCTTGTAAATTGCATTATGCAATTTTTGTTGTGCTGTTAGTATAGCGGTTTTATATTGTGTTGTCAAGCGCTATGAAATTTTAAAAACAATCATCAAATTGCATATTGCAATTATGTAAGGTACATGCTATAATTCATACATACCGAAAAAGGAGGCAATCAGCATGAAAGATAAAGAACTACGCAAGCTGATAGGCAGCAGGGCAAAACAGCGTCGTCTGGAATTAAATCTGACACAGCCTTATGTTGCAGAGAAGATGGGAGTTACCGCTTCCACAATCCTGCGTTATGAGAATGGTTCGATTGACAATACCAAAAAGATGGTGCTGGAAGGTCTTTCGGAAGCACTTCATGTATCTATTGAATGGCTCAGAGGTGAAACCGATGAATACGAAACCGATATTACGGATAAGAAAGAATTACAGATTCGTGATGCAATGGGCGATATTCTCAAACAGTTACCTCTCGACCTTAGTAAAAAGGAAGATGCTTTTTCCAAAGATTTACTGCTGTTGATGTTAAAGCAATATAACCTGTTTCTGGAATCATTCCAGTTCGCCTGCAAGAATTACAAGGGCAACACGAATGAAGCGGATATTGCAAAGGTAATGGGGTTTGAATCGAATGATGAATATAACGAGATTATGTTTCTCCGGGAGATCACCCATACCGTTAATGCCTTTAATGACATGGCAGATATTGTAAGGCTCTATTCTAAGAAACCGGAAATGGCAGAACAAAGGCTTGCAAATCTTTTATCAGAAGTTTTGTATGAGGATTCTGAATCGGTATAGTAAGACAACCGGAGTTGTGATACAATGAGCACAAGCGAGTCAGGCTGTTTACAGATTTGACGAGCGGCGAATTGGCTTATGGACTTGTCCATAAGATACTTACACGCAAGAAGCATTTCATCAGTTCCGATTGTCCGATGTCGAAAGGAGACATACAATTATGGCAAAAGGATCTGTAAGAAAAAAAGGAAAGAAATGGTACTATCGCTTCTATGTAGAAGATGCAAGCGGCAATCTGGTTCAGAAAGAATACGCTGGAACAGAAAGTAAAAGTGAAACGGAAAAACTGCTCCGTCAGGCAATGGATGATTACGAAAGCAAGAAATTTGTCGCAAAGACAGATAATCTTACTGTAGGAGAACTTCTTGATATGTGGGCGGAAGAAGAACTGAAAGTCGGAACACTCAGCAATGGTACAGTGGAAAATTATCTTGGTGCAATCCGTTGTATCAAGAAACATCCGATTGCAGAACGCAAATTGAAAACCGTTACCGCCGAACATTTACAGGCATTTCTCGATCTGCTTACATTTGGTGGGGAATTTCCAGATGGAAAAGTGAGAAAAGGATACAGCAAAGATTACATCCATTCCTTTTCGGCAGTATTACAGCAGGCT
This sequence comes from uncultured Lachnospiraceae bacterium, assembly GCA_944383765.1. Taxonomy (GTDB): domain Bacteria; phylum Bacillota; class Clostridia; order Lachnospirales; family Lachnospiraceae; genus Lachnoclostridium_A. Next base: position 10,969 of record CALWQT010000005.1, read on the forward strand.
TTCCGGTTTGCAGTATTTCCAAAACAGTTGATTACTTTTAATCCCATGCAGTATATTAAGCTGAAAAAGCAGGCAGAGGATGTGGATTTATTCTCCGATGATGAAGTAGAAGAAGGCATACAGCCTATTTCACATGAAGATTATGAGAGACTGATAGAATACCTCAAAGTAAAGAATCCCCCTGCAATCCTGCCAATCCAGATCGCATACTATGCGGGACTTCGTATCGGTGAAGTTTGTGGATTGACATGACAGGACATCAACCTTGAAGAACAATGCCTGACCATTAAAAGAAGTATCCGCTATGATGGCACAAAACATAAAAACATCATCGGACCGACCAAGCGAAAGAAAGTAAGGATTGTTGATTTTGGTAATACTCTGACTGAAATACTGAAAACCGCCAGAAAAGAACAGCTTAAAAGCCGGATGCAGTATGGTGAACTTTACCACCGCAATTTCTACAAAGAAGTACAGGACAAAAACAGAGTGTATTATGAATATTATCATTTGGACGGAACCGAAGAAATCCCGGCAGATTACGAGGAAATCTCCTTTGTCTGCCTGAGACCGGACGGATGTCTGGAACTGCCAAGCACACTCAGCATTGCCTGCCGATCAGTTGCAAAAAGGTTGGACGGATTTGAGAATTTCCATTTCCACCAGTTGCGACACACCTACACAAGCAACCTTCTCTCAAACGGAGCTGCTCCAAAAGATGTGCAGGAACTGTTAGGACACTCTGATGTCAGTACCACAATGAATGTCTATGCCCACTCTACAAGAAAAGCAAAGCGAAACTCCGCCAGACTTCTTGATAAAGTAGCAGGCAACGACTAAATAAAAACTTCCCTTATTTCCCTTGCTGATTCCGCATAAGGGCAAAAATAAGGGAAAATACATATCATTTCACTATTTAAGGGGGCTGGAAAGCCTGTAAAATAAGGAAAGTTCAAGAAATCTCTCCACAAATTCAGATTTGAAAACACAAATACATTATATTCATTGGCTGAGCCAAACTGAAAGGCCATGTCCACTCCTCCTATAGAACAAATACAGAGTATATCACTCTTACACTGTATGTTATGCAGGAGTATCCCTTTCTGTTACCGTTCTTCCGGCATAAAATATGGGATCTCTCACTGAGGTCCCGCATCCGTATTATGATGTTACAGGTTTTCTGCAGAATCTGTCCCATTTTTGTCTTCGCATAAACAGCCCTCAAAAGAGCTTAATTTGGAATGAAGGATCATTTCCAGCCTGGAAATGGCACTTACCATAGATTCCACGGATTTGTTGGTGGCCAACAGCACTTCTGGAGTTACATCTTCCATGGCTATCACTTTCTGCAGTTTCTCGCCTTCTGCATTCAGAATATGAGATAAGGCTGTTTCCTCTAATGCAACAGACTCAATCATATCTGTAATCGACTGTGATCTTGTAGTTGAACTTGGTTTAATAACCGGCATTCCCATAATAATACAATCTCCTTTTGATTATTAAGCTTTCGCTCATAATATACTATTCCAGAAGTAATATAATTGTGATTTAATATGGTCCCGCCACAAATGTAAACTATTTGACTGGCCAAATCTTCCATGATACTATTTTTATATCAAATCAATCCGAAAGGAGTTTTCCCATGTTGATCGACCAGTGTATCAAAGAAAGAAGAAGCGTACGAAAATATACCGACAAGGAGATTCCATCTTCTGTATTAAAAGAGCTTGTGGATCTGTCCCGTTTTTCTCCGTCCTGGAAAAATACCCAGGCAGTACGCTACCATATGATAAAAAATCCAGAAATAAAAAAAGAAATTGCCGACCACTGCGTACTGAATTTTGATTTCAACGCAAAAACCATTCTCCGCTGCAATACTCTCGTCCTTGTTACCGTTGTTAAACAGGTCAGCGGCTATGAAGAAGACGGAAGCTACTCCACTTCCAAAGAAGACCGTTGGGAAATGTTTGATGCCGGTATTGCCAGCCAGACGTTCTGCCTGGCTGCTCACAGCAAAGGAATTGGCAGTGTGATCCTGGGAATTTTCGATGAAGAAAAAATCCGGCAATATGTACCAATTCCCACCGAGGAACGGGTAACAAACCTGATTGCCCTTGGCTATCCTCTGGATACGGGAAAAAGTGCTCCTCCCAGAAAAGAAGTGTCCCAGCTTCTTCAGATCATTGACTGATTTTATACTTTCATAAAAAACAGGGCGGCTTCCGTTACTTTTCGAAAGTCCGCCCTGTTTTCCAACTAATGATTGATTTCTCCATTGCTCTCGATCAGAGCCTTGAAATAATCAAAGGATTCCTTTTTGCTTCTGGCCATAGTGCCTTCTCCATCGTTATTCCGGTCTACATAAATGAATCCATACCGCTTTTTCAGTTCTCCTGTTCCGGCAGATACAATATCAATCGGTCCCCACCACAGATAGCCGATCACATCACATCCGTCTGCAATCGCCTCTTTCAGTTCCCTTACATGCATTTCCAGATATTCCACTCTGTCCGGATCAGAAAGTTTTCCGTCCGCATCCGGCTTTTCATCCAGCCCGATTCCGTTTTCCACCGGGAAAATAGGAAGTTCATAACGGTCTGTCAGCTCATTGCAGACATAACGGAAACCTTTCGGGTCCACCGGCCAGCACCAGGGTGCCGGGGAACATTTGGTCAGGAATGGATTTTTCACTCCTACAGCTCCGCCAGTATCCGCCTTCATCTCATCAGAAGCACTGTACACAGCACTTCTGTAATAACTGAATCCAATATAATCATTGGTGTAAGCAGCCAGGATTTCCTCATCTCCCGGTTCCATCACCGGGCCGCAGTTTTTCTCTTCCCAGATACGGTGAATATAAGCCGGATAATGGCCTCTGCACATCACATCCGTAAAAAACCAGGCATTTCTTCGAAACTCCATAGTTCCAAACACATTTTCCGGATCACAGTTCAGGGGATATGTGGCAAGATGAGAGAAACTGCACATCACTCCCATTTTTGCTTCCGGATCTAATTCCCTGCATGCCTTTACAGCCAGGGAATTTGCCACAAACATATGGTGACATGCCTGATAAATATCTGCCTCCGTTACTCCATCCATAGGCTTGGAGTCTTTCTCCGGATGCTTTCCAATGACACCGGCTGCCGCCAGCGGAATTTTAAATGCATTATTAATCTCATTAAAGGACATCCAATATTTTACTTTTCCTTTATAACGCTGAATCACAGTTCTGGCAAACCGTTCAAAAAATCCGATCAGCTGGCGGTTCGTCCAGCCACCATACTCTGTGATCAGATACAGAGGCGTTTCATAATGGCTCAGGGTGATCACTGGCTCCATTCCTGCTGCGATCAGCTCATCAATCAGGCGGTCGTAAAATTCCAGACCTTTTTCATTGGGAGTTTCCTCATCACCCCTTGGGAAAATTCTTGCCCAGGAGATGCTGGTACGGAATGCCTTAAATCCCATTTCTTTCATCAGGGCAATATCTTCTTTATAGTGGTGATAAAAATCAATGGCCTCATGGCTCAGATAGGTTTTATTGTCGTATAATGACATGGTCCATTTTCCTGTTTTTGCATCCCATGCCAGTCCAGGCTCATCTTTATCCCGGATAATCCCTACCATAACGTCAGTCACATTAGGCAGTTTTCCGTCTTCCAGCCATGCTCCCTCACACTGGTTTGCTGCTACTGCACCGCCCCACAGAAACCCTTCTGGAAATCCGCTTTTGGTAATCCCTTTCATTCGTTGCTCCTCCTCATTTTCATGAATCCCTACAATTTTAACTGTTTTCATTGTATCCTTTGGCCCATGAAATTTCCATTCCAATAAAGCTCTCTTTTAGGACAACTTTTTCTGAACAGGATTACATCCGTTTTCCAGAAGCTGGCTCACTGCCTGGAAAAACAGGCTCCTTCCCTGACGCTTTCCATTCCAGCTTACCATCAATACCCGGCGGATATCTTTTTTTCCACCTCTATGGTATGTTCCAGAATACAAAGCCGGATCAGCGGCTCTGATTCCGGCTGAAACCGGCACAAGCATAACAGACCATCCTGCAGAGGCGTAGCAGTCACTTCGCTTTCCTGCCATCCAATCTGTTCCAGAAGTTCCTGCAGCCTGCCTTCTCCCTTGATGACCTGATCCTTCTGACGGCAAGCTTCCAGAAATTGGTCGCATTCCTTCCCCTGGCTATCCTTCTCTCCATTCTGATAAAATGTCTGAAAGACTGCTCCCGATCGCTGAACAGGCGGCTTCCGGGTGATGCTCCTAACAACCGCTCCAGTTCCTTCTCCAGCTGTTCCATCCGCTTTCTGGATTCCAGTTCTTCCTGCTCTCCCGCTTTCCTTTCATCTTTCTGAGGCAGCGCCCTGGAAAAATATAAAAGTTCCGCCAGGCCGGCAGCTTCTTTTTCTCCAAATCCCATAGGACGGCGGCTTTCCATCTGTCCAAGAATGCGAAATGCCGTTTCCCGCTCCTGAATATTTTTCTTTTCCAGTTCCTCATCGTCTTCCCCTTGAAATCCCAAACGATTTCTCAGCAGACTGACTGCCAGATAACGGCAGATTTTCTCAAAATCTTCCCCGCAGATCCGGATATCCGCCTCAGCCAGTTCTGTCCGTATTGCTGCCAATTCCTGTTCATATTGCTGCAATTCCCGTTCATCCAGTAAAATCTGCTTTAAGATTCCCGTCATGCAGAATGTGGCACACCGGAATCTCCGGTCCATTTCCTTTCCTCTGATCAGAACTCCCTTCGTTCCGGATACTTCCAGTGTAATTCCTCCCTGTCTTCCCATCCAGCGCTTCAGTGTCTTTATTTCAGAAAACACCGTAGTTTTGGAAAGATAAAATATCTCCGCCAGACGGTCCATCGTCACATAATCTCTTTGAAACAGAAGATACAATGCCAGTACTGAGGTTCTGTCTTTCATATTATAGTGAGCCTCATTTTCCTCCAAACACATCAGAATTCTCTGCAGCTGTTCCTGGGAAACGCCATTCAGCCGGTATCCTTTCTTCTGCCCGGAGCAAAGGCCGGCTTCCAGTCCCAGAGTTTCTTCAATCATACGGATTTCCTGCTGTACCGTCTTTTTGCTGATACCTAATCTCCCCGCAATCTCTTCTCCGGTGATCCAATCTCTTTCTGCCAGCAAAATCAATAAAATATCCATTTCCCGTTTGGTGAATTCTGCCATTGCTCTTCCTCCTTTCCTGTACTATGGTAGCATAATTATTGTAAAAAATAAACGCAAACAGGACCGCAGCCTCTGACTGCGGTCCTGTTCTGATCAGGTTCCTAAAAATTCTTTCATGATTTCTCCACGAATCTTTAAAAATTCGCTGTCTGTACGGTCTCTGGGGAACGGAAGTTCCACAGGAACAATCTTTTTTACCACTCCCGGATTCTTTCCCATAATCACTACACGATTGCTAAGATAAATAGCTTCATCAATATCATGAGTAACGATGATCATAGTGGTCTTGTCCTGCTCCCAGATACGCAGGACTTCCTGCTGCATGGTCATACGGGTAAATGCATCCAAAGCTCCAAAAGGCTCATCCAACAAAAGTAATTCCGGCCTGGTTGCCAGTGCCCTGGCAATGCTGACTCTCTGCTGCATTCCACCAGAAAGCTGATTAGGTACTGCATTCACAAAATCAGATAATCCTACCAGTTTTATATAATAGTCTACCATTTCCGCTTTCTTCTCTTTGGGAACCGATGCCGGAATTACAAATTCAATATTCTGGCGAACAGTCAGCCACGGAAACAGTCTGGCTTCCTGAAAAATCATACTGCATTTCGGTGATGGACCTTTTACCGCTTCTCCATCCAGCAAAATTTCTCCGGAACTGATGGATTCCAGCGTGGTGATCAGCTTCAGCATCGTACTTTTTCCGCATCCACTGGCTCCTACTATGGCAATCATCTCTCCCCGTTTCACTTCCAGATTTACTCCTGACAAAACTTCAAATTTCTGCCCTTTGATATAAAACTCTTTATGCAGATCCCGGATTTCCAGAATGTTCTTATTCTCTGTCATATCGTCCTCCCTCTCTATTTGCCGTCTACACTGCCGCGGGTCTTCGCCAGATAGTAGTGCTCCAGCCAGGTCAGACCTTTATCAATTATCAGACCAATCACGCCGATCACCAGCACACACATATACATAACACGGGCATTTGCTGTTTCTCTGGAAAGAGTGATCAGATAACCAATTCCTGTAGAAGAGGCAATCATTTCTGCCGCTACCACACTCATCCAGGCACTGCTCATGCCCAGACGAAGTCCTGTCAGGATCGCCGGTATGGAAGATGGAACAATAATCTTAAAAATCGTCTTTCCTGTAGGGATACGGTAAGTATAGGCCACTTCCAACAACTTCCCATCTACCGTCTGAATTCCATGAATCGTATTCAGGAGAACCGGCCAGAAGGAACCAAATGCAATAATCACAACCTTGGAGGAGAATCCGATTCCTGCCAGAAGAATTACAATTGGAATCAGCGCAATGGTAGGAATGGGACGAAGCACACTGACAATTCCGCTCAGAGCCGCATTAATCGGTTTGAACAGTCCCATCAGAAATCCCACTACAACACCGCATAATGCTCCGATCAGATAACCACAGGCTACACGTCCAAAGCTGACGCTTAAGTTTTTCCACAGTTTTCCTGACTCCACATAGGAAACAAATGTTTTTACAATCGTAAGGGGCGCCGGTACTAATGACGCCTTTACCAGGCCATTGGAGGATGCAAACTGCCACAGGATAAGTACCAGAATCGGGAAGATAACTGCAATACACAGCAGGATCCGTCTTTCCCCAGCACTGTTTTTCGATCTAAGTTTAAACATTAATCCATTTCCTTTCCTTCTCTCAAATATACAAGGTGGCGGACTGCTATTTTTCATAGCACGGGTCCGCCAACCGTTTTCTTTATCTCAAACCGGCAATTTCCAGATAGCTCAGGTCCAGGACATCATCCATGGTAATTTCCGGATTGGAAAGCAGGTCATTCGCTTTCATGAAATCCAAAACCTCGCCAAGAACACGCAGATCCTGTTCTGTCAGGTCAATACCAAAGTTAGAACCGCTGTACATGGTAGAAAACCAGCTTTCTTCTCTCTGAGTGATCTCAGACAGAGTAGTAAAAGCTTCCTGCTGATTTTCTTCACTCTCTGCCATCCAGTCATCTACTTTCTGCACTGCCCTCAAAATTTTAGCTGTGATTTCCGGATGTTCTTCACAGAATTCATTGCGTCCTACAAATGCACTGATCTGACAGGTCTCACTTGCAGAACCATCAGCCAGTACATGAACTTCACCAGCATCAATCATGGAACTGAATTTTGCCAGCTGGTCTGCAGCACCCTGGACTTCCCCGGAAGCCAGCAGCGTCACCGTATCATTGGTATTTACCAGTTCAATATCATTCTCTGTAAGTCCCATGGACTCCAGATAGGTTAACAGCAGATAATGGGCACTGGTTCCTACAGAAACTGCGATTTTGGCTCCCTTCAGTCCTTCTGCATCTGTAATATCCACAGAAGTAACCAGTGGATACATGGTTTCTGTATCACAGTTACGGCCAATGATCTTATAACCGTAATCAGCAGAAATGCCGGAAATAGCCGCCTGCTCACCAAATTCTGCAAAATCCAGATCACCAGAAGCAAATGCCTCTGAAATAGCCGGTCCGTTCTGGAAATAATCCATTGTGAAGGTTACATTGCTTCCTTCGAATTCTTCTTCCAAAAATCCCATGTTATATGCCAGATTTAACGGGAACTGGCTGTTGATATCTCCCAGATGGATCTCAATAGGTTCTCCGTTATAAACATAATCATCCAGAGAAACAGCCTCCGTGCTCTCTGCCTGAGCCGCTGTACTTTCCTGTGTAGCAGCAGTTGTGGTTTCTGCAGTTTCTGCACCGCCGCATCCCACCAGAGATACTGCCATGCAAAGGCTCATACCCATTGCGAATACTTTTTTCATAACTAATCTTCCTCCTCTTGATGTGTAATAAAAATAAAATAATAAGTGCCCTGCAGTTTCATGCTGATCATAATCCCAGCAGTTTCGCTGCATTGTTATAGAAGAAATCCGGTAATACGGACTCTTTGATTCCGCAGGTCTCATAGTACCTGGCAGTATCCACAATGTTAAGAATCGGATATCCCGTTCCAAACAGCATCTGATGCTTCATCAGCGTATTGGCTGATCTGATATAGTCCTGCCCTCCGGCGCCCGTCAATCCATACATATCGGGCACAATATAAATATTGGGAGAATTAAATGCCATGGCCATGACTCCCAGATGCCACGGCCACCCGCCGTGGCCAACGATAATCTTCAGTTCTGGGAAACGATAAAGAACTGTTCCCAGCTGCCGCACCGTATCCGGATCCACGATAGGAAGAAGTTTTGCACTATAACTGATAAACAGCGACAGTCCTTCCCTTTCCAGTTTCTCATACATGGGAAATGCCACCGGATCATCAAAGGCATAAGGCTTTGGCTGGAAACTGGGCTCCACGCTTACTCCGGATATATTCCACACTGCACGGAAACGATCGATCTCTCTAAGGGCTTCCTCTCCGTCTGTTGGATCAATATAGGGAAAAATAATAAAACGGCCAGGATAACGGGCAGTGAGGTCAAACATCTCATCTCCTACCACACCGGAATTTTTCCGTCCAGGAACCACTGAAATTTCAATTTCAGCCTGATCCATCTCCTTTACAAACTGCTCCAGATTTCCGGTTCTCTGCGACTCTGATACCGTCATGTCAAATGCATCCGCCAGCCTGGCAAAATGAGCCTGTTCGTTCTGGATGGCCGACAAATAATGGCCATATGGCGGACGTACTCTGAAATCAATTTTCTTATACATCTTAATACTCCTATGTATGAAAAAACATTATATAAATTTTGCGGTTTTTAGTATATAATAGAAAAAAAGTAAAAGATATGAGATTTCTCACATTTTGTCAATTGGGAGGATCAGAATGAAGCACCTGAGCAATTCATCCGACATAGAACATATTCTGGAAGAGCATAAATTTTTACTTTATTTTTCCTTTGATATCCGCCCTTATATCCGAATTACAGAATATCACAAAGGCGAATACATCATCCGGGATACGGACCATCTGACTCGTATGCTTTATTTAGTAAAAGGAACTGCCAAGCTTTACGGATTTCACAAAAACGGCCGCCAATCATTGATCAATTTTTTCACCCCTCCCAGTTTCTTCGGAGTGCCTGAACTCTTTGAAATGAACAAGCGTCCTTTTCCTATTGTAGCTCAGACTGCCTGTCTGTTTATCGAAGTAGATACGGTAAAATGCAGATCTGATCTGCTGCAGGACGCCCAGTTCCTTCGTTTCTGCTGCAGTATGGCTTTCCGTCAGAATGTCGCTCAAAACCGAAGATATATGAACCTTACCGCTTATCCCAGCCGCAATAATTTTGCCGTCTGCCTGCTGCATCTTCAAAATGACGGAATTCTTTCCTTTACTTACACCGAACTGGCCGAATATCTGACCATATCTTATCGCCATCTGATGCACCTAATTTCAGAAATGTGTGAAGAAAGAGTGATTGAACGGATTCCCAAAGGAGTCCGTATCCTGGATTGGGAACGGCTTCACTGCCTGGCAGATGAGATTCAGGATGATTGGGAATTATAATAATAACTCTGTCATAAACACAGAAAAGGAGGGAAGCCACCTGACTTCCCTCCTTTTCATTTGCACCATTCTTCCAGTTTCTTTTTCATATATTCATATCGGAACCGCTTCTCCTCTTTGGCAAAATGAACTTCTCTCTTCTGTTCCGGATTCCCTTCATACACCAGGATCCTGTCACCGAACTGCTCACTTGTCAGATCGAACACACAGTCTCCCACCACGTTATAGCAATGATAGTTCCCACCGGGAAGAGGTACTCCATATACCTTTCCTCCGAAAATATCCTGGGCCAGGAAAGCTGTAATAGAACACTGCCCCAGAGTTTTATTTTCCAGACTCCAGTCCTTTCTCATTCTGGGCGCACAGGTCTCCGCACACCAGATGTTGGAAAGGGCATCATACAGATCCCTGGGAGTTCTGATTCCCCTGTATATTTCCGTCACGGCCGGAACATCTGCCTGCTCCCAGCCCCAAAACTTATATTCCATATTCTTCTGCCTCTCTTTCCCGGCAATCCTGTTTCTCTTATTATATAACACTCATCCTGTTTTGGAAATACATGGAAGAGACTCAATACGGCCCCTTCACATCCACTGTCCGGTTTCCTATTCTTCCACAAGTCTCCCTATCACCACATATCTGGCATCATCATAGGCATAATCACAGGTAGAAAGTGTAACCAGACGGTCATTTTCTCCAGGTTTTACCTCAGAAACAAACGCAGATTTCCCACAGGCATATTCCTGGATTGCCGTCTTATCCTCCTCAGAAGCCGGAATAGAATAAATCCGGTCATGCACATCCGTCCGGTATCCGGCAATCAGTTCCAGACGATATCGTTTCCCCGGAGTATACAGATACATCACGGGATGTTCTTCATAAAACTCCTGATCCTGATAATCCTGAAGACCGGCAAACATGGTACCATTTTTCATATTATGGCCATAAATCACTGTATTCCAGCCAGACAGATCCCTCTTATTTCTGTAATCCATAAATAAGGTTCCGGCATACGCATCCGTTCCGTCCAGCAGACGGTGCAGATAGTACTCATTATCTTCTGCCTGTGCGATCACATTATTGATTTCCGTACCGGGACAATAGATCCATGCCGCTGCATTCTCACTGACCTTTAACAGGCTGTCAAAATCAACCTCAGCAGAAATATCCGTTTTTGCATGCTCTTCTTTCGGTTCTTCCCGATCCGCCCCGCCTTCCAACTCTTCTTTTTCCACAGTTATGACCGCTTTCTGAAGTTCCGTGGAAAATCGTCTGCTTTTCTGGTCCTCATGGATAATCTTTCCTATATTCCCCAGAGAAACAAAAATTATGAGCAGGAGCAGCACCACTGCCACCGTAAAGAATTTGTTTCTGTTATTGTTCTTCATCTCTTGCATTCTTTCTTTTCTGAACCAGCAGTCCAATCAAAGCCACTGAAGATAACAGCAGCAGAATTATCCAAAATACCAGATTGGTATCATCTCCCGTTACCGGCACCCCTGGTTTTCCATCCGATTGGCTGGAGGTATTGGTATATTCCGGGGCTTCTGTCAATTCTTCCTTTTGCAGATACTCCTCTATATCGGGAATGATCAGGTGTTTCTGTTCAGATAAATTTTCTGCCATCCCATTTCCGGTACTGCTACCGCCACTGTCCGAATGTTTCGCCCGGTCTCTGTAGACAATGGCATAGGTGGAAAACTTATCGGTTTCAAAGGAGAATTCTCCGGTTTGCTCGTTAAATTCCCCATCGATTACCGTGGCAGTTCCCTCATGGAGACGAATGATCCGGTATTCCCGCACAATGGCAGAACTGTGATTCAGCAGTTCCTCCGGAAAACGGATAGTTACCTGAATGTAGATTCCCGGTTCGCTGATCCTGGTCTTTTCCCCACCGTCAATCTGCTTGAACAGGTCTACACCGAAATAAACCAGCTCGGAATGGTTTTCCATAACCTCCTTTGCCGCCTGTTCCATGGTCTCCCGGTCTGCATCTGCAACAGCTGTCTCATTCACATTTGTGATCTCCAGCCATACTCTGGCATCCCTGCCATCCATAATCTCCGATTTTTCTTCCGAAGTAAAGATTCCGTCTGATGCAAAAAGTTCTTTCTCATTGTTGCCAAGAATCGCATCCTGAATCGGTGCATCTGCAGCAACAACTGTATCTTTACGCAGGTTTCCGCTGCAGGGAAGGTTTATGATGCCGCTGGGCTTTCCTGCAAAATTCGAATCTGTTGCGCTCACCCGCACCAGGTAACTGCCGGATGCAAGTCCGCTGATCTGGCCTTCTCCATCCGATTGAAGGGTCTGCCAGGTCATGCCTCCGTCCTGGGAAATCTGATAAAGCACGTTTGCAAGCAGATTGGTCATACATCCGTCCTTCTTGCCTTCTCCGCTTTCTGACACGGTTCCAGGTGATGGGGCTTCCGGACGTTCCGGTATATCCAGACTCTGGGGTTCGCTGTCCGTCATATCATTGTCATTTCCCATTTTTACGATCCTGACAGTCGTTCCGTACCACGCTTCCTCTATCTCTATGATTCCATCTCCGTCTGCTGTACAGACAACTGTATCCCCGGCGCCATCTTCCGGTACATAGCTGATTCTGTAGTCTGCATCCCCTTCCATCTCTGACAGGTCATGGTCTCTGTAGCGGATCACCGCCTCTGGTGTTTTCTCCGGTTTCTTTACCTTTACCACTACGGTCTGTGACGCCGTATTTCCCGCATGGTCTGTGGCAGTCACAATAATCTGATTCTCCCCTTTTGAAAGTTCTCCTGCTCCGATGGTAAAATTCACACCGGAAAGAAGTTCTCCGTCATAATCGGCGCTCACTGCCTGCTCTGTGCCGCTGCCCACCCTGTATGTTACCCGGGCAACGCCGCCTGTGATCACCTGCTCACTTCCGTTTCCATCATCCGTTACGTTTACGGAAACCGACGGTTCTTCCTCGTAATAGTTTTCCGATACGGCATTTCCCTCTATTGTGAAGCTGATTTCAGGCGCATGATCCTCCACAAGGATTCCTCCTCCATCTGCCCCAAGCGTTATGCTGTCCGAGGCATTTCCTGCCAGATCATAGCCGGTAAGAGTAATGGTTCCCCTGAAATCTTCAGAGAATGTAATCTCTGCTTTTCCGTCACGGAAAGCTATGGTTTCTGTTTCCGGTTCCTCTCCTTTCGGATTCCTCGTATAGATAAGCTTTGCCGCCCCGCTTCCGCTGTCATGGGCGGAAACCTCTATGATCAGATTCGTTTTTCCGATGATCCAGTTCCACAGATTTGCCGCCTGATAGGTATACTCCACCTGTACAATCTCGGGTTTTTCCGTATCCAGCTTTGCTGTCACCCGGACTTCCTCACTGAAGTTTCCCTCTCCATCTTCCGCCCGGAAGCTGTAGGTATGTTCCCCCTCATGCAGGCTGTCATAGTCATACTGAGCCGTTCCCCCCAGGGAAAGGGACGTATAGTCTCCCCCATCCACGCTGACATACAGCCCCGTTACTGCTACATTATCCTCATAGGTCAGCCGGATTGCCGGCTGACTGGCAGCGCCATACCAGCCGTCTGCGTCGGATGCCGGTTCAGAAGTCAGTTCTGCCCTCAGTGCCGGTTTCGAAATATCCTGAAAATATGCATGATACTCTTTATTTCCCATAGCGTCAGCATGGATCTCCGTATATGATGTGCCTGTATAATTTTTATTATCATGCCAGCCGCTGAATCGGAATCCCTCCTGTTCCGGTACCGGCAGGCTCAGTCCCTCTCCATAGATATAGGAAGTATATCCATCAGCCGCTGTATAGGCGGTACCGTCCGGGTTGGTCAGGTGATAAGTAACCTGATAAGTGTTCGCCGTCCATTTTGCGTAAAGTGTGGTGTCGGCAGTCAGCTGCCCGGTCTCAAAGTTAAATTCCGTTCCATCGGCACATGCCGGATCCGTATACCATCCACCGAACGTATAACCAGTCCGGGACGGCTTTTCCGGCTTTGTTACCGTACAGAAAGTACCGTCTTCTCCCGGCAGATACCATACCAGCTGGGATTCCGCTGCACTTCCTCCCTGGCTGTCAAAGTCCACCCTGCAGATTCCATACTCCTTCTCACTGTACTCTCCTTCTGCAAAACCGTTTCTCCCGTAACTGTAATACCGGAAAGAACTGCTTCCAGACTCTGTCCGGGTATAAGTTACCTGTATGGTCCTGGTCCCGGTTCCAGTGCTGGGATCCAGAGTGGCAAGCAGAGTATCCTGTGCTTTCAGGATTCCGCCAGAAGGACCGTAGGTCAGTTCTGCCGTCATGGTAAGCCCATCCGATACCGGCTGCCCCTTTCCCGGCCCGGTCAGTGTCCAGCTGCCTTCCACACTGTCCTTCTGCAGCTTTTCAGAAAAACCGGAAGTCACATTTCCTTTTTTATCCGTTATTCGATAGTACAGGTAATAGGTTCCGTTATCTTCTGCATTTCGTGAAGTAGAGAAGGTTTCCCGTTCTACCTGAGAAGGTGCCACTTCAGTCAGACCGGTGGGAATCTGCTGGTCATTGGTGACCCATTTATACTGCACCGACGCTACCCCGCTGGGTTCTCCGCCTTCTTCACCGGCCTTATCCGTAAACGTGAGAATTCCTTCCACCGTATCGCTGGTATACCAGCCGCTCTCACGGTTCTGCGTGCCGCTGAACCGGCATATCACTGTAGGTTTTGTAACATCAATATCCTCTACTCTTACCTGATACTCACTGCCCACATTCCCCAGAATATCCGTAAGCCTTATGGTATAGGTTCCGTTCTTCGTAACCGGAAAGCTTTCCCCGGTAAATTCTGTCCATGTTCCCTGTCCGTCAGATCGATATTCCCTTTTCTTGATACCGCTTCCGGAATATCCGGTGACCATACCCTGTTCATTATAGACTGGCGTGCAGTTGTCTGTGGCACCTGTGAGGGCAATGGTTCTGGATTCCCCTGTGCTGGAAACACTCAGACCGGTCAGCTTCGGCCCTTCGTTGTCGATCCTGGTTACCAGAACCTCTTTGGAAACAGTATTGTTATATTCATCCATGACTGTGAACGCATAAAGACCGTTTTTCGTCACGGTACAGGTTCCTGCAAACTGTCCTGTCACAGTCCCGTCCGGTGTATAGACGGAATCAATTTCGCCTGAACCGACCGCTTCCCCTTTTTTAGCTTCCCAGGTCAGAGTCTTACTCTTTTCCCAGGAGCCTGAAGGCTCTGTCACAGTCAGCGTGGGCATCTGTCCTGCTGTGGTAGGCGCCTTCATCATATACGGGCCTGCAGAAAGAATGTCGGATACGTTTCCTGCCTGGTCGGTCACCCGAACGTGGAAATATTTTTCCGTCTTTGTGATCTCGCTGGCTGTATAAGTGGAAACGTAACCGGAAGCGCCGGGAATCAGTTCCGTCCAGTCAGAGGAATCTTCGCTGATATCCGGCTCAGATGTCCACGCATACTCTACTTTCCTGATTCCGCTGCCGTTTGTTTCGTCTTCTGGCAGCACCACCAGAGACAGAGAATCATAAATGACCGATTGGTCTGTGGAATTCCCATTCAGAATAGCAACCACAGGCTTCACTCTGTCGATCTTTTTCACCTCAATAGTGCTGGAAACCACATTTCCGTAACTGTCTGTCAGAACAGCCGTATAAATCCCGTTCTCTGTGACCTGCAAATATTGATTGCCGGGAGATGTGGAGGTAATCTGGACAGACTCCATCTCTTCCCCATTGCAGTACCAGGTGAGTGTGGCAGGCTTGGTCTGGCCTGCATGGCTGATGGCAAGGTATTTCTCCTTCTTCCATACATCGGCTACATCGGTTCCGCCGGAAGAAGGAGCAGACAGGACAGCCGTTCCGGTGATCGCCGGATTCTGAAAAGAAAACGGCTGACAGGCATAGGCAGTGGCTCCGTTGGAAGAAACAGCAAGGGCATGGAGATACCAGGTTTTCGCCCTTCCCTCACTGCCGGAATCCAGACTGGCTGTGAGAGTTTCCCCATTTTCCACATCACTCCAGCCATAGGAAGGCAAGTCAGAGGATTCTGACCAGGCATACTGAAGCTGCTGGGCATTGGTCGATGTGATCGCTGCTGAATGAGTGGGAATGGAACCGGTGGTCTTTGCCGTAATCTTTACAGTAGGCTTCGTGGCATCCACGGTTATATTGGTCTGCCCTCCGGAAAAGCCAGTATCAGTACCCTCATATCCGCACAGGTCCCGGATAGCGGAAGAACTGGAAATGCCGGTTACCGTAAGAGCATTGGCGCCGTTCAGGCTGCTGGCTGTGGTCACGTTTCCGCTGAAATACAGGACATTGGTATCCCCTCCCCCTGCATAAGTCAGGGTACCTGCACTGGTAACGATCTGAAGTCCATCCAGAGAACTGTTCTGGCTGTCTACAATCTCGTCAAAAATCAGGGATACAGTAATCGGGTCTCCAGGCAGGTAAATTCCCGGGGCCATAGGGGCAATTCCCAGAAGCTCAGGTTCTTGTTCATCATACACAAGGGCGTGAGAGGTCAGACCGTCCACATACCAGATGTCTGTATTTTTTCCATTGGCACCGAAATACAGATAGCAGGTATCTCCTGTTCCCAGTTTCACATAGGTCTTTTCCTGATACTGAATGCAGGAACCGGAACTGTTAAGGGGATAACCGCTGTTTTCTCCGCCTCCCGTCTGGGTAGCCGGAAAATAGTAGAAATTCTCTGTACTTTCTTCTCCCTGGAGAAAGGTACAGGCCCAGAGCTGCCCAGGCAGGTTCTGCACCGGCTTTTTTTCGCCACCAGTAGTATAAAATTTATTCTCCAGACTTTCCTTCCCCATATAAACATGTTCATATCCATCCTCATATTCATAGGCCTTCAGCACATAGCGGTAGTACCAACCAGAAGCAGTTGCATTCAGATAGTTCCGCAGAACATTATCCGGATAATAGTTGGAAAGGCTGCTTTGGGTATGATAATTTTCAGTATTATTCCTGTTTGTGAGAAACCTGATATTTGTGTAATTTTCTGCCCCCTGATCTCCTGTGCTGTCCGCTACATATTGCCCGTTTGTTCCCGTTGTCTCAGCCACATTGGTCACGGATACCTCATCGGTATAAACAGTTCTGTCTATGGAGTATTCATTGTTCTTAGCCATGGTACGGGTTTTGGAACGGCTGGAGGCATCAATCCGTCCGCCTCCCTCCACACGGTAGATCTCCAGAGAATAGGTCCGGTCCGCATTGGAGTACCTAGTTCCCTCATCTCCATTATAGGGCTCATTAACTGCATGCTCCGGTACCGTTACCGTTTTTTCCATTTCTCCGTTTTCAAAGACCAGCGTCCCCTGGAGGTGGTCAAAATGAGTTCCCCCTACAGCAGAGCCGTTGACGGTGCGGTAATAGACGGTCTGCGTTTCATCGCTACCCCCGGTCCGTGTAATGGTGAAGGTATTTCCTGACACACTGCTTACGGAAAACGTTCCATATTGCGGGATGCCAAATCCAAAGGAGGCTGCATCACTGTAAGTTACGTTTTCCCCAGCCTTTGCATAGGCACGGACATAATAGGTAATTCCGGGAAGAAGTCCGGAAGCGGTGGCAGTAAGTGTGCCCCCTTTGGTGGTGACAGGAGAAGCTGTCTGCACCGTTCCGTTATGAATGGTCAGGGTAGGATTTTGCATCACTCCCCACACAAATCCGGTTTCCGTGATGGTTTTGGCCCCTGTATTCGTAAGAACTGCTTTCAGGGAATAGGAGTCCCTGCTTCCCGGAACGGCCTCCGGTGTACCCATGGTAAGCCTGGCAGGCTTTGCCGTGACGGTAATGGAACAATTTTCCTGGACTATATTGCCTGCAGCATCCCTTGCCGTTACCGGAATCACCTTTTCTCCGGGAGCAGCAGTGATATCAGAAGGGATGGTATAGGAAAGAGGCTCCGCAGCCAGCATACGGTCATCTGTAGCGGAAACCGACTCGTCAAACAGCCTCTTTACTGTTTCATAATCTTCTCCCTCATCCACTATGATCGGGGAATAGGAAATCTCCGGAGGTTCACGGTCAATGTTACTTACCGTTACCGGATACTTCACTTCCTTTTCCACCCCATTCTGCCTGTAGCGGATGGTAAACTCATAGATGCCATTCTCAGAAACCGAAAGGGGATTGGTAGATATGACCTGAACCTGATCTATCCCCATTGCAGGAATATCTTCCCCGCTCACGCTGATGGTAACATTAGAATTGGTATAGGTATCCGGCATTATAGTATGGCTTATCTCGGGGCTCAGGCCAATCCCCTGTTTGAAATAAAAGTCCAGGCTGTCCATGGCTGCGATCTGTTCGTTTTCATCTTTTATCACACCGGTGATCCTGTAAACTCCGGATTCGGAATCAAGGGGCA
Source organism: uncultured Lachnospiraceae bacterium (assembly GCA_944383765.1). GTDB lineage: Bacteria > Bacillota > Clostridia > Lachnospirales > Lachnospiraceae > Lachnoclostridium_A. The sequence goes on from CALWQT010000005.1 coordinate 29,073, forward strand.
TGGTCAGTCCCACATCCTCGGATACGGAAGTATCCGTCACCTGTCCAAAGCAGGCATCCAGAGCGTTTCCCGTTGCCGTCTGAAGAAGGGTATATTCCGTATAATATGGCTTCTTTCCCTTCTGCTTTATAGTGGCAAGGGCATTCACTGTTACCTGGGAATTCTCCGTTACCGAATCCTTCAGCTGCAGAGCAAATTCTTCCATATTCTCATCCTTTGCCCCGCCGTCCAAGATCAGCTGCATCCAGTCCACCTTCACAACCCATCTGCTTGCGATCGTAATGGATATCACATTTTTCCCCAGCCGCAGTTTGTCTATGGGAATCTCCAGCACAGTCGTATTCCATGTGCTGTTGGTACCGGAAAGATAACCGATGGTACTGTCATTATAAACCTCCTTATATGAATTTTTCTGATCCATAGGCAGATAGATATCATCATTCAGATAGACATAATCGGTTTCTCCGCTGTCCTCGTCCACATCATATGCCTTTACTGCCAGATAAGCGCTCTGAGTGGGTAGCTCATCGATCTGGAAGGTGATTTCGATGGGATGGGCGGCGTAACGTGGACTCATCATAATATCTATATCATCATCCGACTGTCCTGTATGGTTATTGTCCTCATTATCTGCTGTAACCATCAAAGTCTGGGGATGGGAAACCGTATTCCCTGCCAGAGAAGCACCGGCAGGCGAAGCCGACAGTGACCAGTCAGCCATAAGCAAAGAAACTGCCTCTCCCGGTTCCATGGCAAAAAGATCCAGTTCCTCTGCCAGGTCTTCCATGGTAAGAAGCTCCGGTATTTCATCTTCTGCCATCTTTTCCTGTATGATTGGGGGATAATGAACCGGACAGTCCAGATCCTCACAGTCTCTCTCTGTATCACGGATATGTTCCAGCCACTCCAGGCGCTCCAGAAGTTCTTCAAAATTCTCAGGAAGTTCCCCTCCCGTTTCCAGATAAGCATCCACTGCTTCTCTTGCCTGAGCCAGCTGTTTCTCACGGATCAGGCTCTCGTCTGCTGTACCGGAAGACAGATATGCAAAGGGATCCGGCAAGGACTCCAGCAATCCGGTGAGGGCCACAGCTGCATCTCCGGTCACTGTAACAGTAAGGTACGGCAGTTCCACATGGTCCAGAGGGATATAATCTTCCGGAAGTACTGCAGTAAACACATAGATTCCTTCTGTATGTCCTTCATATTCCGGCTCACATTCCCAGGTCACCCCTGAAATAACTACCCTTTTTCTCTCCGATTCCTCTGCTACGATATCTCCACCTGGATATTCCGATGGTGTGACTGAAGTAGACGGCGTGGCGATACCGGATTCCGGATGTTCTATTTCTTCCGGAGTATCCAGTTCTGAAACCGTAGCTATCCCCGCATCACCCACTTCTCCTTTCTCTCCATCCAATACCACTACAGAAGCTTCCAGAGTATCCGGCAGGACCAGTTCTTCCAGCTGGGTTCCCAAGGGTACCACCTGCTCCCGCACATCCTCTTCCAATTCCGCAAATCCATAAATTTCAATATTGTCCATGGTCAGTACACCTGTCGCTGCAAAGGTGGTGACCCATTCTCCATTTCCCACCAGAAGAGTTATGATCAGACTTCCCGCCAGGATTCTCCTTCCCATCCGGTCATGTCTGTTTCTTATTTTTCTTATCCATATTTCTTTCCATCTCTTCATTTTTCACCTCATGCCCAATTCTTATGCTGATGATCAAAAAGCCCCTATATTATTATCAGCATAACAAAAAAACCACTTGGATAAGTGGTTTTGGCACAATTGGTCGTTTCTCAGGCATAATTGGATGATCACAGATTAAGCACCGCACAAGCAGAGCAGGTTCCATCCTGTAAGGAATAGTCCAGACTACCGTCGTATTTCCGGCATACAGAAAGAATACTGGAGATACCGACCCCCTTTTCCTCCGGCAGATTTTCCCGCAGTTTCAGTTTATCAGAACAGGTATTGTTGCAGACGATCATAAGCCTGTTTTTCTGCAACCGAACATAGATTTCAATACGCAGATTCCCTTTTCCTGAATCCAGACATCCATGAAAGGCATTCTCCAGCAGATTTCCAAACATGGCAATCAGTTCCACATCCTTTACCGGCAGCTTTTCCGGAACATTGCATTTCACCAGAAAATCAATCTGATGCTCGGATGCTTTTCCGGCATAAGCCGAAAAAATGCTGTTTAATACACTATTTACAGAATATTGCCTCACTGCCGTTTCCGAAATCTTCACACCATATTCTTCAATATAGGAAAGGATCCGGGAAACACTGCCTGTTTTCGCATATTCTCCAATCATTTCCAGATGATGCCTGATATCATGGCGCATTCTCCGGTTTCTCTTATCTGCCTCCTGCATGATGGAAAGGCGGTTGGAAAGATATTCCGCATTCTGACGCATCAGCTCTCCTTCCATCTCCTTTTTCATATAGCTGATGTTGCTGAACACAAGGCTGTATACCGCACACATGATAAAACTGATTATGATAAATGATAACAGAGCTTCTCCCGATGATACATGCAGCACCACATACAGAATACTGAACATGGCCTGAACCATATAAAACAGAACCGCGATCAGAGCCAGATTCCACCATCTTCTTCCGTTCAAACCTGTCAGCGAACGGATCAGCGGCACCGCATACCTTTTATAGCATACCAGAAGCAGAAGAAGGACCGCACTGCGTATCATAATACGGAAAAAATATTCCGAAAGCTCCGGAATCTGCGGGAAAAGCCCTCTTGCAGCAAGTCTTACAATATTGTCGATGACAGAAAACAGGCAAAAATAAGTGATAAACAGAAAACATTTTTTGGGAAAACAATCTTTTGAGACCTTACAGGAAAAGAAGAAGGTCCAGGCCACGATTCCGGCATAGATCAATATACCCCCATTTCCCCTTATGGCATATCCCAGCCCTGTCATTCCTACAAATCCGGCTGTAAAAACGATTCCATATCCTATCAATTTTTTTCTGCAGTAAGCATATTCCGCCATATAATAAATGACAATGACGTGACATATGGCTGTCAAAAGAAACCCGGGCACCTGATACCATACATTCATTTTAATACCTCCCTGCGGCAGAAATCCATGTAGTTTTTTCGAGCTGCCTCTTCACACCGTCTGGGTATGGGGATTTTTTTTCCATCTTCCATCTCCATACAGCTGGCAGACATTTTTTTCGCAAAGGAAAGATTTACAATATAGGAAGCTCCAATTTTTGTAAATTCCGGATATTCCCTGATTTCTTCCCACAGAGAAGAAATCGTCCTTCGCAGCTTCAGTTCCCTGCCATCGCTCAGATTCATCTGCAGATAGTGTTTCTGCGATTCTATAAACGCAATTTCACTAATGCAGACACGGTACATTCCATCCACACAGGCAAGAGAAATGCTTTCTGCTTTTCCTTTCCGCTGTATCCCACGGTCCATTGCATCACAGAACTGTTCCTGAGTAAACGGCTTTAACAGGTAGTGAACCGCATTCAAAGCAAATGCCTCCACCGCATACTCGCTGCTGGCTGTCAGAAAAATAATACCGGTATCCGGATTTCTGGAAAAAATTTCTCTCGCTGCTTTCGTTCCTGACATACCCGGCATACAAATATCCAGCAGCAGGAGATCGTATGTTTTTCCTTTTTCTACTGCACTTAAAAGTGCCTCGGCCGTTTCATAGGCATCCGTTTCAAAGGAAAACTCCGGATGGATCTGTTCATAGGCTTTTAACGCATACAAACACTGTTCCAGTTCCCTGGATACATCATCACAGACTGCAATTTTCATCACCAGCATTCCGACCTCCATCCTTCTTTTTTCCCATTCTACCATAATTACGAAAAATACACCACCGCTGTCTTTTCTCCGATGTTTTAAGCGGTAACACAAAAGCAGGACAGCATAACAAACTTTGCCATGCTGTCCTGTAAGATACGATTACTTTCCTATTTCTGTCATTCATCTGACCGCTCAGAACCGGATTACTACCGGCTCATGGGTGAAAGAGCTGATGGTGGCAACTGCATGTTTAAAATAAAGCACCTGTGTATTGCCATCATCAGCAGCATACATCTTCTTCAAAGACGGATAAGCATCCAGCATGGACTGACGTGCCTCTACACGGTCATCTTCCACCAGCTCACCGGCAATGCGGATCCACTCTCCATTCTTAAATGCGCAGATTTCTGCCTTGGGATTCGCCATCAGCTGTTTGGAAACATCTTTGACCTTGCCCGTCTGGATATAAAGACGGCCTTCAAAAATATGTGCGGTTCCAAACGGCCGCACTCTTGGCTGATCTCCTTCCACTGTGGCCAGATAATAAACTTCCGCATCTTTCAAAAACTGTACTACCTGTTCCATATTTGTCCTCCTCTTGTAATCTTGCATTTTTGTTCCTAATTATAATAGCTCTGTAACACTTTTTCGTAAAGTACGCACTTTTACCTGGAACCAGCCGATTCGGAGAATTAAAAAATCGATGGAAGGCATATCCCAGAAAGTATTGACCGCCCAGCTTCGTGATATGGAACGGACGGGGCTCATTAACCGGAAAGTTTATATCTTGCTGAGGTGAAGCATATAAAAACATCGTTCTATATCTTCTTCTCCCCTTCCGGAAAAATAATCGTTCTTTTCCCGCTTTCTTCAGCAGACAGCTGCTTCATGGTATATCTGACCATGAATACTGCTACCACAAAAGAAACCACATCTGCCACAGGACCGGCAAACAGCGGTCCTACCACTCCAAACAGGACCGGTAAAAACAGGATCAGAGGTACGCTTAATACAATCTCCCTCAGCAGGGACAACATGGTTGACAGCACAGATTTTCCCAATGCCTGCAAAAAGATACTAATGGATTTCTGCATCACGCACAAAAGCACCGTTCCCAGGAAAATCCGGAAGGACAGACAGGCAAATTCCTGGTAAAGAGCATCTCCACTTCCAAAGATACCGATAATCTGAAGGGGAAAGCACTCAAAACAAATGGTGGCGATCACACCTACGCAAAATTCCGCCATCATAACTTTCCTGAACACATCTTTTACCCGGCTCTTATTTCCAGCTCCATAATTATATCCAATGATCGGCTGTGCTCCTATGGTAATGCCCACAGCCACCGATACTACAATAGCAAATACTTTCATAACAATCCCTACTACTGTCAACGGTATATCTTCCCCGTATTTGGACATGGCCCCATACGTCACCAGAACATTATTCATGACCGCCATAATGATCACGATGGAAATCTGCGTCAGAAAACTGGTACCTCCCAAAGGCAGCACTTTCTTCAGTATCCCCGCATCCAGCCGGAAACTGGTCCTGTTCAAAGTAAAACTTTTTGTATGGAACAGATAATAGGCAGCAAGCAGGGCCGTTACGATCTGTCCGGAGATGGTTGCCAATGCGGCTCCTGCCATCCCCCAGCCCAGAACAAAAATAGCTACCGGGTCCAGAATAATATTCATAATACAGCCAACCAGAGTAGATGCCATGGCAAATTTAGGGCTTCCATCTGCCCGGATTATACCATTCATAGCATTTCCAAACATATAAAACGGAATACCCAGTACGATATAGCGGAAATATTCATAAGCATAACCGATATTCTTTTCTGTTGCTCCAAATCCCCAGAGAATCTGCTCTTTCAGGAGCATAAACAGTACCATCAGTATCACTCCCGCCGATACTGACAAAACCACCCCATTTCCCACAGACTTATGGGCGCCTGCCATATCACCCTTTCCCTGACATAAGCTTAAGTACGCCGCACACCCGTCTCCAATAAGCACTGCAAGAGCGAGGGTGATCACAGTAATGGGGTAAATCACATTTGTCGCGCCATTTCCCAGATATCCAATTCCCCATCCAATAAAAATCTGATCCACCAGATTATAAAGAGCTGCGATCGACAGGGACATGATACAGGGAACTGGAAATGGACAAAAGCAGTGTAGCCAAAATGCTTATGCGTCTGGAAAAAGATGGGTTTATCACAAAAACAGCAAATCCTGAGGATACCCGTTCTATGCTTATTTCCCTGACTGATAAAGCTGATTCCCTGATTCCCAGTGCCCAGGCTATTGTAAACGACTGGGTAGAAGAATCCACCAGCTGTCTCACCGACCTGGAACGCAGAAATTTTTATGAACTTCTGGAAAAAGTAGGACAGCATATCACAGAGACTATGAAGTAAGAGAGACGGCAGGAAGCCGTCTCTCTCATTTTTCTGCAATCTCCTCTCATATCCCGTTGTCTTCCAGGGAAAACGTCACCGTTACCTTTCCTTCCCCCAGCTTATCTTTCAATCCTTCCGTATCTTCTATCCTGGCCAGCCTGGTAAAATTCCAGGAATTAGTCCCATAATAAATCGTAATCTGGTTCCCCTGATACAGAATCACATCTCCTGGTTCCGCAGTAATCGGTTCATCGTTTCGGGTCAGTTCTGCTCCAAGATCTCCTACTTTTTCAAATCCCCCATAATCTTCCATTTCCACCGTAAGGTTTCCTTCTTCCAGAAGTTCCAGCCACTCCTTAGCCGAATCATTATGTTCTGGCACTGCATGCAGGATATGCTCACCCACTGTAATCACAACATAAGGAGAAGAGACTTCCTCCATCCCGCTCTTTTGTTCCCCAAAGGTCTCGCTGCAGGCTCCGGTACCGATCAGGACCAGCCATATTATCGCCAGACACAGCCATGCCTTCATATTCCCCCTTCTCCCTTTGCGGACTTTCATCTCAGGTTCTCCCTGAAAAACTCTGCGATCCGGTCAAAAGGAATCACATCCATCCGGTCATACAGATCCGTATGGACTGCACCAGGTATCAGCATCAGTTCCTTATTGTCTCCTTTCAGCATCTGGAAGGCATCCCGGCTGAAATAGCAGGAATGGGCCTCTTCCCCATGGATCATGAGCACTGCACTGCGTATCTCCTGGCTGTACTGGAGAATCGGCATATTGATAAATGATAAAGACGATGTCACATTCCAGCCATCATTAGAATTCAGGGAACGCTCATGGTATCCCCTTTTTGTTTTATAATAGTCATAATAATCCTTCACAAAAAATGGAGCATCTTCCGGCAGCACATCTGCCACCCCCCCCCTGCTCTCCCATAGCTCCTGTTTCTGTAATCTTCCGTTCTTTGGGCATTCAAAGCCTTTTTCTTATGATAACGGCACTCCTCGCTGTCTTCCTGGTCAAAATACCCTTTTGCATTTACTCTGGACATATCGTACATGGTTGAAGTCACTGTTGCCTTGATCCTGGTATCAATAGCAGCAGCATTCAGTGCCATTCCGCCCCAGCCGCAGATTCCGATAATTCCTATTCTTTCCGGATCAACATGTTCCTGCACAGACAAAAAGTCTACTGCCGCCTGAAAATCTTCTGTATTGATGTCCGGAGATGCCACATATCTTGGACTGCCTCCGCTCTCTCCGGTAAAAGACGGATCAAAAGCAAGGGTCAGAAAGCCCCTTTCGGCCATAGTCTGGGCATACAATCCGGAAGCCTGCTCTTTCACCGCACCAAAGGGACCACTTACGGCAATAGCAGGAAGTTTTCCAGCAGCATGTTTTGGCAAATACATATCTGCTGCCAAAGTAACTCCGTAACGATTATGAAACGTCACCTTGCAATGATCCACCCGGTCACTCTTAGAAAATGTTTTATCCCATTTTTCTGTTAAATTTAACCTTTCTTCCATATCAGTTTTCTCCTTCTTTTATTGTTCTGATAACCCTGGCAGGGATTCCTCCCACCACCGTATTTCTCGGCACATCTTTTGTAACTACAGCCCCTGCTGCGATCACCGCTCCATCTCCCACAGTCACACCTGGAAGCACGGTAGCATTGGCACCGATCCACACCCGGCTTCCAATATGGATAGGAGCCGGTATCATGGTTCCCCGGTCATCAGGCGACATCTCATGATTTAATGTGGCCAGCACAACATTATGACCGATCAGTGTATCATCTCCGATCACAATTCCTCCCTGATCCTGGAATTTACATCCCATATTGATAAAAACACGTTTGCCTACCTGAATATTTTTCCCGCAATCCGTATGAAATGGTGGAAACAAAGCAAAGCTTTCGTCTACTTGCTGTCCTGTCAGTTCAGAAAAAAGTTCCCTCAGTTCTTCCGGTGTATGATAAGATCCATTGATTCTGGCAGTCACCTTCAATGCTTCCTGACTGACCAGATGCATATATCTATGAACCTCTCCTCCTGCCTTTACCGGCGCACCGCTATTTAACTCCGCTAAAAATTCCTTTAATTCCATGCCTTACTCCTTCACCGCTCTCTTTTACATTCACTGTAACGAAAACCGGAACAAATAGCAAATACTTATAGAAAATAGATACCTATGCCTTTTTTCTATGTTTTGTATCTGATATAATAAACCGTATAAGGAGGTACCGTCATATGGAATTGCGGGTATTAGAATATTTTCTTGCCGTAGCCAGAGAACAGAATATAACGGCAGCTGCCCATTCTCTTCATCTCACCCAGCCTACCCTTTCCAGGCAGCTGAAAGAATTGGAAGAAGAACTGGGGAAACAACTGCTGATCCGCGGAAGCCGTACCATTACGCTGACAGAAGAAGGAATCCTGCTGCGAAAACGGGCAGAAGAGATTCTGGACCTGGTTGAAAGAACGGAAAAAGAAATGACGCAGTCAGACCTGTCTGTCTGCGGAGATATTTACATTGGAGCCGGAGAAACGGACGGTGTCCGCCATATCGCCCGCACCGCAAAAGAAATTTTAAAAGACCATCCGGGAATCCATTTTCATATGGTCAGCGGAGATGCCATTGATGTCTGCGAACGCCTGGATAAGGGACTTCTGGATTTTGGCATCTTACTGGGAGATATGGATAAGCTAAAATACAATTACCTGAAACTTCCTGCAACCAATATCTGGGGAATTCTCATGCGCCGCAGCAGCCCTCTTGCTCTGAAGCAGGCCATTTCTCCGGAAGACCTGTGGGATAAGCCTTTGATTCTTTCCCGCCAGACTGCCAATAAACATGCTTTATACCGGTGGCTGCAGAAAGATCCCCTGGACCTTCATACGGTAGCCACTTATAACCTGATTTACAATGCCTCTCTCATGGTGGATGAGGGGCTTGGATATGCCTTTGCGTTGGATCATCTCGTGAATACAGCGGACAGCAACCTTTGTTTCCGCCCACTGACACCCTCTCTGGAACTGGAAATGTACTTAGTGTGGAAAAAATATCCTGCCTTCTCCAAAGCGGCCGAATTATTCCTCCGTGCATGTTCCTGTCCAGTTAAACAGGAATAAGTACATTTCTTCCCTGAACCAAAAAGCGGAACGCCGGTATTTACCGAACTGTTCCGCTTTTTATCTTTCTCTATCCTATCAATAACTTCTCAGTTTATCTTCCTGGTCACCAGACGTTTTATCAATGGACTTTACCACCACATAATAACCATTTTTTTCATCAATCTTGACATAGACTCGGTCTCCCACCTTATGGCCGAGGACCGCTCTCCCCAGAGGTGATTCATTGCTGATCTTATTATCCAGGGAATTTCCTCTCACAGTGGTCACAATCTTATAAACTTCCGTTCCCCCCTCATCTTCAAAATACAGCTCCACCAGGTTATTCAATCCCACCTCATCAGCCCGGGATTGGTCAGAAATGATTTTGGCTGTCCGGATCATCCTTTCCAGATACCGGATTCTGCTTTCATTCTGATTCTTATCCTTTTTCGCCGCATGATACTCAAAGTTTTCACTCAGATCTCCATGGGCCCTTGCCTCTTTTACCGCTTCGATAGCAGCTTTTCTCACTACCAGTTTTCGGTAATCAATCTCTTCCTGAATCTTTTTTATATCATTTTCCGTCAGCTCATCATACATGATAATTCCTTCCTTTCACCGGTTTCTGCCTTTTCCGGCAAAAACCTTATCCCACAGTAAATGGATCCCTGCCCCGATCACAATACCGGAGGCTGTTCCTGCCAGTACATCTGTGGGGTAATGGACTCCAACATAAAGCCGGGATACGGCGATCAGCCCCGCCAGTACCAGTGCGGCTGTTCCCATTTTCCGGTTATGGAACCAGATTATGGTAGCCACTACAAAAGAACTGGCCGAATGCCCTGAGGGAAACGACCAGTCTGACTGCCTGTCCACCAGAATACCCAATTCTTGTATTGCCTCATACGGCCTTACCCTGGCTATCACATTTTTCAGTATCACATTATTGATCAAAAAAGAAACCGCCAGCCCTGTAAACGCCTGAACTCCCATGAGTCTGGTCCGTTTCCAGGCACAAAGCAACACAATGAAAATGATCCAGATAAACGCCATATCACCCAAATGGGTAATGAACTGCATCACCGGGTCCAGCATTTCTGTTCTCAGATGTTCCTGTATCCACAGCAGAATATCCGCTTCCTTCATGGTTAACCTCTTTACTGAAATTCAAAATATTTTCCTATGTTTTTTTCATAATCTTTTGTCATCTGCCGGATCATCTCTTTTTCTCCCGGATTATAACCGGCCAGAGACTGCTCCTGGGGCAGACCGCAAATATAATAATTTCCTCTGCACCATCCAAGGTCTTTCTTGTTCTCCATCTGAGCCGTTAATATTTTTTTCGCTTCCAGGCTTCCTACCCGGTGTACCTCAAAAATTTCTCTCACATTTCCATTCACTGGATAAAAATACACCCGCAGACTCTCTTCCGTCTGATCAATATAAAAATTTCCTTTCCAGCTGTCCGGAAGCGTGATGATATAATCCTCAGAACCGATCACTGTCCCCTGAAACGCTACAATCTTTTCCTGCACAACACCATCTTCCACCCAGGCTCCCTGTGCATTCACTTCATACCCGTCACCAACGTACTGGTTTGCCGCCATATATCCATTTCTGTCAAAGTAATAACACTCTGCCCGGCAATCCCCATCTCCATCTATCCATTTCCAGGTGTTCATAGGATAAGTTCCATCATCCTCTTTCCATCTCCATCCTGCACCTGCTTCAAAAATCCAGTTACCCGCATAGGAAGGGAATGTCATCAAAGCCGTAAGTAAAACTCCTGCTGCCAGAATCATTCTCATTCTCATGAATCCTGACCTCCTGTACGAATATGATTGATTATAATTATCATACCATGACAGGCAGGAAATGAAAACGCATCACTTCTTAAAACTTTCTTAATATATGAATTTTTATACGGATTCCTTCCGCAGCATTTTTTCAAACTCCCTGGCCGCTATACTCAAAGGCTTCCCGCCGTCTTTGACTAGGCAGATGGCACGCTCCGGAATTTCTTCTTTCAGGTCTACTACAAAAACCTCCCCTCTCCTCACTGCCTCTCCTGCAAAATCCTCCGGTAAAAATCCAAGCCCCAATCCACTCTTTACCAATGGCAGTACCTGGTCTGTAGTGGCTGCTTCCATATCCGGTTCCCACAGGACACCATGGTCCAGGAAAAACTGATTGTAAAATTCATATGTCTTTGTTTCCCGTCCCAGGCTTACCATGGGAAGCACCGATAATTCCTCAAGAGTGACTGTCCTTCTTGCCAGCTTCGGGAAAAACTGAGGCCCCGCCACCAGAATCTCCCGGAAGGTTTTCAGATGTATTTCCTCCAGGGGCCTGCACACTCCTGTCGGTGTGGTAACTACCGCAAAATCCACATTTCCGCTTTTCAGGGACGCTACAGCCTGAGGAGTGGAATGATTGGATATCCGCATCCGTATGCCCGGATATTTCCCATGAAAATCTCCCAGCCGGGAAAGCAGATATCCATGAAGAGCTGTCTCACTGGCCCCAATGGATACCACTCCTCTGCGCAGTTCCCGGTCCCCTGTCAGTTCCGCTTCTGCCTCCTGAAGCTGCTCATGGGCAATGCTCACATGGACAAACAGCTTTTCCCCTTCCGGTGTCAGCTGTACTCCCCTGTTGGAACGCACAAACAGCCGGCACCCCAATTCATGTTCCAGGTTGTTCATGGACCTGGTAATATTGGGCTGACTGTTTAACAGGATATGGGCTGCCTGGGTAAAACTCCGGTATTTTGCCACATAATAGAAAATCCGGTAATAATCATAAGTAATTGCCATAGCCCCTCCTTTTGTCATATGAATTTCATATGGTAAAAATATCAAATATTCATTTTACATCTTGTTTCAAAAGAAGTATAATATAGAATGAGCAGAAAGGCAATTCCGCCTTGCCAAAAAATTAACAGGAGGACATAAAAATGGAAACTTATGGATTAGAAAAAATTGGCATCACTAATACCGGAAAAGTATACCGTAACTTGGAAGTTGCTCGTCTGGTAGAGGAATCTTTGAAGCGCGGCGAGGGCATCCTTATGAATACAGGCGCACTTGCTACAACGACCGGGAAGTATACAGGCCGTTCTCCTAAAGACAAATTCATTGTGGATACGGCTGATATCCATGATAAAATCGCCTGGGGAAGCGTAAATGTTGCAATCTCCGAGGACAAGTATCAGAATATCAAAGCTAAGATGTTCGCATATCTTCAGAACAAGGATTTATTCGTATTCGACGGTTTTGCCGGCGCAGACGAAAAATATACAAGAAAATTCCGTATTGTCAACGAACTGGCTTGCCAGAACTTATTCATTCACCAGCTGCTGATCCGTCCTACTGCAGAACAGCTGGAAACATATGGCGATGCAGACTTTACTCTGGTAGTCGCTCCCGGCTTCCACTGTGTTCCGGAAGTAGACGGCACCAATTCTGAGGCAGCTATCATCGTAAACTTCCAGGAGAAAATGGTCCTGATCGCAGGCTCCAGATATTCCGGAGAAATCAAGAAATCTGTATTCTCCGTTATGAACTATCTGATGCCTACAGAAGAAAATGTACTTCCTATGCACTGCTCCGCTAATATGGACCCGGAGACTCACGAAACTGCCGTATTCTTCGGACTTTCCGGTACAGGAAAAACCACTTTGTCTGCTGACCCGGCCCGTAAGCTGATCGGCGATGATGAGCACGGCTGGTCTGAAGATGGCGTATTCAACTTCGAAGGCGGCTGCTATGCAAAATGTATCAATCTGAATCCGGAAAATGAACCGGATATCTACAATGCTATCCGCTTCGGAAGCCAGGTAGAAAACGTAGTGATCGATCCGGAAACCAGAATTCCAAATTATGACGACGATTCCATCACCGAGAACACCCGTGTTGGATATCCTATCGACTACATCAATAACGCTCAGATTCCTGGAAAAGGCGGAATCCCGAAAGTTGTTATCTTCCTGACCGCAGATGCCTTCGGTGTACTTCCTCCAATCTCCAGACTGGACGAAAATGCTGCTATGTACCACTTTGTAACTGGATTTACCTCCAAGCTGGCTGGTACCGAGCGCGGAATCCAGGAACCGCAGCCAACCTTCTCCACTCTGTTCGGTGAACCGTTCATGCCTCTTGATCCGTCTGTATATGCAACCATGCTGGGCGAAAAGATTGAGAAATACGGCACCAAAGTTTATCTGGTAAACACCGGCTGGTCTGGTGGCCCTTACGGAGTAGGAAGCCGTATGAAACTTTCCTACACCAGAGCTATGATCACCGCAGCTTTAAACGGCAGCTTCGACAGCGTAGAATACAAGCATGATGATGTATTCAACTTAGATGTTCCTCAGAGCTGTCCTGGAGTTCCTGCTGAGATCATGAACCCGAGAGATACCTGGGCAGACAAGGCTGCTTACGATGAATCTGCAAAGAAACTGGCTAAAATGTTTGCCGACAACTTTGCAAAGAAATATCCGAATATGCCGAAGGAAATCGCTGAAGCAGGCCCGAAAGCAGAATAATTCATTCTCACATACAAAAGAAAAGAGCTGGTAAGCTGCCAGCTCTTTTTCTGTATTCTTTCCGTATCTTCTTTCTCTTTATCCCTTCAAACTTTCTGCGATCTCACGGCTCATTTCCCGCAACGCTTCCACCGTATCTGCCTTCAGTGCTGATTTGATGGTTACCGTCTGTCCCAGAATCTCCATTCCTTTCAGACCTTCCAGCTTCTCTCTCATGATTTTCCCTGCCTGAGGTGCCCAGGATCCGTTTTCAATAATGGAAATGTTTCTGTTCTGAAGATTCAGTGCCTTCATATCTTCCAGCAGATTCAGCATAGCTGGATACAGACCGTTATTGTAGGTCGGCGCTGCCAGCACAATATGACTGCAGCGGAATATCTCCGAAATCAGATAAGATACATGGGTGCTGGACACATCATATACGACCGTGTTTTTCACTCCGGCTTCTGCCAGCATACCTGCCAGCATTTCTGCCGCCTCTGCCGTATCTCCATACATGGAACCGTAGAAAATAGCAACTGCTTTTTCCTCTGCTTCATATCTGCTCCATTTATCATGAACAGCAAGCACCTGATCCAGGTCTTTTCTCCATATCTGCCCATGAAGAGGACATATCTGAGTGATTTCCAGTCCTGCTGCTTTTTTCAGCACACCCTGCACCTGGGGACCATATTTTCCTACAATATTGGAAAAATACCTTCTCATCTCTCCCAGATCTGCAAACGCATCTTTCTGCTCATCATTAAACAGCGCATCTACAGCTCCAAAGCTGCCGAATGCATCCGCGGAAAACAGAATTTTTTCCGTCTGCTCATATGCCATCATAACTTCCGGCCAATGTACCATAGGCGCAAATACAAATTGGAGTTTGTGTCTGCCCAGATCCAGCACATCTCCTTCTTTTACTTCTATTTTCCGTCCTTCCAGGTTCATATCATAGAACTGTTCTATAAACTTGAAGGTCTTCCCATTTCCCACAACTTTACTGGATGGATATAAATTCATTAAGGTTTCAATATTAGCGCAATGATCCGGTTCCATGTGATTCACCACAATATAATCCAGTTCTCTTCCATTCAGAGCGCCCTTTACATTCTCCAGGAACTGCAAAGTAACAGCTGAATCTGCCGTGTCCATCACCGCTGTTTTTTCATCCAGGATCAAATAAGAATTATAAGATACCCCTTTTTCTACCGGAAACAGATTTTCAAACAAAGCAATTCTTCTGTCATTGGCTCCAACCCATACGATACTGTCCGTCACATTCCGTGTATTCTGCATACTATCCACCTTCCTGTATTTCTTTCTCTGTGTTCATTCTTCCCGGCTGTCAGTATAAAATCACTATACTCCAGCCTTTTTACCATCCTAAAATATACACCGACCTGCAATAACTGTCAACTGAAAGCAGGGGAAACACTTTAAAAAGGCTCTGTATCAAGGAAAATACACATTCCTTGATGCAAAGCCTTTCTGCGGTCTCAAAGTAACTGTAATTTCAGATCGCCACATCCTCATAGCTGATCAATTCGATTTTATAATCCCTGATCATCTGTTTTGTTCTTTCGCTTGTCAGAAAATCCAATTCCTCAAGTCGTTTCAAGTTATACGAAGACTTATTCATCACAAAAGAATCCATGTATGCAGGATGCGTCATGATCTCTGTATAATCATATTTCACAATATCATCGATATTATCATAAACATAGTTTAATCCCACTTCTGCCTGATAGGTTCTGAACTGCACAAATCTTACATGACGGAACCCTTCTATATCATGATTTCTTAGCGGAAGATGATAGGTTTCAGCCAGGCGAATAGCACATTTCTCTATGACATGGTTAGAATCAGTGGTAAATAAATGAGAATCCAGGTGCGATGGTTTTTTCCCCATCATCGATACAAATCTATCATATTGTGCTTCAATCTCGTGATAAACTTCCTCTTCATCAAAAAAATGATCCGGTTTCAGATTCTTGGGTTTGATAAATTCCCCATTATCTCCAACCAAAGTTTTCCCCCCAGTCAAAGGATGACCTAATGCAATATTCAGATGCAAACCAACCTTGAGATCCGGATATTGCCTGGACAGTTCTACCCCATGATCCAATCCAGGAGTATTCATCATCAGTGTCGTGGAAGTCAGGATTCCATTTCTAAAGGCATCCACAATACCATAGTTAACAGCTCTGCTTAACCCAAAATCATCCGCATTTACAATTATTTTTGCCACATCATCACCTACTTCAGTTCCGGCCAGTAACCTTTATTTGCTTCAATCAGTGCATCTAAAATTCTGCGTGCTTTTTTTGCGTCGGTAACGGTTCTGTTCAACGTTAAGGCCTGTAACGCCTTTGTATAACTTCCCTCAAAAAATGCCTCACAGGTCAGACGTTCATAAGCATACTGGTTTTCCAGTAATCCTTTATAGAACGTTGATACAGGTCCAAAATGAAACGGTTTAGGCCCACGGTTTCCCAACAGACAGGTTACTTCAACCACAGCATCATCCGGCAGATTCTCAATGATACCGTTATTTTCAACCATAACAATATAATATCTGTTTTCATTTCTGTAAATTGCTTCTGCAATTGAGATAATCATATCTCCATGTGCTTCATTTTGAACAACCTGTATTCCTTCTACCGAATTATTTTCATAGGCCCTGCGGCATTCAGAAAACACTCTCTTTTCCCTTCCATCCATGACTTCATTTGCCCGTGTATAGTCTGGATTTAAGTGGGCAGCTTTATATTCCGGATAAATGTAGTACTGCAGATAGGTAGATGGTACATATTCATCAAAATCATTAACCATATCCTGTACCAGGGCATAGGTGTCCAGCCATGACTGATCCCGTTGTTCCGCATCCGCAGGCAAAAAGCCTTTTCCCTTGATCAACTCTTTTAATCTAGGTAGATGGTCCTTTCCTTCCTGATCATATAAATTGGTAAACCAGCCGAAATGGTTCAGACCGAAGTATTTAGGTTCCAGCTCATCCGGATCCATATCCAGTAATTTCGCAAAAGAATTAAGCAGATTAATAGGCTGATCGCATATATTCAAAATCCTGTCATCATTTGGAAATACTCTCTGCAATCCATAGGCAACAATTGCTGCAGGATTCGTATAATTCAAAACCCAGGCATCTTTATTTCTTTCACGAATATCTCGAATCATTTCAATCATATCTTTTAACGAACGAATACCGTATGCAAAACCTCCAGGTCCACAGGTCTCCTGTCCGATTACTCCAAACTGCAGCGGTATTTTCTCATCCTTTTCCCGCAAAGGATACCCTCCCGTTCTGATTTGAACCATAATGAAGTCTGTATCTAAATACGCTTCGTCCTTGTCATTCGTATATACTACCTCTACTCCTTCATATTGTTCACGGAATAAAATCTCAGCATACCTTCCCACCGGTTCCTGACGTTCCAGATTGTTATCAAATAACACCAGCTTTTTAAGAGGCAATTTATCTTTATGGCGTACAAATGCATTCAGAATCCCCGGAGTCCACGTTGAACCTCCTCCGACAATGGTTACCTTCAACTGATCTTTCATCTCTGATTACTCCTTTTCTATTTCGAATAATACACTGCTTTTACATCTCTGGCGATTCCTTCCACCTTCAGTCCATAAATGACCTGAACTGAAGTTTCTGATGGATGTGTCACACCCGATGCACCTGTTGTTTTTAATTTCTGATCGTCTACAAGAGTCTGATCAACCACCGTTACTCTCAAGCGGGTAAAGCAGTTTGTAATGTTGGTAATATTCTCCTTGCCTCCCAGATATGCAATAATGTTTTGCGCCAGTTCTATATTATTGGCCGCAGTGTTAACATTCTGTTCTTCTATGTCCATATCTTCATGTCTGCCTGGTGTATTGATGTTGAATTTTTTTATCAGAAACTTAAATCCAAAATAATAGGCGGCAGCTACACAGATACCAAGTACAACCACTACATACCATTTACTTTCTGCTCCGCGTAAAATACCAAAAATAGTAAAGTCAATTAAACCTGCCTGCACACCGCCAACACTACAGCCAAGCAGGGCAGCAGCCAGATACCCCAATCCTGTCATGATAGCATGAAACAGAAACAGTATAGGGGAAACAAACATAAAGCTGAATTCCAATGGCTCTGTAATACCTGTTAAGACACAGGCCACAACACCAGCAGACAGCAATGCTTTCACTCTGGCTTTATTTTTGTCATCAGCCATATGATACATAGCCAGACAGGAAGCCGGTAATCCGAATATGGAAATCAGTGTATGTCCCTGTCCGACATAACGAGCTCCCAACTGAAATACCTCATTGGGTACTGGGGTAGGAGATGCAATCGCTTCATTAAAAATATTCAATGCTCCCATTACCGTATTTCCATTAATAACAGCCGTACCACCTACAGGAGTAAATCTCACCACCTGATTCAAGATATGATGCAAACCTGTAGGAATCAACAGGCGGTTAACCGAACCATAAATAAATGCTCCAAATACTCCTATTTTATCAATTCCCTGTCCGATCAATCCAATCATACTGTCAAAGAAAGGCCAGATAAAATAAGCTGCAACTGCCAATACCGGTATAAAGATCATTGTGATCAATGGTATAAAGCGTTTTCCGCCAAAAAAGTTAATAGCGCTTGGCAGCTGAATCTGATAAAACCTGTTATGCATATATGTTACGCATAACCCTACTAAAATTCCTCCGAAAACATTCATTCGAAGTGTGAAAAAGCCCAAAACTGTTTCATATTTGGCATTCACAATCGTCGCTTCTATTTCTGACATTCCCTGATCCATCAATGCCTGTACGCTTGTCACATCAGCAGTGATACCATTAAGGCCAAGAATATAATTTAATGTAAGATGAAATACCAAAAATCCAAGCACTGCTGAAAATGCAGCAGTAGGTTTCTCATCTTTAGCCAGCCCAACCGCTATTGATAAGCAGAAAAACAATGGTAAATTTCCAAATACCAGACCTGCTAATTTACGTATAAAGCCGATAAAGTTTTGTACAGCTACCAAATTTGCAAATGTTTCCCCAACAATTGCACTATTTTGCAGCGCTGCTGCCAATCCCATGAAAATACCTGCGACAGCAATGGTGGAAATTGGTAATAATAGCGATTTCCCGAATTTTTGCCAAAATTCTTTCATAACACCCTCCTAGTATTTCTCTATAACTTGTACCTGTGCGCGCAATAATTTGTACAAAAACCGGTTTCTAACACAGCATTTATTGTATATAAATTTATTTTTTTTTACAAGCAATTTAACTTCATATATCATAAATACACAAAAATAGAAAAATACACTTTTTGTGTATTTATACACATTTTATCCTTCAACAAACTCTTTTCTTCTGACAGCAGATAAACTCTGCACATAAAAATAGCTATCAATTTCCTTTATCAGGAGATTGATAGCCATCGTAACCCAATATCCATATCTTAAACCGGTTCCTGAGCATAATACAATTTAATGTATTCTTGAAAAATCAGTTCTGTTAACATATACAACCCAAGTCTGGATGAAACATCATAATGGTTAACAGTAAGTTTATTATAAAAAGCAAACAAATTGATATCTCCTAACGAAGCAACTGCGTTTTGTCCCCATCCTGTCAGAGTGATGATAGGAATATTCTTTGCCTTGGCAATATAAGTAATATTTTTCATAATATCTGTATTACCGGATAAACTCATAATCATTGCTGCCTGCCCTTTTTGCAGATTACTCGCATACAGTTTACAATTATCCCTGTCATCCGGAACAAAAACAAATTTATTAAGATGAACTAATTTCTTTGACAGATCCAATGCCACAACATGGGAAAGTCCTAAAGCAAAAATAACCAGCTGATTACAATCAAACATGGTTTTCGCTGCCAGTCTGATCTTATCCGGAGAATTGATAGAAAAAGTATACTCCAGAAATTCCTTAATATCATAATTATTTCCAGCATCATCCTTTTTTTCAGGCTGATTCTGCGATATTGTATATTTTAACTCACTGAATCCTTTATACCCCAATTTTTTGCACAGGCGAATGATTGTATTGGGTGATATGAATAAATCTTCCGAAATATTTTTTATTGTTCCCAGATGATCAAAATTCTGAAGAATATAATCAACGATTTTTTTCTCTGTATCATTTAAGATTATACTTTGATTCGATAATTGTTCAAATATTGTCATATATACACAATGATAAAATTATCACCTTTTCTCCTTCTGACCAAGACTTCTGCAAGCGGGTCTGTATCATCAATAAAATAGTATCATACCCTACTACAATTGTAAATATAACGGATTTTAAGTTTCTATAATTCCTTGTTCAGTTCTTTTTCCAGATCCGCAAGCATCTGGTCCAAAGCATGGATGCCTCCTTCTGCCGTATACCATACAGCCGGATGTTCCAGATATACGATGGTCCCGTTTTTATAAGCATCGGTCCCCATGACCAGTTCATTTTCCATGATTTCCTGAGCCAGTCTGGCGCCTTCCGTTCCAATGGCCGTATCTCTGTCCAGCACAAAGATATATTCCGGGTTCTTCTCCACCACATATTCAAACGAAGCTTCATTGCCATGAGTCGAGGTGCTGCCGTCTTCCTGTCCCACATTCTCAAAGCCGATTTCTTTTCCTATCATCGAACATCTTCCATCGTTTCCAAGGACATTGAAACTGCCGCTAGTACACATTCCCACAATAGCGGTTTTTCCCTCTGCCGCCTCTGCCAATGCCTGGATCCGGCTGTCAAAATCCGCCATAAGTCCATCCACTTTCTCTTCCATGCCAAATACAGATGCCACCGTTTCCGCGTTTTTTCTTACACTCTCTACCACTCCCAGTTCCGGATCCACAGACAGGTAGATAACCGGCGCAATCTCGCTGAGGGCATCGTAGGAAGCTGCCAGCCGTCCACCTATGAAGATCACATCCGGTTGACAGTTCATAACTGCTTCCATGTCAGCCTCTTTAATGGTTCCCAGATTTTTTACCGCTTCATTCTCCACATAATGCTGCAGATATTCCAGAGAAGTGTCTGCTGTCCCTACTACCCGGGACTCCAACCCCAGACTGTCCAGAATATCCAGAGATGCCATATCCAGCACTGCGATCCTCTGGGGATCGTAAGGGATCTCTACGGTTACCGTTTCCTTAGACCCATTCAGGCCCTGGATCTCCACGGTTTCCTGACTGACCGCTTCTGATGGCTCTTCCCTGCTCTGGCATGCCGCCATTACAAACATTGCTGCAGAAATAACTGCCGTCATCCATACTCTTTTTTTCATCACTTTTCTCCTCTCAAGCCTTGTTGTTCTGTTATCAGTAATAAATAGACAAGGGTTTCCCCTGAACTTCCAGGATCTCAAAATCCACCCGGTAAATCTCTGAAAGATTTTCTTTCGTGATCACCTCATCTACCGGTCCGAATCTGGCGATTTTTCCATCTGCCATGGCACAGATATAATCACAGTAAAATGCGGCATAGTTAATATCATGAAGTACCAGGACTACGGTTTTGCCCAGATCATCACACAATCGTCTTGCAGTTTTCATCATGTTGATGGCATGGTAAATATCCAGATTGTTAGTAGGCTCATCCAGCAGCACATATTCCGTATCCTGAGCAATTACCATGGCAATGTATGCCCTCTGTCTCTGGCCTCCTGACAGTTCATCAATAAATCGGTCCTGAAATTCTTCCAGCTCCATATATCCGATGGCCTGATCAACCATTTTCTCATCTTCCGGTGTCAGCCGGCTTCCTGAATAAGGAAAACGACCGAATGCCACCAGTTCTCTTACGGTGAGCTTCATCTGTGTATGATTGCTCTGAGTGAGGATCGCCAGCTTCCGGGACAGTTCCCTGCTTTTCCACTCCCTGATATCTTTTCCCATAAACTCCACAGTACCTTCCGTTCTGCCGATCAACCGCGATATCATTCCCATGACCGTAGACTTTCCCGCTCCGTTAGGTCCGATCAGAGCCGTCACCTTCCCTCGGGGAATCTCAAAGGAAATATCGTCCACTACTTTTTTTCCATCATAATTCTTCGTCAATCCTTTTATAATCATCTGAATCTATACCTTTCTGTTTGTCAGTAAGAGATAGAGGAAGTAACAGCCTCCCCCTGATGTGATAAATACGCTCACCGGAATCCCATAGGAAAATACCTGCTCTACGATCAGCTGGCCGCCGATCAGTACAACCATGCCAAAACAGATGGTCCCTGCAATCAGCTGACTGTGACGGTAGGTACGCAACAGCTGTCTGGCCAGGTTGGCAATGATCAGTCCCAGAAAAGACACCGGCCCCACCATGGCGGTTGCCACTGCAATACACAGAGCCACTCCCAGAAGCAGTTTCCGGATACACCGGTCATAATCCACCCCAAGGTTGATAGCCTGCTCTTTTCCCAGAGTGATCACATTCAGCAGAGCCAGCTCCTTTCTAAGAGCAAACACCACTGCTCCCAGTATCACAATGGAAAACAGAATAATCTCCGAATTGATATGCTGAAAGCTGGCTACCAGCGTAGTCAAGAGACTGTCATATTCATTAGGATCCATCACCCTGGTAAGGGTGGTCTGGATACTGGTAAATAAGGATGTAAGGACTGTTCCGATGAGAAGCACATACAGTATGTTGTGATTTGTCTTTTTGAATAAATAACTGTAAATCACAGTGGCTCCCGCTCCCATCAGCACCAGGTCCACAGCAAAAGAAAGATTGGTGTTCACCGCCAGGATACTTCCTGAACCGGCAAAAAAGACCACCGCCGTGTGGATCAATGTATACAGAGAATTCATTCCCAGCAGGCAAGGGGTAACAATGGTATTTCCAATAATAGACTGAAACACCAGAGAGGCCCCACCGATGGCCACAGCCGTAACTCCCATGGCTGCCAGCTTGGGAATCCGTATCTTCATGGCATAAGCAAACATTCTGCTGTTTTCCAGATTCACATTGATCATCAGATAGGCCGCTGCTGCCAGCAGGACCAGAACCGCCATCACCATCAGTTTTCTGTTGTTTTGATCATAAGCCGCTGTTTTCAAACCTCTCCTCCTTCCAGCTCCGGCATCCTGCAGCTGCAGCAAGCCGGTTCTGCTGCCTTGATTCTCACTGCCTTCCGCCCATTCTTCAGACGGTACAGTAACAGCATGACAAACAGGATACTCCCCAGTATTCCGATCACCAGCTCAATGGGAAGTTCATAGGGAGCAATCACTACCCGTCCGATCATATCACACGCCAGCACAAAGATTGCCCCGAACAAAGCGGTATCCGCCAGTGTTCCCTTTATCCTGTCTCCTTTGAACATGGCTACCACATTGGGAACAATCAAGCCGATATAAGAAATCGACCCTACCACCACTACCACAGAAGCTGTGATCATGGCTACAATGGTCAGACCGGCAAACAGTACTACATGATAATGGACACCCAGATTCCGGGAAAAATCCTTTCCCATGCCTACGATATTGAAATGGTTGGCAAAGACAACAGCCAGGATCATCAGCGGAACTACCAGATATACGATTTCATACCTTCCCTTCATTACCATGGAAAAATGCCCCACCAGCCAGGAAGACAGGGCCTGGGTCATTTCGTATCTGTATGCCAGGTAACTGGTAACTCCGCCAATAATGTTTCCAAACATAATCCCCACCAGAGGTACCATTACCACGTCCTGAAACGAAATCTTCTGGATAAACCACACAAAAATCCAGGTTCCCACTACCGCAGATGCAAACGCAAAGACTGCTCTTCCCCACAAAGTGGAATTCGGCATAAACAACAATGCCAGTAAAATTCCAAGCTGTGCAGAAGATATGGTTGCCCCTGTAGTAGGAGACACAAACTTATTCATGCATAACTGCTGCATGATCAGTCCTGCCACACTCATACCCGTCCCCGTACACAGGATTGCCAGCAGACGTGGCAGACGGGATACCAGAAATATTTCCCACTGCTTCCAGTCTCCTGCAAGCAGGGAAGCCGCATCAACGGAGACCACTCCAATAAACAGAGATAACACAGACAGCACCAGCAAAGTAACTGACAGTACCGCTGTCATAGTCCATTTCTTCAAAATCATATCCTCCTTTTTTATATTAGCAAAAACTAACCAATTGACACAAAAACAGCCAGGCATACAGCATATGGAGTATGTCTGACTGTCCATACCTAGTTTGTTAGCTTTTTCTAACCGCAGCTAACTATATCACATTTTCTTTTCTTGTGCAAGGTTTTTGATAATTATTTTCATTTAAAAAGCACAGGAAATATTTTCCTGTGCTCTAAAAGTTTTTCTCTTTTCCCTGGATTTACATCAGCTTTCTGAACAGCTCTTTCAGGTCCTCCACACTGGCTTCTTTCGGATTTCCCGGAGCGCAGGCATCTGCATAAGCGGATTCTGCCAAAAACTGCAGGTCTTCTTCCTTCAAAGCTTCCAGCTTCATAGGAATTCCAACGTCAACAGACAGTTTCCGGACTGCATCCACAGCTGCTTTCCGATACTCTTCCACGGACATGGAATCTACACCTTCTACTCCCATGGCTTTTGCGATCTCTTTATACTTTTCTCCCGTACATTCCGCATTATATTCCATAACGATAGGAAGCATCATGGCACAGGCTACACCGTGGGGTGTATCATATACGGCTCCTAACGTATGTGCCATGGAATGGGCGATTCCAAGTCCCACATTGGAGAATCCCATGCCGGCAATATACTGTCCCAGAGCCATTCCATCTCTGCCCTCTTTTTCGTTAGCCACAGCCCCTCTTAATGATTTGGAGATGATCTCTATCGCTTTCAGATGAAACATATCGGTCATTTCCCATGCAGCTTTTGTGGTGTAACCTTCAATGGCATGAGTCAGCGCATCCATACCGGTAGATGCTGTCAGACCTTTCGGCATGGAAGCCATCATATCCGGGTCTACCACTGCTACAATCGGCATATCATGCGGGTCTACGCATACAAATTTTCTCTTTTTCTCCACATCTGTAATGACATAGTTAATGGTTACTTCCGCTGCTGTTCCCGCTGTAGTAGGCACTGCAATAATGGGAACACAGGGCTGTTTTGTGGGGGCGACCCCTTCCAGGCTTCTCACATCTTCAAATTCCGGATTGGCAATGATAATTCCGATTGCCTTTGCCGTATCCATGGAAGACCCTCCGCCGATGGCGATAATATAATCCGCCTCTGCCTTTTTAAATTCTTCCACACCATGCTGTACATTCTCAATAGTAGGATTCGCCTTAATGTCAGAATATACCACATAGGCAAGCCCTGCATCATCCAGCACCTTTGTTACCTTGTCTGTTACATGAAATTTGATCAGATCCGGGTCTGTACAGACAAAAGCCTTTTGAAATGCCCGTGATTTAGCCTCTGCTGCAATTTCCTGAACCGCACCGGCTCCATGATAGGAAGTCTGATTTAACATAATTCTGTTTGCCATGATTTACCTCTCCTTTATTTCTGGATTTCCTGTTTCTTATGTTTATATTTTAACAATCTCTCGTACAAATGGAAAGTGACAAAAAGGCAAATCTGTCACATTTCCATGAAAGATTTGCCTTATCAGACTATTTTTTATAAAATTATACTAACCCGATTTTCTCGAATGCCTCTGCCAGCTGCCGGGGCATGGCATCAATCAGATTGCCAGCCAGTTCCTCCGGTGTCTGCTCCTTATTTTCCAGCAGCCATCGCACTGTCATGTATACCGAGCCCTGGCAGTACATTTCCAGCAAAAACTGAAGATGGCTCGGAACTGGCGCCTTTGTCTTTTCTTCTATCCGCTTCCTGTAAAAGTCCAGAATCAGCTGAAAATCATGTTCCTTCAGGCAATTCTGCTCATCTGTCCGGAAGGCCGCTTTGAAAAACAGTTTCTCCTGCTCAATATAACGGAACTTGTTCACAAGACCCTCGTATATCGTTTCCCCTTCTCCCATATACCGGAAGGATTCCAGCAGAATACGGTCAAAGTACCAGTTGATCAGGTCATACTTATCCTGAAAATTCCGGTAAAAAGTCTGCCTGGTAGTACCGCACTCCCCTACAATCTCCTTCACCGTAATCTTCTCCACCGGAGAACTCTTCATACAGATCTTCATGGCATCTGCAAGGCGGTATTTCATTCCATCCCGTTTTCTTTCGTCCACACCCATTCCTACCCCTCTGGTAATAATGTCCTATAAAACCACTATATACGATTGCAGGAAACAAATCAATACCAGATTCATACCGATCATCCGCAATCTATCATCTCCAAAAAAACTTCCATCGCTTTCGGACAATACCGGTTTTTTCTGTAATAAAAACTGATCTGTCTCACGGAATCCTGGTTATCCAGTTTATAAAACAAAAGAGAATCCGTATCCGGTACATTCCGGATCAGAGAATCCCCCACAAAGGATATTCCCATTCCATGGCAGGCAAGGTTATAAGCTGTGATCTGCTGGTCCAGTTCCAGGCGTATTCCTGGGACAAAGCGGGCTGCCTTACAGATGTGAACGGCACGCTCACGGGTATCATTCCCTTCCCGCAAAAGCAGAAAGGGCTCATCCTGAAACAATCTTATGGGAACTGCTTTCATCTCCGTCTCCAGGTGCCGCCCTTCTTTCACATCCCCAGCTGTAAGAGCATAATCCGCCGCCTTACTGTTAGAGGAAAATTCCTTTGGCACCGCCAGCAACAGATGTTCTTCCTGAATGGTCGTTCTCCCGTAAATTTCCTCATCCAGTGTACTGTTATCCAGAAGCAGGTCCAGGATACCGGCATTCAGTTTTTCTTTCAGTTCCTCTGTAGAGGCTTCGATCAGTTGGGTCTGTACCATCGGATACCTGCCGGAGAAACGGCTCAGAAGAGGGGGCAGCACATAGGAAACAAAGAAATTTGTTCCCCCGATAAACAGAGTGCCGTTTTTCAGATTTTCCAGGTCATTCACATAATTCTTAAAGTTGTTTTCCGTCTCCAGAATCTTCTCAACAGAACGGATATATGCCTGGCCGATTTCTGTCAGTTTTATAGGATTGGTACTGCGGTCAAAAATTAGATGACCTATTCTTTCTTCCTCTTTTTTTACAGCAGTGCTGAGAGAAGGCTGACTGATAAACAGGTTTCTGGCAGCACGGGAAAAACTCATTTCCTTATATACTTCATATACATATCTCATGAATTGAAACATAACTGCTTTCTCGTTTCTATTATAGTTTAAAACTATAATACTGATAATTATATTGGTATTTGAAAATATAGTAACACTGGGTTATAGTGAATGCAAGATAAAGTTTTTCACCAATTTATGAAAATCCCTGGAGGTTATTGATCATGGACATTACGCAACAGTTTCGTTCAGAACATGATTCCATCGGCAACCGTAACTTACCGAAAGACGCCTATTACGGCGTTCAGTCTCTCCGCGCTGCAGAAAATTTCCATATTACCGGATTGACCATGCATCCAGAACTGATTAACTCCATTGCTGAAATAAAAAAAGCGGCTGCCATCACCAATCTTGAGATCGGATTGCTGGATAAACAGATAGCGGATGCCATTATCAAAGCCTGCGATGAGATCATCGCCGGTGAATTCCATGAGGAATTCATTGTGGACCCTATTCAAGGAGGCGCCGGCACAAGCCTGAATATGAACGCCAATGAAGTCATCGCCAACCGGGCAATTGAAATCCTGGGAGGCAATAAAGGGGATTACAGCCTTGTCAATCCCAACGACCATGTAAACTGCGGTCAGTCGACCAATGACGTATTTCCGTCTGCCGGGAAACTGGCAGTGCTCAAGCTTCTAATCAAGGCTCAGATCCAGCTGGAACGGCTCTATCGGGCTCTTATTGATAAAGCCCAGGAATTTGACGATGTTCTGAAAATGGGCCGGACCCAGCTTCAGGATGCGGTTCCCATTCGCCTTGGACAGGAATTCCGTGCCTACAGTGAAGGAATCCGCCGTGATATTGCTCGGCTGGAACGGGTCCAGGACGAAATGCGTTCTCTCAATATGGGCGGCACCGCTGTGGGTACCGGAATCAATGCGGATGAGATGTACATCAAACGCATTGTTCCCAATCTTTCACTGGTGTCCGGATTAAGGCTGATCCAGGCTTATGACCTGGTAGATGCCACCCAGAATCTGGATGGATTTGTAGCTGTATCCGGTGCGGTGAAAACCTGTGCTGTCAATCTTTCCAAAATGTGTAATGATTTACGTCTGCTTTCTTCCGGTCCCCGCTGCGGATTCGGAGAAATCAATCTGCCTGCCAGACAGAATGGTTCTTCCATCATGCCGGGCAAGGTAAATCCGGTTATCCCTGAGGTGGTAAACCAGGTGGCATTTAATATTATGGGAAATGATCTGACCATTACCATGGCAGCAGAAAGCGGTCAGCTGGAACTCAATGCATTTGAACCGATTATCTTCTGGAATCTGACCCATGCTGTAGAATTTCTTACCTATGCCGTCAATACCCTGACAGACAACTGTATTGTGGGAATCACCGCTAACCGGGAACGCTGCCAGCATCTGGTAGACGAGTCCGTAGGCACGATTACAGCGCTTACCCCTCATATCGGATATGAACCTGCTGCCAACATTGCCAAAGAAGCCATCCAGACCGGCATGCAGGTCAAAGAACTGATTCTGAAAAAAGAAATTCTGGACCAGGAGAGTATTGAAAAGATCCTGGACCCCTATGCCATGACTTCGCCAGGAATTTCTGCAAAAGAACTTCTGAAATAAGTTTTTTCAAAATAAAAACGGCACTGGATTTTATTCTTCCAGTGCTGTTTTCTTCTTGTCATCAAATACCTTTCATAGTATACTACTTGTCGAATGCAAATTTTCGCATAGGCTTGCATATCAAACGCAACGATACAAGAAGAAAAGGAGATTTTAAGTGAAACCAATCAAGCAGTATCTGAATACTTTAATTTTTGCAATTTATGCCGGTTTAATTATCGGTTTTGGCGGTATTGTTTATCTTTCGGTACAACCTGCCGCATTAGGTGCATTTCTCTTCTGCGTAGGGCTTTTGACCATCGTGCTGTTCAACTTTAATTTATTTACCGGAAAAGTAATTTATCTTGTCATAAACCCGCCGTCCTATCTTATTACGCTTGCCGTAATCTGGGTTGGCAATTTTATTGGAACATTCTGCACCGCAACCGCTGTGAAATTTACGAAAATCTATGATAACTTAAACAGAGTAAACCAAATTGTGGACGGCAAATTGCAGGATAATTTACTGAGTGCCTTTATTCTGGCGGTTTTCTGCGGCGTCATGATGTTTGTTGCCGTAGATGCCCAGCAGGACAACGTAACATCCAGCCCGATTTTAAAATCCTGTGCCGTCTTTCTCCCGATTGTAGTGTTTATCCTCTCCGGATTTAACCATATCGTTGCCGATATGTTTTTTATCAGTTTAGCAGGAAAATGGTCTGTGGAAGCCATTCCGTATGCTATTGTGGTAACTTTGGGAAATACATGCGGTTCGGTTCTCTTTTCTTTCGGAAAATACCGGTTAGCCCGTAACTGAACAATACCCTTTTATCGCTTTCCCTGCCAGAATCCGGCAAAAATGGCAAAAGCAAAACCCCGAAAAACCGAAGTTTTTCGGGGTTTTGAAGTATCTTCGAACCAGTTTGAAATACTGATTATCTCTTGCTGAACTGAGGAGCTCTTCTTGCTGCCTTCAAGCCGTACTTCTTTCTTTCTTTCATTCTCGGATCTCTGGTCAGGAAACCTGCTTTCTTGAGAACCGGTCTGTAATCAGCATCTGCCTGAAGCAGTGCTCTGGAAATACCATGTCTGATAGCACCTGCCTGGCCGGTGAAACCGCCGCCATGAACATTTACCATAACATCAAATTTGTCAACAGTCTCTGTTGCAACAAGAGGCTGACGAACAACCAGCTTCAGGGTCTCAAGACCAAGATACTCGTCGATGTCTCTCTTATTGATTGTAATCTTACCGGTACCCGGTACCAGATATACTCTAGCGATAGATTTTTTTCTTCTTCCTGTTCCGTAGAATTTTGCGTTAGCCATTTCTATTTCCTCCTTCCAAGACCCTCAATTAAAATGTTAAAACTTCCGGCTTCTGTGCTGCGTGCTCATGCTCCGGTCCAGCATAAACATGAAGTTTTCCCATCATGCTTCTTCCTAAAGGTCCCTTCGGAAGCATTCCCTTAACTGCCAGCTCGATTACTCTCTCCGGCTTCTTTGCCAGCATTTCCTTTAACGTGGTCTCTTTCATTCCACCTACATAATCGGAATGTCTGTAGTAGATCTTCTGATCCAGCTTCTTGCCGGTTACTTTGATCTTATCTGCATTTACTACGATTACATAATCTCCACAATCAATATGAGGAGTAAAAGTTGGTTTATTCTTTCCTCTTAACACTTTTGCAACCTCAGAAGACAGACGTCCCAGAGTGCAACCTGCAGCATCAACTACATACCATTTTCTATCAATCGTCGCTGGACTAGCCATAAAACTTTTCATCAGTCATCCTCCTGTTATCATCCATGTGATTAACTGTTAAACTATATTCCAAAACGCTTACTCCGGGGCATGGATAAGCATTTTTTCCATAATGTCACATTTACACATTATATTATATCTGTCTTTTTCTGTCAAGCCGTTTTTCCGGAAAAAACAACGAAAAATCCACGAAAAATCAAGGTTTTTCCACATTGGGAATGGTATTTTCCGCCATGAACCACCTGGTGCCGTTGTCTTCTGTTTTAATCTCCTGCAATTCATAGTATCCATATACCTGCCCTGCACAGATCCGGTCCTCCCGGTCTGTCACATAAATTCTTGCCGCACCGTTTCTCGCCGCCTGATGAATGACCCGTTTCAGCAGCCGGAATAACTCTTCTGACCGGCATCGGCGTACTGTAAGCCAGGCATTCCCTTCTGTCTCCACTTCTCTCTGGTCCAGCACATAATCCCAGTCCTCATTCGTTCCTGTGATCTCCGGACGCAGTTTTGTTTCATAGTCCAGGCTGACAAGAGTCAGGCCGCAGGCAGGAGCTGTCTGTCCGGCCTGCTGCCTGTCCCTGGCATCCAGGATTTCTTTCACATGTTCCGGGGGATATACTCCCATTCCTACCTTCATCAGCGTTCCCGCTATGATCCGCACCATATTATAGAGAAAGCCATTTCCGCTGATGCGGATGGTGATCACGTCATCCGTTCCCCGCACGATCTCCAGGGCATATATGGTCCTTACCGTATCTTCCGCCTGGTGCTTTACCGTACAGAAACTGGCAAAATCATGTTCTCCCAGAAGAAAGGATGCTGCCTTTCTCATATTTTCCTCATTCAAAGGCCAGTAACAGAAATGAGAATACAAACGCTGGGTAGGGATTTCCATCTTCCTGTTCAGGATCTTATATTCATAAGTTTTTACACAGTTCTGTTTCCTTGGATGCCAGGAGAGAGGCACTTCTTCCGATGACTGGATCCGGATATCTTTCGGCAGACGCTGATTCAGTGCAAAACACACCTTATCCCCCGGCATCCGGTTCTCCGTATCAAAAACAGCCACATTTCCCAGGGCATGAACACCGGAATCCGTCCGGCTGGCCCCAATGACCGCAACAGGCTCTTTCAGAAGTTCCGAAAGAGCCCGGTTCAATATTTCCTCTATGGTGACCCCATTCTGCTGCAGCTGCCAGCCGCAGTAATTGGTCCCATCATATGCCACAACTAATTTTACCCGTTTCATGCGATAAACCTCGTTCCAATGATCAGACACAGATAGCCTGTCAGAATAACCTGCGCAATCCGGTCACGTTTCCGGTAACAAAGGGGTTTCATTTTAGTACGCCCTTCTCCGCCATGGTAGCATCTGGCTTCCATAGCCATAGCAAGATCTGTTGCCCGGCGGAAAGCAGAAATAAACAGTGGCACCAGAAGCGGCACCATGCTTTTTGCCCGTTGGATCAGGTTTCCGGATTCAAAATCAGCTCCTCTCGCCATCTGGGCTTTCATAATCTTATCTGCTTCCTCAATCAGGATCGGGATGAAGCGGAGAGCAATGGACATCATCATCGCCACCTCATGCACCGGAACCCCGACTTTATTTAAAAATCCCAGTCCTTTTTCCAGCCCGTCTGTCAATTCGTTGGGAGTGGTCGTCAAGGTCATTACCGAAGAACCGATCACCAGGAAAATCAGACGCAATGCCATAAAGATAGCAGTCCGGATTCCTTCTCTTGTGATTTTTAAGATTCCCAGCTGCCAGACCACTTCTCCGGAAGTAAGAAACAGGTTAAAGCTCACACTGATCAGCAGCAAGATCAAAATAGCCTTTAAACCTCTGACCATGAATCGGAACGGAACTCTGGACAACCGGATCGTAATTGCCAGAAAAACGGCTGCCGTCAGATATCCCAGCCAGCTGTTGGCGCAGAAAAGGGAAATAATAAATAACAGCGTTCCTAAAAGTTTCGTCCTGGGATCCATGCGGTGCAGCACCGAATCCACAGGATAATATTGTCCCAGTGTAATTTCTCTCAGCATATCTACTCCTACTTCCCAATCAGTCTCAAGATTGCATCTCTTGCCTCTTCCACCGTGATCAGGTCTTCCTCCACCGGAATTCCTTCCTTCCGCAGTGCCTGCACAATATAGGTGATCTGAGGAGCTGCCAGTCCCATGGCTTCCAGCTCCTTATAATGGCGGAATACATTTCTGGGAGTATCATCAAACATTTTTTCCCCTTTATTCATTACGATCAGCCGGTCTGCATATCTGGCCATATCCTCCATACTATGAGATACCAGAATAATGGTCAATCCCTGCTCCCGGTGAAGTTTCTCAATCTGTCCCAGAATCTCATCTCTTCCCTTTGGATCAAGTCCTGCAGTAGGCTCGTCCAGGATCAGCACATCCGGCTTCATCGCCAGCACACCGGCAATTGCCACCCGTCGTTTCTGTCCACCGGATAACTCAAAAGGAGACTGTTTATAGAAACTTTCATCCAAGCCTACCAGATTCAAAGCTTCTTTCGCCCTGCTCTCTATTTCTCCCTGGGAAAGATTCAGATTTTTCGGTCCAAAACATACGTCAGAAAATACATCTGCTTCAAACAGCTGATGTTCCGGATACTGAAACACCAGTCCTACCTTACTCCTGAGCCCCTTCATATCATAGCCATGAGCATAGATATTTTCTCCATTATAGTAGAGTTCTCCGGAAGTCGCTTTCAGCAATCCATTCAGGTGCTGTATCAGCGTGGATTTTCCAGACCCGGTGTGGCCGATCAGCCCAATAAATTCTCCGTCCTGTATTTCAAAATTTACATTCTTCAGGGCATACTGTTCAAAAGCTGTCCCCTGTCCATAAATATGAGTCAGATTCACCGCTCTTATCGACATGTTGCACTCTCCTTTATTCTCCCTGGGACCGGATCTGCTCTTTCAGATAAGGAACCAGTTCTCCCAACAACTCATACATAGTCAGGATTCCTTTGGAAAGAGGAAGACCCGCCTGCCTCAATTCAAAAGCCAGTTCCGTTACCTGGGGAACATCAAGGCGATACTCTTTTAATTCTTTCACCCTGGAAAAAATTTCCCTGGGTGTACCGTCCATGACCATTTTCCCTTCATCCATCACCACTACCCGGTCTGCCCCCACTACTTCTTCCATGTAATGAGTGATCAGCAATACAGTGATATGTTCTCTCCTGTTCAGCTCCTGAACGGTGCGGATGACTTCCTTCCGCCCATTAGGATCCAGCATGGCAGTTGGTTCATCTAAGATGATACATTTCGGTTTCATGGCCATAACTCCCGCTATGGCTACCCGCTGTTTCTGTCCTCCGGACAGCTTCCCCGGAGATTTTAAACGGTATGCGGTCATTCCTACGGCTTCCAGGCTCTCATCCACCCGTTTCCAGATTTCTTCTGTGGGAACTCCCATATTTTCCGGTCCGAATCCCACATCTTCTTCCACTACATTTCCTATGATCTGATTGTCCGGATTCTGGAATACCATTCCTGCTGTCCTGCGCACATCCCAGATATGATTTTCATCTCTGGTATCCATACCGGAAATCAGTACAGTACCTTCCGTAGGGATCAACAGACCATTTACCTGTTTGGCAAAGGTGGATTTACCCGAACCATTATGTCCCAGAATCGCCACAAAACTTCCTTCCTGAATATCCAGATTCAGTCCGTCAATGGCACGGTCCACTTCCTCGATCTGCTCTTCCTCATCTCTTTTTATATAATCGAAAATCAGATTGACTGCTTTTATAATTCCCATACAAAGCCTTTCTTTCTATTATTCATCGGTTCTTAGTTTATTTCAAATCAAAGCATCAGTCAAGTAAAAATAACGAAAGGGGCTGCCGGAACGGAATCCGGCAACCCCTGTTTTCTGTTATATCACAATTATCGTTTCCATTTTCCATCAGCATCCAGCTGGAATACCCCGATAGTAGTATTGGATAGTTTCTCTCCGGAACCAGGATTAAAGTAGTAATAATCCTCTCCTACCTTCAGCCATCCTTCCACCATAGCTCCTGAATCGCTGAGATAATACTGTTTCCCATTTACAGTCAGCCAGCCGGTAACCATAGCGCCTTCCGGCAGTCCGGCAATATCTCCCGGATTCATATAATACCATTTATCATTGATATAATTCCAGCCTTTTGCCATAGATCCCATAGGACCTCCCGCATACGGCTTCAGATAATACCATTTTCCATTGGATTGCTGCCAACCGGTCAGCATATATCCATTCGCATTGAAGAAATACCATTGATTTTCCAAAAACAGCCATCCATTTTTGTGGTAGGTACCGTCCGGATAACGGAAATACCAGCTGCTTCCGTCCTGAATCCATCCTACCTGGTCAGCCGCAATCCCTCCGGGAGAGCCGCCCCCTGGAATGACTCCCTGACCTCTTCCGTCTGAAACGTGTTCCTTGGAAATATAGAATTCGTCAGACTCTGTCCACTCACTCTTTTCTCCGTATTTCTTTTCCGTATCCGTATACGGAACTGTCCTTACCTTAAAACTATAGGTTCCTTCTTTTGTCATATAAGGGTAAAAATCATAGGATGTTGCTTTGATCGCATCGATTCTCACCACCTGGGAACTGCCTTTATACAATACCACTTCATAAGCTCCGCTGCTGGCTTCTTCACTCTTTTCCCACTTTGCCTTACCCAGGCCGGATGTCTGCCAGTAAGCATCTGCCGGAGCCCCATAAGTTCCTTTGATGGGCTTGATACGCAAAGTCACCACCAGGTCATTACCATCTTTGCTGGCTGACACAAAAGTTCCGCCGCTGACAGAAACATTACTTGACCCGTAGCTTCCTCTGAAATAATAATCCGTATCCCCATCTCCTGACGGGCTTAACCATACTTTCATCTTAGGTTCTTCCCCAATGGTCAGATCCTTGGATTCTGATGTCACCCACTCCGCATCATGCGCCTCATATTTTGTGGACGTAGTATACACATACACTTCCCCATTGTCCGTACTGTTGCCTTCTCCAACAACAATATTGGGAAGTCGGTCTCCTACTTCAATCCCTGACGACGAGACTTTAATTGACACACTGGTTATGGTATGGGAAGCTGCCATAGACGTTATGGGGAATGCCGATATCATCATAACAGCAGCCATAACCGCAACGATCCTCTTTTTCAACACTTTCATCATATCCCCTCCTCCAAATCCCCATATTATTATTTCTTTCTTAGTAATTTTATTATAGAATAGGTTTGCTTCAAACGTCAACTTACATTATTCTGACATTTTCCTGACACTTCTTCTATTTTCCAAAATTCTCCTTTTACTGTCAGATAGAAAAGAATCAGCCCTGCAAATCACAGGGCTGATTCTGGTGAAAAATCTATCTGAACTTCTCTCTTTTAATCATAAATGCTTTCTGCATCCCAGTCTATGATTTTTCCGGAATTTCCATCCACTTCAAATTCATATTCCATATCGCCGTAGAAAAATTTCCCTTCATAAACAACGCGTCCATCATCATAATCTTTCTGTACGTTCATATACTTCACATCTGCTTCCTTTAGACCAGCCTGCTGTAGAGCTGCTGCCTTGGCAGCTTCTTCCGTAATCTGGGAAGTAGTTCCCTGGCTCTTTCTCTGTATATCCCAGGTGTATTCCGCATCGTAATCATAGCTTAAAATTTTTCCATCTGAAATACGGATCTCATAATCATATTCTTTGTAATCATCCGTCATAAATTCCACGTCGTAAACTGCCACTCTGTCCTCATAATCTTTCTGTACAAAGCTGAACGCTACCTGCTCTTTGCTGATTCCTGCATGCTCTAATGCAATCTCTTCTGCTCTGCTCTCTGTGATCTGTCCTGCCGCCATTACATTAAATCCCATCAGTGCAGCCATTGCAGCTGCCAGACCCATTGCAAAAAATCCATTTCTTTTCTTCATCATAATCATTTCCTCCATATCTTTATTGTTATTTTTCTTTCTTTTCTGTTGATATGGTAATCTTACCGGGAAATCATTAAAGAATCATTAAAAGATAAAAAAAACTGCTGCAAAAACGCAGCAGTTTTTAACATATGGATTAAACTAACTCGATCAGCACTTCCATAGCGCCATCACCCTTACGCTGGCCAATCTTTACAATTCTTGTATAGCCACCGTTGCGGGATACATACTTAGGAGCGATCTCATCGAACAATTTTGCAGGAAGATCCACATTCTTGGTGTTTTTCTTTCTGCCAGCCAGATTCTTCGGTACTTCTGTTACATCGTACAGAACCTTCAGCATCTGTCTTCTTGCATGCAGTCTGGAAGGATTATCTTTCTTGATCTGCTTCTCAACTTCGTCGTATACGGTTACTTTCTTTCCGTCTACTACTTCTTTTACTCTCTTGCCTTCAGCGTCCTTGCGGGCAACTTTAGCCTTTACTGTAACAGTTTCGAAGTTGTCTTTTTCTTTTACTGCCAGAGCGATCAGACCTTCTGCAACTTTGCGGATTTCCTTAGCTCTTGCTTCTGTGGTAACGATCTTTCCATTGTATAACAGAGCCGTTACCTGATTTCTGATTAATGCTTTTCTCTGACTGGAAGTCTTGCCCAGTTTTCTATATTTTGCCATGATAAAATTTCCTCCATTTGTGGAACACGCCGTCACGCTTCTTCGGTCTTACTGGCGGTGTGCTTTTGCCCATAAATCAGTTTCCCACCGGAACTGCCTACTGCTCCTCACTCGGATTCAGCTGCAGACCCAGCTCTTTCAACTTAGCCAATACCTCTTCCAGAGATTTACGGCCTAAGTTACGAACCTTCATCATATCTTCCGGAGTCCTGTTGCACAGTTCCTCCACCGTATTGATGCCGGCACGTTTTAAGCAGTTATAGGAACGAACAGAGAGCTCCAGCTCATCAATGTTCATTTCCAGAACTTTTTCTTTTTCATTATCTTCCTTCTCTACCATGATCTCTGCGGTCTTGGCATTCTCAGAAAGGTCGATGAACAGATTCAGATGCTCGCTCAGCACCTTTGCTGCCAGGCTCACTGCCTCGTCAGGATCCAGAGTGCCGTTGGTATATACATCCAGAGTCAGCTTGTCATAGTCTGTAATCTGTCCTACACGGGTATTTTCAACAGAAAGGTTCACTCTCTCTACTGGAGTATAGATGGAATCCACCGCAATCACTCCAATGGGAAGGTCCTCTTTCTTATTCTTGTCAGCACCCACATATCCGCGGCCCTTAGTGATAGTCAGTTCCATATAGAACTTGCTGTCTGCGCCGCCGCTTAACGTAGCGATCACCTGATCGGGATTCATGATCTCGATATCAGCATCTGCCTGAATATCAGCAGCAGTGATCACACCTTCGCCTTCAAATTCGATGTAGGCTACCTTCGGCTCATTGCTCTCACTGGTATTCTTGATCGCCAAACTCTTGATGTTCATAATAATCTCAGTTACATCCTCTTTTACACCGGGAATGGAACTGAACTCGTGCAAAACGCCGTCGATTTTCACTTGGCTGACTGCGGCGCCGGGTAAGGAAGAAAGCATGATCCTTCTCAAAGAATTACCCAACGTAGTGCCATATCCTCTTTCAAGAGGTTCCACTACAAATTTGCCGTATCTCTTGTCATCTGAGATTTCCGCAATCTCAATGTTTGGTTTTTCAAAATCGAACACTATTCGCCCCTCCTTCTGGGAATTATATCGAGGGTTTTCCTAATAAGGGCGTGTCCCAGCCGCAGGATTGCGGCCAGAACCATCACACCATTATTATTTAGAATACAACTCGACGATAAGCACTTCGTTTACTGGAACATCAATCTCATCTCTGGTCGGCAGTTCCTTTACGGTTCCCCGTAAATTCTCCTGGTCAACATCCAGCCATGCCGGAACCATTCTGCCTGCAGTTACTTCTAATACGTCTTTGTATCTCTGGGAAGATTTGTACTTCTCTTTGATTTCGATCACGTCACCGGCTTTTACCAGGTAGGACGGGATGTTTACACACTTGCCGTTTACCAAAACATGCTTGTGGTCAACAATCTGTCTGGTCTCTTTTCTTGTGCGGCCAAATCCCATACGGAACAGTACGTTATCAAGTCTGGATTCCAGAAGGATCATCAGGTTTTCACCGCTCTGGCCGTTCATACGGCAAGCCTTCTTGTAGTAGTTACGGAAAGGCTTCTCCAATACACCGTAAATGAATTTTGCTTTCTGCTTCTCTCTTAACTGAAGGCCGTACTCACTTACTTTTTTGTTTGCTCTTTTTAATTCTCTGTTTGATTTCTTGTCAATTCCTAAATAGATCGGATCAAGTCCAAGGGATCTGCATCTTTTAAGAACAGGAACTCTATCAACTGCCATGTTATTTCCTCCTAATTAGACTCTTCTACGTTTTGGCGGACGACATCCATTGTGAGGTACAGGAGTTACGTCCTTAATGCTGGTTACCTCTAATCCGCAAGCCTGTAAAGCACGGATTGCTGCTTCACGGCCGGATCCCGGTCCCTTCACCATTACGTCTACGGATTTTAAACCATGTACAAGAGCTGCCTTAGTAGCAGTTTCTGCTGCCATCTGAGCTGCATATGGAGTAGATTTCCTTGAACCTCTAAATCCCAGACCGCCTGCACTTGCCCAAGATAAAGCATTTCCCTGTGCATCCGTCAAAGTAACGATGGTGTTATTGAAGGATGACTGGATGTGCGCCTGTCCGCGTTCAACGTTTTTCTTTACACGCTTTTTTGTCACTTTCTTTGCAGTGGACACTTTTTTAGCCATTTTAAACTAACCTACTTTCTTCAATACTTGAACCCAGTTTCCTGTTTTTAAAACATACAACGTGATTCATTACTACTTGTTACTTATTTCTTCTTGTTCGCTACAGTCTTTCTCGGACCCTTACGAGTTCTTGCGTTGGTCTTAGTCTTCTGACCACGAACCGGAAGGCTTTTTCTGTGGCGGATTCCGCGATAGCAGCCAATCTCCTGAAGTCTCTTGATGTTCATGGCGATTTCTCTTCTCAAATCACCTTCAACCATCTGAGTGTCAGCGATTACTGCAGAAATCTTCTTTACCTCGTCGTCAGTCAGATCTTTGACACGGGTATCGGGATTTACGCCAGCCTCTGCAAGAATACGGTTTGAACTGGATCTACCAATGCCGTAGATGTAAGTCAAGCCGATCTCAACACGTTTTTCTCTTGGTAAATCAACACCTGAAATACGAGCCATTTGTGTAGTACACCTCCATTAAATAAATTAGCCTTGTCTTTGTTTGTGCTTCGGGTTTTCACAGATTACTCTGATACTGCCTTTACGCTTGATGATTTTGCATTTTTCGCAAATCGGTTTTACTGATGCTCTAACCTTCACAGCAATTCTCCTTTCCGTAGAATATCCGGATCCCCGGACATTCAGGTATACCCGCATGAAATCACTTTCATTTGGGCAAACTTCACCCAGTATCTCAACAAAGTCGCTAGAGCATTATAGCACTATTTTCCTTATAATGCAAGCGCTTTCTTGAACTTTTTACTTATCTCTCCAAATGATTCTTCCTTTGCTTAAATCGTATGGGGACAATTCAATAGTCACCTTGTCTCCCGGAAGGATTCTGATATAGTTCATACGCAGCTTTCCGCTGATATGTGCCAGAACCTGGTGTCCATTTTCCAGTTCCACCTGGAACATTGCGTTGGGAAGTTTTTCCACAACGGTTCCTTCAATTTCGATTACATCTGCTTTAGACATCTGCTTTCCTCCTGTTAAGATTGTTTTCTCTCTCGTAATCCCTGATACAAAGTCTGACAGCCTCATCCGTATCCGGTACATTACCTGTCCGGTATACCACCTGGATATGCTTTTTATTCTTTCTTTTCGGTCTGCCCAGAGTTTTCAGGACGCCATCAGCCAGAATAACATATTCCGGATATTCTTCCAATATGATAAAGTATTTTCCTTTATCGTGACCTGCCAGTGACTTTGCCAGATTCCCTTTTCCATAATTCATCTTTGCCACCTACAATCTGAGAGACAAAATTTCCGGCTCACCCTCTGTGATCAGAACCGTGTTCTCATAATGAGCGGACAGGCTGCTATCTTCCGTTACCACTGTCCAGTCATCATCCAGCCACACCACGTCCGGTCTTCCCATATTGATCATGGGTTCAATCGCCAGGGTCATTCCCGGCTCCAGACGGATTCCTTTCCTCTTCTGGGCAAAATTAGGCACTTCCGGGTCCTCATGAAGATGGGTACCGATACCATGCCCTACCAGGTCTCTTACTACACCGTAACCAAAGCTTTCCGCATAGGCCTGGATCGCCGTAGAAATATCATTTAGATGATTGCCAGCTTTTGCAAATTTAATCCCTTCAAAAAAAGACTGCCTAGTCACTTCGATCAATTTCTGTGCTTCTTTGCTGATTTCCCCTACTCCATAGGTCCTGGCCGCATCGGAATGATACCCCTGATAAATAACTCCTGCATCCAGGCTGACCATATCGCCTTCCCTCAGGATCCGTTTTTTATTGGGAATCCCGTGCACTACCTCATCATTCACAGAAACACAGATAGAAGCAGGATATCCGTTATAATTCTTAAAAGAAGGAATGCAGCCAAAACCACGGATGATCTTCTCTCCCAGCCGGTCAATATCCATGGTACTCATTCCCGGCTTGATAGCTGCTCCCAGTTCTTCATGAGTCCTGGCGAGGATTTCCCCCGCCTTCCTCATGAGATTGATTTCTCTTTCTGATTTGATCGTTACTGCCATCTCTTATGCTCCTAAAACGGATACAATATCGGTAAACACCTGATCCATATCCTGGGTTCCGTCTACCTCAGCCAATACTCCCGCTTTCTGATAATAATCAATCAGCGGCTGGGTCTGCTCATGATACACCGTCAGACGGTTCTGAACCGTTTCCGGTTTGTCATCTTCCCTGAGGATCAGTTTTTCTCCACAGACATCACATACGCCTTCCTGCTTGGGAGCGTTAAATTCCACATGATACGTAGCTCCGCAGTTCACACATGCCCGTCTGCCTCCCATTCTGGAAACAATAGCAGAATCCGG
This sequence comes from uncultured Lachnospiraceae bacterium, assembly GCA_944383765.1. Lineage (GTDB taxonomy): Bacteria > Bacillota > Clostridia > Lachnospirales > Lachnospiraceae > Lachnoclostridium_A. Next base: position 70,599 of record CALWQT010000005.1, read on the forward strand.
AACATCTACATTGATGGCATAATCAATGGCTTCGCCCATCTCAGCTAACGCTTTTGTCAGGCTCTCTGCCTGGGGAATGGTTCTGGGAAAACCGTCCAGCACATAACCGTTAACGCAGTCAGCCTCATGAATCCTGTCCAGCAGCATACCAATGGTGATCTCGTCCGGCACTAGCTGTCCCTGGTCCATGAATGCCTTTGCCTTCATTCCCAGTTCTGTGCCGCCTTTGATATTGGCACGGAAGATGTCTCCAGTAGAAATATGAGGAATCCCATATTTTTCCGCTATTCTTTTTGCCTGAGTCCCTTTTCCGGCTCCTGGAGCCCCTAACATAATGATCTTCATCTGCAAAATACCCCCTTTTTCTATGTGATACAAAAAGAATCCGCCAAGGCGGATTCTCTCAGCCGAGCATATTGCGCGTCAACATTCCCCGCCGCGCATACTGGATCCAGGAATATCCCATTCCCGCAATCCAGAAGAAACACGCATAGCGTGTTTCTTCAAGCATACTCGTTAGTCATTTAAAAATCCCTTGTAATTGCGTACCAGCATCTGTGATTCGATTGCCTTAATGGTTTCCAGGGTTACAGAAACGATAATGATAATGGACGTTCCTCCGAATGACAAATGTCCTACCTTAAACACACCGGACACAATAAGAGGAAGGATACATACCAGGATCAATCCTACTGCACCAATAAACACCAGGTAATTCAGAATCTGATTCAGATAATCAGAAGTTGGCTTTCCCGGACGGATACCAGGAATAAAGCCGCCTGCCTTCTTCATATTGTTTGCTACTTCCAACGGATTGAATGTCACGGAAGTATAGAAGTAAGCAAATACAACGATCAGCGCCACATAAATAATAACTCCCACAGAGTAGACCGGCATTTCCGGCCGGAACCAGTTACTGGAATTCAGGACTCCAAGGATATGGCCGCCGATTCCCGTTGGCTGCGCGCCAATCAGCTGGGCGATCACCACAGGGAAGGACATAATGGAAGATGCAAAGATAACCGGTATTACGCCTGCAGTATTTACCTTTAACGGAATGTTGGTAGACTGTCCGCCAACCATCCGGCGTCCCTGCATCTTTTTTGAATACTGTACCGGAATTCTTCTCTCACCATCCTGAAGGATGACAACAAAAACTACAACTCCGATAACGATCGCAATAATAATAGCTGTCACAACTGCAGCTACGCCAATATTCCTGCCTGCAATAAACACGGAATAAAGAGTTGTGACATCTCCAGGAATACTGGATACGATATTGACCAACAGAACGATGGAAATACCATTGCCGATTCCATTCTGGGTGATCCGCTCACCGATCCACATCAGCAGAGCACTTCCTGCTGTCATTCCTGCAATAACAACCAGAACACTCCAGAAATTATAATTTACCAGGAGCCCCTGTCTGCCAAACCCGATAGCCATGGCACTGGACTGGATCAGAGCCAGTGCTACGGTCACATAACGGGTATATTCTGCAATCTTTTTCCTGCCATCCTCTCCATCTTTCTGCATTTCTTCCAGCTTTGGTATCGCAATAGTAAGAAGCTGCATGATAATGGAAGATGTGATGTACGGGGTAATGCTCAATGCAAAGATAGACATGTTCGTAAAGGAACCGCCTGTCAGCGCATCGAGAAAGTTAAATGCGTCTCCTGTCTGGGCCAGTTTTGTGAACCATTCCTGAATGAAAGCTTTATCCACACCAGGAAGCGGCAGAAGGGAACCGAAACGGATCACCACAAGCATCATAGCCGTATACAGCAGCTTTTTCCGCAGATCCGGTACCTTAAACGCATTCTTGATTGTTGTCAACATATTAGATCACCTCGCAGGTTCCACCTAAAGCCTCAATCTTTGCTTTTGCTCCCTCGCTGAAAGCATCTGCTTTCACGTTCAGTTTCTTGGTCAGTTCCCCGTTTCCAAGAATCTTTACGCCATCACGGGGATTCTTAACAATACCGCTCTCGATCAGAGTCTCAACGGTAACTACAGCATCGTTGTCAAATCTCTCAAGGGCGCTCACATTGATTCCAACGATCACTTTTGTATTTCTGTTGGTGAATCCTCTCTTCGGAATACGTCTGTATAAAGGCATCTGACCGCCTTCAAAGCCCGGTCTTGTTGCTCCGGAACGAGCTTTCTGACCTTTGTGGCCTTTACCTGCAGTTTTGCCATTGCCAGAAGCATGGCCACGGCCTCTTCTGAAATTATCGCTGTGTTTAGAACCCTCAGCAGGTCTTAAATTGGATAAATCCATCCTCGGCACCTCCTAACTTTATCTTAAACTTCTTCTACTTTTACTAAGTGTCTGACACTCTGAATCATACCTCTGACAGCCGCGTTGTCGGGCATTTCAACCGTTTTGTAAAGCTTTTTCAGGCCAAGGGCCTCTACGGTTGCTTTCTGCTTCGGAACTGCGCCAATCGGAGACTTAACTAATGTGATTTTTAACTTTTCTGCCATTTTTTATTCTCCTCCTTAGCCTAAAATTTCTTCTACAGATTTGCCGCGAAGTCTTGCAACTTCCTCCGGCGTCTTCATCTGGGTAAGACCCTGAAGAGTTGCCAGAACTACGTTGGTCTTATTGTTGGAACCAAGGGATTTAGTACGAATGTTCTTAATTCCTGCAAGCTCCAGTACGGAACGTGCCGGACCTCCTGCGATGATACCAGTACCTTCCGGAGCTCTCTTCAGAAGCACATTAGCGCTGCCGAACTTGCCCAGGAAGTCGTGGGGTACGCTGTTATTTTCGTCCATCGGGATCTCGATCAGGTTCTTAGCAGCTGCTTCTTTTCCTTTACGGATTGCTTCCGGAACTTCGCCTGCCTTACCAAGGCCTGCGCCTACATGTCCATTGCCATCGCCTACAACTACTAAAGCAGAGAATCTCATGGTACGTCCACCTTTAACAGTCTTGGATACACGCTTGATGGCAACAACTTTGTCGTTTAACTCAAACTGACTTGCATCAATGATTGTACGTTTCATGCTGTGTGTTCTCCTCTCTACTAGAATTCCAGTCCAGCTTCTCTAGCAGCGTCTGCTAAAGCTTTGACTTTACCATGATATATAAATCCGCCTCTATCAAAGACAACGGTGTTGATACCTTTCTCCAGTGCTCTCTTAGCAACTAAGGTTCCCACGTAAGCGGCAGCTTCCACATTATCTGTGTATTTCAATTCTGCCTTTACTGCCTTCTCTGCTGTTGAAGCAGCCACTAAAGTATTACCAACTGTGTCGTCAATAATTTGAGCATACATATGATTATTACTTCTGAACACTGCCAGACGCGGTCTCTCTGCAGTACCTGCAAAACGATTGCGTAATCTGGTGTGTTTTTTAACGCGAACTTCGCTTCTTGACTGTTTACTAACCATTTTTACACTCTCCTTACTTATTTCTTACCAGTCTTACCAACTTTACGTCTGATCACTTCATCAGCATATTTGATTCCCTTGCCCTTATACGGCTCAGGTCTTCTCTTGTCTCTGATTTCAGCAGCGTACTGGCCAACTTTTTCTTTACTGATACCCTTAACTGTAATCTTGTTCTGTCCGTCCAGAACGGTCTCAATACCTTCCGGATCTTCCATCTCTACCGGATGGGAGTAGCCCAGGTTCAGAACCAGCTTCTTGCCCTGCTTAGCTGCTCTGTAACCTACACCGTTTACTTCCAGAACTTTCTCATATCCTTCGGTTACACCGTGGATCATATTTGCAATCAAGGTTCTTGTCAGACCGTGTAAGGATTTCATCTTCTTTAAGTCGCTCGGTCTGGTTACTACGATATGACCATCTTCTTCTTTGATTGTCATCTCAGCGGGTAATACTCTTTCGAGAGTTCCCTTCGGACCTTTTACAGTCACTTTGTTGTCTTCTGCGATTGTTACAGTTACTCCTGCCGGAATCGCGATTGGCATTCTTCCGATACGTGACATGATGCCATTTACCTCCTACTTAAATTTTCGGAAAGGACGTTGGCGTCCTTTCTGTTTTCAGTTTCTATCAGATTACCAAACAAATGCAAGCACTTCTCCGCCTACACCAAGTTTTCTGGCTTCCTTATCTGTGATCACGCCCTGGTTGGTAGAAACAATTGCGATTCCCAGTCCGCCCAGAACCTTCGGCATATCCTCGCTGCCAGCGTATACACGTAAGCCTGGCTTGGAGATTTTCTTGATACCGGTGATGATCTTTTCATTCTTATCTTTGCCATATTTCAGAGTGATGCGAATTGTTTTGAATGCGCCATCTTCAACAATGTCATATTTCTGGATATAGCCTTCCTTAACCAAGATATCAGCGATAGCTAATTTCATTTTGGAAGAAGGTACATCTACTGTATCGTGTTTTGCAGTATTTGCATTACGGATTCTTGTAAGCATATCTGCAATCGGATCGCTCATAGTCATTTTGATTTGCCTCCTTTTTCATCAATCATGTTATATCCGGGAATTATCCACTTAACCAGGTTTTATAAAACCCAGTCAAGTGTGCAATGCTTACCAGCTTGCTTTCTTAACGCCCGGGATCTGGCCCTTATATGCTAATTCACGGAAGCAAATTCTGCAAATTCCGTATTTTCTCAAATATGCGTGCGGACGGCCGCAAATTCTGCAGCGGGTATATTCTCTGGTGGAGAACTTTGCGTTACGCTGCTGTTTGATTTTCATTGAAGTCTTAGCCATTGATAAATCCTCCTATTATTTTGCAAATGGCATATTGAATAATGTCAAAAGTTCACGAGCTTCCTCATCCGTCTTAGCCGTGGTAACGAAGATAACATCCATACCTCTTACCTTGTCAACTTTATCGTATTCAATCTCAGGGAAGATTAACTGCTCTTTGATACCAAGGGCATAGTTTCCTCTGCCGTCGAATGCGTTAGGATTTACACCGCGGAAGTCACGTACACGAGGCAGAGCCAGGTTAATCAGACGATCTGCAAACTCATACATCTTCTCACCACGAAGAGTAACTTTACATCCAATCGCCATACCTTCTCTGATCTTGAAGTTAGCCACAGACTTCTTTGCCTTTGTGAGCACTGCCTTCTGTCCGGAGATGATCTCCAAATCTCTTACTGCAGAGTCCAGGACTTTTGCGTTGTCTTTCGCTTCACCAACACCCATGTTGATAACGATCTTGTCTAACTTCGGCACTTCCATGATGTTCTTATAACCGAATTTTTTCATCATAGCGTCTACGATTTCGCTCTGATACATTTCTTTTAATCTAGCCAACTTTCTGTTCCTCCTCTCTGCAATTAGTCGATTACCTTACCAGTTTTCTTGGCAACGCGGACTTTCTTTCCGTCCTCTACCTTGAATCCCACTCTGGTAGCTACTCCGTCTACAACCAGCATTACGTTGGAAATGTCAATCGGAGCCTCTTTGTGAGTGATGCCGCCCTGAGGATTGCCTGCGCTGGGCTTTGCGTGCTTGGTAACCATGTTGCAGCCCTCTACCAGAACTTTGTTGTTCTTCATATCAACACGAAGAACTTTACCCTGTTTGTCTTTATCTTTACCTGCGATTACTTTGACTAAATCGTCTTTTTTAATTTTATGCACAGTGGATACCTCCTTACAGTACTTCCGGAGCCAGGGAAACAATCTTCATGAACTGCTTCTCTCTCAACTCTCTTGCAACTGGCCCAAAGATACGGGTTCCTCTCGGAGTCTTATCGTCTTTGATAATTACTGCAGCGTTCTCATCAAATTTGATATAGGAACCGTCTTTACGGCGAGCACCTTTAACCGTACGAACAACTACGGCCTTCACAACATCGCCCTTCTTTACAACACCGCCTGGTGTTGCGTCTTTTACGGAAGCAACGATTATATCACCAATATTAGCATACCTTCTGGTAGAACCGCCCATAACACGGATGCAAAGAAGTTCTTTTGCACCAGTATTGTCGGCAACCTTAAGTCTGGTTTCCTGCTGAATCATGCCTATACTCCTTCCTGGACTAAATTATCTTGCCTTTTCGATAATCTCAACAAGTCTCCATCTCTTATCCTTGGACAGCGGTCTTGTTTCCATTACCTTCACGATATCGCCAATGCCGCACTCATTGTTCTCGTCGTGCGCTTTTAATTTGTAAGTTCTCTTTACGATCTTACCGATTACCGGATGTTTTACATGGTTCTCGATTGCTACAACGATGGTCTTATCCATCTTGTCGCTTACCACTTTACCGGTACGGGTTTTTCTCAAATTTCTTTCCACGGTAGTAATCTCCTTTCAAATGATTGTCACGAAGAAGTCCTACGCTAACTTGGATTTCTCAGTGATAACAGTCTGGATGCGAGCGATGTTCTTGCGAACCTCTTTGATTCTGCTGGTGTTATCTAACTGATTGGTAGCGTTCTGGAATCTTAAATTGAAAAGTTCTTTCTTAGCAGCTACTAATTCTTCGTTTAACTCTGCAGCTGATTTTGCCTTTAAATCTTCCACATACTTATTAATTTTCACTGTTATCACCGCCTTCTAAATCTGCTTTAGAAACAATCTTACATTTGCATGGTAACTTGTGCATAGCAAGACGCAATGCTTCGCGTGCCGTTTCTTCCGGTACACCGGCAATCTCGAACATTACGCGGCCCGGTTTTACTACTGCTACCCAGTACTCCAGAGCACCTTTACCGGAACCCATACGAGTTTCAGCCGGTTTTGCAGTTACAGGCTTATCCGGGAAAATCTTGATCCAAACTTTACCGCCACGTTTGATGTAACGTGTCATAGCGATACGGGCTGCTTCAATCTGATTGGATTTGATCCAGCAAGGCTCTGTAGCCACCAGACCAAACTCACCGTTGGAAATCTTATTTCCTCTTAACGCCTTACCTGCCATGGAACCACGGAACTGTTTACGGCGTTTTACTCTCTTAGGCATTAACATTATTTATCGCTCCCTTCCTTGTTTCCTTTAGTAGGAAGTACCTCGCCCTTGTAGACCCAAACCTTTACGCCGATCTTGCCGTAGGTGGTGTCTGCCTCAGCGAAACCATAGTCAATATCTGCTCTTAATGTCTGTAACGGGATTGTTCCCTCGCTGTAGAACTCTGTACGAGCCATATCAGCTCCGCCAAGACGTCCTGCTACTGCTGTCTTAATACCCTTAACGCCAGCTTTCATGGATCTGGACATGGTGGACTTCATAGCACGTCTGAAGGAAACACGGTTTTCCAGCTGCTGAGCGATAGACTCTGCAACCAGCTGAGCATCTCTGTCCGGTCTCTTTACTTCACGGATATCAATGAAAAGCTTCTTATTGGTCAGCTTCTGAACCTCAACTTTTAATTTCTCGATCTCAGAACCGCCCTTACCGATTACTACGCCCGGTTTAGCTGTATAGATGATAACTCTTACTCTGTCAGATGCACGTTCAATCTCGATCTTGGAGATACCGGCGCTGTACAGTTTCTTTTTCAGGAATGTTCTGATGTTGTAGTCCTCTACCAGGCAGTCTGCAAAATCAGCTTCCGCATACCACTTGGAGTCCCAGTCTTTAATAACACCGACTCTAAGGCCGTGTGGATTAACTTTCTGTCCCATAATTGCCTCCTATCTCTCATTCAGCACGATTGTGATGTGGCTCATTCTCTTCTCGATCCGGTAAGCCCTACCCTGTGCTCTCGGTTTTACTCTCTTCATGGTCGGTCCCTTGTTTGCGTAACACTCCTCTACATACAGGTTCTCCGCGCTCATGTTGTTGTTATTCTCAGCGTTAGCAATTGCTGATTCCAGCAATTTCTTAATTAAAGAAGAAGCATATCTGGGATTGTAGGTCACAATACCAAGTGCTGTCTGTACATCTTTGCCTCTGATGGCATCTAATACGAAGCACGCTTTCTGAACAGACACTCTTGCGTAAGATAACTTTGCGCTCGGTCTGGTGTCCTTCTTAGCGTTTCTCTCTCTCTTAATCTGGGCTCTATGTCCTTTAGCCATTGCTAAAAACCTCCTTTCAAAGTGTCTTGATTACTTACGTCCGGATTTCTTCTCGTCTTTTCCGTGGCCTCTGTAAGTTCTGGTGGCAACGAACTCACCCAGTTTATGTCCAACCATATCCTCGGTCACATATACCGGAACGTGCTTTCTGCCATCGTGAACTGCGATTGTATGTCCAACCATCTGCGGGAAGATTGTGGAACGGCGGGACCAGGTCTTGATTACCTGTTTCTGTCCTGCCTCGTTCATAGCGTCCACTTTCTTCAGCAAGTGAGCGTCTGCAAATGGTCCTTTTTTTAATGAACGTGCCATAAGGTTAAGCCTCCTTCAATTATTTAATGGTCTTGCCGTCGCGTCTTCTTACGATCAACTTGTTAGACTGCTTGTTTTTCTTTCTGGTCTTTAAGCCAAGTGCCGGCTTGCCCCATGGTGTGCAAGGACCTGGACGGCCGATACCGGTCTTACCTTCACCACCACCGTGTGGATGGTCATTCGGGTTCATAACGGAACCGCGGACTGTAGGTCTGATACCCATATGACGTTTTCTACCAGCCTTACCGATGTTGATCAGGTTGTGCTCGCCGTTTCCTACCACGCCGATGGTTGCACGGCAGATGATCGGAACCATTCTCATTTCACCTGAAGGAAGTCTTAAAGTTGCATATTTGCCTTCTTTTGCCATCAGCTGTGCTCCGTTACCAGCAGAACGAACCAGCTGACCGCCGCGGCCCGGATACATCTCAACATTGTGTACCTGAGCACCTACCGGAATCTGAGCCAGTGGCAGGCAGTTTCCTACTTTAGCTTCTGCATTCTCACCGCTCATAACTTTCATACCAACTGTCAGACCTGCAGGAGCAAGGATGTATGCTTTCTCGCCATCTGCATAGCAGATCAGAGCGATGTTTGCAGTTCTGTTCGGATCGTATTCGATACCGATTACAGTTGCCGGAATACCGTCTTTTTTATTTCTCTTGAAATCAATAACTCTGTATTTTCTTCTGGAACCACCGCCGTGGTGTCTTACTGTGATCTTACCCTGATTATTACGTCCTGCATTTTTCTTCAGAGAAGTAAGCAGGGATTTCTCCGGAACTGTCTTTGTGATCTCACCGAAATCAGAACCGGTCATATGCCTTCTGGAAGGTGTATATGGGTTATATGTTTTGATTCCCATTGTTGTCTCCTTTCATGCTAGGCGGAGTATCAACGCCGCCTGGCGTTTCTTGTTTATTCATCACGGCTCAAGACGCCGTATAGTTTTTCTTCCGGAGCTTTGCCTAAGCTTACAGCCCCTGGAAGATCTCGATGTCCTTGCTGTCCTCAGTCAGCTTTACGATAGCTTTCTTGGTTTTTGCTGTCTTTCCGAAAGTCATTCCTCTTCTTTTGGTCTTTCCATCCATGTTCATGGTGTTTACGGAAGCCACTTTCGTTCCCGGGAACATTTTCTCAACAGCTTCTTTGATCATAGCTTTGTTTGCTTCCGGATGAACCAGGAAGGTGTATTTCTTCTCAGACATAGCGTTCATACTCTTCTCAGTAACTACCGGTTTGAGGATTACGTCAAAATACTGTACATTTGCCATTATGCGTACACCTCCTCGATTGCTGCAACAGCTGCCTTTGTAGCAACTACTGTGTTATATTTTAAGATATCATATACATTAATGGTGCTCACAGATGCAGTCTTTACATCTGCTACGTTTCTTGCAGACTTCACAACGTTATCGCTGCCCTCGCCAAGAACTACCAGTGCCTTAGCTACGTTCAGGTTCTTCATAACGTTTACGAAATTCTTAGTCTTGATCTCACCGAAGTTCATCTCATCAACTACGATGAATTTACCCTCCTGAACTCTGCTGGTCAGAGCGGACTTAAGAGCCAGTCTCTTTTCCTTCTTGTTCAGTCTGATGGTGTAATCTCTTGGAGTAGGAGCGAATACTACGCCGCCGCCTGTCCACTGAGGAGCTCTGGTTGAACCCTGTCTTGCATGACCGGTTCCTTTCTGTCTCCACGGTTTTCTTCCGCCGCCGGATACCTCAGCGCGGGTTTTTGCCTTCTGTGTACCCTGACGTTTATTTGCAAGCTGTGCAACCACTGCGAGATGTACCAGATGCTCATTTACATTCACACCGAATACAGCATCGTTCAGTTCTAATGTGCCAACTTCTTTGCCTTCCATATTAAAAACGGATACGTTTGCCATTTCTTTGTTCCTCCTTTCCTATAAAACCTATTTACCAGATTTTACAGTTTCTTTGATTGTTACTAAAGACTTCTTCGGTCCTGGTACAGCACCTTTTACAAGGATCAGGTTGTTTTCCGCATCAACCTTAACCACTACAAGGTTCTGAACCGTAACTTTTACATGTCCCATATGACCAGGCATTCCTTTGCCCTTAAATACCTTGCTCGGATCGGAACAAGCGCCATTGGAACCTGCATGACGGTGGAACTTGGAACCATGGGCCATCGGTCCTCTGTGCTGTCCATGTCTCTTGATAGCGCCCTGGAACCCTTTACCCTTGGAAATTGCAGTTGCGTCAATCTTATCGCCAGCTGCGAAAATATCTGCCTTGATCTCATCTTTTACAGAATACTCTTCTGCATTCTCAAACTTGAACTCTCTCACATATCTCTTGTAAGAAACTCCAGCTTTGTCAAAATGACCTTTCATAGGCTTGTTAACCAGTTTCTCTCTCTTGTCAACAAAACCAACCTGTACTGCTTTGTAACCGTCATTCTCCTCGGTCTTAACCTGTGTTACAACACAAGGACCTGCCTGAAGAACCGTTACCGGAACAAGCACGCCTTCATCGTTGAAGATCTGTGTCATTCCGACTTTTGTCGCTAAAATCGCTTTCTTCATTGTTTGACCTCCTGTTTCTTTTCTACAGCGGAACGCATTTGCGTTCATCCTAGAACAGTCCAGAAATCTATCTAAACCCTTCAGGATTTTGCCTTACTTCTTATATTAAAACAAAATTTGCTTCACCTTTACCGGTTCTGCTTATTTCATTTTAATGTTGATATAAACGCCTGCCGGCATTTCCAGTCTGGACAGTGCATCTACCGTCTTCTGGCTTGGTGTGATGATGTCGATCAGTCTCTTGTGAGTTCTCTGCTCGAACTGTTCTCTGGAATCTTTGTACTTGTGAGTAGCTCTCAGAATGGTAACTACTTCCTTCTTAGTTGGTAACGGCACCGGTCCGCTCACCTGTGAACCTGTTTTCTTTACCGTCTCGATGATTTTTGCAGCAGACTGATCAACCAGCTGATGATCGTATGCCTTCAATGTGATTCTCATTACTTGACTTGCCATAAAAAAAGTCGCCTCCTTTTCGCACTTTTGCAGTACGACAAGCGGTGACTGTACACGTTTCCGTGTGTATCGCGTTGATTACACACATATGGCCTGCTTTTGCAGAACTTAGAAATCTCAATTTGTACAGTGACTTGTCGCCAGTTTCCTAACTTGACATTCGCTCCACGGAACACCTGCCATTTCCAGGCAGCAACCTCACGCTTCACAGCTATCATGCCACAGCTTTGTTAGTTTATCATATTTCCCAGGTGATTGCAAGCACTTTTTTTACGGTTTTTCCCGTATTTACAGGCTTTTCATTGTGCATTTTTTCTCCATTATACGGCAAAAGCAGATTTCCGAAGAAATCTGCTTTTCTGCCTTTCCTTTTATCGTCATTCCAGTTCTTTTTTCCACAATCCATGGAGATTGCAGTATTCAAATGCCGCTTTCGGCTCTTCTCCCTCAGCCAGGGCAAATACCGCTTCCGGTTTATCTCCAGGTTTCAGATATTTGATCTGACTTCCCTGTGTGGTTTCCAAGGCAATAAAAACAATGTAATGGGCTTCCATCATGGGATGTTCCACAGCTCCCACTTTTACGGTCACCCGGTTTCCTTCCCGCTCCACAACCGGCACATGCTTTTCCATTGCTCCATCCGTAGTACCCGGTACCAGTTCCGTCATAGGCTTTCCGCAACACACTACCGGGACACCGCTGGATTGTAAATGGGTGATAATGTTTTTACAGGTTTCACAGATAAAAAATTTCATATGACTCCCCCTCTTATCAAATCAGCACTGCTGTTTCTGTTACATGTTTTTATTATACCTCTGTTTTCCAACAAATCCAACTACTTTATTCTCAGTAATACACCGGCTCTATCGGATTTTCATAATGGCCTTTGCCAACCGCCTCATCATCAACCTCTGTCAGGATCCCGCTGCTGTTGGTCTTGTATTTCGTACCATCTGCATTCTTTACTGTGGTAGATTTCATTACCTTTCCACTGGAAGATACCACATAATTATCATAAGAATCCGTTCCGGCAGGAATGGACACCACATCATATTTCATACCGCTGTCCAGCTTCTGCAGTTTCCCTTTATAATAGAGATACCCATTGCGGACCCCTATCACGCCCTGTCCATTTTCCAGGAAATAGAATTCGGTAACTGTACCGTCTCCCTCTTCCAGGCGGGTCTTTCCTTTTGTCATCATGCAGTCAGCCCGGTTACTGCCGAATGCATAGGAAGTATAGTCTTCGGAACTTCCTTTATACACTTTCTGAAGTCCATAAACCGGATTTCCCATCTCATTAAACAGATAGCTCTCACCATCTATTTTGATAATATCACTGGTGGTTGCCTCTCCCTTTGCAGGTCCTACCTGAGGAGTGCCGTCTTTTGAAAAATAGAACCACTCTACTTCTCCTTCATAACCGGAAAGGTCATCCGGCGGATAAAGAGCAATCCAGCCTTTTTTTGCCCTTCCATCCGGCCCAAAATATTTGTAATCATTGATACTCTCCGGTCTGCTGTTCTCACCTTTCATATTTACCCAGCCGGTCTGCATCTCTCCATCGCTGTCAAAGCAATAATAATCGTCTCCGATCTTGTGGGTTGCACATTCTCCCGCTGTTGTATCCGGAACATATTTTTTTCCGTTGGCAGAAAAATAAAACCAGACCGTATCATCATCATCCGCATCGCCAGGGCTCACTTTACCGTCATCATAGTCTTCCTCATCCGGAGGAATGAGTTTCTGCCACCCTGTCTTCATGGCTCCGCTGGCATCACAGTAATACATATCATCGTCTACCCAGCCAGTCTGCATGACCCCATTGCTGTCAAAATAGTACCAGTTCCCATCTATTTTCTTCCACTGGTCATCCGTAACCTTTCCTGAACTGCCAAAATAATACCAGAGATATCCATTGACAGCCTCTTCATCATCACTGGCAATCCGAAGCCACTTATTCGCGATCATCAGACCGTTTTCATCCAAATAATAAACATCATCTACCCACTCATTGACTGCCATCTGACCATTTCCATTCAGATAACGCCACTGGTCATCGGCGCCTTTTTTCCATTCGTCCCGCACCAGCTGCCCCTGGGAATCATAATATACCCACACATTATTCTGTTTACTCCAGCCCTCTGCAGCCAAAGATGTCATCGTCCCAGCGCCTAACACCAAAGCCACAGCCAGAGCAGCTGTTGTAAGCCCTTTATTTTTCATACGGTTGTCCCTCCATCTATCCCATACCGGTCCATTTCCCGCTCTGCTTTCATCATGATCGTCTAGTTTACATTCTAACAATTTATACCAAAATATTCAACCAATATTCTCTGCAAATATCTTTCGATTTCTTTACAATTTTTCTTTTTTCCGCTATACTACTTGTACTTGATTGGCAGGGAAACGGAGAGAAAATTATGTGGATTGCAAATGGCTGGAAAGATTATGAAGTAATTGACTGTTCAAAAGGAGAAAAGCTGGAACGCTGGGGAAACTATCTGCTGGTCCGTCCCGACCCCCAGGTCATCTGGGATACTCCAAAAAAGAATAAAGGCTGGAGGCAGAAAAACGGACATTACCACAGAAGCGTAAAAGGAGGCGGAGAATGGGAATTTTTTCATCTCCCGGAGCAATGGACGATTCAGTACAAAGGGCTCACGTTTAACCTGAAGCCCTTCAGTTTTAAACATACCGGTCTGTTCCCGGAACAGGCTGCCAACTGGGACTGGTTTGGTGAAAAGATCCGTCAGGCAGGGCGCCCCGTAAAAGTACTGAACCTGTTCGCTTATACCGGGGGCGCTACCCTGGCAGCTGCCCAGGCAGGAGCTTCTGTGACTCATGTGGACGCCTCCAAGGGAATGGTTACATGGGCAAAAGAAAATGCCCGCTCCTCAGGTCTGGAAGATGCACCTATCCGTTGGATCGTAGATGATTGTGTAAAATTTGTGGAACGGGAAATCCGCCGGGGTAATCATTATGATGCTATCATTATGGATCCCCCCTCTTATGGCAGAGGTCCCAAAGGAGAAATCTGGAAAATTGAAGATGCCATTCACCCGCTGGTGAAACTGTGCACACAGCTTTTATCGGACCATCCTCTGTTCTTCCTGATCAACTCCTATACCACCGGACTGGCGCCTGCCGTCCTCACTTATCTGATCGGCACCGAACTTCTGCCCGGACATGGGGGCACTGTCCATTCCGAAGAAATCGGCCTTCCTGTTACAGAATCCGGCCTGGTACTCCCCTGTGGAGCCTCCGGACGATGGGAAGCGGATTCCTGACAGCAACGCAAAAGGACATCAGCCTGACGCAGCTGCGTCTGCTCTGATGTCCTTTTTTCATTTCCTCAAGCACGGATTCCCCCACGTTTCAGCGCCTCTCTGAGATTGGCAATATTTTCATCTCTATGGCAGAACCCTTTCATGCCACAGGCTGCCGCCCCTTCTATGTTGATCGGCTGATCATCTATAAAGAAGCACTCTTCCCTTTTCAGCCCAAATTTTTCAAACAGCCTCTCATAAATCTCTTTCTGCGGTTTTAACAGTTTCTCTTCTGCAGAAAACAGAATCCCGTCAAAACACTCTGCCGCTGGAAGGTAATCCTGATAACAGGTTCTCAGACGCAACGGCGCATTGGAGCAAAGATAGATTCCATATCCGGTATCTTTCAGGTCTTTTACCAGAGTATCCGCCTCCTTTATCGTCCACATACAGAATTCATGCCAATGATGATAACATTCTTCTGCCAGCTGTTTTTCTTGCTCCGATTCCAGATGGCTCTTCATTCTCCGCAGCCCTTCTTCTTCCGATATCACTCCCATATCCAACAGTACCCATTCCTGAGAATAAAACACAGCAGCCCTGACTCTCCTGTAACTTTCTCCGTCTTCCATAAACTGCCGGCATACCCGGTTTTCATCATATCCCACCAGCACTTTTCCCATATCAAATACTATGTTTTTTATCATAATGCCCTCCTGTGCAGCCGTTTCCTTTCTCCTTCTGTAAATTAAAAATAAGTAAAAGCCGTTTCCCTACACGGAAAACGGCTTTCTGCCAACGTCGGACCGCTTTACGCTTCCGGCTTCTCTACCTGAACGATTGCTTCCTTCTGCATCGGAATACGGCAGTTCTTATTGTTGCCAAATTCAACGATAACAGTGTCGTCTGTCATATCGATGATAACGCCATAAAAGCCGCTGGTGGTCAGAACACTATCACCTACAGCAATGCTTGCCATCAATTCTGCTCTTTTTTTCTTTTCCTTGTTCTGCGGTCTGATGATCATAAAGTACATCAATGCGCCAAAAAAGACAATGTACCCGATCAGAATTCCTGTACTACCCATTTTCAGTTTTCCTCCTTGTTCGCGGTCTGCGCCTTGCCCGGACCGCTATGCTTTTTACTGTCCTCTCGTCATACCTTCCAGTTTCTGGCGTTTGTAATCGGCATAACGGTGGTTTTCGATTGCATCGCGAATCTCTTCCATCATTTTATTATAAAAATACAAATTATGCAAGACACATAATCTCATACCCAGCATTTCTTTTGCCTTCAGCAGATGCCTGATGTAAGCTCTGCTGTATGAACGGCAGGCAGGACACTGGCACCCCTCTTCAATTGGCCTGGGATCCAGTTCATACTTGGCGTTGAACAGGTTCAGCTTTCCATGGTTGGTATACACATGTCCATGGCGTCCGTTCCGCGACGGATAAACGCAGTCAAAAAAGTCTATCCCCCGGTCCACCGCTTCCAGGATATTGGCAGGAGTACCTACCCCCATAAGATAGGTGGGTTTATTTTCTGGAAGATGGGGAACGACTTCATCCAGGATATGATACATCTCCTCGTGAGTCTCTCCCACTGCCAGGCCTCCCACTGCATATCCGTCCAGATCCATTTCCGATATCTGTCTGGCGTGCTCAATCCGGATATCAGGGAAAATCCCGCCCTGGTTGATACCAAACAGCAGCTGATGGGGATTTACCGTATCCGGCAGGCTATTCAGCCTGGCCATCTCTTCCTTGCATCTGGCCAGCCATCTGGTGGTCCTGGCCACTGATTTTTCCACATATTTTCTTTCTGCCAGAGCAGGAATACACTCATCAAATGCCATGGCAATGGTAGAGCCCAGGTTGGATTGGATCTGCATGCTTTCTTCCGGTCCCATAAATATCTTATGGCCGTCAATATGGGAATTAAAATAAACCCCTTCTTCTTTGATCTTACGCAGTCCTGTAAGAGAGAACACCTGAAAACCACCGGAATCCGTCAGGATAGGTCTGTCCCAGTTCATAAATTTATGAAGCCCGCCAAATTCCTTGATCAATTTATCGCCGGTACGCACATGAAGGTGATAGGTATTGGAAAGTTCTACCTGAGTACCGATTCCCCTCAGGTCATCTGTGGAGACAGCGCCCTTGATGGCCCCTACCGTTCCCACATTCATGAAAACCGGCGTCTGGATCTTTCCATGTACCGTAGTCATCTCTGCTCTTTTTGCACGGCCGTCTTTGGCAATTACTTTATATTCCATCATGCTTTCTTACCCTGTTTTTTCATCTGTTTTTCTTCCTGGCGGGCCTTCGCCACAGCCTTATCATGCTTAACTGTCATAATATACCACAATGCGCCTGTAATGCACACAGAAGAATAGGTACCGCACACAATACCCACCATCAGCGGAAGTGCAAACTCACGGATCGTGGAAACTCCCAGAATATACAGCACAAATACCATGATAAATGTGGTAAGGGAGGTGTTGATACTTCTTGTGAATGTCTGAGTAATACTCTGGTTCACCAGATCTGCCAGATCCTGATTTGCCGGGCGGTTTGCCAGGTTTTCACGGATACGGTCAAAAATAACAATGGTTGCATTGATCGAGTAACCTACAATTGTCAGCATACAGGCAATGAAGGTAGAACCTACCGACCATTTCAGCACAGAATAGAATGCAGCCACCACTGCCACATCGTGAACCAGGGCCAGTACGGCACTGGCTGCAAAACGGATATTCTTAAACCGGAACCAGATGTACAGCAGTATGCAGATTGTGGCGATGATCACTGCCACCATAGCATCCTGTTTCATTTCCTGGCTGATGGCGCCGGAAATACTTTCCGCCGTAATCTTCTCCTGGTCTACGCCAAAGCTGTCAGCCAGAGCCTGGTTCAGTTCCTGTCTCTCCTCTACGGAAAGCGTTCTGTTCTTAATGATAACCTCTGTGGTACCTTCTACTTTCTGAGTCTGAACATCCGCATCCCCTGTCACACCTTCTACCACAGGTACCACCTGAGTAGAAATATCCTGCAGGCTCATATCCTCATTGAATGTTACATTCGTGGATGTACCACCCTTGAATTCCATGCTGTAATTAAAAGCACCCTTTCCAGATGCAGCTCCCATACCCATGGAAACCAGGCCCACACCGATCACGATCAGAGAAAGAACAAAGCAGAGATTTCTCTTTCCAAGGAAATTGATATTTTTCTTTTCTTTTTTAATACCATACATTTTCGGGCTCTGGAACCCAAGCCGGAATAGGCTTCTGAGGATAAACCGGGTTACAAACAAGGCTGTAAACATGGAAAGCACAATACCGATTCCCAGCGTCATGGCAAATCCTTTTACCGTACCGGAACCTCTCCAGAACAGTACCAGCGCCGCGATCAGCGTTGTCACATTACCATCCACGATAGCAGAAAGGGCTTTCGCAAAACCGGTCTTAATAGCGGATTCCACGGTTTTTCCCTTACCGATTTCCTCTTTGATACGGGTAAAAATGATCACATTGGCATCTACCGCCATACCGATAGAAAGAATAATACCTGCCACTCCCGGAAGGGTAAGTGTTACTTCAAAAGCAACCAGAAGCAGCACGATCAGGCCTACATACAAAGCCAGAGCCAGGGAAGCTGCCAGACCCGGAACCAAATATACAACGATCATAAATATCGCTACTACGGCAAAACCGATAGCACCGGCCTGAAGACTTGTCCGGATTGCTTCCTCACCCAATTTTGCTCCTACCACATTGGAACGCAATTCGGTAAGTTCCACAGACAGGGAACCGATTCGGATGGTGGAAGCCAGATCTTCCGCCTCTTCATAACTTCCTATTCCATCAATGGTACACTGTCCCTGGGTAATTGCTTCCTGAACCACAGGAGCAGAAACCACAGAATTATCATAAACAATAGCAATCTGCTGTCCTACCATGGCAGCTGTCGCCTCTGCAAATGCCGCTTTTCCTTCATCAGTAAACGTCAGAGAAACTACATATTCTTTACTTCCGTTTTGGTCCACAACACCAGCCTGGGCACTGCTTACCTGATCACCGGTAAGAATCACATTGCCCTCCATGTCAGTGAACTTCAAAGAACCTGGTTTACCCAGTTCTTCCAGGACTGCATTGGCATCTGATACTCCAGGAATATCAATATTGATCCGGTCACTGCCTTCACGGTAAACATCAGCCTCTGTCTGCCCGTAACTGTCTACCCTTTTTCTAAGCTTATTGACGGTATCGTCCATCTGCTCGTCCGTAACCTCACCCACTGCCTGATAGGTAATCGACACACCGCCTGCCAGGTCCAGTCCCAGCTTCACATCATCTGCTGCATCATAGCCAAAATATCCGAACACGGCGATCATGGCAATGGCAAACAGTATGCCTAAAATCCCCTTTCCTCTGTTACTCTTCA
Source organism: uncultured Lachnospiraceae bacterium (assembly GCA_944383765.1). Classification (GTDB taxonomy): domain Bacteria; phylum Bacillota; class Clostridia; order Lachnospirales; family Lachnospiraceae; genus Lachnoclostridium_A. The sequence goes on from CALWQT010000005.1 coordinate 89,616, forward strand.
TAACTTATCTCCTTTGGTCATTTTTATGTCTCATCCGCAAGAGCGGCTTTGATCATGATCGCACACTCAATACGCTTTTTCTGCATTTCACAGCCAATATCGTAGGCATCTGTGATGGAACCATGGAATTTATAAGAATTGGCAGCGCAGCCTCCGCTGCAGTAAAATCTGGCAAAGCAATCCTTACATTTATCCTTGGCATATACGTTGCACAGCTTAAACTCATCACGCACTGCCGTATTGGTGATTCCTTCATCTACATTGCCCAGAAGAAATCCTTCTTCTCCTACAAACTGATGGCAGGGATACAGATCGCCCCAGGGAGTAACTGCCAGATACTCGGTTCCGGAACCGCATCCGGAAAGCCTCTTCGCCACACAGGGCCCCTGCTTCAGATCGATCATAAAATGGAAGAACAGGAATCCATTTCCTTCTTTTTTCCTTTTAATATACTCTTTTGCCAGATTATCATACTCTTCCATAATCTTTGGCAGGTCCTCTTCTCGGATAGCGTAAGGCTCATCAGGAAGGGAAACTACCGGCTCAATGGACATTTTCTTAAACCCAAGATCTGCAAAATGAAGAACATCTTTGGAGAAATCCAGATTATTCCTGGTAAATGTCCCTCTCACGTAATAATCTTTATCTCCTCTTTTCTCCACAAATCTCTGGAATTTGGGAACGATCAGTTCATAACTGCCTTTCCCGTTACGGAACGGGCGCATATAATCATTAACTTCCGGTCTTCCGTCCAGGCTGAGTACCACATTGCTCATTTCCCGGTTACAGAACTCAATGACCTCATCATTGAGCAGTACGCCATTGGTGGTAATGGTAAAACGGAATTTCTTGTTATGCTTTTCTTCCTGAGAACGCCCATATTCCACCAGCTGTTTCACCACATCCCAGTTCATCAGCGGTTCACCGCCGAAAAAGTCTACTTCCAGATTACGCCGGCTTCCGGAATTTGCGATCAGAAAATCCAATGCCTTTCTGCCCACTTCATAACTCATCAGGGCTCTCCTGCCATGATATTCCCCTTCTTCCGCAAAGCAATACTTGCATGCCAGGTTGCAGTCATGGGCAATATGAAGGCAAAGGGCCTTTACTACCGTCTTTCTCTCCTTAAAGTCTTTCACATACTGGGAATAGGTGTCTTTTACAAACAATTCCCCTCTGTCCACCAGTTCCTGGACGTCCTCCAGTGCTTCTTTAATATCGCTTTCTGGATATTTATCCTTCAGCGCAGCTGCTGCCCGGTTCACAGCCTCTTCCGGAAGCTTTTCCGGTTCTTCCATTTCCGGTACTTCTCCTGACAGAAGTTCCACCATGTCATAGATCAGATCATCCACGGCATGCACAGAACCGCTGTTGACATCCATAATGATATTATATCCGTTGTTTTTATATTGATGAATCACTCATATTCTCCTTATCTAACGTCATTTCCAGTCAGAATTCAGAACAAACCAAGCACCCCTACGGCTTGGAAGCCGTAGGGGTACCTCTGCCTTAGCTGACTTTACTGTTCCAATCTCAATTCTGAAAATTAGCGTTCGCTGTTCTCGCAGCTCTGGTTTCCTACTGTACAGGAAGTTTTGCAAGCAGACTGGCAAGAAGTCTGGCACTCACCGCAACCGCCCTTTTTCATTGTATCTTTTAAGGTATTGGAATTTAAAGTTTTTACACGTCTCATCGCTTATCATCCTCCTGATAATTATTCAATTTCTTAGCGATTATAACATATGTTGAAAGCCTGTGCAAGGTTTTTCGGTCCTGTTCATATTCCCGGCCAGGCAGGAATATATTGGACCATAGCTGAAAGGTAAAGGGGAGTTTTTATGACCAATTCTAAAGTAAAAGTAACCATACGGTCACTGTTTGCTTCCTATCTGCTGGCCGCCATTCTTCTGATCCTCCTGGCATTTCTCCTGTATCAGTTTCATCTGAAAGAAAGCCAGGTAGGGATTGCTGTCACCGCCATCTATGTGATCACCTGCTTTATAGGGGGAATGCTCATGGGAAAAGGCATGAAACAACGGCGTTTTTTCTGGGGTTTTCTGTTAGGCGCCATGTATTTTGCCATACTGTTTGCCTCCTCCTATTTCATGGGGAAAGGCCTTCCCATGGATATGGGGCAGGTAGTACGGACTTTCATCATCTGCGCTGCCAGCGGCACCATAGGAGGAATGCTGAGCTGATTGTGTCAGAACACCATTACAAAAAGAGGATAAAAGCATACGCCTTTATCCTCCAATTTTTTATATCTATTCTTCTTTCTCTTCCTGTATGGGCAGATACAGCCTGATCTTATCGATCCGGTTCTTATCCACATGGTCTACCACCAAACGGATTCCATCACAGTTCACTTCCTCACCTTCCTCAGGCAAATGATCAAGAAGCCCTATGACCAATCCGCCAATGGAATCATAATCTTCCGATTCCAGTTTCAGATCAAGGTCATCATTCAGGTCGTCCAGTTTCATGGAACCGTCTACCAGATATTCCCCTTCCGTTACCTGAACCAGTTCTTCTTCCTCGTCCTCATCGTACTCGTCACGGATATCGCCTACGATTTCCTCCAGCATATCCTCCAGAGTAATGAGTCCTGCTGTGGACCCATATTCGTCCAGCACGATCACAATATTATTCGTAACCGTTTCCCGCATCTCCACCATCAGTTCTGCGATTTTTTTATATTCATACGTATACAGAGGCTGACGCAGATAATCCCGGATAGAAAATCCTTCCTTATTTTCTATCAGCAACAGGTCTTTTACATTGATAATGCCGATCACATTATCTGTCGTCTCCTCATAAACAGGGATTCTTGTATAGCGCTCCTGCCGGAACAGTTCCAGCAATTCATCATAGCTGGCATTCACATCGATCAGCACCATGTCAATACGGGGAACCATAACGTCCTTTGCCCTGGCATCTCCGAAATCAAACACATTGTTGATCATCTTCTTCTCTTCCGACTCAATCACGCCTTCTTCATGGCTCACTTCCACAATGGTCCTCAATTCATCTTCTGTAATGGACTCCTGCTTCTTTTTCGGGTCTACCCTTAGCAGGAACAGAACTCCCATGGACAGGCGGTTCATAATAAAAATAAACGGTGTTGCCACTACCATGAGCCAATATATGATCGTCGCATAAGCCATGGAAAGCTGCTCTGAATACAGTGTAGCCAGAGTCTTGGGAGTAATCTCGCCAAAAACCAGGATCAGGAGCGTCAGTACTCCGGTTGCAACTCCTACTATCTTATCTCCCCAGATATTGATCACCAGAGCCGTAGTAAGAGAAGATGCCGACAGGTTTACAATATTGTTGCCGATCAAAATAGCAGACAGAAGCTTACCAGGATTTTCAATCACTTTCGCAAGCACCTGTGCCCTCCTGTTTCCTGACTCAGCCAGAGTCCTCACTCTCATTTTGCTCACTGTTGTCAGCGCCGTCTCAGCTGAAGAAAAAAATGCCGATAATAACAATAGTATCACCACAATAGCCAGCTGCACCATGACGTTCGCGTCACTCGAATCCAAAAAAATCACTCTCCTATTTTCAAATTTTTACGAAAATTGTACAATAGATAGAGTGTTTTGTCAAGATAATGCCCGGTCTCCCCGTTCTGTCCCCTTATCTTCTCCTGTCATTCCAGAATTCCCGAAGGATCAGAATCAAGCCCCCCAGAATAATGAAAAGATCTCCCAGATTAAAAATCACTTTTTTCAATTTCCCAAAATGAAAAGAAACATAATCTACCACATAATGACGGATCGTCCTGTCGTAAATATTGCTCAGGGCGCCTGCCAGCACCAGGGAAAATCCCAGTTTTTCCACCAGGTTCCCCTTCTTCTGAAGCATCCAGAACAATATCCCCCCTACCGCTGAAGCAGTGATGACCGGAATCATCTTCACCGCCTCCGGATACCCTTTTAAAAATCCAAAAGGCAGTCCTGCATTATGGCTTTTGTGAAGGATAATCCTTCCCTTACGATCCAGATTTTTCGGAAACTCCCCCTCCTCACAGCTTTCAATTTCCGCTTTTACTGACAGGTCTATAACCAGAAGTATTCCGATCAGCCATAAGAATAACATACTCTCAACCTCCTTCTCCCTTTTATTGTACTATTCTTCTTTTCTTCCGTCCAGACAGTTCCTGCATATAATAAAGAAAAACGGAGTTTTTATGGAACCCTGCAAATCCCCTGTCACCACCGATGAATACTGGGATTTTATCATACCACACAACAATTATACTCCTGAAATGCTCTACAGCCTGGTGGAAAGCAGCTGTGTGGATATTGTCAACCGCCAATACGCCATCGCCTATCTTCCCCGCTCCCAAAACGGGGAGCTTTCTCTTGCCAACTATTCTTATGCTTCGATCCCGAAATTATACACTCTGCTGGACACCTCTGCCCTGGAAGCCTCCGGTATTTCTTCCGTTTTTTCCCAGCCGGCTCTCCGAAACGGCGGGGAAGGCGTTCTCCTCGGCTTTATTGATACAGGGATCGACTATCAGAGCCCCCTGTTCCGTACCCCTGATGGGCGGACCAGAATCCTGGGTATCTGGGACCAGACACTTCCTACCGACGGTATCGGTTCCACCTTTGAAAATCTTTCTTTTTCCTCCAGTCTCTCCGATACTTCTTTTCTTTATGGAAGACAATTTACAGAAGAGGAGATCAACGCTGCCCTGTTCTCTGGCTCTCCTTCCCAGCTGGTCCCCACCACCGACGAAAACGGGCATGGCACTTTTCTGGCAGGAGTTGCCGCCGGCAACGAATCTGCTGACGGGACTTTCTCCGGTGCCGCTCCGGCCTGCCGTATTGGCGTTGTTAAACTGAAACAGGCCAAAACCTATCTCAGAGATTTTTATCTGATCAGAGAGGGCGCAGAAGCCTACCAGGAAAATGACCTGATGATGGGTTTGAAGTATCTCCTTCTTCTGGCATCTGCATACAGGCTCCCTCTGGTGGTACTGATCAGTCTGGGCACCTCCCAAGGCAGTCATGAAGGTACTTCTCCTCTGGGAAAAATGCTTAACCAGATGGCTGAATTTTCCGGGGTCATCCCTGTCCTGGCGGCAGGGAATGAAGCGGCTTCCGGCCGCCACTTCCGCGGTTCTGTGTTAAAGGATGAAGAATATGAAGATGTGGAAATCCGGGTAGCCGACCAGGAAAGGGGATTTGTGCTGGAACTCTGGGGAAGAGATCCTGAACTTTATACCGTCGGCTTTCTCTCGCCCACGGGAGAACGGGTAGAACGGATTCCCCTCACATTCCGGGACGACAACCGGATACGCTTTCTTCTGGAACAGACGGTAATCACCGTAAACTATCAAAATGCAGAAGCAGGTTCCGGCAGTCAGCTGATCTTCATGCGGTTTGAATCTCCCACAGCAGGCATCTGGCGTATCCGCGTCTACAACAGTCTGTATATTTCCGGAGAATATCATATGTGGCTTCCACCCCATTCCTTTATTTCCGAAAACACCATCTTTCTCCGTCCTGACCCGGATACCACCATTACCGATCCTGCCAATGCTCCCCTCCCCATCACAGTAGGAGCCTATGACCACACAGGAGGCGGTATTTACCTGAATTCCGGCCGGGGTTTTTCCAGAAGCGGAAAAATCAAGCCGGAACTGGTCGCCCCGGGAGTAGACGTATACGGTCCCGGATTATCTCCCAGGCCCTGTATGCCCCGTATGGTTTATCGCAGCGGCACTTCTGTTTCTGCTGCCATCACTGCAGGGGCTGCCGCCTCCCTGGTCTCCTGGGGATTGGAAAGCGGACAGCCGGAGCTCACCGGGACCGCTGCCGTAAAATCCTACCTGGTCCGGGGTGCAAAAAGAAATCCAACCATCTCATACCCCTCAAAAGAATGGGGATATGGACAGTTGGATCTTTATCAGACATTCTTACGCATGCGGGAGTAAGCTTCCTCTCATTCCGATCATGGGGCCTCCTGTTTTTTCCAGATAAGCCCTGGTTATGGTAACCGTACCTATACCAGGGTCTTTAGGAATCTCATACATAATATCCAGCATGAATTCCTCTATAATAGCCCGCAAAGCCCTGGCGCCGGTATCTCTCTTCAGCGCCTCCTCGGCAATCCATTCCAGTGCCTCCTCTTCAAATGTCAGCTTCACTTCATCCAGTTCCAGCAGCTTCACATATTGTTTCAGAATGGCATTTTTCGGTTCTCTTAAAATCTTCACCAGCAGTTCTTTCGTCAGTTTCTGGAGTGTCACCGTAACCGGCAGACGACCCAGAAACTCCGGAATCATACCAAAATTTCTTAAATCTTCATTGGTCACCTGGCTGAGAATATCCGGGTCCTGGTCATATCTGTCTCTGAGTTCTGCATCAAATCCAATGGACGCTTTCTTGGTCAGCCTTTCTTTTATAATCTCTTCCAGGTCAGGAAACGCCCCTCCGCAGATAAACAGGATATGATCCGTGTTCACTGTCTCCATAGGGGTAAGAGCATTTTTCTGATTGGAGCCTACCGGCACCTCCACATCGGCTCCTTCCAGCAGTTTCAGCAATTCCTGCTGCACCGATTCTCCGCTCACATCTCTCGTATTCACATTTTTCTTCTTGGCAATCTTATCAATCTCATCAATAAACACAATGCCGTGCTCTGCCCGTTCCACGTCATTGCCGGCTGATGCCAGCAGCTTGGAGATCACACTTTCAATATCATCCCCAATATAACCAGCTTCTGTAAGAGAAGTGGCATCTGCAATCGCCAGCGGTACATCCAGAAGCCTGGCCAGTGTCTTGACCAGATAGGTCTTGCCGCTTCCCGTGGGTCCGATCATCAGGATATTGGATTTTTCTATTTTTACATCATCAGTCTCACCTTTTGCCGCCATATAAACCCGTTTATAATGGTTATATACCGCTACGGAAATCACCTTTTTTGCTTTTTCCTGGCCAATGACGTATTCGTCCAGCTTTTTCTTGATCATATGGGGAGCCGGAATATCTTTCCACTGAAATTCCACCTTTTTCCCCTCTGACTTTTTCTTCACCTTCTGCTTTTTCGGAATTTCCATCTCAGGAATATTCATATTCTGAAAATCGCTGAAGTTCATATTCATATAAGGCATTCCCTGAATCTTGGACCAGTCCAGGTTCCCGTTGGTCACAGAATCAAACGCCTTCTGCATACAATCATGGCAAAGGTTCATATTGCCAGGCATGGTGATCATTTTCCCTGCCTTGCTCTCCGGCCGGCGGCAGACATAGCATACTTTCTCATATTCTTCCTCTTGGTCTTCTGCAGGATCCGTCCCTCCGGCTTTTTCTGACAAATAATCGTTTTCTCTGTCTTCCAACTCTTTTTCCTCCGTCCTTTTCCTATTACAATGTCATCATCCATTATAAATGATTTTCTCTCCTGGTACAAGAAACACAAAATGAAATTTTCCTAAACCCAAAAACTCCGGGAAGCTCAAACCTCCCGGAATTTTTATTGTATTTGGGTCTTTAATTGTTTGCTCCTTCACTGGGAACTCCATTTTCCACCGTATCATCTGCCGGCTTATAATCCAGTGTCACCTGTACTTCCCGTTCCACATACTGACCGTTTTCCAGAGACTGTACCGTCAAAGTTACCGTCTCACCGCCCTCATAGTAAGTGAGCATCTGCTGCAGGCTCTCCATGGTTTTTACCGAAGAACCATCAAACTTTGTGATAATGTCCTTCTCACGCAGGTCCGACTTGGAAGCAGCTCCGCCCTCTGTGATTTTATATACGTAAATACCCTGGGGCATTCCAAATGTAGAAGCATACTTTTCATCTATCGTCAATGCCTGGATTCCAAGATAACCCTGACGGCTCTCATCCACTGCCACTTTTGTCTTTGTGTTCATCAGGTCATTGATGATATCCTGCACAGCGGATACCGGAATGGCATATCCCATACCTTCTACATCGGTGTCTGAATATTTTGCAGAATTGATACCGATTACCTCACCCTGCATATTCAATAAGGCACCACCGCTGTTTCCCGGATTGATGGCTGCATCCGTCTGAAGCAGATGTCTGGTAGTTCCATCTTCTCCCGTAGTTACCTCCCTGTCCAGAGCACTGATATATCCCACTGTTACGGACTGACCATAACCCAGTGCGTTTCCAATCGCCACAACGCCCTGACCTACTTTCAGAGAATCGGAATCTCCCATGGTCGCGATGGATATTTTACTCATAGTATCAGCAGAAATACTGGAAAGCGGCACCGCGATCACTGCCAGGTCATTTTCTGCATCCGTTCCTTTGATATTCGCTTCCACCGACTGGTCATCAATAAAGACTACCTGAAGGTCCTCGGAGTTCTCCACCACATGATTGTTGGTCACGATCAAAAGTTCCGTATCATTCTGACCGATGATAATACCTGAACCGGCGCTGGGTACTTCATATTCCTGTTTTCCGAAAAACCAGTCATTGGTCTCATACAGCATCTTATTGTTGATCGCTACGATAGACGGCATGGCTTTTTCTGCAATCGGAGAAACATCAAGCACTGCTGTCTGCATGGCAGTCACCGTATCTGAGGTATCGGCGCTTTCTGCAACGGCAGGAGCTGTGGTCAATTCTGTCCTCACCGGATTCTGCTGCTTTTCATAATAATCCGCCAGCATATTGATTCCTACCATCGTACTGCCTGCCACAGTTCCAAACAGCAGAGCCGCCGCTGTAACCGCTGCTGCAGTCCTGGCTCCTTTGTGTTTCTTCTTCGGTTTCACCGGCTTTGGCTGGATTGGCTCCTGAGGAATAAAACGTCCTGTCTCCGGCTCTTTTGCCTCTTCCTGCTCTGCCTCCGGTTCCGGTTCCACTACCTTCTCTGTTTCCATCTCCATATTCTCATGATCCGGATTTGTATGTTCATTCTTATCTAAATTTTCATGGTCAAATTCATTATACATATTTCATTCTCCTTTCACTCTTTCATTTCATGGCTTAGTTTATCAACGAATTGTGTCCGAATTGTGATAAAACCATTATAAAATTGTGAAACCGGGATAAAAAACAGACTTTCATACGCAAGATTGGCAGGACGCTTCCGCTTCCTGCCAATCTTCTCTATTCCCGGTATATTTACTTTTCCTAAACTCCAGGCGGCGGCGCAATAATAATGCCATCACCAGTAGATGCTGTACTGGATTCTGGAGACGGGCTGGTTGGGTTGCCGCCCGGGCCTCCCGGCTCTACGACCGTCTCATCCGGTTTGGTTGGCGATACAATTGGCGCTCTGGAAGATTCCGTAGGCGCCGCAGCGCTGGAAGATTCCGTAGGCCTGGTGGATTCTGTCGGTCTGGTAGACTGGGAAGGATCCGTCGGTTTCGTTCCCTGAGAAGGTCTGGTTTCTCCTTCAGTAGTCTCCTCTCCCGGGCCGTGGTTGGAACTCTCACTGCTTTCCATTCCTGAAGAAGGCTGGCTTCCATCAAGAGGTTCATCCTGCTCTTCATGGTCTTTGTCAATCACATTTCCAAACTCGTCTGTTTCCTTAATATTTCCATATTCATCGGTCTCTATTTCCGTTTCCTTCGTGGTCTCCTCCGCTGTTGTTTTAGGTTTGTACTCCATTCCTCCATCTGTTCCCACATGGTCAATGGACTGTCCTTTTGTATACATTCCGGAATCAGACGCAATCTTTGCACTGATCTGCTTCACCTGATCTGTGGTTGTATAAGAAGTATCGTCAAACAGGAATTCATGAAGTTCCACTACATTGCTCTCCAATGTCTGAGGAATGACACAGGCTCCTTTTTTACCCATGTTGGCATCCCCTCTTGCAAACGGGAATCCGCCTGTTTCTCCAATATGATAATTGGATATATTCTGTGCCATTTCAATCATATCCATGGTATCAATACTGGTGGAAACCATAGGTGCCACGGTTACGATAATATTATTCAGTACTGAAAAATCTGCTTGCTGGGCTTTTTCAAATGCCGCTTCAAATACTTTTCTCTGCCGTTCTGTCCGGGCAAAATCTGTATCCATCAAGCGCAAACGTCCATAAGCCACCGCCTGCACTCCGTCCAAATGGTTCATTCCTGCATGAGTCAGCTGAGTCGTAGGAATTCCTGTAACCTTCTGTGTTTCTGTAATAAAACCATTGATATAGGAAAATTCCGCCTTGCTGATTTCCATATCAATACCGCCCAGGATATTGATGGCTTCTGCAACGGCCGTCCAGTTAAAGGTAACATAATCTTCAATATCCAGATCCAGGTTTTTGTTCAGCGCTTTAATCGCCTGAGTGGAACCGCCTAAAAAGTAAGCCTGATTGATCTTATTATAAGAACCTTTATCATCAATATTCAAATAAGTATCACGGAACACAGACACAATTTTAATTTCTCCCGTAGCCCGATTGATATTAAAAATCATATTTACATCGGCATTGGCACCTTTTCCTGTGTTAGTTCCACGGCTGTCCACACCGAATACGGCTATGGTCCAGTAACCTTCCATCTTTTCCAGGGTCTCCGTTGCCAGTTCCTGGTTTTTGACATTCTCCGCCTTAAAGTCATCCTGCCGCTGTATCAGGGAATACCTTCTGGCAAAGAATGCATATCCGAAGATAAATAACAGGGCAAAACACTCGGCGATAATGAACTTGATGATTCTTCTCCGCCGTTTCATCTCCGGTGTGACCGAACGCTTCTGGCTTCCCTGTCCCTTTCTGTTTACTGGTTCTCTCTGAACGTTATTATCCTCTTCCGGCCTTTTCTGACCGATCCCTGCATGGAGACGGCCGGCATCAGACGGGGTCGCCCGTTTCACAGCCGTTCTGGTCTCTTTATTCACCGTCCGGCTCTCAGCCGGTTCCTTTTCTATCCTTCTCTCATCCATATCTCTCATGGACGTTTTTTTTCGGCTTTGCCTGGCTCTGGATCTCCCAGATATATTTTCAAAATCCTGACTCATGCTATACCTCTTTACTGATGTGTGTAATACTAATAAGCATTTTTATTGATAAAGCCCTTAAATACGGTAAGAAATAAAATCTTAAAATCAAATCCAAGGGTCCAGTTCTCAATATAATAAAGATCGTGTTCAATTCTTTTCGTAATGGAAGTATCGCCCCGATATCCATTCACCTGCGCCCATCCGGTAAGTCCGGGACGCACCTGATGTTTTACCATATAACGGGGAATTTCTTCCTTAAACTTTTCTACAAAAAACGGCCGCTCCGGTCTTGGGCCGACCAGACTCATGTCCCCTTTCAGCACATTGAAAAACTGGGGCATTTCATCAATGCTGGTTTTTCTGATAAAACGGCCTACCGGCGTAACCCTGGGATCATGAGGAGTCGTCCATTTTTCCTTTTCCTCTGACGGAGGCTGTACCTCCATGGAACGGAATTTATACATCTTAAATGGACGGTTATGAAGTCCTACCCTCTCCTGGCTGTAGATCACCGGTCCAGGTGAAGTCACCTTCACCAGAATTGCCGTTATCACCATCACCGGAGAAAACAAAAGAATGGCAAATACCGAACCAAACAGATCCATGGTCCGTTTCATAAATTTATTAAGCCCATTGGTCAGCGGCACATGACGGATATGGATCACCGGCAATCCTAGCAGGTCCTCCATATAAGGCCTGGTAGGGATAATATTATTATAATCCGGGATAAATTTCGTATGCACACCGGATTTCTCACAGGCATTTACAATTTCTTTTAAATTACCAAATTCCTGAATACTTAACGTGATCGCTATCTCGTCAAGCACATTCATATCAAGAATCGTATTCAACTCACCTATAGTTCCCAGGACACGGATTCCCTTATATTCTTCTCCCAGGGATTTATGGTCATCCAGGATACCGGCAATATGGTATCCCCACTCCGGATTCTGCTTCACCCGGTCGATATATCCTTCTGCCGCCCGACTGTATCCGATCAGCAGGATATGTTTCAGATTGTAGCCTTTTGCCCGCATGGACCGCAGCGCAGCCCGTATGGCATTGCGTTCCAAGGTCTCCGCCACAATATTGATAACAAAGAAATACATGACCATTGGTCTGGAAAAGTTGTACCAATATGGGTTTTTGCTGATCAGATAAAGCACCAGGGTAAACAACAGCAAGCCCAGGGCGTTCGCCTTACAGATATTGGCAAATTCCAGACGCCTTCCCTGCACCCGCTTTGGGACATACAGATGAAATACTGCATATAAAAGCAGATAGACAGGAATGACGATCAGAAGCGCCATCAGATAAAACTCGGCTCTCAGCGGGTCCCCTTTTGTGGGAACAAAGCCGTTTATCATCAATAACCATGCAACGCCGTAAGAAAAGGCGATCACAATCCCGTCCAGCAGGATCTGCAACCGGTCAAATTCACGCTGATGATCTTTAATCATTGGATAATCACCTCAACATCTTACTTATTATACATGAAAGACCTGCCAACTGCCATAAATAAATTCTTACAATTTACGAATCCGTCTTTTGGCAAATTCCCATACATACAGAAATGTACCGCAGATCAGTTCCCACTGTATTCCTATATATTGCTTCAGATGCTCCGAACGATAAGGCACTTTTTTACACCGCCCAAGTGTAGAAAATCCTTCCTTCAGGCCTTCCAGATACTCTTTTTCAAATCCTTTCCGGCAGAAAAATCCATATTTTACCGCCACTCCCACCGCTAAAGGAATACTGTTGAGCAGAAGCTGTGGCCAGGGCATATTTTTATAATTCAGATAGACCTGGTTTCTTGCCGTCAGCCGTACCTTAAACCCATTATATTTGGAGCCGCTGGTACCGCTTCCCACATGGTATACCTTTGCCGTAGGGCAGTAGACGTTTTTATAGCCGTAAATCTTCGCCCGGTATCCCACGTCAATATCTTCCAGATAGGCAAAATGATTCTCATCAAAATATCCGATCTCGTCAAATACCTTTCTGCGGTAAATAGCCGCTCCGGCACAGGCTGCAAATACCTGACAGGGTTTCCGGTACCCTCTGGCCGGCTGTCCCACGCCTCTCTGGTAAGCCCAGCCAAGAACACTGTACATATCTCCCGCATCATCAAGAAGTTCTCTGTCAGCAGACTGTATCATCTTGCTGCTGGCGGAAAACACATCAGGAAACCGTTCCATACAGCGCACCAGTTCCCCCACATAATCCGGAAACACTTCTGTATCATTATTTAACAGAATGACATAAGGCGTATCCACAGACCGTATCCCCACATTCACTGCCCCGGAAAAACCGGTATTGCTGTCTAAAAAGATAGTGGGGATCCCTTTCTCCTCCAGCCATTCCCTGCTGCCATCTTCCGAACCATTATCCACCACCAGGACATCAAAATCCCGGTAATTCTGACGGTCCAAAGCTGCAAAACATGGTTCCATGAACTGCAGCCCGTTATAATTAGGTATGATCACCGTTACTTTATTCATAATCAAATCTCCAGGGGATATGGCTCCCCTATTTTCTCTTTCTTCAGATCCCTGAGGGCAAAATTAGATTTGCGCAGTGTCAGGTTGGGATTGTAATACGGATCTCCGTTTTTCAGGATATCCGGCCATTTTTCCGAGAAGATTTTTATCTCCCGGTTAAACCTCGCCACCTTCTCCGGCGTATCTTCCAGACCTCTGGATTTGGATTCGTAGTGATATAAAAGAGCATAAGGATTGTAAACTACCAGTTTATCCTGGGCCCGCACCTTCATACAATAATCAATATCGTTAAATGCCACAGCCAGTTCTTCTGAAAATCCTCCTGCCCGGTGGAAGACCTCTTTTTTCGTCATGAGGCAGGCTGCTGTTACCGCGCTGTAATCCTGGGCGCACATAGCCCTGTGGAAATAACTGTTTTCGGATTTATGGAGACCGATAAACGTATGGCCGGCAATCCCGCCGAATCCTACTACCACACCGGCATGCTGGATCGTATCATCCTGGTACAGAAGTCTGGCCCCTACTGCTCCCACATCTTCTCTCTGACAGTACCCCAGCATTTCCTGGATACAGTCAGGCTCAATGATCTCCGTATCATTATTCAGGAAGAGGAGATAATCTCCCCTGGCAAACGTAACCCCAAAGTTATTGATAGCTGAATAATTGAATTCCCGTTCCCAGGTCACTACCTTTACATTTTCATGTTCTTTCTGAAGCTGCTCATAATAAGCAAAGGTCTTCTCTTCTGTGCTGTTGTTCTCCACAATGATAAATTCCAGGTTCCGGTAAGTCGCCTTTTCCATCAGAGATTTCAGACAGATATCCAGGTCTGCTGTATGGTCTTTATTGGGTATGATCACAGACACCAGTGGATTCCCCTGAATGGTAAACCGCACATGGTATTTCCCGTAATCCACTCCTTTTTCCACAGAATCTGTCTGGATTCCCAGCCGGTCAAAATGAGCCTGGATGGCTCTGGCGCCCGCCTCAAACGCATACAGTTTGCTCTCCGGATTGCTGGCCGTGGAGGCCTGATGACACCGCCAGTGATACAGCACTTTGGGAATATGATAAATTTTCCTCGCTTTCTCTGTACAGCGGAAAATAAAGTCATAATCCTGGGCCCCGTCATACTGATGGTCAAACTGCCCAACTTCCCGTACCAGATCTGCATTCACCGCAAAAAGATGGCAGATATAGTTGGTGCTCGTCAGAAGGTCCGGATTGAAATCCGGCTTAAAGTGTGGCTCAAACAAAGCTCCCCCATCCATATCCAGCTTGTCTTCATCCGAGTAGATCACATCATGTTCCGGGTCCTGGTTAATAGCCTTGGCAATCTCATAAAGGGCATTGGGTGTCAGCGTATCATCATGATCCGCCAGCACAATAAAATCTCCGGTGGCCATATCCATAGCCGCATTGGTATTGCCGGAAATCCCTTTATTTTCTCCCAGTATCACATATTTTACACGGCTGTCCTTTTCCGCATAGCGCCGCAGGACTCTCTCGCAGTCTTTCCCTGCCGGGCTTCCGTCAGCCACACAGACTTCCCATTTCCGATATGTCTGGGCCAGAAGGGAATCCAGCATCTCTTTTAAATACTTTTCAGGAGTACGATATGCAGGGATCACCACAGAAAGCTTCGGCATATATTCAAAGCGGTGATTTCTCTGAGCTTCCAGTTCCTCCTCATTCGGTCTGGTCAGCTCATACCATTCGCCGTAGTCATAGTCATTATCAATTCCCTGCAGCTTATGCTTTGATTTCAATACCAGGGCTTTCAAGCCATTTTCCTTCCAGAAGTCAAATGCCACTTTCACCGTTTCCATGGTCATCAGATCTTTGATCTTCTCCCGCCGTTTATGGGCCACACTGGCTCTTTTGGCAATCAGCTCCTCATTATACTTGATCCTTGCCCTGGAATTCCCGCACCTTAACAGCAGGTAATAATCTTCTCCCCGTTCATAATCAAACTGAATATCAAATCCAAACTCCTGGCTGCAGGTCTCATGAAAATAAATCTGGCTCACGTCGTCTCTGCGGGTAGCCACATACTGAAAACTGACCGGCTTATGGTGTTTATCCTCCACAGAAAACTCCACTTTCGCCTCCGGAGTCCTGCCGATGGCCCAGCCGTTCAGCTGAATGGTATTCTCCCTTATCCTTACAACATCTACTTTATATTTCATAAGCTTTCCTCTGCATTCTCCTCCGTATCAAAATTAAGGCGCTCTTCTTCCACCACAAGAGGCCGCTTCATCATTCTGGAATTGATGGTGAGCACATATTCTCCCACCAGGCCGATAAAAAATATCTGAACCGATCCCAAAAAACACATTCCGATCAGGAGCGGGGCCATACCTGCCGGAAAACGGTCCCAATACAGCAGCTTCATTACCAGATAAATAAGGGCTACCACCATGCTTACTGCCGAACAGATACTTCCACATATAGTTGCCAGACGAAGCCCTACCTTCGTATAAGAGGTGAAACTGAGCATGGCCGCATCATAAAGTTTATAAAAATTGTTGCTGGTCTTCCCTGCCCGGCGTTTTGGCTGTTCATAAGGAATTTCTTTTCTCTTGAATCCCAGTTCCGCCACAATCCCTCTCAGGAAAGGAGTAGGATCATCCAGTTCCCGCAGCACCTGGATAAATTTCCGGTCATACAGGCCAAAACCGGTAAAATGCTCGATCTGTTCCACATCCGAAAGCTTTTTGATCGTCTTATAGTAACAGCTCCTCAGCCAGTACATAATCTTATTTTCCTGACTGGACTTCTTGATACCGATCACAATCTTATATCCGTTTTCCCATTCTTTCACATACCTGGGGACCATCTCCACCGGATCCTGGAAATCCGCCGCCATCAGAACGGTGCAATCTCCTGTGGTCTGCAACATGGCATAGTAAGGAGAATTGAACTGCCCGAAATTTTTCGCATTGAAAATTGCCTTTACATTCTTATCTGCCTTACACAGCTTTCTTAAAATTTCCCTGGTCCTGTCTGCAGAATCATTGTCAATAAACAGAATCTCATACCGGTACTCCGGCAGATCACGGCCAAACATCTCCACCAGAGCATTTCTCATGGCCTCCACATTTTCTTCTTCGTTGTAGCACGGCACTACAATACTGATCGTTTTCATTTGTTATCCTTCCAATCCAATTCCACCATGACTTTGATCACATCATCAGTCTTATCCCTCATCATATACAGGGCATCTTCTATTTTGTCAAGTCCTTTCAGATGATGAGTCACCAATTTCCCAGGATCGATCCTTCCATATTTTACCATGGAAAGCAGTCTCTCAATCCGGGCACGTCCTCCTTTTGCCAGCTCCGTATGAATGGTTTTTCCCGCCATTCCCCTGCCGCCGGAAAATTTAGGGAAACCCAGGACGCCTGTTCCCCCATAGTAATTCACATTGGAAACCGTTCCGGTTCCATAACGGACCATATCCACCGCCTGGGTGAATACTTCATCGCCGCCTCCGCAGATAATGACAGAATCAGCGCCTACGCCTCCTGTCATTTCCAGCACCTGGCTGACTACATCACCGTTCTTATAGCTGATCACCTGGGATGCTCCATATTCCTTTGCCAGTCTGACACAGGAAGGACGGCTGCCTACCGCAATGATCCTGGCTGCTCCCAGGTGCCTGGCACCTTCCACTGCCATCAGGCCGATGGGACCGATTCCCATGACCACTACGGTATCTCCTACCTTGATATTGGCGTATTCCGCTCCCGTAAATCCGGTCGTCACCACGTCCACGCACATCAGTGCCTGTTCCCTGGTTATCCCTTCCGGAATTTTCGCCAGAGTGGTATCTGCATCCGGAATCAGAAATTTCTCCGCAAATACTCCCGGCTGAGTCCTCCCCAGCTGATGGCCGGAAAAAGGAGCGGACGCATGCCGGTCATTCCCTTCCTGTATGGCCCTGGCTCTCCAGTCCGGGGTAATCGCAGGAACTGCAACAATCTCTCCCGGCTGAAAATCACGGACTTCACTGCCTACTTCCAGGATTTCTCCGATACATTCATGTCCAAGGATCAGATTAGGCGCTTTCCTGGAGCCTCCTCCAAATACCGTATGCACATCAGAAGAACAGGGGGTCACTGCCACCGGACGGAGTATGGCTCCATAAGGAGTCAGTTCCGGCTCCGGCGCATCATGCCAGCCTACTACCCCAGGTTCTTTTAATACAAATGCTTTCATTCCCTTCCTCCTTCGTTACCCCTCTTTACAGGGGCAGCGGTACCAAGGTGTATTCCGTCGGTTCTCCCAACCGCATACACCTTGATACCGCCTGTCTCTTACAGTGTTTCCAGATGATTGGATTTCAATGCCAGAATCTCTACCTGTTTTCCATACTCTTTTCTGATGATTCCGGCAATTTCTTCTGTATACCCGGGAGCTACGATCAGGATCGCATCTACCGGTTCTTCATGAAAATAGGCCGGCGGTACAATCCTGAGATGGGATGCCGGCGCGAACCTGCCCTGTTTAAAGGGAGCAGAATCAATGATATAAGCTACTTTATCTCCCAGCTGAGTGGTCGCTGCCAATGTAAATCCCTGATGACTGGCTCCCCAAATAGCAATGGTCTTCCCATCTCTGTGGATCCGGTCTACCAGAGCGTTTACTTCCTGGTCAATATAATGACGGCTTGCCTTCAGGCCGGAGATATCAACCGGTCCTGCCTTACGGTTTGCAGCCCTCGCCTTTCGTTCCTCTTCTCCAGGCATATCTGTTTTTTTCACGATCATGGAAATCGTGTCCCTGTTCACCATTTCTTCTTCCAGAACCTGAAAACCATTATCTTCCAGAAGAAATCTCAAGGTCTCAAAACTATAGTATCCGATATGGTCATGGATCAGCTCATAATATCCATCATACTTCAGAATATATTCCAGACTGGGGACTGTGATCAGCCCCATGCCGCCTTCCCGGAGATTCTTATGGATACACCGCAGCATCGTTCCCGGATCCGGCTGGTGTTCCAAAAAATTAAAGGACAGGAACACGTCAAAAGGTCCTTCCGGTATCCGGGTATCCTCCGTTTCCGTAAAACCTTCCGATACCGAAAGCCCTTCGTTTCTGGCTATCTGCACCAGGTCACGTTTATGTTCGATTCCATATGCCCTGACCGGAAACTCCTTTAATACGGAAAGGAATTCTCCCCGGCCGCAGCCTACTTCTATAAATGTTTTTCCTTCCAGACCATACGTCTCAATCAGATGGCGATACTGTCTGCGGCGAAGTTCCACCATCGTCGTAGAAAATCCTCCCGCCCGGATCACATCACGGTAATAACTTACCGGCTCACAGTCAAACTGTACCAGTCCGCAGGACGGACACTGACACAGATCCAGGACAATCCCCCGGTCTGATGCCACTTCTGTTCCATCCGGAATATCCTGCGCCGATGCAGGCATATGGTCAAGCGTCATCAATGGCTCTTCTGAAAGAATACTCCCGCAGGCAATACACGTTCTCATGCTCCTCTTTCCTCCCATGTTCTATCCTCTTTTACCGGAATCTTCCAGCATTCTCCTGATCCCCTCATGAAATGTCACTTCCGGCTTCCATCCTGTCACCCGGCATATCTTTTCAATATCTGGAAGCAGGGATGCAGGTCCTTCCGCATTCGGCGGCCGTTTCCCGTACGTATAGCTGCCTTTGCAGCCACAGCTTCGGTACATTTCTTCCACAAACTCCCTCAGCACCCGGGTCTCAGTTCCCGCAATGTTATAAATCCCGCTGATTCCCGGCCTGCTGCATTCCATAAGCGCCGTCAGTGCCTTGGCCATGTCATCAATATACAGGAAATTCCATTTCTGGGTACACTCTCCCAGCTCCATATGATTTCCCGCCTGAAATGCAGACAGGCAGCTGCTTACCAGGGACCAGGGATGGTCCCCCGGACCATATACGCTGAAAATACGGGTATGGATGTACTCCATATCATAGTTCCTGCAAAGGTCTTCTGCCTGAGTTCCAAATTCCAGCTTTGCCTTTCCATATTCAGAAACAGGCGCACAGGCATGCTCTTCCGTAGTCATATCCCTGCATAAGCCATACTCAGCCTGGGACCCGGTAAACAGAAACCGGCGGCAGCCTGTCAGCGCTGCCGCTCTTACGGTTTCCAGGGAACTTCTGATGTTGATCTGCTGCACTGCCGGATCACTCCTGCCGGCGCTTCCCACACCTCCCCAGGCCATGTGGAGAAATACGGGGGCTTCTGCCGGCCGGAACCCCAGTTGTGACAGCATATCCGGAAGCCTGTCTATGGATTCTATCGCCAGTTCCACAGTCCGGAACTTTTCATGGACCGGAAGCCTGTCCTTATGGACAGAATCCGGACGTACCACACTCCATACGTTCCAGCCACGGTCCAGCATTTCTCTTGTCACAGCCAGCCCGATAAAGCTGGTCCCTCCGGTGATAATCACGTCCATGTTTCTACTCCCGAATCCTTGGAATAATCATAATTTCATCCATTTCCTCGTCAGAAAGGAACGGTGCCAGGTCTTCCAAAGGCGCTGATACCATAGTGCCGTCCGCCAGTTTCTTGGATGCAGACTTTGGTTCAAACGGCTGGTCCATGGTCACAAAGATCTCGCAGATCACAGGGCCTTCCATAGCCAGCGTCTCATCCAGCACCTGGTTCAGTTCCGTATTATTGTGGATTGCTTTATAAGGATACCCATAAGCCCAGGCAAGTTTTTCCATAGACGGGAAGCTTAAGTCATGGCTGTCTACGCCTACTCCCACCAACGGCTCCCCGAAGAAATTCTTCTGTGTCTGGCGAATGGAATGATAACCTCCATTATTGATGATGAACATTTTAATCGGCATACGGTGGTGAATCACAGTCTGAAGTTCCTGCAGATTCATCTGCATGCTTCCATCTCCCGATACCATAATGACCTCTTCACGGTCTGCTGCCACGCAGGCTCCAATCGCTGCCGGCAGATCGTATCCCATGGATGCTATGGCAGAATTGGTAATAAACCTCTGGCCTTTTTTCAGCACATAAGCATGTCCGCCTACCACACAGGCAGAACCATTACCCACCACTGTGATCCTGCCTTCCGGAAGACGGCGGCTCAGTTCCTTGATAAACGCATATACGTTAGCTGCTTTTTCTGTACCGCCTTCATAATGTCGTGGCAGCACCACCGGATATTTTTTCTTCCACAGCTGACAGTTCTCCTGCCAGGTCATTCCATGCTTTCCTTCGCCTCCTTTAAAAACAGGCAGGTCCGTTTCTTCCTCTAATACAGAATTCAGAACTTCCAGAAGGTCTTTCGCATCCGCATGGATCCTCATATCCGCATGCACACTGGGTTTTTTCAGTTCTTCCTCATCGATATCATTATAGATCACATAAGCTTCTCTGGCCCATGTCTCATAATTATAGCCTACCTGACGGATACTCAGACGGCTTCCCACAGAAAATACCAGGTCACTGTTCTGTACCGCAAAATTTCCCGGCCGGTCGCCAAAGCCTCCTGCACGGCCTACATAAAGTTCATGAGCGTCCCAGATGCAATCCTCGCTGTTCCAGCCGGTCACCACAGGAATGCCAAGTTTTTCTGCCACCTGAAGAAATACTTCATGGGCGCCTCCCAGACGGACCCCGTTTCCTACATTAAACACCGGCCGTTTGCTCTCTTTGATTTTCGCAATGATCTTCCTGGCTGTTTCCCGGTCTGCCCTTGGCGGAAGCACCTGACGTTTTTCTCCGTTTCCTGCTGTATCTTCCGGGATTTCCGCAGGGGACTTCTGAGCCCAGCCTGTTCCGCCCGCTTCATAATCTTCCGGGTCAAAACCGATCAGTTCATCCGTTTCGATATAAGCTCCCTGTACATTCACCGGAATATCCAGCCAGGTAGGGCCTTTCCTTCCGGAATTGGACAGATAGAGAGCTTTCTCCATACAGAACCGTATCCTCATAGGGTCGATCACCATCTCACTGTACTTTGTCATACAGTCAATGGATTTGGTAATGTCAAATTCCTGGTCTCCCATAGCCCGTATCCCAAGTCCTGTCCAGCGGGCCGTGGTATCATATCGCACCTGCCCGGAAAGCACAAACATCGGAATGGAATCCAGCCAGCCTCCTACTACGCCGGTAATGGCATTGGTCCCTCCCGGACCGGTAGTCACGCAAAGGGCTGCGATCTGATTATGGATTCTGGCATAGCTCTCCGCTGCAATAGCACACGCCTGCTCATGATGGTTATACAGACAATGCAGTCCTTCCTGATGTCCCAGACCGTCATTCAGATGCATAGCGCCGCCGCCTGTAACCATAAATACCTGGCTGATTCCTTCCTCCACCAGCTTTTTTGCAATATAATTGGAAACCTTCATTCTCATAAGGATATTTCTCCTTTTTCATTTCAAATATGGTGATCCGGCTGCCTGCATTCCCATTTCACCGGTAATCTGGTATGGATTATACCATAGTTTCTCTCAAAAGCCTATGAATTTTTTCTTATTTCTTTCCTACGTTCCCGCCTCTGCCGCTGACTGAAAAGGCCACTCCCCTATGCCTGTTTCCCGCTGTCCACTTCCTCCCAGTTCTTCCATCAACCGCATATGGATTTCCTGACGGCCAGACTCTATAATGGGCGATGTAAGGAAGAAACGGCCGACACGGCCAACACTTTTCAAACAAAAAGGAGAGTATGTATGATGAAAAAAGAAACCAAGGTATTAGCTGTTTTATCTGCAACTGCGCTGATGGCCATGGTATCCCCCCTGTTTGGAACAGGCTACGCAAACACTGCTTACGCTCAGGAAAAAACCGGCTGGGTAGAGGAATCCACCGGAGATTGGAAATATTATGATTCTGATGGCTATATGCTGACCGACTCCTGGAAAAAACACGGAGATGACTGGTACTACCTGAATGAGGAAGGAAGTGTGGCTATCAGTGAAAAAGTGGATGAATACTATGTGGACGAAACCGGAAAACGGGTATCCAACACATGGCTTTCTGAAGACAATGAAGAAGACTGGTCCAACGGAGCTCCGGATACCTATTGGTACTATTACGGAAAGAATGGCAAAATGGTATCTTCTGACTGGGCTTCCATCGATGGAAACTGGTATTATTTTGATGATGAAGGCCATATGATGACCGGGCTGAATACCATAGAAGACCACACTTACTATTTCGGTGAAGATGGAGCCCGCAAATCCGGCTGGTTCTATCTGGAAGAAACAGACGACAGCCTCGACAGAGAATTCTCCTGGTTCTACTTTGATTCCAAGGGAAAAATGCTGGTAGACGAGCTGGACAAAAAGATTGACGGCGCTTACTACACATTTGTAGATGGGCGTATGCAGACAGGCTGGGTCCTGACCGACGAAGCTGCAAAAACAGAAGGCAGCGCTTCCGGATATCAGTATTATGATGAAAACGGAAAACGCGCTTCCGGCTGGTATCAGATAGAGGGAATTACTGATATTTCCGAAGAAGGTGAAATTTACTCCTTCTATTTTAAGAATGGTAAGCCTTATTTTGCAGAAAAAGGAGTGCAGATCTTTACTGTAAACTCCAAGAAATATGCATTTAATGAAAGGGGTGAAATGCAGACAGGCCTGAAAGTGGTAACCAGAGATGATGAAACCACAGGCAATTACTACTTTGGAGAAGACGGTTCCATGAGAACCGGTAAACAGACCATTTACGATGAAGAATCCGGAGAAAATCAGGTATGGTATTTCCACACAGACGGTTCCAATAAGGGTATGGGCTACCATGGGATCCGCGACAATGTGCTTTATGTAAACGGCCTGCGTCAGGAAGCAGATGCTGATTTAAGGCTTGCTCCTGCTGAATTCAATGAAAAACAGTACCTGATCAACACAAACGGCGTGATCCAGAAGGCTTCTTCTACCTCCACTTCCAAGTCAAGACCGGAACTGGGCAAAGGCTTCAAGGATTTTGAGGACTTAAATGAGAAGATCTGGACCGTAGACACACAGGGAATCATTCAGGAATAAGATTATCATCTGTTCTAAATAAGCACAACTCATCACACAACCAAACAGGTCCTGCCGGCAATCCTATACCGGCAGGACCTGTTATCATTTAAAAATTGCAACAAATTTTTTCATTTTTACGACTATATAAAGAAATCCATCTGAATTTTTTACAAAGGAGAAATTTATCATGCCAAAGCTTGCTGTATCTCTGTGCCTTCAATGCGGATGCCATACTTTAACCCAGCTTCCTTCTATCCTGTTATGTCCCAGATGTGGCTGCCCCATGAAACCTCTTTCTATCCAGGCAGAAACATTTATGAAACTCAGTGGGACAGAGCAGGATTTTTTTCTTGTGCAGGAGATTCTGGATTCTGCTCCGGCCTCCGTACGCCAGACTCTGTCGGTCCATGGCTCTTCTTCCCATCACGAAGTCATTGCCATTCTCTGTCACCAGGTAAGCCTGCTGAAAAAAGAAAATTCCCGGTTAGAAGACACCGTTTCCTGGATGCACCAGACTATCTGGACCCTGATCCACAGGATTCATCCCTCTCCCTGATCTTCACGACCTTTCCTGCACCACATAACATTCCAGCAGCCGGTTCACCGTATGCATGATCTGCCGTACCACTGCCATCAGTCTTTCATTTTCTCTTTTCAATCTCTCATTTTCCTGCTGCAATAAGCCTATTACATCTGCCTTATCCATGTCAGGAATCCCCCCTTTTTCCCTTTCGTTCTTTGTGGCAATATCAATATAAATTGTTTTTCAGGATTTGAAAAGGAAAATCAACCGCAGGATTCGACAAAAAAGTCCTGTTTTTGATTTCACCCCATTATCCATTTTCAGGTATTATACTAGATTGCGTATTTTTTTATTTTCCCCGCACAACACCTATGCCTTCCCCCTCCTGAACATGTCGAAAACTTTTTCCTGCTGCTGTAATAAATATGTAAATATTTCAGACTGGAAAATTCTTGTTATAGGTGTTACAATAAAAAAAAAGGTGTAGAAGGAGAGGTTGCCGTATGAAAAAGAAACTGTTTTCCCTGATTTTCGTTCTTGCTCTGCTGATAACGAATTCCCTTACAGCATTTGCCGGTACCTGGGTTCAGGAAAATTCCAACTGGAAATATTACAGCGATAACGGTCTTACTGTCACTGGCTGGGTATATGACAATGACCACTGGTATTACTTAGATGCATCCGGTACCATGAAAACCGGCTGGGTCAAGGTAGATGGCTCCTGGTACTACTGCTATGAAGATGGCTCCATGGCTGCTGACACCTGGATCGACAACTACTATGTAAATCCCAGCGGGAAATGGACAAAAACCAGATAAACGCAAAAGAACATGCCCTTACGGCATGTTCTTTTTTTCTGTCTCCACGACTTTTCCTTTTTTCACTTCAATTTCATACCCGTCTACCACATAGCCAATTGCAGTCAATTTCATATTCTTGCGGTCCATGGAAACACGGTTCAGTCTTGCTCCTTCCGTGCAGAATCCATGAGTATATTCCCACAGCCCATTTTCCGGGTCGGAAAGGTCCGTCATGATCAGTTTCTGATAAAGAGTCATGGTATCCATGCCTCCCTCCGAACAGGCTTCATCGATATATAACTCCGCTGCTGAATATGCCTGAAGCGCCTCTGCCTGATAGGCCGCCTGCCGGTTCTGTTCCACAACCGTATAAATCCGGGGCATCACGGCTCCTCCCAGAATAACCACCACCGCCATTGCAGCCAGCAGCTCTATCAGAGTAAAACCGTACTCATCCGGCCTCTTATCTGAATTGGTTCGTTTCCGGATCATAATAATAATCTATCCCTTCCAGTATCTGACACAGATTTTCTTTCTCCATATCCGCCCAGCTGCAAAACTCTTCCAGGCTGGCATAATGGTCCCTGAGCTGGGTATTCACATAACTTAACAGCATAACCGGATCTTTTGGTATCGCCATCATAAACTCCTATCTCTGTTTCCGCCATATTTTTTCTATCTGTTACCGGACCAGTATATCACAGTTATGGGTTTCAGGAAATACCTGAATGCAGAGAAACAGGGAACAGGCTTACACCTGTTCCCTGGCTTCTATGGCAGTCCGCACATCTTCTACCGTCATGTTTTTTTCTGCCATCAGTTCCAACAGTTCATCCGTTTCCATATTCCGAATAGACTGTTCACATTCTTTCTTTTCTGCTTTTAACTTTGCCAGAATATCTTCCTGCTTCGTGATGGACTCCTGTATTTCCTTTAACCGCTCCATCAGTCTCTCTTTACTGCACTTTCTTCCTCTTGCCATCCGTCATTCCCCTCTCCCTGCGCTCACATTTTCGCAGTCATATGAATATTCATATGCGGGAAAGACCTGCAATATTCCTTTTATTCCCCATATGCGATCAATTGCTGTTCATCTTCTGATGTATCCACAACAATCCTGCCGCCCACATGGACTTTATCTTCCAGAATCAGTCTGGCAGCCAGAGTTTCCACATATTTCTGGAGATAACGTTTCAGAGGACGGGCACCGTATACCGGGTCATATCCATGGTCCACCACAAATCTCTTGGCGCTGTCAGTCAGTTCCAGAGACAGTTCCTTATCTGCCAGCCTGCGGTTCAGGTCTTCGATCAGCAGGTCCACGATACCGCCAATATTCTCCTTCGTCAGCGGCTTGAACAGAATCGTCTCGTCCAACCGGTTCAGGAATTCCGGACGGAAATGGGCTTTCAGGTCATTCATGACCATAGCTTCCGCCTCCGGACGGATATTTCCGTTTTCATCAATGCCCTCCAGCAGATACTGGGAACCGATGTTTGATGTCATGATCAGAATGGTATTCTTAAAGTCCACCGTCTTACCGGTAGAATCCGTAATACGGCCATCATCCAGAACCTGAAGCAGCACATTAAATACATCCGGATGGGCTTTTTCCACCTCATCAAACAGCACGACTGAGTATGGTTTTCTTCTGACTGCCTCTGTCAGCTGGCCTCCTTCGTCATAACCTACATATCCGGGAGGCGCTCCGATCAGACGGGATACGGAATGCTTCTCCATATACTCGCTCATATCAATACGCACCATATTGGACTCGTCATCAAACAGGGCTTCCGCCAGAGCCTTTGCCAGCTCTGTTTTTCCCACACCGGTAGGTCCCAGGAACAGGAAAGAACCTATAGGCTTCGTAGGATCCTTGATCCCGGCCTTGGAACGGATAATCGCTTCCGTTACTTTCTCCACGCCTTCATCCTGTCCCACCACACGTTTATGCAGGATGCTGTCAAGATGAAGGGTCTTGCTCCGCTCACTTTCTGTCAGCTTTGCCACCGGAATATTGGTCCAGCGGGATACGATTCTGGCAATCTCATCTTCTGTAACGCTTTCATGGACCAGACTCAGATCCTGATTCTTTACTTTTTCTTCTTCCTCTGCCAGTTCTTTCTGCAGCTGAGGAAGTTTTCCATATTGAAGTTCTGCCGCTTTATTCAGGTCATATCTCTGCTGAGCCTCCTGAATATCCCGGTTCAGTTTTTCAATCTCTTCTCTCAGATTGGAAAGCTTATCCACGGATGCTTTCTCATTCTCCCACTGAGCCTTTTTAGACGCAAACTCATCATGAAGCTCTGCCAGTTCTTTCTGAAGGGCTTCCAGCCGCTCCTGGCTCAGATGGTCTGTCTCTTTCTTTAACGCAGCCTCCTCAATCTCCATCTGCATGATCTTCCTGGACAGTTCATCCAGTTCCGTCGGCATGGAATCCAGCTCGGTCTTGATCAAGGCACAGGCTTCGTCTACCAGGTCAATGGCCTTATCCGGCAGAAAACGGTCTGTAATGTAACGGTCTGAAAGGACAGCTGCCGATACCAGGGCTGAGTCGGTGATCTTCACTCCATGATAAACCTCATATTTCTCCTTCAGCCCCCTCAGAATGGAAATGGTATCTTCTACGGTCGGCTGGTCTACCAGTACCGGCTGGAACCGACGTTCCAGAGCTGCATCTTTCTCAATATATTTCCTGTACTCATCCAGAGTGGTGGCACCGATACAGTGAAGTTCCCCTCTGGCCAGCATAGGTTTCAACAGGTTTCCGGCATCCATGGAGCCTTCTGTTTTTCCGGCTCCCACGATGGTGTGAAGCTCATCAATAAACAGGATAATCTGCCCTTCGCTTTTCTTCACCTCTTCCAGGACTGCCTTCAGCCTTTCTTCAAATTCTCCCCTGTACTTCGCTCCTGCGATCAGAGCGCCCATATCCAGGGCAAACAGCTTACGGTCTTTTAATCCTTCCGGTACATCGCCGCGGACAATCCTCTGTGCCAGTCCTTCCACTACTGCCGTCTTACCTACGCCAGGTTCCCCGATCAGCACCGGATTGTTCTTTGTCTTTCTGGAAAGAATCCGGACCACATTCCGAATCTCACTGTCACGGCCAATAACCGGGTCCAGTTTCTGCTCCCTGGCTCTTTCCACCAGGTCATATCCATACTTTTCCAGGGTGTCATAGGTAGCTTCCGGATTGTCACTTACCACCCTCTGGTTGCCCCTTACGGTTGACAGCACCTGTAAAAACGATTCTCTGGTAATGCCATACTGACGGAACATCTCTTTTAAGGTCCGGTCCGGCTGGCGGAGCATGGACAAAAACAAATGTTCCACCGAAACGTATTCGTCTCCCATGGCTTTCGCTTCATCTTCTCCGCTGATCAGTACCTTATTTAAGTCATTGCTGATATAGACCTGACCGCTCCCACTTACTTTGGGCAGCTGCTCCACTTTCCGAAGTGCTTCATCACGAAACATTTCCTGAGAAATCCCCATTTTCGTGATCAGTTTCAAAATCAGGCTGTCTTCTATGGTCAGCAGGCTGTAGAGCAGATGCTCCTGCTCAATCTGTTGATTTCCGTGTTCATATGCCAGTTTTTCGCAGTTCTGCACTGCTTCCAGAGACTTTTGAGTAAACTTGTTGATATTCATAGTAACGCCTCCTTCTGTTCTATACTTACTATAACATATCACACGTTATTAGCAGTGTCAAGGGGTGAGTGCTAAATTTTTGAATATTTTTTGGAAAGACGCAAAAAAGCAGCTTACTACACCACTTTGCGCGAAAACTACGAGCCATGCAGGTGTAATTTCAAGCTGCCCGATGGGAGTTTACTCACATAAGGGCAGGCTTGAAATTATGCTTATAAGGCGACAGCCGCGACTGAGCGAACTCGTTCGCGAAGTGCATGGCAAGTAGTTATCTGTATTTTTCTTTAAGGAAATCTGAAGTAATCCACATATCTCATCACATACCGAACATCTTTCATATCCAGATCTGCCTTTGCAATTTGGGTATATGCCATATGTCTGAGAATGTTAACAAAAATGTGTGGCAATTCTCCACACATACGATATAGGACGCTGTTGCCATATTTCCAGCGAGAATTGGTGATGTTCAAATATGATTTGCATAATCGTTCGGTTTCTTTTACTACCATCCATCTCCTCCACTACGCAGACTTCACCTTAAAGAAATCCCCAGCCAGTTTATCCAGCTGTGCCGCAATCAACGGGAAATCCCTATTCAGATCCAATGTCTTTGCCCCAATCTGATTTCCTCCCATGTTAAACATACAATCCGGAGTAATGTCCTCATCCGTCTTAGCATACAGAAGGATCCCCGCCACATTTCCAGTATTGTTCTTATCCTGATTCTTAACATAAGTGAATATCTGATACACATTATTGGAATGCAGAGTATACTTATCATATTGCTGCTGAAGCGTCTTCCCATAATACTTCGCGTCAATGATGAGAATCTGATCCTTTAATCTTAGCATGATATCCGTCTGCATGACCGGCAGGAACCGTATCATGGACTCGCTGTTATCACCGACCAGATCCCATTTCACCTGTCCGGCCTTGACCTCACTCAGATAAGTGTGATGCTGGTTATAGTATTCCAGAATAAACTTCTCATAAAGCCTGGCCATATGCTTATCTGAGAAGGACTCCATCTTATACTCACCTTTCTCTGTGGTCCGAAGCATTCCATCCAGAACAAAATAACAGACATTCATCAACATCTCATAGTTCTTGTTATTCCTCTGATAATAAAGCCGGCTCCATGGGATGACGGAAGGTTCTAAGAGTTCGATGCCGTCAAAAAATACAAGAATCTTCTTCAGCACAGATTTTCTTTCCACTTCCACGCCTTCATCAATCAGAAGGTAATGGATCGTGGTTTTCAAAATCTGATTGAACAAATTGTTCTCAGACAGCTCATCAAACTCACAGACCAACTTCTGCTTTCGCTGGATCCGGTTTCGCAGAGTCTCCTGCAGGTCCAGCTTGCCCCTCATGATGGATAACGTCTCGTTTTTCGTAATATATTCCCGGTAAAGTCCCTGCTTCAGCTGCTGAGCAATACCCTTGCTAAGAATCGCAGCAAATAAGTCCTGTACATTCTCAAACTTTTCTGAAGCTACCTCATCATAATTCGACTGTTTCAGAATTTTGAATGCATAGGAAAGCATATAGTATATGTTTTTTATAAATATGCTCTTATCCTTAGTCATCAAATACACCACGCAATTTTTTCTCCCAACGCTGCAACTTCGTTGGTTCATCAAACCAATATTCACTCAGCATCGGCAGGATATCAAACTCTACCACAGAACGCATCCACTCATCAGTACATCCAAGCTCTTCTCTTCCGCAGAAATAGCTATGCCCAATCTGAAATCCTCGTCCCAGCGATTTATCTTCTGTAATTTCTTTATTCAGCAGCTTGATCTGCTCAATCAGAGCATTAAAAGTCTCATTACCAAATGCATTCTGATAGTTCGTGAATCCTTCTGAATTAAAGCCAGGCTCCACCTCAAAGAAACTGAACCTTCTTCTGAGTGCATAGTCAATCATTGCAAGGCTTCGGTCAGCAGTATTCATCATGCCTATAATGTACAGATTTTCCGGCACAGAGAATGGCATTCCGCTATAGGCCAAAGTAGCCTTTGTTCCTCTGTAGCCTTTCTCAATCAGCATCAGACATTCCCCAAATATCTTACTCATATTTCCACGGTTAATCTCATCAATGATAAAGAAGAATTCCTTATCCGGATAATTCGCCGCTGTTTGACAAAACCGATAGAAGATACCGTCTGTGAGCTTGAAATCAGCCCCATCCGGACGATATCCCATGATGAAATCCTCATAGGAATAGTTCTGATGGAACTGAACCATTTCTATACGGGAATCATCCGCCTCCCCCATCATAGCATATGCAAGTTTCTTGGCTGTGAAGGTCTTGCCAACACCTGGTGCTCCCTGCAAGATCACATTCATCTTATTTCTCAATAATGCTTCTAGGACATTATACCTTTCCTCTGTCATGTAGACCTTGCTGAGAAAATCTTCCTTGGTGTATTTCTGCTTTGCAGTATCTGGTTTCTTCAGAGGGTTTTCTTCTCGTATAATGTCCATGATAAAGTCGTATTCACCTTTAGTCAGCTTGAATAAGCTTCCGTTCGGCTGTACGAAAAACTCCATCTTTTTAAGTTCGGGGCATTCCTTAAGAGCAAGGTACTCAATCGGTGTAGCTAGGCCTTCAACCTTTTCAAAATAGATTGCCTTACCATCATTAGCCTGTGTAATCCTGGCAATAGCCACAACCTTCTTTACTGGATTAGCCTCATAACCTATAACCACATCCCCGACCTTTGCATCAAGAAAGTTCTGGAATACACGACGCTTATTTCCATTCTCATTGTAAAGTGTATAATTCTGCTCTTCACCGATTTTGATATCTGAAAAACTCCAAATTTTAGGATTTGCGGTCAGCCACCAATAATTCTGCTCCTGATTTTCATCTCCAAAAAGTCCAGACACCGTCATATTAAAATAAGGCTTTAAGATTGTTTCTTCAAACAGCTCCTTATCTTCGGTTTCAACCTTTATACAGGTGGAGTTATCATTTGGCGTCCACCATTTCTGAATTCCCTTGTAAGCAGATGTATCTTTTGATGTCCTTATTAATCGGTACTCTCTTTCGTACCAACCGTCTTCCATTTCTGGATTAAGAACAGCCTTATCCGTAACGAATTGCCCCAACAACCTTATACTATTTCCATAACAAAGGTAGAAATAATCACCTTCCTTAATACCCTCCATAAAACTCTCACCCTGAGAAACCTTCCAAGTGGCTTTTGCTTTTGTTGTACTGTGTACCACTACAACATTACGTTCCTCAAAAGTGATTCTGTTCTTCTCAGATATAGAGCCATGACTGATTTTCCATATGGATGGTGTATTATCAACGTATAAATCAATCTCACTTAAGTCTACTTTGGTCAGCGCTTCTGCCAATTCTTCTCTAAGCTTCCATATGTATGCCCCTTCAGAGGATTTATCAGATTTCCTTCCAATATAAAGAATTGGCCACCATTTTGAATCATCCGTGTCTTTTGTCATAACAGGGCAGCCCGTTTTCTTTGCAATACGTTGAGCAAGCGACCACGATCCGCCATTATAAAAATTGGGATTTTCCCCATATTTCACCGAAAGTTGCTTGCATGTAGCAGCACCACCATAATCTTTTAGACGTTTCATGATTTGCAGGCTATTTATTGTAAAAATAGAACTATCATTCAACAGCTCAATCCAATCGTCCACACCAAGTTCTGGCGAATAATCCTTAGGAAACCACTCTTCAGTTTCTTTGATAACATCCTGTTCGCTTAAATAATAACGTGCAAGATAGAATCCTACATCGATGGTAACTGTCTTCATTTCAGGGTCATCATAACAACTTGAAACAAGAGCATCATTAATCAAAGTCTTAATGTCTGAATCTATCTTTATAGCGTTACAGATCTCATCATACATTTGAAAACCGCCAATCATGTTTTCAACTGAACCGTTCTTCTTCGGCATGTAATCAGACGACAATTCTTTAGCAACTGCACGGAACAACTCATACTTGTAGATATAATACTTGTCCGGATATCGCAGCCAGAGATATGTACTAATAGCATTCGTATTCTGATAGTGATTTCTCCACGTACCGTCATCATATTTTGACCGTAATTCCTCAGCTACTGTCTGGAAAGCATATACTCTTGCAGCCAGATCCTGAGACTCATCAAACAAATTCCGGAACATCTCTCGAGTTGCTCCATCATCTGCTTTGGCAAAATTTGTAATCATGCCACGCGGGTAAGCATACCCTGACGCCAGTAAGTTAAATGTCTTTTCAGTAGCCTGTTTGAACATCTCTCCGAAATTTTCAGCTTCAATATCCCAGTAAGCCTGAAAGTGTTCGATCGCCTCCCACTTATATTTTTCATCATCCCAATGGCTCGGAAAGTACGCTTTGTACCCTTCCAGTATGGGATTTAATTTTTTTAAATCAATCATGTATTTCTCCTTCCAAACCATCGGCTATTCATTAGTCTTCTAAAGACAGAAATCCTTGTGCAAATGCTCCAAGGCAATGGAATGTCTTGTCTTTGCTCTTAAAGATGACAACAATGCGCAAGGCATCGATTCCCCATACTTCATCAGTTCCAAATGCCTTTGTAACAATTATCCCGGCATGTGCACCACTGGTATCCACTTTATACACTGGATTTTTCTGAACCTGCGCAACAGATGGGGAAACATATGATGAACGAGAAGCACCTCTAATGTCAGCATTGCACATTCTTCAATCGGCCATCTCTTCGCTCCGTAGGCTGCTTTAGGCTCTGTCCCCCTCATTTATTTAACTCGATTTGTTTTCAGTCCAAATCCGGATAGGTATCTCTACGATGTCGCTGATCTGGCAGTCAAAAACATTACTTTTTCTCATTAAACATCCATTGCAACACACTCATTTCTCCCGGGCTTCTCAATAGTGCTTGCACCGATTTTGCCTTATCTTTGGGCTGACTTTTTGTCGACTCATAATCTATTAAAAGTTTCCAAAACTTTTGAGAACTAATCTCCATGTTCCCACGCATGATTTTCTTATTATAAACTTTATAGGCTGTCCATCCCCTAGTCATTATACAAGTATCCGTCTTCAAGCATAGCATCGAAGAACAAATTTTTCTATCTCTCCACTCACAGTAGAATACACTCTTCTAAGTTCATTAAATGCCTTTGCATCTTGACGTTTTATGTATTTTCCAGTCTTTTTGAGTGTATGATTATGTACTTCAAAATCATGTTCAATACTGAAAGAATCGCATCTTCCTTTATCATCTACAAATACCACATCATCAAAAGTACCATTATCTACTAATTGCCCCGATAATACAACAGCGGGATCAGGGGATTTGCTTTCTGTAGTTTGTTTCATCATCAAAATACTCTTCAAAATAGAACTTTTCCCACTACTATTAGTTCCACATAAAATTGTAAAAGGTGCTAATTCAATCTCTTTATCTTTATTAAAACATTTATAATTATTCAATACAATTTTTCTAATCATTATTTGCTCCTTTTCTTCCCAATTCGTATTTCCGGAATACCTTCATTCGAACCATTTCCTTCAGTACTTCTTCTATCTGTTTTGCTTTATCCGATGATTCAATCAAAAATCCCATTTCAATATTTCCTTGCATTCCATGATAAGACAAATTGGCGGAGGACACTAGTGCCTTTCTTGCATCTGATACAATTATTTTAGCATGCAATGCGGCCATTTTATCTTCTTGATGTTGGTATTCGTAAACTTGTAAGAATCGAGATTTATACGCCAAGAGTCTCTCCAAGGAACATTTTTGTTTTTCCATATCATTTATATATAGTTTTATATACACACCTTGCTGGCTTTTTCTAATAATCGCATCTAGTATATCCGAAAAATAATCAGAAATAGCATACCCTGTAATAGTAAGACTTTTTGCTGTATCCTCTATTAATTTCCGGAGTGTTTCTTTTGTTCGTAACGCTTTCACTCTAAACGAATCCGGCGCAGTCAATACTAACTCAGCATGTTCCACTCGCTTTGCTGAAGATAATTGCATACAGATATTAACAATATCTATTATTTCCGTTTCACTACAATTAGAAAAGTATTTTTCTAATTCAATAATCGCCTTGGTGAATGAAGAATCATCTTCATTCACCAAATAATTCTCTATTGCATCCTTTATCAATCCGGCTATATAATCAACTCTTATACTTGAATCCCACATAAATCTCTAACCAATCCTCTGAAATATCCCATCTCTTCATGTTCTGGAACCGGTACAACCAAAGCCCTGTCCAATAACCGGTTCCCGTTTTCACATGCTGTTTCAGAAATCATAGTACATGAATGACATGCTGCACCATTTAGCCGGTCAGTTGTAGGATTTTTCATAAAACATTCCGGATCTGTTGTACATGTAAGACTGTTTTCTAATGCGTCTTTTAATAGGGGCAGCAGCTTATTCATCCCACCGAGTTCTACCAAGCCCCCAAGCGAACCTTCTTTATCCGCAGCCCCTGTGTAAATCAGTAATCCGCACATATTCTCACTACTATAAATTCTTTCATGCAATGCAGATGAAGAGTAGCCAGACTGCATTGACATTTCTTTAATTAACATATGAGATAAAGTATGTAATAACACATATTCTGCATTTCTTGGCTTGAAATTTTCCCATCCTTTCTTTTCACAGTATGCCGCATAACATCTGGTATATTTTTCTGAACGAGCCTTAACCTTTTCATTCTGCATCCATTGATTAACTCTCTCTCTGTTCAATTCAATAAATACACCTTCCCCGTTTATTTCAACCGCCGGAAGCCATTTTTCACTCGAACCACATTTCAATTTTACAATATGTGCCTGTTCATCAATTTCTGGTTCTGGTGCTTCAAGTCTGGTAAAACCAGTCAGTACTCTTACTTCTCTCAGACGATGAATTTTTACCACTCTTGAAATATACTCTTTAAGACTTTCTTTAATCTCTACTTCCTGAGCCTTAAAATATTTCACATCATGCTGATACTCCACATCTTCATGATGTGTAATAGCTGCATACTCCATTTCTTTCAGTTCTGTAAACTCTTTTATATTTTGACTCAATCTGTCATATGCAGCTCTAAACTCATCCCAGGAATATTTTTCTTCAAAATATTTTTTATACGAAAATTTTAGTCCTTCCTCTTCCCCCATGGCTTCTACCAACGCTTCAATCGTCGAACGCTGAGCATTCATAATATCATTAATAGGATTCGTCCACGGCGGAATTGAAATTGCGTTCTTTGTAACCGCAAAATACACATTGGACGCACCTCGTTGACTTGGAACAACACTCTTCTTACAAATCTTAAGTTTTGTCCCTGGTCTGTGAGGATGATTTCCAGAACAGGATAATCCTGAAAATTTTTCTTTTTGCATCGCTCCCGACATTACTCTTTTCGCTCCACATGTACATTCTACACGAAGTTCTGCAAGTGATGATGTATTTCCCATAGATTTGAGGAACAGATCCCCCTTGCAGTTTGTTTCTCCTCGATGAACCCACCAACGGTATGGAAAATCATTCATATGTCCGTCTTCGCATACTGTAATAAATCTGGAAGGATATGCCGGAAATCCACATTTAGGACATTTTACTTCACCTTGATTTTTTTTGTATTGTTCGATATCAAAATACTCTCTCATATCAAGCAAAAATTTGCATGATCCTTTAGAACACACATGATAATATGGAAATGAAATAACCGGAATATCTTCTTTTCCGCCCGTCTTTGGCATAAAAAATTTCCTGACATTCATATAACTGGCTAATCTGGCATCTCTGATTTCCTTACCAATATTATTGTTATCCCAATACTCAATATCCAGTACTGTTAACGAATCATTTACCGCATCCATAATAGAACCCGGACCATATGTGGTTATTAATTGATTCGGACGAATTTCGCCCAATTTTTTATAAAAATTCATCAGATACCCTCCCAATAAAATACAGTAGAAGATTGTTCAACATCACGCATAGAACTTAATGTCTGCTTTTCCTGATCTCCACAAAATTCTCCAAAATAAACAAGCAGCCTTTTTTTCCCATCCTTTACAGAAGGAACAAAATAATACAAGTTATCCGATTCTGCAATACGCTTCCATGTATTGATGAACTCATCTATCTCTTTTTCTGTATCCCTATAAGATGACGGATCCGTAACTTTTACTCTCTCTAGTATCAGTTCTTTTACATACTTTATGTCAGCATCAGCAATTGTATTGATATTAGCCGCACCGCTATTCTCAGCCATCTCTTTAATTTTCAGTCTGAATAACGACACCACTAACGCGTGAAGAACTCTGTCCCTCGCCCGTGCAGCAAATGGTGTGGCAGTAGTACCTTCAATATATCTGTACATTTGGGAATGAAAACCCACAAAATTTTCATAATTGGATAAATCCCTGGGTCTGTATGGATTGTAAACTGTAAAAATGATTCCCGGATGCTGGCGTCCTACACGGCTTGTTGCCTGAATATATTCTGAATTTTGTTTCGGCTGTCCCACAACTGTCATAAGTCCCAAACGATCCACATCCATTCCTACAGCAATCATATTTGTAGCTATAACAACATCATAACACTGCTGTTTCTCCGCTTTCTTATTATAAGAAATTGCAAGCTTTTCCAGCACCTGTGCAATCTCCCACGATGGAATCCGGGATGTAATTTCCTTTTTACCATCTATGCCAATATATCTCTGTTCCGGACTATGATACTTATTCTTTACCACGCGGATCCTACTTGTAATATCATCATCAAGGAGACGGACAGCACCACCAAGTTCCCGGATACTGTTGAAATAGCCGATCAAAGTATAATAGGGATCGACATAATCTTCGAATTCCTTATCTTTCGCTAGGTCAAACACTGTTTGCAGAATAATTGCATACAAACGAATCAGTGTTGTCTTCACAGATTGACCACTTGCACAAATGCCAACATATTGACGAAACGGCTTTTGCCCTGCAGAAATCAATTCCTGAATTTTATCCTCTGTAGCCACAGCCAGGTTTTCTTTTGGTAATGCAATCTCTCTGATAAAAAACGAATCTCTTGTATCGAATCCACTTGGCGGAAACTGTGCAAAACTATTTCTTCCATACAGAAACTTTATCTGCTCTCCTGCATTCTTAATTGTCGCTGTAGAAACCACATACTTAGGGCGAATCTTTTTACCATTACGCATAATACAGCACATTTCTTCCACAACAGTTTCATAACCACCATAAATCGTACCTAATGGGCCTGTTATCAAATGCAGCTCATCCTGGATTATAAGTTCCGGTGGATAAAAAGGTTTACATTCTGCTGTAACAGCCTTATCAAGTCCTGCAGCCGTATCAGCATTATGTCTTCCCGGATGTTTCTCTCCAACTGCAATATGACCACACCTAGAACAATATCTGTCTGTTTTTCCGAATAGCAAACCTGTCTTCATTGTCCAAGGGAGTCTTGCGAATTTATCTACTGTTGAAATAATAACCGTCGGACATTTCGCATAAATTTCTTCATCCACAAGATATACTGGAATCGTTCTTCCTGTCTTCTTTGCGAACATACAAAAGTCATCCGAACAATAGATTTGAACCGATTTTCCTTTTTCATTTATTATATAATTATCTTTTCCAATTGGCTTCCCACAGTACGGGCATTTAATAATTTGCTTTGTAAGTTTTCGCACAGAGTCTTTCTTCTTGAACTGATCATTGTCACTGAATTCGCTGAATTTATTAGGAGTAACATTTCCACCAACCCAAAATCCAATGGTTATTCTTTCGTTGCCATACAGTTCCGGATTCTTTTCTCTTAACCATTCCATAGCAACAATAAGTTTCATCAAACGATCTCTTTGCTGTGTTGTAAGCAGTCTGAGCGTATAGCGCAAAAATACTGTTACGCCGCCATCTTTTTCATACTCGTGTTCTTTTTTAGCCGTTAATCTTCGATATGCAATTGTAAAAGCTATCAACCCTAAATACGCCTCTGTCTTACCGCCGCCGGTGGGGAAATAAAGTAAATCTACAATTTTCCGTTCTGGCGACTCAGCATCTATAATTCCACGTAGATTCAATAAAATGAACGCTATCTGGAACGGTCTCCACTCACTATGATCCTTTTTTCTTCCTTTCTCTGGCATATCACTCATAAAATCACGAAGATTGCATGATTTACCCTTCCCATATTCCTTTGAAAATGCTGTAATACTTCTCTGTAAATACATAGACTGATTCATAAATACAAAAGCTTGATAGACTTTTTCATCATTCTCAATTAAATCAATTCCTTCGTTCATTCTCCGGTTTGCGTCATTACACTTATCTATAATAGCTTGTCCCGTTACCCTGAATTTTTCGTCTTGCATAGAGGTGTCATTCACTAATACCTCTGTAATCCAATTTCCATACATAGTTGTCAGAAGACGTAAATTCTCTATGACTTCTTTCTTTTTCTTTGGCGAACCCATCTGCAGCATAGAGAACACATGCTCAGGCATATTCTCTATCTGTGCACTTACACCTGGGATCTCATAATCTGGAATAAATGCTGTCCTTACAGAAGTTGCGTTAACTTCGTCAACCACAGTATCCCATGTTGCTGCACAACCTCTGCCCCGCGCATAGACAGGTCTTCCCTTATAGTAGTATTCATCTTCAAGTTCCACTTTTCTGCACACATACTCCGGGACAAAAATGGGGTTCATCAGATCATCTGCAATAAGCATTTCCACCTGAAACATGACCTTTTCGTATTCTTTCTCTTCACCATCCGGCTTATCGTTATTATGAAGATATACTGATACCATTTTATGGCCGTTATCTAACTGCATCTTCATTACATAAATATAAATATTACTGTTGGCATCCAGAGTAATCATTTCAGAACGTTTTCCGTTATTTAACTGTATTTCTGCAACGTCCTGCATTTGTTCTCTCACATACACGGTATGCTTATGCTTTTTCTTGTTTTCTGTATCTTCTTCCAGGGTCTCGTCAATAACTTCACCTTGTACTTGCTCAGCATGATATTTTCCCCACTTAATATACGCATTAACTTTTGTTATATCATCTGCAACATAAAATGATACTCCTGCTGAAGAAGGTTTCTGAAATCCACCTTTAACTCTGTCCTCCGGCTGTTCCTCCTCAGAAAGCCCCGCCTCCATCATTTCTCCATCAGCACCAAAGTTCTTTTCTGTAAATTCAACATCAAAGTAATTTTCATCTTCAGTTACAGCTGTATCAGCAGGATACAATAACCCCGTTATATAGCTGTTTGTTGGTATTTCATTAAGTTCTTCACATACAGCAGTTGGTCCGATTAAATCTTTTCTAACTGCATCCAATATCTTCTGACGTACAATAGCGTGTTTAAAATCTTTTATATCTGCCATCTGCATTCTCCTGCTTTAATCTTCTGTCGAAACAGCCACTGCTAAACCAGCCACATATTTCAATGTATTTCCAACAATGATCTTGTCTCCCGGTATCAATCGATATTCCCATGCTTTTTTATCTGCATCTACTTGAGACGCACATTCGCACCATTTCACGGCCGCCCTAGCCTTTTCCCGAACTTCCTCTGTATCTGTCTGATTAACGGCTTTCACTTCTATCATGTACTTCTTATCCTTTGTTTCCACCAAAAAGTCCGGATTATACTGCTTTGCTGCTTTATAAAATAATCCAAGTTGATTAAGAGGAGGTTTGATAAAACGTATAACATCTTCATCTTCTTCCAAAATTACAGACAAACGTCTCTCATCATCACTGTCAAAGGCATTCTCCGGGTAATAGGACTTTTTATATCCTCCAAATAAGTAATTCTTTATATTCTTCTTATCTGGTACTTCTTTTTTGAAATAAAGCCGTCCATCTGCCTTCATATTTTTTATAAATGCACCAAATATAATAAGATCCTTTTGTACTTTGAATACAAAATCTGTACTTTCTTCTTTTGATGCGTATATCTGACTCTTCAAATCATTCACAATAGCTGTTGCATATCTTCTGACAATTTTCTTTTTGTCATCTTCTGAGCCTTCAATCAGCGCCAAATATTGATTTACAATATCCAATATAAATTCCGCATCATCAGAATCAAATTCAGGAATACTGTCCAAGAGAGAAACTGCCAGCATATTTTCAGGATTTTCAACAATTAACGGATCCGCATCAAGTACCTGCAACAATTTATCATTAATCGTGTCATATCGTTCAATTTGTGACACAGCAATATCAAAATCCCGAATTGTTCTTCTCACCTTAAATGGTTTGAACCTAATAGTAGAGCTGTAACTAATACTAATTTTAGGCACAGAAATGGCTACTCTCTTCATCTCTTCAACTTTTTTTATAAACTCCTGTCTTGCATAAGGAAGTACATTCCTGCTTCCTTTTGATTTCTGAATATCAATTTGTAACATCATATTATCCGGCTGAGCAACAGTTGATTCTTCTGCTGATTTTTCACCTTTGTTCAACCCTTGCACCGGTTTATTCTTAATATCTGAACTTTCAGTATCCGTTTGTTCTCCGATCAGATCAAAAATGGACATCTGCCCACTTTCTTCAGCCGTTTTCTTTGTTACCGTGGCCTTCTTCACAAATGCTTTTTGATATTCCTCATAAAGATTCTCCACTGCCCCCTGGTCATTCAAATCTTGATATGACTTAATTCCGCTTTCTTTTAAAGCCTCATCAAATAAAGACAATTGTTTATTCTCTACTGCCGGTTCTACCTGTACTGTCTTTGTATCAGGAATTTCCTCCTCATCCAGATTTCTCTTTTTAAATATCGGATTATTCTTAATATCATCAACAATCTCTCGGTAATGATCGTGAGCCACTATATCCAAAGTATCGAGTTCTTCAATTCCTGTAATTTCACCAAATGGTAATCTTAATCCCCTTCCGATTGTCTGTAATGCTAATATATCACTTTTTGCAGCATTTAATGGAATAATCGTAAACAGATTATTTACATCCCACCCTTCTTTCAACTTATAAACATGTAATACAATCTCAATTGGATTTGTATTTTTTTCGATAGTTAATAACTTTTGGATATTTTCTTCTGTTTCTGCACTACTGGTACCAGAATCAATCTCTATCACCTTTCCAACATATCTGCCACCAAAAAAAGAGTCTGAGTCAATCTTATCTTTAATCTTCTTAGCATGAGTTGTATCCTTACAAGCTACCAGAACAATCGGTTTCACCTGCTCCAACTCATTATCTATGCAATATTTATACACAATGGATTTTCTTCTTTCGTGAAGCTTAATACCATCCTTTAATTTCATTTCCTCAATATCGTCTTCCGAATATCCGGCAGTATTCGTTCTTCCCATAACTACAGGAATCTTCAAAAACTTACCAGCACCTTCTTCCAAACCATAATGGTAGATGATATTCTTATTGGTACTCTTTGGTGTCGCCGTAAATTCCAGCCCCAAAACAGGGTTTAAATAATTGATAGCTTTCTTTGATGCCGGTGCGTAATATCTGTGAGATTCATCCATACAGATTACTAAATCATCAAAAGAACGGAGTATTTCTGCAAAAGAGCCTCCCAAATTCTCATTATACTTATGGAATTTAAATTCCACATCTCCTCGGGTAAAAATCTTCGAAATATTAAATATAAAAATTTGAATATCTGAAGTTTTCTCTACAATCAATTCTTGCTGGATATACTTCACCGGATACGATAAGTAATTCTCCCCATCATATACCTTTGGTCTTCCCATCTCAGCCTCAAGCCCTTTGAACATATACTTTGGATGTCCCGGTACGGATTCTCTGCGCATCTTGTCATAGATTGTGCTCCCCGGCGCAAGAATAAAAAAATGTTTATAGCCCTTTGTCTTATACAAATAATAAATACATGCCCCCATAAGGCGTGACTTACCAATCCCCGTAGTCATATCAAAACAAAAAGAAGGAAAATCAAATTCTTTATCCACTGATATTTTGTGTGGTCCCTGACAATTTTCTGAGGCGATCTTTTCGGCTTCTGCCTTGGGAACAGTCCTGTAATCCATCTTGGAACTGATAGCATCAAAATATTTTAATGCTTCATACTGAGGATCGCGCAGGCT
Source organism: uncultured Lachnospiraceae bacterium (assembly GCA_944383765.1). Classification (GTDB taxonomy): domain Bacteria; phylum Bacillota; class Clostridia; order Lachnospirales; family Lachnospiraceae; genus Lachnoclostridium_A. The sequence goes on from CALWQT010000005.1 coordinate 132,161, forward strand.
CATAGCCCATTTAATTTTATCTACTGAACTCATTATTCCTGCACCTCACTTTCAAAATTACACTTATCTAATAAATCTTTCGGTATCTTCTTTACCTCCACATTCTCAGGCAAAATCATATCCACTTGATGTTTCTTACAATAAATCAATAAACTCTGTTTCTCATCTAATGTTTTCATAACAGACATTACATACTTCGTGTTTACATACTCCTCTGTAATATGAATAAATCTTTTCTCTGAAGAATAGCCCTGAAAATCGCCTGATGGAGCATATGTAAAGCTTTCAATTTTACAAATTGCCTCACAAACCATATCCCACGTGTAGGATGGATTAAGCTGATAAATTGGCAAAGTAACATTTTTGACAAGAAGTGGTTCCGCAAGCTCGTAAAATTTATAACCGCCACCGCCTTTCCAGTTATTGCTTTTTGAAATTCCCCCTGTTTCTCCATCAATAACTTTTTTCATTCTTGTTTCACAAAATTCATAACACTGATCTCCCATTTCAATGCCTATCCATTTTCTTTTCATTTTATGAGCCACTGCACAAGTAGTACCTGTCCCAATAAATGCATCCAACACCAAATCTCCTGGATTAGTCGCAATATAAAAAACACGTTCAATCAATCGTTCTGGCTTTGGTGTATCAAATGCATTTATTTTTCCAAACAAAGCATATATTTCTTTTTTTGCCTCATCGGTATGCCCTACTTCCGTACTAGGCCACCAAGTCCATGGGACAACTCCCTCTACCTCTGAAAAATATCTAATTATATTGGGTTGAGAATCCCCTGTTTTTCCGAAATAAATTCTTCCATCTGACAATAATTTTTCATAAGTAGATTTACTCAATGACCAACATCTTCCCTCTGGTGGCGTATGCACCACCCCTGTTGGAGTTACAATCTCATAAAACTGATCTTTTGTTGCATGACCAGCTTGCGCCGTCATTGGAACTGGTCTCCATGGACCTTTTGGATCGTTATTAGGATTTTTATATGCTTTCATTTCATCTAGCGTTACAGGAATCTTATTCCTATACTCTTTAAATTTATTAGGATTCTGGGCATACACTACTATATACTCATGTACATCACCAATCGCCTCCCTATTTTCTCGAGAATATCTTTTCTGCCACACATTAGAGGCTACAAAATTACTCCTTCCACAAATTTCATCCATCATTACTCTTAAGTATGGCATCTCATCATCATCTATTGATATCCAAATAGATCCATATTCCTTATCTAGTAAATCCCATAATATTTCTATTCTAGCTTTTATCATAGACAACCAAATCGAATGCTCAATACTATCGTCATAATGTTCAAACGCATTTCCTGTATTATACGGCGGATCTATATATATGCACTTGATTTTTCCGGTGTATTCCTGTTTCAACGCCTTAAGTGCCAACAAATTATCTCCATGTATCAACATATTCTCCGTATCTGGATCTCCATATGATTTCGATTTATCTTCAATCAAAATTCTTGGCTCTAATTTTTTTTCTTCGTACTTTCCAACCCATGTCAGTTCCAGCTTGCCCTTTTTCTCCATAGTGTCCTCCTAAAATTTAATCACAATTTTTGTTATAAACTTTGGTGTTTTTAACACTTCGTCTACAAATGCCTTTTGCATAGTATTTGCTTCCATTTCCAATGCTGTCATCTCCTCGTGAAATGATTCTATCATTTGTTTCTGTTTCTGCTCAAGTGCCTCTATTTGCTTTTTCAAAGCAATCTTCTGCCTGAAATCAATTTCGGCAGCATATTTTTCTTTTATGGCATCAAATTCTGAGGAATCCTTTGATTTTACAACATACTCCTCTTTTCTTAGTTCCAACCAATTTGATAATTTATCCTTATTTCTTTGAATCAATTCCTGTTTTAATGCTATATGCCTTTGCTGTATATATTCTGTAACCATATCTATGCAAGATAAAACCTGCTCACTATCCGGACTCTTTTCCTGCACTTTATTATCTTGGAGCTTTCTGCACAAGTCTCTTGCTAACTTATCACTCACTCCATACAGTTTTTTGTTATTATCAATTATCTCAAAGACAGCCTCTTCCATATCCGAGTCTACATAGTATGCTCCTAATAATAAATGGCCATGCTCTATTTCCGGAATGTCCAGTGGCATATCTGTTTCATAATATAATGGATAGTGAACTGTTTTAGAATCAGCGATCTTACTCATCCAATATTTACATTGTGAATCATATTGTGATATCTCTTGCAAGATCTGATTAAACTCTTTCTTATGCTCCTCCTCTGTTTTATAAATAAATAAATTTTTCAATTCCTCCATCTTCTTATTCCGCTTTTTATCCAACTCTTTTTCCAGAGCTTTGAATTCCTTTGTGAAATCAGAAGACGTCTTGCATTCTTGATAAATCTGCGTCACCCGTTTTTCGAAATCTGTACCACTTTCTAAAAGACCTATTGCTTTATCCGATGCACCAAACACCCCCTGGAAAAGTTCAAATTTTTCAGAAAGAATTTCATACACTCTTTTATCCGCAACATTCTGTGTATTGAGAAAATTTATTACCACTACATCGTTTTTCTGACCATAGCGATGACATCTTCCAATACGTTGTTCTATCTTCTGTGGATTCCAAGGCAGGTCATAATTTATAATGGTATTACAAAACTGCAGGTTCAATCCTTCCGATCCCGAATCTGTTACAAGCAGAATCTTATATTCGTCCCTGAACGCCTCTACAATAGCATTCTTTATTTCCACATTTCTGCTGCCAATATATTTTCCATAGTTTCTGGCTTTCCACGCCTTATAAATCTGCTTTGTAATATTATCACCGGTACTGCCATTAAATTTGAGAATCGTTCCTTCATAGCCATCAGATGATAATTCCTCAAATATGTATTGCTGTGTTCTGACAGATTCTGTAAATATAACTATCTTCTGCGCAATACATGACTCTGCCTGAAATTCAAATGCCTTTCGAACTGCTTGTTTTAGCGCAGTCATCTTCGCATTTTTCTTTATACTTTCTGCTTTATTAATGATAGTATCTACTTCATCTATTTCATGCTGGATAAATTCGTTTACCCTTTCCCTCGTATATAATTCATCCTGCCTAGCATCTTGATCTGTTTCAATTTCATCATCATCGAAAAAGCTCAGGAAGAAATCTATGCTCTCGTCCGCTGTCTCTTTTCTTGTTGTCTCTTTTAATATTTCCAATCTTCCTTTCAGGACTTTAAAGGTTTCTGCAACTGCCATACTTGAGGATGCAAGCAGCTTTCTGATTACAGAAGTAATTAAAGTTCGATGCGAATTTGGTAAAGCATACACCAGCTCTTTTTTGAGGTAATTATTAATTAATACATATAATTCTATTTCCGGCGGTGACAACGCAAAGTCTATTGTGATTTCTTTTCTCTCTGAAAAGCGAATATACTCTGTAACTTCTTTTCTCAATGTCCTTTGAATTACTGTTTTCAAACTGTCTTTAAGCGCCGGATAATTTTCATTTTTCATATACCTTTCAGAAAATACTCTTTTACTGTAAAAAATGCGCTCATCTATATATTGAACCAAACCATATATATCAAGCAATGTGTTCTGCATAGGAGTTGCTGTTAAAAGTATCTTGGGAATTCCTTTTGTTAGTTCATACAAACTATTTGCCATCTTAGAACCACTCTTATGAACATTTCTCAGTCTGTGTGCTTCATCAAACACACAAAAATCCCATGCAACTTTTCCCAAGTATTCTTTTCTCTTAGAAGCAAAATGATATGACATAATTATTATAGATTGTTTTTTCTTTATCTCAGTTAAATAATCATCCCAATTTGCACTGTCCGCAATCAGTGCTCTGATACTAAACTTCTCTTCCAGTTCCACCTGCCATTGCTTTCTGAGATTGGAAGGCATAATAAGAAGTATTTTATCTCTGCCACTCTGTAATAAATACTTAATTACAAGACCTGCCTCGACAGTTTTACCAAGACCAACTTCATCCGCAAGAATTGCACCTCCGGTTTCTAACGAAGAAAGCGAAAATGTAAACGCCTCAACCTGATGAGGATTAATATCAATATCCGCCTTATGTAAACAGCTATATGGATTTCTCCGTAATTCCTGCTGCTTTAATCCTGCATAAGCAGCTTCTATAATTCCCATTTGCGCCTCTCCTTTACTCCTTTACTTCTTTACTAGTTGTGCCTTAATCTTTTCTGCTATTTGTTTTGCCATCATAGGCGGCACCGCATTTCCCACCTGCACAAATTGAGCCGTACGAGGTCCTTCAAAATAATAATTATCCGGAAAAGACTGCAGTCTTGCTGCTTCTCTCACCGTAATTGATCTGTGCTGATCAATATCCGGATGTATGAAATAGTGACCATCTTTTGATAAATGTGCTAATATAGTATGGCAATACTCCATATCCCCCTCTACAATCTTAAATCTGTCCACAAAAGAAGTTCTGTTTCTATGAGTTTTTAAATTTTCTGGCAAATCATCATATTTTAATCTTTCATGACGGTTATTCTCAAACCAAAGATTAATTACCCTTTTATAAATTTCTATATCCTGTGCTGTATGCGGTCTTGCAATGTGAGCAGTCAGTATATCCTCCTTCAGGCGCAATTTATTTTCTTTAACATATTTTGTTACCTTTCGCATATCCTTCACTGTATGCTCATTCGCTTCTTGTCCAGGCGTAAGAGGAGGCAAATCTTTTAACAAGTCCCACACCTCTGCTTTATTGTGAATCACATCAAACTTGGGATATTCATACCCTGATCCTTTTAGCCATCCAACAATTATTACTCTTTTTCTGCTTTGAAGCACACCAAAATCATATGCATTTAATTCATGATAATCTATTTCGTACCCTACTCTTTTCATATACATCTGAAGATTTTTAAATGCCTGGCCCCCTCGGGCAGTTTTAATACCTGCCACATTTTCAAACACAAACATCCTAGGTTGATACTTAGTCAAAAACTGTACATACATTTTGTATAGTTCATTTCTCGGGTCCTCGTCCATGGGGATGAGCATATGACTGCTCTGGGCCCTGCCAACAAGCGAATATGCCTGACATGGTGGACCTCCTATAATTACATCAATTTGGTTAATCCCTTTTTCCTTTTTTATTGTATCAATCACTTGAAAAATATCTTTTATTGTTTTTTCTGATATTTCTTTGTTAATAACCGATTTAAGTTCTTCTTCTGGAATTAATTTTAAGAGATTCTCTCTTGTCATTAGCCCTTTTTCATACTCATAATAGTTCTTTAGTTGATCTTTTTCTTTTAAATAATAATATGCTATTCTTGTTTCTATTGTTTTGGCTGCATGTTCATTCATTTCCACATGCGCTATAGGCTGATATCCGCTTTGAATAAACCCTTCTGAGAGCCCTCCTGCACCAGCAAAGAGATCAATATAGCTTAACCCCGTATTGTTCATAATTTGCCTGCCTTATCGTCTTATTTATCATTATGCAATTTTTGCTTTACAACTTCCAAATCTGTAAATTCCATAACATCACTAATATTACATTCTAATTCTGCACATATTTTTTCTAAAATCGAAAGCGATACCATTTCTTCATTCGTCATCTTAGCCATTGTACTGCTGCTAATTTTTACGCTTTTACATAGTTCGCTTTTATTAATCTTTTTATCAATCATCAATTTCCATAAATTATTATATGATACTGCCATAATCTCCCTCCAAGCACCACAAATGAAACCTCTATACCATTATACATTCTAATAGCTGTTATGCAAAACTATTTCCTTTGAATTCTCAAATTTTTATTTCGCTTTTTCTAAAATTTGGTTTGATCTCCCCGTTTAATAATTTCCATGAAGTTTTAACAAAAAAGCCACGGTAATTAACCCGCAGCCTTTACGCATCACTCTTCACCAAATGTAATCATTGATATTTTATAATCAAAAATAGCCTCCTCCACCACACGGATACATTCTTCAGTGTTCTTCATAATATCTTTTCCCCAAAATCTAATTACTGTCCAACTAAGAAAGAGAAGTTGTTTATTCACTTTCTCATCTCTTTCCATATTACGCTTTATTTTCCTTTTCCAGAATTCCCTGTTATTCGATTTTTCTAATCGAGGTTTAAGAATTTCCCAGTCTTTCCCATGAAAAAACTCTCCGTCACAGAAAATAGCAATTTTATATTTTGTCAACACAATGTCCGGTTTTCCAGGAAGCTTCTTATAATTTTTACGATATCTATAACCTTTATCCCATAAAGCCTTCCTAAGTTTCTTTTCAATTACACTATCCTCGGATTTGATATGTTGCATATTCTTATGACGTTGTTCTTTTGTTAGATTATCCATCTATAATCACATCCTTGTCTTATGCTGCCTGCCGCAATAAATACGCTTTATCACAGTAAAAATAAAATTTAATCATCCTATCAATTCCAAGTATAAATACACCGTCTTAACGAATCCTTATACACCATTAAAGTAGCAATCGTTTTTAATCTATTGCTTCTGGACTTTATTGTTTTCCCAACTCTATTATAGTTTTAAAATTTGCAAATCAAAAATATGGGACATTAATTGCAATTAATTGCAACCAAATTGCAACTAGTTGCAATTCACTCTATTCAGCAAACCATCTCGCACCTGCTCCTTTTCCTTCTACATACTTGCCTTGATCTTTTAATTCACGCATTAGGACTTGTATTTCTCCACGTGACAGACTGGGCAGAACCTGCTTTAACTCCTTAAACTGCGTTCCTCTATTTTTATTCTTTTGTATATGCGTCAAAATCAATTCTTTATTGGTATCGCGGTCTAACCCAACAATCCAAGTATGTATACCCGTTTTCCCCACCGCAGCATATAGTTGCCGTGCGAGAACATATTTATTTCTTCCAATATGTTCTACCACACCTATATCCGCCAGCCGTTTTAAACGAGGTCGTAAATACTCCAAAACTGGATTTTCATGATACAAGGCATTCACGATTAAAAAATCAGATGTTGAAAACGACTCAAGTCTTTCTTCACCTATTTTCTTAATTATAGAAAGCATCTTTTTATCTATAATCAATCCGTTCAGCGTCAAACTAACAAAATTGTTGTCAGTACCAGTAAAATCCGGCAGATCTTTCGCTTCCATGATGCTGAGTTCATAAATCAGATTCATACCTTGTCCGGATCTTTCTACTAAACCGCACAATGACAAAATCTCCGCTATACGTCTATTGCGTGGAGACTGTCGATTTAAAATATTATCCACTGTGATTCCGTTTGGAAAACCTCCTGGGCTTTCCACCACCAGTCGATCACGGTACTGACGGATAAAAATACTTCCACTCATCTGATACATCCGATGTGATACTGCATTCAAAATTAACTCACGCACTACGCGCTCATTAAATGTAGAAATATCATAAATAAAAAAGCCATCTTGGTAATGCTGCTTATCATTCCGCAAGTTGATAAGTTCCCAGAGCCGATCATAGCAGGAAAAGAATCCCGATTGAAATTCTTCCCGTTGACTCGCAGGACCAAATGCATCAGATGAACGGTATTCAAATACTATCTCCGCCTGCGGCAGAAATCTTCTGATAGCTGAACGTTTCGTTTACCAAAGAGAATCAGCGCCGCATAAGTAATGCCTTCTTCTGTAATCGCCTCGCAGTCTCTGAGCAGTTGTTACGCCTCTATACTTTTTAATCTTGTATTTCCACTTTTTTCTATCCAATTTTTTCGAAATACTTCAACGGCGTCTTTATCAATATTACTAAATTTTGCGTCAACACAGATTGTGCCTGAGAAATCCACTCCTGTTTCTTCATAAATTTTACGCCGCACATCTTCCGGCATTGGAATAAGACTGTCCCCTTCATACCACCATGCAACCCCATCTACCTGTACGGGAAGTCCCAATGGTCTCGAGGCCACATCAAAAACCAAAACACGTTTTCCATTATATTCATATAATTGAAAATCTACCATGACTTTAAGCTTGTCAATCAAACCTTTTCTTGTACGCTCCGGTTAATCAAAAGCAGCGCTTCCTACAATCTGACGGGGACGCTTATCCGATATTCCAAATACAAGTTTTCCGCCGCCACAATTTGACAAAGCACAACAAATCCGAGCGGCCTCGGAAGAATCGAATCGGTTTTTTGCTTCCTTAAACTGTACCTGTTCTCCCTCTTTGGCATTTAAAAGTTCCTTTATTGCATGATCATCCTGCATTATCTCTCTCCTTAATTTTTTATTTCGATCCTTTGAATATTAATTATAAAATAGTAATCTATATTATATTTTATATGATTTATCAGTATTTTGCATCCTCTAATATCATTATCCTACTTTTATAAATTTCATATTACATTTGTCTTGTATTCCACTACACCATTTACTACACCATTTTCTTTCAAAATGACGATTTTTGACGCTCCCAGACAAAAAGTAAGAACCCGCAAAAACCTTGTAAAATAAGGCTTTACGGGCTCTGACACCACAGGACAAAACCACCCCAAACGAGCCAAGAGGTGAGTGCTAAGTTTTTGAATATTGAAAAAAATTTCAAACCAAATTGCTTTTTGCAATATACTTTTTACTTCAGCTCCCAAACCTTTCCTTCTCTTAGATCCCCACATATATAATGGGATTTTGGGATTTCTGAATATATTCTAGCTTTTTTATTGATTTATACAGATAGAATTTCTGCACCTCATCCAATTCTGACAAATACTCGCATTCAAAAAATACTCTTCCTTTTATTTGAGTCCAATCTTCTGGTAACATGGATTTCGGTAATTTCTCCACATTATCATCCCCTAACTGATACCACCTTTCTGGCTTATAACACGCCACTATTAAATTGTTATACACCTCCAATACATATTCTACCTTCTGAACTCTGCTAATATTAGCCCTCCATATTCCTCTGACACTATTGTACAAATCCTCTGCAGAAATATTGGGATTATAGGTTTTATTGATTTTAATGATCAGGACTTTATGACGAAAATCTTCTTTAGATAACAATTCAGCACCAAATAGCCTTTCAACTTCTTCGACGCTCATGCACCCTTGTGTATGGTGTCCAGAAACAATATTTGACAACCCAATATCTGAAATATAGTTTATTAAGTTAATAAGAGATGCTTCCGCCGCAAATGCTTCTTCCTCCTTTAATCCCCAATGAATCAATATATGCTTAACATGATTTCCTGAATGTTCTATCTCCCTTATTCTTTTTATCTTATTCTTTTCAGACTCAGGATTTTTGTTACTTTCTACCACATGTTGAAAAACCCTATTTCCAGTCCCTTTTCCAATATAATACAATTGACCATCTCTGGGATCTATCAATCCATATACATAGTACTTTCCATTTTGATTTATATTTTGCAGCGTTCGTTCGGAAAATTCGTTCATTATCATTTCTCCATTTCACATTTATACTAACAATATTGCTATCACGTTGCTTCTCCCCACTATCATCTAAGATACCTCCACCTCAGATCCATTGCGTTGTCCTCATACCTCTTTTCCATCCTTTCCCCTCTATTCTGTCATACCCCGCCAGTCTTTTTCATAAACTGATGTAACTACCGCCCACAGGAGGCTTTCTATGAAATTCAGGAAACGCCTGTCTGAAAATGCCCTGTTCTGGTCCGCTCTGATTCTCCTGGCTATTGGAGCAGCCACCACCTTCTATCAGCAGGGAACTCTGGCCGCAGCTGTCGGCTCCCCCTCCATCCTCCAGTCTGTCCAGACTGCCGACCACCATGTGAAAGATCGGGAACTGCCCATCTACTGTGTGCAGACTTCCAAGCCCCAGGTGGCCCTCTCCTTCGATGCCGCCTGGGGAAATGAAGATACCATGCAGCTTATGGATATTCTTGCCCGCCATAATGTAAAAGTCACCTTTTTTATGACCGGAGGCTGGGTAGAAAAATATCCGGATGACGTGAAGTACATTGCCTCCCAGGGACATGATCTGGGTAACCACAGTGAAAATCATAAAAATATGAGCCAGCTTTCCGATGAGGAAATCCGTTCTGAACTCCAGAAAGTCCATGATAAGGTAAAAGAACTGACCGGTCAGGATATGATTCTGTTCCGCCCTCCTTATGGTGATTATGATGACCAGGTGGTATCCGTTTCCCGGGAAATGAATTACTATCCGGTACAATGGGATGTGGATTCCCTGGACTGGAAAGATTATGGCACAGACTCCATTATCAGCACGGTGCTGAATCATAAGCACTTAGGTGACGGAAGCATTATCCTTATGCATAACGGTGCCAAATACACCCCTTCTGCCCTGGAGCAGATCATCACAGGGCTGCAAAATGCCGGCTATGAACTGGTTCCCATATCCCAGCTTATTTACCGGGATCATTACCATATTGACCATGAAGGGCGCCAGATCCCTGACCAGGCTCCATCTGCCTGATACCTGCTTCTTACAGAAAAAGAGGGTATCCCTCAAGTCATTTCATGACTTTGGGGACACCCTCCTGATTTCCCTTCCTCTGTTTCCTGCTCCCAATCCGGATATCTCCTTACCCGTTCCATCAGGGCAACCATACCTAACACAAAGAAAATCTCCATGGCGCTGTTGATGATACCGGAAACGAAAAACAGGACTATGCTTCCTGCCACAATAAGTCCCAGGAATCTCAGATATTTATTTGCCCTTTCCGGGGCATACGGCTTCATCTGCCAGAACAGATAGGCAGTAACGATCACAAGACAGGCTGAAGCTAACATGGCAAACACAATATGCAGCACCGCTTTCAGCGGAAATTCCTGGGGAAGATACGGTGTAGTGATCGCAAACAGCAGCAATACCACAGCCACCGGTACCAGAAAACTTCCTTTCACCTTTCCCGGCATTTTCCGGATGATCTGCCTCAGGCTGAAAAAGAAATACAGCCCCACCAGGACAGCCCACAGCACAAATACTTCTTTTCTCCGGAACATATTGCCGATCACAGAAAAATTTGTGGAAAACCACCCATATCCTTTTGCAAAAAATAATGTATAAACAGGGATAAGCACCGAAGCGCACAAGTCCAGAAACATATCTTATTCCAAATCCTCCTGCAGTCATTTCTTCTGTTTGCTTTTCCCTACTCTCCCCTACTTTTCTTCCGGTTTCTCCAAATATGGTTCCTTCGTTCCGAATACCCGCAGGCATAACTCCACATACTCCTGATAAGCAGGATACTCAGAAAGTTCTTCCAGCCGTATTGCCATTCCCCAGTAATACCAGCCCTGAGCTTCTTTCCGTTTCTCGTTGAACCGTTCCCACAACTCATCTTCCAAAATCAGATAATCCCTGGCCATGGCACGGATATTGCTCAGCTTATCCCCAAGAAACAGGATTTTTAAATCTCTGTCTCCTGATTCTGCCTGTGCCAGTTTTTTTTGTTTGCGGACCAGCCAGGATTCCCGCTTATCATCCGTTTCCTGTCTGACCAGGTCTGCCACCCGGTCTCCGAACCGTTCCCGGATATCCTGTTCCGTAGCCCCAGTATCCTCCAAAGTGTCATGAAGGAGGGCTGCTACCATCAATTCCTCATCATCTGTCATACTTCCCACAATAACCGCAGCTTCCAGCGGGTGTACAATATAAGGAATCCTTGTACCTTTCCTGACTGCTCCTTTGTGGGCATTCACTGCAAAGTCAACAGCTTCTTTTACCATAACTGCCTTTCCGCCCTGAGGCATGCTTGATCGGAAAATAGAAATCGCACTTTTTTCTTACGATTCTTTCTAATATCTTAATCATAGCATACACGGAAGAATTTTAGAAGTTAAAACTTGTAAGAGTGGAAGATTTCTGATATGCTATAGGTCGGAACTATTGAATGATTCAATCACACCAGGAGGCAACACATGAAACAGACCAGGACCCACAGGAGAAAACAGGCAGGTTCCAACGATATTTTAACCGTACTGCTTTTTTATGTCCTGCCCTTTTTTATATTAAACGGAATTATTTTTTATTTATTTACTGCGAAACCTAAATTTGACATTACCATTGGTGACACGGAAGATTATAAGACCACCACTGCCACCATTACCATCAAATCTCTTCTTCCTATCAAAGATCTGACAGTGGGAAAAGATGGAGAGACCCTTACCCCGGAAAAAACCGGAAGCCGTACCTATACCGTTCCCATTACCCGCAACGGTGTGCTGGAAGTTTCCATGAAAAATTTCAACGGTATGTATGCAGCCAGTTTTTCCCATATCAATATTTTAGACGATACGGCTCCTGCTGTGGACAACTATGAGCTTGATGATGACGGTATCATCACCATTTATCTCACAGACAGCCAGTCTGGTATTGATTATGAATCGATTTATGCCACAAACTCCGATGGGGATCGGGTTTTCCCGGAATCCCAGGATACTTCTTCCTCTTCCGTGCAGTTTGAAATGGATTCCAGCGGACTGACTCTCCACGCCAGTGATTTTATCGGAAACCAGCTGCAGGTAACCTTTACGTCCCACAAAGATGGGGATAAAGAAGTGCTGAACAACATCGACGGCACCGAAACAACCATAAGACCGGATGAAACGGCCGCAGAAGAAACAATGTGATACCAAAAGCCCCGGAAGCAGGAAAACATTTCCTGCCCCGGGGCTTTCTTTTGCTTATTGTCCGGTTCTTCCGAACACCCACGCCATATCCCGGATTCTCCCAATCAGCTTTTCATCAAACTGGCCGGGAAGCAGACGCCACTTCCAGTTATCTCCCAATGTGGAAGGCTCATTCATTCTCGCTTCTCTTCCCAAGCCCAGATAATCCTGCATAGGCACGATCGCCGTCCGGGCACAGCTTCCAAGGGCTGCCCGGATAAAGTCCCAATGGACCTCTTCCGGAGAAGATTTCTCATTCCCCAGATATCTTCTGGAAAAATCCCTGTCCCATTCCGGCATGGATGCATACCAGCTCTTCAGGGTATCGTTATCATGGGTTCCTGTGTAGACCACACAATTTTCTGTATAATGATAAGGCAGATAGATACTCTGTCCATCCGCGGAAAATGCGAATTCCAGAACCTTCATGCCTGGAAAGCCGGATTCCTTCAGCATTTCCAATACGGTAGGAGTCAGAAAGCCCAGATCTTCCGCAATAATATCCAGTCTCCCCAGTTTCTTTTCAATCGCTTCAAACAGGGAAATTCCCGGTCCTTTTTTCCACTCGCCGTTGGCTGCCGTTTCATCAGCCGCCGGAATGGCATAATATTCATCAAACCCGCGGAAATGGTCTACCCGGACCACATCATAAAGTTTAAAACAGAATACCATACGCCTGATCCACCAGGCATATCCTGTCTTTTCATGATACTCCCACCGGTATAAAGGATTTCCCCACATCTGTCCGGTAGGGCTGTATCCATCCGGCGGAACTCCCGCCACCAGTTCCGGTCTCCGGTCCGCATCAAACTGGAATAACTCCGGGTGGCACCAGCTGTCTGCACTGTCCAGCGCCACATAGATGGGAATATCACCAATGATGCGGATTCCCTGTTCATTGGCATACGTCTTCAGTTTTTCCCACTGTTCCTGGAATTTCAGCTGCTGGAAGCGGTAAAATAAAATATCGTCTTCCAGCAGCTCTTCATATTTTTTTACAGCCTCCGGACGGCGCATCCGGATATCTTCATCCCATTCCGTCCAGCTTTTTCCCTGAAAATGGTTTTTTACCGCCATGTAAACGCAGTATTCTTCTGTCTCGTCATCCAGCACGGTTTCCTGTGACCGTTCCAGGTTTTTCCAACGCTCAAACGCTTTTCTCAGCACGGCAAACCGGCTGAAATAAATCCTCTCATAGTCCACATACTGGGGATACTGACCGCAGTCCGCCTCCTGGCATTCATTCTTCGTCAGCAGTCCTTCCTCTGCCAGCGTGTCCAGATCAATAAAATAAGGATTGCCGGCAAAGGCGCTGAAAGACTGATAGGGCGAGTCCCCATAGCCTGTAGGACCGAAAGGAAGCACCTGCCAGTACTGCTGCCCTGCCTGTTTCAGCTGATCTACAAATTGGTACGCAGCTTCCCCAAAACCTCCGATTCCATAGGGAGACGGTATGCTGGTGACCGGAAGCAGGATTCCACACTCCCGCATCTTCTGTTCCTCCTTTATTCGTCGTCATTCCGGTCCATATAACTTACATGGACGTCCATTTGATTATACGGAATATTGATGCCTTCCCTGTCAAAGCGCAGCTTCACCTTTTCCGTAATATCCCACCGTACATTCCAGTAATCATCGGTGGCTGTCCATCCTCTTCCGCCGATCATCACCGCACTGTCTGCCAGCTGGTCCACAAACACCTGGATCGGGTGATCCTTAAGCACTTTCGGATGTTCTGTATAAATACTTTCCAGAATCTCTTTTGCCTTTTTCAGGTCTGATTCATAACTGATGCCCACGCTTAAATCCACCCGCCGGATGGACTGAGCTGTTACATTCGTCAAAGGGGCATTGGAAAGACTGCCATTGGGAATCACCACAGTCTTATTATCTACTGTGTTCATGGACGTATAGACCAGCCCGATGGCTGTCACCGTCCCTTCCCCATACTGGCTCACAATATAATCTCCTACTTTGAACGGCCGCATCACCAGGATCAGCACACCGCCGGCAAAATTGGAGAGGCTTCCCTGAAGGGCAAGGCCCAAAGCCAGACCGGCAGAACCAAACAGCGCAATGATCGTTGAAGATTTAATGCCGATCCGCTCTGCCGCCATAAAAATGAGGATTCCATACAAAACTGCCTGTAACAGGGCCAGCAGGAATTTCCTCACAGACAATTCCATGTCCATTCTGGCGAACGATCTCTCCACCGCTTTCTTCAGTACTTTCGTTACCTTAAAACCTACGATCAGGATCAGAGCGGCCACGATCAGATTGATCCCAAATGCAGCCAGCCCCGGTATCCAGTTCTTTACCATCTCCGGCATCTGCCATTCTCCTATCATTTACTTCTGCCCTTTCCTGCTCCGCTGGTTTTTCCTTTTGTCACTTCTGTCTTGCGGACCGGTTTCTTTACCGCTTTTCTCGTTACCTCAGGCGTACAGGTAAACACACTGACACTCATAGGTGCCACCCGTATGGTAATGGAATTCGGTCTTTCGTTCCACTCTTCCTTCTTCGATGCTTTCGCTCTCGGGTTGGTCACACCGCTTCCGCCAAATTCCTCACTGTCACTGTTGAAAATCTCTTTGTATTTGCCTGGGAACGGAACTCCCACCTGGAATTTTTCATGGACTACAGGAGCAAAGTTGCAGACAAACATCAGAGTCTCTTCTTTTTTCCTGGTCTTTCTGAGGAAGACCGCAATATTCTCCTGGGAGTTGCTGCATTCGATCCATTCAAAGCCGTCCGGATGATAATCCAGGGCAGACAATGCCGGATACTGGGCGTACAACCGGTTCAGTGCCTTTACATATTCCTTCATCTGGCTGTGAATGGGGTACTGGAGCAGATCCCATTCCAGTTCCGCATTTTCATTCCACTCGTCCATCTGTCCGAAATCCTGTCCCATGAACAGAAGTTTCTTCCCCGGATGTCCCATCATAAATCCATAGGCTACCCGGAGATTGGCAAATTTCTCCTCAAACGTACTTCCAGGCATCTTATTCACCATGGAACCTTTGCCATGGACTACCTCATCATGGGAAAATACCAGGATAAAATCTTCACTGTAGGCATAGATCATGCTGAACGTCATTTCCCCGTAATGGTAACACCTGAAATACGGGTCGCACTGCATATATCCCAGGAAATCATTCATCCAGCCCATATTCCATTTATAATCAAAGCCCAGTCCGTCTTCTTTCACATCACCGGTGATCTTTGGCCAGGCGGTGGATTCCTCTGCGATCAGCACTGCCCCGTCTTTTCTCTTTTTAAAGATGGAATTCAGATGTTTTAAAAATTCCACCGCATCCAGATTTTCATGGCCTCCGTAAATATTAGGAATCCATTCCCCGTCATTCTTTCCATAATCCAGGTACAGCATAGAAGCCACTGCATCCATACGGATTCCATCCGCATGGTACTTTTCCGCCCAGAACAGGGCATTGGCGATCAGGAAATTGGATACCTGGGGTCTGGCATAATTGTAGATCAAGGTTCCCCAATGCGGATGGGCGCCTTTTCTCGGGTCTCTGTGTTCATACAGGCAGGTCCCATCAAACTCCGCCATTCCCCATGCATCTCTTGGGAAATGGGCCGGTACCCAGTCCAGGATCACACCAATTCCCTGTCCGTGAAGATAATCCATAAAATACATGAAATCGTCCGGAGTCCCGTACCGGCTGGTAGGCGCATAATATCCGCTTACCTGG
Source organism: uncultured Lachnospiraceae bacterium (assembly GCA_944383765.1). Taxonomy (GTDB): domain Bacteria; phylum Bacillota; class Clostridia; order Lachnospirales; family Lachnospiraceae; genus Lachnoclostridium_A. The sequence goes on from CALWQT010000005.1 coordinate 148,534, forward strand.
TACCCCCATGACGCGTCAAGAGGATGTTCCATGACCGGAAGCAATTCCACATGGGTATACCCCATTTCCTTCACATACTCCGCCAGCTTAGGCGCAATCTCCCGGTAATTATAAAATTCTGAGCCTGCAATTTCCTTGCCTGCCTCATCTTTTTCCAGTTCCTTCCTCATAAAAGAACCCAGATGCAGTTCATAAATGAACATAGGCTTGTCCTTACTGTTATTTCTGGCCCGTTTATCCATCCACGCCTTATCCTGCCACTGGTATTCTTCCAGGTCCCATACCACAGATGCCGTATTCGGACGCAGTTCCGCATAATTGGCATAGGGATCTGCCTTCAGGATTGGGTCACCGTTCATTTTCTTGACTTCATATTTGTAAAGAGCCCCTTTTTCCAGTCCGGGAATAAACAGTTCATAAACTCCATATCCCTCGTGGAGTTTCATCTGATGCCGTCTTCCGTCCCAAAGGTTAAAATCCCCCACTACGCTTACCCGCATGGCACAGGGGGCCCACACAGCAAACAGTACGCCTTTCACCCCGTCTACCGTCATAGGATGGGCGCCCAGTTTTTTATAGACTTCGTAATCGACGCCTGCATCGAATTTTTTCAGTTCCTGCTCCGTAATCTGATTCTCAAACTCATACGGGTCTTTCAGTTCTTCCTGGGTCCCGTTATCATAAGTGACCAGCAGCGTATAAGATCCTATGGTTTTCCGGGGAATCAAAACAGCAAAAAAGCCTTCCTCATCCGCCATCTCCATTTCATAGGTCCCTGCTCCCATTTTTACCGCTACCGAATCTGCCGTAGGGATAAATGCCTGGACCAGAACGCCGTCCTGGACCAGATGGGCGCCCAAAATCCGTTCCGGATGACGGGACTCTGAATATACCATTTCTTCAATTCCTGCCCAATCCATCAAATCGTACAACATCTTATTCATATGTGAACCTCCTTTGACTGGAAATCTACTTTCTATTTTACCATTGGAAGATACAGAACACAACGCTATTCTTTTTCTTTTACGTCCTGAAAGAACCACCCCAGCATCAGGTCTACTACCAACCCATAACTCTCTACTCCCTCCTCCTGGCTGTTTGCCTTCAGATACGCATCATTGACTGCTTCTGCTGCCTCAGCGGCCCGTCCCTCATATCGCTCCCAGAACTCATTATTTTCCTGAAGATCCGCTTTTACCCGTCCGTCCAGTTTCTCATAAATTTCCTGATACGCCTCCATATTTGCGGATGCCAGGGCATTTCCCGCATAGATCCAGCCCATCGTATATCCGCTGTAACGAAAGACCGGTTCCCCAGAACCGACGCACGCCAGAAATCCAATGAAATTCGCTTCGTCTTCCCGCATAAATCCCTTTAAGTGAGAAAGCTCATGACAGATGGTATGGGGAATATTATAGGCAGTCATGGCATTGTTATAATTGGCTTCCACGGTAAACGGAGCATATACTCCTGCCAGCTGCTGTACTGACAGGATCCAGGGAATCCCCAGATATTTCGGCCGGGGATAGAAACTGGACAGCCGTTCATACTCCCTCCCCAGTTCCTGCATGGCTTCCGGTCCCATGCTGCCATACTCTGCACTCTCCAGCCTGACACCGGCATAATCTGCATATTCATTTACTTTTTCTGTCAGATACAGACAAAGCTCCTCCAATTCTTTCCAGGAATATTCCTCCTGTCCGTAAGACAGAGAATCTGCAAAAGGACGGCTGTAATAATTGATCCCGCAGTTGACCGCATAGGAAAACAGCAGGATTCCCAGCAGCAAAATTACCCGGCTTACGATCCTCATCGGACTTCTCCAATACACCGCGGTATAACTCACGATCCATATGACCAGTATGTAAAGTCCTGCCTCCGCTACAGAAAAAGGAACTATGCCGCAGAGACGCCCTACTGTCATGACACAGTACGGATAAATATTCTCCGTATACCAGACTGCAAACCCCGGTACTTTTCTGGCCGCCGCCAGCAAAAGAACTGCTGCTGCCAGGAAACCTATTCCTGCCAGAACATACTTTTTCTGTTTTCCTCTGTCTCCATCATGCTCCATATAGCCACCACCTTTTCCTTTATCTGTATTATAATCCATGGCAGTTCCTCCTTTCCATCAGAATTCCTTGCGAAATATGAAATTTTTGTGACCTTTTTTGAAAACCCCTTGCACTCTGTTCCATTCTCATATAAACTTAGGGTTGTCAATTTGAGCAAGAAAGGACTTACCCCTATGAAAAAAGAAGAAAAGGAAGCTGAAAAAGAACCTTTTTCCCTGAAAAAAGAAATTATCAGTTGGATCACCATTCTGGTATCCGCTGCCCTGATCGCTTTATTTTTAAATTCCTGTATCATCGCCAACAGCCGTGTTCCAACCGGTTCCATGGAAAGCACCATTATGGCCCATGACCGGGTGATCGGATCCAGGCTTTCCTATCTGTTCCACGATCCGGAACGGGGTGATATTGCTATTTTCCATTTTCCTGATGACCCCACAGGAAAAACCTATTATGTAAAAAGGGTGATCGGACTTCCCGGTGAAACCGTAGATATTACGGACGGTCAGGTACTGATCAACGGAGAACCGTTAGACGAGCCTTATCTGAACGAACCTATGGATGTAGATACCCCTCTCCATTTTGAAGTTCCGGAAGGCTGTTATTTCATGATGGGAGACAACCGGAATTTCTCTTACGATGCCAGATACTGGGAGAATCATTATGTATCCAAAGACCAGATCATTGCCAAAGTATTGTTCCGGTATTATCCCAATATCTCCTGGCTCGATGATTAACACAAAAACATCAGATAACAAAAAATACGCCTCGTGAAAGGCGTATTTTTTATTTCCTGAAAAATTCCTGTATCCTGTCCAGTCTTGATGTCATGGACAGCAGCAGCATATCTGCCGCAGTCAGGGCTGCCATAGCTTCCACCACCACCACTGCCCTGGGAACGATCACCGGATCATGCCGTCCTCTGATTTCTATTTCGGTCTCTTCTCCGGACCTGGTAACGGTCTTCTGGCTTCTGGAAATGGATGGCGTCGGTTTGAACGCTACCCTGACGAGAATATCACTGCCGTCACTCATACCGCCCAATACCCCGCCGCTGTGGTTTGTCCTCTTTTTGATCTGGCCCTTTTCCATCAGAAAGCCATCATTATTTTCGCTTCCACTGCTTTCTGCTGCCAGAAATCCATCTCCCAGTTCCACACCTTTGACTGCTCCAATAGACATCATGGCTTTCGCCAGATTCCCGTCCAGTTTCTCAAACACCGGTTCCCCCACTCCCGGAGGCATACCGGAGATCACACATTCTACGATTCCCCCTGCAGAATCCTGCTGGCTCATCTTCTGCTCCAGAAAGGCTTCCGCCCTTGCGGCTGCTTCCCTGTCCGGCATATACAGCCGATTTTCTTCCATATCCGACCAGCAGAATTTTTCTCTGTCAATGGATATCCCGCCAATGGCACTGGTATATGCCCTTACCTGGATTCCCAGGCTCTCCAGAAATTTTTTTGCCACTGCGCCGGCTGCTACCCGGCCTATGGTTTCTCTCCCGGAAGACCGCCCGCCTCCCCGGTAATCCCGAAAACCATATTTACAGTCAAACGTATAATCCGCATGGCCGGGACGGTATAATTCCATCAGATTTCCATAGTCTCTGGATCTCTGGTCGGTATTTCTCACTATCATGGACACTGGCGTACCTGTCGTCTTCCCTTCAAACACACCGGACAGGATTTCCACCTGGTCTGCCTCCGCCCGGGCAGTGGTAAACCGGCTCTGTCCCGGCTTTCTTCTGTCCAGATAACTCTGAATATCTTCTTCTTTTAAGGGAAGTCCGGCGGGGCAGCCGTCCAGCACTACCCCCACTCCCGGTCCATGGGACTCTCCCCAGGTGGCAACCCGGAGGATTGTGCCGAATTCTGAACCTGCCATATTACCTCACTTTCACAAATACACAGCTGTTTGGCTCATCTATTTTGATGGATTTTCCGCTCATGATCATCAGTTTCTTTTCATAATCCACATGGAAGAAGGAAATATTTCCTCCATGATTGATGGATGCGATATGCTTGTCATCTGGGAAGACGGCAATATCCTTAGGATAATCTCCGCTTACCGGCAGGCAGCACAGGAAATCGAGAAGACCGGTTTCCTTGTCCCTTTTAAAGATACCGATGGAATTATCTCCTGCATTGCCGCAGTACAGATAATCTTCATGGGTGGAAAACCTCATGGAGCAGGCTGCTGTCAGCTGGCTCATCTTCTGACCTCCCGTAGTGGAAATCGTCTGGATCTTTTCAATCTTAGGAACTCTTCCACCTGTCTCATAGGTGAACACATCGATCACATTTTTCAATTCATAGAGCAGATAGATAAATTTTCCATCTGAACTGAACCGGAAACACTTGGGCGCTGATTCCAGATCACAGCGGATTGCGTCCACCAAAGCCAGTTTCTCATCCTTTTCATTAAAACGGTATATCTTTACCTGGTCAATTCCAGAATCTGCCACCATAACGAATTTCCCGTCAGGCGTTCTTCTGGTACAGCTTACATGGGGACGAAAAGACCGTTCCGCTACACTCCCAAGACCTTTATGATAGACACCATCTACGATTTCTCCTACAGAACCGTCTTTATTCAGTCTCAGTACCGTAGATTTTCCATCATGAAAACCGGATACAAACAGGTATTTATCTTCTTTATCCGTAGACAGGTGACAGCCTCTCATCCCTCTGATCCCTGCCGTATTCAGTTTTGCCAGACTTCCATTTTCCAGGATACGGAATGACACGACCCCTTCATCTGCAATGGAATACAGAGTCTTGCCATCACTGGAAGCAACCAGATAAGAAGCATTATTCACTTCCTCTTCGCATCTTGGCAGAAACAATCCTTTTTCCACATCCACGTCAAATACGGAAATGCCTTTGGCTTTCCCTGTATAAGAATAGGAGCCCACATACGCCATATACTTGCCCTTCATTTCACATTCCTCCCACATGATTCGCAATTCCAAATTTCTTTAATATTTATTATCCCTTTTTTCCATTCTATTGTCAATCGACAAATCTCAGTTCCTCTCATAAAGTCCCTATTGACACCCGCCCCATTTCCTGTATAATAAACTGTGTTTTGTGTTTATTATTACTAAACTTAAAATCAAATAATATAGTTAGTTAGTATTTCTAAACTTTTAGTTTATGATTGTGATTGCTGCCGCAAAGGAGGAATGTCATGTCTATCGGTCACAAGCTCAAGGAGCTTCGTATGTTAAAAGGCCTGACCCAGGAAGAACTGGCAGACCGGGCAGAATTATCCAAAGGATTCATTTCCCAGGTAGAACGGGACCTCACGTCTCCTTCTATCGCTACTCTGATGGATATTCTCCAGTGCCTGGGAACTTCCATCAGTGAATTTTTCCATGAAGAAAGCGAGGAACAGATTGTTTTTGGGAAACAGGATTTTTTTGAAAAACAGGACTCGGAACTGAACAATGAAATACACTGGATCATTCCCAATGCCCAGAAAAACTGCATGGAACCTATCTTGCTGACTTTAAAGGCAGGCGGTTCCACTTACCCTGACAATCCCCATGAAGGGGAGGAATTCGGCTATATTCTTCAGGGCAGCGTGGCTATCCATCTGGGAAACCAGGTCCATAAAGCAAAAAAAGGAGAATCTTTCTATTTTTCCGCAGATAAAAAACACTATCTCACCAGCAAAACAGGAGCCGTCCTCATCTGGGTCAGCTCCCCGCCAAGCTTTTAGATAGGATTCATCATTACATTAGGAGGACTGTCATGGCACAACCACTGATTGATTTGATCAATATTTCCAAGACTTTTGACGATACTATGGTTCTTGATGAACTGAATCTTTCCGTACAGGAAAATACCTTTGTAACCCTTCTGGGACCTTCCGGCTGCGGAAAGACCACGACCCTGCGTATTATCGGCGGATTTGAGAAACCGGATACGGGACGGGTTATTTTTGACGGACAGGATATCACCCAGCTTCCCCCCAATAAGCGGCAGCTGAATACTGTCTTCCAGAAATATGCACTGTTCACCCATATGACCATTGCAGAAAATATCGCTTTCGGCCTGAAAATCAAAAACAAGCCGAAAACTTATATTGATGATAAGATCAAATATGCCCTGAAGCTGGTAAATCTGGACGGCTATGAGAACCGGAGCGTTGCCTCCCTTTCCGGAGGCCAGCAGCAGCGGATCGCCATCGCCCGGGCTATCGTAAATGAACCAAGGGTCCTCCTGCTGGACGAACCCCTTGGAGCTCTGGATTTAAAGCTCCGGCAGGATATGCAGTACGAACTGATCCGGCTGAAAAATGAACTGGGCATCACCTTTATTTACGTTACCCATGACCAGGAAGAAGCGCTCACCATGTCTGATACCATTGTAGTCATGAATCAGGGCTATATCCAGCAGATGGGGTCTCCGGAGCAGATATACAACGAGCCGGAAAATGCTTTTGTGGCCGATTTCATAGGAGAAAGCAACATTGTTCCCGGCACCATGATACGGGATGAACTGGTAGAAATCTTCGGTGCCAGATTTGCCTGCGTGGATAAAGGATTCGGAACCAATACCCCTGTGGACGTGGTGATCCGCCCGGAAGATATTGACCTGGTAGAACCGGAAAACGGAACTCTTACCGGCGTCTGCACCCATCTCATTTTCAAAGGGGTACACTATGAAATGGAAGTAACCACTCCAGACGGTTTTGAATGGCTGGTACACTCCACAGATATGTGCCCGGTAGGAAAGCAGGTGGGAATCCATGTGGACCCGTTTGATATCCAGATCATGAACAAGCCGGCATCAGAAGACGAGGAGGCTGTGGGAGTCAATGAATAGAAAAGCAACCCGGTTTTTAGCCGGACCTTATATTGTCTGGATGATCGGTTTTACCATCATTCCCCTGGCTATGATCCTTTTTTACGGTCTCACAGACAGCCAGGGACAGTTCACTCTGGCCAATGTAGCGGCCATTGCCACTCCGGAACACCGGAAAGCTCTGTTCCTTTCTCTGTGGCTCTCTCTGGTAAGCACCGTGATCTGCCTGGTGCTTGCCTATCCTCTGGCACTGATCCTGAGAAATAAAAATGTGGGAAAAGGAAGTTTTATCGTATTTATCTTTATCCTCCCAATGTGGATGAATTTTCTGCTCCGCACTCTGGCATGGCAGACACTTCTGGAACGGAATGGTGTGATCAACGGCATCCTGTCTTTCTTCCACCTTCCCAACATCGCCATTATCAATACTCCCGGAGCCATCATACTGGGTATGGTTTATAACTTCCTTCCTTTTATGGTGCTTCCCATCTATAATGTACTGATCAAAATAGATGATGACGTCATCAACGCTGCCAAGGACCTGGGAGCAAACAGTATGCAGACCATATGGAAAATCCTGGTTCCATTAAGTCTCCCGGGGGTGATCAGCGGGATCAACATGGTATTTGTACCGGCTCTCACTACATTCGTCATTTCCAACCTGTTAGGAGGAAGTAAGATCCTGCTCATTGGAAATGTGATTGAGCAGGAATTTACAAAAGGAAGCAACTGGCATCTGGGTTCCGGATTATCTCTGGTACTCATGGCCTTTATCCTGATCAGCATGGCGCTTATGGCCAAATATGATAAAGACGGAGAGGGGGCGGCATTCTGATGATGAAAGACAGTTCCAGACTGAAACGTTTCTTTCAGAATTTTTATCTTGTATTTGTACTCATATTTTTATACGCCCCGATACTCACCATGATGGTGCTGTCCTTCAACAGTTCTAAATCCAGGACGGACTGGGGTGGATTTACTCTGGACTGGTACCGGCAGATGTTCCAGAGTTCCGCCATTATGGACGCCCTTTATAACACGCTGCTGATCGCCCTGATCGCTGCTTTTGTCGCCACCGTTCTGGGAACTGTGGCTGCCATCGGTATCAGCAGCATGAAACGCCTTCCCCGGAGCATTACCATGGGTGTCAATAATATTCCCATGTTAAACTCAGAGATCGTCACAGGCATCTCCCTGATGCTGGCTTTTCTGGCTTTTGGTATTTCTCTGGGATTCAAAACGATTCTGCTGGCTCATATCACCTTCTGCATTCCTTATGTGATCTTAAGCGTGATGCCCAAGTTAAAGCAGACCAGCCGTTATACCTACGAAGCGGCTCTGGACCTGGGAGCCGGTCCGGTACAGGCATTTTTCAAAGTAGTTCTGCCGGATATCATGCCCGGTGTCCTGTCCGGATTCCTGCTGGCCTTTACCATGTCCCTGGATGATTTTATCATCACCCATTTTACCAGAGGCGCCGGGATCAATACCCTGTCTACCCTGATTTACAGCGAAGTGCGCCGTGGCATCAAGCCTTCCATGTATGCCCTGTCCACCATTATTTTCCTCACGGTCCTGGCGCTGCTCCTGATCACCAACTTCTCTCCGGAGAAGCAGGGAAAACAAAGAGAGCTTCCTGTTACCGCTGAAGAAAAGAACCGCCAGAGGCGTCGGGACACCTTCCGGAAAGGCCTGCTGGTAGCCGCCTCCTTCTGTATCATCTGCGCAGTGGCCTTTACCACCTACAGCCATTTTGCTGCTTCCCGCTCCAATGAACTTTATGTTTACAACTGGGGAGAATATATTGATGAAACGGTGATCGAAGATTTTGAAAAAGAAACGGGAATCCATGTAGTCTATGACCTTTTTGAAACCAACGAAGAAATGTATCCTGTCATCGAGGCAGGCGGTGTTTCCTACGATGTGGTATGTCCATCTGATTACATGATCCAGAAAATGATAGAAAATGATTTACTGGCAGAAATCAATTTTGAAAATATCCCAAATATTTCCTATATCGGAGAAGAATTTATGACCCGTTCCCAGGCTTTTGACCCGGAAAACAAATATTCCGTTCCTTACACCTGGGGAACCGTAGGGATTCTTTATAACGATAAGAAACTGGAGGAAATGGGAGTGGAACCTCCAGACAGCTGGCTGGACCTGTGGGATGAACGGTATGCGGGAGAGATCCTGATGCAGGACAGTGTCCGGGATGCATTTATGTGCGCCCTGAAAGGTATGGGATACTCCTTAAACTCCACAGACCCTTCTGAACTGGAACAGGCCAAAGAAATGCTGATCCGTCAGAAACCCCTGGTACAGGCTTATGTCATCGACCAGGTACGGGATAAAATGCTGGGGGAAGAAGCTGCCATCAGTGTCATATATTCAGGAGAAATGCTGTATCTCCAGGAATCTGCCGCCGGCAAGGATTTCAATCTGGAATATGTGATTCCCAAAGAGGGGACCAACCTGTGGATCGATTCCTGGGTGATCCCTAAAAATGCCAAAAATAAGGAAAATGCAGAAAAATGGATTGATTTCCTGTGCCGTCCTGATATTGCCAAACGTAATTTTGAATATATTACCTATGCTACTCCCAATCAGGGCGCTTACGATCTGCTTGATGAAGAGCTTCAGAACAATAAAGCCGTATTCCCCGACTGGGATTCTCTGGGAAATGCTGAAGTATATCAGTATCTGGGAGAAGATGCGGATTCTCTGTATAATGAACTCTGGAAGCAGGTAAAATCTCAATGATCCTGATCGGATAGGGGAGATTTGACCCTCCCCTTCCACACCACGTAGCGTACCGTTCGGTACTACGCGGTTCAATAGTTT
>CALWQT010000006.1 GCA_944383765.1 uncultured Lachnospiraceae bacterium
AGCCGACGCAAGTTGTCAACCATGACCGCCGCAACATGGTAGATGTAAAAAGTATCGCTATCTAACCCCAGCAAAATAAGCACCAGTATTTCATTTCCTAAAAACGGGAATTTCTCAATCATATAAGACTGGCCCATAGCACTACAGATACCCATGACCATACCGATGGGAGCAAGCAGAGCAATGGGAAGCAGCAGAGACCGTCCAAACGTCTGGATCGAATCTTTCCAGCTTGTGTTGCTTTTCATACTTTATACCTTCCTTTTCCGTATTTTCAGTCATAATCCGACTGTTTTCCTAAAGCGCTTTAGTAATTTAAAATCATTATGACAGATTTATATGGGTGCTTCAAGGCAAAGAAAGTATATATTTTTCTTGCATTTAGTTGCCCTAAAAACTATACTATGTGTAACACATACCAAGGAGGCTTTCCCATGGGCTTGAATTACAATGATCTCAGTCTGCTGCGCTTTATCCAAAAGCGCCAGTATACCCCTCTATATAAAGTAGCTGCACAATTTAATAAAAATGAAACTTCCATTCGCAGGACGATTGAACAGATCAATCTCTATTCTCCGGTTCCTATGGTGGAGGTACAAAAAAACTACTGTATCAGCCGGGTCAGCTATGAAGAATTTGTCAGCTTCATACAGACCATAACTATGGAAGATTATGTCAGTTCCTGGACAGAACGGATTCAGGTACTGATCGTCACCATATTCTTTCATGGCTATGTGAACACCTCCCGCCTCTACGAAAGCTGGGGACTTTCCCTCACCACCAAAAAACAGGATACTGCCCATCTTCGCCGTTTTCTTCTGGAACACGGACTGGAACTGGTCACGTTAAAACGGAAAGGGCTGAGTATCCAGGGTGATGACCTTCAGCTCCGTTTTCTGGTCATCAATATCCTCCATCCCCTTCTGGAATTCACTGCGGAAGACCAGATTCAGGGGCGTTATGCCAATACTCCTATCGAAAACCAAAGTTACCAGCTGGCTGCCCCTGATCTTCTGGAGGTCTGCCCGGAAGCCGTAACGCTTTTAAACCGTTTTCTTACAGAAAATCATCTGTCCCTGAATTATCCGTCAAAAAAATTTCTGCTGTTGTTTATCTGCTTTATGCTGATCCGGCCTGTCAGCAGGGAAACCCCTCTCTCCTACCGGCTTCCCCTGACCCCGTTCCATATTCATTTTTTTGACGATGCCCTCTCTGACCAGCTGTGGAGCGTAGCTGTCAGCATGATGAATTTTTCCCAGAGCCTGAAATTTCCTATGGACCGGCTGCTGTGGCAGACGACGGAACGTTTTGCGGAAGACGTTGTTGCCGGGCTGGAATATCCTTTCCCTGTACGGGAAGAATTTATCCGGGAATTGTACGGATATTTCTACCGGGAAATCTGTCTGAACCATTTTCACTGCACCTTTGTGGACAAGACCGTGGAAAATACCAGAGAAAACTTCCCCTTTCTCTACAATCTGATTCAGAAATACCTGATCTACTTTCACGCAGCCTTCCATTTTCAGATTATGGACGAACATATCTGTACCCTGACCCTTCTGGTACAGAAGCATATACTCCGCAACCAGATTGTTGCACGAAATCCGAAAAAAATCGTGATGATGACCAGCATTAACTTTGAACGCATCAGTTATTTTTTGGAGCAGCTGAGGGACCGGGTATCCATCCAGTGGATGGGAACCTTCAATATCAATGAGCTTCATATGCTGGACCAGATTGATTACGACTATATCCTGTGTTTTTCCGCCCGCATCCTGAATATTCTCAACGCTGCCCACCTTCCAGTCATCCGTTTAAATTTTTTTGTCTCTGACAGCGATATTGACATCCTTCTCCGCTATGGTTTTCCTCTTCTCCGCCACCGTTTTCTCGCCTCTTCCTTTGCCCTTGAGATCGCAGGAAAAAATGAAGCAGAACTGGTGGATTATCTCAAGGAGCAGTACGGGGATTATTTTGTATAATTTCCTTTTCCCCACCAAAAAAGGCGCTGGCCGCCGGGCCAACGCCTTTTTATTTTTCTTCTACAACACCTTACCTAAAAACGCCTTCAGCCTCTCATTTTTCGGATTGGTGAAAAATTCTTCCGGAGGTGCTTCCTCAATAAAGTTGCCTCCATCCATAAACATCACTCTGGTTGCGATCTCTCTGGCAAATCCCATTTCATGGGTTACCACCACCATGGTCATCTTTTCCTTTGCCAGTTCTCTCATAACATTCAGCACCTCTCCCACCATTTCCGGGTCCAGGGCGGAAGTCGGCTCGTCAAACAGCATCACTTCCGGCTTCATACACAGGGCACGCACAATGGCAATACGCTGCTTCTGTCCTCCGGATAACTGGCTGGGGTAGGCGTCTGCCCGGTCTTTCAGTCCCACTCTGTCCAGAAGTTCCAGGGCTGTCGCCTCCGCTTCCTGCCTGCTCTTTCCCTGCAGTTTCATGGGAGCAATGGTCAGATTCTTTAAAATCGTCATATGAGGGAACAGATTGAACTGCTGGAACACCATTCCCATTTTCTGACGGTGCCGGTCAATATCGGTCTTCTTATCTACAATATCCACACCTTCAAAAAAGATATTTCCTTCCGTCGGTTCCTCCAGGCGGTTCAGACAGCGAAGGAAGGTACTCTTTCCGGAACCGGACGGTCCCACCACGAATACCACATCTCCCTCATGGATATCCACGTTAATATCTTTTAAGACCTGGATCGATCCAAAGGATTTTCCCAGATGCTTTACCTCAATCAATGCTTTTCCATCAGCGCTCACTCTGTCTCAGCCTCCTTTCCAGAATCTTCACTCCCTGGGTGAGAATCACCACACAGACCAAATAAATAGCCGCTACTGCCATCAATGGCATAAATGGGGAGAACGTCCGGCTCCTTACAATATCTCCCGCCTTTGTCAGATCCTGCAAAGCAATATAACCGGATACGGAAGTTTCTTTCAGAAGGGCAATGAATTCATTGCACAGTGCCGGAAGTACATTCTTAAACGCCTGGGGCATAACGATATACCACATCGTCTGACGGTAATTAAAGCCCAGGCTCCTGCCTGCCTCCAGCTGCCCCTGGTCAATGGACATGATCCCGCTTCGGAAAATCTCTGCCACATATGCTCCTGAATTGATACCAAATGCCAGGATTGCAATGGGTATTTTATTTCTGGCATTGGCAAAAATAATGTAATAAATGATCATCAGCTGTACCACTACCGGGGTTCCGCGGATCACAGTCAGATAAATGCTGCACAGAAAATTCAAAATTTTCAGTTTATGTGTCTTTTCATAGGTAGAACGGATAACCCCTACGATCAATCCGATCACCACACCCAGAAGAACGGCAAACAGCGTTATGATCAATGTCACTTTCAGGCCATTCACAAAGTACTTCCAACGGTCGTCCTGGATAAAATTCAGGTAAAATTGTTCTGAGAAATTTCCCCACATATTGTATTTTCCTTTCTCTTATTTCCCGGCCTTTTAACGCAGAATAATTGCGTCCCTGCGGAAACGCAATTATCCCTTTCATTCTGCAGTTAAAGGAAGCCTTCCCGTTCTTCTGCGGGAGGTCTTTATTCAGCCGGAATGTACTTATTCATAATTGTATCAATTTCTCCGGATTCCTGCAACTCACTGATTGCACCATTGATTTTTTCAATCAGTTCTGTATTATCCAGAGCTGCCACTACAGCATACTCTTCGTTGCTCAGTGCATCGCCCACCTGTTTGATCTTTCCTTCATTCTGGCTCAAGAATACTTTTGCCGGAGCTCCATCAATGATGATCGCATCAATCTTTCCTGTGAGCAGGGACTGCACTGCCTCAAAATAAGAATTGTAACGCTCTACATTGCTGTCTCCTACCATCTCTGTCGCGGTCAGTTCTCCCGTAGTTCCGGTCTGGGCACCTACCAGCTTTCCTTCCAGGTCATCTGCAGAAGCAATCTCGCTGTCCTCTGCCACTAAGAGTACCAGGGAAGAGCCTGCATAGTTGTCACTGAAGCTTACCGATTTTGCACGGTCCTCATCATAGCTGATTGCTGCCATTCCAATATCAGCCTTACCGCTCACAACAGAAGGAATGATAGCATCAAACGCCATATCCTCGATCTGCAGTTCCATACCCAGTTTGTCAGCAATTGCCTGAGCAATCTCCACATCAATTCCTACAATGCTGTCTCCATCATGGTATTCCCATGGCTCAAACTCTGCATTAGTAGCCATCACCAGAACACCGCCCTCTGCCTCAGCAGCTGCTTCTGTAGTCTCCTCTGCCTCCGTTGCTTCACCTTCTGCCTGCGCAGTACTTGTTTCCTGAGCTGCTGCCTGAGTCTCTGCTTCTTTGGAACCACATCCGGTAAGGGATGCAGCTGCCATCACTGCTGCCATTGTCAATGCAAATACTTTCTTTTTCATAATGTTCTCCTCCGCTTTATTTTGATATAATATTCACCAAAATGTATATTTATAAGTTTTTTATACATACCTATTATATCTGCTATTTTTTAAAAATCAAGTGTTTTTTCTATTTTATTTTCGATTGCATTCATTTTTCCCGCATACTATAATGGTTTCATATATGCCTCTCATATATCGGGCATAGAAGACAGGAGTGTTATGCAAATGAAAATCATCATTATCGACGGTCAGGGAGGAAAAATGGGACGCTGTGTGGTAGAGCAGTTAAAAAAATCCCATCCAGAACTCCCTCTTATTGCCCTTGGCACCAACAGCCTTGCCACTTCCGCCATGCTGAAAGCCGGTGCCGATGCCGGTGCCACTGGAGAAAATCCGGTGATCATCGGCTGCCGCGACGCTGACATCATCATCGGCCCCATCGGAATTGTCATCGCCAATTCTCTGTTGGGAGAGATCACACCGGCTATGGCTGTCGCTGTGGGAAGCAGCCCTGCCCAGAAAATCCTGATCCCTTCCGGCAAATGCCATCAGTTTGTGGCCGGCTGCCAGGAAATGCCTCTTGGAGACTACATCAGGGACGTAGTCCAAAAGGTAGACTATCTGTTAGAAACATCCTCTTAAAGTCCGGTCCCCGGCCCCTTTTCCTGCGTGTTACCGCCATCTCCTCCAGCTAATCCTGGTTCAGCCGGTTTTGTTTCTGCTGGCTTTGTTTCTGCCGGCTTTGTCTCTGCTGGCTGGGTCTCCGCTGGCTTTGTCTCTGCCGGCTGGGTTTCCGCTGGCTTTGTCTCTGCCGGCTGGGTTTCTGCTGGCTTTGTTTCTGCCGGTTTACTCTCTGCAGGCTTACTTTCCTGGGTTTGCTGGCCATCCTTTCCAGACGTGCTGCTCTGTTCGGTTCCTGCCAGTTCGTAGCATAATACCGGATCTCCCTGAGAAATATTTTCATAAATGGTTTTTGCTACCGCCGGGGGCAGGTTGATACACCCGTGAGATCCATTCGTCTTATAAATGGTCCCTCCAAAACTGGAACGCCAGGAGGCATCATGCATGCCGATCCCTCCGTTAAAAGGCATCCAGTAGGATACCGGTGTACTGTATCCTTCTCCATCCAACGTAGCATTTCTTTCTTTGTATGTAATGGGGAACGCTCCGGGAGGCGTTGTCCACCCTTTCGATACATTTCCCGATACAAAATCCGACTCTACCAGCAGTTTTCCATCTTTATAAAAGAACAGATGCTGGGCTGTAAGATTGATTTCCACATACGTATCACCATAATCATTGGCTCCATGACTGGCAGCTTTCTGAGAATATTCCGGTTCTCTTGTTACACTTTCCCCTGCTTTTAAAATCTCCATCAGTTTTTTCTTTTCTGCCGCCTGGTCGATCTTCCAGCCGTAATGCCCACGATTGATGACCACCGTAGGACCATAGGACGTCTTCAGGCTTTTAGCCCGGTAAGCTGTGTTATATTTCGTTGCCAGCGTCTGCACATAATCTGTCACAGCTTCATCGGAAATGATCACTTCATCACCTTCCGCATACAGCCATTGACTGATTGTCTCCCCATCCAGCACTTCTTTTTTGTCTCCAAACGTATAAGTAACCGTAATCGTTCCATACCGGTTATACTGCTCCAGCAGAGTCTGCAGAGTCTCATCTTCCGCCCGGATCTCCGGCTCCACATATACGCCTGCTTCTTCCAGGGAAAGTTCCCCTTTCAGTTCTGTTACCGCCTGAACGACTGCTTCCTGAAACCGTTCATAATCTACTTCATTTCCTTCCGTCTCCGGCTCGATCACATATCCTGTTCCAGGTATATACTGAGAAATCCGGGCATTTTCTGGTTTTACCGTCTGCTCCTCATCCATACAGTCCAGATTCTTCAGAACCTTCTCCATATTTTCTTCTTCATAAACTACCATGGCAGGAATCTCATACTCACTGCCTTTTATCTGTGCCGGAAGCCAGGCATACGGATTTTGTTCCTCCAGAATTTTTTCCAATGTACCGTCAAATTCTGCCATCAGTCCCAGCTGTTCTCTGGTGATCGTTTCCTGCTTTCCATCCCGTTCCAGCAATGTCAGTTCATAGCTGCTGATTTCCTGGGATATCATGGTTTTCACTTCATCTACTGTCATTCCGGAAGCATCCTGACCATTGATCACCGTGCCGGCAAAAAATGTATCTTTGTATGTACTTCCTATAAAGAGATAAATTCCTGAACCCAGAATCAATACGGCAGCCACAGCTGACACTACCAGAACCGGTATCTTTTTTTTCTGTTTACCGCCTTCCTGCCGTTTCCGGCTCCTTCCTCTGACACCAGGCTTTTTTTCTTTTTCCATATATGAAATCCTTTCTCAATCATCTACCCTTCCATCACATGAAGATTCCTTAAAGTTCCATCTCTGATCTGTTCCATCACCTGAAATCCATGAGGCTCAAGATAATTCCAGCTTCCCGCTGTCAATCCCTGACGTTTCATCTCCTGGATCACAGCTGCACTCACTTTCTCCACCAGCATGGACTGGTCTTGCTTTCCAGTCAGGATATCCTCCATATCCTGTGCCAGCCAGCCCAGCACCGGAAGTTCCTTCATGCCCCGGAACATCCACTTGTAATAAGGAGTATAACGGTTATTCAGCAAAAATACCATGGAAATTCCTGCCTGGACAAACTCTGCCAGCGCCATGGCTGCCGCCCCGTATTCTCCTCTTTTTCTGCATCTTTCATAATTATACTGCCCAGACTGGGCCATGGTAACGGCCCTGGCAGCAATCTTTTTCTTCCTCACATCTTCCGGATAACCGGACAGCAGACACTGCCTGACCTGGCTGAATAAGCCCAGATCGTCACGGAACACTTCTCCGTTTACCGCCTGGGCCAGAGCATATTCCGGTATAAAAAGCCACTCCTCCAACGACTCCGGAACTGTCCGGTATCCCATGGTCCGTTCATAAAAATCCCCGATTTCCATGACCCCCCTGCGGTCTCTGCCATAAAAACTGGTTTTTTCTTTTTGTATCCCTCTGTAAATCTCAGGCAGCTTTTCATATGCCCGAAACAGACGAAATCCAATTTCCTCACAATCTTTTTCCGTCAGCCACAGACAGAATCCGGCTTCAAAATCATGATCCCTGGAACATTCATCATCATATCCAAAACATTCCGACCCTTCTCCTGCCAGGCCTACTGCAATTCTCATTTCATATCCGGGAAATTCTTTCCGGATCATGGGTTTCCCGTACTCTTCATAATAGGCTCTCGCCAGTTCAAGCCCTTTCATCTGCCTGCTCCCTTCCGTATATCCTGGCCGCTCTCTGCTCCAATTCCCTCTGCATGGAAAAATATCCGAAATGCCCGAATTCAGGGGCACACTTGGTACAGGTAAATGCATAATACCCATTTTCCGGATAACCCGGGGCATTCAGGTATGTCCAGGCTTTCCTCATACAGAACCCGGTCTGCTCTTCTCTTCTGTCCAGGTCTTTCTCCCAAGTTTCATACAAACCAGCCAGGTTTACCCATGTTACAGCCAGTTCCATTTCTCCGCCCGGAAGTTTTTCCATCACGGTCAGCGCCTTTCCATAATAATCCCTGGCTTTTTCAAACTCACCCATGTCTTTCCATGCCAGGCCCAGATTATTGTAAAGACCCGCCATACGGTAATCTCCCTCTTCCAGATATCTGTGGTAAATTTCTTCCGCCTTTCTGTAGTAAGGCATAGCAGCCTCTGTTCTGCCAAACGCTTTCAGCGTAGTCGCCCCATTCAGATAAGTAGTTCCCCCGGTAACTGTTTCCTCAAGCCCATATTCCTGTATCAGCTGTATCCCCCGCTCCACGGCCTTCAGGCCCAGTGTTTCCTTTCTGCTGGTCCTGTGATACCCCATCAGTTCATTCTGAATCGTAAGTTCTCCTCTCCAGTCTCCATCCTTTTTTGCCTGTTCCAGCCAGTAATAAAGATGTTTTTCTCCATCTTCTCCCCGGTTCTCCGCCAGCAGGCTGTCCAGCTGCCGGATCACCTCTTCCACCGGAATCCTGCTTTCACCATTCTTGTTTTCCATAATTGTCCTGCTCCCGTTTTCCTATCTATCTGTAAAACAGAAAAAGGCAGCCATGCCCATTGCCGCACGCTTACCCCTTCTGCTGCTTTCCTATTGATATGTTAATGGGTTACCGCATAATGAAGCATAGCAGCCCATATATTCTGATTTTTTGTCCAGACATTATCCCATTCGCTTACCGGCATGGGACAGGCTACACTGCCCACTTCTATGGTAATACTGGGCACAGGATTTTCTTTTATCTGCAGCCAGTCTTTATACCCTCCCGCTCCACTGGACTCCAGTTTCCGGTATCCGGTAATTCCAATTGCCAGATCTGCCAGTTCATTTGACTGGGCTTCTACCTGATTGCCCTCAAAATCCCAGTATACCACCTCTCCCATGGAATGATAGTTCACCACTGCGGACCAGGGATACTTATTCGCCAGATTAAAGAGTGCCATACTTTCCGGCTCAGAGCAGGGCGCAGTTCCCTTATAACTGCTGTAAGAAGGATAACCTACATCATAAACCCGGTCCCAGCCGGCATCAAAATTCCCGTTCAGATCCACTCCTCTGCCATTGGCCTTCCAGTAATTCAGATAACGCTCTATGGGCATGGAAGTACGTCCGCTTGCCAGGTCCTGCCGGTAAGCCTCCTCGACAATACTCCTGAGTCCCGGAGACCGGATAGCAGAAAGGCCATACTGACTGATCGAAACACCATCCGGATTCACCATAGGCAGAAAATGGATCGCTCCCTGCTGGAACATAGCCGCATAACCGGTTCCCTGATAGTTTCCTGTACTATACTGGGATAATGCCATTTCCAGCTGCTTCATGATAAGCAATGGCGTCATATATTCCCTTCCATGGATTCCTCCCTGGATCATCACATTCTTACCGGATTCCTGATTACCCACTACTGCCTCGCAAAGATACCTTCCGTCCAGGGATGTACCCACAATATTGATTGTCAGCAGATCACCATATCTTAATTTTAATTGCTTTAAATCTGTTATCATTTCATCATAGGAATACTTTTCTACTGCTCCTACAATATCCTGGCCCGCAGGAACTGCTTCCACTCCGGACGTATCAAACGTCATTCCCGGTCCCACGATCGTGCCGCCGCTCCAGCCCGTCATTCCGCTTCCCGGTCCTGCAGACGCCGCCTGAACCGGTCCTGCAGACATCACTGCCAGAGCAAACACAATACCTGCCAGTCTCAAACCATACCTGAATCTCATGTCATTTCTCCTGCGTTCTGATCATAGCGTTGCCTTCTGTAAAGGATACCATAATTTCCCCTTAAAAAGTATTACACTTCTCTTAAAATTCAATCCAACAGGAAATGACTCATCACATAATTGCTCAGGTCAGTTCCCTTTTCCGTCAATGCCACGATTGGATATTCCACTCTCAACAGTCCCTGCTGTTTCATATCCTCAATTACATTGCCATAAATATTCCACATATTCTGTCCAAAACGTTGGTGAAATTCAGCACCGGATACCCCCTCAGTCAAACGGAGCCCCAGAAACATAAATTCTTCCATCTGTTCTCTCACACTCAGTTTCTGGATATCCTGATAAATACAGGATGGGAAATCTTTTCTGGATGCCATTTCCAGATATGTATTCAGATTCCCTTCTTTTTTAAAGCGGAATCCGCTGATACAGGACGCAGCTCCGATTCCCAGACCCAGATAATCCACACCTGTCCAATAACCGGTATTATGACGGCAGTCAAATCCTTTTCTTGCGTAATTAGAGATTTCATAGCGGTGATAGCCATGTTCTTCCAGGATTGTCTTCGTCATATGGTACATTTCCCTTTCCGTATCTTCGTCCGGAAGGGGCGGAAATGCTTTTTCCCCTGTTCCATACCGTTCATAAAAGGGCGTCCCCTCTTCTATGATCAGACTGTATGCTGAAATATGTTCCGGACGCAGCATTGTCACCTTTTTTAGCGTCTTCTCCCAGGAAGACAGGGTCTGCCCGGGAAGCGCTGACATCAGGTCCACATTCACATTGGAAAATCCTGCCAGCCTTACCTGCTGGTAGGATTTCAGAAAGTCATCATAGGTATGGATCCGCCCCAGCACTTTTAACTCCCAGTCATCAGCAGACTGAAGCCCCAGGCTGATACGGTTTATACCAGCCTCACGGTAACATTCCAGTTTATGCTCGTCCAGAGTGCCGGGATTGATCTCTATCGTCACTTCCGCATCTTTACGGATATCAAAATAGTCCCCCGCAGCCTGCAGGATACCCAGAATATATTCTCCCGGTAATATGGACGGGGTACCCCCGCCTATAAAGATACTGGTCACCTCATAAGCGCGTACCCCGCCGCTCTCTCCGATGATCTCATCGATCAGTTTTTCCACATAAGCCCGCTGTATCTGCAGCGTTGCCGGCATGGATAAAAAGTCACAGTATGCACACTTCCGTTCACAAAACGGAATATGGATATATAATTCCAAAGGTTTTTTCTCATTCATCGTCTAATTTCAACACACTCATAAACGCCTTCTGCGGAATCTCCACATTTCCGATCTGGCGCATGCGCTTCTTTCCTTCCTTCTGTTTCTCCAGAAGTTTTCTCTTTCTTGAAATATCACCGCCATAACATTTGGCAAGCACATCTTTCCTCATGGCTTTTACTGTCTCCCTGGCAATGATCTTTCCGCCGATTGCTGCCTGTATGGGAATCTCAAACAGATGGCGTGGAATCTCTTCCTTCAGTTTTTCGCACATCTTTCTTCCCCGCTCATAGGCAGAATCCGCATGGACAATAAAGGAAAGGGCATCCACTTCTTCTTTATTGACAAGGATATCCAGTTTCACCAGTTCTGACCGCTGATAGCCTTTCATGTCATAATCAAAGGAAGCATATCCTCTGGACCTGGATTTCAGCGCATCAAAGAAATCATAAATGATTTCATTGAGAGGAAGATCATATTTCAGCAATGCCCTGGTCTCCTCCATATATTCCATTCCCAGGTATACCCCTCTTCTCTCCTGGCACAGCTTCATAATGGCTCCCACAAATTCTGTAGTGACCATGATTTCCGCGGATACGATGGGTTCTTCCATATACTCGATTTCCGTAGGGTCCGGAAGATTGGATGGATTAGTCAGTTCGATCATTTCCCCATTTTTCTTATGAACCCGGTAAATAACTCCCGGAGCCGTTGTGACAAGATCCAGATTATATTCTCTCTCCAGCCGTTCCTGTATGATTTCCAGATGGAGCAGTCCTAAAAATCCGCAGCGGAACCCAAATCCCAGAGCGACTGAGGTTTCCGGCTCATAAAACAGAGAGGCATCATTCAGCTGCAGCTTCTCCAGTGCATCCCGAAGATCCGGATACTTGGCTCCGTCCGCCGGGTAAAGCCCGCAATATACCATAGAAGTGACCTTTTTGTAACCAGGCAGAGGCTCCTTGCAGGGGTTCTTCTGGCTGGTAATGGTATCTCCTACCTCTGTGTCTTTTACATTTTTAATGCTGGCAGTAATATAGCCTACCATTCCCGCTGATAATTCCTCACAGGGAATAAACTGTCCTGCCCCAAAATATCCTACCTCCACCACATCGGCGGTAGCTCCTGTAGCCATCATACGAATCGGCATTCCCTTGCGTACCGTTCCTTCTTTGATACGGCAGAATACGATAACGCCTTTATAAGAATCATAAATAGAATCAAAGATCAGTGCCTGAAGGGGAGCTTCCGGGTCTCCCTTTGGTGCCGGAATTTTTTCCACAATCGCTTCCAGCACTGCTTCTACATTCTCTCCGGTTTTCGCCGAAATCCTTGGAGCATCATGAGCTTCGATTCCGATCACATCTTCAATCTCCGCAGCCACCCGGTCCGGGTCTGCACTTGGAAGGTCAATCTTGTTGATGACCGGAAATACATCCAGGTCATGGTCTAAGGCCAGATATACATTTGCCAGTGTCTGCGCCTCGATTCCCTGGGCAGCATCTACTACCAGCACCGCCCCATCACACGCCGCCAGGCTTCGGGATACTTCATAATTAAAGTCCACATGTCCTGGGGTATCGATCAGGTTAAAAATATATTCTTCTCCGTCTTTTGCCTTATACACCGTCCGCACAGTCTGTGCCTTAATGGTAATGCCTCTCTCCCGTTCCAGTTCCATATTATCCAGGACCTGAGCCTGCATCTCCCTGCTGGTCAGTAGTCCGGTCCGTTCAATGATGCGGTCTGCAAGAGTCGATTTTCCATGGTCTATATGAGCGATAATACAAAAATTTCTGATTTTGCTTTGGTCTAATGACATACTTCTTTTTTCCTCTTTCCAGGGTAATTTCTGCCCGCCTGACAGCAGGCCGTAGCTATACAATAACATATCATTTTTTTAATTTCCTTGCAACACCATATCCAAAACTTCTGCCAATGGCTCCATGGCGTTTCTCGCTTCCTCATAAGTATTGGTCTGAGCCCCTACTTCGATCAGGGCCGAGCGCGGCCTCACATGCAGGTTATATCTGAGTCCCTTCAGATAAATCTTCCTGGTAAAGCCTGGGAAATAAGCGGCAGCCTTTACCTGCATCTGCAGACTGAATGCCAGATTGTCTTCCCGGTATGGATTCGGCAGATATTCGATGGGGCCATCCGGAGTCTGGCTCATACCGTTAAAGAACATGATCTGAGCCGTAGACTTTCCATTCACCTGGGATACCAGGTGGGTATCCTGGTCCACCCCGTCCCTGTGGATATCCAGCACCACTTCTATGGAAGGATTCTGCTGTAAAATCTGGCTGATTCCCTCCAGCGCATATGTATAAGCCTTGCTTCGGTCCAACTCACCATTCCGAAGATCATAAACAGAAGTATCATGGATCACCTGATAACCCTTAGCTGTCAAAAGTTCTGTCAGATAATTTCCCACTCCCACTACTGTAGCATCTGGATTTGCTTCCGAGTAATCGGAATAGGTTTCCTGGGAATGGCTGTGATAGATCAGGATCTGGGGCGTCTCTCCCGACTTTGTAAGCGTTAAATCCCTGGAAAGCAATTCCTTGGCATTCATCTCCTCTCTTCCCGCTGTGGTTGAAGGATGCACGCTGTAAAACGTCTTCATAAGGAAATCATAATCCGCCAGCTGCTCCATGGAATATTGCTTCCCGGGAATGGACAGGACCGGTCCGGAAGCCGGCTCCAGGGAATTTTCCGTCCCTGCCGGTTCTTGCTGTCCCTGGCAGGCTGAATCTGCATCCTCATCTCCCCTGGCTCTCTGGATAGCCGCATACTGTTCATAGACCTGCTGATTCTCCAGATAGCCTTGATAAGACGGGTCATATCCTGCCATCCCCGGCTTTTTTTCCAGATATCGTTTCCCCAGACGATAGGCCGGAATCCAGTCCCACAAAAATTCACTCAGATTTTTTCCATTTTCTCCTTTTCTGCCAGACGGGTAATGCCCTTTTAATAAAGTGGAAAAACAGGATAAGGAAGTCTGCGTCCAGAATGCCCTGCTCCCTTCCGGATTCCTTACAGACGGCAGCCACAGATCCTTTCCAGCAGCAAATACCACCGCTATGGCAAGCAGGAGGACCAGGACCCCTTTGCTTGTTCTTCTTCTTTTTTCCACTCTGTCCACCCCCTCCTGCGATTCCCTTCTATCATCATATGCCGGAAAAAGCCTGATGGATTCCCTCGGAAATGGTGAAACTTAAAGTTTTTACCCGTTCATCAATATCCGGAGGTGTGACATAAAGCTGCCCCAGATCCGGTTCCAGAAGTTCCAGGAACAGATGATACTGTTCTTCCGGGTCCATATGCTGCAGCCAGTCTCCTACTCCTCTGGAAGCATGGTTCTTCTCCAGCACCTTTACCATGGCAGACACGGTGTCCTGAGCAATCGCCGCTGCTCCCACCACGGTAGGGACTCCGATAGCCAGTACCGGTATGCCCAGGCTCTCCCGGGTCAGGCCATGCCGGTGATTGCCCACGCCGGAACCTGGATGGATTCCTGTATTGGTCAGCTGTATGGTAGTTCCCAGACGGCGGACACTTCTGGCTGCCAGAGCATCAATGGCAAGTACCAGATCCGGCTTTGTTTCCCCGATGATTCCCTTTAAGATTTCCGCTGTTTCCATTCCTGTCTGCGCCATCACTCCCGGCACGATTCCGCTGATCACCGTCATCTCCCGGGAATGTTCCATCCGTCTGGTCACCTGAATATTTCCCAGGGTTCTCGGCCCCAGGGAATCCGGTGTAACGTAAGGATTTCCCAACCCCACGACCAGTACATGAATTCCTGTTTTTCCCAGATTTTCCTTCAGCACTTCCGAAGCCAGACGTCTGATCTGGGCTCCCAGTTCCTCCGCCACGTCCTGATGATAGCCTTCATCTTTTTCTGCCAGTTTTCCTGCCTCCAACGTCACATACGTTCCCACTGGCTTTCCAATGGTCCTGGCACCCCGGTTATTTTTTATCTTAACTTCTGTCAGGGATATGCCTCCTGCTTGATCCCGCCATTCCCGTACCTCTACTCCTTCTTCTCCTTTTCCTTCTTTACTGGCATTTTCCCGTCCTTCCAATGCCAGATCCGTCCGGATTTCAAATCTTCCTGTCCGCCCGGATCTGATTTTTCCTGCCGCCTGTCTGTTTTTTCTTCTCACTCTTTTCCTGATCTTCATATCCATTCCTTTCCTGATGGTTTTTCTCCTGTTTTCCGTGGTATTTTCTGCAAAAAAACAGGAAATATGTATTGACAGACCTGAGCAGATTCGATAAAATACAATAGTATGTTTACATTGAACTGTCCGTGTCCAGGCTTCGATGCAAACCGAAGATTAGAATATCATAGAAAATAATTGGAGGTGTACAGATTGGCTAACATTAAATCTGCAAAGAAAAGAATCTTAGTAAATCAGACTAAGGCTGCCAGAAATAAGGCAATCAGATCTAAAGTAAGAACTGCTATCAAAAAAGTTGACGCTGCTATCGCTGCCGGTGACAAGGCTGCTGCACAGGCATGTTTAGTGGCTGCTACTGCTGAAATTGACAAGGCTACCACAAAGGGTGTTTATCACAAAAACACTTCTTCCCGTAAGGTATCCCGTCTGGCAAAAGCTGTCAACGGAATGGCTTAATCAAATACAAACAAATAAAAGCTCTTATCTGTGGGTGTGACAGATAAGAGCTTTTTTATATTCTTTCATAGGAAAACGGGCTGCCCAGATGATATCCACCGATTGGAAATCAAAGACAGCCCGCCAAACACTCCCTTATATTGTTTCCGCAATCCTTCTTGCCACATAGATTCCGCTGGCAGATGCATGAGATAGAGAATGAGTCACCCCGCTTCCATCTCCGATAATATAAAGGCCTTTATATTTTGTTTCCAGATTTTCATCAATATCCACTTCCATATTATAGAATTTCACTTCTACTCCATAAAGAAGCGTATCATCATTGGCCGTACCCGGTGCGATTTTATCCAGGGCATAAATCATTTCAATGATTCCATCCAGGATTCTTTTCGGCAGTACCAGGCTCAGATCTCCCGGCGTGGCTGCCAGAGTTGGGGTAACCAGCCCTTCTTCAATTCTCTTCGCCGTACTTCTGCGCCCCCTTACCAGATCTCCAAAACGCTGAAGGATAACGCCTCCACCAAGCATATTGGAAAGCCTTGCAATACTCTCACCATAGCCATTGCTGTCCTTGAACGGCTCTGAAAAATGCTTGGCTACCAGAAGAGCAAAATTAGTGTTTTCTGTCTGTTTATCCGCACCTTCATAACTATGACCGTTTACGGTTACAATTCCATTGGTATTCTCATTTACCACGATACCGTTTGGATTCATGCAGAAAGTCCGGACATTGTCCTCAAATTTCTCTGTCCGATAAACAATCTTACTCTCATAAAGTTCATCTGTCAGATGGGAAAAGATAACAGCAGGAATCTCCACCCGGACACCAATATCAACACGGTTGGATTTTGTTGCAATATCCAGATCCTTGCAGACAGTCTCCATCCACTTGCTTCCACTACGCCCTACAGAAACGATACACTGGCTGCATTCCACAGCCCCCTTGCTGTAAGAAATCCGATAACCGTCCTCCAGCACTTCTATTTTCTCTACCGGACTCTGGAAGAAAAATTCCACTTTGTCTTTCAATTCTGCATACAGGTTTTCCAACACTACATAGTTGATATCTGTTCCCAGATGACGTACCGAAGCGTCCAGCAGTTTCAGTTTATTCTGAATACATACCTTTTTAAATTTTGTTCCGGCAGTAGAATACATCTTTGTTCCCTCTCCGCCGTGGGAAACATTGATCTCGTCCACATATTTCATCAGATCAATGGCTTCTTTCTTTCCGATATGCTCGTAAAGCGTTCCGCCAAAATCATTAGTAATATTATATTTACCGTCAGAAAAAGCTCCTGCTCCGCCAAAACCATTCATAATCGCACATGTTTTGCACTTGATACAGGATTTTACCTTATCACCGTCAATGGGACATTTCCGTTTCTCCAATGAATATCCTTCTTCAAAAACTGCAATTTTTAACTTTGGATTTTTCTTGACAAGTTCATAAGCAGAAAAAATCCCGCCAGGTCCGGCTCCAACAATAATCACATCGTATTTCATATTAATCCCTCAAAAAATATTTTTACAGTTACACAAACCGCTTTCTATTATACTTTAGAATACCAGTTTTATCAAATATTTTCTCATTGCTTTTTATCCCTGTGGTTTATCGGTACTTTCCGGCGATCAGTAATTCCACTGCCAGTCTCTCCTGCAGACGGCCGGATTTCACCGCTTCTTCCGAATCCACACATAATTCCACATAAGACAGTATCTGCTCTTTGGTAAACGCCCTTGCCTGAGACATAAGCTTTCCCACCACAAACGGCTGCAGTTTCAGCCTGGAGGCGATCGTTCCTTTATCTTTCCCCTGGGCCATCAGTTCTTTTACCTGAAGCACCTGGTTAAACTGTCTGGCGATCAGAAACAGAATTCTCATGGGAGGTTCCTTTAACGTCAGAAGGTCTTCATACAGATCCATAGCTTTTCCCGTATCTCCCTGAACAATGGCAGCTACCATCTCAAAAATACGGCTTGTCACATGAACGGTGCAGATGGCATCAATATCCTGGTCGGTGATTACTTCCCGTTCTCCCACATAACTGATCAGCTTCTCCAGTTCCATACGGATGTTTTCCATATCGTCTCCAGTGGCACTGAGAAACCGTTCCATCGTGCGGCCTGTGATCTTCTTCCCTTCCCTGGCAAGGATTCCCCCTGCCCATCTGGCCAGCTGAGACACGTCCTGTCTGGAAAATTCCGCTGCATATCCCACTTCCTTTACTTTTTTGTAAAGGCGGTTTCTTTTATCCACCTCAGATTCCACAAATACCATGCAGGTCATCTCCGGCATCTGAGGAAGATATTCCACCAGTTCCTCTCCTCCGGAACTTTTAAACAATCCGGTATCTTCCAGCAGAATCAGACGGTGTTCCGCAAAAAAAGGCATGGTGTCTGCCAGGCTTATGATTTCTTTTATATCAATGCCTTTTCCCTCAAAATAGTTATAATTCATCTCATCTTCTCCGGCTATGGCATCTTTCAGCCGGTTTTTATAACTCTTCTTTAAGAAATCTTCTTCCCCAAACAGCAGATACGCTTTTTTAAAGGTTCCCTCTTTTAAATCCTTATTTAAAGTCTGCATATGCTCTTCCTTTTCCCATCATCTTTCCACTCATTATAATTCATTTTCCCAAAAGAATCTACCGGTATGTCCATATCCTCAGCCATCTCCCGTCTGTCTCCATCATCACTGCCCCAGTATGGGCCGTTTCATAAATGCGGCATCCTGTTTCCTGAAGCCTCTTTACCGTATCCTCTGCCGGATGGCCGTAGGAATTCCCCTCTCCATAAGAAATCACCGCCATTTCCGGCGACACCGCTGTCAGAAATTCTTTCCCCGACGAACCGGAAGAGCCATGATGTGCCGTTTTCAGCACAGTAACGTTCTCCAGCCGGCCGCTGCTCTCCTTATGGTTCAGTATCTGTATTTCCGTCTCTTTTCCAATATCTCCGGTAAACAGAAAAGAAATCTCTCCGCAGTCCAGTCTGAGGACCAGGGACTGTTCATTTTTATCCCCGGGCTCTGCCCCTCTCCATGGATACAGACATCGCAGAATGGCTTTTCCGCTGCCTATCCGGTCCCCTTCCTGCATGGATATCACTCTTGCCCCAGCCTGTCTGGCCAGATCCGCCAGCCTTTTCTGGTCTTCCTCTTCCCTTCCCGCTTCTGAGAGAACTACCGTATCTACTTTTGTTTTTCCCTGTTCCAGCAGCCACTCTACCCCACTCATATGGTCCCTGTCACAATGGCTCACGATGGCGTAATCCAGCGTTCCGATTCCCCGGGATTGAAGAAACGGATCCAGTATCTGTTCCCCTAACTGCTTCCGGTCGGCGCTTCCTCCGTCCAGCAGAATCCGGCAGCCTCCCATTTCCACCAGAATGCCGTCTCCCTGTCCCACATCCAGATAGGTAACTCTTACCTGATCGGGCTGAACCCATGCAGGAGCCAGGATAGCCACCATGCATATCCCTATGATGACGGTCCACATTTTCTTCCTCCTACTGTCACGGAGCATCAGGATTCCCCGGCACAGCAGCCAGGAAAGCAACAGGTATCCTGCCAGTTTCCATGCTGCCGGCCTGCCGATCACCAGACTGCTGCCTGGCAGCTTTTCCATGAACAGGCATAAGCCCTCATACACCTTTAAAATGTAATAACCGGTTCCTGCAAAAAATCTTCCCGCCTCCTGCCACACAAGTCCGGCTGCCAGACACAGCAGAGCAGACACCATCACATAAGCCATCAAAGGAATCACCAGAAAATTCAGAAACAGCCCATAGGGAGGGTACTCAAAAAAATGATACAGAATAGCCGGAACGGTGGCAGCCTGCACTGCCATACCGCCTACCACGGTCTTTCCTGTCTTCCCTCTCCCAAAACCGGCAGCTGAACAGACCTGCCCCAGTCCTCCGATCCCTGCCACTGCCAAAAAGGACAGCTGAACTCCACTCTGAGTCAAAGCCAGAGGATTCTCCCATAAAATAATCAGAGCAGACAGACTCAGACCGGATAACAGATCATAAGTCCGTCCGATACAGGATGCCAAAACAGATACCAGAAACATGATCACCGCTCTCCTGGTGGACGGAGAAAATCCTGTCATCTGTCCATATGCCATGATCCAGATTCCTGCCACCACTCCTGAACTTCTTTTTCCCAGTCCAGCCTTTCCCAACAAACGGTACAATCCCATGCCCAGCATGGAAATATGAAGTCCGCTGATAGCCAGAATATGGGAAATTCCATTTTTCTGATACAGTTCGTAAATATGGGAAGGCAATTCCTGCTTATCTCCCAGCAGCATGGCCTTAAAAATACCACTGGCATCTCCCCCGCTTTTCTCCAGCACTTCCCCCGCTCTCTGCCTGATATCATGAAGAATTCCGGAGACATAATCCCTGCCTGAAAGGCATTCTATCTGTTCCGCCTTCAGTCTGTAACAGATTCCCCGGGATTCATAATAAGACCGGTAATCAAATTCTCCCGGATTACCAGCTTCCCCATATACGTCCCATTCCCCGGAAACTTTGATACTGTCTCCTACCTCTGCTTCCGGCGCAAAGGGAAACGATACAGAAACGGTTCCCAGTGCCTTTTCTGTTCCATCTATCAAAATTTCTGTTCCTGTCAGTTCTCCGGAATATCCAAATTCCCCTTTTTCCAAAGAGGCCAAAATGCCAGTTGCCGCTATCTCTCTTTTTTCTTCCAGATGGAGCCTGCGGATCTGTTCCAGAGCCTCCCGTTTTTCTGACAACCGGAAAAATCCACAGAAAACCGCAAAAAGCAGAAGCCCTATCCACAGGCTCCTGCCTCTTCTGCACATCAGCAAGACTTCTGATATCAGGATCACCGTCAAAGCTGCGCTTATTTCCACCGCCGGCAGGGCCAATACCTCTCCAAGTACGAATCCCCCTGCAATCATCAACAGTGGTCTTTTTATATTATTCTCCTCCTATATAATCCAGATTTCGTTCAAATTGGGTATCCAGCGAAATAGCATCCCGGAACCGGATATCCGCAGAACCATTGACAGAAAACTGCACTTTATTGATACCGGCCACCTCAGCCAGTGAATTGACAATGGAATAAATCGGAATATAATCTTCCACCGCCAGGCTTCCGCTTCCTGCTAAAAATGTACTGTCAAAATTCACATAGCAGGTTGTTCCGTTTACCACCACATTCAAAAGCTTCGTCTCCGGGGGAACGGTAGGACACAGCGAAAAACTCTCAGGGCCTTTGATCAATTCCTCCACTACCAGCTGTGCCATGGATGTATTCACATTATGCACTACTTCTCTGGTCTCCGGATACAATAATTTCCCATTTTCATCGGTAAAATACAGAGTCAGTTCTGTTTTCTCATAGGCATTGACATCACTGATGCTGTCAATAAAATCACTTCCCGCAATCATGCCTACCGGCTGACCCTTGCCGTCCAGCAAAGGCTGTTCTCCAGCGCTGATATTGATATAGCTGACTCCCGGAATCTGAGTCAGAGTCTTAGCCAGAGCTGCCCTGCATAAAATCTCCCGTTCCGCTTTTATACTGTTATAGGAATCATCAAAATAAAGATAAACTACCATTTCTTCCCGCCGGAATCCCCGATATTCCAGACGTTCCGGAAGAGCTGACTGGATATCCTGCTCCTGGGGAACCTGCCGCAACTGAGTCATCAGTTTTTCCACCAGAAGATCGGTATCCTCCGTATCTGTCTGGTACTGGTCTGAAACCAGCTTAGTCCCTGAACTGTCCAGATAATACACCTGGTACGCTCCGCTTTCCCGGATCTCCGGCTGTTCTTCCCTGCATCCTGTCAGAAAAAGAGCGGCAAAGAAAAGCAGAGAAACTGCTGTGCTCCATATTACTTTTTTCCACATATTTCTTTTCCTCTCTATGGAATGTAAGTGAGGGGAATCCTGACTGAAAATACCGTTCCTTCTCCTTCCACACTCTGCACACGGATCGTTCCCCGGTGCATCTCAATCACATTTTTTGTGATTGCAAGCCCAAGGCCCGTACCTCCTGTTTCCCGGGACCTGGCCTTATCTACCCGGTAAAAACGTTCAAAAATCCTGGTCTGAAATTCCTCCGGAATGCCAATCCCTGAATCTGCCACTTTAATAAAAAAGAATTTATGGTCCGCATCCAGAGTAACCCGTACCCAGCCGTCTTCCCGGTTATATTTGATCGCATTTTCTACCAGATTGCTCAGTCCCAAAGATAATTTCACCTCATCTGCATCCGCCACCACATCACGGACTCTTTCCAGTGTCAATTCGATATTTCTTTTCTGGGCGATCGGACGAAGCCTTTTCAAAATCAATTCCAGCAGCCCGTAAATGTCTACCTGGGTAATGTTCATGGTCTCTGCCGCAGATTTATCCATTTTTACCAATGATAAAAGGTCATCAATGATCTTACTTTCACGGTCGATTTCGTCCGATATATCATTCATAAACTCCCGGTACAATTCCACTGGTGCATCTTCCATTGCCATCAGGGAGTCTGCCAGCACTCGAATGGAAGTAATCGGCGTTTTCAATTCATGGGATACATTGGAAACAAACTCCTGTCTGGAATTATCCATTTCCCTCAATTTTGTGAACGCCTGGCTGACCGCCGTGGACATTTCCTTTGTCTCCTTATAGGTATCCACCATGATCTCTTCTTCCACATTCCCGCCAGCAGTCCTTTTTAACGCCTGCTGGAACCGGCGCAGCGGTTTCAGATACAGCCTTTCAGCAGCCAGGATACCCATAACGATAATAATAAGAGACATCACTTCAAACAGGACGATCTTTTCTCCCACCATATCCGCCAGGCTCAGGATACCTTCTGTCGATGCTGTTACCACCATCACCCCATCTATTTTCCCCTGGGATTCCAAAGCATAAATAGGAAACGTCTGAATCAGATAATGCTTTTCTTTGTTATATTTATTGCTGCTTTCTCCAGAGAAGCACCGCACAACCTCTTCCGAAACATGATATTTTCCTTCTGCCAGGCCAAACGTATCCCGGATGATCCGGTAGTCCCTGTCTACGATTACGATCCGTCCGCTGAACATATCAGATACAACGTCCATCTGACTGTCCAGAATCGTATCCGTTACATCGTCAGCCAGATATCCAGCCTGGGTCAGCCGGTTACTGAGGATCAGGCACTGGTTCTGAATCTCCAAGGTCATGGATTCTATCTGATTCTGTTTTAACGTTGTCACCATCAGCCTTCCCTGGATAAACATGGGAACCACTCCAATAACAAACAGCATGATGACAAGGACTGTCCTCATGCTGACTGCTCTTTTCTTTCTCATTTTCATACTTTATCCTTCCAGCATCTTGGTGCAAGCCACTGCCAGCGATCCTGGACCGATATGGCAGGCAACACTCAGAGAGAGAGGGTCTATATGCACCGGCACACCTGGATACAGCTCCCGCAGTTCCTGCTCAAATTCTTTTGCTGCTGCCTCATTATCTGTATGGGCAATCTGGAGATAGGAATGACGGCAATCTTTATCTCCCAGGATTTCTTCCAGATCTTTTTTTAATGCAGTAAGCATAATGCTCTTCGCCTGCTTCATGGTTCTGGCCTTTGCAAACGCATCCAGCTTTTTCCCCTGGTGTATGGATAATACAGGTTTGATCCTTAAAAGCGTCCCTAATGCTGCGGCGGCAGGAGTAATCCTTCCTCCTTTTTTCAGATACTTTAACGTATCTACTGTAATATAAATACTGGCATCAAATGCAGCATCTTCCAGAATCTTTCTGATTTCTTCTCCCGTCTTTCCTTCCCTGGCCAGCCTGACCGCATCGATGGCAGACTGCCTCTGGGTCACGGAAATCCTGCGGTTATCCACTACAAAAACCTTACCCTCATAATCCTGGGCCAGCATCATAGCTGTCTGGCAGGATCCGCTGAGGCCACTGGTCATAGGAATATGGACTACCTGGTCATTTTCTTCCAGAAGCCGGTCCCACAGATTCAGTACTGAATCCGGGGTTGGCTGGGAAGTGGAAATATCCGCTCCGTCTCTTAATTTTATATAAAACTGTTCCTGTGTCAGATCAATATCTTCATAATACGTCTGCCCGTCAATCATAAAAGGCATGGGAAGCACAGACAGCCCCATTTCCTCTGCCTGGGTCTGGGTAATCCCGCTGTTGCTGTCCGTAACGATTGCAACTTTCATTTTCTTTCTCCTTCCTGCCTGCTGGATCTGGACATAATATTCCAGCAATAGTATACTTGTTTTTCATTTTATCCTATTTCTAAAAAAAATGGAAGTGAAAATTCTTATTTCTTCCCTCTCTGGAAAAGATAGACGGATCTTCCATTATCGTATATAATGACACCAACAGTCCGAATTAGAAAAAGGGAGGAATTTTGTATGCCTTATTGTCCAAAATGCGATATGGAATTCGTAGAAGGGGTTACGATCTGTACTGACTGCGGTTCTCCTCTTCTTGCTTCCAAGGAAGAAGCAGGACTTCAAAAAGCTGAGGAACCTCAATGGGAAGCACAGGAACAGGAACCGTCTGCCTGCAATAACCCGCTGAAATCCCAGCCTTTCACCCACACTTACGTGAAAAAATCCCAAAAACTGGAAGACATGAAAGCGTCTGCATCGGCTTTTTATCTGGTGGGAGCGCTTCTGCTGCTGGCCTCTGTCGTTTTGTGGAGCGGCATCCTATCCATAAACGGAATCATTTTAAAACTCCTGGTTACCGTTATGGGAGTAGGGGCACTGGTTGTGGGAATCAAGACGTCAAGTACCGCCAAAGCTCTGGTATCCCAGGTAACGGAAGAAGATGAAAACACCAATTCCCTCATCAACTGGTTCTTATCCTCTTATACAGGAAGCCAGTTAGATGACAAACTCCAGGAAGAGAACCAGGAACTGTCACCGGAAGAACTGAGTCTGAAACGTTTTGAGCTGATTCAGGACCTTCTGATCACTCACCATGACCTGGCCGACCAGTCTTATGTTGAGTTTCTGAGTGAAGAGATTTATAACCGCCTGTATGAAGAATAATGTCCCTTTCCGTCAGCAATTTTTCTACCCAGGCATTGTACTCCGGAAGACTTTGCGCCTTCCGGATTTTTTTTCCATAAGATTCGTTATCCGGGAACAAATGGATCATATAAGTCCACAGTTCTTTCATCTTAAACAGTACATTTCTGTCTCCTGACAGCAATTCCCGATAACCTTCCAGGATTTCATGATGAAAACCAGCCAGAGTGCGGTTGTCCAACATAGCCTCTCCTTTTACTGTACGGGCAAGCCCAGGGTCCGCTACCAGCCCCCTTCCCAGCATCACCCGGTCTGCTCCCGGAAAACATTCCGAAAAATCTGTCACCTTTTCCACCGTAAACAGGTCTCCATTATAACAGACCGGAAACGGAGCCCTTTCCTCCGCCTTACGAAACGCTTCCGGATCAGGCTGATTTTTGTAAAAATCCTTTCGTACCCTTGGATGTATGATCAGTTCCTCCAGCGGAAAACGGCTGTAAATTTCCAAAAGCCGCTCCCACTCTGCCCTGTCTTCCACCCCTATTCTGGTCTTTACGGAAATCTTCACGTCTGCCTTTTCAAAAATCTGGTCAAAAAATCGCTCCAGTTGATCCGGATCAGCAAGAAAGCCGGCTCCTCTTCCTTTCGACACCACAGTTCCCGACGGACAGCCCAGATTCAGATTGATCTCCTCATATCCATAATCTTTTAATATTCCTGCTGTATGAAGAAAATCCTCACTGTCATTGGTAAGAATCTGAGGAACCACAGAAACTCCCCTGTTATGTTCCGGTTTTACATCATTCAAATCCCTTGAACGGAAATTGCGGTTTTTTCCCGGTACAATAAAAGGGGTAAAATATTTGTCGATTCCTCCAAACCACCGATTATGGGCATTCCGGTACACATAACCGGTAATTCCCTCCATGGGAGCAAAATAAAGTTTCATATGTCAGTATCTCCTTCTGTCCTGTCTGTTCTCACAATGCTTTCAGCCATGTTTCCATCTGGGCAGTTCTTTCATAAAACTGGGGATAAAA
Organism: uncultured Lachnospiraceae bacterium; assembly: GCA_944383765.1. Lineage (GTDB taxonomy): Bacteria > Bacillota > Clostridia > Lachnospirales > Lachnospiraceae > Lachnoclostridium_A. Next base: position 25,680 of record CALWQT010000006.1, read on the forward strand.
TTCACGGTCTTCTTCATAAGGAGTGAGATAAAACGTATGCAGCACCGCTACGTTGATCTCTTTTGCCTTTTCTTTTCCTTCCGGCGTTTCCAAAATCTCCTGAACTGCCAGAAGGAAACCGTGCCACCTGGAAATATAAGCTTCGTATGCAGGTACATCCGGTACATCAAGACAACGGCTTACCTTTACCTTAGTCCTGTCTTTTTTTCTGCACTCATGGACCTGAAGAAAATACCAGAACCGTTCTCCCTCATAATATCTTCCCAAAGGAAAAAGCCGGCATAACCCAGGCCGGAATGTATGTACCCGGCATCTTCCTTCTTCACTGAGAAACCGGCATCCTTCCTCTTTCCCATCCATTTTCAGGTTGGGAAGGACCATACCGTCTGTCACAGACAGTTCCACCGGTCCTTCCAGCAATCTGGCCGCCTCCATGCCCAGTCCTACTGACAGCCGATGCAGATCCAATGGATCCAGAATCACCGACTTTCCCATATGATGGCAGCAGGCAGAACAACCTTCACAGCCTCCGCAGCCTGCTTTCACCATATCATTCCGTTCATACAGCCGTCCATCGGAAATTTCCTCAAGGCTTACTTTCCGTTTCATAAATCATCCTCCTGCTTTACGATAAAAGAGGCGGTATTACCGCCTCTATCTGATCAGTTCCTCACTGTCCAGGACCAGGGTAAACGGTCCTTCATTGACCAGTTCTACCTGCATGGACGCCCCAAAACTCCCATGCTCCACTGTCTGCACATAATTCCTGCACCGCTCTACCACATACTCATACAGACGTTCTGCCATATCCGGAGCCCCTGCCTTGATAAAACTGGGACGATTCCCTTTCCTGCAGTCCGCATACAGGGTAAACTGGCTGACTACCAGAATCTCTCCGTTCACATCCGCCAAAGACAGATTCGTCTTGCCATTTTCATCTTCAAAAATCCTGAGACGGCAAAGCTTGTCCACCATTTTATCTGCTATTGCTTCCGTATCTTCTCCCTGTATTCCCAACAGGATCAAAAATCCTTTTCCTATTTTTCCTATAACCTGCCCGTCTACTGTCACCGACGCCGAAGTTACTCTCTGAACTACGATCTTCATATTCCTTCTCCTTACATTAAATGTACTTTCCGGCAGATTCTCACCAGTCTGCCTCCCATAGGCATTTCTAACAGTTCTTCCTCTGTCACTGTTCCTGTAATCACAATTCCTGTTCCGTATATTACCATGGCAATGGGAACAGAAACCAGGATTCCCAGCACATTAGACGGCACTGCCAGATAAGTCAGATGATAAATCCCAAAAGTAGCCACTCCCATGATTGCTGAAATCAAAAGAGGACGGACAAACGTAGTCATCACTTCCTGTTTATAGTGCATGGCTTTTCCAATGGATATCCAGTTCAGGATGCAGACTACCAGGGCAAATGTCACATTACCCACTACCAGTCCGTAAACGCCCCAATCCAGGACACCGATCATCAGATATACCAGGACCACATGGACAGCCAGTGAAATAGCAGAATGGATCACAGATTTTGCCATAAGGTCAATTCCCTGAAGCACTGCATTAGTAACGGTAGACAGGGAAAAGAACACGACCGCAGAAGCCCCCAGAGTCATCAGGTTCCTGGCCAGGTCACTGGAATCCTTAAACAACAGCATCATAATAGGCGATGCCAGCACTCCCATTCCTACTGCACAGGGGATGGCAATCAGCATATTGAATTTCACTGTCATATAAATCTTTCTTCGCACATCCTTGTTCTTTTTCAAAGTTTTGGAGACTACAATACTGGGAATCATAGAAGTCCCCAGAGAAGTGGCGATGGCCACCGGAACATTAGTAAGCAGACGATACTTTCCACTGTAAACACCCAGCAGAGCCATTCTCTCCTTCTCTCCAAACCCTTTTCCACCCATGACGATTCCAAACATGGAGTTATCCACCGTACCGCTCAGCTGATACACCGTCTGACTGAGGATAATGGGGATTACTGTAAGAATAAGGGCTTTTGCAACCTCAGGATAGGGCGAAACTTTTCCGCCGATTTTCTTTTTATGGCTGCTCTTATATAAAGCCATCACGAAAATCAGAAATGCGAACGCTGCCAGTGCTCCTGTAAAAGTCCCCAGCGTTCCTCCCGCCGCCCCGTAAGAACCAGGATTCGGCTTGTCAGCAAAACGTTCCATAAATGTATAAGACGCCCAAATACTGACTCCCGCATTCACGATCTGTTCTATAATCTGGGATACGGAAGTGGGAATCATATTCCCACGCCCCTGGAAAAATCCTCGTATCACTCCCATGACTGCAAAAACCAGTATCGTAGGAGCAATCACTTTCAGCGGCAACGCACTTCCCGGACTTTTAAACAGCACGCTGGCTAAAGCATCTGCACCAAACAACAGAATCAAAGTCATCACCCCTCCGGTAATGACGCCAAAAGCAATTCCACAGTCAAAGACCCGTTTCACGTCTCCTGGCCGTTTGGCGCTCCTGCTTTTCGCAATCTGCTTGGAAACTGCCAGAGGCAGACTGTATGAGGACAAAATCAGTCCAATATTATAGATTTCATATGCCGTATTATAATATCCAATCCCTTCATCTCCCAGAATCCGGGTCATAGGCACCTTATAAAGCAGACCGATCAGCCGGACAATAATTCCGGCAGCTGCCAATATACTTCCCTGTACAAGATAATTATCTTTCTTCTCACTCATAGCCCTTCTGCTCTTTTCTTTCGTACTTTTATTATATCTGTCGGCTGTTTTTCCTATCCATTGTATACTGACTTGCCTTTATTTTCAAGAAGTTGTTATCCCCTCCATACAAGATTCTATTTTTCCTGTCATCCTGTGTGTTCCTCACATATACTAAAGTTATACAGGTTCTCTTTTTTATCAGGGAGGTTTCTAAATGAAAAACTTCATAAAAAGAGCAGGAGAATATAATCTGGTAAACCTCTTTCTCCTGCTCTTTATGACACTTCTTCTATTGTACACCGCATGGATTCTTCTTGCCAAGCCTCCTGCTTCCCAGGATGCCAACACCATCGACATTATTATCCGTACCTCTGCCGCCTCTATTTTTGGATATTTTCTCAGCAGCAGTTTTCAAAAAACGGACTCCGACCTTTCCGCCCAGGAAATCCCATCTGTCCCGGCCTCCCGTTCCACCAGCCGGATCCAGATCACCGCGGTTGCTTCCATTGGGTTACTTTCCCTTCTTCTCCTCTTTCTGGCCAGCGGTTCCGTCACTATGACTCCTGAAGTTTCTGCTGCCGTTTCCCAGCTGCGGGATTTTGTTTCCGCCGCCATCGGCTTTCTTGTCAGCTGCGGAAAATCCCAATAACTCTTTCTCTCAGTGTCCTTTTTCTCTGAAATTTCCATAGGAAAATTTCAGAAGGATCAGATATGCTGCTCCCAACGGGAGCAGCGCTATCAATTGCGACGGTTTTTCCACTCTGGGCAGTGCTATCACAAGAAATACCAGCACAGGCACCAGGCTTCTGATCAAAAATCTCATAATCAGCTTTCTCTTCCCGGATATCTTTCCGTCCCCGGCCTGTTCCGGATATTTCATGGTACACTGCACCACTGCTCCCCACCGGCTGAAATATCTATAAGCAGTATACTCAATCCCATCCATGGTAAACTCCGGATACATTCCTTCTTTTGTGATCACCAGATCTTTTCCGCTTTCCCGGGCATACTGGCATAAGGCATCTGTAAACTCCCTGCTGTTCCTGCACATAGTATCCGGCCGGAAAGAAAATTCCCGTAACGCTTCTGCCTGCGCCACAGTACGAAGGTCTTCCACACCCTTTATTCTCATGCATATCCCCTTCCTTCTCTATCCTATCATAAAGGCTATATCCATTTTGCCTACTGTCTCCAGGTCCTGTGCTCCATCCGGTTGTCGTCCAGGATCTCATCCATCTTTTTCACATACCGGTTATCTGATGCCACCCTCAGCCAAAGGCCATATCCCTGAGAAGAAGTAACAAGAGCTCTGTCTATAGGATAGCCGGCACAGTAATCCACATACAGATTAGAATAAAGTCCTGTCATACGATCTGCAAGTTCCTGGGAGACACTGAAATGTTCTTCCTCCAGCTGATTTCGGACTACCTGTCTTACCAGTTCTCTGCCGGCCTGGTCAAAGTTCAGCAAATTTTCATCTGTACTCCCTTGTTCTTTTGCCCAGCCGCTTACATCGGTCTCCCTTGTATCAAATTCCATACGATCTTCTTCATTCCATCTCATCCATCCGTACTGACAGGGAGGAATAGAATACGGTCCCAGCACAATCTCCGTAATGCCATATGTATCCTCCGGCATTCCCGGTTCCTGTTTGTGCTTTTTGATCCTCTGGGCATGAAGATGACCGCTTATGTAAAGAGGAATCTGGTATTTCTCAAAAAGTTCTATTACCTGGCTGCTGTTTTCCAGGGTACATTCCGTTTTATAAAGCCTGCTCTCCTGCAGCAGATTATGATGGGCCACAGGCAATACGGTTGCCCCCGCCTCTTCTGCCAATTTCAACTGTTCCTCTGCCCACAGAAGCGTTTCTTCTTTTAGAATCCCACTCACCAGATTCCTTTCTTCATACTGACAGGAGTCCAGCATCATGACCCAATGGGTACTGTCCAGCTGATACAGATAGCTGAGAGAGGCCGGGTCTCTGCTGCTGGCTCCGTCATATCCGAATTCATGATAAATATCCAGGAACTCCTCTGCTCCCTGCAAAGACTCTGCAGGGCTTTTTGTTTCCCCGAAATATACAGAAGCATAGGGATTGTTGATATCATGATTCCCTGGAATAACCAGCACCGGTACACCATCCTCCTGAACCTTTCTCAGTTTCTCCGCCAGTTCCAGATGATTGATCTTCTCCCCGTTATGAGTAATATCTCCTGCCAGGATCAGAGCATCCGGCCTAGTCTTTACTGCCTCTTCCAAAAGGGCATCTACCATAGGTTCACTGTACTGGCTGGGTTTTCCATCGTCCTTCTCTACCAGATTCCAGAACGCTTCGCCTCCATCATGGGAAGACGGGCTGAGATAGTGGAGATCTGATGCCAGCATGACAGAGGGCGGTACATAGGGAACGGATTCCTCCTCTTCCTCTTCCGCCTCCTGTTCCTGTTTTACATAACAGTTCTCTCCACTTTCATAACGTTCGATCTCCCCATTCTCCTCCTGCCCGGTTTTCTCCTTTTCCGGAACCGTTTCCTTCGTTTCCCACACCTTGGTTTCCCGGCTTTCTTCATATCCCCGGCCAGGCTCCAGCTCAATGGAGATCCGGACCAGGAACACGGTAACCGCAATCACTGCCAGGAACAACATGGTGAGAGTCACATATTTTACCGCCTGCCGGAATCTATGTATCACATTTCTCATTTATGATAAGGCTCCCCGCTGATGATCCGGTATCCCCGGTACACCTGCTCCAGCAGGATCACCCGCATCAACTGATGAGGAAATGTCATCCTGGAAAAACTGAGCCGATAATCCGCCCGGCGCAGCACCTCCCCGGAAAGCCCCAGGGAACCACCGATCACAAACACAATATGGCTGGTACCGGTTACTGCCAGCTTCTCCATTTTTTCCGCCAGCCCTTCGCTGGTAAGCATCTCCCCCTCAATCGCCAGAGCGATCACATAAGCCCCCTCTTTTATCTGTGCCAGGATCCTGGCGCCTTCTTTCTCCTTGATCTGATTTTCCACGATTTCAGAAGCACCATCCGGCGTCTTTTCATCTGCTACCTGGATGATCTCCAGACGGCAATAACGGCTCAGCCTCTTCTGGTATTCTGCCATGGCCTGCTCATAAAATTTTTCTTTTATCTTTCCTACTGCTATGACTGTAATCTTCATATATTAAAACTCCAGGATCATATCATACCACACAGCACCGCCGTGAACAGACTGGGACACTCCCAGATTCTGATAACCAAACTTCTGATAAAAAGGAATCAGTCTCTCCTTACAGGTCAGGATCACCCCTTTTCTCCCCTGGACCCTGGCTGTTTCTATCAAATGTTCCATCAATGCGGACGCCACTCCCTGGCCCTGCCTTTCCGGTACCACATCCAATCCAAAAACACTCTGATACGCTCCATTTCTGTCATGAAAGCGAACGTCTTCAAACATTTCGTCACATATAGTCCTATGACCTGTGACAGCGCCGTTGATAAAGCCGATTATATTCCCGTCTTTCTCCTCAGCCACAAAAAAGCTCTCTGGAAACGCCTCTATCCTCTGACGGAAATCTTCTTTTCCTGCTGCCTCTGCTTCTGGAAAGCACACGGCCTCCACTGCTGTCACCTGATCCAGGTCTTTCTGTTCCACATGTCTAATCCTGTAATCCATCTCGTTTCCTTTCTTACGGTTCTTCTATTCTGGCCTTTTACGCACGGAAATAGTATCCCACTCCCCACTTCGTATGCACATATTTGGGATCACTGGGACTTGGCTCTATCTTTTCCCGCAGTCTTCTCACATGAACGTCCACTGTCCTCACGTCTCCATTATCCATGGCTTTATTACCCCATACAAAAGTAAGAAGCGCTTCTCTGCTGTACACTTTATTCGGATTGCAGACAAGAAGTTCCAGAAGGTCAAATTCCTTCGCAGTCAGATTGATCTCCTTCTCCCCGATAAACACTCTCCTGGCTTCCAGGTCCATTTTCAGGTCTCCTGCCGTCACCACTTTTCTTTCCTGTTTCTGGCTGTTTCTGCCCCGTTTGGAATTTCTCCTCATGATTGCTTTAATCCTGGCTTTCAGTTCCAGGATATTAAATGGCTTTGTTACATAATCATCGGCACCATATTCCAGTCCAAGAATTTTATCCATATCACTTCCTTTTGCTGTGAGCATGATGATCGGCATTTCTGAAAATTCCCGGATTGCCTGGCATACCTCATAACCGTCATATTTTGGCAGCATCACATCTAACAATACAATATCATATTCCCTGGCTTTTGCCATACTGATAGCCTCTTCCCCATCATAGGCACAGTCCACCTCCATACCGTCCTGTTCCAGGCTGAAGCGGATTCCTTTTACAATCAGTTTTTCATCATCTACCACTAATACTCTTGCCATTTTTCTTCCCCTTGCTTACACACTGATGTTATCTTTTATTTTCTCAAACGCCCCTTCTTTAATACCGGGGACTTTCATAATATCTTCTACAGAATGGAACTTTCCGTTTTCCTCCCGGTACCTTAGGATATCCTCTGCCCTGGACTCCCCGATACCTGTCAGGGTCATCAGTTCCTCCGCATCTGCAGTATTGATATTCACCTTTCCATTCCTCTCTCCGCTTACCGCATAGGAAGGAACGGTTCCCATCTCCACATCTTCCCGGGACGGTACCTCAATTTTCAGTCCGTCTTCTGTCAGTTCTGCCAGGTTTAAATACTCAGAAGACGCCTCATCTGTGAAACCTCCTGCCTGCTCCACAGCCTGAAAAATGCGGCTTCCTTCTTTCATTCGGTACACGCCGGGATTTTTGACTTCCCCGCAGATATGTACATAATGATAAACAGGCGGCTCTGTTTCCGGCAATTTCTCTGTTTCAGTCAGAGGACTTTCCCCAGTGCTCTCCTGTTCATCACTGATATGTTCCGAAATGCCGCTGCTGCAGCTGAAACAGATTCCCATCACAGCTATCAGCAAAGCGGTACACCATAATTTCCAGTATTGTTTCATCACAGTTTTCACTCCTTTTCCGGAGCGGAAACCATACTCAGCCTGACATTTCTATTTTACATAAAACCCCTTAGGAAATCAACTGTGAAAAAACACAATTCCTGCAATAGCAAGAGCTGCTCCCAGGGCTTTTTTCCACTCAAACACCGCCTTTTCCACACCAAACAATCCCAGAAGTTCAATTCCATACGCCACCAGAATCTGAGACACCACGATCAGCAAAGCTGCCTTTGCCGGACCCAGATTTTCCATACTGCGGATTACCGTATAAGTGATAAAGGCTCCCATGATTCCTCCTGCCAGCATATACCTGGGGTGCACCTGCATCAATGCAGGAATACTGTCTCTTCCTGTCATCAGCCAGGCAGCTACACAGGTAATAAATGCCGTCAGCTGTACCCAGCCGGCCGATACCCACACACTGGTCTGCTTTGTCACTTCTGTATTCAGTACTCCCTGAACGCTCATCAATGCCCCTGACAGTAACGCCGTGATAATTCCCCACATAAAAAAATTCCTCCATATGCAATCATAATCTCTAGTTTCTGCATATGAAGGAAAAATATACGTCTGCTTACCGTTCTCCTCTTTTTCTCATCCCCTCGGCTGCTGCACGGACCAGATGTTTTCCAAGTACTGCTGTTGTCACTCCGCCTACTCCTCCAGGAACGGGAGTCAGCGCTCCGGCTTTTCCGGAATCTGACACTCTCTGAAAATCCACATCTCCGCACAGACGGCCTTCTTCATTCACATTGATTCCCACATCAATCACAGCTGCGCCGTCTCCAATGAACTCTTCTGTAACCATCCCCGCCCGGCCTGCCGCCGCCACCAGGATTTCTCCCTGCCGGCAGGTCTGTTCCAGATCTTTTGTCCTGGTATGGCACACAGTGACTGTAGCATGCTCTGCCAACAGCATCATGGCAAGAGGCCTCCCTACTACCATGCTTCTTCCTATCACAACAGCCCTTTTCCCTGCTATCTGAATACCGCTCCGGTTCAGAACTTCCATCACGGCCTCTGCCGTACAGGGAGCAAAGCCGCTCTTATCCCCGGAAAATACCTTTGCAATATTTTCCGGGCTGATGCCATCCACATCTTTCTCCGGCAATATCATACGCTCCAGTTCCTTTTCCCGCAGATGGGGAGGGAGGGGGCGGAGTAAAAGGATTCCATCAATGGAATCATCCTGATTGATCCTTTGAAATTCTCCGGAAAACTCTTCCCAGGAAACGGATTCCGGATAAGTGAAAGTCACTGCTCCCATACCGAATTTTTTCATTCTGGATATGGCATTTTTCTCATAGGACATATCATCTGGGCGTTCTCCTACCCGGACTACTGCAAGGGTGGGGATATAACCTCCCAGCTGCTTCAACTCCTCTTCTATCTCCGCCTGGATTCCTGCGGTAACTTCCGCTCCTTTGATCACTTTCATCTCGATTTCTCCTTTTTACCTCAGCCTGGAAAACACCTTTTCATACAGCTGGTCCGCCGTTCTGGTCCCCTGTTCCATCATCTGTTCCGCTCTCCGGTTCAGTTCTTCAGCCTTCTCCCTGTTTTTCATGGATTTTGTATTGATAAATACATTCATGGCCGCTCCGGTCAGCGCCGTTCTGATAAACTGCACACCTACTCCCACATCGCTGACAGCCATAACGCTCCCTTTTTCTTCCAACACCTTCAGAATCTCCAGCATTTCCATGGATACCTCCATGATTTCCATAGGAACCTGGCTGGCTTCCAGAAGCCGCTCTTCCATCACTCTGGCCTTCTCCGATTTTTCTTCTTCCGTGTCAGCAGAAAGACGGTAAGCTTCTGCCAGAGGGGCAAAAACCTCCTCATCTTTCCCGGACAATATCAGGAATCTTTCCTGCAGATCTCCCATCTTCCTCAAAAGCCCTTTCATTTCTTCTTCCCAGGCCGCGTATTTTTTCTTCCCCACAGTCAGATTCGCCACCATCTGCCCTAACGCAGCCCCCAGGGCTCCTCCCAGAGCAGAAGTCCCGCCTCCGCCAGGTACCGGCGCCTTAGACGCCAGCCTCTCCAGATACGTCCTTACTTCCATCTTCTCTCCTCCTTTTTCTGTCCGCCCAAACGCCTGCTGCCATACATACTACCAGAAGAACGGCGCTGGCAGCTGTTACTTCCAGGCCCAGTATCAATCCCTGAGGCATGTACTCCATCTCGATCGTATGGACACCTTCTGTCAGTTCCACCGTCAGGAAGGTATCAAACAGCTTTCTGGTGCTGACTTTTTCACCATCCACATATACCGTCCATCCCTTATCATAAGGAATACTGGTATATAAAAGACCGGCTTCTTCCATCTGGATCGTTCCTTTCAGTGTGGTATCCGTCCATTCCGTCAGGTCCCAGGGCTGTCTGTTCAGTTCTTCATAAATCTGCTGAAATGCCTGGTCTGAAAAGCGGTAGATCCTGGCCTGAAGGTCCGTTCCTGCCTCCTTCACCGCACTCAGCTCTATCGTCTCTCCCGGCTGGCATCGTCCCAGTTCCAGGAAATATCCCCGGTTTACATTATCAAAGGTTTTGCTTTCCTCTCCCCAGGCAACTTTTACTTCCTCCACCTTACGGTTGGAAATATAGGCATAATAATCTCCTTCCTGCTCTACGGTATAGGTATACAGGCTGCCGTCGTCCTGGCCATATACTTCTTCCAGCAAGGTATCCGTTCCCAGCACTGCACACAGGTCATTCTGCACGTCTGCCGGATTGGACAGATCCAGCTGCCAGTTATCCTCCAGGTCCATGGTGATTCCAAACCCTACTGGCAGCGTATATTCCTTCCGGTACAGCCAGGTCTCCCCTTCCTGCCCTGCCAGCGTCAAAAGAGGATTTCCCCCCTGGGACCAGGAGTAAAGCCCGTATCGTATGGACAGCAAAGAATCTACCAAAGGTGTGCTTCCTTCAATGCTGTATGCATTGGTAGATGCCTCGCAGCCCATTCTTTTAAAGAATTCTGTCATATCCGCATTAGCGGTGGACGAAAACAAGGATACGGAAGGAAAATTCATCCATGCCCCGTCATTCTTTGTCTTTGCGCCCACCTTCTCAATACGGTAAAACGTATCATCCGGCAATAATCCGGATACCAGTTTTTCCACATCCTGATTGTCTTTTATATAGGCAGTCCGGCTGGTGGTCGTCACACTGGTAGCCGTTGTATTCACAGCCGCTTCCACACTCACCACAGTCAATGCCAGCAATACCAGCATATTACCGTTCACCAATTTCTTCTGATACAGATAGATCAGACCTGTATAAACTGCCAAAAACAAAATTGCCACATAAAATACAATAAAATGAAAGGCATCATCCGTGACCAGTTCCTGAGCCAGAAGCACAAAACAAACCGCTCCCCAGAATGCGATCACAATATGCTTCCAGGGAGTTTCTTTCAGGTAACTGTACGCCCGGTAGCACAGAAACAGCATCAGGAAAATATAAATAAACGACTGGCGGCATGGAAGGCTGTTGGGATAATGAAAGCCATGCCAGATAAAATTCAGTACATTAATGGAAAAGCTGGCAAAAAAGAGCAGAAGCAGGCTGCAGTATACCGCCTTCTCCCTGATGGAAATCTTCCGGCAGGCCAGATACAGCAAAAACAGCATAAGTACTGCCACACCGCAGTAAATATTGGGCCAATGGTCCAGTCCCACTTCTGTCTGCACATTCCCAATATGTCTTGCCACCATATCGATGATGGAAAAATAGCTGCTGAAGGTCTGTGGAAAATTAAAATCCCCGGAAGCAGTCATCTGTAAGGCAAATATCTCCGGAAGCAGAACAAAGGCCGCAAGCCCTCCTGCCAGCAAGGAATAGAAACCAAACTGGAAACAGTTGACCAGGTAATCCCAAGCTTTCTTCTTCCGTTCCAGAACCAAAAGGCCGGCAAAATAGATCACCATAAAGATGCAGGTCATAATGGAAATGTAATAATTGGAAAGAATGGAAAGTCCCAATGTCACACAATAGATGCCGCCCTTCTTTTCTTTCACCAGGCGTTCCAATCCATAAACGATCAAAGGAAAGAGCCAGATACAATCCAGCCACATGATATTCCAGCTGTAAGCTGCCATATATCCGGACAAAGCATAGAAAATCCCAAAAAAGGCTACTCCGAAATCCCCGGTCCTGCAGTGTTTTCTCAGATACCAGGCAAAAGACAGGCCACTCAGCCCTATCTTCAGCACGATCATATACGTCATAAACTCAATGATATAGGCCTTCGGGCAAAGAATGATCAGCCAGTTCAGAGGGCTGGCCAGATAATAGGCATAAAGAGCTGCAAAATTCACTCCTCCCCCTACATCCCAGCTGTACAGCAGACTTCCCCCGCTTCTGATCTTATGATGGAATTCAGAAAAAAACGGAGCATACTGGTGGTACATATCTGTCCTCAGAAAACTATTTTCTCCAAAAGGAAATATGCCTCTCTGCACAAATATGATGATCATAATCAGGACCGGAATCAAAAAGGCGGCAGCCAGTCCGTCAGATGGACGGAACACATACGCTGCCTGTTTTTTCCTTTCCCTGTCCTTATCCTCTGTTTCCACCGGCTCTTCTTCTGCTTCTTCTACCAGAAGTTCCTCCACGACCAGGTCCTCTTCCTCACTGTATGGTTCTTTTTTCATATTACCTCTCTCCACAGTCTCCAGAATCTTGTCCAGTTCCTTGGAAATCTCTCCAAATTCTTCCTGTTTCATATCAACTTTTCTCCGACGATTTCTTTCTAAATATGACCAGCTTACTGAATACATAATTAAGGATCAGCGAAATAGCTGATACCACTACTTTACACAAAATATCCTGACGTATCCCTAAGCCATCCACCATAACTACCATCGCCACATAGGTGAACACCGCAGTGAACAAACGGCAGGCAAAGAAACTGGCAGCCTCCCTGAGCAAATGTCTGAAATGAAAATCATGATTTTCAAACACAAAAATCTTATTGGTCACATAAGCAAATAAAATGGCAAAAAACTGGCTTAATATAGTGGCCATCTTATATCCTGCCGGCTGACGCAGCATAAGATAAGAAACCCAATCCACCAGTGTAGTCAGCACGCCAAAAATAAAATAAGAAATTACTTCTTTATTGAACAATCTGTCCCTGATCCTGTCAAACATGTTTCCGCCTCTTTTCTCCCTATTTCTCCTGTCTGTCTCCGGTTATTGTAGTATAGCCGGGAATAAATGTAAAGCTTGTCACTCCACGTCCACCAGCCAGTCTTCCATACCCTCTGAATAGTGGAGTTCACCATCTTCTGTAATAAAAATCCCCCATACACCTTCCAGGGAATCTACCAGTTCCATGCCTTTTTCCAATCCTAGGGAAAAACAGGTAGTACTCAGGCCATCACCGTCTACAGACTTCTCCGAAAGAATGGTAACTTCCGTCAGTCCATTTTCATAAGGATACCCTGTGGACGGATCCAGAATATGATGGTAATTGATTCCATCCTGAACAAAATGCCGCTCATATACCCCGGAAGATACCACCGACATTCCATTGACCGCTACCGCTGCCACCGTTTCACTCCGCTCTCCGTAAGGTTTCTGGATTCCTATCTGGAAATCCTTCCCATCTGGCCGTCCTCCTACACAAAGTACATTTCCTCCCAGATTGATAATGGCACTTTCCACGCCCTGGCTCTCCAGATATTCCTTCAGCCGGTCTGCAATATATCCTTTTGCAATCGCTCCCAGATCGATTCTTGTCTCGTCATCCTGAAACAGTACGTTATTTCCACTGACCGAAATTTTCTCATATCCCACGTTTTTCAGATTCTGACTGATCAGTTCCTGGTCTGGCACTTTAGGCTCGGCGGCTGTAAAATCCCATAAGGAACTGACTGGTTCAATGGTAATATCAAAAGCTCCTCCGGATAAACGGCTATAGTACAAACCCTTTTCGATCACTTCCGCTGTCTCCTCTGAAACTTCCATCTCCCGGGTTCCTGCTTCTCTGTGATTGATCCGGTAAACATCACTGCCCTCCACTGTTTTGCTGAGCAATTCCTCATATTCCCGGCACAAGTCCATGCATTCCTCTAAAACTTCCTGCTGATCGTTATCATATACCGTCAACGTTACAAATGTGTTCAGTAAAAAACCAGACTTTGTGATTGGTTCCGCTGGTTTTCCACAACCTTGCAGACATAGCACTGCAAACATATATATGGCAATTTTCTTTATTTTCGTTTTCATTCTGTCCTCTTTTTATTATATTTTCGGAATATATGCTAGATTTTCAATATCTAATATGTTATATTATTGATATGATATTATTTAAAATGTTATATCAAATATTTATATATATTATTTTTGTTATGATAAGAAAGGATTTTTTATGAAGTTAAAGCAACTCATCACCTTTAAAGTTGTATGCGAAGAAGAAAGTATTACAAAAGCAGCCTCTCGTCTCTCTACTACCCAGCCAGCTATTTCCAGGACAATCGGGGAATTGGAAGAAGACCTGGGAATCCAGCTGTTTGACCGTACTTCCAGAAAAGTACTCTTAAACGATACCGGCCGTCTGTTTCTCTCCAAAGTTGTTCCGTTGCTGGACCTTTACGATGACCTGGAACGGAGTTTCAAAGGCATGGATATACAGCCTACTCTAAAAATCGGAGCCACTCCTTCCATCGCCAGCACAATCCTTCTTCCAATACTGGAAAAATTTCAAACTGCCCATCCAGACATTCAGGCACGGATCACCGTAGCCGGAGAAAACCAGCTGGAAGACTTTCTGCTCCGCTATGAAATCGATATGGCTCTTACGGAAGGAATGATGGATCACGAGCGTTTTGTAAAAGTTCCGGTAGCCACGGAACCTTTGGCTGTTCTTTGTTCCCCCTCCAATCCCCTGACCATTGCATCTTCTCTGACTGCATCAGAACTGGCCAAACAGCCTCTCCTGCTCAGAGAGCCTGGAAGTGTGATCCGTCAGATGGTAGACAGTGCCTTTCTCTTTTATAATATTGCTCCAGTACCGGTTTGGACCAGCTGCAGCTGTGCCGTTCTTCTCAATGCCGCAAAACGGGGACTGGGAATCACCATTTTACCAAGGAGCCTGGCACAACGGGAACTGGCAGAAGGTACGCTTACCGAATTGGATATTCAGGACTTCAATCTGTCCTGCACAACCCATGTCACATTCCTTCAGGATAAATATCAGACTCTTGCCTTCCAGTCTTTTGTCAACCTGATCCTCTTTTCTGTTACCTGATATCTTTTCCCATATTTCAGAAATTCCCGACGATATCCAATCGCCGGGAATTTTTTATCTCTATTCTATTTCATTCCTGCCAGAAGCTTTTCCACACTTACCAGTTTTGTACACAGGCAAAGCAGCTCTGTGGCCAGTTCCAGATCTGCCAGCGGCGGATAGGAAGGTGCGATACGGATATTGCTGTCATGAGGATCTTTTCCATAAGGATAAGTAGCTCCTGCGCCGGTCAAAATCACTCCTGCTTTTTTGCATCTTGCTACAATCTCTTTTGCACAGCCTTCCATGGAATCAAAGGAAATAAAATATCCTCCCTTGGGTTTCGTCCACTGGGCAATGCCAAGACCTCCCAGTTCTCTCTCCAGGATATTATCCACAGCTTCAAACTTCGGTCTCAGAATATCCGCATGTTTCCGCATATGTTCCATCATTCCGTGGATGCCTTTAAAGAATCTTACATGACGCAGCTGATTTACCTTATCATGGCCGATGGTCTGCATAGACAGCTGCTTTTTGATATCTTCCAGGTTATTGGGAGATGCTGCAAGAGCCGCAATTCCAGACCCTGGAAAACTGATCTTTGACGTAGAAGCAAATTTATAAACCAAATCTGGATTTCCTGCCCGCTTACATTCCTGAAGAATCTCCAGCAAATGGTCCTGGTCATGGTCATACAGATGATGGATGGTATATGCGTTATCCCAGTAAATACGGAAATCCCGGGCAGCCGGCTTTAACCTGGCAAATCTTCTTACGGTTTCATCCGAATAGGAATATCCCTGAGGATTGGAATATTTGGGAACACACCAGATACCCTTAATGGTTTCATCAGAAGATACCAGTTCTTCCACCATATCCATATCCGGTCCTTCTTCTGTCATAGGTATATTGATCATCTCGATCCCAAAATATTCTGTAATAGCAAAATGTCTGTCATAGCCGGGAACCGGACATAAAAACTTTACTTTATCCAGTTTTCCCCATGGGGTACTTCCCATTACTCCATTGGTAATAGAACGAGCTACCGTATCATACATCACATTCAGGCTGGAATTTCCATAGATGATCACATTATCAGGAGCCACCTCCATCATATCTGCGATCAGTTCTTTCACCTCATGAATCCCGTCCAGGCAGCCGTAATTCCGGCAATCAGTGCCATCATCACAGGTCAGATCATCTTTACTGCTGAGAACGTCCATCATTCCCATAGACAGATCCAACTGAGCCAGGCTGGGTTTTCCTCTGGACATATCCAGGCGCAGATCCCTTTCCTGCATCTCCTTATACTGCTCCGCCAGTTCTTTTCTCTGCAATTCCAATTCTTCTTTTGTCATTTCCACATACGGTTTCATAATTGCACTCTCCTCGTTCTGTCATAGTCAGTATTTTTACTCTTAATTTCCCAATGGTATCATTATCTTACAAAAACGTCCTTATTGCAAGCTTTTTTTGTTCCCGGGATCTGTAAGGTTTCCGGGAAGCTCTGCTCATCTTGACAAGCCCCTTCCTACCCCCTACAATATTAAGCAGTACACATAATAATAGAAGAAAGGATTTCTCCCATGGCAGACTATCTATTAGTGGACGGATACAACATTATATTTGCCTGGCCTGAGCTAAAACAGCTGGCTGAAACCAATCTGGATTCCGCTCGCTTAAAGCTTCAGGATATTCTCTCCAATTATCAGGGATTCCGTAAATGCCGGGTAATCCTGGTCTTTGACGGTTATAAAGTAAAAGGTAATCCGGGAGAAGTGATCCAGTATCATAATATCCATGTGATTTTTACCAAAGAAGCAGAAACAGCTGACCAGTATATTGAAAAAGTAACCCAGGAGATCGGCCGTACCCATCATGTGCGGGTTGCCACTTCTGACCGTCTGGAACAGGTCATTATCCTGGGAAAAGGCGCTGTCCGGCTTTCCGCCAGAGATCTGGCAAAAGAAATCCGGGAAACCAATCAGGAAATACGCTCCCAGCATCTGGAAAAAACACCTTCCAGAAAAAACAGGCTTTTTGACAATATAGATGCCAGTCTTTTTGAATATCTGGAAGACATCCGTCTGAACAGAAAAAAGTAAGGATTCTTTAAGCTTATCTTTCTACCCTACCGGTTTCTCCTTTGCTATAATATTGATATCAAAATCAACGAATCAGGAGGACTTTATTTATGAAAAAAAGATATCAGCTTCTGGCCTGTTTTTGCGCTGCCATACTGGCTGCCACAGGAAGTACCTTTCCGGCATCTGCTTCCCAGCTATCCCCCACCCGGATATGGGGACCTGTAACCAAAGAATCCGATAGCCGTCTGACTATTGACAACCACAGTTCCTCATCATCTTCCGGAGATATTGTCATCAATCTTTCCGAAGAAACTAAGATTCTGGATGCTGTCAGCGGCATGCCTCTTTCCCTAGATCAGATTTCTGACGGAGAATCTGTCTATGCCTATGTAGGTCCGGCTATGACTATGAGCCTTCCGCCTCAGACTTCATCTCCAGTGATCCTGGCTCGTATTCCTGCAGACTTTAAAGTTCCTGATTACATAGAAGTAGCTTCTATGGAAAAAAACGGAAGCGGATATACCCTTACCTCTGTGGACGGTCTTACATTCCAGGTACCGGATACCTGCTCCATCACTCCATATCTTACCAGAAACATGCTTGTCCTGGAAAATCTTTATCCAGGTGCCCACTGTCTGGTATGGTCTGATGCTTCCAATACTGCTTCCAAAATCATGATGTTCCAGCCTTACGCTCCCGGTTCCCAGGAAAATCAGAGCGGCTGGATCCTTACTTCCGGAACTGCCGGAACCTCAGACGCTGAGTGGACTTATAAAAATGCTGACGGTTCTCTGGCATACGGCTGGCTTCAGGATAACGGAAAATGGTATTATCTGAATCCGGAAACAGGAATCATGGAACGCGGTTTCATTCAGGTTGACGGAAAAACCTATTATATGACGGCAGACGGCAGTATGCTCACCTCTGCCCACACATTTACTCCTGATAGTACAGGAGCCTTTTATTAAAATTATGAAATGAGATACAAAAAGAACTGCCGGGCAGCTGGATCATTCAGCTGCCCGGCAGTTTTCATATAAAAGATACTCTTATTTCACAACTACCTTCATGAAATTCTTTTTGCCTCTTTTTACAAGAATTCCTTCACTTCCAATTTCCTCTTTGGTAAACTCAGCCTTAATATCCTTCACCTGCTGGCCATCCACGGAAACTCCTCCCTGTTCCACATTCCTTCTTGCATCAGAACGGGAAGAAGTCAGACCGGACTTCTGGAGAATCGTCAGAATCCCAACTTTTCCATTTTCAAAATCTTCCTCTGACAGTTCAAATGTAGGCATATTTTCAGAATTTCCTGTTCCGGAAAACAATGCCTTGGATGCTTCTTCCGCTTTCTTTGCCTCTTCTTCTCCATGCACCAGGGCTGTAAGTTCATATGCCAGGATTTCTTTCGCACGATTCAGCTGGCTTCCCTCCCACTGATCCATTTCATCAATCTGTTCCAGCGGCAGGAACGTGAGCATACGCAGGCATTTCAATACATCTGCATCTGCTACGTTTCTCCAGTACTGATAGAATTCAAACGGTGAAGTCTTATTCGGATCCAGCCATACAGCTCCCGACTGGGTTTTTCCCATTTTCTTTCCTTCTGAATTCAGCAGCAGAGTGATTGTCATAGCATGAGCATCTTTTCCCAGTTTCCGGCGGATCAACTCTGTACCGCCCAGCATATTGCTCCACTGGTCATCACCGCCAAACTGCATATTGCAGCCATAGCGCTGGAACAGCTCATAAAAATCGTAACTCTGCATGATCATATAGTTAAATTCCAGGAAACTTAAGCCTTTCTCCATTCTCTGCTTATAACATTCCGCACGGAGCATATTGTTTACGCTGAAGCAGGCACCCACTTCCCTTAACAGTTCCACATAATTCAGTTTCAGAAGCCAGTCCGCATTGTTTACCATCAGAGCTTTTCCATCAGAAAAATCAATAAAACGGCTCATCTGTTTTTTAAAGCACTCGCAGTTGTGTTCGATCATCTCTTCTGTCATCATCTGGCGCATGTCTGTACGTCCGGAAGGGTCTCCCACCATACCGGTTCCGCCGCCGATCAGGGCGATCGGACGGTTTCCTGCCATCTGCAAACGTTTCATCAGGCAAAGAGCCATAAAATGTCCCACATGAAGGCTGTCTGCCGTCGGATCAAAACCGATATAAAACGTTGCTTTTCCATTGTTCACCATATTTTTGATTTCTTCTTCGTTGGTTACCTGAGCGATCAGTCCCCTGGCAACCAGTTCTTCATAAATCTGCATCTTCATTCTCCTTTTCTTGCTATATCGTTCAAATAAAAAGGCGGTTCCGTCCAAAAGGACGAGACCGCCGCTCGTGTTACCACCTTTATTCACAGACAACTCGCACTGTCTGCCTCATGGAGTACCAACATACTCCGGCGAGAATAACGTTCGCCACTCCGTCGCCGCCTACTGAGTAAAACTGTTTGGGGCGCAGCTCCGAGATGTATTCCCTTCCGGTGACACGTGCGCCTCTCATCTGCCGGCTGCTTTCTGTCCGCTCTTTCCGAAAGCTACTTCTTCTCTTCTCTGCCTTTGAGTCTGAAATTATCTGTATTATAGGATAGGGCACACACTTTGTCAACCCCATATGATCAGGATTTTCCCTGATATACCGTAAGCAATACCACAGTGCCCAGAATCATTACAAATCCAACCACATCAATCCAGGCAAATGCCGTTTTTAACCACAGGAAGGAGATCACTACCGCCGAAACCGGCTCCATACTGGCGAACAGACTGCCTTTAAAAGGACCGATCACTGCCACCCCAGTCAGATAAAGTCCAAATGCAATTGCCGTCCCTACGATCACCACCCCGAACAGGGCAAATACGGTTTCCATATCCCATATGACAGGACAGTCCCAGGGACGGACTGTAAGCCCCAGCACGATTCCTGCCAGCAGCATACCAAAGCCCAGGATCTGGCAGATGCCATATTTTTTCATCAGATTTCCCGGTATCATATTATAAAGCACTGCTCCCACAGCCGATAAAAGCCCGAATACCAGGGCCTTGGGCGTTAAGGAAAGTTCTCCGAAATTTCCATGGGTTCCCAGGATAAAAGTCCCAGCCAGGCAGAGCGCGATCGCAGCCAGCTCCACCTTTACCGGAAAACGCTTTTCCTGCACGCACACCACCATCAGGATCATAACCGGAAACAGATACTGAAGCACCGTAGCTGTCCCTGCATTGGAATACTGGATCGCCACAAAATAAGGATACTGAGCCATCATGATTCCGGCAATGGCGAAAATCGCCAGATGAACCGTATCCTTACGGTTCCGGAATACCGCCAGATTCCCTTTTCCGCTCTTCATAAATCCTGCCAGGATCAGCAGTACTCCCGCCGCCAGCAGACGGACAGATACCAGCCATTCTGCCGTAGCCCCTTTTTCCTGAAATAAAAACTGTCCGCAGCAGCCGGAAAATCCCCAGCAGATTCCTCCTATTACTGCAAGCATATTTCCAATCCTTATCCGTTCAGCCTGATTCATAGTCCCACTCTCTCAATTTCTCCAAAGTATGTTATCCATAATAAAATATCATAACCTTTCCTGCCTGACAAGCAAAATATCTGCCGTCACAGTTTCCATATGGTCTCCTCTGCCGCAAATCCGGGTATCCGGTAGAGAACCAGCAGATCTGTCACTCCCTGCTCTTTGAGGAATTCCCGGATATTGCCATTGAAGTACCGTAAATCTATGAGAAATACCATATCAAAATGACAGGCTGCAAACGGGGCAAAACTGTTGCCGTACGAATCTTTGACCACACCCAGCTTCCTTCCCTGGCTTTCCCCGCTGGAATTTCTGATTTCCGTCAGGGCATGATTCCCGTCCAGATAAAACCGGTACTTGTCCCTTCCTTCCAGCGCCGCCTGGGTATACATTTCCCCAGCCTCTTCGCTTTCATCATAAAACACCTGAAGCTCTCCCTCTTCCTTTTTCAGGGACCATCGTTCCATCGTGTCCGGTTCTGTTTTCCTGTTCACTTTTGCCTGTACCGTCCCGAAAAACTCTTCTGTCACCGTTTTCCGGTCAAAGTCACAGATCTCATAAGGTTCCAGTCCTATACTCTCCGCCCAGGCCCGGTACCCGTAGTAAGCTCCCAGCATCGTCCAGTGATGGTCTGTCTTATAATAGATTTCCTCTTCCCTGTGTTCGTTCAGAACGGTTTCCGGATCTACCAGTTGTTCCGGCGATTCCAGAAGCCCCCTCAGTTTTCCCATGACCAGCCCCTGGTCATAGGGTGCTGCCAGAAATGGCAGTTTCTCCTTCAGGATCTGAGATGCGGAAGGAACCAGCATTCCCCTGACCCGGTCTTTCCCTAACCGCTCCCCCTCTTCCTCCAGAAATCCTGCCAGGTCCTTCAGATTCTGCTCCATCTGCTCTGTCTCTATATCTTCCCGTTCAAACCGTTCCATCAGATATCCGTCTTTTCCAATATAAACTCCATTCACATCTTCCTTACCCTGAATCAGCTCTGCCTCTGTCTTCAACGCCACCAGCTGATCCCTGACCGGAAACTGGTCACTCAGATAAGCTTCGTATTTCTTCCCGTAAGAACCGTCCAGAAGAGCCTTCAGGGAAAATTCCGGAAGTCTCTGAAGATATCGGTTTTCCGTCTGGGAAAATGCCTGGTCCGGCAGCAAAATTTCTGCTGATGCCCATCCGAACAGGATCACCAGGACCAGACAGGAGATTCCATACTTTTTCCATAATTGGAATAATCGTTTCATAGACATCCTCCTAAAACCTGAAATAAAGAAACGGATTATATCCTGCATCCACCAGATAGGCAATGCAAAGGATCAGCATACCTCCTGCCACCACAGGAGCTGCTGCCCTCACCCACTGCCTGTTTGCCAGCCGGTCCCAGAGCCTTTTTACACTTTCCGTAGACCCGACACAAGTAAGGAGCATAAGAGGCAGGCTGGTAAAAAGAAGATACCAGGACCTGCCGCTGGTAAAGGGAAGCCCTCCCAGTCCCCACATCTGCCACAGATACCGGCTTCCTTCTGCCAGGCTGTCATGGGCAAATAAGATCCAGCCAAAAAATACTGCCAGAAGGGTATACAGAGACTGAACTCCTGCTGGAAGGCCTTCCAGCCTCTTCTTCCAGATCAGCTTTTCCAGTAAAAGAAGAATTCCAAAATATCCGCCCCATGCAAGAAAATTCCAGCCAGCCCCATGCCATAACCCGGTAAGCAGCCAGACTGTCATGATATTTATGACCTGGCGGGCCTGGCCCTTCCTGTTTCCTCCTAAAGGAATATAGACATATTCCTTAAACCAGGTACCCAGTGAAATATGCCATCTGTGCCAGAATTCCGTCACACTTTTTGCCTGATAGGGATACCGGAAATTTTCAGGAAAATGGAAACCGAACATACGCCCCAGTCCCACCGCCATATCCGAATATCCGGAAAAATCAAAGTATATCTGCATTCCAAACGCAAACATTCCCAGCCACAGGAGGACCACTGTCCGATCCGCTTCCGGAAGCCCCTGTATTTCCGACCACACAGCTCCGATCCGATTGGCAATCAGGACTTTTTTGGCTAATCCTATCAGGAAAATCCTTACCCCTTCCTCAAACTGGCTCCAGGTTTCCTTCCTCTGGTCCAGTTCCTCAGCTATGGTACTGTAACGCACAATGGGGCCTGCCACCAGCTGAGGAAACATGGATACATAGGCGCCGAATGCAATGATATCGTTCTGTACCTGGGCCTTTCCCCGGTAAACGTCAATGGTATAAGACATAGTCTGAAACGTATAAAAAGAAATTCCAATGGGGAGAGCCAGCTCCGGTATCGTAATGCCGGAACCTGTCAGATGATTTGCTGTTTCCACAAGGAAATTTCCATATTTAAAAAATCCTAAAAGTCCCAGATTGATGACTGCCGAAGAAGCCACCACCCACCTTGCCTTCTCTTTTTTCCCCTGTTCCAGAAGTTTTCCCAGGACTTTTCCGTGGAAAAAATCCACCAAAGTGGAAAATATCAAAAGAGTGATGTAGACCGGCTCTCCCCAGCCATAAAAAATGAGGCTCCCAAGGAACAGAACCCCATTGCGGAACCTCTTTGGAACAGCATAGTATGCCAAAATCATCGCCGGAAGAAACCGGAACAAAAATAACAGACTGCTGAATACCATCTATTTAGTCCTCATAATAACTGTCTATCATATCCACACCAATTTTCGTCTGATCCTGATAGAACGTGAGAAGAGCTGCTTCATCCGTTTCATCATTGTTATAAGCACCCAGCATGACAAAATAAACATCATCGCCATGGCGTACTACCTGAGACGCTTCCAATTTCGGCATATTCATAGGATACTGGAAAGAATTTTCTATCTGACTGTTCCGATACTCCTCCAGAATTCCTTCAATCTCCTCACCTTTTCCTTCCTTTCCCCGGATAGCCAGGAACGTATCCACATGGGCACTCATCATAGGAGCCTCCCCTTTAAATTCCTCATACAGGCTCTCATCAATACCATATGCTGCCTGCAAGGTTTCCTGGTCAATCTCCATACTGGGAAGATAATCTTCTCCATAAGCATCTTTTACTGCATCAAATACTTCTGATAATTCCGGAAGTTCCTTGGCTGCCTCTGTCTGGGCCTGAGAAGCATTTCCGGTACTCTGACCATTTCCGCAAGCAGCCAGACCAAATGCCAGGACCGCCATCATGGTCACTCCTGCTGTATAGATAATCTTTTTCATTTTCTATTCCTCCTTGCTCACTGAATGTTTTTATATTATAATGTACAATCAAGGGTCGGTCAATTTACGAATTGATTACTTTTTTTAAAAGAATTTACTACCCTGCCAAATGGAGGAAATACAAATGAGTTTTGAATTCATACAAAAGCTGCCCACCCCGGCAGAAATCAAAGAGCAGTTCCCTCTGCCTGCCCACCTGGCCGCTATAAAAGCAGAAACAGATAAGGAACTGGGCAAAATCTTTACCGGCGAGAGCAGCCGTTTTCTTGTGATCATCGGCCCCTGCTCTGCGGACCATGAAGATGCTGTCCTGGATTATGCCCACCGGCTGGCAAAGGTACAGGAAAAAGTAGCAGAGAAGCTTCTTCTGATTCCCAGGATCTATACCAACAAACCACGGACTACCGGGCTGGGTTACAAAGGTATGCTCCATCAGCCTGATCCTGAAAAAAGCCCCAGCATGTCAGAAGGGCTTCATGCCATACGGCGTCTGCACATGAAAGTTCTGGAAGAAACCGGTTTTTCCACAGCTGATGAAATGCTGTATCCGGAAAATGTCAGTTATCTGAATGATATCATGTCCTATATCGCCGTTGGCGCCCGGTCTGTGGAAAACCAGCAGCACCGCCTGGTTTGCAGCGGCTGTGATGTCCCTGTGGGTATGAAAAATCCCACCAGCGGTGACTTGTCTGTTATGCTGAACGCCGTAGTTGCCGCTCAGACCGGCCACGAATTTATCATGAGAGAGTGGGAAGTGAAAACTCACGGAAATCCTCTGACCCACACCATTCTGAGAGGGGCCGTCAACAAGCACGGTCAGTGCCTGCCCAACTACCACTACGAGGACCTGATTCTCCTGTATAACCTGTATCAGGAAAGAGATCTGAAGAATCCGGCCTGTATCGTAGATGCCAACCACTCGAATTCCAACAAACAATATCTGGAACAGATCCGTATCGTGAAGGAAGTCCTTCACAGCCGCCGCCATTCTTCTGAGATCAAAGATCTGGTAAAAGGCGTCATGATCGAAAGCTATCTGGAACCGGGCTGTCAGAAAGTCTCCGAACACTGTTACGGAAAATCCATCACAGACCCTTGCCTGGGCTGGGAAGATTCCGAACGTCTTCTTTACGAGATTGCCGACAGTCTGTAAATTACCATACAAAACGTGCAGCAGCCGCTGCCGGTCCCTCTATAAAAGGGCCTCAATCACGGCTGCTGCACGTTTTTCTTTTACTGCAATCGTTCTTTCCGGTTCTTTCATATCCTGCAGATAATGGGCGTCAGAATTATTGATAATCCGGCAGCGTTCCAGATAAGGATGGGTCCGCCTTAATTCATGAAGTTTTCCCATGTCTTTCAGCTCCACCGTACCAAACTGGCTGTCTGGTGGTATAAATCCCAAATTGGAGATCAGGCTGTGGGCATTCTTATCAATATGAGCAGGAAACATAACCCCGCCCCGCTCTCTTACCATATTCCAGATATGGTCAAAGGAAATCTGGCAGGCATTGATCAGCAGGATTTCTTCTTCCCCACATATCTGGTCCTTACAATCATAGATCTGCTGCTTTCCAAAAATATCCTGCCGGTTTTTTACCGGAGGCAGACTCCTGTATACCATACGGTCAAAATCCATCGCTTCTGATAATCCCGGAAACAGACAGACGGCATGAACCTCCTCCGCCGTGCAGATTTCCATACCTGGAATGACAAGCACTCCATATTCTTTGCCGGCCTCTATGGCTGCCTCGCAGTTTCTGCAGGAATTATGGTCTGTTACCGCAATCACATCCAATCCTTTTACTGCCGCCATACCTGCAATATTAGCCGGTGTCATATCATCATCACCACAGGGAGACAGGCAGGAATGAATATGCAGGTCATAAAACAGTTCCAAGCTTCCACCTCCCTCATAACACTCACAGCATTTTATAGATTTCCATAGCGGTCTCAAAAACAGGGGCCTCTGTCCTGAGTACCGTAATCCCCTGTTCACCGGCTTTTTTCAATGCTGTCTCATCTAAAACCGTTCCCTCCGCCAGAATCACACAGGCAGCCTCCGTCAGCACAGCCACTGCAAGGGTATTCATATTTCCCATCACGGTAACCCAGGCACAATCAGCCGGAGCCTTCCCCATAGCAACGCTGAGCAGGTCACAGCAGAACACTGTCTCGATCCGGCGTCCCGTATCCTCTCCCGGATTTAACACCTCATACTCTTTTCCATCAATCAACTCCTGTACGGTCATGGTTCCCTACCTCTTTTCCTCATCTAGTTTTGCCATATCATCAGAAATTTTCTGGATATACTCCTTCAGCAGACGAAGCGTTTCTTTGCCGTCTTTTTCTCCGGCCGCCATATCATCAGCCAGGCGTGAAACTTCCGTAGACAGCTTATGGAGGCTCTCCCTCAGATAATAGACACAGTCTTCCTCCCTTGCCTCTCCCCTGGCAATATCCTCTGCCAGTGCCTTACAGGTAGGCGCCCCACAGGAACCGCAGTCCAGACCTGGCAGACGCCCCAGCAGACGTTCCACCTGATTCAGCTTGGCAAAACTTTCCATAATATTCTGCCCCAATGAAAACACCGGTTCAAAATCCACATTTCCCGTCCATCTCATATATTCTTCCGTATGTTCCACGTCCATATGGCTTCTGGCTACCGGCATATACTTTCTCAAACGCTTTAATTTCACTTCTGCCACATAGGGATTTTCCACTGTCAGTACACCGCCTACACAGCCGCCGCTGCAGGCGTCCAGCTCTACAAACTGAAGATTGGTAAACTTCTGGTCTTCCAGGTCTTCCAATACCCGTATCACATTTTCAATCCCGTCTGCAGCCAGGTAACTTTCTGTAAACAGACCTCCTGCCTCTCCCCCACTCCTTCCCCAGCTGATTCCAATCTTTCCGGAAGTCCCAATCTCTTTCGGGTCCTCCCCTACCGCTTTCATACAGGATAGCAGCCTGGGATATACATCTTTAATGGCAAATACCCGGTCAATCTGGCTGGTCTGCACTCCGAGAGGAGTTCTCGCATAAGTAACCTTTGACGGACAGGGGGAAATAAAACAGATACCGATGTCTTCCCTTTTCAGTCCGGTTTCTTCCATAGCCTTCTTAGCCGCCATACAAGCCGCCACTTCTACAGGCGGGTTCAATGGCAGAAGATGGGGAATCAGATTGGGGAATCTTACCCGAATCAGTCTCACCACTGACGGGCAGGCTGTACTGATCATCGGCAGATTTTCCTGATGTTCCGCCAGATACTCCCTGGTTGCTTCACTGACCAGTTCCGCAGCTGCACTCACTTCCATCACGTCGTCAAATCCCAGCAAAAGCAGGGCATTCAGCAGGATATTCACATCTTCCAGGTTATTAAACTGGCTGTACAGAGAGGGAGCCGGAAGGGCCACGGTATACTGATATGTTTTCATAGTATCCAGGCTGTCATAAGAAGCCTGCTTGGCATGATGAGGGCATACCCGGATACATTCCCCGCAATCAATGCAGAATTTACTGTTGATCCTTGCTTTTCCGTTCCTTACCCGGATTGCCTGGGTAGGGCAGCGCTTAATGCAATTAATGCAGCCCCGGCACAGCTTTTCATCCAGATGAACAGAATGATAAAATTTATCCATTATAAATTCACCACCATTGTAATCGTGGTACCCACGCCCACTTCCGTATCAATCTTCATATCATCCGAATACTTTTTCATATTCGGAAGCCCCATACCAGCCCCAAATCCCAGTGACCGTATCTCATCAGGTGCCGTAGAATATCCCGCCTGCATGGCCAGTTCCACATCCGGAATTCCCGGTCCCACATCAGCCAGCTCCATGACAATCTTTTCCGGGGTAATGGTAACGGTGATTTCTCCGCCTTTTGCGTGGATTACCATGTTAATCTCCCCTTCGTACATGGCAATCGCTACCTTTCTCACAGCTTCCGGCGCCACCCCCATCTGCTTCAGTTTATTCTTCACATCGCTGCTGGCTTCCCCGGCTCTGGTAAAATCATCAGGAGAAATTTCATATTTTAATACGATGGCCTCCATCAGATCGCACCTCCCCGCAAGCCGGCTTCATAAAGCATACCGCAAGCTGTAAACATACGATGCCCCGTTTCCAGCACCACCAGATCCCGCTCTCTGGCCATATCCAAAAGAACCTGATCCGCTTTTTTCCCTCTGATAAAAATAATACATACAATATCCAGCATCTCTGCTGTCCGCACCACCTGAGGATTGGTCAGCCCAGTGAGAAGGACTCCATGATCCTTGGAAAAAGCCAATACATCACTCATCATATCAGAACCACAGGCTGTCCTTACTTCCCGATCCAGGTGTTCTTCTCCTACCAATACCCTTGCTCCCAGCACAGCCCGAACATCTTCCACTGTCATAGCCGATCCCGTCCTTTCCTTATTTATATTGCCATTTTATCACATTTTATAGATAAGATAATTCTAGAATACCATTGCATTTGTCAATTATCAACATAAATAATTTGTTATTTTTATATCAAATCCTTTATTTTTAGTAGATTTTTATAAACAGCTGTGTTAAAATATGGATATATATTGCATAATGTCAAGACTTAATGAGGAGGTTTAGAAATGGCTTGCACAAAACAAAAAGTCCCTTTTTCCGGGACGAAAGAGCAGGAAATGGAACTGAAAGAAACCATTAACCAGCTCAAAGACACCAAAGGATGCCTGATGCCCATTATGCAGAAAGCACAGGAAATCTACGGCTATCTCCCGATCGAGGTACAGACCATGATTTCCGATGAGACCGGCATTCCATTGGAAAAAATTTATGGCGTATCTACCTTTTATGCCCAGTTCGCCCTTCAGCCAAAAGGAAAATATCAGATTTCCGTATGTTTGGGCACTGCCTGCTATGTGAAAGGTTCCGGTGAAATTTTCAAAAAGCTGGAAGAGCTCCTGGGAATCACGAATGGAGAGTGTACTCCCGATGGAAAGTTTTCCCTGGATTCCTGCCGCTGCGTAGGCGCCTGCGGCCTGGCTCCTGTCATGATGATCAATGACGAAGTATACGGACGTCTGACCCCCGATCAGATTCCAGGTATCCTGGCAAAATATCAATAAGCCATGATGCCGGAAATTTCTTTAAATATTCTTGACGTAGCAGAAAATTCCACGCGGGCTGGAGCTTCTTTGATCACCATCTGCATATCCGCCGACTGCAAAGCAGACCGGCTGTCTGTGGTCATCAAAGACAATGGCTGCGGAATGACACCGGAACAGGTTGCCCATGTTACAGATCCCTTTTTCACCACCCGGACCACCCGGAAAGTCGGACTTGGGGTACCTTTTTTCAAATATGCGGCAGAAAGTACCGGCGGCAGTTTCTCCATAGAATCCCAGCCAGGAAAAGGAACTGTGGTTACCGCTGTTTTCGTTCTCTCCCATATTGACCGAATGCCTCTGGGAGATATTACCAGCACGATCCACACCCTTATTTTATGCCACCCGGACCTGGATTTTCTCTACACCTACCAATATGATGAAAAGTCCTTTACTCTGGACACCCGTGAATTTCGAACGATTCTGGGAGATATCCCCCTGAATACACCGGAAATATCCAGCTATATTTGGGACTATCTGACCGAAAACAAACTTGACACTGACGGCGGAGCAAACCTGTAATGGTTTGCCGGATAGGAGGTAAGAAACATGAAATCTCTTGAAGAACTGAGAGCTATCCGCGAAAAGATGCAGGGACAGGTAAGCATGAGAGCGGAAGATCATACACATACAAGGGTCGTGGTCGGTATGGCAACTTGCGGAATTGCCAGCGGCGCACGTCCCGTATTAAATACATTATCCAGACTGGTA
The DNA here is from genome assembly GCA_944383765.1 of uncultured Lachnospiraceae bacterium. Classification (GTDB taxonomy): domain Bacteria; phylum Bacillota; class Clostridia; order Lachnospirales; family Lachnospiraceae; genus Lachnoclostridium_A. The sequence continues at coordinate 55,369 of CALWQT010000006.1, forward strand.
CAGGAAAAAGGGCTGACTGACCATGTTGCTGTCACCCAGACTGGCTGTATCGGTTTATGCCAGTATGAACCCATTGTTGAAGTCATGGAGCCTGGCAAACCTAAAGTTACCTATATTAAAATGAACCCGGATAAAGCAGCAGAGATTGTAGAACGCCATCTCATCGGCGGCCATGTAGTAGAAAATTATACCCTGTCTTCTGCTGACATCAATTAGATAAGGAGGAAAAGTTATGTATCGTTCCCACGTTTTGGTTTGCGGTGGAACCGGCTGTACCTCCTCCGGAAGCCAGAAGATTTTAGAAGCTCTGAAAGAAGAGCTGGCAAAAAACGGGCTGACTGATGAAGTAGCTGTCGTACAGACCGGCTGCCATGGTCTTTGCGCCCTTGGTCCCATTATGATCGTATATCCGGATGCTTCTTTCTACTCCATGGTAAAAGTAGAAGATATTCCGGAAATCGTATCAGAACACCTGTTAAAAGGCCGGGTAGTCACCAGGCTCCTTTATAAGGAAACCGTTACACCTGCCGGTGTAAAAGCCCTGATCGACACTGATTTTTATAAAAAGCAGCACCGTATCGCGCTTAGAAACTGCGGTATCATCAACCCGGAAAACATTGAAGAATATATCGGAACCGGCGGATACCAGGCACTTGGAAAAGTTCTTACAGAAATGACGCCTGATGATGTGATCCAGGTTCTTTTAGACAGCGGTCTTCGCGGAAGAGGGGGCGGCGGTTTCCCCACCGGTTTAAAATGGAAACTTGCAAAACAGAATGACGCTGATCAGAAATACGTCTGCTGTAACGCTGACGAGGGAGACCCCGGTGCATTCATGGACCGTTCTATTCTGGAAGGCGATCCCCATGCAGTGCTGGAAGCCATGGCAATCGCAGGCTATGCCATCGGTGCCAGCCAGGGATATATTTATGTCCGGGCTGAGTATCCCATTGCAGTAGAACGTCTGAAAATTGCCATCAACCAGGCACGGGAAATGGAATTACTGGGGGATGATATTTTCGGAACCGGATTCCATTTTGATATTGATTTAAGACTGGGCGCCGGAGCTTTCGTCTGCGGCGAAGAAACTGCCCTTATGACTTCTATTGAAGGCAACAGGGGTGAGCCAAGGCCAAGGCCTCCATTCCCAGCCCAGAAAGGTTTGTTCGGCAAACCTACTATCCTGAATAACGTGGAAACTTACGCCAATATTCCCCAGATCATCTTAAATGGTCCGGAATGGTTCGCTTCCATGGGAACGGAAAAATCAAAAGGAACCAAAGTATTTGCCCTGGGCGGCAAGATTCACAATACAGGTCTTGTAGAAATTCCTATGGGTACTACTCTTCGGGAAGTCATTGAAGAAATCGGAGGCGGTATTCCAAACGGCAAGAAATTCAAGGCTGCACAGACAGGCGGACCTTCCGGCGGCTGTATCCCGGCTGAACACTTTGACATTCCCATCGACTATGACAATCTGATTTCTATCGGCTCCATGATGGGTTCCGGAGGACTGATCGTCATGGACGAAACCGACTGTATGGTGGACATTGCCAAATTCTTCCTGGAATTTACCGTAGAAGAATCCTGCGGAAAATGTACTCCCTGCCGTGTGGGAACCAAACGTATGCTGGAAATCCTGACAAAGATCACCAAAGGCCAGGCCACTATGGAAGATCTGGACCGCCTGGAAGAGCTTTGCTATTACATAAAAGAAAATTCCGCCTGCGGTCTGGGGCAGACAGCGCCTAACCCGGTGCTCTCCACTCTGCGCTATTTCCGTGACGAATACGAAGCTCATATCAAGGAGAAACGATGCCCTGCCGGAGTCTGCAAGGCCCTGCTCTCCTATCATATCGATCCCGACAAATGTAAAGGCTGTACTCTGTGTGCCCGCAACTGTCCGAACAATGCAATCTCAGGAACTGTACGGAATCCTCATGTCATTGACCAGGATAAATGTATTAAATGCGGTGCCTGCATAGAAAAATGTAAGTTCGGCGCTATCTACAAACAGTAAGGGAGGCAATCGGTATGGAGAACATCACAATCAAAATCAACGGCATGGAAGTTTCTGCTCCCAAGGGTTCCACGATCCTGGAAGCTGCCAGGCTTGCACATATTGAAATTCCCACGCTGTGTTATTTAAAAGAAATCAATGAAATCGGCGCCTGCCGTATGTGCGTCGTAGAAGTCAAAGGAGCCAAGAGCCTGGTTGTCTCCTGCGTATATCCTATCAATGAAGGCATGGAAGTCTGGACCAATACTCCCAAAGTACTGGATTCCAGAAGAAAAACCCTGCAGCTGCTCCTGTCTAACCATGACCGGAAATGTCTTTCCTGTGTAAGGAGCGGAAACTGTGAACTGCAGCAGCTCTGTAAAGAACTGGGAGTAGAAGATGACGGCTACTACGATGGAGAAAAAACGCCATCAGAAATTGATGACAGTGCCGCCCATATGCTTCGTGACAACAGTAAATGTATTCTCTGCCGCCGCTGTGTGGCAGTCTGCGAAAAAGTACAAGGAATCGGCGTGATCGGTGCCAATATGAGAGGTTTCGCCACCTTTATCGGCTCTCCTTTCGACATGGGTCTGGGAGAGACCAGCTGTGTATCCTGCGGACAATGTATTGCTGTCTGCCCCACTGGCGCTCTTCAGGAAAAAGACTGTACCGATCAGGTTCTGGCTGCTATCTCTGATCCCGCCAAACATGTTATTGTTCAGACAGCTCCTTCTGTAAGAGCTGCTCTGGGTGAAGAATTTGGCTATCCTATCGGAACCAATACAGAAGGAAAAATGGTAGCCGCCTTAAGACGGATCGGCTTTGACAAAGTATTCGATACGGATTTTGCCGCCGACCTGACCATTATGGAGGAAGCTCATGAATTTATAGAACGGGTGAAAAACGGAGGAGTCCTTCCTCTGATCACTTCCTGTTCCCCAGGCTGGGTAAAATACTGTGAGCATTACTTCCCGGATATGACCGAAAACCTTTCTTCCTGCAAATCACCCCAGCAGATGTTTGGCGCCATTGCCAAATCTTATTATGCAGAGAAAGCCGGCATTGATCCGAAAGATATTGTATCCGTATCTGTCATGCCCTGTACCGCAAAGAAATTTGAAATTGGAAGAGATAATCAGGCTGCAAACGGAATGCCGGACGTAGACTTCGCCATGACTACCAGAGAACTGGCACGGCTGATCCGCAAATGCGGCATTAAATTCCAGAACCTTCCAGACGAAGACTTTGATACACCATTAGGTCTGAGCACAGGAGCCGGAACCATTTTCGGAGCCACAGGCGGCGTCATGGAAGCAGCTCTGCGTACTGCTGTAGAAACACTGACCGGTGAAGAACTGGAAAATGTAGATTTTACGGAAGTCCGCGGCACAAAAGGCATCAAGGAAGCCACCTATCATGTGGCTGGCATGGATGTAAAGGTAGCTGTTGCATCCGGTCTGGGAAATGCCAGAGAATTATTGAACCGGGTAAAAAGCGGAGAAGCTTCTTATCACTTCATTGAGATCATGGGCTGCCCTGGCGGCTGTGTCAACGGAGGCGGCCAGCCTCAGCAACCTGGCTGGGTACGCAACACCACCGACATCCGTGCTCTGCGGGCCAAAGTCCTGTATGATGACGATAAAGCTGATACCATTCGCAAATCTCATGAAAATCCGGCTATCAAAGAACTTTATGAAACTTATCTGGGTGAACCGGGAAGCGAAAAAGCTCACCACCTGCTTCATACCACCTATGTAAGAAGAAAGATCAATGAAATCTGACCATAACAGAAAGTGCCGCTCAATCACCAAAACGATGATCGAGCGGCACTTTCCCTTATTCAATCCAGATTCTCACCATTAGAAGCAATGACTTTCTGATACCAGCCAAAGGATTTTTTCTTTCTGCGCTCCAGTGTTCCTTTCCCTTCATTATCCCGGTCCACATAAATAAAACCATAGCGCTTTTTCATTTCTCCACCGCCGGCACTGATCAGATCAATCGTTCCCCATGGCAAATATCCCATACATTCCACACCATCTCGAATCGCTTCCTTCATCTGAATGATATGTTCCCTTGTGTAATCAATCCGGTAGTCATCACAAATGCTGCCGTCCGCCTCCGGAATATCCTCACACCCAAGACCATTTTCCACTATGAACAAAGGCTTCTGGTATCGATCATACAGATCATTCATGGTAATCCGCAGGCCTACCGGGTCTATCTGGCGCCCCCATGCTGTGATATCCAGATAAGGATTTCTCAATGTCGTTACCGCATTTCCATCTGCCACATTTTTCTTCGCTTCCTCGCTGGTTCCAATCAAACGGGAAGAATAATAGCTGAATGCAATATAATCTACCGTATTTTCTCTCAATAGCTCTTCTTCTCCTTCCCGGATATCCAGCGAAACTCCTTTTTCTTCAAACAGACGCTTTGCATACCCTGGATAGGCCCCTCTGGACTGCACATCAATAAATAGATAATTTTCGTGATTTTTTTCCACGCTGGCCATCACATCATCCGGGTGACAACTAAACGGATAAAAGCTTCCGGCAGCCAGCATACAGCCCACCTGATTCTCTGCATCGATTTCATGAGCCATTTTTGTAACCATTGCACTGGCAACCAGCTGATGATGTGCCGCCTGATAAATCGTCTGATTTTTGTTGGAATCCTGCTCTACCAGAACCCCGCCGCCAATAAACGGGATATGTGTGATCATATTGATTTCGTTAAACGTAATCCAATATTTTACCTTGCCTTTATAGCGTTTCAATACTGTCTCACAGTAACGGCAATAAGCATCAATCGCTCTTCTGTCTCTCCATCCCCCATATTTTTCTACCATAGCATAAGGGGTATCAAAATGGCATAACGTGACCAATGGTTCTATACCATAACGATGACATTCATCAAAAAGCCTGTCATAGAATTCCAGTCCCTTTTCATTCGGCTCCTTATCGTCTCCTCCCGGAAAAATCCTCGGCCAACTAATAGAAGTACGAAATGTGTGAATCCCCATCTCTGCCAACAGCGCAATATCCTCACGATAGCGGTGATAAAAATCAATCGCTTCATGGCTGGGATAAAAGCCAAGCTTTTCATAAAGATATTTTTCCGGATGATAAAGCATATCCCAGCGTCCATACTCCGCGCTTGGCATCATATCCATAATAGACAGTCCCTTGCCATCCTCAAGATAGGCTCCCTCACATTGATTGGCTGCCATGGCAGCTCCCCACATAAATTTATCTGAAAGCATATGGCCTCCTATACAATCGTAAACATTGCCTGTTGCGCCTTCACATCCCCTGCATTGGCCGGTACCACATTCAGAAAATCCTCAGTATTGGTAACAAGAACTACAATGGTAGTATCAAATCCTTCTGCTTCTACGCTCTTTTTATCAAATTCCACCAGAAGATCGCCTTTTTTTACAAAATCACCTTCCTGCACATAGGAAGTGAAATAGTTTCCATCCAGCTTCACAGTATCAATACCGATATGTATCAGAATCTCTGCTCCATTCTCATCTACAAGAGAAATCGCATGCTTGGTAGGAAATACATTCAGAATTTTTCCGTTTGCCGGTGAAGTAACTTTTCCATTTGCCGGAATAACTGCCCCGCCTTTCCCAAGGATTTCTGCTGCGAAGGTTTCATCTTTCACCTCGGAAAGTTTAATAAGCTGTCCGTCTGCCGGGCTTGCAACTTCAATCTTATTGACCAGAGAAGTGCTCTGTTCTTTGCTTTCTTCTGACACCTCATCTTCAAAACCTAAAAACCACGTTAAAATGAATGTGATCACAAAACCAATTCCTACCGAAATAAATGCATGTACAATATTCATGGGATTTTCACCGATAAACACTGCAAAGGAAGCAAGTCCGGGAGTACCGGAAGTATAACGTACCACTCCATTGATTCCTGCATAAAATCCACCGACAGCGCCGCCAACCATAACCGCATACAAAGGTTTTTTTAATTTCAAAGTAACACCGAACATGGCAGGCTCAGTAACACCAAGAAGTGCCGTAATACCTGCTGAAGTAGCCACCTGTTTCAGTTCTTTATTCTTTGTTTTAATTGCTACAGCCAGAGATGCTGCACCCTGACAAATATTGGACACAAAGCTTCCTGGTCCCATAATGGATTCGTACCCATAAGTAGCATAGGACTGAACGATGGGCGGTACAAAGCTCCAATGCATACCTGTCATAACCAAAAGCGGCATAAATGCTCCCATCAATGTGGGTACCAGCCAGCTTACATTCTGATTCAGGAAATCTGCACCTGCCGCAAGAGCCGTACCAATGTTATATCCCAGAGGTCCTAAAACAATAAACGTAACCGGAGCCACAATGATCATAACGATCAACGGCTTAGACAGGAATTTAATCGCCTTCGGAGAAATTTTATCTGCAAACGGTTCCACATAGGACATAAGCCAGATTGCCAGAATACTCGGGATTACGCTGGAACCGTAAGAAATCAACGTTACCGGAAGACCAATAAAGCTTACGGCTTCTCCTGCGGAAACAAGTGATATAAAATTGGGATGAATCAAAGTTGCCCCAATAGCTCCTGCTACATACATATTACATTTCAATCTGCTTGCTGTCGACATTGCTACCAGTACTGGCAGAAAATAAAACGGAGCATCTGCTATAAAGTTAATCATATAATAAGTCTGTGAATCGGAAGTTACCAGGCCAAAAAATGTCAAAAGAGTCAGCAGAGCTTTTACCATACCTCCTGCTATCAGCGCCGGAATCAGGGGAGCAAAAATACCGGAAATCGCATTCATCATGCGGTTCGCGATATTTTCCTTCTTTTCCGGTTTTTTCAGGAAATCCCCATTGATTTTTCCCATTTTGTTGATTTCATTTACGACCTGAACAACGTCGGTACCGATAATAATCTGATACTGTCCCGCCTTCTTTACAGCACCTACAACCCCCGGTACTTTTTTAATTTCTTCCACTATTACATTCGTTTCGTCTTTTAAGTTCAGGCGAAGTCTGGTAGCACAGTTGGTCATAAAGGAGATATTCTCAATCCCCCCTACGCGTTCCAGGATTCCATTTGCCATTTGTCTGTAATCCATTTCGTTTCCTCTCTTCCTTCATTAAGCTTTTTATTTTGAACCACAGGTTTTTAAAGCAGCAATATGATAAAAAAGACCAGAAAACAGACGAATATCCTGGGATATCCATCTAATTTTCCGGTCTTGCCCGCTCCGCTGCGGTTACAATCCATTTTCAATATGATATTAATTTTGTACTCCTCTTCGCTGGACTACCCGTCCTATATGAAGCATCAAGTACATTTTTTCCTCTTTGGTAATCTGCATTCCGAATTTCACCACAAAATACTCTTCTATTTTCAAAACACAATCATAGCATTTCGGATACAACACTTTTACCTGTTCATACAACGTAACATCATCACTTTCCACAAGATCTCCAACCAGAAAACGATGTGCAAAATACCGGACATGGGTCACCAGCCGTTGATAATCCAGACTTTTTTCATCCAGGCTCACATTGAAATGCAGCTGGATAATTCTCAGAACATCCTGGACCATTTTCGTTGCCTGAATGGTAGTTTCCATCTCCTCTCCATTTTGCGTTGCATTTACAAAATGCAGGGCAATATATCCGGCCTCATCCTCTGGCAGCCATATATTTTCATAATAATAAATCGTTTTCAGAGATGCCTTTGCTGCTTCATACTCTTTCGGATAAAAACGTCTAATCTCCCATAAAAGTTTATTTTTCAGCGGCTGATTCTGTTTGTAACGGCACAATGCATAATTGATATGGTCTGTCAGTCCCACATAGATTGCATCCGAAAAAGTTACATTTAAAACTTTCTGTGTTTCCTCAATAATCTTACAGGCCAGTTCCAGATGGTTTGCCGGTACCTGATTCATCAATTCCGAAAATTTTGACGTAAGTTCCGAAGAATCGATAACAAATCGTTTCTCCGCCTTTCCTGCATCCATGAAATCTCCAGCCTTTTTCCCAAAAGAGATTCCTCTTCCAATCAAAATCATTTCCAACTGTTTTTCATCTTCTACCAGAACAATATTATTATTATAAACTTTCTTAACAATCATTTGTTCTTCTCCTACTCCCCCTCATACCAGAGAGGTACTAAATTCCCCCCATAACATCAAAAAGACCGAAAAGACATGAAAATCCCTTACGAATTTTCCATCTTTCGGTCTTGCCTGCTTTCCGCAGTTACAATCCAAATTCATTTTAAGTTACAATATCACATCTGTCCAGAAATGTCAAATACATTTTCTGTATCATCTCTAATCTTCCTCTGTGATCAGTTCCACCTCGCTCAGGTCAAACACTTTGGAAAATGCATATTTATTCTTTTTAGACGTATCCATAAGAGCATATGTTTTCTTGGAATGTTCCTTCACAATTGCTTTTTTTCTGGCCTCTCTGTCATCATAAGTATAAATACCGCCATCAGGAATATAACCATTTGCCCCTATAAAAGCTTTGTCAAAATACATGTCCGAAATCATCTTCTCCGTCTGGGCCCCCAGTACTGACTCCAGATCTGCCCGCACCTCACCGCCCAGCATGATGCACTGTGCATTCTTTATAGGAAGATAATCCCTCATCTCTGTACTGCTGGACACAATAGTGATTCTCTTTCCCTGAAGATATTTGAACATGCTCACTGTAGTGGTTCCGGAATCCACATAAATACTGTCACCGTCCTCCACCAAAGCTGCCGCTTTTTTTGCAATGATTTCCTTCTCTTCACTATGGATCAGCCTTTTTTTCACCACCGGCTGGTCAAAATCTTCCGCCTTATATTTTACCGCCCCGCCCCGCATGACGATGACGCTGCCTTCCTGTTCCAACTGAGCCACATCTCTCCGGACGGTAGACAGGGAAATCCCCACCTCAACTGCCAGATCTTTCATATAGGAGACTTCTTTTTCTTTGATGCACCTCAGCACTTCTTCTTTTCGCAATTCGGGAACCATAGCAAGCACCCCCTTTTTATCCTATTCTTGTTTATTATATCAGAGAATCCTTGCTTTTTTCAACTGTCTGTATCTTTTTACAGTTCATTGAAATACGGCATTCCTTCCTGAGCTCCGATTTTCTGTACCGTCAAGGAAGATACACGAGATGCAAACCGGCACGCCTCACCAGATTCCATACCTTTACACATTCCATAAGCAAATGCACCAATATAGGAATCACCCGCGCCTGTCGTTTCTGCCACATATTCCGCTTTCACCGACTCAACCGGCGTCACATTTCCCTGTTCCAAAAGAACGCTTCCTTTTGCACCAAGAGTCACGATAATGGTTCCCGGGCACAAAGCCTCCAGCTTTTCTCGGTTAGCTTCCACCCCAGCCAGATCTGTAATCTCTGCACCTGCATAAAAAGAAGCTTCTGTCTCATTTACAATCAGGCAGCTGACTTTCCTCAAGGCTTCCCGGGAAATTTCTTTCGCCGGAGCTGCATTTAAAATCGTATACACCCCCCAGGCCTTAGCCCGATCCAGAATGTACTCTACAATCTCTACCGGAATCTCCAGCTGAAGGATCAGGACCTTACTTTTTTTGATCAGTTCCTCCAGCTCATCGATCTCCTGTTTTTTCATGTCAAAATTTGCTCCGGTAATGATCGTGGCGTAAACAGCCCCATCTTCCAAAGCGTGTACGATACCTACCCCTGTATCCAGGCTGCTTCTTTTTACGCAGGTACAATCTACGCCGTACTCATTCAGATTCTTCAGAAGCTTATCTCCAAAAGAATCTTCTCCTACTTTCCCCACCATTACCGTGGGATACCCCAGTTTTGCACATTGTACGGCCTGGTTCGCCCCTTTACCGCCTCCGGAATAAGTAATACTGTCAGCCGTATACGTCTCCCCCATCTGGGGAAGACGTTTCTGTTTTATGATAATGTCATAGTTCAGGCTGCCGATCACACAGGTGTATTCTTTCGCCATAACAGCATCCTCCTATCAGGCTTTTGCCTTTTTGTTCAGTCTCATCGCTGACAGTTTGCCCTGAATAACATCTACATAAACAGCAAATACAATGATCAGACCAGTAGCAATATACTGCCAGAATGTATCCACACCGCAGACTACAAGTCCTACCTTTAATGCCTGAAGAAGGATTGCTCCCAGGAAAGTCCCTATGATACTTCCCTTACCACCAGCCAGGCTTGTTCCTCCAATCGCTGCTGCTGCAATCGCGTTTGTCTCATAACTGGCTCCCGCAGCCGGTTCTCCAGTTCCCAGTTTTGCCAGCATGACCATGGCAGACAGGGCCACTGTCACACCACAGATCGCATAGGCCATAATCTTATTCCGGTCAACATTCACACCGGAAAGCCGTGTTGCTTCCTCATTGCTTCCAATGGAATACAGGTAAGTACCAAATTTGGTATGTTTCAGCAGAATATAGGCAATCACTGTCACAACCAGGAAAAGTATCATGGAAGAGGAAAGGCTTCCCACCACATCTCCATCCATCAGATTACGGAAAGTCTGAGGAATATTCAGTACCGGCCAGCCGCCTGTGATCAGATAAGCCACCCCACGGTACACGGACATCATACCCAGAGTTGCCACAAATGGCTGCAGCTTCATTTTTGCAACCAGAATCCCATTCACCAGTCCCAACACAAAGCCAATTACCATACCTGCAAGCACTGCCGGAACCGGTCTGAGACCCATAACTGTAAAATTGCCAACGCTGACAATAACAATGGCCAGAGTTGAACCTACCGTCAGATCAATGCCTCCCGTGATGATAACCAGAGTCATGCCAATTGCCAGCAGCCCGTTGATAACCGACTGGTCCAGAATATCCAACAGGTTATCCGGTGAAAAATAAATGGGCTGAATCAGTCCAAACACAATCATAATAACAGCCAACGCTGCAACTACCTCTAATTCTCTAGAAAAACGCTTGACAAATCCCTTCATAGTCAGCCTCCCATTGCAAATTTCATGATAATTTCTTCATTCAGTTCTTCACGTTTCAGGCAGCCCATCATTTTGCCTTCCCGCATGACCACTACCCGGTCACTCATACCAATGACTTCCGGCAGTTCTGAGGAAACCATGATGATCGATTTTCCTTTCGCCACCAGTTCTTCCATAAGTCGGTAAATCTCTGCTTTCGCTCCTACATCGATTCCCTTTGTCGGCTCGTCAAAAATAATAATATCCGCATCTGTGGTCATCCATTTTGCGATGATCACCTTCTGGGCGTTTCCGCCACTGAGGGATTCTGTCAAATATTCCGGATCAGCCGGATGAAGATTCATTTCCCTGGTATAATACATACAGTTTTCCAGTATCTTTTTATCATTAATAAATCCTCTTTTTGAAAAACGGTTCAGAGACGCCAGTGCCATATTACGGGCATTATTAAAATTCTTTACAAAGCCCTGGGTCTTCCGGTTTTCCGGGATCAGTCCCAGACTGTATTTTAATGCGTCCTGAGGACTTTTGATTTCCGCTTTTTTCCCGCCAATATAAATTTCTCCGCTGGTATAAGGATCTGCCCCAAAAACAGCACGCATTACGTCTGTCCGCTTGGAACCCACTAACCCTGCAAAAGAAAGGATCTCCCCCCGGTGAAGTTCAAAGCTGATATGCTCAAACACACCGTTCTTGCACAGGTCTTCCACCTTCAGAACCACCTCATCCGTGGCACACAATGGGTTATTCCGAACCGCATAAGCAGAAACATCACGACCAACCATATGGCGGATCAGCTCTTCTTTCGTAGTTTCTTTGATATTTAAAGTACCTACAAATTTTCCATCTCTCAGGATACTGGCCCTATCCGCAATCGCAAATACTTCATCCAGTCTATGTGTAATATAGAGAATCGTAATTCCCTGTGCTTTCAGTTCCAAGATCATTTTTAAAAGCCGGTCCACTTCCCTGTCTGTCAACGCAGAAGTGGGTTCGTCAAAAGAAATAATCTTAGCATTATGAAACAATGCTTTTGCGATCAGGATCATCTGCATCTCACCGGTACTCAGGGCATTTACCCTGTCACGGCTCTTGAATCTGCATCCCAATCTCTCCAATATACTGTCTGTCTTCTGATACATAGCATCATAATCCACCAGACCACGTCTGGTAGGTTCATATCCCAGAGCAATATTCTGCCCTACCGTCAATTCTGTAACCAGGTTCACCTCCTGATGAACCTTTGAAATTCCAAATTCAATGGCATCATTCGCATTTTTAAATGCCACTTTTTTCCCGTCGATCAGAATTTTTCCGTCATAATCCGGATAAATACCATGAAAAATATTCAGCAAAGTAGATTTTCCAGCTCCATTTTCACCAAGAAGTGCATGAATCTCTCCCTTTTCAACGGAAAAGCACACATCATCCAGTGCTTTATTGCCGGGGAATTGTTTTGTAATATTAGAAAATTCTATCATTGTCGGCATAATCTCATTCCTTCTTTTAAAATACCGGCCGGAAATTTTCTTTCCAGCCGGCTTCTCGTTGAATCATTACTGCTCGTACTCAGGATCGCTCCATCCAATGATCTCTTCCGCAGGTTTATCCACATTTTCAGAATCAATCAGGGCCTGAGGAGTCCACAGAACTCTCGGAACTTCCTGACCGCCCAGACTTCTGAGCATAACTTCTCCGGCAATCTGAGCCTTATAGAACGGGAAAGAGTCAATGGTCGCATCCAGTTCACCGTTACGGATTGAATCATATGCTTCACCGATTCCATCCACGCCAACTACCAGAATATCTTTTCCGGATGCATTAACGGATTCCTGCACACCCAGAGCCATGGTATCATTGTTGCAGAAGATTGCTTTCAGATCCGGGTACTGTTTTAACCAGGTGTCAGCCAGGTCTTTTGCCTTCTGACGATCCCAGTCTGCATTCTGTTTTGCGACAATCTCAATATCGGGAGCATTAGCCGCCATCCAGTTTTCAAAACCTTCTGTTCTCTGTCTTGCAGCAAATGCTTTCGGCATACCGATCACGATTGCTACCTGGCCTTTTCCGCCTAACTTCTCAGATATCCATTCTGCTGCCAGTTCTCCATTCTGGTCTGCCTTCGGTCCCACGAAAGAATCCGCATTGGCAATCAGACCATCGTTTACATTGATAACCGGGATTCCAGCCTTTTTTGCATCCTCTACACCAGGAGTCAGGTTTCCGTCAGAAATAGGAGAAAGCAGAAGACCGGTATATTTCTTATTGATCATATCCGATCATATCCTGCACGATGGAAAGCTGGCCCTGCTCATCATTTTCACCCTGGGCACTGGTAACATCAATGGTCACCGAATAACCTACTTCCCCTAATTTCTTCTGGTACTCGCCATATCCCTCTTTTAATGTTCTCCAGTATTCATTGTCAAAAGATTTTGCTACTGCTCCCAGTTTTACTTCACCTTCTACTTTCGGAACTGCTCCCAGCTGTTCTCTCAGTTCTTCAATCGTTACACCTGCTTCTTTATCAGGATTAAAAGATTCTGTTGCCGCAGCTCCGCTCTCCCCTTCTGTAGTAGTTGCCACCGGTTCTGTACAGCCAGTCATCAACCCCACTGCCATAACGGCCGCCATCATTGCCATTTTCATACCTGTTTTTCTCATACACTCTTTCCTCCTCTTTTATGATAGACCAGGCTCTGCCTGGCATATACCGTTCCATTTTTTATAAAAGATCTGTCATCATTGTGCTTACTGCAATACCGTCATTCTGAGCAATCACTTCAGATATTCTGTCCACTCCATAGCTGTCGATCATTTTCTCTATTTTCCTGCACATCCGTATGTTGGCGGCACACTCCTCCACTGCCGGCTCCCTTTTGGGGAAAGTATCGAAATAAATAACTCCCTGAAAATCATACTTTTTTAAATAATACATGATTTCCACCGTTTTCCACAGATTCACCGTTCCTACCATCAAGCCATCATCTGTAGAGCCTTCTCCATCATTCAAATGTACATTAAACAGCTTCCCCCGTTCCAGAAGCCATGCCGCCGCCATTGCCGGATTTTCTTTTTTCATCAGCATATGGCAAAAGTCCAGGGTCACTCCTAGATTTTCTCTGTTCACATCCTGCAGCATGGAAACTGTAGTTCCAAAGCTGTCAATAAACGCATGAACTCTTTCCTCATACGGCTTATATTCGATGCTTACCGGAACCTGGGAATCATCGCACACCTGCCGGAATGCTTCTACCAGGCGGTTCCAATAAGACACATAATCAATTTGGAAAGAATAGTCAAAGCCATCAAACCCCAGCCATATGATCATCTGTCTGCCATCCAGTTTTCTGCAGACATCCGCAGCTTCTTTGCACAGCTCCACAGCCTTTTCCGATATGGCCCTGTCCTTATTTCCAAATTCTCCATTTATGTATTCGTTGCGAAATCTCAGATTGATCGCATTACATTGTAATCCATTTTTTTCCAGTTCATTTTTTATTGTTTCAACATTGCTGTGGGAAAAATGTTCCGGATAGTTTAAATCTACATAATCAACGCCATCAATCTCCCCTATTTTTTGAAATGCGTGGAAAATATTACTGTCCGTCCTCAAGAATGAATTGATCCTTGTCGCATATTTCATTGATTCATTCCCTCCTTACGAAAATCATCTTATCACTTATTTCAAAATATGTCAATATATTTCATTTAATTTTTTCAGCATTTTGCACTTATTTTTTTTGTGCATTTCAAATCAGATGTGACTAATTACTAATATATATCTGTTTTTCTGGATATTATTCTTATTTATTTTGTTGCTTTGTTTTTTATTTTTCCATTTTTATTTTATTTTTTTCAATTTATATTTTCACTTTTTTTCAAATATTTTCTCATTTTTCCATCTTTTCTGTATTTCATAACACATTCAAAAGAAATCCGCCTTATTTTTATAAGTATTTTTAATATATTTTTTGTATTGTTATAAACCGCTAATATGTGCTACTATATTACCGTAAATCAATCCACAAATCTTTTTACTAATCTATCTGATATAAAGGAGCGTACTATATGGGCGGAATTTTCGGCGTTGCCTCAAAAAGCAACTGTACTCTAGATCTGTTTTTCGGTATTGATTACCACTCTCACCTGGGCACAAAACGGGGTGGAATGGCAGTTTATGGACCAGACGGGTTCCATCGTTCTATTCACAATATAGAAAATTCTCCTTTCCGTACAAAATTCGAAAATGATCTGGATGAATTAGAAGGCTGCCTGGGAATCGGTTGTATTTCTGACTCAGACCCCCAGCCTCTGCTGATTCATTCTCATCTTGGCAGCTATGCGATCACGACTGTAGGCCATATTTCCAATGCCAACGCACTGATCCAGGAAGCATTTGAAAACGGCCACATCCATTTTATGGAAATGAGCGGTGGTAAAATCAATTCTACCGAGCTGGTTGCCGCCTTGATCAACCAAAAGTCTACGATCAAAGACGGACTTCTGTATGCTCAGGAAAGAATCCAAGGTTCCATGTCTATTCTTTTGCTGACTCCATCTGGTATCTATGCTTCCAGAGACCGTATGGGCCGTACCCCCATCACCATTGGCAAAAAAGACGGAGCCTATTGCGTATCTTTTGAAAATTTTGCTTATCTGAATCTGGGATATGTCCATCATTCCGAATTAGGGCCGGGAGAGATTGATTTTGTCACTCCGGAATCCGTAGAAATTCTCAGTGCTCCCAGAAAAGAGATGAAGATCTGCACATTCTTATGGACTTACTACGGTTACCCCACTTCCAGTTATGAAGGGGTCAATGTGGAACAGATGCGATACAACTGCGGCAGGCTTCTGGCCAAACGGGACGATGGTATCCATGCTGACAGCGTTGCCGGCGTTCCAGACTCCGGAATTGCCCATGCCGTAGGATACGCCAACGAATCCGGCATCCCCTTTTCCCGCCCTTTCATTAAATATACGCCTACCTGGCCCAGGTCTTTTATGCCTCAGCAGCAAAACCAGAGGAATCTGATCGCAAAAATGAAGCTGATTCCTGTAGACTGCCTGATCCGGGATAAAAGTCTGTTGCTGATTGACGATTCCATCGTCAGAGGTACACAATTGGGTGAGACGACAGAATTCCTCTACAAAAGCGGAGCCAAAGAAGTCCATGTACGTCCTGCGTGCCCTCCTATTACATTTGCCTGTCCATACCTTAACTTTTCCCGCTCTACCTCCGATCTGGATCTGATTACCCGTCGGATTATCCGTGACAGGGAAGGAGACCATGTTTCTGAAGAAGTACTGGCTGACTATGCAGATCCAGACAGTACGAACTATCAGGAAATGGTGGAAGAAATCCGCAAAAAACTAGGTTTTACAACCCTTCGTTACCACCGTCTGGATGATCTGGTAAAGTCCGTAGGTATTGAACCCTGCAAACTCTGTACCTACTGCTGGAACGGAAAAGGTTAAAAACTTTCATTAAAAAGCCTTCAAACTGAACTCAGATCATAAAGCTCAATTTGAAGGCTTTTTATTTTCTATTTCTGCATCTTAAGCTGTTTCACTGCATCTTCCAGCTGTTTCATTGCCTTCTCCAGCACTTTCCGGGGGCATGCCGCATTCAAACGCATAAATCCGCTGAGGCTTCTCGTAAAAGCATCTCCTGAATTCAATCCCAGCCTGGCTTTTTTTATCATAAACTCTTTTAATTCCTCATCATCCAGGCCCAATTCTCTGCAATCCAGCCAGATCAGATAAGTGGCATCCGGTATATTCGGATGTATTTCCGGAATATACTGGCGGCAATAATCAGCAACAAAATCAAAATTTCCGGAAATATAGGAAAGGACCTGCTCCAGCCATTCTTCACCTTCCCGAAAAGCAGCTTCCATTGCCACACTGCTGAAAGCATTATTCCTGTGAATATCCAAAGCAAACCAGTACTGGTCATAGATCTCCTTCATTTCCCTGTTAGGGAAAACAGTAGCCGATGCCTGAAGACCTGCCAGATTAAACGTCTTCGTCCCGGAAATACAGGTGATCACCCTGTCCCCAGCTCCAGGAACTGCCAAAGCTGCAGGAATATGCCGTTTTCCATGGAAAATCAGATCAGAATGAATTTCATCGGAAACCACCTGGACACCATTGGCAAAACAGATTTCCAGCATTTTCTCCAGTTCTTCCTTTGTCCACACTCTCCCCAACGGATTATGGGGATTGCAGAGAATAAACATTTTTGTCAGCGGATCCTTTGCTTTTTCCTCAAAATCCTCAAAATCAATTTCCCATTTTCCATCTTTTTCCACCAGATCATTCTCCAGCACCCGGCGTCCGCTCAGTTCGTTCACATCATAAAATTCCGGATAGACAGGAGGCTGGATCATAATCTTATCATGTTCCCCGGTAAACAGGCGCACAATCGCCACAAGAGCCGGAACCACTCCCAAGCTCCAACTGCACAGGGAAGTGTCAAATTTCCACCCGTTCCTTCTTTCCTGCCAGTCTGCATATGCCTGGAAATAACTGTCCGGCCTGGAAGTATATCCCCAGATACCTTCCTGAGCTTTTTTCACACAGGCATCGATAATAGGCTGCGCTGTTTTGAAGTCCATATCAGCGATCCACAATGGAATCACATCATCGGTTCCAAACTTCTTTATCCTTTCGTCATATTTTGCCGCCCGGTTTCCTCTTCTGTCCACAATCTCATCAAAATTATAAATCATGTTTTTCCTCCTCTTTCCTCTCTATTCTTCGGGATGTACATTGTCAGTTGATTGACTTTGTATGTCCTCCCGTTTATAATCATTTATTATTTATTCTTCCTCTTATTTTTACTGATGAAAGGAGCTCGATTATGACCCACCAATTTTTAGAACAACAGCTGGATTCTCTTTTTCACCCCTGGCAGTCCTCTCTCTGTCCCGGCGCCCAGATACTGATCCGCCAGAACGGACAGGATATCTATGAAAAAAATTTCGGCTACTCCAATCTGGAACACCAGATTCCGATCACTTCCCAGACCATTTTTCATGCAGCATCGATTTCCAAGCAATTTACCGTACTTTCCATTCTGCTGCTGTGGAAAAAAGGACTGGTAGACCTGGATGCAGACATCCGTACTTATGTTCCTGATCTTATTTTTTTCCAGGAACCGGTTACTGTCCGCCAGCTGATGAATAACGTGAGCGGACTGCGGGATCACTGGGAACTGCTGTTTCTGAGAGGTATGAAGCCTCATGATTTCTTCGATATGAACGACATCACCTCTACTCTGAAACTGCAGAGAACGTTAAATTTCCCTCCTCAAAGTTCTTACCTTTACTGCAATATGGGATTTCAGATATTGGCCGTCATCGCAGAACGGGTCAGCAAAACTTCTCTTCCTCAGTTTGCCAGGGAACATATCTTTGAACCGCTGGGCATGAAGCACACCCGTATCCGCCACAGTTATGGCGAAATCATCCCGAACCTGGCTTATTCCTATCATGACGAAGGAGACGGTTCTTACTACTACTCTCCCCTGACGTTCTCTTTATACGGACCTACTTCACTCAATACCTGCGCCAGGGATTTAAGTAAAATGCTGGACGAATACATCTCCCCACGGGTAATTGACCCTGATATTATTTCTGTGATGAAAACTCCCGCCATCCTTTCTGACGGCACTGCTGCCGAATATTGCGGCGGGCTGATGACACATATTCTCCATGGTATGACAGTCTATGAACACGGAGGCGCCAATGCCGCCTACCGGGGACACATACTGTGTATTCCGGAACAAGCCCTGGAAGTCATCATGCTCAGCAACACAGATTCCCTGCTCATGTCCAAGCTGGCACGCAAAGCCGCCTGCATTGCGCTGGGCCTGCCTGATTGTACCGAGCCTGAAATTCCTTCCGGTCATTTTTCCTTGCCCCGGGCAGGTGTATTTATCACCTCCATGCCGGACGACCCTCAGATGGTAACCATCCTGCAAAAAGAAGATGGTTTCTATATGAAACGGGAATTGGGAGATACCAGGCTGATCGCTGTACCTGGCGGCGGATATCAGGTCGGTACTCTGGACGAGCAGATTTTCTTCCAGAATGGAAAAATCCTGTATCGTCTTCCAGCCCGCGTTCTCACATTAAAAGAAGCTTCTATTTTGACTTCAGCTTCTTTTGCGCCCGGTCTTTACCGCCAGCCGGAAACTGCTATGGAATTTTCTTTGCAGCATCAGCAGGAAGGTTATTCCTTATCCACCCTGCGTTATGGATCCGCTTTTCTCTATACCACCGCGGAAAACGATTCCATCGTATTCTCTTTCGGTCCTGATCTTACCATGTACATACACAAAGAAGGGGAGATACTGGTGATGGACGGCTATCGGGTAAAACATCTGATATGCCATCAGATCTCCCGATAATGGCAAAAAAATACGTATTGAAAGGAGGCAGACCTCTTTACAATACGTATTTTTCATTATTTTTACAAATACACGATCACTCTTTCCAGAATCTTTCCGCTTTCCGGGTGTACTCTGTACAAGGCCTGAAAATTATCCCGGCTGCAGAACACATCATACTGCTTTCTGCCGTCTTCCGTATCCAGAGCAATGGAATCCACAGTCACTTCTCCTGCATCTTCCATCACGATCTGTTTGATTTCCTCTTCACTGAGGACCGCTTCTTTGCTTCCCTGGCTATTGAGCAGAGCTGTTGCCAAAGATTCTACTTTTCCAGTGTCCGCACATACCCGTACGGTATAATACTCTTCCTGGGAAGCACTGTAATAAAGCACTTCATATGTATCCTCATGTTTTTCTGTATACTGCAGCGCTCCATCTTCCGGAACCAGTTTCTCTGCTTCCTGCTTGGCCATTTCTTTCGTAACCTTATGATTACCGTCAGCTGCCAGAGCTGTCCCAGGTGTTCCTAACACAGCCATGGCTGCCAGAGCCGCCGCCGTCCTGATTAACTTCTTCATATTTCTTCTCCCAAAGTTTAAAAAACATATTCCGTGCTTCCATTATACTACACTTTTCTTCAAAAGTCACTGGAAACTTTTCCCGTCCCTTTTTTAATGACGGTGCATGGAAAAACTATCCATGGCATACTGGCTCAGATTTTCATGAACTTCTCTGCCGTCTGCCTGTCCGATCAAAGTATCTCTCGCTTTTTTCGCTTCCTGTTCTGTCTTATGTTTGCTGGGACCTCCTACACAGCCTCCTACACATGCCATACCTTCCACAAAATCTGCAGGAAGTTTCCCTACTTTCAATAAAAGCAGGGCTTTTTTACATTCAGCTGCTCCATTGCATTTCATGACATTGATATCCGTATTTTCTCCCTGTTCTTTCAGACACTGTAAAACAGCTGCTGTTACACCGCCGCCATTTCCAAATCTCTTGCCAAACACAGAACCATTCTGAAGCGTATTTTCTTCCGGCTCCAGTTCTACTCCTTTTGCCCTCATCATGGCTCGGATTTCCCCCAGAGTAATGGCATAATCTGCATTTCCCTGAATATTAAGGTCCATCGTCTCGCTCTTCTTTGCAATACAGGGACCGATAAACACGGTCACTGCTTCTGGATCCTGAGCCTTTATCATACGGGAAACCCCACACATGGGAGAAACTGTGGTAGACATGTTATCAAGAAGCATGGGGAAATGCTGCTTGATCATATTAACAAAAGCAGGGCAGCAGGAAGTGGTCATTTTCTTTCCTTCCTTATAGGCTTCTGCCCATTCTTCTGCTTCTGCTGCTGCAGTCATATCACCACCCAAAGCAACTTCCACCATATCAGCAAATCCCACTTTTTTCAGGGCTGTTCTCCAGCTGGCCATGGTAATATCTGCTCCAAACTGCCCTTCTACTGCAGGTGCGATCATAGCTACCACCTTTTTTCCGGCCCGTATCAGATTAATAACATCTACAATAAAGGTCTTGGAACCAATCGCACCAAACGGACAACTGTGGATACACATACCGCACTGGATACATTTTTTCTCATCGATCACGCAGATACCATACTCGTCATATGTGATCGCATCCACCGGACATGCCTTTTTACAGGGTCTTTCCAGATGGGCAATGGCATTGTAAGGACAGGCATTGGCACACATACCGCACTCCTTACATTTGTTCGGATCAATATGGGCTCTCTGCTCTCCTATGGTGATAGCGCCAAAATGGCAGGAATTCTGACAAGCCTTGCCCATACATTTCCGGCAGTTATCCGTTACCACATAAGAGGCGATGGGACATTCCTCACAGGCCGCATTGATGACCTGTACTACATTCGCAGTATCTCTTTCTGACGGGCATTTTCCCATGGCCAGTCTTACTCTCTGACGGATGATCTCTCTCTCCTTATAAATACAGCAACGGAACTGGGCCTGGGGACCCGGAATCATACGATAAGGGATATCTTCTTTGTCCTCCTCCAGTTTTCCTTCCCATGCTGCTTTTGCCACCTCATACAGCACGTCATGCTTAATACGCAAAATGGTTGCGTCATTCGTTACCATCTTCTATTTCCTCCTCATACTCATTTTTCCTATTCCGAATCCATCAATAGTACGTTACGGTCACCTGTTTTCCTGTATCTTCCACTGCTTTTTTCAGCTGCTCCACCAGATTCTGGCGGATTCCCAGGTCAAAGGGCAGGCCAGGATTCTGATACGCTCCATTGATCGCCTTTCCCACATACAGATGCAGTTCCGTACAATCTTCCAAAAGCATCTTTGCCACCATAGATGCTCCGTTCTTTTTATCCAGTTCCAGGAATAAATCTTCCGTAATGGAATTATCCCCGGCATATCTGCGGATCAGTTTCACCACACGGTTCAGTGTCAAAACCCCTTCTGTCACCAGTTCCAGGCCATCGATATAAGCAATAGGCGGTATTTCCGGGTCCACATATTCCATGGATACATCAAGGGGTTTTCCAAGGATACGGGAAACAATATTCGCACTGGTACCCCCGCAGACAATTCTCTTGGTATTCTCATCCCCGGACATAAAGTCTGCCACCATTCTCTGGTCATCCGCCTTATCCGCTGCCGGTCCTGTCATCAAATGTACCGGCTTTGCATCAATGATCCTCATAGCAGCAACTGTAGTATCGTCTCCCGGCCGGTACATATAAAGTTCATCGCAGGCCTGGCATACCGCATTCGCCAGTCGGGCGGCAGAAATGGTCTTTTCATACTGCTTCAAAGCGTATGCTGCAATATCTTCCCATAACCATCCAAAATTCAACAACTGACCTACTCCCGCATGAATCGTTCCATCACTCATCAGCAGCAGGGCATCCCCTTTTTTCACCTGAAACCGGAATTCATTGATTTTTTTATCCTGGATCACCCGTATATTCCGTGGAATCGGTACCAGCTGTCCGTCCCGGATAAAAATACACCCCGGGTTATCAAATTCCACCAGATAAGCTTCTCCGTTATGAAATACCTGAAGAATACTGAAAGTAGAATAAGCTACTTTTCTCACCTGGCAAATAGGAAGGGTATCTACGATAGTCTCCACACACTCTTCCAGTGTAGCACCATTTAAAAACATAGTTCCCAGAATCTTGGAAGTCAGAGTTGCCAGAATATTGGCCTTTACTCCGCTTCCCATACCATCTGCCAAAATAACAATATTGGAATCCTCTGTCTTTAGCATTTCTACTTTATCACCACAGAGGACTTCTCCAAATTTGTTAAAGCTCTTGTAAGCCACATCTACCGTGATCCCCATTTATCTGACCTCACTTTCGCTGCCATCATCCAACAGGGTCTTACACAGCTTTGTCAGAGTGGTCTTGGTCTCTGCTGTCGTTTCTCCCAACAGTCCGGCAATCTCCTGTGCCACCATCATCTGCTTATGGATTACTTTCTGAGCCAGATCAATGGTATCCAGCTTCGTTTCATACTCCATTCTTGCCTGCTCTTCCTGCTGGGTAATATCAATAAATGTGGCAAGCACTGCATTTTCCTTCTGTATGTAAACAATATTCTGAAGCATGGTGACCCCATATTCTTTATAAGTCACTTTCTTTCCATGAATATTCTGGTGGGTATCCAGCACCCACTGAAAATCTGAAGGGTCAATAAATTCATACAGATACATATCCAAAGCTTCCTGCCTGGTCTTGCCAAAATATTTTTCGCCCACTGCAGAATACTCCAGTATCTTCATGTCTTTATCCACGATCAGTACCACATTGGGAGAAGTCTCCATGACCAGATTAGCAAAAGACTCCGCCTTTTCGTGCATAAATGGAATACACATATTCAGTTCCGCCTTTTTCTGGAACACAGCCACCGCTTTCTCCCGGCAGGTGGGATAACCGCAGGCACCGCAGTTTAATTCATCCTCCGGCCTGGTCTTGCCGGTCATGCGGAGGATTTCCTGAATCTGCTCTTCCGTAGGCATCGGATCTTTAGGGGAACGGTCTTCAAAATTTTTTACAAACGACAGGTTTTTCAGGATTTCCTCCACTTTTTCCCTGTCAGCCGGTTCTCTGGGGATACGCTCTTCCATATCCAGCTTCACTTTAAATCTGGATACTCCCTCATCCGCTACCGCCGGTCCTTTGATACAGCCGCCGGCACAGATATTCATTTCAATGAAACAGCCTTTGATTTCTCCCCTTACCATGGATTTACACAGATCAATGCAGTTTGCCAGACCATGGACATAAAATTTCCGGTACCGGTCCGCCTGCTTTTCCGTGGAAAGCACGGAATTCACCACACCATTGGTAACCGGATATAACCGGTTGACCTGAGGGTCAAACTGGACAAACGGGTCGTCTTCACATTCTGATATGATAACCTCTTCTTCTGCCAGCCACTGCCGGATATCATTGAAATTCAGCACTGCGTCGATCACATCTCCATGGCGGATATCCTCAGCCTCCTGTTTCTTTGCAATGCATGGACCTACAAATACCACTTTTGCATCCGGGTACTCTTTTTTGATCATCATTCCATGGGCAATCATAGGAGAAACCACTGCTGCCATATAGGGAACCAGCTGCGGATAATAAATTTCGATCAGGGAATTCGCACTGGGACAGCAGGTCGTAATAATATTTTCCATCGTCCCTTCTTCCAGCAGCCTGGCATACTCCGCCGTCACCACTGCCGCACCTTCCGCCGTCTCCCGGACATCAAAAAATCCCAGCTCCTTCAGAGCTGCCTTAACCTGTCCGATGGTTTTATAATTCAAAAGCCCCATATAAGAAGGCGCCAAAGATACAATGACCTTCTCTCCTCTGCCGATCATGGCTTTGACCAGATGCAGATCGCTGTTCAGGGTTTTTGCAGACTGGGGACAGATTTGCAGGCAATGTCCGCAGAGGATACATTTATCCGGCATGATCTCAGCTCTCTCATCTTTGATCATAACTGCCTTTACATCGCAATAGCGCACACATTTATAACAATGTTTGCATTTCGTGGCCTTAAAGTCAATAATGCCCATATCCCTTACAGCCTCCCAAGGATCTCCTTATGGAAAAAGTTTTCCGTATCTTCCGGTTTTACAGAAAACAGTTCTCCATCAACGGTCACACAAACTCCTTCCTTCACGCAGTTCCCGCTGCAGAATGCCCCATTTAAATCCACTTTGTCAATCAGGCCATTCTGAGCCACCATTTCCTGCATTTTTGAAATCACATCTCTGGAGCCTTTCAAATGGCAGGCGCTTCCAATACAAATCGTAACTCTCATAAATCTTCTCCCTCCGATAATTTATGATATACACAAACACAGATCCCTTTTCTTTTCCATGGGGGATTGTTTGGATTCATTATCTCATATTGAGATTTTTTTATCAAGAGAAAGGGTGAAATTCTAGGTCCATTTTTTTTGACATCTCCCCCCAGCCAGTGCTATAATCACTCTAGACAGAACGGCATTGCTGTTCTGAAGATTTTTCAGAAAAGAGGAGCATAATTATGAAAAAAACATTATCTTTGTTTCTGGCCGCAGCTATGGCTCTTTCCATGGCCGGCTGTTCCGGGCAGACAGGAAACGAAACCACAGCTGCGGAAACTACAGCTGCAGAAACCACGAAAGCCGATATTCCGTCTGAGGCTGCGGAAGCTGCGTCTGAGGAAAGCGCTGCTGATACCAGTACTGGTGTTCCTGCCGATATCCGGGTAGGATCCCTGAAAGGGCCTACCTCTATGGGGCTCGTATTCCTGATGGAAAAAAATGAAAATGGAGAAGCCGGAAATCATTATGAGTTTACCATGGCCACCGCTGCCGATGAAATAACTGGCAGTCTGGTAAAGGGGGATCTGGATATTGCCCTTGTACCCGCCAATGTAGCCAGCGTTCTTTATAATAAGACCCAAGGTAACGTCACTGTACTGGATATCAACACCTTAGGAGTCCTGTATATGGTATCTGCCGATACCTCCATCACTTCCATTGCCGATCTGAAAGGACGTACGATTTATCTGACCGGTATGGGAACCACGCCGGATTATGTACTTCAGTATCTTCTGAAGGCCAACGGACTGACTACGGACGATGTCACTCTGGAATACAAATCGGAATCTGCTGAAGTCGCGGCTATTTTAAATGAAGATCCCACTTCCATCGGACTTCTTCCCCAGCCTTTCGTTACTGCAGCCATAGCCCAGAACGACAAGCTTTCCATGGTCCTGGATCTGACAGAAGAATGGAACAACGTTCAGGATCAGGCAGAAGGCAGTTCCCTGGTAACCGGCGTAACGATTGTCCGCACCGATTTTCTGAAAGAAAATCCGGAAGCTGTGAACCTTTTCTTAAAAGAGCATGAAGAATCCACCCTGGCAGTAAGTGAAGACCTGGATACTGCTTCCCAGCTTGTAGCAGACCTGGGTATCATTGAAAAAGCTCCCGTAGCTAAAAAAGCCATTCCTTACTGCAATATTACCTGTATCCAGGGTACCGAGATGAAATCCGCCCTCAGCGGCTATCTCCAGGTTCTCTACGATCAGGATCCATCTTCTGTAGGGGGAACTCTTCCTGCTGACGATTTCTACTATATTCCTTAATATTTCGTTCATTCGGTTCATGGGAAAAGCGCACAGGCAAATCGTTTTGTTTGTCTGTGCGCTTTGATTATCCCAGGAGAGGTACTCTATGAATTTACACCCTTTATTCAGAAAAACCCTTGTGATCTTTCTATGGCTGCTGATATGGGAAGCCATCTCCCAAACAGTAGGAAATTCCATTCTGCTTGTAGGCCCTATTAACGTAATGTACACCCTTGCCGCCCAGATTCCCACTGCCGATTTCTGGAAAACTATATTTGGTTCCCTGGGCAAAATAAGCCTGGGCTTCTGTCTCGCTTTCCTGTCCGGCATATTTCTGGGAATCCTGGCATTCCGTTTTTCTTTTCTAAAAGAACTCCTTGCACCACTAGTATCCCTGATGAAGTCTGTCCCGGTGGCCTCTTTCGTCATCCTGGCCCTGATCTGGATCGGTTCCAAACAGCTGTCGGTTTTTATTTCCTTTATGGTGGTCTTTCCCATTATCTATCTCAATACTCTGGCCGGACTCCGCAGCACCGATCCGGCTTTGCTGGAGATGTCCCAGGTATTCCGCATCCCATTTTTCAGGAAAATCCGTTTTCTCTATCTTCCATCCCTTATGCCTTATCTCATCAGCGGCTGCCAGGTGGCTCTGGGTATGAGCTGGAAATCTGGTGTAGCCGCCGAAGTTATCGGAACTCCTGCCTATTCCATTGGTAAACAGCTGTACTTATCCAAAACATGGCTGGATACGGGAAATCTGTTCTGCTGGACTCTGGTGATCATTCTTGTCAGTTCTGCCTTTGAACGCCTGGTCCTCTTTTTGCTGAAGCATATCCCTCAGGGTACACCCTATAAGGAGGAAAAAACATGATCCTGGAACATTTATATAAGTCTTATGGAAACCTGGCAGTCTTAAGTGACTGTTCCTTCTCCTTTTCCCCTGCAGGTACCTACTGCCTTATGGCCCCTTCCGGTGCAGGTAAAACCACCCTGCTCCGCATAATCCTGGGTCTGGAACAGGCAGATCAGGGAAGCGTTTCTTTTCCCTGGCTTTCAAGGCCTGCGGATATGTCCGCTGTTTTTCAGGAAAACCGGCTCTGCGAATCCTTTTCTCCCATGGATAATCTCCGCCTTGTTACCGGAAAAAGCCTGAACCAGGATGCCATACGCCGGGAACTGTCCTTTCTTCTTCCTGAAGAAAGCCTGTCGCGGCCTGTCTCCACCCTCAGCGGAGGTATGAAGCGGAGAACGGCCATCTGCCGTGCCATGACAGCCGGTTCTGATCTCATTGTCATGGACGAACCTTTTACCGGTCTGGACGAAGATACCAAAAAGCAAACAATTTCTTATATCAAAAGCAGGCAGAATGGCCGTCTTCTCCTTGTTGCCACCCATCAGCCGGAAGATATCTCCCTGCTGGGTGCACAACTGGTCACTCTGAAAGACGGCAAACTCATCTGAATCTTTGTAACGCTCCCCTATCCGATTGGCGCGTTGCAACCATATCGCACAAAAAGCGGAAACCTGTTATCTAAGGTTTCCGCTTTTCTTTTTAATCCAATTCCAGTTTTCCTGTATACAGCTGATAGTAAATTCCATGCTGCTGAATCAGCTCATCATGGCTTCCTCTCTCCACAATGCGCCCATGATCCAGAACCATAATGGCATCACTGTTCCGTATCGTGGACAACCTGTGGGCGATAACGAATACCGTACGGCCTTTCATCAGGTTATCCATACCTTTTTGAACAATACTCTCTGTCCTGGTATCAATACTGGAAGTTGCCTCATCCAGGATGAGCACAGGCGGGTCTGCCACAGCAGCCCGGGCAATTGCCAGAAGCTGTCTCTGTCCCTGGGACAATTCCTCTCCATCGCCGGTAAGCATCGTATCATAACCATTTGGCAGCATACGGATAAACTGATCTGCATGGGCCAGCTTCGCTGCCGCATAAATCTCTTCATCTGTAGCATCCAGCTTTCCGTAACGGATATTTTCCATAATCGTTCCGGTAAACAAATGGGTATCCTGTAATACGATTCCCAGAGACCGGCGCAGGTCTGCTTTCTTAATCTTATTGATATTAATGCCGTCATACCGGATTTTTCCGTCCTGTACATCATAAAAACGGTTGATCAGGTTTGTAATCGTGGTTTTTCCGGCTCCGGTAGAACCTACAAAAGCCAGTTTCTGTCCAGGCTTTGCATACAGGGTCAGGTCATGGAGAACTGTCTTCTCATCGGTATAACCAAAAGACATATCGAAAAATCTTACATCACCCTTTAATTCCGTGTAAGTAACGGTACCATCCTGATGGGGATGTTTCCATGCCCACATACCGGTTCTTTCTTTACATTCTTTAATATTGCCGTCTTTATCCTTCCATGCATTCACCAGAGTTACATATCCTTCGTCCACTTCCGGTTCTTCATCCATCATTCCAAAGATACGTTCCGCACCGGCAAGAGCCATGATAATAGAGTTAAACTGCTGTGCCACCTGCATAAACGGCTGTGTAAAACTCTTTGTAAACTGCAGATAAGATGCCATCACTCCCAGAGTGATTCCGCCTACTCCTATGATAGAAAGGAAACCTCCCAGCACAGCTGTCAGTACAAACAGCATATTTCCGATATTCCCCACTACAGGTCCCATGATGCTGGCATATGTGTTGGCATTTGCTGCACTGTGAAACAGTTTCTCATTCAGTTCGTCAAACTGCTCTTTTGCAACACTCTCATGGTTAAAGATTTTAATGACCCTCTGACCGCTCATATGCTCTTCTACAAAACCTGTCACATTGGCCAGATCCATCTGCTGCCTTACAAAGTATTTTCCGCTGTTACCACCAATTTTCTTGGTCACAACAAACATAAGCAGGATCATAACCACTGCCAGCAGGGTGAGCAGAGGGCTCAGAACCATCATGGCGATAAACGTAACGATAATCGTCAGGCCTGACATCAGTACCTGAGGAATAGACTGGTTGATCATCTGCCGCAAGGTATCCGTATCATTGGTATAAAGACTCATAATGGAACCATTGGTATGCTGGTCAAAATACCGGATCGGCAATGTCTGCATATGCTCGAACATCTCATCACGGATCGTCTTCAAAACTCCCTGGCCAATATTCACCATCAGTCTGGTATAACAGAACGTAGCCAGTACCCCTAACAGGAAAATCGTTCCCAGCACAGATAATGCCCCGTACAGTTCTGTAAAATCCGGATTCTGGTGACCGATCAGCGGCACAATATATCCATCCAGAAGAAATTTCAGAGAAAGAGATACCGAAATCGATGCGATGGAACTCATCAGAATACAGCAGCATACGGCAATAAATTTCATCTTATAGTCCCGCATCACATATCCCAGCAGCCTTTTTGCGGTTTTCAGGGTGTCTTTTGTCACTCTAGGCTTTTTGTTGTTATCATTCATCCTGTCCGCCCCCTTTCACCTGTGATTCATATACTTCCCTGTATATTTCATTGGTTTCCAGAAGTTCCTTTGACGTTCCCATACCATTGATCTTTCCTTCATCCATAACAATGATCAGGTCCGCGTCTTCTACAGAAGAGATTCTCTGAGCAATGATAATCTTTGTGGTATCCGGAATCTCTTCCCGGAATGCCTTCCGGATCAGCGCATCTGTCTTGGTATCCACAGCACTGGTGGAATCATCCAGAATCAGTACCTTCGGCTTTTTCAGCAATGCCCTGGCAATACAGAGTCTTTGTTTCTGTCCTCCGGATACATTATTACCGCCTTCCACGATCATCGTGTTGTATCCTTGCGGGAATTCCCGTATAAAACCGTCTGCCTGTGCCAGTTCACATACACGTTGAACCTCTTCATCCGTAGCGTTCTCATCTCCCCAACGGATATTTTCATAGATACTTCCAGTAAACAATACGTTTTTCTGCAACACCATGGAAACCTGGTCACGGAGAGATTCCAGACTGTATTGGCGCACATCAATGCCGCCTACCTTTACGGTTCCTCCCGTTACGTCATAAAGCCTTGGGATCAGGCTGACCAGTGATGTCTTGGAACTTCCCGTACCGCCGATAATACCTACGGTCTGGCCGGATTTAATATGAAGATTGATTCCCTGAAGGGCCGGTGTACTGTCCTTGCCACCATAACTGAATTCTACCTGCTCAAAGTCAATATCTCCATTTGGAACTTCATGGATCGCATTCTCCCCATCCTGCATTTCCGGCACTTCATCTAATACTTCCGTGATACGGTCAGCAGACGCTTCTGCGATCATGATCATAACAAATACAAAGGTAACCATCATCAGAGACATCAGAATAGAGATAGCATACACGATCACGCTGGTCAGTTCCCCTACTTCCATAGTGCCGTATACAATACTCTTGCCGCCGATCAATACCATAGCCATAATTACCGCATACATGGTAAACTGCATGACCGGGCTGTTCCATGCTACAATCTTCTCGGCCTTGGTAAACAGTTTATATACCACTCCGGAAATCCCATGGAATTTTTCAATCTCATGCTCTTCCCGGACATAAGCTTTTACCACTCTGGCAGCATTCACATTCTCCTGAACACTGTTGTTCAGCACATCATATTCATCAAACACTTTAACAAAATGGGGATGGGCCTTTTTGGCGATCAGCAGAAGTGCGCCTCCCAGGATAGGAATCAGCAAAAGCATAAGCAGCGCAATTTCCATATTGATAGTCATGATCATGATCAATGACAGCAACGCCATGATCGGTGCCCTGGACAGGATACGGACGCTCATCATATACGCCATCTGCACATTGGTAATATCTGTAGTAAGCCTGGTGACCAAGCTGGGAGTAGAAAAGCGGTCAATATTTTTAAATGAGAAATCCTGAATCCGGTAAAAAATATCATGACGCAGGTTCTTCGCAAATCCAGCTGCCGCTTTGGCCGCATAACTCCCTGCCTTCACCCCGAAATACAGGGCAAACATCGCCATGATCACCAGGATCACTCCCATCTGGATGATGTAGGAAAGGTTCTGCTTCTGGATTCCTTCATCAATGATCTTCGCCATCTGAAGGGGAATCAGTACCTCCATCAAAACCTCAAGGACAACGAATACGGGAGCTAAAATAGATTCACGCTTGTATTCTCTGATTGATTGTAATAGCTTTCTGTTCATCGTTTCCTCCTTTTTCTTTCTTTCCTCTTTCTTCGCCCGCGGAAAGGTTTGCTGACAGCCGTTTCAATACAGACAGGCATATTTCGAACTCCTCTTTTCCTATTCCTTGGGACATTTGATTCTCTAGGCTGCGAATACTTTCCAGAACCTCCTCTCTGAGTGCAATCGCTTTATCCGTAGGAGATATTTTCTTTAACCGCATATCCCTCTCCACACTTTCCCGGTAGATAAAACCATTCTTCTCCATGAGTTTCAGGATTCCTGTCGCAGTGGATCTTCTGATATGAAATTTTTCCTCCACGTCTTTCTGATAGATTTCATGATCTATGGTCTCCATCAGAATAAACCGCAACACCTGACGCTGTACATTGGTCAGGCCGCTATCTCCTTCGTCAACCAGAGGAAAATACCGTTTAAACTGTTTGGCAATCATGTCAATCAGCCCCACCGTCTCTTTACAGTATACGGTGCAGTCTTCCGGCCGTTTCTTTTGTTCCATATCTTACCTCCACTTTGTTTGCTTCCTAATTGTTCACTGCCTAACAAATCTTGAGTATACTGATTTCTGTTTTAATTGTCAAGACCTTTTTCCCCATATTCCGTACTTACCCTATGAAAAGCCGGAAGCCTCTGACTTTTCATCAGAAGCTTCCGACTGACTGGCTGCATCCTTCTTATTTTAATCCCATGACTTCCTCATAAGAGGCATGTTTCTCCAAAGCTGCTGTCATCTCTCCCATCTGGGAAGTATCCCCCAGCAGCATCACACCGCACAGGCGGTTATTCAGGAAATAGTATTTCCGGTACTGTCTCTTACCCATGTCCTTAAATTCTGCCGTCTTATAAAGAAGATTGCTGTTTTTGCCATTATCTCCCGCTGCAAACAAAGAAGTATTCATGCCGTGGAATGTAAGGGCTGCCGGTACTGGAACATATTCCAGTTCTTCTCCTGCCGCATTGGCTCCCGCCACTTTTCCCTGCTCCACTGCCTCCGGCCAGATTGCATAATTCATACCTTCAAATTCTGCGCAGTCACCGCAGGCATAGACTCCTGACACTCCTGTTTCCATCTTCTGGTTCACGGTAACAGCCCGGTTGATGGAAAGTCCCATTTCCTGAGCCAGCTTTACATTTGCCCGGACTCCTGCCGATACGATCACAAGATCTGCAGGGAAAACCCTTCCATCGGAAAGGGCAACTCCTGTTACCTTTCCTTCTCCCTGAATTTCTGTAATCGACACTCCTGTATGAATTTCAATTCCGCTCCTGCCTGCAGTTTCCTTTAAAAGACTGCCAAAATCTTCATCCAGCTGTCTTCCCATTAACATAGGAGCTGCTTCCAGCACCACGGTATTCAGGCCGCTCTTTTTCAGTTCCCACGCTGCTTCTAATCCTAATACTCCTCCACCGATCACGACAGCATTCTGGGCGCCCTCCATCAGTTCCATCACCTTTTTGGCATCATCAAGACGGCGGATCGCCACTACCTGAGGAAGTTCACTTCCCGGAATCGGAGGAACAAAACATTCGCTTCCCAGGGCATAGATCAGCCTGGTAAACTGCAGCTTCGTCCCATCATCAAGCAGGACTTCCCGTTTCTCCATATCTACACCTTCTACAGATTTTCCCAGTATCTGATAAATCCGGTTTTCTTCATACCAGGAAGCATCTGCCATAGCAATCTGGTCTGCTTCCAGGCCCGCTACTATGGACTTGGTCAGCATAGGTCTGTTATATGCAGCATAGGGTTCATTGGAAATCATCACAATGCTTCCCGTCTTATCTCTCTCTCTGATCGCTTTTGCTGCATTGAATCCAGCTGCTCCATTTCCCAGAATCACATAAAATTCTTCTGTATTGTTCACAAAACCGGATACTTCTTCTTCCACCGGAACAAAATTTTCTTTTCCCACACCGCAGACTGGACAAATTTCCAGGGAAGCGTCAAAAATCTCTCCGCAGACAAGGCATTTCACCAGTTTGCGGCCCCCTTTTCTGGCAGGCAGCTCCGGCTTCTTATTCTGTACCAGACAGCCAAACTGATAGCCATATTCATAAGCGCCCACCAGATCTGCCTCGCTGGGTTTAAATCTCACCCGGTACCCTTCCGTCACTTTCATTCTCAGCTGCTTCAGACGCTCCAGGATATGAGGCACACCTTCTCCGCTCCAACCGTAGCTGCCGAAAGCTCCCCCATGTTTTCCTCCATGGGTCCCCGGAAACATATCCAGAGTAAGATCCCAGATAGGACGAAGGGCCTCTCCCACAATCGTAGGAGTTCCAAGCAGAATGCCATCAGCAAAAAACAGTTCATCCAGGACTTTTCCCCGGTCTGCTTCCACCATATCATAACTTCTCACATCAATATCACCGCTGTCTGCCACACCCTGTGCGATCCGCTCTGCCAGTTCCCTGGTATATCCGTAAGCACTCACATAAGGAATGATTACCGTTTTTCTGGGATTCGGATTGGTAACCGTGGACCACTCCCTGTATTGCTTCATCACTTCCCTGATCTTGTTTTCTTCCAGTACAGGTCCATGTCCGGTACAGATCAGAGAAATATCCAAAGGTTCCACCCGGTCCAGCGCTTTCAGCATAAATGGTTTAAATGGCCCGATAATACAGTCGTAATAATATTTCAGCGCCTTCTGATAATCTGCTTCCGCTGTGATCTTTCCGGAAACCACTTCCGGCAGGCAATAGTGGGCTCCAAAGGAATCACAGGTCACCAGAATCTGCTCTTCTTCAATAAATGTGTACATCGTATCCGGCCAATGAAGATTTGGCACATGAAGGAAACGAAGTGTTTTATCCCCAATCTTCATAGTCTGTTCATCTTTTACCGGGATTGCCACAAAGTCCCGGTTTACAATTTCTTTCAAAAATCCGATGGCACATCCGGTTGCCAGTATCTTCATCTGAGGGCTCAGTTCCAGAAGCTTTTCCACGCTGCCTGCATGATCCGGTTCCGTGTGGCTGACTACCAGATAATCGATACTGGAAACATCTATGACTTCCTGAAGCTTTTCCAGATATTCATCAAAGAATTTTGCTTTTGCTGTTTCAAACAATACCACTTTATCCCCGGCTTTCATCACATAGGAATTATAAGTAGTACCAAATTCCGTATACATAATAATATCAAATACCCTCAGCTTATCGTCAATAATTCCGGTCCAGTAAAATCCCTCTCTCAGTTTCAGTGCTTTCATGATCCGTCCCCTTTCTTTTCCTTCTTCTCTTTCACGTTTTTCTAACCATTCTGCCCTACGATGCCATAAGGCCAGGTAATGATCCCGCCAAAATCCCTGACGGCAGTATAACCCATCTCCGCTAATTTTCCACATGCTGCTCTGCTTCTGACACCACTGCGGCAGTACACCAGCGTCTCACGGTTTTTATCCGGCAATCTGGAAACACCGCCCTGCTCAATCTCATCAAGAGGAACGTTTACTGCCCCTTTAATATGGCCACCTGCAAATTCTTCCGGCGTGCGCACATCAAGGACCAATGCCCCTGTTTCCTTCTTCATGATATTCCAAGCCTCCTGCTGGCTGATTTCTTCGTATTTCATAAATTCCGCCTTTCTTTTTGTCTCTCATATTCCAAGTATAACCTGTTTGGCAAAAAAAATCCATACTAACCTTGTGGGTTTTAAAAATATCCTTGCATTTCTCCTTCAGCTGCACTAATATAGTTTTTTATAGAACAGTTATAATCAAAACTTTTTTTAGAGTAAAGGAGAACACTATGACACCATCTACAGAATTTTTACTGCATATCCGCAGGATAGCCCGGTTTTATGAAACCTTGATCCGCCCTGTCTGTGAAGAATACGGCTGTTCCCAGATTGAAACGGACATACTGGCTTTTCTTTTTAATAATCCGGAGAAAGATACGGCTAAAGATATTGTGGAACTGAGAATGCTGCAAAAAGGGAATGTATCCCTGGCTGTAGATTCCCTGATCCGGAATCAGTTTCTCATCCGAAACCAGGATGCCAAAGACCGGAGGCTCTTCCACCTTTCTCTGACCGACAAAGGTATCAAAGCAGCGAAATCCATACGGAAAGTCCGGTCCCGCTTCCAGTCCGCATTATTGGAAGGGTTTTCCCTTGAAGAAATCCTTCTCTACCATAAAATGAACCAGAAAATCTTTGACAACGCAGCCAAGTATACAGAAAGGACGTGACATACCATGACTGACCAGAAAACTTTTTTAGGAACAGAACCGGTAGGAAAACTTCTTGCCAGGCTGGCTCTTCCCACAGTTGCCGCTCAGCTGATCAATATGCTCTACAATATCGTAGACCGTATTTATATCGGGCACATTCCCGGAGAGGGGGCTCTTGCCCTGACAGGAGTAGGTGTCTGTATGCCTATCATACTGATCGTATCCGCCTTTGCTTCCCTGGTGGGCTATGGCGGTTCTCCCAGAGCTTCTATTTTTATGGGGAAAAATGATACGGAAACCGCAGAAAAAATATTAGGGAACAGTTTTTCCCTCCTGACGATCCTTTCCATTTGCTTAACAGCTGTACTGCTCCTTTGGAATGAACCTTTGCTTCTGACCTTCGGAGCCAGTGAAAATACCATTGGATATGCTACCAGTTATATGAATATTTATGCTCTGGGAACTATTTTCGTACAGCTTACCCTGGGTATGAATTCCTTTATCACCGCTCAGGGATTTGCCAAAACAGGAATGCTCTCTGTCCTCATTGGCGCTGTTCTGAACATTATTCTGGACCCGATCCTGATCTTTGGTGCCGGAATGGGAGTAAAAGGAGCCGCTCTTGCTACTATCATCTCTCAGTGCGCCTCCTGTATCTGGGTATTATCTTTCCTGTTTGGCAAAAAAACCATCCTGAAAATCAGAAAAAACTATTTAAAACTGGAACCTTCCGTGATCCTTCCCTGTGTGGCTCTTGGCCTTGCTACTTTTATCATGCAGGCCAGCGAAAGTATCATATCCGTCTGCTTCAACTCTTCTCTGCTGACATATGGAGGAGATATTGCGGTAGGCGCCATGACGATCCTGTCCAGCGTTATGCAGTTTGCCATGCTTCCCCTTCAGGGCCTGGGACAGGGCGCACAGCCTATCATCAGCTACAACTATGGAGCCGGCAATGTAAAACGTGTACGTTCCGCCTTCTTTCTCTTATTAAAATGCAGTATGGCGTATGCCGTTCTCCTCTGGGGAGCTGTCATGCTGGTACCGGAGCTCTTTGCCAGTATTTTTACTGCTGATGCAGCCCTGGTGGCATTCTCCAAAACCGCATTGCGCATCTATATGGCCGCCCTGTTCCTGTTTGGTATCCAGATGGCATGCCAGATGACGTTTACTTCTCTCGGAAATGCCAAAGCTTCCATTGCCGTAGCCGTAGTACGTAAATTTATTCTTCTTATTCCTCTGATTTATGCGATGCCCCGTATATTTCACTCCAGTTCTCTTATGAGTACCTATGCCATCTATATGGCAGAGCCGATTGCGGATACTCTGGCCGTAACATTTACCGGAATTCTGTTCTTCTTCCAATTCCGAAAAATCGTAAAACGGATGGAAACATCTTTTAACAAAACATCCTGACATTCCATATGGCTGTATCACAGAAAGCGGCGGTTTTGAACTCACTTCAAAACCGCCGCTTTCATAGATATCACATCCTCATTATGAAATTACTTTTAACCTTCTGGCAACATTCCCGATAAAATCCTGTACATTCGTGACCATAGTAGTCGCACACAGGCTTCCACGGTCCAGCAGCTTATTCACCACAAATTCATCTGCATCTACCGCATACAGATAAAGAGGCCGGACTGTACCATCTTCCTGTACGCGGAAAGAAGGTGTCATATTTCCTGTGGCAATGGTATGAAGCATAGTGGCAAGACAGATCACACAGGTCGCTTTCTTCACCATCTCACGCATCGCTTTCTGACCGGCATATACATCTCCAATCACTTCCGGCAAAGGTCCATCATCCCGGATGGAACCGGTAAACACCATAGGTACCTTTTGTTTGACACAGCTGTAAATAATCCCATTATCTATGGAATAGTCCTGAATGAACTGAGGAATAGAACCGCTCCTTCTCACCCTGTTTATTACATCCAGATGATGATAGTGACCATTAGGCATGGATTCCTGGGTATAAATGTCCTGTCCCAAGGCAGTATGGAGCATAGCCCCTTCCAGGTCATGGGTAGCCAGCGCATTTCCCGCCATGATCCCATGAGCATATCCATTCTCGATCAGGGCCTGCATACAGGTTCTTGCCTGAGCATCAAAAGCAAAAGCCGGTCCCATGACCCATAGGATATTTCCATGTTCCTTCTCATAGGCAAGCAATTCTGTCAGCCGGTCATAATCCCTGGCATAGGAGGTTTCTCTGCTTCTCCCCTGGCGGAATACAAATGCTTCTTCCTTTTTTTCCTCTCCGTCAGCAAATCCCTGAGTATGGACATAAATGCCCTCTTCTCCCTGTTCTGTCCGTCCCAGGATTACCCTGTCTCCTTTCCGGATATACCGGTTTTCCACCACCTGAAGACTTCCATCCGGACAAATGACCACGCTGGAATCCATACGGCTTTCCTTTGCCAATATCCACTTACCGCTGATCTTAAAATACTCCGGATACATGGAAGTACTATGAAATCCCTCTGGAGCCACACCGTCCCGATCCGCCTCACAGGTTTTGACGTCCGGAACCTCCATCAGCCCCAGAGCCTTAAAATCCGGATGATGGTATTCTGGTAACTGAAATCCCATATTCATTTTCCTCCTGTCTATTGTCCTTTACTGAAAAAGGCATCCACTCCTGCCACCAGACCTTCTGCCATGTTCTGCAGCGCTGCTTCACTATAATCCGATTTCTTGTCTCCCAGCTCCACATCTACACTTGGAACGGTAGAATAAGAAGTCTGGGTCAGGTCCATCTGCATTTCCCCTTTTCCGAATATTTTAACTCCCCGGTCTTTCAGCCCTTGTATCAGAGCACGTCCCAGTCTTTCATGCTCCTCCCAGTGAGAAGCTACCGGTTCCATAGCCCGATAAGATTTGGAAGAAGGAACACTCATGAAGAAAGCCCCCTTATCCGAAGAGGTAGAATCCCAATGAAGGGCAATATGACAATCTGCCTTATTATTAGCCATCAGGGTCCTTGCAATATTATCCAGCTGGGAATCTTCCGTCTCCCTCACCATAAGTACATGGTAACCGGAATCCAGCAAGCGCTGTTTTAAGATCAGTGCCATGGCCAGGGTCACATCAGCCTCCGGAGTTCCATCTGCAAATGTCATGCCGCTGTTAATGGCAGTCGCCTTCGTAGCCCCGG
Source organism: uncultured Lachnospiraceae bacterium (assembly GCA_944383765.1). GTDB lineage: Bacteria > Bacillota > Clostridia > Lachnospirales > Lachnospiraceae > Lachnoclostridium_A. Next base: position 93,891 of record CALWQT010000006.1, read on the forward strand.
CTCCCGTACTCCCTCCGGTTACTTTTGGTGTTTTATCCGGGTGACAGTAAGTCTTTTTCTTTTCTCCTCCCTTACAGCCATGGCCTGCATTGACACATACCGTAATTCCATTGGCATTATCCTGATGATTTTCATAAAGAACTGCCTTACCGGTATGGATCGCAGAAAACTCCCCATAAGTCCAGCTGTCAGAAAATGCAATCTCCTTGCTTACAATACTATCTTGTTTTTTCCCGTTTTCCGCAGCAAGCACCACCGCCGCTTCCCGGTCCTGTAAGGAAACCTGTCCAGCCATGGCTACCACAGACCATACCGTCAGAGCCGCTGCTGTTCCTCCTAATATCTGCATCAATCTCTTTTTTTTCATTTCCTTCTCTCCTTTTTCTCTGCCCCTATTTTAACACGAATCTGCTGCCGGTCTCAATCCTATTTTCACACATCGCAGTTCTACAATAAAACGATTTTCCCCCTCCGAAGACTTCACCCGGATTTTTCCCCTGTGAAGTTCTACTATATTTTTGGCAATTGCCAGTCCCAGGCCATACCCCTTCCTGTCACTCCGGGACAGGTCTGCCCGGTAAAAGCGTTCAAAAATTTCCTGTTGCTTTTCTCTGGAAATCGCTTCTCCTGTATTGGAAACCGTAAGCCTGGCTTTTCTTCCGTTCACACGCTTCAGCTGGACCACTGCCCTGCCCCCTTCAGGAGAATATTTTTCCGCATTATCCAGCAGTATCTTCAACAGCTGTTTCAGCTGTTTTTCATTTCCCTGGAGGCTGATACCCTCCTCCACATCACTTCTCAGTTCTTTGTTTTCCTGGTAGAAAACAGCTTCAAAAGAAAGGACACTTTCAATCACCACATCGCTGAAACAGCACTCCGTCAGGACTATGTTTTCCCGTTCTGCTTCACTTCTGGCCAGCGCCAGCATCTCCTCCACCAGGGCCTTCATTTCTTCTGCCTCCTGCCGGATATTCGTCAGCCATCGTTTCCCGTCTCCCGTCCGGTTGGTATCCTGGTCTTCTAGCAGCTGGGCATTTGCCATGATCACAGTAAGCGGTGTTTTGAGTTCATGGGAAGCATCTGCAACAAATTGCTTCTCCCGCCGCATGGAAAGACTCAGAGGATATACCGCCCATTTTGATAAGATACAGCTGATCAGGAACAAAGCCACCCACACAATACTTCCGACCACTGCCAGCGTTTTCCACATTCCCTGCAGATAAGTTTCTCCCAGACTGGTATCTCCATAAGCAATACGGTAACCGCTTCCCACCGGTATCCTCAGATACCTGAGCTGATAATTTTCCAATGTCCCCACCGCTTCCGGTGCTGACAGGCTCTGGGCTGCCAGATATTTTACCAGTTCTGTATCCGGTCCCATTCCATACCGGTCTTCCACCTGTATGATCTGGTTGTTTCCATCTGTCACTACGATAAAATACGGCATCCTGGCAATGCCTTCCCATTCTAAAAAACTGCCGGCATGCTCTGCTTCCACCGCCATACCCAGCATTTTCTCATTGTCCCTGTCTATCTGGTTTTTGGTAAAATATCCCACTCCCAGAAAAGCCAGACCGATTACCAGGGTTACCATGACCATATTAGACAGCACAAATTTCACTCTCAGCCGCTTCAGTTCTTTCATTGTCTACCCCTTTCCTCCAGATAGTACCCAAGATGGCGGGCTGTCACGATCTCCGTCTCAGCCCGGAGAAAATTCAGTTTTTTCCGCAGAAAAGAAATGTAAATCTCCACATTATTATCCACTGCTTCCCCGTCATTTCCCCAGATTTTCAGAATCAGTGTTTCCTTAGACACCACCGCTCCCTTATGATGCATCAGGATCTGAAGCACTTCATATTCCCGTTTTCCCAGGCGGATACTCTTTTCTCCCTTCTCCAGGCTGTAGGTAGACTGGTTCAGACGGATATCCCCAAACTCCAGCACATGAGGGATCATATCTCCTCCTCTCCGCAGGATGGCAGTAAGGGCCGCCGCCAGTTCCTCTTTATCAAAGGGTTTGGTCAGGTAATAATCGGCTCCGCTCATAAGCCCTTCCACCTTATCTTCCGTTTCACTTCTGGCTGTCAGCACCATAACCGGGGTTTTGATCCCACCGGCCCTGGCCTTTTTCAAAATCGTCATTCCGTCCATTCCAGGCAGCATAATATCCAGGATAATACCATCATACAGCCCGCTCATCACCATCTCATAGCCTTCCTCTCCATTCAGGCTCACATCAGCCTCATAACGGAGATGTTCCAATATATCCTTCAGAGATTCCCCAAGTTTTTCATTATCTTCCACTACCAGGATCCTCATTGCCACTCTCTTTCTTCACTCTCCAGGTTTCCTAAAGCATAAGAAAAAATACCCCAAAAGTCAATAAGCCTTCCAGGGTATTTTCTGTAGGACCATTCCGCTTTTAGCTAGACCTGATCTCCTGCCGAACAAATTTTAGATAAGATAACACAAATGTAGCCAATGTCATGGCACACATTCCTGTCAAATGGGGCCATACAAGCAACAGGCTCTGTCCAAATGGCAGATACCCGGCCACGGCTCCTTCCAGCTGTGCAGTGGTGACCAGTCCTATGGAGCGCACTCCCGGGTTCAGGATCGTGGTCACAGCCTCTCCATATAAATAGTAAGGTGAAAGCCGGTTCAGATATAACTCACATTTATAATTGCTCATCACATTGAACAAGCCTTCCCAGCCTTCTACCGGGAAAAGAGCTGCTGCCAGGATTCCCGCCAGAAGACTGATAAAAATGGTAAAAAACAACCAGCATGCTATCACTGCCAGGGCACTTGTGGCCGAATGACGGCACAGGACTGAAAACAGAATGGAAAGTCCAAGCCAGAAACACATATACACTCCGGTAAACAAAAGAAAGACTATGATTCTTCCCACTTCTTCCGCTTCCGGCGGTATGCCAATAGTCAGCAGCCCTACGGCTGAGAAAATCCCTCCCATGGCAAAGACCATGGTAAAAATAATCACTGCCCCTGCCAGAAATTTCCCATTTATCACACTGTCCCGGTAAATAGGCTGGGATAACAGTCTGTTCAGCGTGCCTCCATTTCTTTCACTGTTGATTGCATCAAACCCCAGTACCAGACCAACAAACGGTCCCAGCATGGCAATAAATGATACAAACGACGGAATAGAATTCCCGCTGGTAGTAAACAGTTTCAGGAACAGAAAATCCGTTCCCTCAGCTGCAGAAGAAATGCTGTCCAGTGCTCCATACAAACTGGCGAAACTGGTCACCACCACCAGCCCCAGGATCAGCAGGAACCGCTTGCTGTGTATATGGTCTGCCATCTCTTTCTGATACAGAGCCCATAAACCGATATTTTTTTCTTTTTTCCCTCCTGACCTAGCGGTTACGGGAAATAAATCTTTTAACTTTTCTACCGCTGCTTCCATCATCATGACCTGCCTTTTCAAAATATCTGCGATATATTTCGTCCAAATCGTTGCCACACGGCCGTATGCTTATCAGCGTATATCCTTCATGCAGTATCGCTTCTGCCACCTTGTTGCTGATATCAGAGCCGAAACCAACCATATAGCGCCGCCCTTCTCTTCCCACACTGTAAACGCCGTCCAGTCCTCTGAGAATCTCCATAAATCTGGCATCGGCCGGTTCCACACAGACTTCTGTCAGACAACGGCTGTCCTCTCTGGTCTGTTCTGCCAGGTCTTCAATGGTCCCGCATGCCACCAGTCTTCCATCTACAAACAGACCGACACGGTCACAGATCTGCTGCACCTGGTAAAGCTGATGAGACGATATCAGGATTGTCCTTTTCTCTTTTTGGGCCAGTTCCCGGATAAGAAGCATCAGTTCTCTCATTCCTTCCGGGTCAATACCAAGAGTAGGTTCATCCATGATGATCACTTTCGGGTCTTTCATCAGCACATCCGCAACTCCCAGCCTCTGACGCATTCCTCTGGAATAAGTCCCAACTTTCTGGTCACCTGCTTCCGCCAGACCTACCCGGTACAAAAGTTCCTCGATCCGTTCTTCCGCCATCTTCTTATCCAGGCCATTCAGCGCTGCTGTAAATCTCAGATTTGCCCGGCCTGACATATCCGGATAAAATCCTACATTATCCGGCATATAACCCACTGTTTTTTTGACTTCCATGGTATCCCTGGTACAGTCTTTTCCTCCAATGTAAGCAACCCCTTCCGTGGGTTCCGTCAGACCGGTCAGCATCAGGGTGATAGTTGTCTTTCCCGCTCCATTCGGTCCTAAGAGTCCAAAGATTTCTCCCTGGAAAATAGACAGGTTCAGATGATCTACTGCTGTCTTTTCTCCATATTTCTTTGTCAGACCTTCCGTCCTAATGATAATCTCTTTTTCTCCAGCCATAATTACCGTCTCCCATATTTACGGAATATCCATGCAATGCCTGCAGCCAGTGCTCCTATCACCAGAACTGCCACAAACCCCCATACCATGCTGGTTTCCACTGCCACACGGAATTCCGCACTGTCAGATACTTCGCTGGAGTCTGCATTGATGGTCATCACATAGTCTCCCGTAAGAGCCTGGGCTGACGGCGTGACATGAGCGGTTACTTCTACCGTAGCTCCCGCCTCGATCACATCAATGGTAGGCGTATCAAAGCTTACATTATTATTAGGAGGCGTTACCGTAATCGTCATTCCCTGACTGGCAGCCGGTTCCAGTTCCAGGCTGGCTACCTGTGTTGTCTGCCCGCTTGGCTGGAAGGCTACCTGCCACCCATCAGGGCTTTCTGCCGAAAGGCTGTAAGACTGGGTTGCCGCACTGTTATTGACCAGAGTCGCATTAAAGCTGAAGGTGGTTCCAGGACTACTTCATACGTTCCGTCTGCTGTTTCTGCCGGAACGTCCAACTGAAACGTAGCGGTTGCCGTACTGGTTCCATTTGGCACATGAATCTGGCTGATTCTGCTGCCTGAACCGGAAATATATCCTTCCCAGCCTTCCGGCATGGAAACGACTGATAAAGAAGCATCGCAGGCCGCTCCTGAATTGTCCAGCCCCAGGTTAAATGTCAGACTGTCGCCTGCTTTGACAGTCATGCCCGGATAATCTGTATGGATATCCAATCCTCCGGCTGCACTGGCCGTCAGGCTGCTTCCCGTCATCATCATTGCCATAAGACTTCCGGCTGCCATGATCTTCCACGGAATTTTCCCTTTCTTTTTTGTATTCTTCCAACCGCTCTGTAACATTCCGTCCATACTTTCTCTCCTTTTTGGCACTGAAATTTTATTTCTCATTGTGAGACGTTATCATTCTAACTCCCTAACCTTTAATTAGTCTGAAATAGAAAAAGAATCCTGCAAACACAGGATTCTTCTATAGTCTTCTTATTTTCCCAGTTCCCAAAAGGCTACCGCGCTTGCCGCAGCTACATTCAGAGAGTCCACACCATGAGCCATAGGTATTTTTACGGTATAATCACAGGCCGCTATGGTAGATCTTCCCAACCCGTCTCCTTCCGTTCCAAGAATAACTGCCAGCTTTTCTTCTGCTGCCAGCCTGGGATCATTAATTGGCACAGAATCATCGCAAAGGGCCATGGATACTGTTTTAAATCCCATTTCTTTCAACAGTCCGATTCCAGGATCCGGCCACTCTCCCTTTCCCATCAATGTCCAGGGAATCTGAAACACGGTTCCCATGCTTACCCGGACAGACCGCCGGTACAACGGATTGCTGCAGGAGGAGGTCAGCAGGATTCCATCCATATTCAAGGCTGCCGCAGAGCGGAAAATTGCCCCTACATTAGTAGGGTTCATCACGTCCTCCATCACAACGACCCGCCTTGCCCCGGCACATATCTGCTCCACAGTTGGCAAAGCCGAGCGGCGCATAGCACACAGCATACCTCTGGTAAGCTGAAAACCAGTCAATTGTGTGAGAACATCAAATTCTGCCGTATATACCGGAATCTCCCGGCACCGCTGGATCAGAGTTTTCCCCTGGCCTTCCACATGTTTTTTTTCCATCAGAAAGGAAATCGGCTCATACCCCGCATCCAGCGCTCTCTCGATCACCTTGGGGCTTTCCGCTATAAAAATCCCTTTTTCCGGTTCATGACGGTTTAACAGCTGCCCCTCCGTATACCTGGCATAAATGTCCAGTTCTGGGGCTGAAAAATCGCTGATCTTTATCACCTGATTTCTCATGATTCTCTCCTGTTATTCTGGTCTTTTCGTGACTATATGATGTAAAAAACATTTTATTTCTGCGAAACGCCTGCCTCAAGCAAAGCCTGAATCAACTTTTTGTTAAACATACCCGTCACTTTATGCTGAACATTTCCTGTTGTAACAAGCTTAATCGTGTTAGCCAAAGCAACCGAAAATGAAGAGATATCTTTCAGATCATATTCAAATGCAGACGAAAGACGCCCTTGTGTTGGCTCAAAAATCACCCTCTGATTTGTAACCGTAAGATTTCCTGGATTTGCCTGCGGAAAACACAGAAATGATTTTACATGGGACGCTGCTGCTTTTGCTATTACTTGTTCGCCTTCCCTCAATGTTAATTTACTCCCCATAATTCTTCTCCCTTCAGTTCTATTTTTGTCAACCAAATTATAGCTCCATATCCTGCCAATGTCAATCCCATTCACTCCTGCGGCTTCCTATACACCATTTTCCACACAATAGACACTCTCCAAATATCTGGTGCACCCCTAAAACGCAAAAAAAGAACTAAAATCCTTGATTTTTCAAGAATCTCAGTTCTTTCTCACCCTGCGGGCAACAGGACTTGAACCTGCACGTCATGGACACCAGAACCTAAATCTGGCGCGTCTGCCAATTCCGCCATGCCCGCCTGCATACTCTCCAATCATATCCGATTACAACTCGGTTGTCAATCCTTATTCTTTCCCGCTCTTCCTTGTTTTTTGCGTCTTCCCATGTTAAAATAAGCACCTGCACAGGAGGTTTTTTATGATAAGAGCATTTCTTGATAACGATATAGAAGCAATCCTGGACATCTGGCTGTCTGGAAATAAGGAAGCCCATGCTTTCATACCGGAAGACTACTGGATATCCCATCTTTCTTTTATGAGAGAACATCTTCCCCAAGCCGAAGTATATGTAGCAGAATCCCGTGGACATATCCAGGGATTCGCAGGTATGACCGGTGATTATCTGGCCGGAATCTTCGTATCCGGCTCCTGCCGTTCAGCCGGCATTGGAACGCTTCTGCTGGACCAACTAAAAAAAGTCCATGCCCATATCTCCCTGAAGGTTTACCAGGAAAATAAACGGGCTCTGACATTTTATCAAAAACAAGGGTTTTCCATCATCCGTGAAAGCCTGGACACAGACACCGGATATCTGGAATATGTGATGAGCTGGGATAAGGAAACCTCTCTTTTACCGTAACAGTTTTTCTGCATCCAGCAATCCCCAGCCCTGCTGATTTCTGGGAAGTCCCATATCCACAGCCCGTTCCCGCAGCCTCAGTTTTACATCCCGGTTTGTCATGTCCGGATATTTCTGCAAAAGCAGAGCCAGCGCCCCGGATACTAATGGTGTAGACATAGACGTTCCGCTCTTAGCCTGATACGCTCCATACTGATTGGCGCAGCTGATGATGGAACAGCCGGGAGCCACAATATCCGGTTTGCAGATACAGGCTCCCGTAGGTCCTCTTCCGGAATAATCCACCATTCGGTTTCCCATTACATTTACTTCTTTATAATCATCCGAGCACCCTACTGTGATCACCTTGCGGCTGATTCCGGGAGTCGTGATCGTCATTCTTCCCGGTCCATTATTGCCAGCCGCCACAACCACAACCAGCCCATCGTCCCACGCTGCATTCACACCTTTCACCAGAGCGGAATTTTCCCCCATTCCCTTTTTGGTAAATGACCCCACCGAAATATTCACGATTCGGATTCCGTACTTATCCCGGTTGTTCCGTATCCACCGGAGCCCGGATAGCACATCTGATGCGTAGCCATTCCCTTTCTGGTCCAGCACTTTTGCACAGATCAGATTACACTCAGGCGCCACACCCCCATATCCTCCCATAGAGGCATTACCATTACCGCCAATAATTCCGGAAATATGAGTCCCATGTCCATTATCATCATACGGTTCGGACCGTTTCTGGACAAAATCCGCAAATCCGATAATCCGGTTTCCAAAGTCTTCATGGGGAAAAATGCCGGTATCCAGGACTGCCACGCCTATGCCGCGGCCTGTATATCCCTCCTGCCAGCAGCTTTCGCAGTGGATTTCCATTCTTGCCTGATCCACAATGCTCATCCTCTGCCTTTTTTATTAGGATATTCACCAGACAGGCAAAGTGCTATTTCTCTAACAGTTTCAAAGCTGACAGAACCTGGATTTCCACTCCGATTGCCAGACAGGTTTCATCAATATCAAACATCTCGTTATGGATATCTGCGCAGATACCTTTTTCTTTGTTGGCACAGCCCAGATGCCAGAAGCAGGAAGGTCTTTCTGCTGCAAAATAGGAAAAATCTTCCGTTCCCATATCCGGTTCCGATTCTACCGATACGTGAGTGTCTCCCACAATCTCTTCCGCCACCTGTTTTACCACATCAACAACCGAATCTGTATTGATCAGGGCCCCATAGCTGGAATGAAATACCACCTTTCCCCGGCTTCCATAAGCTTTCGCCGTATGTTCCACCACATCCGTCAGCCTGTCTCTCAGAAACTGTCTGGTTTCCGGATCCAGAGTCCTGAGGATTCCATCCATCTGCAGGCGGTCACATACCACATTTCCTGCCACTCCTCCCTGAACCTTTCCTATGGTGCATACAGCCGGATTTACAGGAGATACATTCCGGCTTACCAAAGTCTGCAATCCATTGATTACTGCAGCGGCTGCCACCACCGTATCATTTCCCAGATCCGGATGGGCACCATGACTGGCTTTTCCTGACAGTTCAATGGTAAATTCATCCGATGCCGCCATCATTTTTCCATAGCGCACGCCAATATGTCCTGCTTCATACCCGCTGGATACATGAAGCCCCAGCACATAATCTACATGAGGATGTTCCAGGCAGCCTTCTGCAATCATCCGTTCTGCTCCTCCTGTAGTCTCTTCTGCCGGTTGGAAAAAGAATTTTACATTTCCTTCCAGCTCTTTCTTGATAGCCTGGAATACTTTGGCAGCTCCCAGCGCTATCGTCACATGGGCATCATGACCGCAGGCATGCATCACTCCCGGATTCTTTGACCGGTAGCAGGACTCTCTCTTTTCTTCAATAGGAAGAGCATCCATATCCGCCCGGATTCCGACTGTCTTTCCCGGTTTTTCCCCCCGTACTACCGCTACAATCCCTGTTCCTGCAATCCCTTTTTCATACTCGATTCCCCAACTCTCCAGATACTGGCATATCCTGTCTGCAGTACGGAATTCCTGGTTCGATAATTCCGGATATGTATGAAAATCCCGGCGTATCTCCTTCAGCTCTTCTTCTATCTTTCCTACCAGTTCTTTTATATCCATCACGTTTCTGCCTCCTCAGAATCTTCCTTTAAAATCCCATAAACAGCTGTACAAATACCAGCATCAGCATCTGTACTGCATAAATAGCCCCAAACAAGGGAAGGAAAAATTTCCACCATTTAGACAGCGGAACACCGCTGATTCCACAGCCAATGGCTATATTGGCAGTTGGCCAGAGAAGATTGGAAAATCCATCTCCCATCTGGAATGTGAGCACCGTCATCTCTCTGCTGATTCCCATCAGATCTCCCAAAGGTGCCATGATGGGAATAATCGTAGTTGCCTGTCCGCTTCCGGACGGAATGATAAAGTTGATCAGAGTCTGAATCAGCAGCATCCCCTGGGCAGCCACTCCTGCCGGCAGACCGGTCAGCATATTGGCCATGGTATTGATAATCGTATCAATCACCATACCGTCCTGCAGTACGATCAGCGTAGCTTTTGCAATTCCTACGATCAATGCACCAAAAACAATATCCGCACAGCCATTGATAAACTCTGTAGCAATCTTATCCCCGCTCCAGCCATAAATCAGGGCAGCAATAATCCCCATCATCAGGAATACTCCCGTCAGCTGGATCGTTCCCCAGCCGGACCGCAGAAATCCGTACATAATAATAGCCAGGCAGACAAGAATATCTACGATCACCAGTTTTTCTCTTATACCTACCTGTAATTTTACCAGCTCTGCTTTATCGAACTGGAATTTTGCCTTTTCTCCTGCCATCAGGCTCTTTCTTGGATCCGCTTTCACCTTTTTTCCATACCGGAATATCCACCAGATGCTCATAGCCGAAAAGATCACAAACATGGCAATCCTGATTTCCGGATTGGAATAAACGGGAATTCCTGCTATAGACTGGGCGATCACGATGGTATAGGGATTCATCAGGGCAGATGCAAAGCCAATTCCAATCCCCAGTTCAATGATTGCAAAACCAAACAGAGCATCATACCCCAATGCTACTCCCAGACCAACCATAATAGGGATCAATCCGTTAAAATCATTCCACATTCCAAATATGGTCGCTCCCAGAGCATAAATCAGGAAAAACAATGGAACCAGGATTTTTTCCTTTCCGTCAAATTTCCGGAGAAGAGCCCCCATGATACAGTCAAAGGCTCCCGTTTTGATGATCATGCCAAATGCAGCATTTACAATGAAGATCATCATCATAATTTCCGCTCCACTGATCATACCCCGATGAAACGAACAGAAGAAATCAATGATTCCCGTAGGAGATGCCTCTGATGCATCAATATAATGGAATGACCCGGGAACTACCAGTTCCCTCATAGTACCATTTACATCTACCTGCTGATAATCAAACTGTCCCGGCGGAATGATCCATGTGGATATGGATGCGATCAGCACCAGAAAAAATAAAATCACAAATACATGCGGCATATGCAACCGCTTTGCCTTACCGTTTTTCATACTTTTCCTCCTTCTTATATCCCAGCCCTTTATACATAGAAAATGCCCCAGACCATGGCACCTTTGCCAATGACTGAAGCATTCCCTATCTATGGATTATTTTACAGCGATTGCCTCTATCTCGCACAGAACCCCTTTCGGCAAAGTCTTTACTGCCACGCAGCTTCTTGCCGGTTTGGAAGTAAAATACTTTGCATATACTTCATTGAATGCTGCAAAGTCTCCCATATCTGCAAGAAAACAGGTGGTCTTGAATACCTTGTCAAAGCTGCTTCCAGCGGCTTCCAAAATTGCCCCTACATTTTTGCAGCTCTGATCTGCCTGTGCTGCGATACCTTCCGGCACTTCACCGCTCTCTGGATTTACAGGAATCTGACCTGACGTATAAATCATACCGTTCACTTCATATCCCTGAGAATATGGTCCAATAGCGCCTGGTGCTTTTTCTGTGGAAATTACTACCATAACAACCTCCTAGTATCATAAATTAAATTTCTTTTCATATTTTACACCTGATCATTCTGATCTGCAAGGTTTTCTTACCCTCTCCTTTCCAAATTTTCCATTCAAAAATCTTACCATATCGTTTATAATACTGTTAAATGATATGCCGGTCTGCGGCCGGACGAAGGAGGCAATTATGAGAATACTGGTGGCAGAAGATGAACGTGACCTGAACCGCCTGATCACCAAAACTTTGGAAAAAGAAGGTTATGGAGTGGACTCCTGTCTCAATGGAGATGATGCTCTCTATTATCTGACCAATACAGAATATGACGGAGCCGTCCTGGATATTATGATGCCGGGAAAAAGCGGTCTGGAAGTCTTAAAAACATTACGCAGCCAGGGATGCACGACTCCCATTATGTTTCTGACAGCCCGAGACAGCATATCCGACCGGGTCACTGGTCTGGATTCCGGTGCTGACGACTATCTGATCAAACCTTTTGATTTTGATGAATTACTGGCAAGAATCCGTACCATGACCAGAAAGCGGAGTTCTCATGTATCCAGCGTGATCACCATCGCTGACCTTTCTCTTGACACGGGAAGTCATACTGTCACCAGAGGCGGAGATGTGATCGAGCTGTCGGCCAGGGAATACTCCATACTGGAATATCTCTGTATGAACCAGGGTATCGTTCTCTCCCGGGAAAAGATTGAAAATCATATCTGGAATTATGACTACAGCGGAGGGTCCAATGTGGTAGATGTCTATATCAGCTATCTCCGGAAAAAAATAGACGGAAAATATCCGAAAAAACTGATTCATACCATTTGGGGCTCCGGCTGGATGATCAAGGAGGAATCATGAAACGAACACTCTCCATCAAACTGAAGCTGACTTTGTGGTTTACTGGTTTTATGGGGCTTATGGCTGCTTTATGCCTGGGACTGATTCTGATCATCAGCGGCACGGTTGCCAGAAACGAAGCACATAATATCCTTTCTCTCACCGTACGCAGCAATATCAGTGAAGTTTCCATGGACAACGGAAATCTGAATCTGTCATCCGGCTTCCAATTCTATACCAATGATGTCTATATGCTTCTTTATAACAAAAGCGGTGCCCTTCTGTCAGGGCAGACACCCCCGTCTTTTCCCGTGGAAACAGAACTGGAAAACGGCGTCACCAAATATATCAGCATAGAAGATGACGGTTTTTATATACTGGACTTCTGGATCCCTTCCGGCTGGGAAGACGGTGTGTGGCTTCGGGGAGTTATGAAAAGCAGGGACAGCAGCCAGATGGTGGACAGCATCTTCCATATCTTTTCCATCATCCTGCCCTTTTTCATCTTATCTGCTGCCATCGGCGGATATCTGATCGTAAGAAGAGCCATGGCTCCCATCGCCCGCATTACGGAAACTGCCGGCAAAATCAGTGAAGGCAGGGATCTGACCAGCCGTATCGGTCTCCCGCCAGGAACCGACGAAGTAAGTCGCCTTTCCAACGCCTTTGACCATATGTTTGCCCGTCTGGAACAATCTTTTGAAGCAGAAAAACAGTTTACTTCCGATGCTTCCCATGAACTGCGCACCCCCACTGCAGTAATTCTTGCTCAGTGCAGCTATGCCAAAAAACATGCAGATTCCATGGAAGAGTATCAGGAAGCCATTGATGTGATTGACCGGCAGGCAGAAAAGATGTCGCTTCTTATCAGCCGTCTCCTGGACCTGACCCGTCTGGACCTGGGTACCCAGAAATTAAAAAAAGAACCTATCGATTTCAGCGATATGGTCCATATTATATGCGAAGAACAGAACACGGGAGAACGTGGAATTTCCCTGCATGCAGAGATACAGGACGGCATTACCCTGTCAGCAGACCCTTTTCTCCTGTCCAGAGTCGTGACAAACTTATTGGAAAATGCCAGAAAATACGGAAAAGAAAACGGAAGTATCTGGTTGCGGCTGACTGCATCTGATTCTCAGACAACTCTGGAAGTAGAAGATAATGGCATAGGAATCCCGCCGGAACATCTGGACCAGATATGGCAGAGATTCTATCAGGTCAATCCATCCAGAGAATCCGGTTCCGGTCTGGGACTGGGACTTTCCATGGTACGTCAGATTGTCCTCCTCCACGGCGGAACGATTTCCGTCCGCAGCAAAGAAGGAAACGGAAGTTGTTTTACTGTATGCCTTCCTTCCCAATCCTGATTCTCATTATTTTTTAATAATTATAGGATAAGATTCCATCATAATAACTATTTTAAAGAAAGGATTTTACTATGAATATGAATAAAAAACTGATTGCCTCTTTATTTGCCAGCGCGGCCTTACTTTCTCTTTCTGCCTGCCAAAACCAGTCATCTTCTTCCACCGCCAGCTACATTGGAATTGATGCTGCCAAAGAAGCAGCTCTGGCCGCTGCCGGAATTTCTTCCGACCAGGTATCTTTTTCCTCAGCCGGTCTGGATAATAAAAATGGCACTTTTTACTATGAAATTAATTTTTCGGAAAATGGTATAGAATATGAGTATGACATCGATGCTATAACAGGGGTTGTCATTGAAGAGAAAAAAGAAACAGAATCAGCTATAGAAGCTGCCTCACAACCTGAGACTTCTCAGCCATCTGATGCCGTTTCTTCTCAGGCTCAGTCATCTTCTTCTGCCATCACCGAGGAAAAAGCCCGCTCCATCGCTCTGTCCCACGCCGGACTGACGGAAGAAAACGTTTCTTTTGTCAAAGTAAAGAAAGATTTTGATGACGGTATTTCTGTATTTGAAGTAGAATTTTACTCTTCTGACGGAGTGGAATATCAATATGATATCAATGCAGATACCGGCTCCATCATCAACTATGATCAGGAAAATAAAACTTCCCTCTCTGCTGGAAATTCCTCCAGTTCATCAGGAACGGTTTCCGAAGACCAGGCAAAACAGTCCGTACTGGAACGTATCCCAGGAGCTTCTGCTGCTGACATCTATCTTTATCTGGATTCTGATGACGGCCGCTTGGAATACGAAGGCCAGGTCATCTATGACAATACCAAGTATGAATTTAAAGTAGATGCTTACAGCGGCAGCATCATAGAATGGGAAGCAGAATCCATACGTCGCTGATCCCCTTGCAATTTTCCGTTCTTTTTTCTATAATATAAAAATACATCTGTCAGTTCCGGGGAGGAGTACGGTTCTCACCGTATCGGAGGTGTCCGGTCTCACATTGCTTATCCCGGGAACACGCTCCGGCTGACAGATGTTTGTTATAATCTTAAGAATTTCTTCAGAATCTATTTCGACATTCTACAAACATTTTCCAGTGGCCTATGCTATACTAAAACCATAAGAAATGTATCTTAACTTTTACCCTTTTTGAAATCCCTAATTCGAAAGAAGAATCGTTCCCTGTGCTCCATCACGGCACAGGGATTTTTCTTTTTATAAATATTTTTTCATTTCTTCACACACGTCCAGGGTTGCAAAATAATCTCTCGGAGTTTCTGCCCGACGTATCATTTCCACGCTGCCATCGGTTTTCAGCAGCAATTCTGCTGAACGGAGTTTTCCATTATAATTATACCCCATAGAAAATCCATGGGCTCCTGTATCATGGATTACCAGCAAATCTCCTTTCTGTATCTCCGGCAGCATACGGTCAATAGCAAACTTATCGTTATTCTCGCACAGAGAACCTACCACGTCATACTTATGGTCGCAGGGCCAGTCTTCTTTCCCCATAACTGTAATATGGTGATAAGCGCCATACATAGCGGGACGCATCAGATTGACTGCACAGGCATCTACACCGATATATTCTTTATAAGTATGTTTTTCATGAATGGCTTTCGTTACCAGACAGCCATAAGGAGCCAGCATAAAACGGCCCATCTCCGCATAGATTGCCACATTTCCCATTCCTGCAGGAATCAGGATCTTTTCATATTCCCGGCGCACCCCTTCACCAATCGCCATAATGTCATTCGGCTCCTGGTCCGGACGGTAAGGAACACCTACTCCGCCGGAAAGATTGATAAATGCCACCTCTGCCCCGGTTTCTTTCTGCAGCCGCACAGCCAGATCAAAAAGTTTGGCAGCCAGCATCGGATAATAATCGTTGGTCACCGTATTGCTCACCAGGAAGGAATGGATTCCAAAACGCTTTGCTCCCTTCTCTTTCAGGATACGGAATGCCTCAAAAATCTGGTCCTCTGTCATACCGTATTTGGCATCTCCCGGATTATCCATAATGCCATTGCTGATGGTAAATACCCCACCTGGATTGAACCGGCAGCTGATTGTCTCCGGAATATGGCCCAATACCTGCTCCACACAGGCAATATGAGTAAAATCGTCCAGATTGATGATCGCCCCCAGGTCATCTGCCAGTTTAAATTCCTCCAAAGGAGTATCATTGGAAGAAAACATAATATCATGACCTGAAAATCCTACCGCATCAGACATCATCAACTCTGTGGCTGAAGAACAATCTGTACCGAATCCATATTCCTTCAATATTTTTAAAATTGCCGGTGTAGGAGTCGCCTTCACCGCAAAATACTCCTTAAATCCAGGATTCCAGGCGAACGCCTGTCTTACCTTTTCCGCATTCTCCCGGATCCCTTTCTCGTCATACAGGTGAAATGGTGTGGGATATGTCTCCACAATTTCTTTCAGCTGTTCCAGATTCACAAATGGCTTCTTTTCCATCACTTATTTTCTCCTCTCATATGTATTATCCATTCCCATTTAATAACAAAGCCCACCAACAGGTACAATTTGATGCTATTGTACCTGCGGCGGACCACTTTGTCCAGTTATTCCCGTTAAGATCAGTCAGCGATTACCACTCGTACGATATTGGTATCCCCTGCCGGTTCATGCCGTCTGGCATAGTTTACCACGCCGGCTGTCACTACTGC
The DNA here is from genome assembly GCA_944383765.1 of uncultured Lachnospiraceae bacterium. Lineage (GTDB taxonomy): Bacteria > Bacillota > Clostridia > Lachnospirales > Lachnospiraceae > Lachnoclostridium_A. The sequence continues at coordinate 110,220 of CALWQT010000006.1, forward strand.
CAGATCTCCCTCTTTCAGGATTCCCTTCTCCTTCAGAAGTTCCATGGAAGCATATACCAGAATATCCGTGGAATCTGCCCGTTTTGCATGATATGCTCTTACTCCCCAGTAAAGCTGCATCCTCCGCACTGTGGCCGCACTGGGTGAAAGCCCGATCACAGGTGCTTCCGGTCTCCATTTGGATAACAGCTTGGCTGTGGAACCACTGATAGACGGAGCAACCACTACTTTGGCGTTCAGGTCATGAGCCGTTGACACAGCAGCAAAACATACCGCATTGGAAATATTGCTCACATGCTTGGTCACTGCATCACGGCGGCGATAATCTGCATAATCAATATGAGATTCCGCTTCTTCTGCAATCTGAGACATCATTTTCACAGCCTCTACCGGATATTTGCCCATAGCAGTCTCTCCGGAAAGCATGACCGCATCTGTACCATCATATACCGCATTGGCCACGTCTGTTACCTCTGCTCTGGTAGGTCTTGGATTGCGGATCATAGAATCCAGCATCTGAGTTGCGGTAATGACCAGTTTACATGCCTCGTTGCATTTCTTAATGATCATTTTCTGAATGTAAGGCACCTGCTCAGCCGGAATCTCCACTCCCATGTCACCACGGGCTACCATGATGCCGTCAGCCGCCTCAATAATAGCATCCAGGTTTTCGATTCCTTCCGCATTCTCAATCTTGGCAATAATCTCCATTTCTGCATGGTTCTCATCTAAAATCTGACGAATCTCTTTGATCGCATCCGCTGTTCTGACAAAAGAAGCAGCAATAAAATCAAAACCTTCTTTAATACCAAATAAAATATCCTCTTTATCTTTTTCTGTCAGTGCCGGCAGTTTGATCTTCACATTCGGAACATTGACGCCTTTTTTGGCTCCCAGTTCTCCGCCATTTAATACTTTACAGTGAATTTCACAACCTTCTACTTTTACAACTTCCATAGCGATCAGACCATCATCGATCAGGATCTTATTGCCCGGAACCACATCTTCATGCAGACGATCATAATTGATATGGCAGATTCTTTCATCACTCTCTACTTCTCTGGTTGTCAGGATATAATCCTGGCCTTCCGTCAAAGTCACTTTTTTATCATCCTTCAGAACTCCTGTGCGGATTTCCGGTCCTTTGGTATCCAACAAAGCCGCAATGGGCAGCCCTAATTCTTCTCTGACGCTTTTTAAAATTTCCAAACGCCCTTTATGTTCCTCATGGTCTCCATGGGAAAAATTAAACCTTGCCACATCCATTCCCTTTAAGGCAAGCTGTTTCATTGTTTCCCTGTTGTTTGTGTTAGGTCCCATGGTGCAGATAATCTTTGTTTTCTTCATTTCTAACCTCCGGATAATTTTTCCTATTCAGATTGCTCAGCGTGATGGCTCTGCGGTTCTGATGTGACATGCTGATGCGTATATAAATGGTCCTGACAGTATTCGTAATTCCCTTCGCATTTGGAGCAATAACGGAATTCCAGATCCTCTCCATCCAGTTCTGTTCTCCCGCAGACAGCACATTTATGATGAGTCCTTGTCTGAGGCATCATCTTCACCTGTGCTTTAAATTCCTGCTTTCTCTTTATCTCCTTTGGATTCACGCGGCTGTAATTCCTGGTCATGGCAAAAAAGATCAGAAAGTTCAGCAATGACATGATAATAGCTACTCTGTCCTGCATACTTCCCATCAGCATCCCCCAGACAGCAAAGAAGCCATAGACAATCCCAATCCATTTTGCCTTGATCGGAATAATGAAATACAGCAGAAACTTCAGGTCTGGGAACATAACAGAAAAGGCCAGCAGCAATGACAGATTTAAATAAGAGGTATCCAGATATACCACACTGCCAAATCCCAGATATAAGATCAAAGCTGCCAGTACATGGCCCAGCACTCCCATAAAAAAGTATACATTAAAGCGAAATGCCCCCCATACCCTTTCCAGTGTATTCCCAAGGGAATAGTACAGATAGATCATGATCAGATTTGAAAGAATATCATGGAACGGCGGTTGGATCATAAATGTGACGATACGCCATATCTGTCCGTGAAGGATTGCTCGGGCATCAAGGCTGAGCCATTGATAATAGAATAGGGGATTGATAAACTGAATCACCATTCCCACCACATAAAACGCCACGATGTAATTCATCAGATTGCGGATCGCATATTTCCGGTATTTTTGTTCTAATTTTTTAAAAAATTCCATTCTGACTTCCTTATCCTATTTTTTATAAAAGATCTTTCTTGTAGAAGAACAGCGCTGCCAGAAGAGAAATCAGAATCGTAAACAGGATAATGATCAGAAATCCCCATGGACTGTCAGCAAAAGGCATTCCGGCAGTATTCACATTCATTCCATAAAAGCTTGCCACAATGGTAGGTATGGACATTACAATGGTAATCGTTGCCAGAAATTTCATAACAATATTCAGGTTATTGGAAATAACTGATGCAAAGGCATCCATTGTTCCGCTTAAAATCCCGCTGTAAATATTCGCCATTTCAATAGCCTGCTTGTTCTCAATGATAACATCTTCCAGAAGGTCTGTATCTTCCGGATATTTTTTGATCTTCTCATTCTTCAGCAGTTTTTCCAGCACCACTTCATTGGCACGAAGAGATGTGGTAAAATATACAAGGCTCTTTTCCAGTTCCAGAAGTTCGATCAGTTCCCGGTTTTTGGTAGACTGATGCAGCTTCTTTTCAATTTCCGCACTCTTTTTGTCAATGATCCTCAGATACTGCAGATACTGCTGCGCGTTCTTATAAAGAATCTGCAAAATAAACCGGGTTTTCATATAGGTATAAAAATCACGGACACGCCCATCCATAAAAGCGCTCAGCACTGCCGTATCTTCCAGGCATACAGTAATGATCGCCTCATCTGTGGTAATGATACCCATAGGAATCGTTTCATACCAGTCTTTTCCATTACGTTCCTCGATCATAGGAATATCCACCAAAATCAGCGTGTACTTATCTTCTGTTTCAATACGGGAACGCTCCTCTTCATCCAGAGGTGCCCTCAAATCGTCTGGATCGATCTGGAATCTGTCAGCAATCTCCAGAATCTCTGTCGCTGTCGGGTCTGTCAGGGCAATCCAGCAGCCCGCGGTGATCTCATCCTGCTGATGGATCATTTCTTCTTCTGTTTTAAAAATGCGAATCATTTTCCTGTTCTCCTTTCACTTATGCAACGTTTAAAACCTGCACCGTGAAAACTGGATCATGATCCGCTATCCAGTGCAGGTCTTCGTTCTCGTCCTTCTTTAATTTCTATGTGGTAACACGAACCACTTTCCATAACCTGCAACTGTCCTTTCTTTATTTTAATTTATCGAAAGCCAAACTTCCGACGTATACCATTATAGTAACTGAAAATTCTTTTGTCAACGTATCTTATGCTCCCTGTTTTTCTTTACTTTTGACATTTTTCTACTTTTTCACATTTTTTTAACGCATCTTACCAATTGTATTCTTACTTAAATTATGTTAAACTGTACCCCGTACCGAATTATGTTGACTACATATTTCATAAAATACAAAGGAGGCAGGGATTCTTTCCCGAGTATTATATGAATCATTTACATACTTCACTTGGCATTGACATAGGTTCCACTACTGTGAAAATCGCCATTTTAGATTCTGAAAACAACGTATTATTTTCTGATTACGAACGGCATTTTGCCAATATTCAGGGTACTCTTGCCCTGCTTTTGAATCGGGCCCATGAAAAACTGGGAGAAATACAGATGGCGCCCACCATTACCGGTTCCGGCGGCCTTACTCTTTCCAAACATCTGGAAGTTCCATTTGTTCAGGAAGTAGTTGCTGTCGCCACCGCTCTTCAGGACTATGCACCCCAGACAGATGTTGCCATCGAACTGGGTGGGGAAGATGCCAAGATCATCTATTTTACCGGAGGCATTGACCAGCGTATGAACGGTATCTGTGCTGGCGGCACCGGATCATTTATTGACCAGATGGCATCCTTGTTACAGACTGATGCTTCCGGCCTGAATGAATACGCCAGAAATTACCAGGCTATCTATCCTATTGCCGCCAGATGCGGTGTTTTTGCAAAATCTGATATCCAGCCACTGATCAATGAAGGAGCTACCAGAGAAGATCTGGCTGCTTCTATTTTTCAGGCCGTAGTAAACCAGACCATCAGCGGCCTGGCCTGCGGAAAACCCATACGGGGCAATGTGGCATTTTTAGGAGGCCCGCTCCATTTCCTTCCGGAACTGAGAAATGCCTTTATCCGTACCCTTCATCTTACCCCGGAGCATATCATCGCCCCGGAGCATTCCCATTTGTTTGCTGCTATCGGCGCTGCCATGAACAGTGATGCTTCTGTCTCCATCGGGATTGAAGATATGATCTACAAGCTGGAACATGGCATTCAGATGGATTTTGAAGTCAAGCGTATGGAACCTTTATTTGCCAATGAGCAGGAATACCAGGAATTTACCGAGCGGCATAATGGCCATTGCGTAAAAAAAGGTGATCTGGCTACCTATGAGGGAAACTGTTACCTGGGTATTGATGCAGGTTCTACCACAACCAAAGTAGCGCTGGTGGGAGAAGACGGTACTCTTCTGTACCGGTTCTACGATAACAATAACGGCAGCCCTCTGGCTACCTCTATCAAAGCCATGAAAGAAATCAGCCAGCTGCTTCCGGAAAAAGCCAGGATTGTGTATTCCTGTTCCACCGGTTACGGAGAAGCTCTTTTAAAAGCCGCATTTATGCTGGACGAAGGAGAAGTGGAAACCATCGCCCACTATTATGCAGCCGCTTTCTTTGAGCCAAACGTGGACTGTATCCTGGACATTGGCGGTCAGGATATGAAATGCATCCGTATCAAAAACGGAACGGTAGACAGCGTACAGTTGAATGAGGCCTGCTCTTCCGGTTGCGGTTCTTTCATCGAAACCTTTGCAAAGTCCCTGAATTATGACGTTAAAGACTTTGCAAAAGAAGCTCTGTTCGCCAAAAACCCTACGGATCTGGGCACCAGATGTACGGTTTTCATGAACTCCAATGTGAAACAGGCGCAGAAAGAAGGCGCATCTGTAGCAGATATTTCTGCCGGCCTGGCTTACTCCGTCATCAAAAATGCCTTATTTAAAGTAATCAAGATTACTTCCGCTTCTGACTTAGGAAAACATGTGGTTGTTCAGGGCGGAACGTTTTACAACGATGCTGTCCTTCGCAGCTTTGAAAAAATTTCCGGATGTGATGCAGTAAGACCGGACATCGCAGGTATTATGGGCGCTTTCGGTGCTGCTCTGATCGCAAGGGAACGTTACGATGCTTCCAAAGGAAGCACCATGCTTCCTTTGGAGAAAATCCTGAATCTGAAATATACTTCCACCATTTCCCGCTGCAAAGGCTGTACCAACAACTGTGTACTGACCATCAACCAGTTTGGCGGCGGTCGGCATTTTGTCAGCGGAAACCGGTGCGAACGGGGTCTGGGAAAAGAAAAGACAAAGAAAGATATCCCCAATCTGTTTGATTACAAATATCACAGAATGTTTGACTATGAGCCGCTCACTGCTGATGAGGCTCCCAGGGGAACCATCGGAATCCCCAGAGTCCTTAACATGTATGAAAATTATCCGTTCTGGGCTGTTTTCTTTAAAAAACTGGGATTCCGGACCATATTATCTCCCAATTCTACGAAAAAGCTTTACGAGTTAGGTATTGAATCCATTCCCAGCGAATCGGAATGTTATCCGGCAAAACTGGTGCATGGTCATGTATCATGGCTGATCGCCCAGGGAATCCAGACTATTTTTTATCCCTGTATTCCCTATGAGCGCAATGAAACACCTGAGGCAGGCAACCATTTCAACTGCCCTATGGTCACCTCTTATGCCGAAAATATCAAGAACAACATGGAAGAACTGCGGGAAAAAAATATCCGCTTTCTGAACCCATTCTTAGCTTTTACCTCAGAAGAAATTCTTTCCAGGCAGCTGGTAGAAACATTCCGGCAGGAATTTTCCATTCCGGAAGATGAGATAAAAGCTGCTGCAAAAGCCGGATGGCAGGAACTTCTTCAGTCACGGGAAGATATGGAGAAAAAAGGGGAAGAAGTCATTGCCTGGCTGAAACAGAACCATAAACAGGGAATCGTCCTGGCTGGCCGGCCTTATCATGTAGACCCGGAGATCAATCACGGTATTCCGGAACTGATTACCTCTTACGGCTTTGCTGTACTGACAGAAGATTCCATTTCCCATCTGGGTAATCCGGAACGTCCCCTCATCGTGACAGACCAGTGGATGTACCACAGCCGTCTGTACCGGGCCGCTGAAGTAGTAAAGCATTCCGATTGCCTCAATCTGATCCAGCTGAACTCCTTTGGCTGCGGATTGGATGCCGTGACCACTGACCAGGTAAGTGATATTCTGACCCGGTCAGGAAAAATCTATACAGTTCTGAAAATTGATGAAGTAAATAATCTGGGGGCTGCCAGAATCCGTATCCGGTCCCTGATTTCCTCCCTCCGGGTAAGAGATCAGAAACATTTTGAACGTAAAGTCATTTCCAGCGCCTATAACCGGATTACGTTTACCAAGGACATGAAAAAGGAATACACCCTTCTCTGTCCCCAGATGTCACCGATACACTTTGACCTGCTGGAACCGGCAATCCGTTCCTTTGGCTACAAACTGGAAGTCCTCCAGAATCACGATCGGAATGCCATAGATGTAGGCCTTAAATATGTCAACAACGATGCCTGCTACCCTTCTCTGATCGTTATCGGGCAGATTATGGATGCCCTGTTATCCGGGAAGTATGATCTGGACCACACTGCAGTGGTCATGAGCCAGACAGGAGGCGGCTGCAGAGCTTCCAACTACATTGGTTTTATCCGCCGGGCTCTGGAAAAAGCAGGAATGCCTCAGATTCCTGTCATTTCTGTGAACGCCAATGGTATGGAAACCAATCCCGGCTTTTCCATCACACCTCTGATGCTCACCAAAGCCATGCAGGCAGTTGTCTACGGCGATATTTTCATGCGGGTACTGTATGCCACCAGACCCTATGAAAAAGAGGCTGGTGCCGCCAACGCCCTGCATCAGAAATGGAAGGAACGGTGTATCCGCTCTCTTTCCAAAAAGAATCCTTCCATGATGGAATTTTCTAAAAATGTAAAAGGCATTATCCGGGATTTCGATTCCCTTCCCCGCCTGGATATCCGGAAACCTAAAGTGGGAATCGTAGGAGAGATCCTGGTAAAATTCTCTCCTCTGGCTAACAACCACATTGTGGAGTTGTTAGAATCGGAAGGAGCGGAAGCGGTAATGCCTGACCTTATGGATTTCCTTCTGTACTGTTTCTATAACAGTAATTTTAAGGCTGACCATTTGGGTGGCAAGCGCTCCACCGCCCGGCTTTGCAATATGGGAATCTCACTTCTGGAATATTTCCGGAAAACTGCCAGAAAAGCATTGGAAGAAAGCCGTAACTTTACCCCTCAGGCCAGGATTCAGGATCTGGCTGCTATGGCAAAGGATTTTGTATCCCTCGGCAACCAGACAGGAGAAGGATGGTTCCTGACTGGAGAAATGCTGGAACTGATCCACAGTGGAGTGGAAAATATTGTATGTACTCAGCCCTTCGGCTGTCTTCCTAACCACATTGTAGGAAAGGGAGTCATCAAAGAGCTGCGCCGCAACTATCCCAATGCTAATATTATTGCCGTAGATTATGATCCGGGCGCCAGCGAGGTAAATCAGCTGAACCGTATTAAACTGATGCTTGCTACGGCCCATAAAAACCTGAAACAATCTTGATAACACAGAAAAAACGGGTGAAGGAAATTTCCTTCACCCATTTTTTTATCTGTAAATCGGATAGCGGTCACAGATTTTCGTTACCTCTTCCCGTATCTCATCTGCCCTCGTTTCAAATTCTGTTGCCGTGAGCCAGATCAATTCCGCAATCTTTTCCATATCCTCTTCTACCAGGCCTCTGGTTGTCACAGCCGGAGTCCCTATTCTGACACCGGAAGTCACAAAAGGACTTCTGGGATCTCCAGGCACTGCATTTTTATTTAAAGTAATATATACCTCATCGCAACGATTCTGCAGCTCCTTACCGGAAATATCCATATTCCGCAGATCCACCAGCATCAGGTGATTATCCGTACCGCCTGTCAGAATCCGGAAGCCCTGTCTCTGGAGCGCTGCTGCCAGGGCTGCTGCATTCTTCACCACCTGTTCCTGGTAATCTTTAAATTCCGGTTTCAGAGCTTCTCCCAGGCAGACGGCTTTCGCTGCGATCACATGTTCCAGCGGTCCGCCCTGGGTTCCCGGAAAGATAGCTTTATTAAAATTAAACTTCTCTGCCGCCTCTTTATTCGCCAGGATCATGCCGCCTCTTGGTCCTCTCAGGGTTTTGTGGGTTGTTGTCGTCACCACATCTGCATATGGAATGGGACTTGGATGGAGGCCTGCCGCCACAAGACCGGCAATATGAGCCATATCCACCATGAGATAAGCTCCTGCTTTATCTGCGATTTCCCGAAAACGCTTAAAATCAATGGTTCTTCCATAAGCACTGGCTCCCGCTATGATCAGCTTCGGTTTTGCTTCCAGAGCAATCTTCTCCACCTGGTCATAATCAATATAACCTTCTTCATTCACACCATAAGATACGATGTGAAAATACATTCCTGAAAAATTCACCGGGCTCCCATGGGTCAGATGACCGCCCTGATCCAGATTCATGCCCATCACCGTATCCCCCGGTTTCAACATGGCTACAAAAACAGCCATATTAGCCTGAGCTCCGGAATGAGGCTGTACATTGGCATAATCACAATGGAACAATTTTTTCGCTCTTTCAATGGCTATGTTTTCTGCCACATCCACACACTGACAACCGCCATAATATCGTTTTCCAGGATAACCTTCCGCATATTTGTTGGTCAGCACAGTACCCATGGCCATCATAACCGCTTCTGACACAATATTTTCCGATGCGATCAGTTCCAGGTTGCGGCATTGCCTGTCATATTCTGACTGTATGGCGGCTCCCACTTCCTTATCATAGCCAGCGATAAAATCCATAACTTCTTTTACCATATATCTGCCTCCTTTTCCTTGTATATCTGATCTGTCCAAAGCCACCATTATCGGTGGAACTGGCAGTTCTTCACAATAATCTGCAGGGATCTGCTTCCATTGTACTCATTAATATCCGGATAGTAAACCACATCTAAATGACGGGAATCTCCCATCTCATCCATAAAAACATCACCATCACCAAACCAGATACCATCCATGGGAAATCCTGTTTCTGTCACAAGAGACAACCGTACTGCATTTCTGTTTTTTCCCAATACCCGGCTGCTGCGGATTGCCAGATTTTTCTGAGCAAACAAAGGTTTCTCATTTCCCTGTCCAAACGGCTCCAGGCATTTGAATTCCCCGATCAGATTTTCTGATATGTACTCCAGCGGCATCGGCACATCAATCCAGACCCGGTTCACAAAGTCTTCTTCCGTTAACCGCGCATTCTCATTCAGTCTTTTCCGGAACGCTTCTATATTCTCCTCAGGCAGAGAAAATCCCGCTGCCATAGGATGCCCCCCAAACTTCGTCAGCAGGTCCCGCACTTCCACCAGGCCCTGAAACATATGATAAGCCTCAATGGAACGTCCCGATCCTTTTGCTCCACCTTCTGCTCTGGTAAGGACAAACGATGGCTTCTGATACCGTTCCCGCAGGCGCCCTGCAATAATGCCCGCTAGGGATTCATGGCAATCCGGCAAAAATACCACCAAAATCTTGTCCTGGCTGTACTGGTTTTCCACCTGTTCTACCGCCTCTTCCGTTCCCTTCGCCGTCATATCTTTTCTCTGGTCATTCAGTTCTTTTAATTCCAATGCCAGTTTGTCTGCCTGGACTGGATCGTCGCAGAGAAGAAGTTCCAGTGCCAGCTTTGCTGTTTGCAGCCTGCCGCTGGCATTCAGACAGGGACCGACCACAAATCCGATCTGATAAGCTGTTAATTCTCCCAGATCCAGATTATTCTTTTCTGCCAGCTTTCGCAGTCCCATATTGGCCGTATTACCTATCTTTTTCAGTCCTTCTTTGACAATGATCCGGTTCTCGTCCTGAAGCTTCATCACATCTCCCACCGTCGCCACTGCGGCAAATTCCAGCAGTTCCAGCCATTTTTCCTCTCCAAGACCGAATTTCTCATATAAAATACGGACCACTTTCCACGCTACCACCGCACCGCAGATCTCAGGATATGGGTAAGAACAGCTTTCCTGCTTTGGATCCACTACCACATCAGCCGGTGGAAGAACTTCCTTCCCGTCTACTTTCAACACTTCATGATGGTCCGTCACGATAACCGTCATGCCAAGTGCTTTTGCCTTTTCAATTTCTGCCACAGCCGCGATTCCGTTATCGCAGGTCAGAAGAGTATCAACTCCATCGTTCCATGCTGTTTCAATAATCGTTTCATTAATGCCATACCCGTCACGGATGCGGTCCGGAATTTTATAATCCACATCAGCTCCTGCCTGATTCAGCGCTGTATATAAAATGTAGGTAGAGCATACTCCATCAATATCATAATCTCCTACAATCCTTATTTTTTTTCCTGCTCTGATTTTTTCCTCCAGAAGCCCGGCTGCCTGGTCAGCCCCCTGCAACAGGTGCGGAGAATACAGATCCCGGATTGTACCGTATAAATACCGCTGAATAGCTTCCTCGCTTATCACATCCCGGTTCCTTATGATCCTGGCTGTCACAGGATTAATCCCAAAACGCTTGGCAATCCCTTGAAAATCAGCCCTTTTGGTCTGTAATATCCATTTTTCTGCCGCCATCTTTCCTCGCCTCTTCCTTGTACTGCAAACGGCTGATCAAATTCTTTAATCCGTATAACAAAGGAGCAAAATCTCCGCAATAAGCCCCCTGTGACTGGGAACGCACATCATAATTCCCGTCTGCAATCTCACTTACCAGTTCTTTTTGATCATCTACGATTGTCTTCAGGCGCACTGCCATATCATTGATACTCTTTGACAATTCTCCCATCTCATCTTTGGAACGGTAATTGATGGTTACATTCAGATCTCCACTGGTCAGCTTCCTCGTTGCATCTAAGATCTGCTCCAAAGGCTTCATCACACACCAGAGAATATGGCGTACCAGCCAGGACACCAGAACTGCAATAACCAGAATAATAGCAATTCTCAAAAAAATCAGTCTCTGGTAAGAATCTCCCTCTTCACTGCCTATTTTTTCAGCCCCCTGCTTATTGTACTCCACAATTTCCATCAGCTTATTACTGCCATCTTCATAAAGTTCCGCAGACTGGCTGAATAGCTCTCCCAACTGAGAATCTTTATCATCAGCCCGGCAGACTGCCAGCATCATCCGGCTGCAGTTCATATAGTCATCCCATAATTCCTGAGCTTCTTTCAGTGCCGCCTCACTCTCCTCCGTAACAGCATACTGACGGTATTCCTGCATTCCTTCTTCGATTTCTCTTCTCAGAGAATCCAGTTCCGGTTCCAGGGCTTTTCGCTCTTCTTCACTGTCTGTCATCAGATAATAACTTTCTCTGATCCGGTAATCCGAAGCCTTACGGTTCAGCTCAGCCGGAATCATAACCGATGGAAGCCAGTATTCTGATATTTGCTTACTAATCTCACTGACACGGTTTGTCGTCATGGAGGCTACTGTGCCAAGCATCAATACCCCTGCAATGCTGATCACTCCCAAAAGAACCATTTTCCGTTTTATCCGCATGTCTTTTAATCTTTTCATCTCATTTTATCCACCTTGATTATATTACAGAATCCTAGTTCTGCACCAATGGTATCATTATAGCCAATTTCATGGCAACACACAAGCCGTAGGACCTATTTTTAACATTCCCTAAATTCTACAAAAATTCTCTTGACAAAATCGCTTAAATATCATAGAATAAATAGCGTTGTAACAATATGTGCCGGTAGCTCAGCTGGATAGAGCGTCTGACTACGGATCAGAAGGTCGCGAGTTCGAATCTTGTTCGGCACAGAAAAAAAGCCTGTTTTGAAAAATCAAAACAGGCTTTTTATTATTTTTATTCATTTCTCATTTTTCTGTCCCTTATCCGATCTCTACGCCTGACTTGCCACATCTCCCAGCCTGAATACCGTAATAGAAAGATCACTGAAAAGGAAATTTGCCTGATCGGTAACTACATTCAGAGTGGATGGAACTGATGTCACTGACACAGGAGCACTGAATGAAACCGTAACATATTGACCGGAAGAAGTAAAGATATGTCTTGCCACCCCTCCGTCCACCGTATTGCCATTCTGCTGCAGTGTAATATTGATGGCCGCAGGAATATCCACGCCTGGCCCTACTCCTACCGTACTATTGAATAGTATCTGATAAATACCCGTACCCGAGATAATAATATCAGGAGAGTTCGTTTCATGACTGATCTGAGTACCGGAAATCACCGCATTGTCCCGGAACACAAGCGGCTGGTTTGCCCCGCTGGGCTGAGGTGCCACATCGGTTGCTGCCAAGACTTCCGGCACTCCGGAACTTCCTGTATCTCCTTTTGGTATTGTAAAATCCAGTACTGCATCCTGAGGTGTCCCGCTGTTTGTCACTGCTGCATCTGTCCCCGGCTCACCAGTGGTTACGGTTCCCACTCTGACCGTAGCCGCATTTCCTGCCGAACCAGTGGAACCAGACGGACCAGTAGCTCCTGTCGGACCTGTGGCTCCTGTTGGACCGGTTACTCCCGTCGGACCGGTAGCTCCTGTCGGACCTGTGGCCCCTGTTGGACCAGAAGGACCTGCAGCTCCCGTTGCACCGGTAGCTGCAGGTCCTTCTGCCAAACTTTAAAATAAAAACATATTTGCTATCCCAATCAGTACAGAAGCTGCCACCAGTACTTTGCTGAGCACAGAAGATTTCCGGGTTCCAAACCGGATTCCTGCCCCTATGACTGCAACAAAACCGATGACCCAGCAGATTACCTGCTGACTGACAAAATTTACCGGAAGTGCTGTGGCTGATAAAAATGCAATCACCATACTGTACGCTGTCATCAGAATCAAAACCACATCATTCGCTTTTTCCTGTTTCAAAATAAACAACAATACACTGCCCAGAATACCTGCTATACACAGCACCATAAATAAAAGAAATAAAATTCCTATTGCCATAACGATTTCCTCCTTCGAATTCTCTCTTTGTTGTATCCATATCTTATCTGAAAATTCTGTATGATTTTCCAAGAAAATTCTGAAGAATTCTAAAGATTTAGTAGTTCCTGATCATAGGCAGCTTAATTTCCAAAACAAAAGTATCTTCTATTTCCCAGGTATGAAACGCTCCCCCGCTCTGGATCACTGTTTTTTCCACGCTCCTGAGCCCCAGAAGATTGCTTTCCACCTGCTCTTTTTCTGCTTCTCCGATCACTTTATTCTTCTGGCAGATAATCAGATTCTCTTCTTCTTCCCTGGCTTCCAGAATAACCGGATGGGACCGGTCTGCATATTTCCGTATATTAGATAATAGATTATCCAAGATCCGTGGAATCCGCTCCTTATCCACTTTTACAGAAAACTCACTCCACTGCTCTGGCAGCGATAGGCTTGTCTCATAATTCAGATCACTTAAAAAATCCTGCATTTCCCACAATATCTGAGTCAGGAATGTTGGGCCATCCACTTCTGTCAACTGATTCTCTGTTTCCTTTGTCTGTCTGCAGTTTTCAAACAGTTCATCCGTCATTTCCTTGATCCGGTAAGCTTTTTCATATGCCTTCTCAGCATACTCCCTCATTTTTTTTTCGTCCCCATAATTTCCATCCCGGATAAACTGTAAATAACTCATAACCGATGTCAAAGGTGTTCTCAAATCATGGGAAAGGGTAGCAATAGTATGAAACTGCTCTTCCTTCAGACGCTGGGAAGTATCCCTTTCTTCCTGTACTGTCTGGGCAAATCGATTCACACTGGCTGCCAAATCAGACAATTCATCATCTCCTTCCACCAGAATCCGTTTATCCAGATTTCCCGCCTCCATCTCTTCTATAGCATTGCTGATTTTGACCATATAGGAAAATTTTCTCTGTACCAGTACAGCCAGGGAAAAAATAAAAATCAGAATGCCCGGTACAAATGCCAGCATCTTCAGAAGATACCATGTGGCTAGATTGATGGGAGTTCCTGTCATTTCCATATAATTACTGGCGATCACACCGGAAGCCCAGGAAAAAAACAGCATACTCACAAACCCGCAAAGCAGCGAGAAACCAAAATATTCTGCCAGCAACAGCAACAACTTCGACGGCCGTTTTTTAACCAATATAATACCCCTTTCCCCACGCTGTCCTGATATATTCAGGATTTCTGCTGTCTGTTTCTATTTTCTTCCTGAGATTTTTAATATGTACCATGATCGCATTATCCGATACGCCAAGATAGGAATCCTGCCAGATAGCCTGATAAATATTCTCCATGGAGAATATTTTTTTTCGATTGGAAGCCAGAAGTTCTAAAATTTCATATTCAGTTCCCGTCAGTAAAATTTCCTTTCCCTGTTTCATTACCAGTTTTTTATCCGTATCAATCACAAGTTCTCCTATCCGGATTTCATGGGCCGGTTCCTTTTTCACCTCTCTCCCATACTGACAGTATCGCCGTATCAGAGCCCTTACCCTCAATAATAATTCCGCATTGGAAAACGGCTTTGATAGATAATCATCTCCCCCTGCAGAAAATCCCATCACTTTATCGGATTCCTGACTTCTGGCTGTTAAAAATAAAATGGGGGCCATAGAATGCTTTCTAATTTCGGCACAGGCTGAAAACCCTGTTTTTTCCGGCATATTCACATCAAGAATGACCAGAGAAATATCCTGTCCTGCTTTTTCCACAGCCTCTGCCCCATTCTCAGCCAGAACCACTTCATATCCGTCTCCTTCCAGTAAGATTGTCAGGATTTCCCGGATTTCCTCACTGTCATCCGCTACTAAAATTTTTCTCTTTTCCTCCATAACCACACCTGTATCCTTTTATTTGGAGCCATCATATCATGATTCCCCTGGCAAAACAATCCCTGCGTCATAGAATACAGTCGCCAAGGCATAAAATAGCAAAAAAAAGGAAGTCACATATGAAATCAGAATTTTCTATTTCTGGCTCTTCTCTCTTCCAGGATCAGCTTCTTGCCAGCCTGTCCCAAACCTCCCCGGATACCCCTGTATCCATTTCCATCTCCAATCAAAACCTCTTTCTTTCCTTTCCGGACCATGGCTGTTCTTTTGAAGAGGCCGTTGAACATTACCTGTTTTCTTTAAAAACTTCTGATCCGGAGGAACCTCTATGCACTGGAATATAGCGTTTTATATCCGCCTGTCCAAGGAAGACGGCAATGATGAAAGTCTGAGTATTTCCAACCAGCGGAAGATTCTGCTGGACTATCTGGACCATGATTTCCATGCTCCCTACACTCTGAAAAAAATATGCATCGATGACGGTAAAAGCGGGACCGATGCCGCCCGGCCTGCATTTCAGGATCTTCTCAGGCTTATTTCCTCCGGAGAAGTGAACTGTATCCTCTGCAAAAGTCTTTCCCGGGCCTTCCGTAATTACGCAGACCAGGGATATTACCTGGAAACTTATTTTCCACAGTATCAGGTACGCTTTATTACCGTAAGCGAGCCTAAAGTGGATACCTATCTTCATCCTGAACTTCTCTGGGGACTGGAAATTCCTATCAATGGTATTTTAAATGACCGTTACGCCTGCAGGACCTCTTCTGACATACGCCGTACTTTTCAGACTAAACGCCGAAATGGTGAGTTCATCGGTGCTTTCGCACCCTATGGTTATCAGAAAGACCCTTTATGCAAAAATCATCTGATACCAGACGAAGAGGCAGCCCGGATCGTACAGCAGATTTTCCGGTGGTACACCCAGAACGGCTGCAGCAAAGAAGCCATTGCCCGTACCTTAAATGCCAAAGGTATTCCCAATCCTACCGCCTACAAGCAGAAGAAAGGTCTGCCTTACCATCATCCCAGTCTGCATAATGACGGACTTTGGCAGGCCAGCAGCATTTCCTCCATACTTTCCAATGAAATCTATACGGGAACCATGGTTCAGGGAAAACAGGAAACCATCAGCTATAAAGTACACCGCAGACGATCGATTCCCAAAGAAAATTGGGTGAAAGTCCCAGGTACCCATCTTCCTATCATCTCTTCCCAGGAATTTCTGGACGCCAGAAAAATTCAGCAGGCTCACCGCCGTCCTGCTGCACAGAATACCAGCCCCCATACATTCTCCGGCCTTCTTTACTGCAACGACTGCCAAAAAGCCATGACCCGTACAATTTCCAAGCACTATACCTACTTTCATTGTTCTACCTATAAAAGAAAGTCCAAACTCCTCTGTTCCCCCCATACAGTTCGTCAGGACACCCTGGAAGCCGCTATTTTATCACTGATACAGACGTTCTGGACCTTTCTATATGATCCGGTAGTGACACCGCCGCCTTCCTCTCTCTCCCGCCAACTGCTTCTCTCTCTTATTCAGGAAATCCGTATTGGCAAAAACGGGGAGATTTTTATTTTCTTCCGGTTCCGCAATCCGTTTGTTGGGCAAAACACGTTGCACCGGTAGCTCCCGTGGGGCCAACTGCCCCTTGTAGTCCGGTTGCTCCTGTAGGACCTGTCGCTCCCGTAGGACCGGTTGCTCCCGTAGGACCGGTTGCTCCCGTGGGACCGGTTGCTCCCGTAGCACCAATTGCTCCTCCTGGCCCCTGGGGACCAATAGGACCTTGAGGACCGGTTACCCCTGTAGGACCAGTTACTCCCATAGGTCCCTGAACTCCCGTAGCTCCGGTTACTCCTGTAGCTCCTGTGGCTCCTGTGGCTCCTGTCGGACCGGCCGGTCCAGTCGGACCTTGAGGACCAGTTGCACCCACAGGTCCCTGAGCTCCTATAGGTCCCTGGGCTCCCTGGATTCCCTGCGGACCCTGGGGACCCTGTGGCCCTGCAGCTCCGGTATCTCCTTTACATCCTCTCATTCCCTGGGGACCTCTTGGTCCAGTTGCTCCCGTAGCTCCGGTAGCCCCTCTGCAACAGCACGAAGGACCTGGAGGAGGCGGGCATATGGGCCGACATCCGCAGCATTTATTATTGCTATTATTATTACAATTTCCTATCATTACAAAGCCTTCCTTTCCATTCTGTTTCTGTACTATATCATATGAAAACGGAACAAGTTATGTTCTTCTGCCTCTTCCAGCAAAATAACCGTCATTATAAAGCACGGCTTCCGATTTAGGACGCAGTTTTTTCGCTTCCAGATGATGCTGATAGGCTTTCTCTTCATCGCCCATCCGATCATAGCATACGCACAGTTGGATTTCCGGAAGGTATCCATAACATTCTTCAGGGACAAACCCTCCATCTTTATCTTTTCTCTTTGCTCTCAGCGCTTCCTCATACCAGAATGCAGCCTGTTCCCACTCCTTTCTATCCATAAACGCTCCGCCGATCGCACAGCATACCTGTGCCCTGGGCACATCATATTCTAAAGTACGCAGCAACGCTCTAATAATCTGGTCAGCCATTCCTTCCTTTCTCAGGCATTCAGCCAGATTCATACAGGCTTCAATCTTATTTTCTACCCACCCGTCCTTTCTTCCCAGAAATTCTTCCAATACCGCTTCTGCCTCCTGGTATTTCCCGTTATACATCAATTCACGGCCATAATAAAAAAGGTCCCTGGGCCCAAACGGTTCCCCTTCTTCTTTCATTTTTTCGTAGATCCTCAGATTTCTTCCAGATTCCTTTTGTTTTTCTTTTCGGTGAAAAACAGCCGTTTCCCAGTAAACCACCTTTCCTTCCGGCACAATCGCTTCATGAACCCGGCCTTTCCACTGAAACTTCCTCTCTCTTTTCAGAATCCGTTCCCTGAAAAAAGAGAACATTTCCGTTCCATCGCTGTGAAATCCCGTCACATATCTCATCATGACCATATCTTCCGTTCCGTCCATATTCTCTTTTTCCTTTATAAATTTTCTGCGATTCTTCTCCGATATCACGTCATCCGCATCCAGCCACATACAATAATCCCCTGTAGCTTTTGAAAATGAAAAATTCCGTGCCTGAGCAAAATCGTCTCTCCACGGAATTTCATATACATAAGGGGTATACTGCCTGGCAATCTCCACAGTCCTGTCTTCCGAACCGGTATCCACAATAATAATCTCATCAACCAGACCCTGTACGGATTCCAGGCAGCGCCCTAGCACCTGTTCTTCATTTTTTACAATCATGCATAAACTGATCTTTACCACGAAATCATCCCCTGTTCACTCCTTTTCTTTATTTTATGAGTGAACAGGGAAAACCGTCCTTTACTTTGACACCAGCTGGCCGGTAATTTCTTCAGGAATTGTAAACTCTACACTTCCCATATATCCTGGTGCTACTGTATATTCGTCAAAAACGATCACCAGCTGACCATCTTTGTTAAAATAATAGCTTTCTTCCCCAGTCAGGCCTTTAAAATCTGTATCCGGCATATCCGAATCCAGGAAATAAATCTTGTTGGAATCTTCTGCCATCTGAGCCCTCATCTGGGTTTTGATTTCCTCGCTGATTCTGTCCAGTAAAGCCTGATCATTTCCAAGCACTTCCATCAGCCCTACCACTTTTCCGGTATTCTTATCCACATTAAATACTTTCACATATTCTGTCCCACTTGCCATGATCAATGTGGTATTGATCCGGATGCTCACATATTGCTGATTTTCAAATACTACTTCATACGTTGATGTCAGAGAATAATTACCCTGTCCGTTATGTTCCCTGACTTCCTCTTCATACATCTGGATCAGGCTGTTTGCATACTGTTCAATATCCTGATTTGCCTCTGCACTCTGTCCCTCTCCTCCGATGGAAGGAATCTGGATTTCTGCTTCCATCTTATCCCTATGGTCCTTATAAGTCCTGAAAGTCACCACCTGAGCAATCGTTCCGATCACCGGCACTTTTTCCATGGCCTGAGCCACTGTAGGGCTCACATTCACCAATATGGTAAATGCCGCTGCTGCCGCTACCGCCGTTCCTCCTGCTCTTTTCAACCACCATATTCCATTTCCATGTTTTTTCTCCATCTTTGCCATACGGATTCCCTCCTTTATTCTTTCTTTTGCCTCTTCTGGTACAGGAATATCTTCATATTGTTTTTGTAAATTTTTCTTCCATTCTTCCATATCATAACCTCCTTATCTATATTCTGACTCCATTTCCACTTTCAGCTTTTTCAATGTGCGGTATAGCCTGGCTTTCACCGTATTGACATTTTCCCCCACAATCTGGCTGATTTCATCAAGCTTCAGTTCATGGACATACCGGAGAATGATCACAGTCCGTTCCTTTTCTTCCAGTTTCTCCAAAACTTCTTTCAACTCTGTTCCTTCCTGGGGATTCATCTCCTGTCCTTCCCATTCTACTTCCATCAGGACTTCTTTTTTTCTTTTTCTTAAAAAATCTATGGACGTATTGATCACAATCCGGTAAAGCCAGGTTTCCATATATTCCCTGCTCTTTACCTTTTGGCTGTCGCGTATTGCCTTGTAAGCACTTTCCTGAACAATATCCAATGCATCCTGTTCCGATTTGACATAACTGTATGCTAAACGGTAATACTTATCGTAATTGCGAAGAAGAAGCTGCTCCACATCTGTTTCATGCCTATTTCCCATCTTCTCTTCCTCCTTTCTGTCTATTAGACGAAAGACGATCCATAAAAGTTGCAATATGAAAAAAGGAAATGGCAATCTGCCATTTCCTTTTCTGTTTTATTCTTTACTTCTCCATTTAAAATCAGGAATGATGTCACTCCATTTATTGATTCCAATGATAGATTTGGCAAATTCCGTAGACTCCAACGTCCGGTCTGCCTTATCAATATTACTGAATACTTCCCAGATTTTCCTTCGTTTCGCAGGAATAATCTGATTTGGTTCACTCATATCGCAGGACCACAATCCAAATGCCAGACCCATCTTTACTTCCGACGGAGCATCTACCTGACGGCTCAGGATATAAGCATCAATATAAGGATTGCTGTCCACCAGATAATAGGAATACGCATAAGCTGCAGCCTGCAGCTGGGAAAGATCATTACCCTGGGCATCCGTAGCCGTAAAACCTTCCTCCGTCAGCATAATATTCCTTACCTGTCCATCTGGTTTCTGGAAAGCAGAAGATGCCAGATAATCCGTCAGTACATTTAAATTCAGGAAATTGACCACCGGAGAATTCACATCGTTGGTAACCAGTCCTGTATTTCCATCATCCCAGAAGTTGGCACTGGTCATCGGGCATGGATACGGGTGATAGGCAACTCCCCAATCCATCTGCCCCTGTACATTCGCTATGGAATTAAAATAATCAATGATTTCCTTTCCACCATACTTAAGCTGGCCATCCATTTCATTATTCCAGTTATAATCCAGAGAAAAGAATACTCTGTCTCCGGCACTGGTGCTCTTGATTGCTGTATAGAAGACACGGAATACTTCCTGATATGCCATGGTATAATGATAAATATCCATAGGCCCCATATAATTCCATTGCTGATTGTTAATCTCATTTCCTATGATCCAGTTGGATATTTTCCCATGGTCCGGATCAGACCCATCATACCTCTCCGCCAAAAATGCGGCAATCGCCCTGGTCTCCTCAAAACCTACCTGTGTGGACACATTGGGCATATAATAAAATACATTTGATTTCTGCGTAACACCAGGACGTACCAGATCTGGCATAGCCGGATTCCAGCCATTCAGGATAATCGCTGTCATCGTGATATTTTTCCCTGACAGTGCGCTGATTGTCTTGTCATAACTTTCAATAACGCTTTTATTGAAATGATAGGTTTTCCCATCATATTCATAATCAATTCCTTCTCCCAGGATCTGGTGGAACGCAATGTTCACACTGCTGTGCTTTACACCCAGGTCAAAAGCCTCATCCGCCAGGGCTACTTCCATCTGAAGTCCTTTCTTTGATAAAGGAGCTTTGTATTCCTGCTGATTTTTGGCGATCAACTCTGGATTCGTTATGTAGTGAGGCTTGCTGACCTCCTGGTAACCATTTTCCGTACGTACAGCAATTACAAACTTACTGTACAATCTGTCATAAGTTGTGCCACGGTGGAGAGCTACCTTAAAAGCAGCTTCCGTACCTCCTCCATAATAAGTCAGATAATCTGTCCTGGAACCTATGGAAGATTCATAAGGTTTCAATTCAAACAGATAAAAATATCCGTCTGTATTGTTCATGTCTCCATTACTGGTCATTTTAATCTGTATATTCTGTTTATCTTCTGCAATCAAACAGGACGTGATCTCCGCCGTTGTCCGTACCTCTTTCACAGCTTCTCCAGCTACCTGCGTCTCTGCCTGTGTTCCTGCCGCCTGACCATTATCTGCCCAAGCCGTCATCGCACCGGCCGTCATAAGCAACGCAGCAACAGAAAACGCTGCTATCCTGTTCATCCAACGTGTTTTCATTCTTCAGCCTCCCATTCTGTCAAATTCTACCCTCTTATCATAGTCTTTTCCAGTTCTTCATTCAATAACAAAATCTTTACGGATTTCTAAATAATCTTAAGGAAATTCTTCAAACTGGAATCCATGCAACAAAAAAAGAGTTGAGAACCGCTTGATTCACAACTCTTTCGTGCCGGCGACCGGAATCGAACCGGTACGGGAGATTAGTCCCGCAGGATTTTAAGTCCTGTGCGTCTGCCAGTTCCGCCACGCCGGCAATCCGTAAAAATGGTATTTCAAATATACCAATGGGGCCTATAGGGCTCGAACCTATGACCCTCTGCTTGTAAGGCAGATGCTCTCCCAGCTGAGCTAAGACCCCATAATAAATATATGATATTTACCCTGACAGAACATTTGACATCAAAAAACGACCCGGATGGGATTCGAACCCACGACCTCCGCCGTGACAGGGCGGCGCTCTAACCAACTGAGCCACCGGGCCAAAATCAAAATATTTAGTTCAGGGTTAGTGGACCTTCGGGGACTCGAACCCAGGACCGACCGGTTATGAGCCGGTTGCTCTAACCAACTGAGCTAAAGGTCCAAA
>CALWQT010000007.1 GCA_944383765.1 uncultured Lachnospiraceae bacterium
TCGGGGTCTTAGCTCAGCTGGGAGAGCATCTGCCTTACAAGCAGAGGGTCATAGGTTCGAGCCCTATAGGCCCCATTATCTATATCAATATTGTGTATGCCGATATGGCTCAATTGGCAGAGCAGCTGATTTGTAATCAGCAGGTTATCGGTTCGAGTCCGATTATCGGCTTTGCCAGAAAAATATATGGGGGAATTCCCGAGTGGCCAAAGGGGGCAGACTGTAAATCTGTTAGCTGTGCTTTCAGTGGTTCGAATCCACTTTCCCCCACTCTCAATGAAAAGCTTATTGATTATTTTTTCATTGTACATTATAATAGGTTATATTAACGCGGGGTGGAGCAGTCTGGAAGCTCGTCGGGCTCATAACCCGAAGGTCGTAGGTTCAAATCCTGCCCCCGCAATTTTCATGCCTAGATAGCTCAGTTGGTAGAGCAGAGGACTGAAAATCCTCGTGTCACTGGTTCGATTCCGGTTCTAGGCATTACAATTTTAATAATTGTATGGGATATTAGCTCAGTAGGTAGAGCACTTGACTTTTAATCAAGTTGTCCGGGGTTCGAATCCCCGATGTCTCATGAATAAAAAACTAGCAGCTTTAAGGTTGCTAGTTTTTTTATTATTGTGATTTGGTAAGATTCTAAATCAGTCTTCATCAAAATCTACAATGACATAAAATCCACGGGAATTTTCGCGGATTTCTTTTACAATGCCGGTTTTGGATTTAATACGGTCTCTGGCAGCAAAACAACCGGACATGGCTACGGCTGGATCAATAATGTAACTGTAACTGCTGGTTCCTTCTCTTTCTATGATATTGACGGTATCTCCTTCTGACACCAGACCAGGGCGCTCCATTTTGAATTCTACTGTTCGCATAAGTATTCCTTCTTTCCTGCTGTTTTCATACTTTTATTATAATAGGCTGTCAGGGATTGTCAATTGCAAGGATTTGACGTGGAAGTATGGGGTATGATAGAATGAAAAGATAAAAGGAGGGGATTACAGAATGAAATCAGAGGAACGTTTAATAGAGCAGTTAAGACAATATAGTGATTCTGACTATTATCCCTTTCATATGCCTGGTCATAAAAGAAACAGAAATATGGGAGAAGAATATAAGGTTCCGTTTGATATAGATATTACGGAGATTCACGGATTTGATAATCTTCATCATCCGGAAGGGATTTTAAAAAAGTCTATGGAGTGGGCAGCATCCGTTTATGGAGCAGATAAAACTTATTATCTGGTAAATGGAAGCAGCTGTGGTATTCTGGCTGCTATCTGCGGTACGACTCATTGCGGCGGAAATATTTTAATGAGCAGAAACTGTCATAAATCAGCTTATAATGGGGTTTTCCTCAATCATCTGAATGTAAGGTATGTTTATCCACAAGTAATGGAAGAATTGGGGATACAGGGGGGAGTTTTGCCGGAAGATGTGGATAGAATATTGAGTCATAATCCTGACGTGGAGGCAGTTCTGATTGTATCACCCACATATGATGGAGTGGTCTCTGATATAGAGAAGATTGCAGATATTGTGCATCAGTATGGAAAACCGTTGATTGTAGATGAGGCTCACGGGGCACATTTTTCTTTTGGGGAAGATTTCCCCAGATCGGCCATAGAGTTGGGGGCTGATATTGTCATCCAGAGTATCCATAAAACACTTCCATGTTTTACGCAGACTGCAGTTTTACATTTGAAATCCGGCTATATAAATCAGGAAGAGATTGAACGGTATCTCAGGGTATTTCAGACCAGCAGTCCTTCCTATGTTTTTATGGCAGCCATTGAAAATTGCATCTTTCACATGAACCGGGAAGGCAGAAAAGAACTGGAGCAATTTTATGAATCACTTTCCAGAATGAGAGACAGATTAAAGAAAATGAAGCATCTTGAACTGGTAGATAAGGACCGGATTGGAGCATCAGGAGTTTTTGATCTTGATATTTCAAAAATTGTGATCAGCGTAACAGACACCTTGCTGACAGGGGCTGAACTGGATAAGATTCTGCGAAATCAGTATCATCTGGAATTGGAAATGTGCTGTGCGGATCACGTAGTGGCCATTACATCTTTGGGAGACCGGGAAGAAGGGCTGATCAGGCTGACGGAAGCTCTTTTAGAGATTGACAGCAGCTTATCCCATAAGGTGGAAGATGAAGAATTGGAAAGTGATCTGGAATGGAGCAGAAAGGTGACTACCAGACCGGAAGTGGAAATGACAATTTTTGAGGGTGTCATGGCGGAAAAAGAATCTGTGGAAATTGGAAAAAGTGTGGGGCAGATTGCTGGTGAATTTGTCTTTATCTATCCACCGGGAATTCCTGTGATAGCGCCAGGTGAAATGTTGCTTCCGTCCCTTGTGCATACGATTCAGCAATATCAGGAAATGGGACTGGCTGTCCAGGGATTAAAGGACAGGACAGGAAAAACAATTCAGGTGGTAAAGAGAAACAGGGAATAGATTATGAAAAAGATCATTTATGTAATGGGGAAAAGCGCATCTGGAAAAGATACGGTTTTTAAGAGGATACAGCAGGAGATTCCGGAATTAAGAACTGTGGTTCTATATACTACCAGACCCAGAAGAGAGGGAGAATCGGATGGGGTGGAGTATTATTTTACAACCGTTCCGGAATTAAAACAAAAGGAACAGGAAGGAAAGATCATAGAGTCCAGAACTTATGAGACTGTCTGCGGCCCCTGGACCTATGCAACGGTAGATGACGGTCAGTTTGACAGTAAGGAAGCAGCATATCTTATGATCGGAACTTTGGAGTCCTATTTAAAAACAAAAGAATATTTTGGGGAAAATAAGATATTTCCTGTTTATGTGGAAGTAGAAGATGGTACCAGGCTTCTGAGAGCTATTCAGAGGGAACAGAAAGAGAAATCTCCCAATTATGCAGAAGTCTGCAGAAGATTTCTGGCGGATGAACAGGATTTTGGAGAAGACAAGCTGAAGCAGTGCGGAATCAAAGTACGATATGAAAATGAAAATCTTGATGATTGCGTCAGACAGATTTTGTCAGATATCAGACAGAGCTTGTAGATGTCAATCTTTTCGTTTTATGGTATAATGAGAACGCTTGGAAACCTGGATTTATAAAGAAAGGAGATCATGATGGCAGGATTTGATGATATTCTGGGACAGGATTCCATAAAAGAATATTTTCTCCACGCTGCGGAAAATAATCATGTTTCTCATGCTTATATTTTAAGCGGTGAGGAGGGAATGGGAAAGATGGCTCTTGCCCAGGGGTTTGCCATGGTGTTATTGTGCGAAAAACAAAATGGAAAACCCTGCATGGAATGTCATGGATGTAAAATGGCTTTGGCCAAAAGCCATCCGGATCTTATTTATGTATCTCATGAAAAGCCGGCCAGTATTGGAGTGAATGATGTACGGGAGCAGATCCAGGATACGATTTCAGTAAAACCATACAGCAGTCCTTATAAAATATACATTATAGATGAAGCTGAAAAGATGACGGTCCAGGCACAGAATGCTTTGCTAAAAACAATAGAAGAGCCGCCATCTTATGCGGTGATCATGCTTCTGACAGAGAATCAGGAGGCATTTCTGCCTACTATTTTGTCCAGATGTGTACAGTTGAAATTAAAACCTGTGAAGGATTCTGATGCCAAAAGATACCTGACAGAGCATTTTCAGGTACCGGAGGAAAAAGCAGATATTTATACAGCATTTGCGAGAGGAAATATTGGTAAGATGATAAAGCTAGCTACTTCTGAGAAGTTTCAGGATATGTATGACAGGATGGTATATCTGTTAAAACATATCAAGACCATGGATATTTCAGAACTTCTTGACTATATCAAAAAAATGAAAGAAGAGGATGTCGATATTTTTGACTGCCTGGATTTTATGCAGTTATGGTATCGTGATGTGGTCATGTATAAAGTGACCAGGGATATTAATCTGATGATTTTTAAGAATGAACATAATGCCATCAATGAAATATGTGAGAAGTCGGGATATGATGGGCTGGAATTGATCCTTCAATCCATAGACAAGGCAAAAGTAAGGTTAAATGCCAATGTGAATCAGGACCTCACCCTGGAATTGATGCTGCTGACAATGAAGGAGAATTGATCGATGATAAAAGTAATAGGAGTAAGGTTCCGCAATGCGGGCAAGATTTATTATTTTGATCCGGCAGATATGGATATTTCCACAGGTGATCATGTGATCGTAGAGACCACCCGTGGGATTGAATATGGATTTGTGGTTTTAGGTAACCGTGAGGTGGAGGATTCCAAGGTAATCCAGCCGCTGAAATCTGTTATCCGTATCGCAACTCCGGAAGACGAGGCAATTGAAGCCAATAATAAGAGAAAAGAAAAAGAAGCATTCCGGATCTGTCAGGAAAAAATAGCAAAACACGGGCTTCAGATGAAACTGATCGATGCAGAGTATACGTTTGATAATAATAAGGTTTTGTTTTATTTTACGGCAGATGGAAGAGTAGATTTTCGTGAACTGGTCAAGGATCTGGCTTCTGTGTTTAAGACCAGAATTGAACTTCGGCAGGTTGGTGTCCGGGATGAGACGAAGATTATGGGCGGAATCGGTATCTGCGGACGGTCTTTGTGCTGTCATTCTTATTTGTCAGAGTTTATTCCCGTGTCCATTAAAATGGCGAAGGAACAGAACCTGTCCCTGAATCCTACCAAGATTTCCGGCGTATGCGGCAGATTGATGTGCTGCCTGAAAAACGAGGAAGAGACTTATGAATATCTGAACAGCAAGCTGCCGGGAGTGGGAGATTATGTGACCACTGATGACGGGCTGAAAGGTGAAGTGCACAGTGTCAATGTGCTGAGACAGCTGGTGAAGGTAGTGGTGACAGTCAATAAAGACGATAAAGAAATCAGAGAATATCGGGTAGACCAGCTTCGCTTTAAACCCCGCAGGAAAAAAGAAAAAATCAAAGTAAGCGATAAAGAATTAAAGGAACTGGAAGATCTGGAGAAAAAGGAAGGAAAATCGAAACTGTCATGACCGTAGAATTGAAAGAGAATGAAAGGATAGATGATCTTCAGAGAAACGGATATCGGATCATTCAGAAAACGGACGGGTTTTGTTTTGGTATGGACGCTGTGCTCCTGTCTGGATTTGCTGTGGTAAAAGCGGGAGAAAAAGTACTGGATCTGGGAACTGGGACGGGGATCATTCCTATTCTCCTGGAGGCAAAAACAGAAGGAGAGCATTTCTCAGCTCTGGAAATTCAGGAAGAAGTAGCCGATATGGCCAGAAGAAGCGTACTTCTGAATGGTCTGGAGCATAAGATTTCCATTGTAAATGGTGATATAAAAGAAGCCAGCCGTATATTCGGAGGGGCTTCTTTTGATGTGGTGACTTCCAATCCTCCTTATATGACAGATACCCATGGTTTGAAGAATCCCCATTTGCCAAAAGCCATTGCACGGCACGAAGTTATGTGCACATTGGACGATGTATGCCGGGAAGCTGCAAAAGTATTAAAACCGGGAGGAAGATTTTATATGGTACACAGGCCTCACCGCCTGGCTGAAATCGTGAGAACTCTTTCCAAGTACCGCCTGGAACCTAAACGGTTGAAAATGGTGCATCCGTTCTCAGATAAAGAAGCCAATATGGTGCTGATCGAATCCGTTCGGGGCGGAGGGATTTTCCTGAAAGTGGAATCTCCTGTTATCGTTTATGAGAAACCTGGAGTTTATACAGATGAAATTTATCAGGTATATGGGTATTGAATGAGAAAGGATATGGAAAACAGATGGAAGAGAGCAGGCCGAAAAGTGGAAAATTATATCTCTGTGCAACTCCCATAGGAAATCTGGAGGACATTACTTACAGAGTTTTGAAAACATTGCAGGAAGTAGATCTGATCGCAGCGGAGGATACCCGTCATAGCATTAAGCTGTTGAACCATTTTCAGATAAAAACTCCTATGACCAGTTATCATGAATATAATAAGGTAGATAAAGCCAGATATCTGGTGGAACAGATGCAGAAAGGAATCAACATTGCACTCATTACAGATGCAGGTACGCCAGGAATCTCTGATCCCGGTGAAGAACTGGTCCGGCAATGTTATGAGGCTGGTGTACCGGTTACTTCTCTGCCGGGACCGGCTGCCTGCATTACGGCTCTTACCATGTCTGGGCTCTCTACCAGAAGATTTTGCTTTGAAGCCTTCCTGCCTTCTGAAAAAGGTGATAAAAAAGAGAGAAGCCGGATATTGGAAGAACTGAAACAGGAGACAAGGACCATTGTAGTCTATGAAGCGCCTCATCATCTGGTCAGGACACTGGAAGATCTGGAAAAAGTTCTGGGGAACAGGAAGATTACGATCTGCCGTGAATTAACGAAAAAGTATGAAACTGCATGGCAGACTACGTTTCGGGAGGCTCTTTTTCAATATGAAAAAGAAGAACCGAAAGGTGAGTGTGTGATCGTGATCGAAGGGAAAAATCCCCAGGAGATCAGACAGGAAGAGGTGATGGCCTGGAAGAATATGTCCCTGGAAGACCATATGGAACTTTATCTCAGCCAGGGAATGGACCGAAAGGAAGCCATGAAACGGGTGGCAAAAGACAGAGGGGTCAGTAAACGGGATATTTATCAGGAATTGTTATGATGGAAAAATGCAGAAGATCAGATTTTGTCGAAAAATTATTTTGAATATCAAAATAATTTGCTTGACAAACAGGAACCTATCTACTATGATGATTTTGAATATCGGGCAATGAAATAAATCGCATACAGGGAAAATAATATGACAGTTAAAATATTGGGAACCGGTTCCTATGTACCGGACAAAGTGGTTACGAATGAAGATCTGGCCCAGATTGTAGATACCAGTGATGAATGGATCAGCAGCAGGACCGGAATCAAAGAAAGAAGGATATCGGAAGGGGAAGGAACCAGCCAGCTTGCCATAAAGGCGGCAGAAGCAGCTCTTCTTCAGTCTGGAGTCAGGGCGGAGGAAATTGATATTATTATCTTAGGTACTTCCACACCGGATAAATGTTTTCCCAATGGAGCCTGTGAGGTACAGGGAGCCATTGGTGCAGTCAATGCGGTGGCATATGATATCAGCGCAGCGTGTTCCGGATTTATTTACGCACTGAATACGGTTTACGCCTTTTTTGAATCAGGAATTTATAAAAAGGCTCTTGTGATCGGCTGTGATGTGCTGAGCAAACTGGTAGATTGGGAAGACAGAGGCACCTGCGTTCTGTTCGGAGACGGAGCGGGAGCAGCGGTGGTAGAAGCAGAAGAAGGGGATGGATTCCATATGCTTATGGGCTCTGATGGAAAAAAGAGCGCAGCCATGGAATGTATATCCAGAACCTGCGGTAATTTTATTACAGGCAAGCGTCCGGAAATTGGTTATATGACTATGGACGGACAGGAAATATTCAAATTTGCAGTGAAAAAAGTTCCGGAATGTGTGGAACAGCTGCTTCAGGAAAGCAGTGTGGATAAAGAGGATGTTCAGGCATTTATTCTGCATCAGGCAAATTATCGCATTGTGGAATCCATTGCAAAGAGAATGAAACTGCCGATTGAGCGTTTTCCTATGAATATTGAAAAATATGGAAATACTTCCGGCGGAACTATACCGATTCTTCTTGATGAACTGAACCGGGAAGGAAAATTTCAAAAAGGAGACCGGATTGTTCTGGCCGGTTTTGGAGCAGGACTTACCTGGGGGGCGGCTTTGCTCCAATGGTAACAGTTTTCCATGATTGATAAAAAATGCTGGTAAAACGGTGAAGCCGTTTGCTATAATAAAGAATTGAAAAAATAAACCATAAAGGAGATTGAAACTATGTTAGAGAAAATGAAAGAAATGATCGCAGACCAGTTAGGAGTAGACGCTGAGACTGTTACAGAGGCTTCTTCTTTTAAGGAAGATCTGGGAGCAGATTCCTTGGACCTGTTTGAGCTGGTAATGGCTTTGGAAGATGAGTATTCTGTAGAGATTCCGGCTGAAGAACTGGAGAAGCTGACAACTGTTGGCGCAGTTATGGATTATTTAAAAGCAAAGGGTGTTGAGGAATAATGAAAACCAGGATTACAGAACTTCTTGGAATTGAATATCCGATCATCCAGGGCGGTATGGCATGGGTGGCGGAACATAATCTGGCAGCAGCTGTATCAGAAGCAGGTGGACTGGGACTGATCGGCGGCGCCAATGCTCCGGGAGAGGTAGTCCGCGAAGAAATCCGCAAAGCTAAGGAGCTGACAAAGAAGCCGTTTGGCGTTAATGTCATGCTCCTTAGTCCTCATGCGGACGATGTGGCTAAAGTGGTGGTAGAAGAAGGAATCAAAGTCGTTACCACCGGAGCCGGAAACCCGGGCAAATACATGGATATGTGGAAATCTGCAGGAATCAAGGTGATTCCCGTAGTTGCCAGTGTCGCTCTGGCCAAAATGATGGAGAGAGCAGGAGCTGACGCAGTAGTAGCGGAAGGTACGGAATCTGGCGGACATATTGGAGAGGCTACTACTATGACATTGGTTCCACAGGTAGTCGATGCGGTCAATATCCCGGTTATCGCTGCAGGCGGTATTGCAGATGGAAGGGGAATCGCAGCTGCATTTATGCTGGGAGCAGAAGCCGTTCAGATGGGAACACGGTTTGTAGTGGCAAAAGAGTCTATTGTACATGAAAATTATAAGCAGAGAATTATCAAAGCGAAAGATATTGATTCTGCAGTAACAGGAAGAAGCCATGGACATCCGGTCCGCTGTCTGAGAAATCAGATGACCAGAGAATATACCAAACTGGAAAAAGAAGGAAAGTCTTTTGAAGAACTGGAATATCTGACTCTGGGAACTCTGAGAAAAGCAGTTATGGACGGAGATGTAGCTCACGGTACTGTTATGGCAGGGCAGATTGCAGGTATGGTAGATAAAGAACAGACTTGCAAGGAAATGATTGATGAAATGATGGCACAAGTAAACGTGCTTTTAAAAGGAGTTAACTGAACATGAGCAGGATTGCATTTATTTTCCCAGGGCAGGGTGCGCAAAAAGCCGGAATGGGGAAGGATTTTTATGACGGAACAAGCACAGCAAAGGAAATATTTGACAGAGCCAGCGGGCTTCTGGGCTTTTCCATGCCGGAACTCTGTTTTACGGAGAATGACAGACTGGATATTACGGAATATACTCAGGCGGCTATGGTCACCACCAGTATTGCCATGATGAAAGTACTGATGGAAGAGACAGGAATCCAGCCTGATGTAACTGCAGGACTCAGCCTGGGAGAATACTG
The DNA here is from genome assembly GCA_944383765.1 of uncultured Lachnospiraceae bacterium. GTDB lineage: Bacteria > Bacillota > Clostridia > Lachnospirales > Lachnospiraceae > Lachnoclostridium_A. Next base: position 9,302 of record CALWQT010000007.1, read on the forward strand.
CGCTCTTTATGCAGCAGGCGTAATGAGCGCAGAGGATGCGATCACAACTGTGAGAAAAAGAGGAATACTCATGCAGGAAGCAGTTCCTGTAGGAATTGGAGCCATGGCGGCAGTATTGGCCATGGAGGCGGAAAAAATCGAAGAAGTATTGAAAGAAATACCGGATGTTTGGATCGCCAATTATAACTGTCCGGGACAGATTGTGATTTCCGGAAAGAAAGAAGCTGTGGAAACAGCCTGTGAAAAGCTGAAGGCAGCAGGGGCAAAAAGAACCATCATGCTGAATGTAAGCGGACCATTTCATTCCGGAATGTTAAAAGAAGCAGGGGATCAGCTGGGAGAATTCCTGGAGGGTATCGAAATCCAAAATCCCCGGATTCCTTATGTGGCAAATGTGACAGCAGCGTATGTAACAGAAAAAGAAGAGGTAAAACCGCTTCTGGCAAAGCAGGTATCTTCGTCTGTGAAATGGGAGCAGAGTGTAAGAGCAATGCTGGCAGATGGCGTGGACACATTTGTGGAGATCGGACCAGGAAAAACACTGGCCGGATTTATAAAGAAGATAACAAAAGACGTAAAAGTAGTGAATATAGATTCTCTGGAGGCGGTCAGAGCGCTGAAGGAAAGCGGATTATAAATGACCGCAAGGAGGAAAGATATGCTGGATAATAAAGTGGCGCTGGTAACAGGTGCAAGCCGTGGAATCGGACGGGCGATCGCAGAGAGACTGGCAAAAGACGGGGCAACCGTCATTGTCAATTACAATGGCTCAAAAGAAAAGGCAGAGGCGGTAGTCAGAGAAATTGAAGGGTTTGGAGGAAAGGCAGAAGCCATTCAGTGCAGTGTGGCAGATTATTCCAAAACCGAAGAAATGATGGACTATGTGATCAAAAAATATGGCAGGATTGACATTCTGGTCAATAATGCCGGTATCACAAAAGATGGTCTGCTGATGAAAATGCCGGAAGCTGATTTTGATGCAGTCATTGATACCAACCTGAAGGGAAGCTTTAACTGTATGCGCCACGTGGCAAGGCAGATGATCAAGCAGAAAGGCGGAAGAATCATCAATATTTCCTCTGTTTCCGGAGTGATGGGAAATGCAGGACAGATGAACTATGCAGCATCGAAAGCCGGTGTGATCGGCATGACCAAAACAGCGGCCAGGGAACTGGCAAGCCGTGGGATTACAGTCAATGCGGTTGCTCCCGGATTTATTACTACAGATATGACAGATGTATTGTCTGATTCTGTAAAAGAAGCAATTCTGGGACAGATTCCCATGAAGACGATGGGAGAGCCGGAGGACATTGCAGGTGCTGTAGCATTCCTGGCTTCTGATGATGCAAAATATATTACAGGCCAGGTACTGAATGTAAATGGCGGAATGGCAATGTAAATACCGGATGAGTCTGGACGGATAAGGAGAACGATCATGAAAAGAAGAGTAGTGGTAACCGGTCTTGGAGCAATCACTCCTATTGGAAATGATGTGGACAGCTTCTGGAACGGGCTGAAGAATAAGACGGTGGGAATCGGTCCCATTTCTATGTTTGATACAACGGATTATAAGGCAAAACTGGCAGCAGAAGTGAAAGGATTTGAACCGAAGGATTACATGGACATGAAGACTGCCAGAAGAATGGAACGTTTTTCCCAGTTTGCAGTTGCTGCCACAAAGGAAGCAATGGAAGATGCGGGACTGGATATGGAAAAAGAAGATCCTTTCCGCGTAGGCGTGAGCGTTGGTTCCGGAATCGGAAGCCTTCAGGCTGTGGAAAGAGAATATTCCAGACTGTTGGAAAAAGGACCTAACCGTGTGGCACCTCTGCTGGTTCCCATGATGATCAGCAATATGGCTGCCGGAAATGTGGCAATCCAGTATGGTTTGAAAGGAAAATGTATCAATGTGGTAACAGCCTGTGCTACAGGAACACATTCTATTGGGGAAGCATTCCGTTCCATCCAGTATGGAGAGGCGGATGTGATGATCGCAGGCGGAACAGAAGCCAGCATTACTCCTATTGGTGTGGCCGGTTTTACAGCATTGACTGCTCTGAGTACATCAGAAGATCCGAAACGTGCGTCCATTCCGTTTGATAAAGAGAGAAATGGCTTTGTCATGGGAGAGGGAGCAGGAATTGTAGTACTGGAATCCCTGGAACATGCATTAGCCCGTGGAGCTAAGATTTATGCAGAAGTAGGTGGTTATGGAGCTACCTGTGACGCTTATCATATTACATCTCCTGCAGAAGACGGAAGCGGAGCGGCAAAGGCAATGGAAACAGCAATTGCAGATGCCGGTATGGTTCCGGAAGATGTGGATTATGTAAATGCACATGGAACCAGCACCCATCATAACGACCTGTTTGAAACAAAAGCAATCAAACTGGCTCTTGGAGAGCATGCAAAGAAAGTAAAGATCAATTCTACCAAATCTATGGTGGGACATTTGCTGGGAGCAGCCGGAGGAGTGGAATTTATTACCTGTGTAAAATCCATTCAGGAAGGTTTTGTACATACTACTGCAGGACTGGAAATAGATGATGAGGAATGTGATCTGGATTATACAAAGGGAGAGGGAGTTGCCATGGAAGTGAACTGTGCAGTTTCCAATTCTCTGGGATTTGGCGGTCACAATGCGACGCTGTTGGTTCGTAAATTTGTACAGTAGGAGGCGTATGTGATGGAAATCAATGATATGATTCGGTTAATAGAGGCAGTATCTGCCAATTCTCTCACAGGCTTTGAATTGGAACAGGGAGATCTGAAACTGTCTATTCAGAAAAAAGCTCCGAAGGTGATCCGTACAGCAGGAATCAGTGAATCAGAAGAACTGGTGGTTGCTGTGGATACGCCTAGCCAGCCGGTGAGCAGTGCTCCGGTAAAGGCAGAAATTGCTTCTGACAAAGTAGTAACTTCTCCTTTGGTAGGAACCTTCTATAATGCTTCTGCTCCGGGAGCAGAACCTTTCGTAAAAGAAGGGGATACGGTGAAAAAGGGACAGGTTCTTGGAATTATCGAAGCCATGAAGCTGATGAATGAGATTGAAAGCGAGTATGACGGAGTGGTGGAAGCCGTTTTAGTGGGGAATGAAGAGGTTGTGGAGTATGGACAGCCCCTGTTCCGCATTCGCTAAAGACGGACGGAATGTGTGCACCCCAGGTGCACACATTTTTTTCAGATGTTTTTGAGAAGCTTATGAAACGATAAGGAGAAAAGATATGTTGGGAATTAAAGAAATCGAGGAAATCATTCCTCACAGACACCCGTTTTTATTGCTGGATTATGTAGAAGAATTAGTTCCGGGAGAAAAGGCTGTGGCTTATAAGGCAGTTACGTTTCACGAGGATTTCTTCCGTGGTCATTTTCCCCAGGAACCGGTGATGCCTGGAGTTCTGATCGTGGAGGCACTGGCCCAGGCAGGAGCTGTGGCGATTTTAAGCGTACCGGAAAATAAGGGAAAGGTAGCGTATTTTGGAGCCATCAATAATGCAAAATTTAAAAAGAAAGTAGTTCCCGGAGATAAGCTGAGACTGGAATGCGAGATTATCAAGCAGAAGGGACCGGTAGGAATTGGCAAGGCAACCGCAACCGTGGACGGAAAAGTAGCCGTGACTGGTGAACTGACATTTATGATTGGGTAGGTGAGACCTATGTTTAATAAGATTTTAGTAGCAAACAGAGGCGAGATTGCGGTAAGGATCATTCGCGCCTGCAGGGAAATGGGAATTAAAACGGTGGCAGTTTATTCGGAAGCTGACAGGGAAGCACTGCATACTCTGCTGGCAGATGAAGCAATCTGTATCGGACCGGCTCCTTCTAATCAAAGTTATCTGAATATGGAAAGGATTCTATCGGCCACCGTGGCGATGAAGGCAGATGCCATCCACCCGGGATTCGGATTTCTTTCCGAAAACGCCAGGTTTGCAGAGCTTTGCGAAAAATGTAATATCACATTTATTGGACCGTCTGCAGAAATCATCAATAAGATGGGAAATAAGTCGGAAGCCAGAAAAACCATGATGGAAGCAGGGGTGCCTGTGGTACCGGGGACAAAAGAACCGGTTTATGATTCCGGAAAAGGTCTGGAACTGGCAAAAACCATTGGTTTTCCGGTGATGATCAAGGCATCTTCCGGCGGTGGCGGAAAGGGAATGAGAATTTCCTGGAATGAGGAAGATTTTGAAGCTAATTTTAAGAATGCTCAGATGGAATCTGTGAAAGGTTTTTCTGACGATACCATGTATATTGAAAAATATATTGAGAAACCCCGTCACATTGAGTTTCAGATCATGGCAGATAAATATGGAAATGTAGTTCATCTGGGAGAAAGAGATTGTTCCATTCAGAGACGTCATCAGAAAGTGCTGGAAGAATCTCCATCCGCTGCCATTTCAGAAGAGTTAAGAAAAGAAATGGGAGAAACTGCAGTCCGTGCGGCAAAGGCAGTAGGATATGAAAATGCGGGTACCATTGAGTTCCTTCTGGATAAGAACAAAAACTTTTATTTCATGGAAATGAATACCAGGATTCAGGTGGAACATCCGGTGACAGAGGCAGTGACAGATCTGGACCTGATTAAAGAACAGATTCTGGTTGCAGCAGGCAATCCCTTAAGCTTTACCCAGGAAGATGTGGTGATTCGCGGTCATGCTATTGAATGCAGGATCAATGCGGAAAATCCGGAGAAGAATTTCATGCCCTGCCCGGGACTGATCACCAATGTTCATACGCCGGGAGGAAAAGGAGTCCGGGTAGATACTCATATTTACAATAATTATAAAGTTCCGGCCAATTATGATTCCATGCTGTTAAAACTGATCGTTCATTCTAAGGATCGGGCAACTGCCATTGCCAAGATGCGCAGCGCTTTGGGAGAACTGGTTATTGAGGGAATTGATACGAACCTGGATTTTCAGTATGAGATTCTAAGCAATGAAGCATTTCAGGCGGGAGATACAGATACCGGATTTATTCCCAAGTATTTCCCGGAGTATTGTAAAGAATAGGTAACAGGAAAGGAGCATGGCTATGTTGAAAGATATGTTTAAGAAAACGTATACACTGTTGGATACGAAGTATAAAAAAACGTCAGACGAGCCTTCCATTCCTCAGGGTCTCTGGAGAAAATGCAATAAATGCGGACAGCCTATTTATGTAGAAGATGTAAAAAACAATTATTATATCTGTCCGAAATGTAATGGGTATTTTCGTGTTCATGCGTACCGCAGGATTGAAATGATCGTGGATGACGGGACATTTGAAGAGTGGAATAAAGAAATGCCCTTTGAAAATCCGCTGAATTTCCCGGGTTATGAGAAAAAGGTAAATGCAGCCAAGGAAAAAACAAAGCTGAACGAAGCCGTAGTTACGGGAAAAGGAAAGATTTTTGGAAATGAAGCGGTAGTAGCCGTATGTGATGCCCGTTTTCTTATGAGCAGTATGGGACATATTGTAGGGGAAAAGATCACCTATGCAGTAGAGCGGGCTACCAGAGAAAAACTGCCGGTCATCATGTTTGCTTGTTCCGGAGGAGCCAGAATGCAGGAGGGAATCGTATCCCTGATGCAGATGGCAAAGACTTCTGCTGCATTAAAAAAGCATCATGAGGCAGGGCAGTTGTATATCAGCGTGCTGACAGACCCTACAACAGGAGGAGTAACTGCCAGCTTTGCCATGCTGGGAGACATTATCCTGGCGGAACCAAAAGCACTGATTGGATTTGCAGGTCCAAGGGTAATCGAGCAGACCATCGGGCAGAAGCTTCCGGAAGGTTTCCAGCGTTCGGAATTTTTATTAGACCACGGATTTGTGGATAAGATTATAGAACGGGAAGAGATGAAGGAAACTCTGGCAAATATCCTGCGTATGCACAAAATGCCGGAACATCCTGTGGATAACCTGAAGGGAAAAGAAGAGGAATGTGGATTATCCTTTTCCCATAACACAGCCAGAGATGCCTGGGAGTCTGTTCTGCTTTCCAGAGATGGAGACAGACCCACGGCTTTGGACTATATTAGAACGGTGTTTGATGATTTTATAGAATTCCATGGAGACCGATACTTTAAAGATGACGGTGCTATTGTGGGAGGGATTGCCACATTCCGGGGAATCCCGGTGACTGTGATCGGTCAGCAGAAGGGCCGGAATATGAAGGATAACCTGAAACGGAATTTTGGTATGCCATCTCCGGAAGGATATCGGAAAGCTCTGCGTCTGATGAAGCAGGCAGAGACCTTTGGTCGTCCTGTTATCTGCTTTGTGGATACGCCGGGAGCATTCTGCGGAATGGAGGCAGAAGAGAGAGGTCAGGGAGAAGCCATTGCCAGAAATCTGTTTGAGATGGCGGATTTAAAAGTCCCTGTGCTGTCTATTGTGATCGGTGAGGGAGGCAGCGGCGGAGCTCTTGCCATGGCAGTTGCCAATGAAGTATGGATGATGGAAAATGCCATTTATTCCGTACTCTCCCCGGAAGGATTTGCTTCTATTTTATGGAAGGACAGCAAGAAGGCTCCGGAAGCCTCCCGTGTGATGAAGATCACAGCGAAGGACTTGTATGAGATGAAGCTGATTGAGAGAGTGATAAGAGAAACAGAGCCGGCATCATCAAAAAATGTGGAAATGATCGCAGAAGAAATGAAACAGGGGTTGGATTGTTTCCTGGCCAAACGTCTGAATATGAGTGGGGACGAACTGGCTGCAGAACGGTATGAACGATTCAGGAGAATGTAATGGAAAAATTAAAGCCTTTAATAATCGGTGATTTAACAGCCAGACGGCCAATTATACAGGGAGGGATGGGAGTTGGGATCAGCCTCCATTCCCTGGCAGGCGCTGTGGCAAAAGCTGGAGGGGTAGGTCTGATTTCCACGGCCCAGATTGGTTTTAGGGAACCGGATTTCCGGGAAAATCCGTTGGAAGCAAATCTGCGGGCCATCGGAAAAGAACTGAAAAAAGCCAGGGAAATTGCTCCGGAGGGAATTCTGGGATTCAATATCATGGTGGCTACCCATGATTATGCTCTTTATGTAAAAGAGGCAGTAAAAGCAGGAGCGGATATTATTGTGTCAGGAGCAGGACTTCCGGTAGACCTTCCGGAGCTGGTAAAAGGATTTAAGACCAAGATTGCCCCTATTGTGTCTTCTGCAAAATCAGCTAGCGTAATCTGCAAACTGTGGGACAGAAAGTCAAAAAGAGTACCGGATCTGGTAGTTGTGGAAGGCCCTCTGGCAGGAGGCCATCTGGGATTTTCCAGGGAGGAACTTCATGAACTGGGAGCGGATACGGAAGATGTTCCGGTTACTTATCAGCAGGACAGGTATGATACGGAGATACGGAAGATACTGGATGTGGTCAAAACCTATGGGGATAAGTATGGTGTCAAGATTCCTGTGGTCATTGCCGGAGGTATCTATGATCGGTCTGATGTGGAACATGCCATGGAACTGGGAGCGGACGGTGTCCAGGTAGCAACCCGGTTTGTTACTACGGAAGAATGTGATGCCCCGGAAGAATATAAGCAGTCCTATATACAGGCAGAAAAGGAAGATATTGTGATCACCAAAAGTCCGGTGGGAATGCCAGGTCGGGCCATCCGGAATAAATTTCTGGATCAGGTGGGAAAAATCCCGTTTAAGTTGGAGTGGTGTTACCAGTGCCTGGAACATTGTGACCGGAAAACCATTCCTTACTGTATCACGAAGGCATTGATCAATGCGGCAGAGGGAAAAGTGGAAGAAGCTCTTTTATTCTGCGGAAGCAATGCTTATCGGGCAGAAAAGATTGAAACAGTTCCGGAAGTTATGGAAGAACTGTGCGGCGGATACTAAATAAAGGATGAGAATGAAAAATATCCTGGAAGTCATAAGACTTCCGGGATATTTTTATGCTGAGAGATCAGATCGTGGAAGAAAGAAGAATATTCCTGGGAATAAAGGCTGTTTTTTCTCCAGATAAAGGAAAATTCATTGCTGAAATCACAATCCATAGGAATCGGAACCAGGCGGTTCTCTGATAATTCTTTTCGGAAAGCCGGTTCATATAAAAAGGTAATACCGGCGCCGGAAGCAGCCAGGGATTTGATCGCTTCAATACCTCCTACCTCTATGACAGATTGGAAATCCTCAACCGATACATTCTCGCAGGCAAGAAAATGTTCCAGTGTATCTCTGGTTCCGGAACCTTTTTCCCGCAGAATGAAAGGAACAGAAAGAATGTCTTTTAAAGAAATTTCTGATTGCTGCAAAATCGGGTGGGAAGGGCTGCAGACCGGAACCAGCCGCTCTTTTGTCCATGGAATATAATCGTAATCATGCTTTGGAAAATATCCTTCGATAAATGCAAAATCAATCTCTCCCTGGTCCAGTTTCTGCAGCAGCCTGGAAGTATCCTGAATGAAAAGAGTAAAAGAGGAAGACAGATGCTGTTTCCGGTAAGATGCCAGATAAGGAGGAAGAACATATTCTCCGATGGTCAGGGTGGCTCCAAAAATCAGGTGTTTCTTTTCATTGGTAAGGGATTGAATCTGCTTTCTGAGCCGGTTCTGATCGTTGGTAAATGTGATACTGGCAGACAATACGGCTTGTCCGGCTTCGGTAAGGGATAGTTTTCTTTTCTGATAATCGAACAGAGGGGAACCGAAATATTCTTCCAGATAACGGATCTGCTGGGAAACAGCAGGCTGGGTGATATTCAGATACTGGGCAGCTTTTGTAAAATTCATAAACCGGCATACGGTGATAAAGGTTTCAATACGAAAATCCAGCATAGAATCCTCCATAAAAATAATTTATGTATAAATTATAATATATAATTTCTAATAATCAAATACTTTTGTTATAGTAAAAGAAAACGACAGGATTCAGGAGGATTTATGAAATATATGATCAAACATGTGCCGATTCCCATTGCGGGACTGGTACTCGGGCTGACAGCATTGGGGAATCTGCTTCAGGAATATTCGGATATGATGAGAACATTCTGCGGACTGGTAGCAGGAGGACTGGGTATTCTGCTGCTGTTGAAATTTGTGATCTATCCCTTCCATATTAAAGAAGAATATGAAAATCCGATTATTGCCAGCGTATCCGCTACTATTTTTATGTCGGTCATGCAGCTGATGACATATATTTTTCCTTATGTCGGAAAGATTGCCTATGTGATCTGGCTGGCGGCAGTATGCTCCCATTTGATTCTGATGGTCTGGTATACAAAGAAATTTCTGCTCCGTTTTTCTTTAGAAGAAATTTTCCCCACCTGTTTTATCACCTATGTGGGAATTATTGTGGGGTCAGTCACTTCTGCCACGTTCCAGCAGGAAAGACTGGGAGAGATGCTGTTCTGGCTTGGATTTACGTTTTATATTTTTATTTTTGGCCTGATCACATACCGTTATATGAAAGTGGAAGTGCCGGAATCCGCAAAACCTTTATTTTGCATTTATACGGCTCCTATGAGCCTGAGCCTGGCAGGGTATCTGACAGCAAGTTCCCATATTTCCTTTGCATTTACCCTTGCTTTGGAAATCATGGCCCAGCTTTTGTATATCGTTGTGCTCACTCAGCTTCCTAAATTGGTCAAGCTCTCCTTTTACCCCAGTTTTGCAGCATTTTCCTTCCCATTTGTGATCACAGCTTTTGCTTTGAAAAAATGGGTCGGTTATCTGTCTTCCATGGGGATAGAGGTTTCCCCGGTGATCTATCTGGTATTGGCAATCGAGACGATCATTGCAGTTGTGATGGTGTCATTTGCCCTGATTCATTTTCTGAGCCACCTGTACCGGCATATGAGGCTGGGAATATCAGCAGAAAGAACGCAGTTTGCGGCTGAAAAATAGAAAAAGGATATGTGCATGCTTACTGAATGCACATATCCTTTTGTGATTTATGCCTGGTATACGATGTTTCCTCCTAAAACGGTCATCTGACAGTCCATGACCGTCTCTGGACAATCGATGGGATTTTTGGAGAATACAGCCAGATTCGCTTTCTTTCCGCATTCAATGGAACCATGGGTCTTTTCCACACCACACATTTCAGCGGCTAGAATGGTTCCTGCCCGGAGTGCATCCCAGATATCCATACCGGCTTCTGTCATTAAAATAATTTCATAAGCGGTTTTGTCATGGGGATTGAACGGAGTACCGGCATCCGTACCAAGGACAATCTTTACTCCTGCCTGATAAGCATTCCGGAAGGTATTTAAGTGGTCTTCAAAAGCAGCGTTTACCTTTCTTACGGCAGATTCCGGGATTCCTGCACTGGTTCCATTGGTTTTGATCCAATACATAGCAGCCAGAGTGGGAACGTAGAAAACATTGTGTTCCTTCATCCAGTCAAAACACCAGTCGTCCATATAAAAACCATGCTCGATGGAATCTACTCCTGCCCGGAGCGCATTTTTAATGCCGGTCATACCCTGGGAATGGGTACAGGATTTTGCCCCTGCTTTGTGTCCTTCTGTGATGGCAGCTCTCAGTTCTTCTTCGTCCAGCTGGGGAGAACCGGGTTCTACGCCTTCTGTCATGACTCCGCCTGTGCCCATGACTTTGATCCAGTCAGCTCCTGCGCGCAGCTGTTCCCTTGCAGCTTTGCGGCAGTCGTCAGGTCCGTCAGCTTCACGGGCCATTTGCCAGCCATGTCCTCCAGTCATGCAGATACACTTTCCGGATACCTGCATATCCGGAGCGGAAATCTGTCCCTTCTTTCCGGCATTCCGGATATCAATATCAATAAAGTTGACACCACCCACATCTCTGATGAAGGTTACCCCTGTTTTCAGGTACTGCTGGAGATGGTTTAAGGCCAGCATGGTGATCTGGCAGTCATTCCGGTTGAAATTTACCGCAGGGTCCGGTGGAAGGCACATATGGGTATGACAGTTAAAAAGTCCCGGCATCACATAACTGCCTCCAAGAGAAATCACCTCTGCCTGTTCAGCAGAAACATCAGATCCCACTTCCTGGATGATGCCGTTTTCTACCAGGATCGAGCCGGTAAACACGGAACGGTTTACCACATCTACAATATGACAGTCTGTAAACAATTTCTTTTCCATAAAGACACCCCTTTAAGTAATATTTATACATCTAATTTTTATAAAAGCCTGATTTATTGTACTAATTATACATATAAATGATTAAAAAAGCAACCATAAAAATGGAATCCCAAGTAAATGCGGGCATATATTTTAAACAAAGACTGACAGGCGGTGGCAGACATGCTGAATTATCTTTGGGCGGCAATGATGACAGTAGGAATCATATGGGCAGCATTTCACGGGACAATTCCTGATGTAACGGAAGCTGTTCTGGATTCTGCAAAAGAAGCAGTTTCGTTGGCGATCACAATGCTTGGTATTATGGCCTTCTGGAGCGGAATTATGGAAGTGGGAAATGGTGCAGGTATCATAGATGCTCTGACCGGAAAAATGTCTCCGGTCATGAATTTCCTGTTTCCTAAACTGGATCAGTCCCATCCGGCGAGAAAAGAGATTGCAACGAATATGGCGGCTAATATGCTGGGGCTGTCATGGGCAGCTACACCAGCGGGATTGAAAGCCATGGAAGAATTAAAGAAGAACAGCAGTCTATCTCCGGATACGGCGACAAAAGAGATGTGCACATTTTTGATTTTAAATATTTCGTCCCTGCAGCTGATTCCCATGACTATGATCGCTTACCGAAGCCAGTATGGGAGTGTGAATCCTGCAGCCGTGACAGGACCGGCATTTGTGGCAACGTTGATCAGTACACTTACGGCAGTGATTTTCTGCCGGCTTATGGACCGTTGAAAATATTGATTTGTTTTCGCTGCTATGGTAAAATAAAGACAAAATTTTTTCTTTGTCTTTATTTTGCGGAAAGGAGGTGCAGAGTGCCTAAAGTTGCTTATTCTGAGGAGGAGCGGGAACAGATCAGGGAATCTTTGATTGTGACTGGGCTGGAATTGATGGCAAAGCAGGGGATACAACACACTACGGTGGAACAGATTTATAGAAAGGTGGGAATCTCCCGTACATTTTTTTATACCTTTTTTTCCACAAAGGAGGATCTGATCATAGAAATCCTGTATCTTCAGCAGCCTAAGATTCTGGCATATGCGCAGAAACTGATGGAAGATCCTGATTTAAGCTGGAAGGAGGGAGTCAGGCAGTTCCTGCATTCCTGCTGCTACGGGGAACGTTATGGGATTGCGGTACTGACGATGGAAGAGCAGCAGATGATCTTCAGGCATCTGTCAGAAGAAAATTATCGGATATTCAGAGAAAGGCAGCAGTGCCTTTTTGGAAAGCTCTTAGCATGTTTTGGGGTACAGGCCGATCCAGACAGGATTCATTTATTTACTAATTTGTGTTTAATGGCCATGATCCTTCCCAGAGCCATCCCCAAGACTTTTCCATTACTGATACCGGAGGCGGTGGACCAGACTGTTGAGGTCCAGATCAATGCGATAGTGGAAATGATGGAAGCACTGAAAGAATAAAATTTCGCGAAGAAAGAAAAAACAGGAGGAAAAAGGATGGGATTGTTCAGCAAGCTATTTAAGGGACCGGAAATTGATATGGAAAAAAGCAGGGCAAATGCAGAAAAAATGAGGATCCTGTTTAATCAGGCTGTGGAAAATGGTAATGATTATAAACTGATTTTCGGATATACAGAAGATGTAAGCCGTTTTAATTATGGGTTTGTCCATGGAAGTAAAACGAAAATCGGCAATCTGATCGTTGGCTGGAATGAGGAAACTCTGACCATAGTAGCTATTCCTACTGTGCCGGACCTTTCCGGTTGTGGAGAACCGGTTTATTACAGAAGGTCTGAGATTCTGAAGGCTTACCGGAATAAATATCCTACGGATGCGTTTATTATTTATCCAGATAAAAAAAGTTATCTTGGAATCAATGCGTATGACTGGCTGGAAGATGAAAAATTATATGTTTATGTGTCTCAGCCAGATGAACTGGCAGAATTTACAGATTTCTTTATGAACCGGTATGCAACCAAGTAAAGGAAACCAATATCTCTGATATAAAAAAAGCAGGAGCTGAAATAATTTCGGTTCCTGCTTTTATGTAACGGAAATGATTATTCATTCAGGTAATCAATAGCGTACTGGGCATAAAATGCTACAGAATTAGGCAGACAGTCTTCATCAATCTTGAAGCAGCCGGAATGATGAGGTTCGTCTGTTCCTTTTTCCGGATCACCGATACCAACGAATGCGATCAGGGAATCAGGAACTTTATTCATGATAAAGGAATAATCTTCACCACCCATCAGCGGCGGAAGTTTTCCAACGCCTTCTTCTCCCAGAAGCTTCTTTACCGTTTTGGTAGCTCTTGCAGAAGCTTCCTCCGGATTGTTGCAAGGCAGAGTAGCTTCAAATACGAATTTTTCTGTTACTTCGCACCGGTATGCATCAGCAGTACCTTCCACAACACGGAGCATAGCTTCCGGAACACCTTTGCAGAAAGCTTCCAGGTTGAAACATCTCACGGTACCTTCCAGCAGAGCTTCTGCGGCAATAACGTTAAAACGGGTACCGCTCTCAATATGTCCGATGGTGATGACAAGCGGCTCAGAAGCCGGGAATTCACGGCTTACGATGTGCTGCATATTCAGAGCAGCAGCAGAAGCGGCAAGACCGGCATCAATACCCTGGTGGGGAAGAGCTCCATGACCTGGTTTTCCTTTTAAGCGGTATTTAAACCAGTTGGCTGCAGCCATTCGAGGACCAGCTTCTACAGAAATGGTTCCGCTCTTTACATCGCTCCATAAGTGGATAGCCATAGTAGCATCTACTCCGTCTAAGCAGCCGGCATCGATCATATCTTTAGCGCCGGTGGCAACTTCTTCAGCAGGCTGGAACAGAAGGCGAACGGTTCCTTTGATCTGATCTTTGCAGGCCAACAGCACTTTTGCAGCTCCCAGCAGGGTAGCAGTATGGCCGTCATGTCCGCAGGCATGCATCAGACCGTCTACTTTGGATTTAAAAGAAAAATCATTCAGTTCCTGTACACTTAAAGCGTCCATGTCGGCACGGAGAGCAATGGTTTTACCAGGCTGGTCACCTTTGATATCTACCATGACTCCTGTACCCAGTTTTCCCACTACCTGCGGTTCCAGTCCCATTTTCTTCAGCTCTTCACATACAACCTTACAGGTATTGACTTCATGTTCGCTGGCTTCCGGATTTTCATGAAAATAACGGCGCATCTGGATCACATAATCTTTATTTTCCAGAGCAAGTTCCATGGTTTTTTCCATACTCAATTTCCTCCTTCACACATTTAAAGTAATAAAGAATCTGTTCTGATTATAAAATGATTATAAGAATATTACAAGTAAAAAATTCAGGGTTTATTCATTCAGATAATCCACGGCATACTGGGCATAGAGAGCGGAAGCACCGGGGAGAGCATCTTCATCTACATTGAAGTGACCGGAATGATGAGGTTCGGCCGTTCTCTTGTCTGGATTGGCGGTACCGATATGGGCAAATACAGAGTCCGGGATTTTATCCATCATAAAGGAATAGTCTTCTCCTCCCATCTGTGCCGGTGCAAATCCAATACCTGCGTCGCCAAATAATTTCTTGACTGTTTTTTCTGCCCGGGCAGCAGGTATTTCAGGATTGTAGCAGGGCATAGTCACAGGTTCTGCTTTTTCAACTACCAGCTGGCAGCGGTAAGCATCGGCAATGCCTTTCATTACCCGTTCCATGGCATCGGGAACCTCACGGAATACATCAGGATCAAAGCAGCGCACTGTGCCTTCCAGAGTTGCTTCTGCAGCAATCACATTAAATCGGGTTCCTGCTTCAATCTTACCAATGGTAATGACAAGAGGCTTATCGGACGGAAATTCACGGCTGACCAGATGCTGCAGGTTCAGAGCTGCTGAGCAGGCAGCAAGACCGGCATCGATACCCTGATGAGGAAGAGCTCCATGGCCTGGTTTTCCGATCAGACGGTATTTGAACCAGTTGGCGGCAGCCAGTCTGGGACCAGCCTGGACAGAAATTTTTCCGGATTCCAGACTGCTGTTTACATGGGTTCCCATGGTAGCATCCACACCGTCCAGACAACCTGCTTCGATCATGGCTTTGGCACCATAGGCAGTTTCCTCAGCAGGCTGGAATAAAAGACGTACGGTCCCTTTGAAATCATCTTTGCAGGCACTGAGGATTTTTGCGGCTCCCAGCAAAGTTGCGGTGTGGGCATCATGTCCGCAGGCGTGCATCAGTCCGTCTACTGTGGATTTATAGCAGACATCATTTAATTCCTGTACACTTAAAGCGTCCATATCGGCACGGAGAGCAATGGTTTTGCCAGGCTGGCTGCCTTTAATATCACACATGACTCCAGTCTGGCTGGAACATACGACTTTTGGCTCCAATCCCATTTTTTTCAGTTCTTCACATACTTTTTTGCAGGTATTGACTTCCTGTTCGCTGGGTTCTGGGTTCTGGTGCAGATATCTACGCATTTCAATGATATAATCTTTGTTTTCCATGGCAAGCTGTAAAAATTTTTCCATAATAGATAACTCCTTTCTGTTTTGCAGTAAGATTGCCGCTGATTAAGGTAGATTATAAGGCTTTATACAAACAAAAGCAATGGTTGTCTGAAAATTTAGTTCATAACAGGTTGGTTTTATATTTCGACAGAAATATTGAAGAATCACTGGACATTTTCTCATAAACCGGATATAATAAGTTAATTAAATAAAGTGGGAAATCGTAAAAGGGCGATGACCGGAAATAAGGCTCTCACATTAAAACGTTATGGTTTTAATGTCAAAATAAAGAAAACGTGTACTGTCCGACCCAAGACGGGCAACGCGAAACAGCTTTAGGCGCGGACAGCAGCCGGAGAGCAGGTTATTGGGATTTTATTAAAAAGGAGGACTTTAGTATGGAACAACTTCAGGCACTTATTGTTGCATCACCAATCTTTGCCTTGTTGGTTCTGAGTATCACATATGCAATTGGTGATACAATCGGTACACTGACAAAAGCATGGGTTCCATCCGTATTCGTGGTAGCGATCCTGTTCCTGTTAGGATACTGGACGTTTTTCCCGAAGGACATCGTTACTCTTGGAGGTCTTGGAGCTCCTCTTGGCGGAACTCTGGCCATCATGATCTGTATTACCCATATGGGTACTTCCATCAGCCTTGAGGAACTGAAAAAACAGTGGAAGATCATTGTGATCTGTCTGGCAGGTCTGGCTGGAATGATTGCAGCATGTTTGATTATCTGTCCTATTTTTGTGGACAGAAATTACATTATTTCCGGACTTCCGCCGTTAACTGGTGGTATCGTGGCAGCTACCATGATGCAGGAAGCAGCTGCAAATCTGGGACTGGAAAAAGCTGCTGTCCTGGCTATCTGTATGTATGTATGTCAGGGATTTGCCGGTTATCCTCTTACAGCAGTTATGCTGAAGAGAGAAGGTAGAAATCTTCTGAAGGATTACAGAAACGGTAATGTAAAGAAGGTAGAGAAGGCAGGCGAGATTGACGAGGTCAATGGAAAGTTCGCAGACACCAAAAAGAAGAAAAAGAAACTGATTCCGGAGATTCCGAATAAGTATTATTCCACAGCCGTATCTCTGGTTACCATTTTGATTGTAGCATTCCTGTCTGCTCAGCTGAGTACATGGACTAAGAGCTTTATGGGTGTGTACGCAATCAACCAGGCAGTAATTGCACTGATTCTTGGTATCATTGCTACAGAACTTGGATTCCTTCGTCCGAATGTACTGAAGGAAAATGGTTGCTTTAATTTCTTAATGTTCATTCTGATGATGTATGTGTTCGGTGGTCTGAATAGTGCGACTCCAGAGCTTCTTATGGAAATCATTGGACCGTTGGTATTCATCATCATCGTTGGTGTTGCAGGTATGTGTATCTGCTCCACGATTGCAGGCAAGCTTTTGAAAGTGAGCCCGTATATGGCTATCGCTACCAGCCTTACTGCTCTTTATGGCTTCCCGCCAAACTATGTTCTGACTGATGAAGCTTCTAAAGCTCTGGCACAGAACGAAGAGGAGAAGACATATCTGATGGATAATATGCTTCCGCAGATGATCGTTGGTGGATTTGTAACCGTTACGATTACTTCCGTAATCATTGCCAGCGTATTTATCCCGCTGCTTCAGGCTTAATGAAATTTATATCTTGGGTAAATTTTAGTCCAGTGAAGCACATATAGAAATTAACGCCCCGCTGAGACACATTTGCTGCCTTGCGGGGTGTTTTCTTTTTTCACGGAATGAATGATTCTGTGAAGTAATCTATTAAGGTATTTTCAGAAAGGACGGGGAACTTTATGAATTTTAAAGAAATGGCAGAACAGAATGAACAGTGGGTTATCCAGCAGAGAAGATTTTTCCATCAGTATCCGGAGCTTTCTTTTGAGGAGACGAATACCACGAAAGAAATCGGAAAGAGACTGGAAGAAATGGGATTGGAGCCTCATTATTACGAAGACTATAATGGTCTTTGGGCTATGATCAAAGGAGGAAAGGCCACTGCAGATTCCAAGACGATAGCCCTTCGGGCAGATATCGATGCACTTCCTGTGGAAGAGCATACAGGTTTGGATTTCTGCAGTAAAAATCCAGGTGTGATGCATGCCTGTGGTCATGACTGTCATATTGCCATGCTGCTGGGCGGTGTGAAAATGCTGATGGAGAAAAAAGATGAGCTTCAGGGAAATGTAAAAATCATTTTCCAGGCAGCAGAGGAATCCTGCTATGGAGCCAGATATTATGTGGAACATGGTCTGCTGGATGATGTAGATGCCATCTATGGGGCGCATATCTGGGGAGATTTTGATGCGCCTTATATGAATTTTGAAGCAGGTCCCAGAATGGCCAGCTGTGATAACTTTACCATTGAAGTAGAAGGAGTTTCTGCTCATGGTTCTGCACCGAATCATGGCATTGATGCTATTCTGGCAGCTGCTCATATTATTACAGAACTTCAGTCTATTGTGTCCAGAGTCAATGATCCGCTGAATCCTCTGGTAGTTACTGTGGGTGAGATCCATGGCGGACAGAGATTCAATATTATTGCCAATAAGGTAGTTATGGAAGGAACGACCAGGACCCATTCTCCGGAAATGAGAGCAAAAACAGAGGGGCTGATCCGCAGAATAGCAGAGCATGTGGCAGAGTCTTTTGGAGCAAAAGCTACTTTGAAATTTGATTATTATCCAGGTCCGGTAATCAATGACCATGAGGATCTGAATAAAATCGCCCATGATGCGGCAGTAAAGATGTATGGGGAAGATTGTCTGAAGCCACTTGCAAAGATGATGGGAAGTGAAGACTTTGCTATGTTTATGGAAAAAGTGCCTGGAATCTTTGGATTTATCGGAAGCCGGAATCCGGAACTGGGCTTTACGGCAAAGAATCACAATGACCATTATACGGTTGATGAAAGTGTGCTGAAGAGGGGTGCTGCTATGTATGCCCAGTTTGCATATGATTATTTGGAGGAGAAGTCCAAATAATATGTTGAAAGAATGGAGACCGGAAATATGGCAGATTATGTGATTACTTGTGGTTCTACGGCAGATATGGAACGAAGCTTTTTTGAAGAGAGGGGAATCCCGTTTGTCTGTTTCCATTATGAAATAGATGGAAAAGAGTATCCGGATGATTTGGGAAAGACCATGCCTATAGAAGAGTTTTACCGGAAAATAGCAGCAGGAGCTCAGCCTACAACATCACAGGTGAATGCGGATGAGTATGAAGCTGCATTTCGCCCTATTCTGGAAAGCGGAAAAGATGTTCTTCATATCGAACTCTCCAGCGGAATATCAGGAAGCATCAATTCTGCACTGGTGGCAAAAAGTCAGCTGGAAGAAGAATACCCGGATAGAAAAGTCTGTGTGGTGGATTCTCTGGGAGCTTCTTCCGGATATGGTATGCTGGTGATGCTGGCAGATGACAGAAGAAAAGCAGGGTCCAGTTTGGAAGATACGGTAACCTGGATTGAAAAAAACAGACTGAATGTTCATCATTGGTTTTTTTCCTCTGACTTGACCAGTTTTATCCGGGGCGGAAGGATATCAAAAACGGCAGGACTGTTTGGTACAGCTCTCGGTATCTGTCCACTCATGAATGTGGATCGGAATGGAAAACTGATCCCCAGGGATAAATACAGAGGGAAAAAGAAAGTAATCCGTGAAATAGTGGAGCGGATGAAAGTCCACGCAGAAGATGGGGTGAATTATAGCGGTAAATGCTGTATTTCCCAGTCAGCCTGTTATGAAGACGCCAGGGCAGTCGCAGACCTGGTGGAGCAGACGTTTCCCAATCTGGATGGACCGGTGGAAATCCATTCGATTGGAACCGTTATTGGTTCCCATACAGGACCGGGTACGGTAGCACTGTTTTTTATAGGAGATGAAAGAGAATAAAGAGATGAAAAGCGGGGATTGCCAGAAAAAGCAATCCCCGTTTTTACATACGCTCAATATTTATTTTCAGTCTGTGATCAAAGTCTGATAATCGCTGCGGAAGCTGAAATCTTCGCTGACGGTCTCACCATTAACGGTGATAGTCAGATGTTTGATACTCAGATTTTCTGTGAATGTATTTCCCACAGCAGCAACAGCCAGTTCCTTGTCCAGGTCTGTGTCATCAGGAATAGCAGACAGATCCAGGACAGCAGATTCGTAGGTAGTGATTGCTTCCGTGCTTCCAGGACCGGCAGCAGTGTTTTCTGCCTCGCCTTCCGTTTCCAGAGAAAGGAGTTCGGTCCCTTCTTCCAGAGCACCGTATTCGATCAGCTTATCCAGAAGAGAGTTGGCATCAACAACAGCAACACCGTCCATCATCTGATTTAATCCATTATTATCTTCATTAGGTGTATAGATGGAAACCATTTCCAGAACCTCAGCAGTTGCATCCGGCACTTTGTCGGAAGCGCCTCCTGTGGAAGCTTCTGTAGCAGCAGGTTCAGTCTCTTTCTGGGTAGGGGAACATGCCGTCATGGACAGTGCAAATAGAACTCCAGTCAGACATAACATAAATTTCTTCATAATTGTAAATTGCCTCCTTTATTCTTTCGGCTGAAAAGTTCGGAACCATTGGTTCAGTTTTTCCAGGGCTTTGACCAAGGCATTGATTTCGTCTGGTTCCAGAGCAGAAATCACGCCGTTGATCATTTCCTGATGAAACCGGGAATGGTGTTCATAAGCTCTTCTGCCTTTTTCAGAGAGGGAAATGTAGACGACGCGGCGGTCTTCCTGCCCGCGTTCTCTCAGGACATAGCCTTTTTTAACAAGGCTGTTCATGGCGATAGTCAAAGTCCCCACAGTCACGGAAAGCTTTTTGGCTATTGTGGACATATTTTTTGGCTCAGACAGACCAATGGCTTCAATCACATGAATGTCATTGCTGGTAATATCCTTGAATTCCTGTGAAACGATGGCCTTCTGTTCAATATCCATAATGTCCCGAAACAGATTTACTAATACATCATTCAACGTATGATAGGTATCCACTTTTTTCCCTTTCGCTTGAAACAGAATTTTCTTGATAGAAAAGTCTCCAAATGATTATACATGATTTTTTTCTTTATGACAACCATGTAAATCATTAGGAAATTCTTACATTCTTTCAGAAAGAAGCCAGAATCAGGGAGGCGATGATTCCGGCTGAGGTAGCGATCAGAGCGCCTGGAAGTGTATATCTGGTTTTTGTGATTTTTACAGAACCAAAATAAATGCTGATACAGTAAAAAACGGTTTCCGTGCAGCTCATCAGAATGGAAGCAGCCATTCCAATAAAAGAATCGGTACCGTATTCACGGAAAATATCCAGGACCAGTCCCATGGCGGCAGAGTTGGAGATCAGCCGGACCAGGATCAGCGGAACGAGAGGAGCTGGAAGGTGAAGGAAGGCAGCCGGTGCAGACAGAAGATTCCCTAAGAAATCCAGAAAACCGGAAGCGCGCAGTACCCCTACTGCAGTCATCAGGCCTACTAAGGTAGGGAGAATACCTGCTACGGTTCGTATGCCTTCGGAAGCACCTTTTAAAAAATCATCGAATACGGGGCGGCGGGATAACACTGCAAATCCGATAATATAAAACAAAGTCAGAGGAACAGCAGCATTGGACAGAAAAAGAAGTAAGGACATAAAAACACCCGGGAATCACTAGTATGTTTATATAGTGTATTCCCGGGACAGGAAAATCATGTATCCATTGGAAGATTCCTGGCAGATCAGGAAAGAGGATACGTGATCAGCCAGGATTTAAAGTAACTGCGTATCACCGAAAAGGGCGCAGGTCCTATTTCAAGAAGAAATATGTGGAAGTCTTTTGCCTGGAAAGAGGGACCAAGTGTTTGTTCCGCTTCTTCCCGCATCTGCTGTATTTCCAGCCAGCCCACATAATAGGACAAATAGTTGGAAGGATTTTCTACCATGGTATAGAACATGCGGTCTACCGTTTCCTGATCGGTAATCCCGTAGGTTTCGTTCAGAAACTGGGCAGTCTGTTCCTTATCCCACCCGTAATAATTGATTTCCAGGTCCAGCAGAGCATGAATACCCAGGGTCACTGCCTGATTGTGCATCAGCAATGTCTGAAGCTCGGGGGAAAGACCGTTATCAAAAAAGTAGGAAAGATATTCCACATAAGTGGCCCATCCTTCTGAGTAAGCAGTGGACGAAAGCAGGTGGCGGATAGGAATGTCGCAGGAGTCGGAAAAATATACAGTCTGGTAAAGATGGCCGGGATAGCCTTCATGGGCAAGGGTAGTATATAAAGGAGTGGAAGCATAGGCCTCATTTCCATTGATGTAGATCACATTTTCTTTGAAATTATCCATGGGAGGAACCAGATAAAATGCAGGGCTCAGAGTCAGCTCCAGAGCTTTGGGTACCTGTTTGACTGTGTAACTGCAGGAAGGCAGTTCTGGAAAATATTCCTTCATCTGTATCTGAAGATCATTCAGTATCGCTTCCGGCTCTGTCTCCCGGAAAGAGTAGGTAAGCATTTCCTGATACAGGTCTGAAGTAAGATGTTCTGCTACAATGCTGGAATCTTTATCAATCCGTTCTGTAATGGCTGCGGTCAGTTCGTCGATAGAAGCATAGGAGGTATAGGTGGCGTTATATGCCAGATATTCATAATATTCTTTCCCGTTTGGAAAGCCACACATGCCTTTGTCATTCACTCCCGTACCTTTTAAGGATTCCAGCGTTTCTATGAGAGAACGGTAGGCAGGGACAAAATGCTCGGCAATGATCTGTATGTGCTCCTGTTTCCATGCTTCCTTTTCTTCTTCTGTTACATCCTGCAGTGCTTCCAGCTTTTCGTTGAAAGTCTCTGTCAGGAAGTTTTCCTGTGGAACTACCAGATAGCTTTCACAGGATTCAATCAGATGGTCAATGGAGATATCACTGTAAAATAAGCCTGCCTCTGCTTTCTGCTTTTCAAACGTTTCCAGTTCCCCATAATACTGGTCAATCTGAGAAAGCAGGGAAAGATAGTCGGTTACGTCATCCCGGTTCCGGAATGTATATTCTGCCAGTAAAATGGGAAGCTGTGCCTGGACGCCGATGGTAGGAGCCAGAGGCTGGCTGTAAAGTTCATATCCTTCGCCCATCAGGGAAGTGTCCAGAAAGCTTTTCAGTACTTCATAGGTCAGTTTCTGGTCATCAGAAAGAAGGGAAGGGTCAAATTCCAGAAGCTTTTCCAGCCACGCCTTGGTGTCGGAAGTATCTTTCTGCAAGGCTTCCAGAGATGCCTCACCAAAAGGAGACTCTGCATCGGAAATGCCGTAACGTTCCGGGTCCTCCAGATTATAATGAAGGGTGATGGCAGAGGAACGGACTTCTTCTGCAAACATATCGTTAGTAAATTGCTGGAAAGCTTCCTGTTCTTTGATTGCCTGTTCTGACGTATCCTGGCTGGTCTGGCTCTGAGTGGAGGGGGCTGCGTTGTCTGGCGCCTGACAGCCCCAGAGAGAAGACAGGCACAGGGCAGCAGAAAGGACTGCAGCCAATAACTTCCGGTATTTATTTCCATAATGATTCATGGGCTATCCTCCTTTTCTCCTAATTATAATATATATTGGGAAACCTGGCAAATCATACCCGTCAATGGCAGGTCAGGTGCTTGACAAAATTTTTGGAAACGATTAAACTAAAAGAAAATCTGTTATCATAATATAAGAAAATGCAGTGAAAAGAAGAGTAGGCAGCGATGGTCCATGACAGAGAATCCCGGAACGCTGAGAAGGGAGAATGGAAGAACTGCTGAAGATGGCCTTGGAGCAGGGCCGGTGAGGAAAAATCCAAGCCGGCAACGGGAGCGCCCGTTATCGCGCAGGCTGGTAGTGCCAGTCATTAAGGTCTGTGCCGTGAGGTTCGGATGAATTAAAGTGGTAACACGGGAACTGTCTCGTCTTTAAATAGACGGGATTTTTTTATTGTATATTTTTATTGCCTATAGGAGGAGAAACCATGTGCCAGAATTGTAAAAAACCATATTACATTACGACGGCGATTGCTTACACATCAGGAAAACCCCATATTGGGAATACTTATGAGATCGTGCTTGCAGACAGTATTGCCCGCTATAAGAGAGAGCAGGGATATGATGTATTTTTCCAGACAGGAACGGATGAGCACGGGCAGAAAATAGAACTGAAGGCGGCGGAAGCGGGAGTAACTCCCAAAGAGTTTGTAGACGGTGTTGCCGGACAGATCAAAGACATCTGGGATATGATGAATACTTCCTATGATAAGTTTATCCGTACCACAGATGAATATCATGAGAAACAGATCCAGAAGATTTTTAAAAAGCTGTATGAGCAGGGAGATATTTATAAAGGTTATTATGAAGGCCTTTACTGTACACCCTGCGAGTCTTTCTGGACACCATCTCAGGTAGTAGACGGAAAATGCCCGGATTGCGGCCACCCGGTACAGCCGGCAAAAGAAGAAGCTTATTTCTTTAAAATGAGCAAATATGCAGATCGTCTGATCGCCCATATCAATGAACATCCGGAGTTCATCCAGCCGGTAGCCAGAAAAAATGAGATGATGAATAACTTCCTTCTTCCGGGACTTCAGGACCTGTGTGTTTCCAGGACTTCCTTTACCTGGGGAATTCCTGTGGATTTTGATCCGAAACACGTTACCTATGTATGGCTGGATGCCTTGAGCAATTATATTACAGGACTGGGATATGACTGTGACGGTGAGAACGGAGAATTATTTAAGAAATACTGGCCGGCAGACCTTCATCTGATCGGAAAGGATATTATCCGTTTCCATACGATTTACTGGCCAATCTTTCTGATGGCTCTGGGGCTTCCGCTTCCCAAGCAGGTTTTCGGCCATCCGTGGCTGCTCCAGGGTGATGGAAAAATGAGCAAATCCAAAGGAAATGTGATCTATGCAGATACTCTGGTGGATTTCTTCGGAGTAGATGCAGTACGTTACTTTGTACTTCATGAAATGCCATTTGATAATGATGGTGTGATCACCTGGGAACTGATGGTGGAGAGGATGAATTCCGATCTGGCCAATATTCTGGGTAATCTGGTAAACCGTACCATCTCTATGACAAATAAATATTTTGGCGGTGTAGTGAATCATACCGATGTCAGTGAGCCGGTAGATGATGATCTGAAAGTATCCGTACTGGCAGCAGTGAAAAAGACGGATGAAAAGATGAACCAGCTTCGTGTGGCAGATGCCATTACAGAGATTTTCGGAATTTTCCGGAGAAGCAACAAGTATATTGACGAGACTGCTCCCTGGGTATTGGCAAAAGACGAAGCAAAGAAAGACCGTCTGGCAGAAGTGCTTTATAATCTGACAGAAGCGATTACCATTGGAGCATCTCTTCTTGCTTCCTTCATGCCAGATACATCAGAAAAGATCTTAAAGCAGCTGAATACGGAGAAACGGTCTCTGGCTGATATGGAGACGTTTGGAAATTATCCGTCAGGAAACAAGGTAACCGATGCTCCTCAGATCCTGTTTGCCCGTATTGATGTAAAAGATATTATGGAAAAGGTGGAAGCGCTGCAGGCGGCTCAGAAAGCAGAAGCAGCAGGCGGTGAAAAAGCAGAGAAAGAGGAAAAGGAAACGGTAGTGGAAGTGGAAGCAAAACCGGAAATTACCTATGATGATTTTGAAAAACTGCAGTTCCAGATCGGAGAGATCATTTCCTGTGAAGCGGTACAAAAATCCAAAAAGCTTTTATGCAGCCAGGTGAAAATTGGAAGTCAGGTAAGACAGATACTGAGCGGGATTAAAGCATATTACACACCGGAAGAAATGGTGGGTAAGAAAGTCATGGTAGTCACAAACTTAAAGCCTGCAAAACTGGCTGGAATGGTATCAGAAGGAATGATTCTCTGCGCGGAAGATGATCAGGGAAATCTGGCTTTGATGACGCCGGAAAAAGATATGCCGGCAGGGTCTGAGGTCTGCTAAAAATTTCAGGATATAACGTTGGGATACGGAGCGTCCGGCTTGCCGGGCGCTCGTTTTTATGCTATAATGAAAGTTAAATTGGCGGTTTATGCGATTTAGTATAGCTCAGAGAGGATTTATATGAAACGAGAATTAAAGGTAAGGGGGCAGCTGCGGGTTTATTTGCAGTGGCCGATCCTGCTGTCTGTTCTGGTGGTATTGATGAATCTGGTAGCCGGGGCGATCAGTCCGATCGCAGGTCTGGTTATGTGCGCGTTCACGGTGATTTATGTGGCGATTGCATTATGGCTTTATCTTTACAGAAAGCGCAGGCTGCTGACAGGGCTGGTGGAATTTTCTTCAGATTATTCCTGGGTTCAGACTCGTTTGTTGTCAGAGATGAACCTGCCTTATGCGCTGGTGGACGAAAAGGGCAGGATTTTATGGAAAAATGAAAAGTTTCAGGAAACAGTCAGTGACCTGAAAGGCCAGAAGAAAAATCTGACATCAATATTTCCGGATATTACCAGGGAAATTTTAAGCTCCGGACAGAAAGGCTGTATTCATGTCACTTACGAGGACAGGAATTTCCGCGTGGATCTGTCTCCTGTATCCATGGAAGTGGATGCAGAGGAAGAGAAGGAACTGGGTATCGAGGAAATCCGGGAGAAAATGGTGGCGGTATATCTGTTTGATGAGACACAGATACTCAGATATGAGAAAGAGATCACGGAACAGAAAATGGTGAGTGGTCTCATTTATCTGGATAATTATGAGGAAGCTTTGGAAAGCGTGGAGGAAGTGCGAAGGTCCCTTCTGACAGCGCTGATCGACAGAAAGATTTCCAAGTATATTACTGCTCTCAATGGAGTGGTAAAAAAGATTGAGAAGGATAAGTATTTTTTTGCCATTAAACAGAAATATGTAGAAACTCTCCGGGAAAACCGATTTTCTATCCTGGAAGAAGTGAAGACGGTGAATATCGGAAATGAAATGTCAGTGACCCTCAGCATTGGTCTGGGAATGAATGGGGAGACCTATGCCCAGAATTATGAATTTTCCCGTACTGCCATCGATATGGCTCTTGGGCGTGGCGGTGACCAGGCTGTGGTAAAAGACGGAAGCCGGATCCAATATTATGGTGGAAAATCCCAGCAGGCTGAAAAAACTACCAGGGTGAAAGCCAGAGTAAAGGCCCATGCGCTCAGGGAATTGATGGAGACAAAAGACCGCCTTCTGATCATGGGTCATAAGATGGGTGATATTGATTCTCTGGGAGCAGCTATCGGTATTTACCGTATTGCGCTGGCTATGAACAAGAAGGCCAATATTGTGTTTAATGAAGTCACATCTTCTGTCCGGCCTATGATGGAGAGATTTACGGGAGGCAGTGGGTACCCGGAAGATATGTTCGTAAAAACGGCAGATGCTCTGGAACTGGCTGATTCCAATACGATGCTGGTGGTAGTAGATGTAAACCGGCCAAGCATTACGGATGCTCCGGAACTTCTTCAGGTGATCAAGACGATCGTAGTGCTGGACCATCACAGACAGAGCAGTGAGATTATCAGCAATGCGGTGCTGTCTTATGTGGAGCCTTATGCTTCATCTACCTGTGAGATGGTGGCGGAGGTCCTTCAGTATATCGCAGATGGAATTAAAATGAAGTCTGCGGAAGCGGATGCCATGTATGCCGGAATTGTGATCGATACCAATAATTTTACCAACCAGGCGGGAGTCAGGACTTTTGAAGCGGCAGCATTCCTGCGAAGGAACGGGGCAGATGTGACAAGAGTGCGTAAAATGTTCCGGGAAGATATGAGGGACTATAAAGCGCGGGCAAGTACCATCAGTGCGGCAGAGATTTATAAAGACAACTTTGCCCTGTCGGTATGCCCGGCAGAAGGAATCGAAAGTCCTACGATCATAGGAGCCCAGGCAGCCAATGAGCTTCTGGATATTGTAGGAATGAAAGCTTCTTTTGTGCTGACACAGTATAATGGGATTATTTATGTAAGCGCCAGATCCATTGACGAAGTGAATGTGCAGGTAATGATGGAAAAACTGGGTGGCGGAGGTCACAGGACTATCGCAGGAGCCCAGCTGAAAGATATGACAATAGAGGAAGCCAAGGATAAGATCAAAGGAGTTATCCAGGCAATGCTTGAGAAGGGAGATATATCATAATGGAAGTTGTATTATTGGAAGATGTAAAAGCTCTTGGAAAAAAGGGACAGATTGTGAAAGTAAATGATGGATATGCCAGGAATTTTATCCTGAAAAAAAATCTGGGTGTGGAAGCCACAGCTAAGAACCTGAATGATTTAAAGCTTCAGAAAGCAAATGCGGAGAAGATCGCAGCGGAGCAGCTGGCAGCGGCAAAGGCCCTGGCAGAACAGATGGAAACCATGTCTGTGACCCTGACCATGAAGGCAGGAGAAGGCGGAAAAGCGTTTGGTTCTGTTTCTACAAAAGAGATTGCCCAGGCAGCAAAAGACCAGCTGAATCTGGATATTGATAAAAAGAAACTGGTTTTATCGGATGGGATCAAAACCTTTGGAACCCATGAAGTGCCGGTAAAGCTTCATAAAGATGTAACAGGAAAGCTGACAGTTAAAGTAGTAGAAGCGTAAGATTAGGAGAGGTACGATGGCCATGGAGAATGAAGCCCTTTTAAAAAGGGTACTTCCTCACAGTATAGAGGCGGAACAGTCGGTGATCGGAGCTATGCTTATGGACAGAGAGGCTATCATCACTGCATCAGAGATCATCACAGACCAGGATTTTTACCAGCGCCAGTATGGGATTATGTTTGAGGCTATGGTAGAGCTGTTTAATGAAGGACAGTCTGTGGATGTCATCAATCTGCAGGACCGCCTGAAGGAAAAAGACGTGCCTCCGGAAGTAGCCAGCCTGGAAACTCTGAAGGATATTATAACTACGGTTCCTACTTCCGCAAACATTAAGGCATATGCCAATATTGTGCGGGAGAAAGCAGTCATGAGAAGGCTGATCAAGGTAAATGAGGAGATTGCCAATTCCTGTTATGCAGGGAAAGATAAGCTGGAGGATATTCTTGCCCATACGGAAAAGGCAGTTTTTGACCTTTTGCAGTCCAGAACAGGGGGAGATTTTGTTCCCATCAGGCAGGTGGCGTTAAATGTACTGGAAAAGATAGAGATCGCCTCCAAAACAAAAGATACGGTTACCGGAATTCCAACCGGTTTTATTGACCTGGATTATAAAACATCGGGAATGCAGCCTTCGGACTTTATCCTGATCGCAGCCCGTCCGTCCATGGGAAAAACAGCGTTTGTGCTGAACCTGGTGGACTATGTGGCGGTAAAGAAAAAGAGGCCATGTATGATCTTCAGCCTGGAGATGTCCAAAGAGCAGCTGGTAAACCGTATGCTTGCCATGGAGTCTAATGTAGATTCCCAGAAGCTGAGGACCGGTACGTTAACAGATGCAGACTGGGATGCTGTGGTGGAAGGAATCGGAATCATTGGAAATTCTACGCTGACGATTGACGATACCCCTGGTATTTCCATTTCGGAACTCAGGTCAAAGTGCAGAAAGAAAAAACTGGAAGACGGGCTGGATATGGTAATCATCGATTACCTTCAGTTAATGTCAGGAAGCGGAAAGAATAATGACAACCGTCAGCAGGAAATTTCCGAAATCTCCAGGTCTCTAAAGGCTCTGGCCAGAGAACTGAATGCTCCGGTCATCGCGCTGTCTCAGCTAAGCCGTGCCTGTGAAACCAGGACAGACCACCGTCCTATGCTTTCCGACCTTCGTGAATCCGGAGCCATCGAGCAGGACGCAGACGTGGTGATGTTTCTTTACCGTGATGATTATTACAATAAAGATACGGAAAATCCCAATGTGGCGGAAGTGATCATTGCTAAGCAGAGAAACGGCCCTATTGGAACCATTAACTTAGTCTGGATGCCGGAATATACAAAATTTAGAAATATGGCGAGAAGTTAAGAATTTCTGTCATAATCCTAAATCCTGAAGCATAACATATAATAGATGTGAAATATTGCCGACTAAAGGAGAGGATTTAGGATGAACGAGATACATTATCTGATTTCAGATGCGTCTAAAAAGGTAGATGTGGAGTCCCATGTGCTCCGGTATTGGGAGGACGAGCTGGAACTGAAGATTCCCAGGAATGAAATGGGGCATCGCTATTATACGGAATTTCATATCCGTCTGTTTAAGCAGATAAAAGACCTGAAGGCGAAAGGATATCAGCTGAAGGCTATTAAGTCAGCGCTGGAAAAGATGATGGAGGAAGGGAAAGAAGAACTGTCAGATGATATGCTGAATGAGGCAGCTGCGGCCCTTCGTGAAAGCGCAATAGGCGGGGAAGAACAAGCCTTTCCGGCAGAGGCAGGATCCAATCAGACCGTGATGACAGCAGAAGAAAAGATGGAGCAGTTTCAGGAAATTATGAACCATATCATCGGAAAAGCGCTGGAGCATAACAATGAACAGCTTAGTCAGGATATCAGTATGCTGGTGAATGATAAGGTTTCCAAAGAATTGGAATATCTGATCCGTGTCAGCGACGAGAAGGAAGAGGAGAGGTTCAAGCATCTGGACGAAACCATACGGGAATATCAGAAAGAAGGAAAAGGCCGTGCAGAAGCAGCGGCTTCCAAAATTCCATTTTTCCGGAAAAAGAAGTTTGGAAAGAATGGAAATAAGTTAGCATAGTAAGAAGTTGAAATAGAATACCCTTTATCTGGAAAAAAGGATTTTCCGGATAAAGGGTATTTTTTATATTCTAAAAACAGAATCAGGACTCAGCCAGATCCATTCTCCCCCATATGGGAGGCGAAATGGAAGAAATCCCTTTTACTTCTTTGTCTCCAAGATTTTTGCAGATGTGAGGGAGATTTTTTTGGATTACCGTAGAGTCGCCGGGAAACAGGGTGATGTCTGTATCGCCGATCTGTACAGTTAAGACACCCTCCTGCACATAAATCAGTTCTTCGGAATAATGCTGGATAGGCTCTTCCACATCTTGAGAATGGGGAGAAACGGTAAAAGCGATCAGAAGAGATTGAGGGTCATATTCCGGAGAAGGAAGAGGAGTCAGGAACCGGTAAGTAACGGACCTGTCTTCCGAATAACGGATAATCTGCTGATTCTTTCGGAGAGTCAGATTTCCAATGATCTCTACGTCATCCAGAAGCATATATAAGGGCAGCTGGAAGACAGCGGCTATTTTCCGGAGAGAAGAGAGAGAAGGGTCGATTTCACCCCGTTCAATCTGGGAAATATAGCTGATGGACATGCCGCATAAAGAAGCCAGTTCCCGGAGCGTCATATTTTTCTGTTTACGATATTCTCTGATTTTAAGCATAGGTCACCTCAAATGATAAGGAATGATTTACTGTTATTATAAAACATTGGCGAAAAAAAGGCAAAAATAAATATTTATGCAAAATATATTTATAAATTGACAAAAAAGTTTTGTTATAGTAAAATTCCTCAATATATAACTTAAAAATTTTATTATTTATAAAAAAGAGGAGTCATGAAAATCACAGATGTAAAAATGGAAAAATTTTATATTGAGATGACGGAGCCATTCAAAGTGGCATTTGCGGAGGTAAACAGTTCTGTCAGTATTTTGATCAAAATAGAGACAGATGAAGGGGTGTGTGGATATGGAGAGGCAGCCCCATTCGCTCCGGTGACCGGCGAAACAGCAGATGGCTGTCTGGAGATGCTTCAGATGTTCCGGACAGGACTGATTGGAATGAATCCTCTGGATATTGAAAAAGTCCATGTTATGATGGACAGCGTTACCCATGGGAATGGTTCTGCAAAGTGTGCCGTAGATATTGCACTTCATGATATTGTGGGGAAAGTAATGGGACAGCCCCTTTACAGGGTGTTAGGCGGATACCAGAATGAAGTACAGAATGATGTGACCATCGGAATTGGTGAGCCGGAAAAAATGGCAGCCGCAGCGGAAGAATATGTAAAGAAACAGGGATACCGGATTTTGAAGATTAAAGTAGGTATCTGTGTAGAGGAAGACCTGCGTGCACTCAGCCTGATCCGTCAGGCAGTGGGAGAAAACGTAAGGCTGAGGGTGGATGCCAACCAGGGATACTCGTTCAGCCAGGCTGTCTATGCATTGGAAGGAATGAAAAAACTGGGAATTGAAGCAGTAGAACAGTGCTTGCCGGATTGGGACCTGGACGGTGCAGCGGAGCTGAAACGAAAGACCAGCGGTATCCAGTTAATGCTGGATGAATCGATCCATACGGTAAAAGATGCCGCCAGAGCCTGTAAACAGGGAGCAGCCGATATTTTTAACATTAAGCTGATGAAATGCGGAGGGCTGTACCGGGGAGGACAGATTGCCACGCTGGCTGAAAATTTCGGGATTACCTGTATGGTAGGGTGTATGCTGGAAACCAAGATTGCCATTACCGCAGGCCTAAGCCTTGTAGCAGCCAGAAAATACATTACAGAAGCGGATTGTGACAGTTTTTTGTATTACAAAGATGCGGATAACGGTATGCCGGGAGGATTTATCAGAAATGGTGACATATTCCGCCTTCTGGAACGGCCAGGTCTGGGACTTGATATTTCATTTTAACCATCATATAAAGACAGGGGGAAAAGCTTATGTTTCCATTATTTCAAACTTCAGATAGTATGCTTGCAGTGATTCTCTGCCTGATTGCCCTGGCATTCTGGGTACAGAAATTTAAGGTATTCAAACTCATAGGTCCTGCTCTGTTTATCATTATTTCCGGAATCTTGCTGGTAAATTTCAAGATTGTTACGGGAAGCTGTGACTTATACGGAGTGATACAGACTTACTGTATTCCCATATCTGTTTCTTTGTATCTGCTGAATGTGGATCTGAAGAAAATCATAAAAATGTCTCAGCAGCCTCTGATGTCCATTGCATCAGCTGTGTTCTGCGTCAGTCTGGTGACTATGGTGTTTGGTTCTATCTTCGGAGGGAAAATTGAGGAAGGCTGGAAAGTAGCCGGAATGTTTGTAGGAACCTACACAGGGGGAAGCGGAAACCTGACAGCCATCGCCACAGGATTAAATGCTTCAGCGTCCACCATAGCGGCGGCAAATGCGGCAGATTATGTGGTTGGTATGCCTACTTTGGTATTGATGTTTGCAGCTCCGGCTTTGATGAAATCTTCCAAGAAGTTCCAGAAACTCTGGCCATATTCTTTTACTCAGGAAGAACTGGAAGGGGATGGAAGCCATCAGGAACTGATGGGAACGGATACCTGGAGCATTAAAGATATTGCCATATTGCTGGCAATCTCCACTTCCATTGTTGCCATCTCTACAAAAGTATCGGCCATTCTGGGACCGGAATTTTCCAGTGCGGGAAGAATCCTGCTGATCTCTACGTTTTCAATTTTAGTCGCACAGATTCCGGCAGTGAGAGAGCTGAAAGGGGCTATGAATCTGGGGTTGTTTTTTGGTATGATGTTCCTGGCAGTAGTAGGTTTTTCTGTAGACATCAGAGGTTTCCTGGGTTCAGCCCTTACGATTACCCTGTTTTGTTTCTGTGTGATTTTCGGAAGCCTGATCCTGCATTTGCTGGTAACCAGAATGCTGAAAATCCGCTATGAATATGTGCTTTTGGGTATCGTGGGAGCGATTGCAGACGGTACCACGGCTGCTCTGGTCGCAAGGTACCTGGAAAGCGGTACTCGGTCCCTGGAAACACAGCGGAAATGCAGACTATGACCTTCATGGCACTTATGTGGGAGATGATGCCCTGAGATATGATATGGACCTGCTGTGCATGAAATGGCTGGAACATTTTCTGAAAGGCAGAGATACGGGGATTGAGAAGACTGCGGCGGTGGAATATTATACGCTGGGAGAAAATCAGTGGAAACAGGCACAGGCATGGCCGCCGGAAGGAACGGAGGAACAGATTTTTTATCTGGATGGAGATTGTGATGATACCGGAGTGGGAACAGGCCGGGAACAGGGGAAGGGAATCCTGTCTCTGGAATGTCCGGGTTCTTCAGGTCAGGACAGCTATCAATATGACCCGGATGACCCATCCACCCATATCATCGATGTGTCGGAAAATGAACTGGAGACACCGGAAGACTATACAGAGGAAGAAAAAAGAAGGGATATCCTTTGCTTTACAACTCCCGCCTTTGAACGCCCGGTCACCATTACCGGTGATGTGACAGTGAAGCTGTTTGTATCTTGTGACTGTCCGGATACAGATCTTGTGGTGAGGATTACGGATGTGGATGAGAATGGCAGGTCTGTCAAACTGGCAGATGGAGTTCTGGGCTGTAAATACCGGAATGGTTTTGAAAAGCCGGAGTATATGGAGGTTGGAAAGATTTATGAGGTATCAGTCAGAACTACGAAAATATCCAATACGTTCCGATCTGGTCATAAAATGAGGCTTACCATTACTTCCAGTGCGAAAAATTTTATTTTCCCTAATAGTAATACAGAACTGGGGTTTGACAGTCCTGAGAAACGGATTGCCAATGTGACGGTACACAGAGGGAAGGAATATCCGTCTTCTGTGTGCGTAAGGCTGGAAGGATAATATGTGATAAGAAACAGGAAAGGCATTGATTTCTTGACAGAATCAATGCCTTTTTCTGTTGTCAGATCAGGTGTTTTCTTCTTCAGGCCATAAGGATGAGCTATTAGCTGAAATTCCTTCTTTCATACGGTATCCTACTCCGATTTCTGTGCTGATATATTTGGGATCAGCAGGATTTTCTTCGATTTTCCGGCGGATATGGGCCATATTGACACGGAGTATCTGGTTATTGTTATCTGCGTAAGGGCCCCAGATATGATTGATCATAAAGTCATAGGTGAGCACTTTTCCAGCATTGCGAGCCAGGAGAGAAACCAGTTTATATTCAATTTGAGTCAGATGAATCTGGTTGCCGGCCAGGTTTACCAGACGTTTTTCAAAGTCAATACAGAGGTCCCCGCACTGATATACAGAGGGGGAAGCAGACACTCCGGAAGCCGGTATCTGGCTGTGTCTTAGAGCGGTACGGATCCTTGCCAGGAGTTCGGAAGTACCAAAAGGTTTTGTGATATAATCGTCGGCTCCCGCGTCCAGAGCAGCTACTTTCTGGCTTTCTTCCGATCTGGCAGAAATGACCAGAATGGGTACAGCGGAAAATTCCCGGACTTTTTTGATGATATCGATTCCGTCAATATCGGGAAGTCCCAGATCAAGGAGCACAATATCGGGGCAGAGGGATGTGATGCAGGAAAGTCCGTCTTTTCCGGTCCCTGCGGAAACTGCCTTATAACCATGGTTTTCCAGGGTGGTTTCCATAAATGTGCAGATATTTTTTTCATCTTCAATAATAACAACAGTCAGTTTATGATTCATAATGTTCATCTCCTAGAGGAAGTGTGAAAGAGAAACGGGCTCCGTCAGTCAGGTTTTCAGCCCATATCTGTCCATCATGGGCAAGGATAATGGTTTTGCAGATGGAAAGTCCGATACCCATCCCTTTTCTGGAGTCTCCGGATGTGGTGGGAGTGTCAGCATAGCCGTCAAATATGTGGGAAAGGAGGTTTTCCTGTATTCCATGGCCATGATCTGAAATCTGAAATAAAGCGGAAGCCTGTTCTATGGAAACTCGCAGCTCCATTGGTTCGGAGGAACCGCTGTGGTAGATTCCGTTTTCCAGAAGATTGATGATGACCTGCTCAATCAGGGTGGCGTCCATAGGGATCATGATAAAGGTATCGGGTATGGATACCTTTACTCTGGCATCGGGGAGTCGTTTTTTTAACCGTGCCACTGCCTCGGAAACAACTTCTTCCAAAGGTTCCAGGCTTTTCGTCACATGGGCGTCCGTCTGGCGGATCCGGGTGACGGTGAGCAGATTTTCCACCATATGGAGAAGCCAGTTGGAGTCGTCATAGATGGTCTGTACCAAATGGCGTTTATCCTCTTTTGACAGAGACTCTTCGTTTTCCAGATAGGTGGAACTGGTTCCGATCAGGCTGGTGAGAGGAGTTCTCAAATCATGGGAAATGGCTCTCAGCAGGTTTGCCCTCATTTTTTCTTTCTCCGCTTCCATTAACAGTTTTTCCTGTTCATTAAGAATCCGGTTTTTTTCTTTCAGATGTGTGGTCGTCATACTGGTAAGGCTGGCGATGATCATCGTGGCTGCGAAGGTGATGGGGGAACCATCCATGGAAAAAGAAAGAGTAAAATAGGGATAGGTGAATGCGAAGTTAACGCATATGACGGAAATAAAGGAAGCTACGATTCCGGGAACGTATCCGGTGGTAAAGCGGGCAATAAATGCAACGGCCAGGATATAAAAGGTGGAAACATTTACCGTATTTCCGGAAAGGGAAAAAAAGGCGAAAGACCCCGCTGTGGTAAAGACCAGAATCAGGGTGGTGATCTGGATATTACGAATCAGGGTCTTATGGTCCATTGGTTTTTTGGGGCTTTTCATGGAAATCCTCCGTGAAGTCAGCGTTTCTGCTGACGGTTGGCTCTTCTCTGTGCCATCATCTGTTCAAATTCTTCGTCTGATACGCCGATTTCTCTCAGACGCTGGCGGCGTCTTTCACGGCGCCGGCGCAGTTCCTCTTCTTTCTTTTGTTTCTGGATACGGAAAAAGATAAAAGCACCGGATAACAGGGCAACAACAGCAGCAATTGCGATCACTGCCCATACAACTCCGGGAATTCCGGATGAAGAGGATTCCTGTTCCGGGG
This sequence comes from uncultured Lachnospiraceae bacterium, assembly GCA_944383765.1. Classification (GTDB taxonomy): domain Bacteria; phylum Bacillota; class Clostridia; order Lachnospirales; family Lachnospiraceae; genus Lachnoclostridium_A. The sequence goes on from CALWQT010000007.1 coordinate 45,521, forward strand.
AGGCAGCACTGGCTGCGCTTTCTGATACAGGAGTGGTTTCCTCAGACTGGCTGCTCTCTCCGGTAAGAGATTCGCCTGTTTCTGTTTCCAGAGGAGGAAGTACGGGAGCAGAGGTTTCTCCAATCCGGTTCAGCAGATAGGCAGAACCGATCGTCCGGTCATTGTATGTATAAGTGACCTGGGCCAGAGCATTTTCCGGAGCCTGGCTGTCCAGATCATACTGGATAGACATAACAGCATCGGAGATGGAAGAACCGTTTGGCAAAGTCACTTTTTTATTGCTTTCCAGAGCAATATCTGACAGCTGGCTGGCAGGAATTCCGGAAATACTCATATCCTGTTCCAGAGAAGAAAAACGGCTGTCAACATCTTTGATGTTGACTGTCTGGAAATTTTCAAAACCGAAATCCAGCATAGCTTTTGTATCGGTGTAATGGGTCTGATGCCCGTTCAGGACAACAGCGATCAGCGTCATGCCGTCTCTGGCTGCGAAAGTGACCAGGGTATTTCCTGCCAGGGAGGTATAACCGGTTTTTCCGCCAAAAATGCCGGGATAATACCGGGAATCATTTTTGTTCAGCATAGCGTGATGAGCCGTAATAGTCAGGCCTTCAGGGTTCCGTTTGGTGGGGGGAAGCTTATAAGAACGGCTTCCGTCAATTTTCAGAAAAGTACTGTTTTGGATGGCAGCCTGACAAATCAAAGCCATATCATAAGCTGAGGTATAGTGATTTTCGTCATTCAGACCGCTGGGGTTAGAAAAATGGCTGTCCACGCATCCCAAAGACTGGGCTTTCTGGTTCATAAGTTCTGCGAAGGCTTCTCTGGATCCGGCTACGTGTTCAGCCAGAGCGTTGGCAGCTTCATTGGCAGACTGGAGTAAAAGTGCGTAGAGACAGTCTTTTACAGAGAGAACGTCTCCCTCTTCCAGATTTGCGTTGCTGCTTCCTGCTTCCACGTTGTAGACGGCATCATGGGAAAAGGTGACTTCTTCATCAAGGTCACATTCTTCAATGACGATCAGGGCAGTCAGTACTTTGGTGATACTGGCAGGAAAAAAGGTCTGATGAAGATTTTTTCCAAAAAGTACAGCACCGGAGTCAGCATCGATTACAATACCTCCGTCGGATTCAATGGCAATATTAGAAGGCCAGTCCGGAGCGGCAAAAACCACAGACGGAAACAGGCCCAGTATCAGGGTCAAACTTAATATAAAAGAACAAATACGTTTCATACAATGGGAACTCCATATCAGAATTTATTGACGGTTTCCTGATAGAAAAACTATCTTTACCAAGTATATTCTATTTTTCCGGACAAGTAAAGAAAAAAGATGGACTTATTTCTCTGGTTTTCGTTGCCTGAACAGGATAAAAGCGCATACAGCAAGAAGCAGGACTACCATTCCTCCAAAGGTAATGCCGATTCTGAGAGCCGTGTCGGAGAAGAATGGTTCCGGTACGATATTGATTAGCAGATCGGTAGATGGGTCCAGGATCCAGAGGTCATTGCGGAAAAATATTTTGTGGAAAATGATAAAATATTTTGTGAAATCTGTGGATATCAGAATTCCCAGTCCGGCAGCCAGCAGGAAAAACAGGCCGCTTCCCATGCAGAGACATTTAGGGAGGAGTTTTTTCAGGTCAGCTTTCAAAACGGCCATCAGAATCACGCAGAGAACAGCTGTTGCCAAGAGAATACGGCGGAGCGTGATCGCGCCCAAAAACAGACCCTGAACATCTTCCATATGAGCAATTTCCCGGTCATTGAAAAATTCTCTGGCCTGTCCGTCTACAGTAGTCATAATATGAAGGTCTTCCCGCTCACCTCGGAGGTAAGCCATCATTTCATCGGTTACTTCCAGCAGATCGTCCATTTCCATATGGACGGTTTCCGGTACCTGATATTTCTCGTATTCTTTTTCAAAATATCCTGGTGTCCAATAGACAACAGCTTCTACAGAGGTGATAAGAAAAATGATCATCAGGCAGAAAGCACATAGGATTCCGAAAATATGTGATAACAATTTCATCAGATCAGTCCTCCTTTTTCGGTTGGTGTTTGGCAGCTTTCGGCAGATTCCAGCGGTATTTTGCGGCCAGAAGCCGAATCGTGACTACTACAGCAGAACAAATGATCATGGAAGCACGGGGAGGAAAATAATCTGGCAGTGCAATATAGAGAAGAGCTCCAATAATGGAAGCGCTGGCATACACATGTTTGCACAGGATATAGGGTGTCTGATTGGCCATGATATCCCGAAGGATTCCGCCTCCTACTCCGGTGATAACTCCTAAAAAAGCGGACAAAAAACGATAATCGCCAAAACCTGCCTGGATCGCAGTATCTACTCCCACAACGGTAAACGCACCAAGGCCGATGGCGTCGAACAGATTCATAACTTTATCATAAAGGATACGGTGTTTTCCAGATAATAGATAGCTGTGAAAGCGTATAAGAAAAAATAAGATGATAACAGTGATCAGAGCCATCAGCACATAAATGGGATTCAAAAACAGATTAGGCGGGATGTTGCCAATGATAATATCACGGATCATACCGCCTCCTACGGCAGTGGTAACACCCAGTACGATCACGCCGAGAAGATCCAGGTTTTTGTCGATGGCTACCATGGCTCCGGAGGAGGCAAACGCAATAGTCCCTACCACCTCCAGAGCAAACAGAATTGATACATGTATTTCCATGAGGAATCCTCCTTGTGTTTTAGTTCATTTTAACACAAAAATCGGAATCCGTCTCTTTTTCTTTCATTTGCTTGATCACTTTCAGACGGGTGAATTCCTCACGCTCTTTTTCTTCAAGAGCATTGGTAATGTCTTTGACCAGAGTTTCATACATAGGTATGGTAATGTTTTTCAGAGCATTGGCCCGTTTCTGGGTTTTTTTGATATTGTTAGCCAGACGGTAGGCAGAATTTTCTACCATGGACAGCCGGATGGTCAGATCCTTTACTTTTTCAAATTTGGACCGGGCTTCATCCAGGGATTCTCTGGTACTGTAATAGGCATAGGTAAGGTTCAGCGGTTCCTGTTCATGCTGGACCAGGGGAATTTCCGTACCCATGATACTCCTGGATTTGATCCGGATACCATGTTCCACGGGAACGGAAGAACTGATTTCCTGGACATAGCTGATTCCCAGTTCAATGTTGGCTTTCTGAAGGGACTGGTAAGCCTCTCGGAAAGTAACATCAATCTCAGACTGGATATTTTTGGCTTCATCGATGAGGGCCATCAGTTCCCGGAGCAGGATACTTCGCTTTTTATCCATCAGCCCAAAGCCCTGGATTGCCAGGGCAAGGGAGTTTTTGGCAAGAATAAGGTTTCCCTTTGTGGGAAAGGAATTTGGATTCATACAGATCCCTCCTATGATACAGCCTTATGGTCTTCCGGTTCGGTTGGCTGATAAAATTCATCAAGAATCTTGGTGTCGATACGGTCCAGTTCTTCCCGCGGGAGCATACCAAGGAGTTTCCACCCAATGTTCAGGGTATCCAGGATCGATCTGTTTTCGTGGATATCCTGACCGACAAAAGTCTGTTCAAATGCTTTTCCGAATTCCAGGTATTTTTTGTCAATGGGAGAAAGCTCATCTTCACCGATGACGGAGGCGAGGGCACGGGCATCTCCTACCTTTGCATAACAGGAAAACAGCTGGTTGGCCACGTCCTGATGATCCTTTCTGGTAAAGCCCTCACCAATGCCGTCTTTCATCAGACGGGAAAGGGAAGGAAGCACATTGATAGGAGGATAGACGGACTGTCCCTGGAGGAGACGGTCCAGTACGATCTGTCCTTCCGTGATATAACCGGTCAGGTCCGGAATCGGGTGGGTGATATCATCACCCGGCATGGTGAGGATAGGAATCTGGGTTACGGAACCGCTTCTGCCTGCAACAATACCAGCTCTTTCATAAATAGCGGCCAGCTCGCTGTAGAGGTAGCCGGGGTAGCCTTTTCTGGAAGGAATCTCACCTTTGGAAGAAGATACCTCTCTCATGGCTTCTGCAAAAGAAGTCATATCGGTGAGGATTACCAGAATATGCATATTTTTTTCAAAGGCCAGGTATTCGGCCAGGGTCAAGGCAACCTTTGGAGTGATCAGTCGTTCTACCACAGGATCATTTGCCAGATTGATAAACATAGCCACATGGGAAGATACTCCGCTTTCTTCAAATGTACGGCGGAAGAAATCGGCTACATCGTATTTTACGCCCATAGCGGCAAAAACAATGGCAAATTTTTCATCAGAATCATCCCCCAGGGAAGCCTGCTGTACAATTTGAGCTGCAAGCTGGTCGTGGGGAAGTCCGTTTCCGGAAAAAATAGGAAGTTTCTGGCCGCGGATCAGGGTGGTCAGTCCATCAATCGCAGAAATCCCGGTACGGATATAGTTTCTGGGATATTCTCTGGTCACAGGATTTAAAGGTTTGCCGTTTACGTCCAGCATCATGTCCGGTTCAATATCTCCCAGGCCGTCAATCGGTACGCCGATGCCGTTGAAGGTACGGCCCAGCATATCTTCTGATACGCCCAGTTCCATAGGATGGCCGGTCAGCCGGGTGTGGGTATTTCTAAGGGCCATTCCTTCGGTTCCTTCGTATACCTGGATTACCGCTTTGTCATCATAGATTTCGATGATTCTTCCCAGCCTGGGCTCTGAACCGTTGACGGTCATTTCCACAATTTCATCGTAAGCGGCTCCGCGGACACCTTCCAGGACTGCCAGAGGCCCGTTGATTTTACTTAAGCCTAAATATTCAATTGCCATGGATTGCTGTCCTCCTTTAAGCGTTCCGTTCTACCACATTGTCGTAGAACTGGTCGATCATTTTTTTGTATTCATCGAACATTTCCGGTTTGCTGTTGGGAATGTCGTATTTCATTGCAATGACTTTATCAAAAATCTTATCTTCTTTCAGAACAGACATGGGCATACCCATGGAGATCAGAGACCGGGATTTCTGATAAAGGTACAAGATGATTTCCATCATTTTGTATTGTTTGGAAAGAGGAACACAGGTATCGTCCGGATGGAAGGCATTCTGCTGAAGAAAACCTACACGGATGACCTTGGCGATTTCCAGTACCAGTTTCTGGTCATCAGGAAGAACATCGCTTCCGATCAGCTTTACGATTTCCATCAGGCTGCTTTCTTGGGTGAGGATATAAACCAGACGGTTCCGGTAATCTACAAATTTTTTGTCTACGTGTTCCGTATACCAGGGCGCCAGGTCTGTCAGATATTCCGAATAACTGGAAAGCCACTGGATAGCCGGGAAATGGCGGGCATATGCCAGGCTCTTATCCAGTCCCCAGAAACAACGGACAAATCGTTTTGTATTCTGGGTAACCGGTTCGGAGAAATCACCGCCCTGAGGGGATACGGCTCCGATGATGGATACGGAACCTTCTGTGCCGTTTAAGTTGCGCATCATGCCGGCTCTCTCATAAAAAGCGGAAAGCCTGGATGCCAGATATGCGGGAAATCCTTCTTCAGCCGGCATTTCTTCCAGACGTCCGGACAGTTCACGGAGAGCTTCGGCCCAACGGGAAGTAGAATCTGCCATAATTGCCACATGGTATCCCATATCCCGGTAGTATTCAGCCAGGGTCAGTCCGGAATACAGGCTGGCTTCACGGGCAGCCACAGGCATATTGGAGGTATTGGCAATCAGGGTAGTACGGTCCATCAGAGGATTTCCTGATTTAGGATCCACCAGTTCTGAAAATTCTTCCAGTACCTGCGTCATCTCATTGCCACGTTCGCCGCAGCCAATGTAAATGATAATATCTGCATCAGACCACTTGGCAATCTGATGCTGGGTCATGGTTTTTCCTGTTCCGAATCCGCCAGGGATAGCCGCGGTTCCTCCTTTTGCCAGAGGGAACATGGTATCCAGGATTCTCTGCCCCGTGATCAGAGGCATGGTGGGAGGGAAACGTTTGGCAGTAGGGCGGGGGATACGGATTGGCCATTTCTGCGTCATGGTGATTTCCCGTTCGGAGCCGTCAGGAAGCTGCAGTGTCAGCAAACGGTCCTGAATGGTATACTGCCCGTCTTCCACTGTATCCAGTACAAAACCTTCCATATCAGGAGGAAGCATGACTTTATGGACAATTGCAGGCGTTTCCGGCACTTCTGCAATAATGGAACCGGGAAGCAGGTGGTCTCCTTTTTTCGCCGTAATATGAGTATCCCATAATTTTTTTGTGTCCAGAGAATCTACGTTAACACCTCTGGAAATATAAGCACCGCCTGTTTTTGCGATTTCTTCCAAAGGGCGTTCAATACCGTCAAAAATATTGCTTAAAATACCAGGAGCCAGGGTGACAGAGACAGGGGAACCGGAACCGGTCACAATCTCACCAGGTTTCAGCCCTGTGGTCTCCTCATAAACCTGAATGGTAGTGGAAGCGGAGGAAAGCCCGATTACTTCTCCTACCAGGTTGTCTTTTCCAACCGTGACCATTTCATGCATCTGAAAGCCTACATCGCCTTTTACATGGACGATAGGCCCGTTGATACCATAGATCATGCCAGTTTTAGCCATTGGACTTATCTCCTTTCTCTTCCAGATGGAAGGTAAAATGATGTTTTGCTTCTTCAACTTTGGTATCAAAAGAATTATCGATCAAAATATTTTTCGAGGGGATTACAGCCCGGGTTCCGCCTCCAAAGGAATATTCACTGGGTTTAATGGTAACACTGTTATGCATGGAGAGACGGGGAATCTTATCTGCATCAACAGGATCGATATAGATAAGGAGTTCTTCTCCCCCAGCCAGTTCCTTTGCCTGTTTTACCTGTCTTTCCAGCAACAGCTGATATTCATTGGTTTCCATGAAAGCAGCCAGTTCATTACGAAGTTCCACAAAGAGCATATCTTTCAGTTCTTCGTGTTTCTGGCTTAATTCCCTGCGGATCTTTAATTCCTCAACAGCCAGCTGTTTATTGATATCCCGTTTGATCCGGTCCTTTTCGATCTGGAGCTGCATATCGGCCCGGTGAACGGCTTCTTTTTTATGTTCGTCTAAAGTTTTTTCCAGGGCGTCCATGTAATCGTCCAGCATTTTCTGGCTTCGTGCCCGGGAATCTTCCATACAAAAGGAAAGGAAGTGCTGTAATTTTTCTTCCGTGGTCAAAACGCTTCACCTGCTTTCTTATAGTTTTAAGCCGATGGCTTCATTTACATAATCGGTGATAAAGTTGGGCTTGCGGCCGGTACCGTGACGGTCAGGGATTTCCACAAATAGGGGAGTTTTATAATCCAGTTTGATCTGGTTTACCAGGTCCGGATAATCTCTTCCGAATTTTTCCGTAAGGAGGACAATTCCTATTTCACGGTCTGCCAGCACTTCATCAAGGGCTTTTTTCAGTTCTTCTCTGCTGTGGACCACAACGCCTTCTACGCCGGCAAGCCTCATGCCGGTGTAAGTATCGATGTTGTCACTGATGAGATACATTTTCATCTTACAGCTGTCCCAGGATCATGAAAGAGATAATAAGACCATACAGACACACACCTTCGGCAAGTCCTACGAAGATGAGGGATTTACCAAGAATGGAAGAATCCTCGCTGATAGCACCAAGAGCAGCAGAAGCAGCGGCAGATACAGCGATACCGCCGCCTACACAGGACAGACCGGTGGAAAGAGCAGCAGCCAGATAACCAAATCCGGTGGAATTGGAAGAAGCGGCTGCGGCGGCTACTTCCTCTGCAGCGTAAGCGTTTCCTGTGAACATGAAGACTGCGGATACTGCCATGATTCCAAAGAATAAAACCAGATTGCAGGCAAGGGCTGTTTTATAACGGCCTTTTGTTTTTTCTCCCAGAGCGAAAGCCCCGAATGGAACTGCAATGCTTAAGATAAGTGCTACTGCCAGGGTGATTTTAACTAATAATGACATAATCGTATTCTCCTTTAATTTTAATTTTTTCTTTATGCTTCCGCTTTTCCGTAAGGTTTGAATTCCCGTCCGGTACCCCGGTAAAAGCGGCTGAACAGTTCATAATATTCCAGACGCAGGACCTGAATCCCTACGATCAGACCTTCCATTCCGCAGACAAACAGATTTCCCAGAATGATCACTAGCCAGTTGGGTGTTCCGGCTTCTGCGCCAGCCAGCATAAGAACAACTTCCATCATAGCAGCGTGGCTGACGGCAAAGGCTCCTACACGGACAAAGGACAGAGTATTGGAAAAATAGCTCAACAGGACTTCGAACAATTCAAAGAAGCCCTGAATTACAAACATGGCTTTTCCTCCCGGAATGGCTTTTTCTGCTTTTTTCTCCAGAATCCTGGTCAAAGGCTCTTTGAAGAAAATAAGAAGAAGGGGGATGCCGAACATGATGAACAGTACGGCAGTTCCAGGAACAGGATTTCCGGTCATAAACAGGACAATGGTGAGAACCAGGCTGCCATAGAATACCAGACCGGCCACTCCGTTGGTGTCAAACCATATTTTTTCCGTATCTTTTTCATGGATACTGTTGATGATATTTAAGATCATGGTCAGCAGGATGATTCCCATTCCAATGGAGATTGCCACTACGAAAACAGTGTTCAGTCTCCCGATAAAAGGAAGATTTACCATAGCTTCTGCCGGACGGAGCCAGACAGGTTCTATGATGGTTTCAAATCCGAAGATACTTCCGAACATGAATCCAAATATGGTTGAGAATAAACCGCAGCAGGAAATAATGGCTGCCAGGTTTATTTCCTTAAATTTATATAGAAGGAAGCCGCCAATGAGCAGGCAAAGTCCCTGTCCCACATCTCCGAACATAAATCCAAACAAAATAGAGTAAGTCAGCCCAATGAGAATGGTAGGGTCCAGTTCGTTGTAAGAAGGAAGACCGTACATACGCAGGAACATTTCAAAAGGTTTGAAAAGACGGGGATTGCGAAGCTTTGTGGGAGGCTGGCTCAGAAGATTGCCATGATTTTCTTCCACGATGCAGAAAACATCTGGGTCCTGGGAAATCTCATCTTGAAAACGGATAGCATTTTCGTTCGTCATCCAGCCGCATAAAATGTAGAAGGTGGCCTGCTGGTGCTTGGTGCAGGCAGCCATTTTTCTTACGCTGAAATTAGAGGAAAAACGGTCCAGCCGTTTCCGGGCCGCAAGGATTGAAATCCTGTTTTTCTCCAGACAGCGGGAAATTTCTTCGTCCAGTCCTCTGATACGGTCCTGCATTCCCTGGATTTTTGTTTTTAATGCTTCCTGTGCTTCCAGTGGAGTACCTTCGTATTCGTCTGGAAGGAAGAAACGCTCAAAATGCATGGAAGCATAAATGGCGTCAATCTTTTTGGAAATGGATTCTGGCACAAAGTATACGATCCAGACATAATCCTTATCTTCACTGCATTTGTGGTATACGGTATCAAGCGTATCGTACACATAATCATTCAGTTTCTGGAAGTATTCTTTTGGAATACGGCCGAAACGGAATCGGATATATTTAAAGTGAAGAATGGCACTGAGGTTATAGTTCAGGTCTGTAAACGGAGAGATCCTGGCCTGGGATTCCTGTAACGTATCCACCTGCTTGGCTAAGTTATCTTTTTCTTTGGACAGGGCATTCAGGTCTGAAGTCAGCTTGGTTATGGTATCCAGGGCTTCTTCCAGAGATATATCAGGAATGTCCTGATTTTCTGTACCGTCTTTCAGAGAAGCGGCCAGGTTTTCTGCCTGTATGATCAGGTCTTTATAGGGATTGGTTTCGGTAAAAGGTCTTAAGTCTTTTACAGTCTTTAACTCAGCCAGGGTATTTTCCAGTTGGATCTCATATTTGGACAGATACTGGTCCACCACCCGGTCAATGTCAGCTTTCGGTCCTGTGATACTTAAGAACTTCATTTTTTCTATCACTTGTCAGTTACCCCCTTTGCAATATGAGTTTTATACTGTGACTATGCTCCCCGCGTTCCCACAGGAGATTTGATCACATAAGAGATGATATCGTCCGGGGAGACACCATACCGGATTCCTTCGATAATCGTGATCAGGCGGTGAATCTCCAGGTTCTTAAAGTAAAAATAAGAATTTAAAATGGCTGTGGAATAAGGATGATTTCTGGCAGTCAATGTGTAAATCCGGTTCATTACCTGCTCATAGAGCTGTTCCAGATCAGGCTGGGTTCCCAGATGGCTGTCTGTAAGACTTCCATAATAGGTAGTGTTTAAAACAGAAAAGAATTCATCCACGCCGGATGTTTCGGCCAATCGGGACAGGTCTTCTTTTTTCAGCCGGTAATTGACAGGTATCAGAAGAGGATAGATAGCCTTGGCATCCAGGTGATAATATTTTTTGGAACGGTAGATCCACTGGGCATTCAGCATATCCAGCTGAGACCCAAAACATTGGGTTACCGTTTTCTTTTCTTCTTTGGTCAGATATTTATCTTTTGCATTCCACATGACTTGAAAATGATACAGATCCAACTGGAGTTCATAGTCAAATAATGATACGGATTCCTTTTCACTTAAGTGGACAAAAAGAGAGTGATACGGAGTTCCTTCCAGAGAAGCTGTAAGTTCAGAAATAGAAGAGGAAGCGGTCAGTTTATCCAGGTCCAGTTTTGAGTGCTTGGAAAAGAAACTGCGGAACATGGACAGATTGGCAAATTCCTGATCCGGGTGGCTGATATTTCGCAGGCATCTCTTCAGCAGGGAAATTTCAAAATGCATAAAATATAAGTTCAGGAATTTTCGAGGCTGAGGACCGGAAAAACGATAGAGTTTTTCAAAATCCCGGTAACGGGATAAAATAAGAAGCTTTTCCAGCTGAGAGCGATGGATATCATTATCTGCAGAAGCCAGAATATCCTGGTAAGCTGGTCTTGATTTGAGGAAGTCCAGGGCTTCTCCTACGGAAGAAAGCGCTGCCATGTCCCGGAACTGCCTGTCTGTAATGAATTGGCTTTCCATAGCCCGTACTTTTGCTGCCAGACCACTGTAGGCTAGAAGATTTCCCATAACCTCACTCCTTTGTCATAGAATCAAACAGAGTTTGTACATATTGTTTGTGTTTGGCCTGATAGGTTTCTTCCATACGGTGCATCGTATGTTGGGCATCCAGACGCTGTGTTTCCAAGCGCTGTTTGGCTTCTGCTTCCATATCATTCCGTAGCTGATTTAACTGGGCTTGGGTCTTTTCGTCCAGTTCCTTATCAAACTGAGCAGTTTTTTCGTCCATTTCTTTGGCATATTCCTTTTTTCGCTCATTGGCTGCATCCATAATAGAAGCAGCGGAGGCTTCAATTTCAGAGATTTTGCTTATAATATGATTCATAGGTTCCTCCTTTCAATGATAGTCTTGATTTTGTATAAAAACATGTACAATTTCTACTAACCCATAATACTCCCTTTGATTCGAAAAAGCCATGGTCAATAATGAAGAAAATAGCATATAAAATATCAAATATTTCTACAAAAATAACAGTAATTTTCACCAGAGCATACAAAAATATGGCCATACGATCCGGTATGGATAGTATGACCATATTTGAAAGATTCAGACAAAATATCTTTATCTGGCTTCCAGATACTTGGAAGATACATAAGCTTCCTGTCCGTTATAGCGGATCACAGCCCATCTGTCATCATAAGCTCTCAGATACTCCACTTCTTCGCCTGGATCAAGAACACCGATGGTTCCGCTGTCGGTAGATGGTTCCGGACGCACATAAAGGTCTGTGGTCGTCACATAAGAAGAGGTCTCAGGAGCAGCTGTAGTCTCAGGAGCGGCTGTAGTCTCAGGAGCAGCCGTGGTCTCAGGAGCGGCTGTGGTTTCAGGAGCAGCTGTAGTTTCGGGAGCTGTCGTAGTCTCAGGAGCAGCTGTAGTCTCGGGAGCAGCCGTAGTCTCAGGAGCGGCTGTAGTCTCGGGAGCTGTCGTAGTCTCAGGAACAGCTGTAGTTTCCGGAGTGGTCTCTTCTGTGGAAACGGGAATGGTTTCCGGCTGATTTTCTCCCTGTTGACGGAACATGCTGATGATGATCAGCAGTAAAATGATGATCGCAATGGGAATCAGGATTTTCAGAAGATCCTCTATGCGAAAACGCTTTTTGCGGCTATTCTGACGAGGGCGGTGGACCGGGGCGGAATAACTGCCGGTAGCCTTGGGGGCGCTGATATTTTTGGGAATATTGGATTCTGTTGGCTGTGAGGCAGCAGAAGTTTCATCAGCAGACCGGAAAGGAACTACTTTTGGCGAAGGCGCCGGCTGGGGTTGAGGAGAGGGTTTGGTGGCGGAAGAATCATTTTTTTCTGTCGTATTCTCTCTGGGTAAGGGAATTGCTTTAAAAGAAGTACGGGCAGCGGTCCTGCCGGCTGGTTTCCGCTTGCGCACTTTATAAAATTCATTGGCAAATGTATATACTTCCTGGCTCAACAGCTGATATGCCTGACTGGCATCATAGGCGTTGTTATTTCCCTCGTTAGCAGCTTTGGTACCGATAATGCGGATTTTATGATAATGTTCACAGGTGGATTTGGAAATCCATCGGTTCTGATATAACGCATCAATAATGTCCATCAGATCCGTATCAATGATGCAGGCTTTTTCTGCTAGGCTTTTTACCATCAGGTCCAGTACCTGGAGAGAACGCAGCATGGAAGCATTGAACTTTTTCTGACTGATCAGATGTTCAATTTCCACGACTCCCCGGCGAATCTGGTCCCAGTTGCCCATGCCGTCTGTATTTCCCATATTTGTTCTCCTTTAAAGTAAAATTGATATATATATCAACCAAAAAGATGGGGAAATTCCCCACCTTCTTGCTGTTGGTTTTCGTGATTTAGTAATTAGCTAAGACTGGCGCTCATACCGATAAGAGCTGCGCCAAAGATTACATAGAAAAGAATTACCAGCACGATGGAAATTACCATCATGATAAGCTGGGCTTTTGCAAAATTACCTCTTACCCGATTACTTGAACTGCATGCCCATACGATCAAAAGGATCAAAGACCCAATTCCGCAAGTAACAGCCCCAAGAACGGTAGGAATCAATAACCATATCAAAAAGTCTTTGACAGAGGGTTCCTGTGGATAGTTATTATTCATTTCCATATTTTCCATTTCCCAATCCTCCTTATATTATCGTTGCACTCATTATATCATAGGATAAAATACAGGGCAATAGGAATAGGCAGAATTGACAGAAAATTGTCAGAAATTGTTTGCAATAAAAAAACACCAGCCCCAACGCTCTCTGTCGTCAAAACCAGTGCTTTCAGTGCGCCTTCAGGGACTCGAACCCTGGACAAATAGATTAAGAGTCTACTGCTCTACCAACTGAGCTAAAGGCGCTTTTTAATGTCATATCGGTGACACGTTCATTATTCTAGCGCAATGAAAATAAAAAGTCAACACTTTTTTGAAAAAATTTTAATAAAAATTTCATTTTTAAAACAGGGAAGCCCGCAGGGGACATTGCCGTGTAGCAGCCTCTGCGGGTTTGCCATGCATCAGGCAAGAGCCTGGGTCATGGCATCAGCAATTACCTGTTTCTGCTGTACGCCTACAGCTTTGTAAACAATCTCTCCATGCTTGATGATAAGAAGAGTGGGAATAGACATGATTCCATATTTCTCTGCAATCTCAGGACTGGTGTCCACATTCAGCTTGCCTACCTTGGCTGTTCCGGCAAAATCTTTGGCCAGTTCTTCCACAGCAGGAGCCATCATTTTACAGGGACCGCACCAGTCGGCATAGAAGTCTACCAGTACAGGAATGTCAGACTGAAGCACTTCAGAATCAAAGTTTTCTGTTGTAAAGATAAGTTCCATAATTAAACCTCCTTATTTTCTGGGACAGCATTTTTTGCCGCCGATGAGACGTTCCACTTCCGCAAAACATTTTCTGAGCCGGCATGCCCGCCGGTTCAAATCTGGTTTGTCGCAGAAGGAACAGCACAGTTTCTTGATCATACGTTCCCGGAAGGCCATATTCATCACCAATCTGTTTTTATACCAGTGTATGCAGATGGCCTGCTTCTATTCTAAAACGATTCCTACCGATATGCAATCAGTTTACAGATGGGTTTTCCTTCGGATACGAATTTTGTCTCGTATTCCGTCATCACATTTCCATCCAGGAATTGGCTGTGATGGAGGTCGAAGGTTGACATCTGCAGCTTCCATCCGGAGGCAGGAATCGACTCCAGGGAATATTCAAACAGTTCTCTGTTATCGGTTTTAAATTCAATGACTCCGTCGGGGGCAAGGATATGATCGTATACTTCCAGAAATCCCGGGGAAGTCAGGCGTCTTTTTGCATGGCGGTCTTTTGGCCAGGGGTCAGAGAAATTCAGATAAATCTTGCTGACTTCTCCTTTGGCAAAATAATCAGCCATTTCCTTTGCGTCAATGCGAAGAAAAAATATATTAGGAAGTTCCAGTTCAGAGCGTTTCTGAAGGGCGCGGAGAAGGACACTGGAATAACGTTCAATGCCCAGATAATTAATCTCCGGATTGGCGGCTGCCAGATCCATGATAAATTTTCCTTTGCCCATTCCCACTTCAATTTCAAGGGGATTATGATTGCCAAATACCTGATCCCATGATCCCCGGTTGCGTTCCGGATCCTGAATGACAAAAGGGCTCTGGGCAATCTGGTCTTCTGCGCCTTTGATGTGGCGTAATCGCATAACAGTTCTCCTTTCTAGGGTTTTCCTTGGCAAGTTTCATTTTAACATTGCAATCTGACCATTGCAACCAAAGAAATTAAAGAAAAATTATGTAAATTTGTATTTTCTTTTCCCTCATAGTTGTGCTAAAATAAAACGTGATTCGACAAAAAGCAAAGAGGAAAATACCAATGAATATAGATGGATACTTGAAAGCAGGGTTAGTGATTGCAGCCCTTACGTTTTCAGCAGGTATTGTGGGCTGCGGACAGAGTGGACCAGTGGTGGTTACAGCAGCTCCTGATGTGGAACCTGTGGATAAAAATGCCGGTCCGGATATTGCGGCTATGAGCCCGGACGGACCATTATTTCCTGATGTGCCAGGAGCGGAAGATGCAGAACCGATTCCCGACTATCTGAGAATAGGAGTAGAGCATCCTATTGTGGCGGTTCTGCAGGAACGTTTAATGGAACTAGGATTTATGGATAATGATGAACCTACGGAATACTATGGGGAAGTGACAGTAAATGCAGTCAAGCATTTCCAACGCCAGAACAATCTTGTCCAGGACGGTGTTGTTGGACAGGATACTTTGCTGGCCATTTTGTCTCCTGATGCAAAGTATTATGCGGTATCCAAAGGGGTACAGGGTGACGATATCCAGAGGATACAGGGAAGGCTTTATGAATTAGGTTATCTGGCTTCTGCTGACCAGGTGACCGGGAACTTTGGCGATTCTACGGAAGCGGCAGTGTTAAAACTTCAGAAAGTCAATGGCCTGAAAGAAGATGGAAAAGTGGGCCAGCAGACGGTTAACCTGCTTTATAGTGATGAAGTGAAACCGAATATGCTGGAATATGGCGAGAAGAGTGAAGTCGTGCTGGCATGCCAGGAAAGGCTGAAAGCTCTGGGCTATATGACTTCAGAACCGGATGGCGCTTATGGAGCTGACACTTCTATTGCAGTAAAGCGGTTCCAGTCCAGAAATGACCTGGTAGTGGACGGCTATCTGGGACCATCTACCCGTATTGCCCTTGACAGTCCGGATGCAGTTCCCAATGGACTTTCTCTGGGTGATGAAGATGAGACTGTAAAGAGAGTTCAGGAATTGCTGAGTAAATATGGATATCTGGTATCGGGAAATGTTACCGGATATTATGGAGAGATCACGGAAAATGCAGTAAAATCCTTCCAGCGCCAGAACGGACTTTCTGCTGATGGTATGGTAGGCGTTCAGACAATAGCGAAGCTGACAGGCAATGATGTGAAAAAAGCCCCTGCAAATTCTTCTGGAGGAAGTTCATCTTCAGGAAGCAGCGGAAACAGAGGCGGTTCCAGCGGCGGTTCTTCTTCCGGCAGCAGTTCAGGAAGAGGCAGTTCCTCTTCCGGTGGCGGTGGCGCTGTGATCAATGACAGTTCCGGTGTCAGCCGGTTGATTTCTGTGGCCAGGTCTAAGATAGGATGCCCGTATGTATGGGGGGCAAAGGGTCCAAATTCCTTTGACTGTTCTGGATTTGTATACTGGTGCCTGAATCAGGCAGGAGTAAGGCAGAGTTATCTGACGTCTTCCGGTTGGAGAAGCGTGGGTAAATATCAGAAGATCACCAGTTTTTCCAGTCTGCAGGCGGGGGATATCATTGTAGTAAATGGCCATGTGGGAATTGTATCCGGACCGGGTACGGTAATCGATGCATCTTCCAGCCATGGACGGGTGGTAGAAAGAGGTTTGAGTTCCTGGTGGCAGAATAATTTTATCTGCGGCTGGAGAATCTTTGGTTAACGGATATATCAATATATATTAGAAGGAAGTAATTGGAAAATCCGGCGGGAGAGTCAATTTCCTGCCGGATTTTATGGTGTATTTTCATAAAAAATCAATGGAAAAATCGGCAAAAATGCTAAAAACAAAAATGAACATTGACAGACCGGTAAGAATGTGCTAATTTAACAGCGTATGAATAAAGATTGGATTGTTACTGGTAATGCAGGCTATACCGATTTGTAAATAATTTCTGTTGGATTATTGCAAGGGTATAGTTTTTTTATTATAAAAATTTCTCATAAACAACCGTTGCAGTCCAGATGAAAGGCAAAGCCGTTCATATGTGAAAGCAGATTTGAGGAAGATATGAAAGTAGATAAGGTGATCAATAATAATCTGGTGCGCTCCTACCGGGAAGGCAGGGAAGTCCTGGTAATGGGAAAAGGGCTGGGATTTAAAAAGCAGAGGGGCGATGAGATTGATGAAAACTTGATAGAGAGGATTTATGCGGTAGAGGGGAAGGACAGGAGAAATAAACTGGAAGCCCTGCTGGGGAATATTCCTTATTCTTATCTTCAGACTACCAATGAGATCGTAAATTATGCGAAAAATTCTCTGGGCAAACCGTTGAGTGATAATATTTATCTGACTTTGACGGATCATATCAGTTTTGCAATAGAACGGGCAGGAAAGGGCATTCGATTAAAGAATGCGCTTCTGTGGGATATTCGCCGTTTGTATAATCATGAATATCTGATCGGGAAAGAGGCACTGACCATTATCCGGCGCAGACTGGGAGTGGAATTGGAAGAAGATGAAGCGGGATTTATCGCTCTTCATATTGTCAATGCCCAATTGGATAGCGGTGGCATGGAAGAAACCATGGAAATGACCAAAATGATCCAGAACATTTTGGAAATTGTAAAGTACCATTTTTGCATGGAACTGGATGAAAGTTCGATTCATTATGAACGCTTCATTACCCATCTGAAATATTTTGTGCAGAGGCTATACCGGGGCGTGGAACTGAAAGATGACGACGATACATTTCTGGAAGTGATCCGGACCAAGTATGAGAAGGAATATCGTTGTGCCCAGAAAATCCAGGAATATGTAAACAAAAAAGTTCAGCGGGGACTTTCGGAAGATGAACTCATCTATCTTACTGTCCATATCCGCCGGGTGACACAGGAAGAAATTTAATTTTAAGAAAAAGTAAAGACCATAAATGTGGGATTGTTACTGAAAAGGCTATACCCACCGAAGAAAGGCTTGTCCATGGAAGGATATCAGCCTGTTCTTTGGTGGGTTTTTTTATGCCGGAACCGGCTTTTCAAAAGAAATGCTGTGGCGATGATAAAAGGAGGAAAACAATATGGATTACAAGCAGCTTGCCGCTGCCATTCTGGAAATGGTAGGAGGAGAGAGTAATGTGGTATCGGTGACCCACTGCGCCACAAGACTGCGTTTTAACCTGAAAGATGACAGCAAAGCGCAGACCGAAAAACTGAAAAAAACAAAGGGAATCATGGGGGTAGTGAATCAGGGAGGCCAGTACCAGGTTGTGATCGGAAGCGATGTACAGAGTGTCTATCGCCCGTTGCTGGACCTGGGAAATTTTGATTCCGGAGCAAAAACAGAAGAAAAAGATGGAAAAGGTCCGGTGGTCAAGGTATTAGATACAGTTGCCGGAATTTTTACGCCTATTATTCCGGCCATTACCGGAGCCGGAATGTTAAAAGCGGTGATGGCGCTTCTGGTGGCGTTCAAACTGTTGGATACAACTTCAGAATCTTATCAGTTCCTGAATTTTTTTGCAGATGCCGCGTTCTATTTTCTTCCGCTGCTGATTGCCAATTCTGCTGCGAAGAAATTCAAATGTAATGCTTATATGGCGATGTCCATTGGAGGAGTGCTGCTTCATCCCACCTTTATCTCCATGGTAAATGGCGCGAAAGAAGCGGGAACGGCTCTTCATTTTCTGGGAATGCCGGTATCTCTGGTATCCTATTCCTCATCAGTAATCCCGATCATTCTGGGCGTATGGTTCATGTCTTTTGTGGAGCCGGTAGCGGATAAGGTATCGCCTAAGCCGGTAAAATTCTTTACCAAACCATTGCTGACTCTGATCATAACAGCACCGGTTACGCTGATCGTACTGGGACCTTTGGGAAATATCATTGGTGAAGGAATTGCTGCAGGAATCAATATCCTGAATACTTATGCCAGCTGGCTGGTTCCGCTGGTAGTGGGAACGTTCACTCCGCTTATGGTTATGACAGGCATGCATTACGGGCTGATCCCGATCGGAATCAATAATATTGCCACTGCCGGTTTTGATACGGTTGTGGGGCCGGGTATGCTGGGGTCTAATATTGCCCAGGGTGGTGCAGCCCTGGCAGTTGCTCTCCGTACCAAGAACTCTGAGGTACGTCAGCTGGCTACTTCTGCGGGAATCACGGCAGTGTGCGGTATCACGGAGCCGGCTATGTATGGTATCAGCTTAAGATTCCGCCGTCCTCTGATCGCAGCTATGATCGGTGGCGGTGTATCCGGTCTGTTTATGGGCTTTACCGGAGTAGGGCGTTATACTTCCGGTTCCCCGGGACTTCTGGCTCTGCCGGGTTATATTGGAACAGAGGGATTCCGCAATATTACCTTTGCCTGCATTGGTGCAGCGATTGCATTTGGCGTATCCTTTGTGGTATCCTTTATTTTAGGAATAGAAGATCCGGTGGAAGAGGGTCAGGAACACCAGGCGGAAGAAAGGAAGGAAACAGCGGAAGAAGCAGATGAGCCAGCAGCTGGAGCGGAAGTAAAAGCCGATGTGGTGTATGCGCCTCTTACAGGAAAAGCAGTGGAATTGAAAGAAGTGAATGACCCCACGTTTGCAGAAGAAATCCTGGGAAAAGGAGCGGCCATAATCCCCGCAGAGGGAAAGGTATATGCACCGGTAGACGGAACGGTGACGGCATTATTTGAGACCAAGCATGCCATTGGTTTTGAAAGTACAGGAGGCATGGAGGTGCTGATCCATGTAGGCCTGGATACCGTAAAACTGAAAGGAAAATATTTTACGGCCCATGTGGATGCAGGACAGGAAGTGAAAAAAGGTCAGCTTTTGCTGGAATTTGATATGGATGCAATCAAGAAGGAAGGCTATGATGTGATCACACCTGTGATTATTACGAATGCTTATGATTACAGTGATGTTCTGGCTGTGACAGGAAAAGAACTGGAGGCCGGAAAACCATTTATCAAAACAGCTAAATAAGGAGGAACCCATATGAGCTATTTTCCAAAAGACTTTCTTTGGGGAGGAGCAGTGGCAGCCAATCAGTGTGAAGGAGCATATCAGGAGGGAGGCAAAGGGCTTTCTGTGCAGGATGTGCTTCCACAGGGAATTGCGGGAGAAAGAAAAGGGATTATCACTGACGGCCCGACTAAGGATAACCTGAAGCTGGAAGGAATTGATTTTTATCACCGCTATAAAGAAGATGTGAAATTGTTTGCGGAAATGGGATTTAAAGTGTTCCGTACTTCCATTGCCTGGTCCAGGATATTTCCCTGCGGCGATGAGGAAGAGCCTAATGAGGAAGGTCTGGCTTTTTATGACAGTCTTTTTGATGAGTGCCTGAAATATGGAATTCAGCCATTGGTGACCATATCTCATTATGAGACGCCGTTGGGGCTGGCAGATAAATATGATGGATGGAGAAATCCAAAACTAATCGATTTTTATCTGAATTATTGCAGGACTATTTTTGAACGCTATAAGGATAAGGTAAAATACTGGCTTACATTCAATGAGATCAATTCCCTGATGCATGCGCCGTTTACCAGCGGCGGAATCCGTACTCCTCTGGCAGACCTGACAGAGCAGGACCTTTATCAGGCGATCCATCATGAACTGGTAGCCAGTGCCATGGCGACAAAACTGGCCCATGAGATCATTCCGGATGGGAAAGTGGGCTGCATGATTCTGGGAGTGACCATATATCCGTTAACACCAGACCCGGATGATGTGATCAAGACCATGCTCCATGACCGGGATACCCTTCTTTTTGCAGATATTCATGCCAGAGGAAAATATCCCAAATATATCAAGAATTATTTTGAAGAGAAGGGGATCCATATCCAGATGGGACCGGAAGACGAGAAAATTCTTGCGGAAAATACGGTGGACTTTATTTCTTTCAGCTATTATTCCAGTATCTGCGATTCGGTTCATCCTGGTGATGCCAAAGAGACAGGCGGGAATCTGAGCCACGGTTATGTCAATCCTTATGTGAAGGCTACAGAGTGGGGGTGGCAGATTGATCCGAAAGGATTGAGATACACTCTGAACCGTCTTTATGACCGTTATCAGCTGCCTTTGTTTATTGTGGAGAATGGCCTGGGAGCTGTGGATAAACTGGTAAAAGGAGCAGATGGAGAGTGGACGGTAGAAGATGATTACCGTATTGAATTTTTAAATGCTCATCTGGTGGAGGCAGAGAAAGCCATTCGGGACGGAGTGGAACTGATGGGATATACATCATGGGGCTGCATTGACCTGGTGAGTGCATCAACTGCCCAGATGAAGAAACGATATGGTTATATTTATGTGGACCGTAATGATGATGGAACAGGAACACTGAAACGGTATCGCAAAAAATCCTTTTACTGGTATAAAGATGTGATCGCCACCAATGGCGACAGCCTGGACAGAACGGAATAGGAAGTTTAAAATGCCCGGCGACCGGAGACGGCCGTCGGGCATTTGTTATGCTTCTGAGGAAGCTGGTTTATCCTTTGGTTTTATGGGGAAAGCTACCTGGGCTTTAAACAGGTCTCCGTCAATAAAGATGTCGAAACTTCCGTTTTGCAGCAGAGTCAGGCTTTTGGCAATGGAAAGCCCCAGACCGCTTCCTTCTGTTGTTCTGGCCACATCACCACGGACAAAACGTTCCGTCAGTTCGCTGGCATCAATATTCAGCGGGTTGGCGGAGACATTTTTGATGGTAAATACTGCCATATCCTCGTGGACAGCCAGATCTACATAAACACGGCTTCCCTCCATAGCATATTTAAACGCATTGTTGTAAAGATTTTCCAGAATACGCCATAATCTTCGGCCGTCAGCGGCTATGATGATACGTTTTTCCGGTATCTGGGTGATCATTTCCAGGTGCCGTATGGTGAATTTTTCTTCAAATTCCCCATTGGTCTGCTGTATCAGTTCCGTAAAGTTGATATCGCTGATTTCCAGTTTCAGATTTCCGGAGCTGGCCTTGGATGCTTCCACCAGATCTTCTGTCAGGGTTTTCAGACGCTGGGATTTCTGGTCCAGGACTTCCAGATAAGATTGAATCCTGGGGTCCTGTATCTGTTCCCTCTTGATCAGGTCCACATAATTGATGATAGAGGTAAGAGGGGTTTTAATGTCATGAGAGACATTGGTGATCAGATCGGCTTTCAGCCGTTCGCTTTTTACCTGTTCCTGAAGGGCTTTTTCCAGTCCGGTGGTAATGTTATTCAGATTTTCAGCCAGTTCTTTTTCTTTTCCTGAAAACAGAGAGGTATCGATCTGATAGCTGGTATCTCCCAGGGAAAGGGTACGGATGGCCTCGGTAATCTTAGTCTGTTCCCAGGCATTGTGGAACAGATAGTGAAAGCCCCACAAGTCAATCGTGATCAGTATGATCAGCAGACCGGCTGGAAGGAAAAGGCTGATGGCTCCCTGCATCTGATAAAACGTAAGGAACGCTGCACCTAAAAGTACCAGATTGGCGCCCAGGAAGCAGAAATAAGTCACTCCTACGGTTACGGTCAGAGCTTTTTCATGAAAATACAGGGATACAAATTTTTTGAAATTTTTAAAAAGGCTGTTGCTCCACAGGGTTTTTGCATGATAACGGCGTATCAGGCTGCCGGCTTCCAGAAGGAACAGCAGGTAGATACAGACGGCAGCTACCAGTTTATCTGTATAATCCCAGTATGCTACCCGGATCACCAGGTGTAAAAACTTGGAAAATACCCGGTAGCTGAGAAACAGGGACAGGGCAATACCGGCGACAAAAAGCAGGATACTGTTTTCTGTAGTGATCGTATCAAAATAGGTGAGAGGCTGGCGCTGTTCTGTCCGGAACAGATGGAAGAGAGAAACGCCCATACCCAGAAGTCCGACGGCAAGAAAAAGAATGCCGGCGGCATACATCAGTCTCATATCCCGGAAGGAATAGTACCCTTCTGAATAAACGTCGGAGTAAGGATAGTCCGTATTCAGGCCGATGGCTACATAATAGTTGTTATTATCATAAGGATTGCTGCTTTCGGCAATGGCGGAAATATTGGTGGGAAGGACAGAAATATTGGTGTCCGGAGACAGGGAAGTCCCTTCCAGATAACAGTATTTCCCCATGCTGCAGATTTCTTCCGGCGTCATGTCAGGTGCATTGGTATAGAGGCTTTGCTCTTCATCAGACCGATTGTAGCATACCTGAAAGACCAGATTGGAAGGAGCAGCGATCAGGTTATTATAAGTGCTCAGATAACTTCCAAGGCGGTTCAGAATCTCCAGGGAAAGATCTTCCAGAGTGGAATAGGCATCTCCAGGTTCGGAAAAATCATCACTGGGCATATAGACCCGCCAGTCCACCAGAAAATTATCGGAATTTTTTGCTGTTTTCGTGGACTCGCTTTTTACTACCTCATAGTCGCTGTTGAGATAATAACCGCAGGATTTTCCATAGCGGATCAGTTCATCCAGGGTATACGTAATAGACTGGCGTTCTGCTCCGTAGGTGTAAGAAACTCCCACCATTTTTTTCCCATAATCCAATTGTCCGTCTGTTTCAAATACATCTTTATAATTGACATAGTCAAAAATTTTTGCAATATCTTTTTCCAGCTGCTCCTGGAACAATGTGGAATCCTCATAGGAGGAATGGGAAAACAGATGGATTCCCCTGCCATAATTGTAGTTCAGATACATCAGGCTTAATCCTATGATGGTAAAAATCAGGGCAGCCAGATGGAGGAAGAGGGCACTGAATCGTTTCATAAGCCCTCCTTACTGCTTTTCAATCTTATATCCCACGCCCCAGACGACTTTCAGATAACGAGGCTCTCTGGGGTTGATCTCGATTTTTTCCCGGATATGGCGGATATGCACAGCTACCGTATTGTCGGCGCCGATGGCTTCCTCATTCCAGATCTGTTCATAAATCTCATCAATGGAAAATACCTTGCCTGCATTTTTTACCAGGAGAAGCAGGATATTGTATTCGATGGGAGTCAGTTTAATGGTTTCTCCGTCTACCTGCACTTCTTTGTTATCATCGTTGATCGTCAGGCCGCCGCACTTATAAACCTGCTCATCTGCCTGCTGCTGGCTCAGATTGCCCAGCTGGGTATAACGGCGGATATGGGATTTCACCCTGGCTACCAGTTCCAGGGGATTAAACGGTTTGGCAATGTAATCATCCGCTCCGATATTCAGTCCCAGGATCTTGTCATTGTCTTCGGATTTGGCTGACAGGATAATGATGGGGATACTGCTGGTTTCCCGTACTTTCAGAGTGGTGCGGATACCGTCCAGTCCCGGCATCATCACGTCTATGATCATCAGGTCTACAGGAGTGCTGTCCAGGATTTCCAGGGCTTCATAACCATCATAAGCTTTGATCACATGATAGCCTTCTCCGGTAAGGTAGATGTCAATGGCTTCAACAATCTGTTTGTCGTCGTCGCATACCAATATATTCTGCATGGGGCAGACCTCCTTTGTCTAAGTAGTCAATCTTTGGTTTTAAGAAAAGCGGAAAATGGCGGTACCATAAGGAGGAAGGGAATAGCCGAAGGAATAGGGCTGTCCGTCACATTCTTTCTTTACAGAACGGAAGACAGGAGCGCTTTCTCCCCGGTGGTACATGCCATGAATATTGTCGAGGATCAGAGAATACTGTGCACGTTTCGGAACGCCTACCCGGTAGTCCGGTCTTGCCACAGGGGTGAAGTTCAGGACCACCAGGATATTTTTCTTACCTGTTTCATCTTTGCGGATAAAGCTGAAGATACTTCTGTCCCCATCGTTGGCATTGATCCACTGGAAACCGTTCCAGTCGCTGTCCAGCCGGTAAAAGGCTGGAAATTTGCGATACAGATGGAGAAGGTCACGGAAGTAATTCTGCAGATCCTGGTGGAGAGGCTCAGCGGCCAGATGCCAATCCAGTGCTACTTTTTCGTCCCATTCGTGGAACTGACCGAAGTCCTGGCCCATGAACAGCAGTTTTTTACCCGGGTGAGCCATGAAAAATGTGTATCCGACTTTTAAGTTGGCAAATTTATCTTCGTAGATTCCAGGCATTTTATTGATCATGGAACATTTCAGATGAACCACTTCATCATGGGAAAGAACCAGGATAAACTGTTCGCTGGTGGCGTAGGTCATACCGAACGTCATTTTATTATGGTTGAATTTACGGAAATAAGGGTCCAGCTTCATATATTCCAGAAAATCATGCATCCAGCCCATATTCCACTTGAAGGTAAATCCCAGACCGCCGTCTGCAGGATCATGGGTGACCATAGGCCATGCGGTAGATTCTTCTGCGATCACCGCGGCGCCGTTTCCCCGTTGTTTTACCACACTGTTTAAATGCCGGAAAAATTCAATGGCTTCCAGGTTCTGGTTTCCGCCATACTGGTTGGGGACCCAGTTTCCATCGCTTCTGCCATAGTCTAAGTAAAGCATGGAAGCAACGGCATCTACCCGCAGTCCGTCAATGTGATATTTATCGATCCAGTAAAGAGCATTGGCGATCAGGAAGTTTTTCACTTCATTTTTTCCATAATCAAATACCTTAGTTCCCCAGTCCGGATGTTCCCCTTTTCTGGGATCGGCATATTCGTAGAGTGGCTGGCCGTCAAATTCAGCCAGTCCGTGGGCATCTTTTGGAAAATGGGCCGGAACCCAGTCCAGGATCACGCCGATGCCTTTTTTGTGAAGGTAGTTCACAAAATACATGAAGTCCTGAGGAGAACCATAACGGGAAGTGGGAGCATAGTAGCCTGTCACCTGATATCCCCAGGAGCCATCAAACGGATGTTCTGCGATCCCCATCAGTTCCACATGGGTGTATCCCATGGAAGAAACATATTCTGCCAGTTCATGGGCGGCTTCCCGGTAGGTGTAGAATCCGTCTTTTTCCTGCCGGTCTTTCTTTTTCCAGGAGCCAATGTGGACTTCATATATAGCGAGAGGATCTTTGGTAAGGTCGGTAGTTTTCCTCTTTTCCAGCCAGGTCTGGTCTGACCAGCAGAATCCTTCCAGGCTGGCTGTGATGGAAGCAGTGCCGGGGCGGTATTCTGCGGAAAAGCCATAAGGGTCAGATTTAAACAACGCTTCCCCCTGCTGTGTGGTAATCACATATTTGTAAAGTTCCCCTTCTCCCAATCCGGGAACAAACAGTTCGTAGATTCCCGAGCTGCCCAACGGTTTCATCGGGTGGCTTTTGGTGCTCCATCCGTTGAAATCCCCGGCCAGATGGACTTCTCTGGCATGAGGAGCCCACACTGCGAAATACATTCCCTGTTTTCCACGGATCTTTTTGGGGTGTGCCCCCAGTTTTTCATAAATTTCATAATGGGTGCCGTTACCGAAGAGATAACGGTCAACCTCTGTAATAACCCCCGTATTTGCCATATTATTCCTCCCCCATATCTCCTAACAGTTCTTCCATCTGTTCCGGTGACAGATCTTCCTTGTCAAGAGGAAGGCCTCCGTCCATCAAAGCGTCCCATACCTTTATGACTGTGCCGGAGTTCGCTTCCAGATGGATATCCAGACAATTGTGCTGAATGGGCACCTCATTTCCTGTAAACAGGTCTTTCGCCCTGGCGCCGCAGATGGGGAGAGGGATCAGGACCTGGCTTGGCTGGCTGTCGTTATTGACGGCAGTGATTGCCACTCCTTCCACTCCGTAGCGGGCAAAGGCATACTGGCGGTTGGTAAGTGCCAGCTGCTGATAGAGCCCTCTGTGGAATTCGCCGTTTTCCCGGTGGATCTGGATCAGACAGCGGATATAATCGGTCAGTTCATTGGAATTTTGGGCAGCTTCTGCTGCGGTGATTGCCGGGCGCAGGGCCTTGTCGCTGGTATTGGTCCGTTTTCCTTCAATCCCCCATTCGCTTCCGTAATAGATGGAAGGAATGCCCGGAAGGGTGAACAGCAGCAGGTACAGTGGTTTCAGGTGGGCTTTATCAGCCAGTTTGCTGGCGAGACGGTCTTCGTCATGGTTATCGGTAAAGGTGTACAGTTCAATCCCGTTTTTTGCCAGACGCCGGATATTGTGGGCAATCTCAAAATAATTATGGTCATTGTGGGCAGAATAAAGAGCCTTATGAAGGGCATAATTGGTCACAGAATGGAGCATTTCCGGGTTTACCCAACGGTCGTATTCTCCATGGATCACTTCTCCCATCAGCCAGAAATCTTCTTTCATCTGTTCGGTTTCCTGTCGGAGTTCTTTCATGAAATCAAAGTCCAGTACATTGGCGCAGTCCAGGCGGAGACCGTCAATATCAAAGGTGTTGATCCAGAAACGGACAGTTTCAAATATGTATGCCTTGACTTTCGGGTTTTTCAGGTTCAGGCATGGCAGCTCCCAGTGGCCCTGCCATGCCTCATAACAGAAGGGATCTCCCAGAGGGCTCTGGCAGTGGAATGAGACACCACGGTACCAGTCTCTGTAGGGAGAGGCTTCTTTTTCTTCCATAATGTGGCGAAAAGCAAAGAATTCTCTGCCGGTGTGATTGAAAACGGCATCTATTACAACTTTAATCCCTGCATGATGGCAGGCAGATATAAAAGTTTTCAATTCCTCATTGGTTCCCAGACGGCTGTCTGCCATACGGTAATCTTTCGTGTCGTAACCATGGCTGGAGGATTCAAACAGCGGCCCGATGTAAAGAGCGTTGAATCCCAGGTCCTGTAAATAAGGTATCCATTCCATCAGCTGCCGGAATCCATTTCCGCCTTCACCGGAGAGATGGTCTGCCGGTGCTCCGGTACAGCCGAGAGGATAAAGATGATAAAATACAGAAGCGTCATACCATTTGGTCATGCGAAGGTCCTCCTGATTTTTAGATTTCCAGGTTTTTAAAATTCCTCAGAAGAAATTGGTATTTCAGCTGCGCTGCGTTTAATTCATAGATATAGCAGTCGATCAGGGTAGGATCCACAACCTGTTCAAAATGATTCCGTGCCGTATCGATGGCGCTTTTGGTCCGCTCGATTTCTTTTCGGAGTTCCCGCTGCCGTAAATTAGAAGCTCTTCCGGAAAATTTTAATAGCCTCATGTTTCCATCTCCTTTTTGAAATAAGTGATGAAGATAGTATGTCTGGGAAATGGAAATATATGCATTATTTTACCACTGGAAAGACAGGGCAGTCAACAAAAAGGGATTGACATTTGAGGATAAAAGCCTCATAATAAAAACACGTTCCGTACTTTTATCAAAGTACATGAAAGATTCTTGTAATCAGCCGATTCAGGCAAATTTTCCAAGAAGACAATGGGAAAAAGGAGAGTATGATATTGCACACAGATGTATGTTTGTGTCTGTTTTTAGCTGTTTGCTCCTTCAGCGACTGGAAAACCGGAAAAATCCCCTGGTATCTTACCTTGTCAGGACTCTTGTGGGCAGCGGTAAAAGCAGGGAAAGGAATGCTATGGGGAGTTGGAGCCGGGGCCATCTGTTTTCCGCTTTTTTTATTCCGCATGACCGGGGCGGCAGATATAAAAATGATAGCCGTGATGGTGGGAATTTTAGGACCGGAAAAGGGCAGCGCTTCTGTTTTTGCCGGGTTACTCCTGGGAGCAGCCTGGTCATTAAAAAAGCTTTTGCATCAGGGAATACTGATGGAGAGGCTGTCTTATTTCTCTGCCTATGTCAGGCGTTTTCTCATTACAGGACAATGGGAACCTTATTATGTGCCGGAACGGGATGGGAGGCAGGCAGCTATTCCGTTTGCCTGCTGCCTCTTTCTTGGCACGGTCATTTGCATGGCGTGGAAAAATGGAAGAGTATGGTAAAGGAGGAGGGAACTGTGAAGAAAGTCATGGCAGTCTGGGACAGGGACATATGCTATGCCAGCCGTCTGGCTGATTTTATCAATGGGAAAGGAGGGATTGGATACCGGGTAGTGCCATTTTCATCGGAATCCTGTTTTCTGGAATACAGCAGGTCTCATGAAGTGGCTCTGCTGCTTGCAGGGACAGGGATATCAGATTCCTGTCTGGAAACAGTGCCAGCGGAACGGATTGTATATCTGGAAGAAGAAAGAAGGACAGAGGAAGAAAAAATACCGGCTGTTTATAAATATCAGAGTGCAGAACAGGTGATGCGCAGGATAGCAGCCCTGATGGTGGATAAAAAAGAAGGGAAATCGGTAGCGCTGAGGGAAAGGGGAAAAGTTATTGGTGTGTATTCCCCGGCAGGACGATGTGGAAAGACAGGATTTTCCCTGGCGCTGGCCAGGGAATGGGCGGATAAGAAACGGGTTTTGTATGTTAATCTGGAGATGTGTTCCGGATTTCAGATCCTGGCTGGGGAATCTTACCGGAAGTGCCTGTCAGACCTTCTGTATGTTTATGGGAGTGGGACCTGTGCCTGGGAAGGGATAGGGGCATTTGTGTATCACTGGGGAGGAGTGGATTATATTCCTCCAGTAAGATATCCGGAAGACCTGGAAAACATGGATGGAGAAGAACTGGCGGCTTTTCTGGAGGAGCTGGCAGCGGAAGGCGGGTATGACATACTGGTTGTAGATATGGGGGCTATGGCCGGGCATAGCGCAGATGTGATGGAAATCTGTGATCTGACATATCTGCCGGTTTTAGAAGACAGGATTTCCCAGGCCAAGATAAAGGAATTTGAGGATTATCTGGACCGCTCCGGCCGGGATGGAATCTGGGAACGTCTGAAGAAATTAAGATTTCCCACAGAGGGACAGTGGGGATTTGATGGGAATGATCCGGATCAGGTCCGGTGGGGAGAAATGGGAAGGCTGGCAAAACAGCTGGTGGGGGAGGCAGAATGGATTGAGGAAATATAAGGAGGAATCCTGGGAGCGTCTGAAAAGACAGGTAAGAGAGCGGCTGGGGGCGTGCTGTGAAATGGATGACCAGGAATTATACCGGATCATTGATCAGGAAATACAGGCATTGGGTCAGGAAAGCTGCCTGACGTTAGAGGACTCCTGGAAGTTCCGGAAAAAACTGTTTGATTCTTTCCGGAGGCTGGGGATTCTCCAGGAGATCATGGAGATGGAAGGAGTTACGGAAATTATGGTGAATGGACCGGAGCGTATTTTTGTGGAAGAAAAGGGAGCAATCCGGCAGTGGCATGGGGCGTTTGAATCGGGGGAACAGCTGGAAGACACCATTCAGCAGATCGTCAGCGGGGTAAACCGTATCGTGAATGTCTCGGAACCCATCGCAGACGCCAGGCTTCCGGATGGTTCCCGGGTCCATATTGTACTGCCGCCGGTATCTCTGGACGGACCTGCTGTGACCATACGGAAATTTCCGGAACCAATGACCATGGATAAACTGATCGCCATGAAAGCCATCACAGCAGAAGCCGGAAGGTTTCTGGAGATGGCAGTAAAGGCAAAGTATAACATATTTATCAGCGGTGGCACGGGATCGGGAAAAACCACATTTTTAAACGCGTTGTCAGCGTTTATTCCTCCGGAGGAAAGGATTGTGACCATTGAAGATTCTGCGGAACTTCAGATCAGCCAGAGCCCTAATCTGGTAAGGCTGGAAACCAGGAATGATAACGGGGAAGGAAGCCGGCCAATTTCGGTGGGAGACCTGATCAAAGCTTCCCTGCGTATGCGGCCGGACCGTATCATTGTGGGAGAAGTAAGGGGAGCAGAAGCCTTTCACCTGCTGTCTGCTTTCAATACCGGTCATGATGGCTCTTTAAGCACCGGTCACGGGAACAGTACGGCAGATATGCTGGCCAGGCTGGAAACTATGGTACTGATGGGAGCTGCACTGCCCCTGCCTGCTA
Source organism: uncultured Lachnospiraceae bacterium (assembly GCA_944383765.1). Lineage (GTDB taxonomy): Bacteria > Bacillota > Clostridia > Lachnospirales > Lachnospiraceae > Lachnoclostridium_A. Next base: position 76,007 of record CALWQT010000007.1, read on the forward strand.
TCAGGAGCCAGATCGCATCGGCGCTGGACATTATGGTACATCTGGGACGGCTCAGGGACAAAAGCAGAAAAGTACTGGAAATCACAGAGATTGGAGGGTTGGAAGATGGGACGATCAGGCTCAATCCCCTGTTCCGGTTCCGGGAAGAAGGGGAGAAAAATGGTCAGGTGGAGGGGTATCTGGAAAAAACGGGAGAGTTGGAACATCGGGAAAAACTCACAGCTTCCGGTCTTGGATTATGACCGTTATCATCTCTCCTGGAAAGAAAGGGGAAAATACCTGGCAGAGGGAACATTTCTCTGCGGGATCACATCTTATGTATTTTACAGGAACTGGAAAGCATTTCTTATTTTTCTGCCGTTTGGCATTTTGTTTCCCGAAATCAAGAAAAAAGAACTGAAGAAAAAGCGGAAAGAACGTCTGGCGTCTGAGTTCAAGGAAGGAATCCGGGTTCTGTCCTCTTCTCTGGGAGCAGGATATTCCATTGAACATGCGTTTATTCACAGTGCAGAGGAACTGAAGGCTGTGTTCGGCAGCGACAGCCTGATCGTCCGGGAGTTTTCCCATATCGCCCAGCAGCTGCAGTGGAACCGTCCGGTGGAAGAACTTCTGCAGGATTTTGGCAGAAGGAGCGGACTGGAAGATATAAGAAATTTTTCCCAGGTTTTTCAGGCAGCAAAGAGGAGCGGAGGTCATCTGAGCAGCATTATGGATTACACAGCCGGTATTATCAGGGATAAGATCCAGGTCCAGGAAGATATTCAGGCGGCTACCGCCTCCAGAAGAATGGAACAGAAGGTCATGAGTGTGCTTCCTTATGGTGTAGCGCTGTATGTGGATGCTGCTTCGCCGGGATTTTTCCAGGTTATGTATACCACCGGAACCGGCCGTCTGGTGATGACAGTATGTCTGGGAATCTATGCAGCGGCTCTGGTGCTGGCAGACCGGATACTGGATATTGAGGTATAGAGGATGGACAGGAAAAAAAGACGGGGGATGCAGATACTGGCAATTGCTGCCGGATTTCTGATGTATGGAGCAGCCTGGGCCACAGAGGGAGGAACCGGACAGAGGCTGGAAAGAAAGGAACACGGGGAAGGTTCCCAGATCTATTCTCTGGAAGTGGACGGGCTTTTAGATGGGCAAGCCATAGTGGAAGTGCCTGTGCGGGAAAGGGCATATTCCCTGGAAGAGGCGGAGACGATTTTTGCCCGGATCTGGGAACAGCTTCCGGCTCAGGTCCTGAATGGGAATCCGTCGGCAGATGAAGTCCGGATGGACCTTGTACTTCCAGGCTGGTGGGAAGAATACGGGGTGGATATTCAGTGGAAAACAGACGGTGAGATCATTGACAGTACTGGAAAACTCCATAATCAGGAAATTCCCCGGGAAGGCAGACAGGTCTGCCTGGAAGCGGTTTTGTCTGACGGACGGCATGAAACCAGCCGGAAACTAGACCTGACTGTATTTCCGCCGGAAATGACGGAAGAGGAACAGAAAGTAGGGAGGTTTTTACAGGAACTGGACCATGCAGACAGAGAGCAGGAAGGACAGGACTATCTGGATCTTCCGGAAACGTTTGAGGGGAGGCCGCTTCGCTATGAAAGACCGGGGATACGGGAGTTCTGGGCATTGCCGTTTCTGGGAATCGGTGCAGCGGTTCTGATAGAAATAAAAGAGAAGGAACGGAAAAAGCAGGAAAAAGAAAAGAGAGATTTTCTGCTGATGCGGGACTATCCGGAAATTCTGTCCAAACTGGCTGTATTTCTGGGAGCAGGAATGACAGTGCGGGCTTCCTGGGAACAGATTGTAAGGCGATATGAGAAAGAACTGGAAGAAGGAAGGATCAGCAGGCGCCCGGCTTATGAGGAGATGAAAAAAACTCTGGCAGACATGGAAAAACGGGTACCGGAAGGGAAAGCCTATCAGGAGTTTGGCAGGGCCTGCGGTCTGCTGCCTTACCGGAAACTGGCAGGTTTTCTGGAACAGAACCGGAGAGAAGGAATGAAAAATTTGAGAAATCTTATGAAACTGGAAATGGCAGCGGCTTTTGAAGAGAGAAAGAATCTGGCGAGAAAGCAGGGGGAAGAGGCATCTACCAGGCTGCTGGTACCCCTGTTCCTGATGCTGGCCGTGGTAATGGCTATGGTGATGGTGCCGGCGCTGCTGTCCTTTTAGAAAGAGGAAACAGGAAAGGAGAACGTGTATGGATTGGAAAAAACAATGGGTTGCTTTTTGGACGGAAGAAGATGGAGTGGGAGTGATCGAAGTGGTGCTGATCCTGGTGGTGCTCATTGGCCTGGTCATTATTTTTAAAAAACAGATCAGTGCCCTTCTGGAAAATATTTTCAAGGAAATCAATAAACAGTCAAAAGAGGTGTATTAATGAGAAAATGCGGCCAGATCACAGTGTTTTTCAGTATGGCCCTGCTGTGTATCCTGGCGCTCCTGTGCGGACTTTTAGAGTCCGCCAGGACGGCAGGGGCAAGATGTTATCTCAGGACGGCGGCAAATTCTTCTCTGGACTCTGTAATGGCAGGATATCATAAAGGGCTTTGGGACAGGTACCGGATCTTACTGAGGGAATACAGCGGAGAAAAAGAACTGGAAGAGGAATTTTCCAGGTATTTTCAGGGATATTTAGAGGCAGCAGGCTGGTATCCGGTGGAAACGGAAAATATTTGTGTGGATAACATTGAAACAATCATGGATCACGGTGGAAAAGCTCTGAGTAAACAGGTACTGGATTATATGCAATACGGAATCTGGGCCATGGAGTTTTCTGTGGAAGAAGGAGAGAGTCTGTGGAAAGGACTGAAGGAGGCCCAGGCAGTCCAGGAGACTTCCAGGCTGTATGCCGGCTGCGGAGAGACAGCCCTGGAACTGGAAGAGGCTTTGGAAAGGATAGCCGCCTGTCAGGAACGGCAGCAGGAACTTTATGGAGAAGCAGTCCATGAACTGGAGGAGGGAAATGGAGAAGGATTTTTGAAAACGGGAAAAACATTAATAAAGGAATTGGAGAAGATTCCGGAAGCGGTTGAGGATTATGGGCGGAAAGCGGACGATTTCTGGAAAGAACTGGAGCAGGTCCACAGCCAGGTAGAACGGAACATGCAGGAGATGTCTCCCCAGATGCAGGCAGCTGCCAGGGAAGAATATGAAAGTTATCGCACTTATGGGGATAAAAACGGAGAGAGAAGGCAGGAAATAGAGGAGCTGACAGCTCGTTCTCAAAGAAACCGGGTGCTGACGGAAGCTGTCATGGAGGAAGCAGAAAGGGTGATGGAGGAACTGGAGACTGAGGAAGACAGCGAGGAAGAAGAGGAACTTTCTATGTGGGAACCAGTGAGCTCCCATATGAGAGAATTTGAAAGGAAAACTCTTTCCTGTACCTATGGAACAGCAGATAAAGCAACGCAAAAACTGTTGGAGCAGGTAGGGGAGAAGCTGGGAAACGGGCTTTTGCAGATGGTTCTGCCGGAAGGGACCCAAATATCGGAAGAAAAACTGGCTTCCGGAAAACTCCTTTCAGAATCTATGGATCATGATGGAAACCAGGCCAGCCAGGAAGAACTCTGGAAAGAGATGAAGGACCGGCTGGTCATGGGAGAATACTGCAGGTATTTTTTCTCTGATTTTCTGGATTACCGGGAAGGGGAACTGGCTTACCAGTTGGAATATCTGCTGCATGGAGACAGGGGGGACAGAGAAAATCTGGCAGGAGCAGCAGCCAGAATCCTGGCAGTCCGGGAAGGGATGAACCTGATCCATATTCTGGGCAGCAGTCAGAAAAGAGAAGAAGCCAGAGCACTTGCGGCGGCTGTAGTGGGAATAGCAGGGCTGCCTCCTCTGGTGGAGGTGATGGCGCTTATGATCATGGGAATCTGGGCCCTGGGTGAATCAGCAGAAGACCTGAAAGCTTTGTACCGGGGAAAAAAGGTTCCGTTTGTGAAAGGAGAGGAAGACTGGAAGCTGAGCCTGGAGGGATTGCTGGAAATAGGGAGAGGAGGAAGCGCAGAGGGAGAAGGCGGAGAAAAGGGGATAGGATATGAGAGTTATCTGAAACTGCTCCTGCTTGCAGCGGACCAGGAAAGGACCCGATTCCGCATGATGGATGTCATGGAGGATACCATAGGACGGGGAGAACCTGGCTTTTCCCTGAAACAGTGTGGAAGCAGGATAGAAATCACTGCGTATGTGACAGCCAGACATTTGTTTTTCCGGGAACATGGGCTGGGAGATTATGGACTGGATATGGCTGTAGCCAGGTCTTATTAGAGAAGGGAGGTAAAAACAGGTGTCCTTTTTTCAGTGTGCTCATACAAAGGACCGTTCAGGTCCGGGAACCAATAATGTGACTCTCCAAGTACGAAATCCCCTGAATCAAAAGCAAAAAAATATGGCTGGAAAAAGGGCATCTTTTTCTGCAGCCCTGAAAGGGAGCATGACGGCAGAAGCGGCGGTGGGTCTGACCTTGTTTTTGTTTTTTATTGTGGTCATGGCTATGCCTCTTAAGATCATGACTGCCAGGAGACAGCTTCAGGCGGCTTTGGAAGCAGAAGGAGAGAGGATAGCCAGATATGCCTATCTTCTGGAGAATGAGGAGAAGGGGCAGGGGCAGGGAGATAACCCATTGGCCGGACTTTCCGGCACGGCAATCGCCCTGATGGTCCAGAAGGAGTTGGAAAACCGTATCCAGGATGGCATGGTGTCCGATTTTTCCTGCAGAAAGAGCAGGGTGATGGAAGACGGGGAGACCATAGACCTGATCATGGATTATAACGTAAAACTGCCTTTTTCTGTATTTTCCCTATCCAAGATTTCCCAGCAGGTCAGATGTATCCGCCGGGCATGGACGGGAAAAGAAGGAAAAAATCTGGATAAGGATCAGACCAATGAGGAAGATGATGGGGACCAGATCGTATATGTAGGAAAGGGCAGCAGCCGGTATCACAGAAGCCGGACCTGTCATTATCTGTATAACAATATAGCGGCGGTGGAATGGGAACAGCTGGCCAGTCTGACCAATGGGTCAGGCAGGGCGTACAGGCCCTGTGTCCGGTGCGGTCAGAAGGTGACAGGAGGAACGGTATATGTGATGCCGGAAGGAGAGACTTATCATAGCAGAAAAGACTGTTCTGCTATTATGGCCTATGTGCAGGCGGTACCTTTGAAACGTGTCCGGAATCTGGGGGAGTGTTCCTATTGTGCCGGAAAAGAACTGGAATAGCAGGAGGGAAGCAGGAAGATGAAAGAGATTGTGATGTTAGGATTTTTAGCGGTATCGGTCTGGCAGGATCTGAAAAGGCAGGAAATTGATGTGTGGGTTTATCTGGTATTTGGCAGTCTCATCTGGTTTTGCCGGCTGTGTTCTGAGGGACCGTTGGACCTGTCTAGGGAAGTAGTGAATGTGATCCCAGGGCTTTTGATGGTAGCGCTTTCCAGATGGTCCGGAGGAGCTTTGGGTGAAGGGGATGGATGGTTTTTTGTGGTGTCAGGAATTATGCTGGGATTTTACCGGAATACGGCAGCAATCACAGCAGGAATCCTGTTTTGCGGTCTCTGGTGCGGAGGAATGTTTGTGTGGAACAGAAGAAAAGGGATAGGATCAGCTGGAAAAACAGTACCATTTCTGCCATTTGCGGCTCTGGGGGTAATGGGAAGCTGGCTGGTATAAAGAAAGGAAGGAACCGTATGGTCAGAAAAAAAGGAAGTATGACGGTGGAGGCGGCTTTGGTCATGGGAGTGGTGCTGTTTGCCCTGATGGAAGGAATCTTATGGGTGTGGAAAGAAAAAGACCATGTCCAGGGAGAAATGATGCTTCAGGAAGGGCTGGAACTGCTGCGGTATGAAGAAGACCATGAATTGTGGAAGGAAGCAGAAGAGGGAATGAAAAGACTGGGGTATGGGATTCAAATCATCACAGAAGGAGAACGGCTGGAAGGAAAAGTAGAAAAAGGAATGTGGGAGCAGGAAATATCCATGAAATCTTATGATCCGGAAGATTTTTTAAGGAAAGCAGCAGCAATACAGGAGGGAACAGGGAATGGAGGTTCAGTATCAGAGGGAAGCCAGCCATAATTATCTGGTAGTAAGGATAGAAACAGACAGAGAGGGATATGAAGCCAGAATGGCAGAAGAAAACAGGATCCGGGGGCTGCTGCCCCTTGCTATAAAAGAAAGAAATGGGAAAGCGGTTTTCTTTTATGATATTACGTCCCGCCAGCCTCTTGCACGTATGGCAGAGACCCGGAAGATCAGAGAGGATGAATTAAGACATTTGCTGCTGGGACTTGCGGCGGTATTGGCAGAACTGAAAAAATATCTGCTCAGCGAAACTCATCTGCTGCTGAAACCGGATCTGGTCTATCTGGACCCTGGGGATTATACTATATTTCTTTGTTTTGTACCGGGATACGAAGGGGATTTCTGGTCAGAGCTTTCCGGACTTATGGAATATCTTCTGGGTGCCATGAGCCATGACGACCGTCAGGGAGTGGTACTGGCTTATGAACTATTCCAGGCAGTGAAACAGGATAATTGCAGTATGGAGAATCTTTTGCAGATTCTTTTCCGGGGAGAAGGAAAATGTTACAGGGAACAGGAATGCGGGGAAGAGACGGAACCTGTTAGAAAGTTGAAAATGGATTCGGTTGAGGAAAATAAGCAGCTTCCGGGGAAAAAATCGCTCTTTTCACGATTGGGTATCCGGCGGGATAGCAGACAGCAGGTGTGGAGCATGGAATTTCCGGAAGAGTGGGGGAAGGAAGAGAATCATCTTCAGCAGGAAGAAAAGGAACAGAGAACAGATACGGTCATGCTGCGGCGGACAGAGAAACCGGTAAGAAAACTGGTCAGCATAACGGGAGACAGGGAAGAGATTATACTGGAATATTTCCCGTTTTTGCTGGGTAAACAGGAAGGGCTGGTGGATTATGTACTGAAGAAAGATACGATAAGCCGCCTTCATGCCAGGATTGACCAGACTGAACAGGGCTATACGGTGACGGATTTGAATTCTACCAATGGAGTCAGGGTGGGAAAACAGATCCTTCAGGCAAATGAAACTGTGGAATTAAAGATGGGAGATGAGTTATATTTAGCAGATGCGGGTTTTCTGTTCCTGTGAGGGTATGGCGACAAATCGTCTTAACAAATTTTTCTTAATGTGGTAAAATGTTCCTGTACAGAGAAGGAGAAGATGTATGGCGCACCATTACCGCAAAAAGATCGCATATGTTAACGGAGCCCTGATTATCATAAATGTTCTGTATTTTTTTTATCTGGAATGGAAAGGTTCCACTCAGGATGCAGAATTTATGATAACCTATGGCGCTATGTTTACGCCTCTGATCACAGAGCAGGGAGAATATTACCGGCTGCTGACATCAGTGTTCATGCATTTTGGGTTATCTCATCTGGCCAATAACATGGTCATTCAGTTCGTGCTGGGAGATAATCTGGAACGTGCCCTGGGACCACTGAAATATTTGCTGCTCTATCTGGTAAGCGGGATCGGAGCGAATATCTTCTCTATGATTATCAGCATCAACGATTATGAGCTGTCGGTATCTGCGGGTGCTTCCGGGGCTATATTCGGAGTGATCGGAGGGCTGTTGTATGTGGTGGTGAAAAACCGTGGACAGCTGGAAGATTTAAGCGCCAGGCAGCTGATACTGTTTGTTGCCTGTTCCCTGTATTTTGGATTTACCAGTATAGGGGTGGATAATGCAGCTCATGTAGGCGGCTTGGTTTTAGGAGTTATTTTGGCGTTTCTGTTTTATCAATCGCCGGAAAGGCCTGAGCCGGATGGTGAGGAAAGGAGGCATGAATGAAAGACGACAATTGTATTTTTTGTAAAATAGCAAATGGAGAAATTCCATCTGCTACTGTATATGAAGATGAGGATTTCCGTGTGATCCTGGACCTGGGTCCGGCTTCCAAAGGCCATTGCCTGATTCTTCCAAAACATCATTTTGCAGACATCTGTGCATTAGATGATGAAATTGGGGCAAAAGCGCTTCCGTTGGCAGCTAAAATAGGAGTAGCCATGAAACGGAGCTTAGGATGTACCGGATTTAATATGGTGCAGAACAATGGGACATCTGCCGGCCAGACGGTGTTTCATTTCCATATTCATGTAATTCCCCGTTATGATGGAGGACCGGATATGGTTTCCTGGACTCCCGGACATATGGAGAGTGAAGAACTGGCAGCTGTAGCGGAGCAGATCAAGAAAGAGCTTTAAGGCAGCAGGCAAGATGAACATGGAACAAGAGATGAATGAGCTGTTCCAGTTGATTTATGAAACATATAAGATTCCTCTGCGCGTGATCGCCAGACGGTGTGGAATCCCTTACGATGAGACCGATGATATCATTCAGGAGACGTTGGTAGCATATTATCAGACCTATCTCCGCAAGAAAAATGCCGGGGAAGAGATTGGCAGTGAAAAAGCCATGCTGGTCAGGATACTGAAAAACAAGTGTGTGGATTTTTACAGGAAGACCAGCCATTATGAAACCATAAGCCTGGAAGATAAAGAAGGGAAAATACCCACAGAGGTTCTGACAAGATGTATTGCGAAAGACTGTGCAGAGACAGCCATAGAACATTTGCGCCATGAAGAAGTGCGAAAAGTAATTGAACATATGAAGCCAGAGTGGAGAGATGTGGTCTATTGCTGCTGTGTGCTTGGCTATTCTTCAGAAGAAGCGGGAAAGCTTCTGGAAATTTCGGGAACGGCATGCCGTTCCCGGTTAATGAGAGCCAAGCTGTATTTGAAGAAAAAACTGGGAACGAATTATAAAATCTAGTGTTTCCCATATTCTTCGATCAGGGCAATGATGCTGTCCACTGCATTGGAAAGTGTGCTCTGTTCCATAGCGGAGATAAATTTGGCCCGTTTCTGGTCGGTGGAAGAGATTGCCTGATACAGGGAATCTTCTGTCAGATTTTCTTCTTCCAGTACGGTGCTGAATCCCTGTTTCTCAAAAGAGCGGGCGTTTAAGATCTGGTCTCCCCGGCTGGCAGCAGCTGAGAGCGGAATCAGGATGTTGGGTTTCCGCAACGCCAGGATTTCGCAGATAGAGTTGGCACCGGCCCTGGAAATGATCAGATCCGCAGCGGCAAATAAATGTTTTAATGGAGCATCCACATATTCATACTGTATATATCCGGGTGTGTTCATAAGGCTTTGATCCAGATTGCCCTTGCCGCAGATATGTATGATCTGGTACAGGGGCAGGAGTTTTGGAAGAATTTTGCGGACCGCATTGTTTACGGTAACGGAACCAAGGCTTCCTCCGATCACCAGGATAACAGGCCGGTTAGCGGACAGTCCGGTATATTGCAATCCGGACAGCCGGTCGCCTTCCAGAAGTTCTTTTCGTATGGGAGAGCCGGTGAGTACTGCCTTTTCTTTTGGAAGGTAGTTTAAGGTTTCCGGAAAGTTACAGCACACTTTCGCGGCGGAAGGAATACAGATTTTGTTGGCCAGCCCAGGGGTCATATCTGATTCGTGAATGATGGTAGGAATCTTAAAATGTTTTGCAGCCAGGACAACAGGAACGGCAACAAAACCACCTTTGGAAAATACAACATCCGGTTTGTATGTTTTCAGGATTTTCAGGGCTTCCCCATAGCCTTTCAGAACACGGAAAGGATCGGAGAAGTTTTTTACGTCGAAATAACGGCGAAGTTTACCGGAGGAAATGCCATGATAAGGAATACCGGCATTTTCAATCAGCTTCTTCTCAATACCCTGATAAGAACCAATATAATGAATCTCGTATCCTAATTCCTGCAGAGATGGGATCAATGCAAGATTCGGAGTAACATGGCCGGCAGTACCTCCGCCGGTGAGAACGATTTTTTTCATATGGTTACCTCCACAGCATATTCAAAACAAATCTCTATTACTATACTACCCATAAGATGTGAAAAGTCAACCCTTAGAAAAAGGGAAGTTAAGGATAATTGGCAGAATGAGGTGTTTCGTGAACAGTAAGAAGAATGGCATATGGCAGGACAATTTCATAGAGGAAGAAATGAAAGCCGCCTATGGCTTTTCGGACCATCAGCTGGAGCAGGAAATGGATGCTGCCATGGCTGAAGCAGACTGTTTTCCGGAACAGGAAGTGCCGGAAGATGAATTTCAGCGGATTATGGAAAAACTGGAAATTGCAGAAACAAAAGATTCCGGTTTGCCAGATGCAGTTCCTCCCGTAAAGCGGATCAGCAGGAAAAGAATGTACCGTATGCTGATTGCGGCGGCTTTGCTGGGAACACTGTGCGTGGGCCTTGCGGGAAGTGCTGTGGGGCGGGGGGCATTTCAGTATACCGATTTCCAGGCGAGTGATAAAGAGGGGAATATTGTTTGGAATAATGTGAGGATAAATGAGGCAAAGAATCTTGAGGAAGCCTATGAAGTGATAGGAAGAGAATTAGGGATTCCTGTTTTAAAACTTAATTATATTCCCACCAACATGGTGTTTGCAGGATTAGAGATAGTAGACAATCGAGCAGTTATTGATTTTGAATATGGTGGCTATATAGTGAGATTAAGAGGAGCCAAAGAGGGAAAAGGGTTAGTGGGGATTCATACTTCAGACAGAAAAGAGTATGCCAGATACCAAAATAAGTTTATGAAAGAAGAAATGATTTTGAGTAAGAACATACTGGATAATGGAATGACAGAATGGGAAGCGGAAATCTCTACAGAAACGGCATATTACTATCTTAGCGGTATTATGGAAGAAGAGGAATTTAATCAAATTATACAAATGATGTATTTTGAATAAGGACGGATAAAAAAATGAAAAAGTTAATCAGAAGTATCATAGTAGGGATTTTAGCTGCTTTGTTGATTGCCATGCCAGTGTTTGCGGATACTATTGAAGGAGCCAGACAGGACTTCGAGAATTATCAGGGAGACGAAGTGATTCTTCGGGCAGGAGATAGTTCTACAGTCAGAATTATGGATGCCAGAGGAAACTGGATTGCAGATGGAATCTTGCAGATTACGAATTTGGGGAATGGGAATATCGGAGTACTTATGACTACGGAATGTCATATCCCAGTAGATGAGATTATGATGACGGTGGCAGTGGACCAGCTGATTGAGAGCAGTCAAAACTGGAATCAGATGGAATTTTATACCTTTGATTATTATCCAGAAGATGGAAAACCTCTGACTGATGCCACTCTCAGCTTTGAAGTAACTGGTCAAGAGCCGGACAAATGGTACCGTCTCCGTGGTCTCCATATGGTGTTCTACGGTGACGAGTCGGAAGGCTACAGCACCAGAACTCCGGGAATCATGATCACAGACTGATGAGAGAAAGAAAATACAGGAACAGCACGTATCCTGAAAATAACAATTTACAAATACAGAAAAGCCGCCTTTTTCAGGCGGCTTTTCCTGTGACCGGGAACGACAGAGGCTAGCTGGGAAAGGCTGGAAAATCACAAACTTATGGAAATTTTCAGCCCAGTCATATATAATGGGTTATATTTGGAAAAAGGGGGCTGGAACCATGCCAGTATCCAGACAAAAAATACCGGGGTTTACCAATACACAGCTGAAGGTGATCGGGATGATTGCTATGGTCATTGACCATGGGGCTGTGGCTCTGGTTGCGCCTATGGTCACAGAAGCAGGTTCGGCCTGGTATGTTTGCTACTGGGTGATGAGGTCCATTGGCCGTGTGGCGTTTCCTCTGTTTGCCTTTCTTCTGGCGGAGGGAGCGTACCATACAGGAAATCCCTGGAAATATCTGGGCCGGCTGTGTCTGTTTGCGGTCATCTCAGAGATTCCCTTTGACCTGGTGGTGGGCAATACGGTTTTTTATCCCCAGGCCCAGAATGTGTTTATAACATTGGCGCTGGCTCTTGCTACCCTGATGGGGATCAAAAGTTCAGCGGGAAGGCCGCTGGTGCAAGTCCTGGTTGGAGTGGGAGGCTGTCTGGCAGCAGAGATCCTGAAAAGCGATTATGGAATGCTGGGAGTGTTGCTGGTACTGATATACTGGACATTCCGGGAACAGAAGTCTTACCGGCGTATGGGAGAACTTGTGGTGTTTTTCTTTCTGATGCCGGGATTTTGGGGACTTTCCTATCTTCTGGTCCTTCCGCTGACAGAAGGATATAACGGGCAGCGGGGAACCAGGCTTGGCTTTTGGGCCTATGGATTTTATCCGGCTCACCTGATGATTTTAAAGATGATACAGTATCTGGTTTTTTGGTAGATGGAGGAAATTATGATTTTTGACACGCATGCCCATTATGATGATGAAGCGTTTGATGAGGACAGGGAACTGCTCCTTACCAGTTTAAAGGACCATGGGATCGGCTGGGCAGTCAATGTGGGAGCCAGCATGGAAAGCTGCAGGAAAGCCCTGAAGCTGGCAGAAGCCTACCCGTTTCTGTATGCAGCTTTGGGGGTTCACCCGAATGAGACAGCAGAACTGAATGAAGAGAATATGAAATGGCTGAGAAATGCCTGCCAGGATTCTAATGTGGTAGCCGTGGGAGAGATTGGACTGGATTACTACTGGGACGAACCGGAGAGGGAGATTCAGAAGCAGTGGTTTATCCGCCAGCTGGCACTTGCCAGGGAAACCAATCTTCCGGTGATCATCCACAGCCGGGATGCAGCCAAAGATACGCTGGATATTATGAAGGCGGAACATGCGGAAGAATCCGGCGGAGTGATACACTGTTTTTCCTATGGGGTAGATATGGCAAGAGAGTATCTGAATATGGGATTTTTCCTGGGGATCGGAGGTGTCCTGACCTTTAAAAACGGCAGGAAGCTGAAAGAAGTGGCAGAGTATGCCCCAATGGACCGGATCGTGCTGGAAACAGACAGTCCTTATCTTTCTCCGGTCCCGAACAGGGGAAAACGGAATTCTTCCCTGAATCTGCCATATGTGGTGTCAGCACTGGCAGAGTTAAAGGGAATTACGGAAGAAGAAGTAATTCTGCGTACCACAGAGAATGCCAGGCGTTTATACCGCCTGCAGGAATCATAGGAGGGGAAATGGCAAATTTAGGCATTGCAAAGAATACCATAGAAATCATCCAGAAATATGAGTTCGCATTTCAGAAGAAATTTGGTCAGAATTTTCTCATTGATACCCATGTGCTGGATAAGATCATCCAGGCAGCTGGGCTGACCAAAGAGGACATGGTAGTGGAAATCGGACCGGGGATTGGGACTATGACCCAGTACCTGGCAGAACGTGCAGGAACTGTGGTGGCAGTGGAAATCGACACGAATCTGATACCGATTTTGAAAGAAACCCTTGGAGATTATGATAATGTAACGGTGATCAACGAAGATATCCTGAAGGTGGATATCCGGAAACTGGCGGAACAGTACCATGGAGGCCGCCCGATCAAAGTGGTGGCAAATCTTCCATACTATATTACCACTCCGATTATTATGGGGCTGTTTGAAAGCGAGGTACCCATTGAAAATATTACGGTCATGGTGCAAAAGGAAGTGGCGGAGCGGATGCAGGCAGGACCGGGAACGAAGGATTACGGGGCTCTTTCCCTGGCCGTGCAGTATTATGCGGAGCCGTACATTGTAGCCAATGTGCCTCCCAACTGTTTTATTCCCCGGCCGAATGTAGGCTCTGCGGTGATACGTCTGACCAGACATCAGGAAAAGCCGGTGTCGGTGAAAGATGAAAAGCTTATGTTCCGCCTGATCCGGGCATCCTTTAACCAGAGGAGAAAGACCCTTCAGAACGGTTTGAATAATTCCGGGGAAGTTCCTTTTTCCAAGGAAGAGATCGCGTCAGCGATTGAAAAGCTGGGCTTGCCGGCTGCCGTGCGGGGAGAAACTCTGACATTGGAGCAGTTTGCGGCGCTGACTGACATTCTGTGTGAAGGGCAGGATAAACCGTGATGACAGGGAGATAATATCCATATTTCTGAAAAGGAGGAATGGTGATGGGCAATTCATGGATATTCAGGGAAATGCCGGAGAAAGAAGAACGGAAAGCCAGAAAACAAGCAGCTCAGAAGCGGCTGTATGAATACCAGCTGGAAATGAAAGAGAAGAAACTTCCGGTGCTGGTACTGGTAGAAGGCTGGGGAGCAGCCGGAAAGGGCAAGGTGATCGGTGAGATCATCAAAAACATAGACCCCCGTTTTTTCAATGTGGATACTCTGGCGGAACCATCGGAAGAGGAGACCAGACGTCCGTTTCTGTATCGTTATATGGTGAAAATACCGGAAGAAGGAAAATTTGAATTTCTGGATTCCGGCTGGGTGGAGCAGATCGTAAAGGAGCGGTTTTCCGGTTCCATGAGCGAAGAAGTTTACCAGGCCAGGATGGGAAGTATACGCTGCTTTGAACGGCAGCTGAAAGACCAGGGATATCTGCTGGTAAAACTTTTTTTTGATATCAGTAAAAAGGAGCAGAAAAAAAGGTTTCAGCATCTGAAAGCAGATCCGGATACGAAATGGAGAGTCAGTGCATGGGATAAGGAGCAGAACCGCCATTATGAAACGTGCAGGGAACTGTTTGAACAGTGTGTGGCGGATACGGATATGCCGGAGACGCCCTGGCATCTTATTGATGCGTCAGATGTGAAGTGGGCAGAACTTCAGGCTATGGAGATTTTATGCGAAAGCCTGGAGACGGCACTGGAAAACTGCAGGAAAGAAGCGCCTCTTCTTCCCAATACATTTCCGCTGGTAGAGATGCCGGCGCTGTCCCAGGTAGACCTGACTGCCAAAGTATCCCGGGAAACATACAAACGGGAACGAAAGGAACTTCAGGCCAGATTGCAGGAACTTCACAACCGGCTGTATCGGAAAAAGGTTCCGGTGATCATCGCTTATGAAGGCTGGGATGCGGCGGGAAAAGGAGGAAATATCAAGTGCCTGACGGAAGCTATGGATCCCAGGGGGTTTGAAGTACACCCGATTGCCAGCCCGGAGCCTCATGAGAAAGCCCGGCATTATCTGTGGAGATTCTGGACGAGACTGCCGAAAACCGGTCATATTGCCGTATTTGACCGTACCTGGTATGGCCGGGTGATGGTGGAACGTCTGGAAGGATTTTGCAGTGAAAACGACTGGAAGAGAGCGTACCGGGAAATCAATGAATTTGAAAAAGAGCTCCATGACTGGGGAGCAGTCATCATCAAATTCTGGGTTCAGATTGATAAAGATACCCAGTTGAAGCGTTTCCAGGACAGGGAGAAAACTCCGCAAAAAAACTGGAAGATCACAGAAGAAGACTGGAGAAACCGGGAAAAATGGGATGAATATGAAGTGGCGGTCAATGAAATGATCCAAAAGACCAGTACGGTCTATGCGCCATGGCATATTCTGCCTTCTGTAGATAAAAAATATGCCAGGCTCCTGGCGATGAAGATTGTGATCGCTGAGCTGGAAAAGGTTCTTTTTCTGTCAGATTCCTGATATATTTAAAATAAATCATATGACTGGGAAGGTCATTTGTGGATAGGACAGTAGCGGAACCATTGATGGGCCTGGCGCTGCTTTTGGTGGTGTTTTTTGCCGCCAGGCATCTGGGAATGATGGAAGCAGCCCGGGCGGAAAGCGAGAGTGCGGCAAGGCGCCAGCAGAAAGTGGTGGTGATCGATGCAGGGCACGGGGGTAATGACCCTGGAAAAGTAGGGGTCAATGACAGCCTGGAAAAAGACATTAACCTGGAAATCGCAAAGAAGCTGCAGACATATCTGGAAGCTTCTGATGTGAAAGTGGTCATGACAAGAGAAAAGGATAAGGGCCTTTATAAAGATGGTGATAACCGGAAGAAAATGGCGGATATGAAAAAGAGGTGTCAGATTATCAATGACGCTCAGCCGGATGCGGTAGTGAGCATCCATCAGAACAGTTATCATCAGGAAGGCGTTTCAGGGGCTCAGGTATTTTATTACCGGGACTCTGTAAGGGGAAAGAGCCTGGCGGAAAGGATACAGGAGAGATTCTCCTATGTATTGGGGGAAGACAATGTGCGCCAGGCGAAGGCAAATGACAGTTATTATCTTCTTCTTCATGTAAAACAGCCGATTGTCATTGCAGAGTGCGGATTCTTGAGTAACCGGGAAGAAGCGGAGAAGCTGGAAGATGAGGAATATCAGGACAGGATCGCATGGACCATTCACATGGGCATCATGGAGTACCTGAATGAAGGACAGGACACACAGAATTTAACGGAAAAGAGGGAACAATGAAGAAAAAAATATTTGCTGTTTGCGTAATGATACTGATATGGATGATGTGTATGGGAGCCGGTGTGATACGGACAGAACAGGAACCGTCAGGGCCAGGAAATAAGGCAGAACTTATCATGCTTCCAGGAACCGGAGCGGCTCAGATGCTGAGTGCCGTGATCAAAACATCGGAAGGCAGCCTGATCGTGATTGACGGAGGCTGGGAAGCGGATGGAGAGCCTCTTGGTGACCTTATCGTGGAAAATGGCGGAAGGGTGAAAGCATGGCTCCTTACCCATCCTCATGAAGACCATGTAGGGGCTTTGTACCATATCCTGCGCAACCGGAGAGATGAGATCCAGATTGATAAGATTTATTATTCCTTTACAGAGCCGTCCTGGTACCGGAGCGTGGCGCCGGCAAATCCGGGAATGGCAGAGGCGATGACAGAAGAACTGGAAAAACTGCCGGAAGAAATGAAAATGGACTCTGTAGGAAAAGGTACCGTAATTACCGTAGATGATGTGGTGATCACTGCGCTGAATGACCGTTATGAGTTGGAATCCGACCCGGTGAATAACAGCAGCATTGTTTACCGGATAGATGTGAAGGGGAAACGGGTTCTGTTTTTAGGGGACCTGGGATATTACGGCGGAATCCGCCTGCTGGAAGAGTGCGGAGCGGAAGAGCTGAAGGCTGATATGGTGCAGATGGCCCACCACGGACAAAACGGAGTGGGACAGGAAGTTTATCAGGCCATTTCTCCCAGCATATGCTTATGGCCAACTCCTGCATGGTTATGGGATAATGACGGTGGAAACGGGCCGGGAAGCGGGCCTTGGAAAACCCTGGAAACCAGAGGATGGATGCAGGAACTGAATGTGGAGAGAAATTACTGTATCAAAGACGGAGAAATCCGGCTGCTGCTGTAAAAAGGGAAGTATGTTTGGATACGTGAGAAGAAAAGAGGAAGTATGGTCAAGAAAGAAGTTTTGGAAATAAAAAAGCTCTTCCGTATGGAAGACTGTTGTCTCACCCGCATCTGCGGCTGCTATGTGGATTATGAAAAAACGAAAAAACTGGAGTTTAAGGAAACATTTCTGTCTCTTCCGGAAGAAGAAGGGTTTAAGTATTTGAAGCTGTTTAAAAAGGCCCTGTCGGGAAGCCTGGGGAAAAATCTGCAGAATCTGGAGTTCCCTCTGGCAGAGGAAGGGGAAGGAGGAAGGCAGCAGTTTCTTTATCAGGTGAGAGAATCCCAGCTGAAGGATGAGGAACTCTTAGAGCAGATGTATGACAGGATCATTGAAAGCTTTCCCTATGGGGAAAATTATCTGGTGCTGATGATACATGGGCTTTATGATGTGCCGGGAAAGGCAACAGACGGTACAGTGATGGACGATGCTTCAGATCTGGTCTATGAATTTGTGTTGGGATGCATTTGTCCGGTCGCTCTTTCCAAACCGGGACTTTGCTATAATGAAGAAAATAATCATATCGAAGACCGTTCCAGGGACTGGCTGGTGGGAGAACCGCTGACTGGCTTTTTGTTCCCGGCATTTAATGAACGGCAGTCGGATATTCATAGTATGCTGTATTATTCCAAGAAAGCAGCAGATCTTCAACCGAAGTTTATTGAGGCGATGTTTGGCTGTCAGGCACCGGTGGATGCAGGAACCCAGAAGGAAATCTTTCATACAGTCATAGCGGATACCCTTGGTGACGCATGCAGTTATGAACAGGTGCGGGAGATTCATGATAATCTTCAGGAAATGATCGCTGCCCATGAGGATGATGGGGAGCCTCTGGAACTTTCCGGCAGGGATGTGAAAAGGCTGCTGGAGATGAGCGGCGTTCCGGAAGAAAAGATGGAAGATTTTGACCGGGAATATGCGGAAGTGGCAGGAGAGCAGGTGACGCTTATGGCTGAGAATCTTACGGATTCCCGGAAATTCAGCATTAAGACCCCGGATATTACCATTCAGGTAAGCCCTGACTGTGCGGGCCTGATCGAGACCAGGATGATTGATGGCAGGAAGTGCCTGGTAATCGCTGTGGACGACCATGTGGAAGTTAATGGTATGCCGGTGCAGGGGATATAAAGATTTGCCGTGATACAAAAAAGAAGGTGTCCGTTGAGGACACCTTCTTTTTTAAAGCAGATAAATCTTGTGTTTTGCACATTCTTCCCGCATTTCTTTTGGCCACAGGCTTGCCTGTACTTCCCCTACATGGGCACGGTCCAGAAGGAGCATACAAAGTCTGGACTGTCCGATACCTCCTCCAATGGTGTAAGGAAGTTCGCCGTTTAACAGCATCTTATGATAGGGGAGCTGTTCTCGTTCGGTACAGCCTGCCTTTACCAGCTGTTCATGAAGGGATTTTTCGTCCACACGGATACCCATGCTGGAAATTTCCAGAGCACACTGGAGATTTTCAAACCAGAACAGGATATCGCCGTTCAGAGCCCAGTCATCGTAATCCGGTGCCCTTCCATCGTGTGGCTTTCCGCTGGCCAGCTTATCTCCGATCTGCATCAGGAATACGCAGCCATGTTCTTTTGTAATAAGGTTTTCCCGTTCCTTAGGTGTTTTATCAGGATAACGGTCTTCCAGTTCCTGGCTGGTGACGAAAGTAATATCTTTCGGAAGATGTTTCGCTGCCTCAGGATATTTGTACCATACTTCATGCTGCATATGTTTGATGATCTTAAAAATCGTACGAACAGTATCCTGAAGCGTTTCTATGGTTCTGTCTTCTTTGCGGATTACCTTTTCCCAGTCCCACTGGTCCACATAACAGGAATGAAGATTATCCAGTTCCTCGTCTCTGCGGATTGCATTCATATTGGTATACAGGCCTTCTCCCACCTGAAATCCATATTCATGGAGAGCCATACGTTTCCATTTCGCGAGAGAATGGACGACTTCCACAGTTTCCCCTGGAACTCCGATCATATCAAAGGAAACAGGGCGTTCTACTCCATTCAGGTCATCATTTAAGCCGCTGCTCTTAGGAACAAACAAAGGGGCTGAAATACGTTCCAGATTCATTTCCTTTCCAAATTCTTTCTGAAAGGTATCACGAATGTATTTGATCGCTTCCTCCGTTTGACGGATTGTCAGCTTTGGATCGTAATCTTTCGGTATGATAAGTGCCATATTGCCGCCTCCTTTTTGCACTATGTTCCTAATATTAGCAGAATGTAACTGAGATTGCAAGAAAAATCCGTTGCTATTGCCTGGGGAAAGTGATATGTTATTAGAAAAGTGCCCGTGAGTTTCGGGCACTTGTATTTACATAGGAAGCTGAGGCGGTTTTATATGGAAACGAAACGAATTATCATAAAAGATAAAACAGATCCGAAAGACAATGAATTGATGGAAGCGGCAGAAATCCTGAAACATGGGGGATTGGTGGCGTTTCCTACGGAAACCGTATATGGTTTGGGGGCCAATGCATTAAATGGGGAGGCAGCCAGGAAGATTTATGAGGCGAAAGGCCGGCCTTCTGATAATCCGCTGATTGCCCATATTGCAGATGAAGAGGGGCTTTTTCCTCTGGTAAAAGAGATTCCGGAAGCAGCGAGAAAGCTGATGAAGGCATTCTGGCCCGGACCACTGACCATGATTTTTCCCAAAAGTGATGCGGTCCCTTATGGAACCACGGGAGGACTGGAAACGGTAGCAGTGCGTATGCCCAGTGATCCGGTGGCAAACCGTCTGATCAAACTGGCAGGAGTTCCGGTAGCGGCTCCCAGCGCCAATACATCAGGCAGGCCCAGCCCTACCACCGCAGATCATGTGTGGGAGGATATGAACGGAAAGATTGAAATGATTTTGGATGGCGGTCCGGTGGGAATCGGAGTGGAGTCTACGATTGTGGACGTTACCGGAGAGGTTCCCATGCTGCTGAGGCCGGGAGCGATTACCATGGAAATGCTCACAGACTTGCTGGGCCATGTGGAGATCGACCCTGCCATTACCGGTCCGATGAAAGAAGGCGTGCATCCGAAGGCACCGGGAATGAAATACCGTCATTATGCACCAAAAGCGGATATGGTGCTGGTGGAAGGAGAGCTGCAGGCTATGGCGGAAGAGATCTGCCGTTTGGCATCAGAGGCAGGCCAGCAGGGAAAACGGGTGGGAATCATCTGTACGGAAGAGACGGAATCTTTTTATGCCGGAAAAAATCATGAGAACTGGATTTTGCTCTGTATGGGTTCCAGAGAGAAAGAAGAGACGATTGCCCATAACCTGTATGGGGTGCTCCGGAAATTTGATGAGTGCCAGGCAGACTGTATTTACTGCGAGGGATTTCCAAGAACAGAATTGGGGCAGGCGATTATGAACCGTCTGACAAAGGCAGCGGGCCATAAGATCATCAGAGTCTGAAATGAAAGACGGTAAAGGAGGAGTATAGGATGTCACAGAAGAGAGAAGATTATATTACATGGGACGAATATTTTATGGGTGTGGCTATGCTGGCGTCAAAACGGTCTAAAGACCCCAGCACTCAGGTGGGGGCCTGTATTGTCAGCGAGGACAATAAGATTTTGTCCATAGGTTATAATGGATTTCCAAAAGGCTGTTCGGATGATGAGTTCCCCTGGGGAAAGGAGCACGAGAAGGACGACCCTTATAACAGTAAGTATTTTTATACCACCCACAGTGAACTGAATGCGATCCTGAACTACCGGGGAGGAAGCCTGGAAGGAAGCAAACTGTATGTGACGCTGTTCCCCTGCAATGAATGTGCGAAGGCCATCATACAGGCGGGAATACGGACGCTGATCTATCAGGAAGATAAATATGCGGATACGCCGGCGGTGCGTGCTTCCAAGCGTATGCTGAATGCAGCGGGTGTCAGATACTATCAATATCAGCCAACAGGAAGGAAGATCCAGCTGGAAGTATAGGCTGGGAGAAAACATTATGAATATTTTACTGGCAGCAATCAATGCGAAATATATCCATTCCAATCTGGGAATTTATACTCTGAAAGCTTATGGGGAGAGCCGTATTCCCGGTCTTTCTGTGGAGATAGGAGAGTATACCATCAACCATAGAATGGATACGATACTGCAGGATATTTATGAAAGAAAGCCCGATTTTTTGGGCTTTTCCTGCTATATATGGAATATAGAATATGTGATGGGACTGGTAAAGGATATTTCCCATCTGCTTCCTGGGACGAGGATCTGGCTGGGCGGACCGGAGGTTTCCTTCCGGGCACGGGAGATTCTGGAACAGGAGCCTGGGGTGGAAGGAGTCATGATCGGCGAGGGCGAGGAGACGTTTGGAGAAGTGTTGTCTGCCTGCAGCGGAACATTATCCTGGGAAGAAGTAAAGGGAATTGCTTTTCGCAGAGAAGGAGAAATCTTTTTTACAGGGGAACGGGGAGTGATATCCATGGATCAGATTCCATTTCCCTATCAGAATCTGGAAGGATTTGAAAACAGGATTATTTATTATGAAACCAGCAGAGGCTGTCCGTTTTCCTGCAGTTACTGCCTGTCTTCCATAGATAAGTCCGTGCGGTTCCGGAGCCTGGAACTGGTATATAAAGAACTGGAATTCTTTCTGGAGCGGAAGGTTCCCCAGGTAAAGTTTATCGACAGAACGTTTAACTGTAAAAAGAGCCATTCCATGGCAATCTGGCAGTATATCCTGGAACACGACAACGGGATTACCAATTTTCATTTTGAGATAACCGCAGACCTTCTGGATGAAGAAGAACTGGAATTGTTATCCAGAATGAGGCCGGGGCTGGTGCAGCTGGAAATCGGGGTACAGACTACGAATCCCAGGACCATAGAGGAAATACGCAGAAAAATGGATTTATCCAGACTCAGCCAGGTGGTAAAGCAGATCAATCAGGGGAATAATGTACATCAGCATCTGGACCTGATTGCCGGACTGCCTTATGAAAATTATGACAGTTTCCATCAGTCCTTTGACGATGTTTACCATATGGAACCGGAACAGCTGCAGCTGGGATTCCTGAAGGTACTTCAGGGCTCTTATATGGCTCAGATGGCAGATTCCTATGGGCTCATTTACCAGAGTGCCCCGCCCTATGAAGTTCTTTCCACCAGATGGCTTCCTTATGAGGATGTGATCCGTCTGAAAGGGATAGAAGATATGGTAGAGGTATATTATAACAGCCATCAATTCACCTATACGGTGAAAGAACTGGGGGAGGAATGGGGATCGCCGTTTACTATGTTTGAGAAACTGGCATCCTATTACAGGGACCAGGGATTGTCAGGCATCAGCCACAGCCGTCTTGCCAGATATGAGATTATGTTCCGGTTTGTGGAGAGCCAGGGACTTGATGTGGAAAAATACCGGGACCTTCTGATGTATGACCTGTATCTGAGGGAAAATGTAAAGAGCAGACCTTCGTTTGCCCCGGATATGAGCCCATACCGGGAGGAATTGAAACCTTACCGCAGTACCTCGGAACAGAAACGCCATCTCCACGGAGAAGTGATGGGGGACGGAAGAATCGTATTGTTTGATTATGAGAAACGGGACCCGCTCACTTATAATGCCCAGGCTACCGTGGTAGGATATGCGGGTAAGGGAAGAGTGAGGGAAATCTTAAGACGTCTGGATAAGGAGTACGGGACGGAATACCGGTGTTTTTTGGAGTATGAAACCCCATGGCAGCTTCTGATCGCTGTGATCCTCAGCGCCCAGTGTACCGATGCCAGAGTGAATCTGGTGACCAGGGAACTGTTCCGCAAATATGATTCTCTGGAAAAGTTTGCAAAGGCGGATTTGAAGGAACTGGAACAGGATATCCATTCCACCGGGTTTTATCATACGAAGGCAAGGAATATCATTGCCTGCTGTAAAGAACTGGTGGAAACGTATAGCGGTAAGGTCCCATCTGATATGGAGGCGCTCACGTCACTGGCGGGAGTAGGAAGAAAGACTGCCAATGTGATCCGGGGAAATATTTATCATCAACCCAGTATTGTGGTAGATACTCATGTAAAGCGGATATCCAGGAAGCTGGGGCTGACGGAAGAGACGGACCCGGAGAAAGTGGAGTATCAGCTGATGGAAGTGCTGCCGGAAGAACGATGGATTTTGTGGAATATCCATATCATTACATTGGGAAGGACTATCTGTACGGCCAGAAATCCTAAGTGCAGAGAATGCTTCCTACAGGATTTATGTCCGGGAGCGGAGGGAAAGTCATGACGGACTCTTATATAGCCATTGACCTGGAGACAACAGGGCTGAATCCCAAAACAGAAAGGATTCTGGAAGTCGGGGCGGTAAAGGTAGAACATGGGGTCAGAGTGGCAGAATATTCCACATTTGTGAATCCCAGAAGGAGTATTGCGGAGAGAATCACAGAACTGACAGGAATTACAGGGGATATGGTGGAAAACTGTCCGGATATTGGGGAAATCCTTCCGGAGATTCTGGAATTTTGTGGAGAATTGCCGCTGCTTGGCCACAATATCCTGTTTGACTACAGTTTTTTAAAAAGGGCAGCAGTGAACCGGGGTTACCGGTTTGAAAGGCAGGGGATCGATACCCTGATGCTTTGCCGGAAATTTATGCCGGAAACAGAAAGGAAAAACCTTGGGGCAGCCTGTGATTTTTACGGAATAGAGATGGGAAAGGTCCACCGGGCGCTGTCCGATGCCCTGGCAGCCTGCAGTCTGTATGAAAAACTGAAAGCTCTCTACGGTGAAAAAGAGCCGGAACCCTTTCAGTCTCATCTCCTGAATTACAAAGTAAAACGGGAACAGCCGGGGACAAAAAGGCAAAAAGAAGTATTGCGTGATTTACTAAAATATCATAAAATAACGTTATCTGCGCAGATTGACGATTTAAGTCGAAATGAAATTTCGCGGATCACGGATAAAATCATATCAAAGTATGGAAGAATTTTATAAAAGAGGTGAAGTGCGATGATGAATTTTAAAGATAAAAAAATGAAAAAAGTAATTTCCACTATTATTGTGGTGATCCTGGTAGCATCTATGGTCTTGTCTATGGCAGCGGCTATGTTTTCCGCTATTTAAGTGAGAGTATGAGTTTGGTTGGAACAGAGGGAGATTTATGAAAAAGAAAACATGGATCATTGCGGCTGTGGCTGTATGTTGCGCAGTTGGCGTAGGAGCTGGGAGCAGCTCTTATATCTGGGCCGCAGGACTGCCGGCAGGCTTGAAGGTAGGAGGACAGGACCTGGGGGGACTTACCAGGGAAGAGGCAGATCAGAAAATCGAGGAATATGTAAACAGTATTCAGAATCAGACCATAACATTGAAAGTGGGAGAACAGGCTTTTGAGACTTCTTCGGAGGAACTGGGATTCCATTGGAGCAACCGGGACGCAGTGGAAGAAACTGTTGCTCAGCTTACAGAAGGCAATCTGTTAAAGCGGTATATGGCAAATATGGATCTGCAGCAGGAAGGGGCAGAGATTTCCATAGAGACAGCGGTAGACAGTGAGAAAGTGGCAGCATTTGTGAATGAAAAATGTACCGATTTAAGCGGGGCGGCTAAGAATGCCACGATCACCAGAGAAAATGGACAGTTTGTGGTCACTCCTTCTGAAAAAGGAGTGACAGTGGATATTGATGCTACCGTTCAGGCGATTAATGAGGCGGTTGGGGATGGTCTGGATGGACCTCTTGAAGTGGAAGCAGTGGTGACGGAAAGTGATCCGGCAATCACCACAGAAATGCTGGCTTCTATCCAGGATGTGCTGGGGACCTGTACCACAGACTTCAGCAGCAGCGGCTCGGCCCGGGTAAAGAACCTTCAGGTGGGTTCCTCTAAGATCAATGGGAAGGTGCTGATGCCGGGAGAGACCCTTTCCGGATATGAATGTATGCAGCCTTTTACGAAGGCCAACGGCTATGAATCAGCAGCTGCTTATGAAAACGGGCAGGTGGTGGACAGTATCGGAGGCGGAGTATGCCAGATTGCGACCACTATGTACGGAATGGCGCTGGAAGCAGAACTGGAGATTACCCAGAGGCAGAATCATTCCATGACGGTTGCCTATGTGAAGCCGTCTATGGATGCTGCGATCGCAGGAACTTATAAGGACATTAAGATTACCAACAATTACAGTACTCCTATTTATATTGAGGCATATACATCAGGAAGAAAACTGACCTTTACCTGTTATGGACAGGAGACCAGACCGGAGAACCGGAAAGTAGAATATATTTCGGAAACTCTTCAGAGAATCGACCCTGGCGCACCGATTGAAAAAGTGAATAATTCTCTGGCGCCGGGAACCAGAAGGAAAGTATCATCCGGACATACAGGACTTCGGTCCAGACTGTGGAAGGTAGTTACGGTAGATGGAGTGGAGACGGAACGGACGCTGCTCCATACAGATACCTATAACGCTTCCAAAGCGATCTATGAGGTAGGGCCGGCAGCGCCGGAAACAACGCCGGCACCGGTGGAAACGGTACCGGAAACACCGGCACCGACGGAACCGCAGCCGGTGGAAGGCGTAAACGGTGGTCCGGGGGCTGCTTTAGATAGTCCCGCAGACCAGACCCAGACTGCACCGGGACCGGCAGCAACTCCTTCACCGGAAACGCCGGCGTCCCAGACACCGGCACCCCAGGCTCCAGCAGATAGCGGGCCTGTAGCTCCGGGGGCATAAGCCATGAGGCGGATAGAACGGGAAAATACAGGATATATGGAGCCGGAACATGACCTGGTAGTTGCAGGGTATATTGCAAGAAGAGGTGCGGCAGAGATTGTCAAGACCAGATGGGAAGAACTTTCCCACCGGTTTTCACAAAATTATCTGGAAGAAGTGATTTCCTATGAAGAAATCATTCTTCCGGAAACCTTCAGTGGCTGGAACGGATATCCGATATCCGAATGCCAGACGGTCAGGGAAGGCGGTATCCTGAAAGCTGTCTGGGATCTGTCTGGGGCTTATGGAATGGGAGTGGAGTTTTCCCTGGCGAAAATTCCTGTCCGCCAGGAGACCATAGAAATCTGTGAGGAATATGACAGAAATCCATATCGGATGTATACGGATAACTGTATTCTCCTGACAGCAGCCCGGGGAGACCGGCTGACACAGAGATTACATCAGGAAGGCATTCCGGCTGCAGTGATCGGACGGGTAAAAAAGGGCATTGCAAGAGAGATCCTGACGGAAGAAGGAATCGGATATTTGGAACGTCCGCAGGAAGACGAACTGAAAAAAATTCTGCCTGAATATTTCGGGTGAGAGATTGGTGTGCCGTGCAGGGCAGGCTTTCAGCCTTTTCTGCACGGTTTATCATAAAGTAGGGGCCGTATGGCCAGAAAAAGGATAGGAGGCATCTGATATGAGAGAGAAGATACTGGCGGTAATTGAGAAAAACAGCAGGATTGATCTGAAAGATCTGGCGGTATTATTGGGAGAAAGTGAAGTCGCAGTGGCTAATGAGATTGCCCAGATGGAAAAAGAACATATTATCTGCGGATATCACACACTGATTGACTGGGAGAAAACCGGTGAGGAGAAGGTAACAGCTCTTATTGAAGTGAAAGTAACGCCTCAGAGGGATATGGGATTTGATAAGATTGCAGAGAGAATCTATCAGTATAATGAGGTGGAAGCGGTATACCTGATGTCAGGATCTTTTGACTTTACCATTATCCTGGAAGGCAAGACCATGAGACAGGTAGCCCAGTTTGTATCGGAAAAACTGTCTCCTATTGATTCGGTTTTAAGTACATCAACTCATTTCATCTTGAAGAAGTATAAGGATCACGGTACTGTTATGGCGAAAGAGGATAAAGATGAAAGGATGTTGATCAGCTTATGAGAAATCCATTGTCAGAAACCATTGTAAAGATACCGCCTTCCGGTATCAGGAAGTTTTTTGATATTGTCAGTGAAATGGATGATGCCATTTCTCTGGGAGTAGGGGAGCCGGATTTTGATACTCCGTGGCATATCCGGGAGGAAGGAATCTATTCTCTGGAAAAGGGAAGAACCTTTTATACATCCAATGCAGGTTTGAAAGATTTAAAGGTAGAAATCTGTAATTATCTGAAGCGCCGGTGCAATGTCCTTTATGACCCGGATCAGGAGGTCATGGTGACGGTAGGAGGAAGTGAAGCCATTGATGTGGCTCTCCGTGCTATGCTGGACCCGGGAGATGAAGTGCTGATTCCCCAGCCCAGTTATGTTTCTTACACGCCATGTACCATATTGGCAGGGGGTGTTCCGGTTATTATTGAGTTGGAAGAAAAAGATGAATTTCGGCTCACTCCGGAAAAGCTGCTGGAGAAGCTGACACCTAAGACTAAGATTCTGATCATGCCGTTTCCCAATAATCCTACGGGAGCTATTATGGAGAAGGAAGACCTGGAAAAGATTGCAGAGATTGTGACCGAAAAGGACCTGTTTGTGATTTCTGATGAGATTTACTGTGAACTTACATACAAAGGGGAACACACCACCATAGCCTCTCTTCCGGGTATGAAGGAACGTACAGTCCTGATCAATGGCTTTTCAAAATCCTATGCCATGACCGGCTGGCGCCTTGGCTATGCAGCGGCGCCGAAGGATATCCTGAAACAGATGCTGAAGATTCACCAGTTTGCCATTATGTGTGCGCCTACTACCAGCCAGTATGCGGCAATCTCCGCTTTAAAAAATGGAGATGAAGATGTGCAGAACATGAGGGAATCCTACAATCAGAGGCGGCGTTATCTGGTGAATGCCTTAAGGGAAATGGGACTGGATTGCTTTGAGCCTTATGGCGCGTTTTATGTATTTCCCAGCATTAAGAAATTTGGTATGACTTCTGATGAGTTTGCCACAAGACTGTTGAAAGAAGAGAAAGTGGCGGTAGTACCTGGAACTGCTTTTGGTGACAGCGGAGAAGGCTTTTTGAGGATTTCCTATGCCTATTCCCTGGAAAATCTGAAGATAGCCCTGGAAAGGATCCGCCGTTTTGTAGAGCGTTTGGAAAAGGAAATGAAGTAAGATGATGAACATTGTGCTTTACGAGCCGGAGATGCCGGCAAATACGGGAAATATTGGCCGTACCTGTGTGGCTACGGACACCAGGCTTCATCTGATCGAACCGCTGGGGTTTAAACTGAATGAGAAAGCGATTAAAAGGGCTGGACTGGATTACTGGGATAAGCTTGATGTGACGGTCTATTGTGATTTCAAGGATTTTCTGGAGCGGAATCCGGGGGCGAAGATCTATATGGCAACTACAAAAGCCCCCAGGGTTTATACGGATGTAGCCTATGAACCAGACTGTTATATTATGTTTGGACCGGAGAGCCGTGGAATTCCGGAAGAAATTTTACTGGAAAATCAGGAGACCTGTGTACGGATTCCCATGTGGGGGGATATCCGTTCTCTGAATTTATCCAATTCCGTGGCTGTGATTTTATATGAAGCGCTGCGTCAGAACGGATTTGAAGATATGAGGCTTCAGGGAAAGCTGACAAAATATGAGTGGAAATAAAGAATGGGATAAAAAGAGCAGGACCGCTTGAGGTGGTCCTGCTCTTTTGCTGTATATGGATAAGATTACAGATTAGTGGCTTTTGGGAGACTGAAGATAAACTCAGTTCCTACCCCTTCCGTACTGATCACATCAATGTTTTCTCCATGGGCCTGTATGATTTCCTTTACAATGGCAAGTCCCAGGCCGGTTCCCTTTTTGTCTTTGCCACGGGATAAGTCGGTTTTGTAAAAACGTTCCCAGATTTTTTTGATGCTGTCTTTGGGAATGCCGATTCCAGTGTCTTTTACGGATATGAATACTTTTTCATGGCGTACGGATTCCTGGATATAGATGACAGAATTATCATGACTGAACTTAATGGCGTTATCGATCAGGTTATAGAGGACCTGCTGTATCTTGCCAAGGTCAGCAAAAACCATTTCTTTTGAGGAAGAAAACGTAAGGTCAAAGGTAATCCCCTTTTTCAGGCAGGTGCCTTCAAAAGATGCGGCGGTATCCTTGATGATCCGGTTAATATCAAAATTGGAACGGGACAGGTATCCTTTGCTGTCCAGGGAATTTAAGGTCAGCATTCCCTGGGTCAGTTTATTCAGACGTTCCGTTTCTGAAATGACCCGTTTCAGATATTTTTCCTGCATTTCAGGAGGAATGGTGCCGTCAATGATGGCTTCCAGGTATCCTTTGATGGAAGTTAAGGGAGAACGGAAATCATGGGATACATTGGCAACAAAAGTACGCTGGTATTCTTCCATTTTGTTTAATTCTCCTGACATATAATTCAGGGTGGCAGATAAGTATCCCATCTCATCCTGGGAATCCACTTTGATCTTATATTCCAGATTTCCGGCAGCATATTCGTTGGCCCCTTCCCGGATTTTTACCAGGGGAAGATATACGATTTTGGTAAAAACCAGCAGGATGATCAGGGACAATCCAAACAGCACTGCGGAAGTAATGTAGATCAGGTTGAGAATACCGCTTTGCATATTCCGTATCTGGGATAAAGGCAGATGGATCAGCACATATCCATAGGTAGTATAGTTTCCTGTAATGGGGGCGGACACGGTAAGTACATCGTAGTCAAACATCTGATAATAGTTTCCTGTCGTATAAGGCTGTACGCCTGCTGCCGGATCAAAATCAGGGATTACCGTACCGGCAGAATAGGTGCCGCTGGTATCCAGGGCCATTTCTCCCTGGCGGTTTACCACCCAGATATCTGCGCCAAGAAAAGAAGCCAGGGCAGTCATCTGGGGATAGGCAGAAGCCAGGTTTGCCTGTTCTCCATGGTAGGTGCTGCTGCATTGGGAGGCGATCAGGTTGGCTTCCCGGTACAGGGTATCATACTGTTCCTCCATCAGATAGCGGTAGGTCATTCTGGAAGAAAAGGTAGAGATGGTGATAAAGCCCAATAAGCCAAAAATCAGATATCCCAGCAAAAATTTTGCATAGAGAGAATGAAAACGCATTATTTTTTCACCTCGAATTTATAACCGATTCCCCATACCGTAGTAAGAGCCCAGCCGCTGTGGTCCTTGATCTTTTCTCTCAGCCTCTTAATGTGTACGTCTACGGTTCTGGTATCTCCCACATATTCATATCCCCATATATGGTCCAGCAGCTGCTCCCTGGTGAATACCTGATTGGGAGAGGAAGCCAGAAAATAGAGGAGTTCCAGTTCCTTGGGGGGCATTTCCACAGAATGACCTTTATAGAGGACGGAGTAATTGGTAAGATTCACCACCAGGTCCGGATATTCTACAAATTCACCCTGCTGTTCGCTGGAAGATACGGCAGGGGCAGCCGGCTGCTGGTAACGGCGCAGAACGGCCTTCACCCGTGCTACCAGTTCCTTGGAGTCAAAAGGTTTGATCATGTAGTCATCGGCTCCTAATTCCAGTCCCAGTACTTTGTCAAATATCTCTCCTTTTGCAGAGAGCATGATAATGGGAACCTGGGAGGTGCTGCGAAGTTCACGGCAGACCTGATATCCGTCCATACCTGGGAGCATCAGATCCAGCAGGATAATGTTTGGCTTAAATTCGGGAAAAGCTTTCAGGGCAGATTCTCCGTCGTTTACGATCATGGTTTCATAGCATTCCTTGATGAGATAAAGGGAAATCAGTTCAGCAATATTTTCATCATCATCTACGATCAACACTTTTTGTTTTTCGGCCATAAGATCCTCCTTTGGAGATAATGTTTATTTAAATGTCACAATCGTCACGCCTGTGTCTCCTTCCCCAAATTCTCCCAGGCGGAATTCCTTTACATATTTCAGTTTCTTCAGGTGTTTATGGACGCCGGCTTTTAAGGCTCCGGTTCCCCTGCCATGAACCACACGGACTGTGTTCAGGTGGGACAGATAAGCATCGTCCAGGTATTTATCCAGTACGGGAAGGGCTTCATCCACTGTCATACCAATGAGATTGATCTCCGGAGAGATGGTGGAAGATTTGGACATCTTAATCTTTCCGCTTCCGGTTTTGGAAATGGCAGGCCCGGTGACTACCGGTTCGTTCAGCAGCTCAATGTCTTTGATATTTACCAGGGAACGGAGAATTCCCATCTGCACATACAGATCTCCCTTGGCATTGGGGAGGGTGCTGACAGTTCCGTTCAGGTTCATGGTCAGGACTTTTACCCCGTCTCCGATCTTCAGGGATTTTGGGGATACAGCTTTCTTCGGCTTTTTGTCCTTGGCGCCCAGAGACATGGATTTTTCCACGCCCTGAAGCTGCTCCCTTAAACGGGTACGCTCTGCTTCCAGCTGCTTGGTAAGACCGGCAGAATCTCCCAGCTTGTTGATATTCCGGATCGTCTGGTCAGCTGTTTCTTTGGCTTCCCTCAGGATTTTCTGGGCTTCCTCCCTGGCGTTTTGCAGGAGGGTCTCTTTCCGTTCGTCCAGGCGTTCCGTTTTTGCTTTCAGTTTTTTGCGCAGGTCTTCGATCTCTGCTTTGTAAGTTTCAATCTCGGCCCGCTCCCGTTCAATGGTCACCCGGTTTTCTTCCAGATGGGCCAGCAGGTCCTCAAAGGTTTCATCCTGTTCTTCCAGATGGTTTTTGGCATCTTCAATGATATAATCCGGCAGTCCCAGTTTTCTGGAAATGGCGAATGCATTGCTCTTTCCCGGGATACCGATCAGAAGACGGTAGGTAGGGCGGAGAGTCTCCACGTTAAATTCACAGCAGGCATTTTCCACACCGGGAGTAGTGAGAGCAAAGACTTTCAGCTCACTGTAATGGGTGGTAGCCATGGTGCGGCATTTCATGTTGTGGAGGAAAGACAGAATGGAAATAGCCAGTGCGGCGCCTTCTGTAGGGTCTGTCCCGGCTCCCAGTTCGTCAAACAGGCAGAGAGAATTGGAATCTGCCTGTTCCAGGATTTTCACAATATTGGTCATGTGGGAAGAAAATGTACTGAGGCTCTGTTCAATGCTCTGTTCATCGCCGATATCTGCGAATACATCTTCAAATACAGCCAGTTCCGAGCCGTCGAAGGCAGGAATATGGAGGCCTGCCTGTCCCATGAGGGTGAAAAGCCCAACGGTTTTCAGGGAAACGGTTTTTCCGCCTGTATTGGGACCGGTAACGATAAGAAGATCAAAATCCTGACCCAGATGAATGTTGATGGGAACCACTTTCTGCGGGTCCAGAAGAGGGTGGCGGCCATCCTTGATGCGTATCCGCCGCTGCCGGTTGAATACCGGGGCGGAACAGTTAAAATGTCTGGATAAAGAAGCTTTGGCAAAAATAAAATCCAGTTTTACCAGAATGTCCTGATTGATTTTCAGTTCTTCCAGATAAGGCGCCAGCTGGTTGCTCAGATCTGCCAGCACGGCTTCGATTTCCTTCTGTTCCTGGATTTCCAGTGTGCGCAGATCGTTATTTAAACGGATAATGGCCATGGGCTCAATAAACAGGGTAGAACCGGTGGATGACTGATCGTGGACCATACCGGCAACCTGGCTTTTGTGTTCTGCCTTTACAGGAAGGCAGTACCGGCCATCCCTCATGGTAATGACAGCTTCCTGAAGATAGGAACGGCTGCTGTTTAAGATAGCGTTCATCTGGGAATGTATCTTATCCTGTATGCTTTTCATGGAGCGGCGGACATGGCGAAGCCCCGGACTGGCGTCATCGCTCACCTCATCTTCCGAGAGGATACAGCGTTTGATCTCATTATTCACCGGAGTCAGCGGTTCCAGGGAACGGAACATTTCTTCCAGGGAATCATCAGGAAATTCAGAGTCTTCATGCCGGCCGTATGCCTTGATCCTGGCAGATGCAGTCAGAAGGGAACTGATGGCCAGCAGTTCGGTAATGCTTAGAGAACTGCCAATATCCAGACGTTTCAGAGAATCCCGGATATCCCGGATGCCTCCGAAAGAAACGCTCCCTTTCTGCCGTACACGGGTGACCGCATCGCTGGTTTCCGACTGGGACTGGACAACCTCATCAAAGTCTGAAGAGGGGACCAGATTCCGGCACATTTCTTTTGCCAGGGGAGATGCGGCATATTCCGCCAGTTTTTCTATAATCTTATCGTATTCCAATGTGTGCAGTGCTTTCTGATTCATACTATATCACCTGCTTTGCTTATTTGCTGCAGTTTCAAAAACCTGTAATAGGTAAACATACGCACTATAAAGTATAACAAAAAACATCAGGATTTCCTAGAGGATTCCCCGGTTATTTTCTTACATTTCCCGTAACAGGAAGGGATGTTCCGGTTTCGAGCAATCCTGTCTTGCATAAATGGGAGAAGGACCTTATAATAGGAATAGGTTTTTGCAGCTGTAGGCTGGAGAATTCTTGAAAGTTGGGAGGTGTTTTATGCCAGAAGATAATAAGCTGGATCAGGAGCCAACGGATAAACGTCAGTTCATCAATGAAAAGATTGTAAAACAGCCTCTGAGCAGGAGAGAACTTGCAGGCCGGGCAGCGGTATTCGCCGGATTTGGAGCCGTATTCGGAGTGGTTGCAGCTGTTACCTTTGTGCTTGCCTGCCCTGCGTTGGAAAGCTGTACGGGAAAGGAAGAGGACACGGAACAGACAGCGGTCAGTATTCCCAGAGATGAAGAAGTACCTCCCACCACTGTGGCAGAGGAACCATCATCGGAAGCACCGTCAGAAGAACCGATTGAAGAGCAGGTGGAAAAAGCGGTGGCCGGATACCGGTTTACCATAGATGATTTCAGGAATATCTATGCGCCTTTAAAACAGACAGCGGCTGATGTGGATAAAAGTATTGTAACGGTCCATTCCGTGCGTCACGAAACGGACTGGTTCAACAATCCTGTGGAAAATACCGGATATTATGCAGGGGCGGTGATCGCGGAAACCGGCACGGAATATCTGATCCTGACTACGGAAGAGGCGGTGACCCAGGCAGATGCCATCCGGGTGACCTTCAGCGATGATACGGAAGTATCCGGCACAAAGAAACAGACTGATAAAGTCAGCGGAATGTCTGTGATCAGTGTGAGCAAAGCAGATGTGGACAACGCAATGGTAGAAAAGGTTCAGGTCCTTCCCCTGGGAAATTCCCATCAGATGAAAATGGGAGATGTGGTCATTGCGGTGGGAAGTCCCATCGGGGTAGTTCATTCCATTGACTATGGAACCATTGATTACGTTGCGAAAAATGTGGCGGTAGCAGATGGCAGTATCAGGATTCTTTATACGGATGCCAGCGGCAATGCAGAAAAAGGAACGTTCCTGATGAATCTGTCCGGTGAGATCGTAGGCTGGGTAACGACTCAGTTTGCCAATGACAATGTAAAAGGGACTACGGCTGTAGTTGGTATATCCGATTATAAAGGCGTGATCGAACGTATGAGCAATGGTATGGGTACTGCATACCTGGGTATTAAGGGACAGGATATTACCAGAGATATGGAAGCCCAGGGACTTCCGGCAGGAATCTACATTACTGAGGTGGTTTCCGGCAGTCCTGCTTATGAAGCGGGTATCCAGAATGGAGATATTCTGACAGAGATAGCCGGGCAGAAAGTGAGTACAGTCCGAAACATGCAGCAGATTGTAGAAGGGCTGCAGACAGGAAGTACTATTTCCGTACAGGTAAAACGCAATGGACGGGATGAATATAAAGAACTGGAATATCAGGTAACAGTAGGAGCCAGGTAATCGCCTGGCTTCCGTATTTCTATAAAAATAATCGGTGATAAAGGAGACGGAAACATGAAATATATTGCAAATCTTCGGGAAGGAATGCATGTTTCAGAAGTATATCTGTGCAAAACAAAACAGATTGCCCTGACGAAAACAGGAAAAGAATACGGCAGCCTTCTTCTTCAGGATAAAACGGGAACGGTGGATGCTAAGATCTGGGATCTTGGTTCACCGGGAATCGGAAATTTTGAAACTCTGGATTATGTGTATGTGGATGCAGATGTGACGGTATTCCAGGGCACGAACCAGCTGAACGTAAAACGGATCCGGGTAGCAGAAGATGTGGAGTACATACCGGAAGATTACCTGCCGGTGTCTTCTAAAAACATTGATGAAATGTATCAGACCCTGGAAAGCTACATTGCTTCCCTGAAAAACCGGTATCTTCAGGATCTGGCCAGAAGTTTCTTTGTGGAAGACCAGAAATTTGCAAAAGGGTTTAAATCCCATTCTGCAGCAAAAAGCGTTCACCATGGATTTGTGGGAGGTCTGTTGGAACATACGCTGAGCGTGGTGCAGCTTTGCGATTTCTTTGCAAAACAGTATCCGGCACTTAACAGAGATTTATTATTGACGGCAGCCATGTTCCATGACATCGGAAAGACAAAAGAGCTGTCAGCATTTCCGGAAAATGATTACACCGATGCCGGGCAGCTGTTAGGCCATATTGTGATCGGTTCCCAGATGGTAATGGCAAAGATTGAGACAATGCCGGGATTTCCCCAGAAGCTGGCTGCAGAACTGATCCATTGTATCCTTGCCCACCACGGGGAACTGGAATATGGGTCTCCCAAGAAACCTGCATTATTGGAGGCGCTGGCGCTGAATTTTGCGGACAACACAGATGCCAAGATGGAGACCATGCTGGAAGCACTGAACGGAGCCGGAGATACGAAGGGGTGGATAGGATTTAACCGCTTCCTGGACAGCAATATCAGAAAAACAGAAGGCTGATAAGATATGGAAATGAAAAAGAATGATATATTTACGGTTGCCATTGAAGATATGAGTGAGGACGGAGCCGGAATCGGGAAGACAGACGGATATATCTGGTTTATAAAAGATACGGTCATAGGAGATGTGGTGGAAGCCAGTGTGATGAAACAGAAGAAACAGTATGGCTTTGCCCGCCTGGTGAAA
Source organism: uncultured Lachnospiraceae bacterium (assembly GCA_944383765.1). Taxonomy (GTDB): domain Bacteria; phylum Bacillota; class Clostridia; order Lachnospirales; family Lachnospiraceae; genus Lachnoclostridium_A. The sequence continues at coordinate 112,029 of CALWQT010000007.1, forward strand.
ATCCTTACACCGTCCCTTCATCGGGTGGAAGAACCATGCCCGGTGGCGAAGCGGTGCGGAGGCTGCCAGCTCCAGGCCATGGATTATGAGGAGCAGCTGCGTTTTAAGGAGTGGAAGGTGAAGAATAATCTGATCCGCCTGGGAGGGATTTCTCCGGAGACTCTGTCCATGGAGCCTATCATGGGAATGGACCATCCGTGGAGATACCGGAATAAGGCCCAGTTTCCCTTTGGAAAAAGCAAAGACGGCAGGATCATTACCGGATTTTATGCCGGCAGGACCCATGCTATCATTGAACATGAGGATTGCCTGCTGGGAGTGGAAGAGAACCGGAGGATTCTTGAGATTATCCGGGATTTTATGAAAGAATACGGGATAGAACCCTATGATGAGGCGGAACACCGGGGGCTGGTCCGCCATGCACTGATCCGAAAGGGATTCCGCACCGGCGAGATCATGGTGTGCCTGGTGATCAATGGAAAACGGCTTCCGGAAGCAGACATACTGGCGGAAAGGCTGCAGGCAGTACCTGGAATGACCAGCTTTTCTTTTTCAGTCAATAAGGACAGGACCAATGTGATCATGGGGCGGGAAATTGTAAATGTGGCAGGACCGGGATTTATCTCGGATTATATCGGTGATATCCGGTATCAGATTTCCCCTCTGTCCTTTTATCAGGTGAATCCGGTACAGACGGAAAAGCTTTACCGTACAGCTCTGGAATATGCAGGGCTGACGGGCAATGAAACGGTGTGGGACCTGTACTGCGGAATCGGAACGATTTCTCTGTTTCTGGCCCAGAAAGCAAAAAAAGTTTACGGGGTGGAGATCATACCCCAGGCTATTGAAGATGCCAGAAGAAATGCAGAAATCAACGGTCTGAAGAATGCAGAATTTTTTGTAGGCCAGGCGGAAGAGGTGCTTCCGGAACAGTATGAAAAGAATCATGCCAGAGCGGATGTGATCGTAGTGGACCCGCCAAGAAAGGGCTGCGATGAAAAGTGCCTGGAAACTATCGTAAAGATGGAGCCGCAGCGGGTGGTGTATGTGAGCTGCGATTCCGCCACCCTGGCCAGAGATGTGAAATACCTGGCGGCTCACGGATATGAGCTGAAGAGGGTACGGTGTTGTGATATGTTCCCGTGGAGCGGGCATGTGGAGACGGTAGTATTGATGTCACGGGTTGACCAGTAAGGCGTAAAAAGTGCCATATTTCCTGTGCTTTTTCGGCAATTCACCGGTGACAGCGTCAGGCCCAAATAGCGGAAAAATTGCATCGACAAAACATATCCAGGGTGCTTGCCAGACAGCTAAGTTGTCGATATGGATGTGAACAGGTTGAGTGGGCTGTTTGGATGTTTTTGGGGCAGAGTTGAGTTCGTGGTTTGGATAACAGGGAGTTGTGGCTGTGAGATAGATGTTGAGGATATTTTAAAATAGAAGAAGGCTCCCACACTGCCGTTATAGGTAGTAGGGGAGCCTTTGTTTATGCTTCAATTTCGATTGTAATCCCGGATCTGAATTCCACGATGAACTGACTCTCAAATACGGTGATTTTGGCGATCAGTCTTTTAACCAGAAGCTCGTCAAACTCTGTGACGATGGTCGGCTGACTTTTGATGAAGTCCTGAAGGCTGTTGATCTGTTTCAACTGTTCATCCATGCGTGTGCTATTCACCTCGGCTTGCTTGCGCATGTCCCGGAGACGTAAAATTTCATCTGCAATGGCATCGTAGTCATCCTTCTGGTTGGCCTTTTTCAATAGCTCTTTTTGAAGCTCCTGCAGGCGCTCGTCTATGACCTCCGGGGACAACGTATCTCCCTGGCGGATTACTGTTGCAATATTGCTTTGTAGGGTTTTCAGGAAATCATCCTTTTCACAAAGCACTTGGTTAATGGCATCGATGGAAACCTGTTCAAGAAGACCTTCGTTTACTGTTCGGCTACGGCAGGCATGGCCGGTATTTTCTAACCGACTGCAGCAGCGCCATACGATGGATTTGCAGCCGCGATTATTCCAGTGGACACGGCGGTAGAATTCCCCGCAGTCCCCGCAGAAGACCATCTGTGCAAAACAGTGCTTGCAGGAATAGCTGCGGCGCTTCCCGTTTTTACTGGTGCGAACGACTCTCCTGCGTACCAGTTCTTCCTGGACCAGCAGGAAAATGTCTTTGGGAATGATGGCTTCATGGTCGCTCTCCACATAATACTGAGGGACGGTGCCGTTGTTCTTGATGCGTTTTTTGGTCAGAAAATCGGTTGTGTAGGTTTTTTGCAGCAGAGCATCTCCCATGTATTTTTCGTTGCGTAGAATTTTGTTGATGGTGCTGGTGTGCCATTTGACTTTGCCTGCGCCCGTCAAAACCCCATCCCGTTCCAGACCAGCGGCAATCTTATCCATGCTAAATCCCTCCAGGTATTCCCGGTAGATGCGCCGCACGATTTCTGCCTGGTTGGGATCAATGATCAGATGACCGTCAGCATCCTTAGTGTAGCCGAGGAAACGGTTATGATTTACCTGTACATGGCCTTGCTGGTAGCGGTATTGTAGTCCCAGCTTGATGTTCTGGGATAGACTCTGACTTTCCTGCTGAGCCAGGGAAGCCATTATAGTCAGAAGAACCTCTCCTTTGGAATCCATTGTGTTTATGGATTCTTTTTCGAAGAACACAGGGATGTTTTTCTCCTTGAGTTGGCGGATATATTTCAGGCAATCCAGGGTGTTTCTGGCAAAACGGCTTATGGATTTAGTGATAATCATGTCAATATTTCCGTCCATGCATTCATCGATCATGCGGTTAAACTCGGTACGCTTTTTGGTGTTGGTACCTGTGATGCCTTCGTCGGCAAATATACCGGCCAGTACCCAGTCCGGATTCTTTGAAATATATTCCGTATAATGTTCGATTTGGGCTTCATAGCTGGTAGCCTGCTCATCGCTGTCAGTACTGACACGGCAGTACGCTGCGACTCGGAGCTTTGGCTTTTGTCCTCTCTTTACATTGTTTCCTACCTGTCTTTTGGCAGGAATTACCATTACATTTCCCATTATTTCACCTCACAATCAATCAGGCTGTAAATATATTCAGCCTGTGCAGCTGGATTGTCATAATGCTTCTCAATCTTACGGATAGAAAAGAGAGTGGGGATTTTGATTGACCTCGGGGGTGTGGCTTTGTTTAACCTGCCCAGCGCAGAGGCACGTTTCATGAGCTCTTCCTGCGCCCTGCTGAAGGTTGCCTTATCGATGATTGCCGGATAGAAGTCATCCCCAAGATAATGCTTTGTCATTAGTAAGCGCTTTGACGTTCCGTGATAGGTTTCGATTCCGGCTTTTGCCGCAGCGGTTTTCAGACTCATACCGGAGAGATAATTCTCATAGAGTCGGCGAAGCTTTGCGGCAGATTCCTCGTCTATTACTGCAATTCCGTTTTCTATCCGATATCCGAAGGGCGTGTGTCCCATTTCATCACATCCTTTCCTTTAAGGTCAGCCCGCATTTTAACTCAAAGGCAACTGCATGCCTGGAAAGCACAAGAATCCGGTTTACCGTTTGATCAAATAGATTTTCATCAAAGGCATCTAACATCACGGCTTTTTCAGCATATTTCAGTAAGACCATGGCAGCCTTAAGCTCCGAAGTATCGCCCGAAAGGCGCTCGCTTAGGACATTGATTTCCGTGCGGTATTGCTCTGCTTGGGATAAGAGTGCATTGTTTTCTTCATTATAAAGAATCTGGTCAATGTAGCCTTGGGCCATCAGTTTTGTCAAAGTTTCTCTTTGACCGGCATTTTCTAACAGCAGGCTCTGAAGCTCTTGAATTCTGTGCAGGGAAACATCCTTATTGTTATCCTTAAGGGCATTCACATAGGGAATCAGTATCATGCGATGTCCAAAGACAAGTTTGTTGATCATTGTCACAAAAGCAGCCTTCAGATCATCGTCACGAATGTATTTCATGGAGCAGCGGCTTTTATCATCGATGTGAGTGCAGCAGCACCAGGCGATATATTTGTGGGTTGAGCAGGTGTGGATTCGCCGTTTAAACACATCTCCGCATTCGCCGCATAATATTTTTCCGGAGAAGCAGTAGCGATTCTGGTATTTTCCACAGCCCTTTTCTATCCCTTTTTCTATTCCCCGTTGTGCTACCAGTGCGCTGACAGCTTCAAATTCTTCTCGGGTGATAATTGCCTCGTGGTGATCGGAAAGAGCATAGCGATCTCTTTCACCGTTGTTGGTGTGCCGGTTGAAGCTTGAGTCCGTATAGGTTTTCTGAAAAATAACATCACCGGTGTATTTTTCGTTGGCAAGCATACCGCGTATTGTTGTGGCAGTCCATCGACCTCCTTTTTTGCTGGGAATGTTATTACTGTTCAGCTCATTCGCAATAACCTGGGTACCTTTTCCGGAAAGCACCTGTGTAAAAATCCAGCGGACGATCCTTGCCTGATCCGGATTTATGATCATCTGCTTGCCATCCCATTCATATCCGTAGGGCGGATAGCTGAGTTTAAAGGTTCCGTTTTGGAAGCGTTTCTGAATCGACCATTTATTATTTTCGGAAATGGAAGTAGATTCTCCTTCAGCAATACTGCTTAATATGGCAAGAAAGAGCTCACTTTCCATGGAGCCGGTGTTCAGATTTTCTTTCTCAAAATAAACCGGAATGTTCAGCTCTAAAAGTTTGCGTACCATTTCGAGACAGTCAGTAGTATTACGGGCAAAGCGACTGATAGATTTGGTGATGATAAAGTCGATTTTTCCGGCTCTGCAGTCTGCAATCATCTGCAACAGCGCTGGCCTTTTTTCCTTTTTTGTGCCGGAGACCCCTTCATCATAGTATAATCCTGCAAAGAGCCAATCCTCACGGCTTGAAATATAATTTTCATAATGGCTTTTTTGCGCCTCCAGACTTTCAAGCTGTGCGTCTGAGTCTGTGGAAACACGGCAATAGGCGGCAACACGGAGCTTCTTTTTCGACAACTGCTGATGGCTGTTTCCCTTGATTTTTGTGACCTTTTTCAATGGCTTCACCTCCCTTCGGTAGTGTGACATATTACCTCTGAAGCTAAGTTTTATCAACGAGTTTCGGCATGATTTCGGCAAGAAACGGTGAGAAAGATTTCCGATTTAGCTCCGATAATTTGTTGAACTGTGACAAGGAAATAAGTCCGGAATTGAGCATTGCGGTTGTGATTCTTTGGGCTCTATAGAAATCTGCATCACGTTGAAATTGCTCTGGTGTAAAGAAATGCTCCGTGGTCACCTCTTTCAGCGAAGCGGCAAGATCTGAATCTGTCAAAGTAGCATTTGTCATAAGATATTCCTCCAATCTGAGAGCAGTACCTCTCAATATCTTTTGGAGGTGGGAGAGCCGTTTTGACGAACCTGCGCATAGAAAAAAAAGGTCTGCCGGAAAAACCAACAG
>CALWQT010000008.1 GCA_944383765.1 uncultured Lachnospiraceae bacterium
CGCGGGAGTGCTGGAATTGGCAGACAGGCAAGACTAAGGATCTTGTGGGTGTATGCTCGTGTGGGTTCAAGTCCCATCTCCCGCATAAAAAACCGGTGTGGCTTTGGTCACACCGGTTTTTCTTTTACCTTTATGAAAACACCGTTCCCGCCACATCATATGGCGTCTCCTGATAAACATAATAATTCAGCCAGTTGGAATACACGCAGTTGGAGTTGGCGCGCCAGGTCAGCAAAGGTCTGTTATCCGGATTACTGTCAGGATAATAATGATCCGGCACCTCAGGATTCAGATTTCTGGATACATCACGCCGGTATTCCTGGTCCAGGGTCATTCTGTCATATTCGGAATGTCCGGTAATGAAAATCCTGCGTCCTCCATCTCCGATGATCATATAGCTTCCCGCCTCCGGGCTGCTTGCCACTACCTGAAGCCTGGAATCTTTGGCCACTGCCTCCTCATCAATACCGGTATACCGGGACTGAGGCACATAAAACACATCGTCCATTCCTCTTGCCAGCAGCACCTTCCTATGAAGCAGTTCATGAAGATATACTCCGCTCAGCTTCTTTTCAAGCATCACTTTCCCGATTCCATAATGGTAAAACAATCCCGCCTGGGCTCCCCAACAGATATGGAACGTACTAAACACATGGCTTCGGCTCCATTCCATGATCTGGGTCAGTTCTTTCCAATATATTACCTCTTCAAAAGGCATCTGCTCCACCGGAGCTCCGGTGATGATCATGCCATCATACTTATTTTCCCGTATCTCCTGAAATCTTTTATAATATTTATTCAAATGAGAAGCCGGGGTATTCTTTGCCGTATAGCTCTCCACGCACAGCAGGGTGATTTCAATCTGAAGAGGGGTATTGGACAAAGCTCTGAGAAGCTGAAGTTCTGTTTCCTCCTTAGTAGGCATCAGATTTAAAATCACAATCTTCAATGGACGGATATCCTGGGTCACGGCCCTGTGTTCGTCCATAACAAAAATATTTTCATTTTCCAAAATTGCCCTGGCAGGCAAATCATTCTGCACTTTAATTGGCATATTCCGTCTCTCCTTCTAAAGGTCTTCTTCGCAGTCTTTGAGTATCCATCATATCATAACCGCCTTTTGAAATCAACGGCATACATTTTAGTTGTCGTGTACAAAAAGTTCTGCTATACTGGGCAGAAAGATAAAACCGCCATTTTCAAGGACGGAATCACAAGGAGGAACACTGTATGAACAAAAAACTGAAACTCGAGACAAAATGCATTCATTCCGGCTGGACCCCATCCAATGGAGGCCCCCGTCAGATTCCTATTTTCCAGTCAACTACATTCAAGTATGATTCCGCTGATGAGATGGGAAAGTTGTTTGACCTGGAATCCTCCGGTTATTTCTACACCAGACTGCAAAATCCAACCAATGATGCTGTTGCAGCCAGAATTGCGGATCTGGAAGGCGGAGTAGGCGCTATTCTCACATCCTCCGGCCAGGCTGCCACGTTTTACTCCATTTTCAATATCTGCGAAGCAGGTGATCATTTTATCTGCACATCAGAAATATATGGCGGTACTTTCAACCTGGGAGGAGTGACCTTAAAAAAACTGGGAATTGATTGTACCTTTATCAGCGCTGATGCCAGTGATGAAGAACTGAACGCCGCATTCCGTCCCAATACCAAACTGGTATTTGCTGAATCTATTTCCAACCCGGCTCTGGTCGTACTGGATATTGAACGTTTCGCAAAAGCTGCTCACGCTCACGGAGTTCCCCTGATCGTGGACAATACCTTTGCAACACCTGTAAACTGCCGTCCTTTTGAATGGGGGGCCGACATCGTGACCCATTCCACCACCAAATATATGGACGGCCACGCCACCCAGGTGGGAGGCTGTATCGTAGACAGCGGCAATTTTGACTGGAATGCCCACAAAGAAAAATTCCCCGGCCTTACCACACCGGACGACTCCTACCACGGAATCATTTACACGGAAAAATTCGGTAAACTGGCTTACATCACAAAAGCTACGTCCCAGCTGATGAGGGACCTGGGGTCTATCCCCTCTCCCTTTAACTGTTTTCTTCTGGGTGTCAATCTGGAAACCCTTCCGCTCCGTGTGGAACGCCATTGCTCCAATGCTCTGGCCATAGCCAGATTCCTTCAGTCCCATCCGAAGATTGCTGCCGTCCATTATCCTGGCCTTCCCGGAGATACATACTATGATCTGGCTCAGAAATATATGCCAAACGGCACCTGCGGTGTCATCTCCGCAGAATTGAAAGGCCAGCGGGAATCAGCCGTCCGTTTCCTTGACAGTCTAAAACTTGCTTCCATTGCTACCCATGTAGCAGATGCCAAAACCTGTGTGCTCCATCCTGCCAGCCATACCCATCGCCAGATGACTGACCAGCAGTTAAGAGACGCCGGAATCTCTCCAGGTCTGATCCGTCTGTCCATTGGTATTGAACATATTGATGACCTCTTGGAAGACATGGAACAGGCGCTGGAAAAGGCCTGATAATAGAAAAAGTCTGCAGGCAAAAATTGCCTGCAGACTTTTTCTGCGAATAACAAACTATTATTATTTCTCATCCTTTAAAAGTCCATAAGCCTGATAACAGGATAACATATTTTGATACTGCAGCTTATTGGCAAAAAGCTAGCGGTATGTAACCGTTTTTTCTTTCCCTTCTGCCTTAAGCTGGTCCATTTTTTTCACAGTAGTATCATACTGGGAACGCACGGATTCCAGCATTTTTTCAAATGCCCCCAGCCTGTTTTCCTGCTCTCCCTCATTCAGTCTCACCATATGTACATGATCTTCCCAGACTCCATTGATTTTCAGATAGTGCCTGGATAACCCCTCACACACAAAACCATTTTTTTCCATCACTCTGAGAGACGCTTTGTTTCTTGGCATGACATTTCCTTCAATCCGATGAAGCTTCAATTCCTCAAACCCATACTTCACGATCATATCCACTGCCATAGACATATATCCTCTATTGATATATTTATTGTCTAATTTTCCCCCTAAAAAGGAGGACTGGAATGCCCCTCTCACAATATTATTCAGTCCGATCACACCAATGATTTCCCTGGGTGCTTCCACCAGTCTGATATAAAACCGGTATGACGTTCCCTGTTTTCTGTCATCCGCCTCTTTTTTCAGGAGTTCTCTCTGATATTCTTCTGAAAAAAAGTTTTCTTCTCTTTCCGGTTCAAATGCCTTCAAAAATTCCCGGTTTCTCCTGTAGTACTCTGCAACTTCCTTTGCCAGTTCCGGCTCTGAAGGAATCAGTTCGATCCACTGGTTTTTCATCATAACCCCCTCTTTCTATCTGTTCTCTGTATGTATTATATAAAAACACTGCCGGTTGTTCAATCAAAGTCCCTGTGAAAACAGCAAAACCCCTGCAAACTCAAGTTTGCAGGGGTTTTTCTCACTGTCACAAAGACGAGCACAATGTTTAACGGAGACAGAGGGATTCGAACCCTCGTGCCGGTTTGACCCGACAAACGCATTTCGAGTGCGCCGCGTTACGGCCTCTTCGCTATGTCTCCTTATGGAAATGCCAACTACTGCATTATACACGATAAATCCGGTTTTGTGTAGTAGTTGGCTCATATTTTTTTATTTTCTCCCATCTCACAAAACACTTCCGGTTACAGAATGGTGCCTCCTCCGGCTACATAATCTCCCTGATAAAAGACCACTGCCTGTCCGGGAGTAACCGCACGCTGAGGTTCTTCAAAGACGCATTCCACAATCCCGTTTCCAATTTCCCTGATATGGCATACAGCTCCCTTGTGGCTGTACCGTATTTTAGCAGTGACCACTGCTTCCTCACCATGAAGGCCGTCAATGGCCATATAATTGACATTGGTACACCGCAGACGGTCCGTATAAACATCATTTCCACCTCCAATGACCACTTCATTGGTTTCCGGCCGGATTGCCGTAACAAACACCGGATGTCCCATGGAAAGGTTCAGTCCCTTACGCTGGCCTATGGTATAATGAGTAATTCCTTTGTGTTTTCCTAAAATGTTACCGTCCAGATCCACAAAATTCCCCTCTGGAGGCACCTGGGATGCATGTTCTTCTATAAACCTTGCGTAATCATGGTCCGGAATAAAACAGATTTCCTGACTGTCTTTTTTTCCGGCCACCTGAAGGCCGATTTTTTCCGCTATGGCCCGTATTTCCTCTTTTGTATACTCTCCCACCGGCATCAAAGTCCTGGAAAGCTGTTCCTGCGTCAGATTATAAAGGGCATATGTCTGATCTTTTGCAGCCGTAGCTGATTTCTTCAGGGCATACCTGCCATTTTCCAGTTTCTCAATCCTGGCATAATGCCCTGTGGCAATATAATCTGCTCCGATTGCCAGACTTCTGGTAAGCAGAGATTCCCATTTTACATACCGATTACAGGCAATACAGGGATTTGGCGTTCTTCCGTGAAGATATTCTTCTACAAAATAGTCCATCACATGTTTCTTAAATTCCTGTTTAAAATTCATCACATAATAAGGGATTTCCAACTGCTGTGCTACTCTTCTGGCATCATCCACAGCACTGAGCCCGCAGCAGCCTCCGTTTTCTTCCTGTATTTCCGGAGCCTCATCCTGCCAGATCTGCATGGTAACGCCAATCACATCATACCCCTGTTCTTTCAGCAGCCATGCTCCCACAGAGGAATCCACTCCCCCTGACATACCGATCACTACTTTTTTCTTATCCATACCTGTTTCCTTCTACTCATACTCTGAACTGTGTCAGCAGAACCAGTGAAATCAAAAGCAAAGGACAGTCCCTGTTTCCAGTTGCCAGCAGACTGTCCTTTTCTTCTCTTAATACTCTTCTTCCATTTCTTCCTCGCCAATATCCGCCTTCGGCTTTTTCAGTCCCTCAATCTGGATCCCGCTTTTCTGGGCATAATCCCAAAGCGCTGCATGAATGGCTTCTTCTGCTAACAAGGAACAGTGTACCTTAACCGGTGGCAGTCCGTCAAGTGCCTCACAGACAGCTTTATTCGTCACTGCCATAGCTTCCTGCACGGATTTCCCCTTCACCAGTTCTGTCGCCATACTGCTGGTTGCAACAGCAGCTCCGCAGCCAAAGGTTTTGAACTTGACATCACGGATAATCTGATTCTCATCAATATCCAGATAAATCCTCATAATATCTCCGCATTTCGCATTGCCTACTGTTCCCATACCGCTGGGATTTTCTATTTCCCCTACATTTCTTGGGTGCTCAAAATGATCCATTACTTTCTCTGTATACATACTCGTTCTCCTTTTCTCTATTCTAGACACCTATTATCTTACGCATGAATTTTTCTTCATAAAATCTTCGTAAAGCGGTGACATGCTTCTGAGCCGTTCCACCACATTTTTAATGGTCTCCGCCACATAATCCATTTCTTCTTTCGTATTCTCCTCACTGAGCGTGAGGCGCAAAGAGCCATGGGCAATTTCATGAGGAAGTCCGATAGCCAGCAGCACATGGGACGGGTCCAGAGAACCTGATGTGCAGGCTGAACCGCTGGAACCGCAGATGCCGGCCATATCCAGCATGATCAGCAGGGATTCTCCCTCAATAAACTGAAATGCAAAATTGATGTTATTGGCCAGACGGTTCTTTCTATCCCCGTTGATCCTGGTATAGGGTACTGTGGACATGACTTTCTCCATCAGATAATCTCTCAATTCTGTTTCTTTTGCCTTTCTCTGCTCCAGGCTTTCCATCGCCAGCTCCACTGCTCTTCCCATGCCCACGATCTGGGCTACATTTTCCGTTCCTCCCCGGCGTTTTCTCTCCTGAGCTCCTCCATGGATAAAAGAACGGATCTTCACGCCGGTACGGATATACAAAAATCCGACTCCTTTCGGCGCATTGATCTTGTGCCCGCTGGCGCTGAGCATATCAATATTATATTCATCTACGTTGATGGGTTCATGGCCAAATGCCTGCACCGCATCTGTGTGGAACAATATACCATGCTTTCTGGCTATCTGGCCAATCTCCTTCACCGGCTCGATCGTACCGATCTCGTTATTGGCAAACATAATGGAAATCAGTATGGTTTCCGGACGGATTGCCTGTTCCAGTTCTTCCAGGCTGATTCTTCCATTTTCATCTACATCCAGATAAGTGACTTCCACACCATGTTTTTCCAGCCACTCACAGCTGTGAAGGATAGCATGGTGTTCAATCTTCGTGGTAATAATATGGTTTCCCTTTTCTTTATATGCCTCTGCGGTAGCTTTCAATGCCCAGTTATCAGACTCGGTACCGCAGCCTGTAAAATAAATTTCATTGGTTTTTGCCCCAAGAGCATTGGCGATCACTTCTCTTGCATGGGTAATTCCCTTACGGGATTCTTCGGAAAATTCATACACAGAAGAAGGATTCCCGTAATACTCTGTAAAATAAGGAAGCATCGCTTCCACCACTTCCGGCTTTACTTTTGTTGTTGCCGCATTATCCAGATAAATTAATTTCTTCTCATTCATATTGTTATCCGCCTTTCCTATCCGACCTTTTCCGTTCGGATTTTGGTTCTTTCCTGTAGAAAAGAAGTTAAAAGCTTCACCTACAGTTCTATTATATAATATATTCCTAGAATTTCAATAGGAATAATATATTTTTATTACAAGCTATGGCATGATTTTCTTTTCAGCCTCATAAGCTGTAACAATTTCCCTTTCAGGAGCCAGTATGAATCTCTCCTCTCGCAAACAAGCCTTCCTCACCGGAACTCTGATTCTTACCGCTACCGGTTTTCTCAGCCGTATTCTCGGATTTTTTTACCGCATTTTCCTTTCCAGGACAATCGGAGCGGAAGGACTGGGCATTTATAACATGATCCATCCGGTTTTTGGTATCTGTTTCGCTCTGTGTGCCGGTTCGATTCAGACAGCAATTTCACGGTTTGTAGCAGCAAATACAGAAAAGAGCAGGTCTGTCTTCCGTACCGGGCTGATCATCTCTCTGTCCATGTCCGTGATCCTGGCATGCCTTATCTGGAATTTCTCAGATTTTTTAGCTTCCAATATCCTTCTGGATCCCCGCTGCGCCGCCCTTCTTCCGTATATGGCTCTGTCTGTTCCCTGTTCTGCTATACACGCATGCATCAATGGGTATTATTATGGCATCCAGAAGACAAAGGTACCTGCATTTTCCCAACTGACCGAACAGATCGTCCGGATAGGAGCTGTCTTCCTCATTGCCGATATTATGATAGAAAAAGGAATCCCCATTACCGTCCAGTTGGCAGTCTTCGGTCACCTCATAGGAGAAATTGCTTCTACCCTCTATACGGTCCTCATGTTCTCCCTGTTCTCACCAAAACATACCGTTTCTTCCGCTGCCACCGTACATAATGGTCTGTTTTCAGAATTTAGTCTGGTTGCTCCTGCCCTTATGGGGCTGGCACTTCCCCTGATGGGAAACCGCCTGGTACTGAACCTTCTGGCCAGCATGGAAGCAATTCTGATTCCCAACCGTCTGCTGGCTTCCGGACTTTCTTCTTCCGATGCCTACAGCGTATATGGTGTGCTTACCGGAATGGCTATGCCATTTATCTTTTTTCCCTCTGCCATCACCAATTCCATGGCTGTCCTGCTGCTCCCTGCTGTAGCCGAAGCCCAGTCTTTAGGCAACCAGAACCGGATTTCCAGCGCTATCACCATGTCTCTCCGGTACAGCCTCTATATGGGTATTTTCTGTATCGGTATCTTTACCCTGTACGGCAATGATCTGGGCACAGCTGTTTTCCATGATGCCAATGCAGGAAGATTCATTGTCATCTTATCCTGGCTCTGTCCTTTTCTGTATCTGTCCACTACTATGGGGAGTATCCTGAATGGCCTGGGAAAAACAGGAGTTACCTTTCTCCAGAATGTAGCTGCCCTGCTGATCCGTCTGGCTTTTGTATCTTTTGGTATTCCCCGTTTCGGAATCACCGCCCTGTTATGGGGAATGCTGGTCAGCGAGATCATTCTGGCCGGGATGCATCTGTTTGCCTTAACATGCCATGCAGATTTTACCTGGGACGCCTGGAATATGATCGTAAAACCAGTGTGTTTTCTCCTTCTTTCCTGCGGTATCCTGGCCGCTTTTTTGTCTGTGCTCCCTCTTTCCCTGCTGCCGAATATCCACCCTTTTTTCCTGACCGCTGGAAAAATCGCTTTTCTGGGCATCTGTTACGGGGGCTTTCTCCTTTTGTTTCATAAGAAAAAAAATTCCTGCCAGGTATGATCCTGGCAGGACATTCTCTTTCTATTTTCTGCTTCCCCTGCATAATATGAAACATCATTGAATCCATGTTATAAAAAAGGAGGAATTTCCATGTATCAGTCCCAGCTTCCCTATCCCCCTGTTCAGCCTTCCGCAGAAAATCCCTACTATGCTGCGGCTATGCTGGACAATATAGGCGGACAGATTTCAGAAATGTCTGCTGCCAGCCTGTATTTTTATAATCAGCTTTCTTCTGATTCCTGGCAGGAAATTTCAGAAGCTTTTCATGAAATGGCCGCTGTGGAACTCCATCATCTGGAAATATTTGGCCGGCTTGCCATGGGGCTTGGAGCTGACCCCAGGCTGTGGAGTACCTGCGGCTGTTTGAATAACCGATGCCGCTACTGGACACCTGCTTATCTCTCCTATAAAAACAGCCTGGAGGACCTTCTGGCTATCTCTATGGCTGCAGAAGAGCGTTCCAGACAAAAATACCTGATGCAGGCAGCCTGGATCGAAGATGAAAACGTACGTGATAATCTCCACCGGATCGCAGAAGACGAATTGCTCCATCTGCAGATTTTAAAAGGGCTGTATCAGAAATATGTGCCTCAGGCCTAACCTTCCTCCAGCATTTTTCTGATTTCTGCCTCTGATATGATCGGTATCCCCAGTTCCTTCGCTTTCTTATTCTTTGAAGAACTGGAAGCAACATCATTATTGATCAGATAAGTGGTTTTGCTGGTTACACTTCCGGTAACTTTCCCGCCTTTTCTTTCGATGGCAGCCTGAAGTTCCTTCCGGTTAGCAAAATATTCCACGTTTCCGGTGATCACAAAGACCATTCCGGTGAGGGAAGGATTCTCTTCTGACTCCTCTTCCTTTTCTATGGTCAATTCTGAAAGCAGATGGTCCACCTGGGTATTGTTTGTTTCTTTTGAAAAAAACTCTGTCCATGCATCCGCCAGAACCTGACCAATGCCATCTACCTCCACCAGTTCTTCCGAAGACGCATGACGCATACGTTCAAAATTATATTGGAACTGGCGGCACAGCATCTTGGCATTGGCCAGGCCGATACCGGCGATGCCTAAACCGTAAATCATTCTCGGCAGAGTTGTGACGGATGCTTTTCTGACTGCAGCCATAAGGTTTTCATAGGATTTTTCTCCAAAACCTTCCATTTCCACGATCTGTTCCCGGTAACGTTCCAGCTTGAAGATATCGCTGTATTCATGGATAAATCCTGCTCCAATGAATTTTTCCAAAGTAGCTTCCGACAGTCCTCCGATATTTAAAGCATCTCTGCTCACCAGAAGGGTAAAGCTTTTGATTTTTTTTGCTTCACAATCCGGATTGGTGCAGTACAGGGTTTTCACGTCATTCAGACGGCGTATCTCAGTAGTCCCCCCGCAGACAGGACAGACTTTCGGAATATCCCTGACTCCGCTCCTGGTAAGATTATCTGCAATCTGGGGAATGATCATATTCGCTTTATAAACTGTAATCCTGTCCCCCTGCCCCAATTCCAGATTTTCCATAATACTGATATTGTGGACACTGGCCCGGCTCACCGTAGTTCCTTCCAATTCTACCGGTTCAAACACAGCCACCGGATTGATCAGTCCCGTCCGCGATGCACTCCATTCAATATAGGAAAGCGTTGTCTCCTGAATCTCATCTGCCCATTTAAAAGCAATGGAATCCCTTGGGAATTTTGCCGTCCTGCCCAGAGACTCTCCATAAGCGATGTCTTCCATCAAAAGTACCAGGCCATCAGAAGGAACATCATTGTTTTCTACCGCCTCTGCAAATTCCTTTACCGCCTGAGACAGGTTTTCCCGGGTCACATCTTTCCATTCCACCGTCTCAAATCCCTGTGATTTCAGCCATAAAAACTGTTCCCGACGGGAATTTTTAAAATCTACCCCTTCTGCTTTTACAAGAGAAAAAGCAAAGAAATGCACATTTCTTCTGGCCGTTATCTCATTATTCAACTGACGGACCGAACCGCTGCAAAGGTTTCTTGGATTTTTATATTTAGCGTCTGCCTCCTGGATTTCCTCGTTGATCTTCCTGAAATCTGAGTATTTGATCACCGCTTCTCCCCTGAGGACCAGCTGGCCCTGATAAGCAATTTTCAAAGGCACATTGGCAAATACCCTGGCATTTCCCGTGATCACTTCTCCGATTTCCCCGTTTCCCCGGGTGACCGCTTTCACCAGTTCTCCTTTCTCATAGGTCAGAACCACGGTCAGACCGTCCATTTTCCACGACAAAAGTCCTTTCTGGCTTCCCAGCCATTCTTTCAGTTCGTCCACACTTTTCGTCTTATTCAAGGACAGCATCGGCTTTTCATGAGCTTCTTTCGGAAGTTCGCTGAGAACCTCATATCCCACGTTCTGGGTAGGACTTCCGGCAAACACCACCCCGGTTTCTTTTTCCAGCGTCTCCAGTTCATCATACAGGGCATCATACTCATAATTGCTCATAATCTCCCTGTCTTCCTGGTAATATGCCTTTCCTGCCTCACTGACAATGCGGATCAGTTCCCTGATTCTCTTTATCTTATCTTCCATAGCTGTTCCTCCCATGGATTATGTCCTTCTTTCAGTTTCACATGCTTTCTCTGGCTGCTCATAATGTCGGATCTCTGTGCGGTATATTCTCTTTTCCCTGTTTTCCGTTTTTTTATGAGGCACCTTTTTTCTTTCCATTTTCTGCCGGGATACCGGTTCATTACTGGAATCTTCCAGAAGGCGCTCCAGTTCTTTCCACTCTGCCTCTGTCACCTCCCGGTAAGAACCGCTTCTTAAATCTCCCAGTTCAATATTCATAATGCGGACTCTTTTCAGCGCAACCACCCGATACCCCAACGCCTGGCACATACGGCGGATCTGCCGGTTCAGTCCCTGAGTGAGGATAATACGGAACGTATATCCCCCTGTTTTTTCCACAAAACAGGGTTTTGTTACCGTATCCAGGATTTCCACTCCATTTCTCATCTGTTCCAGGAATTCCCGGGTGATCGGCTGGTTTACCCGGACTTTGTATTCCTTTTCATGGTCGTTGCTTCCCCTGAGGATTTTATTTACAATATCTCCCTGGTTTGTCATCAGGATCAGACCAGTGGAGTCTTTGTCCAGTCTGCCGATGGGATATACCCGGGTAGGATAGTGGATAAAATCCACAATATTTTCCGCCCGGTCTTTGTCAGAAGTCGTGCATACGATCCCCATAGGCTTATGAACAGCCAGAAGAACCTTCTTCTCCTTTTTTCTGCTGCTGACTACGGTTCCATTACAGATAATCTGTTCCGTTCCATTGACTCTCTGTCCCATCTCCGCTGCAACACCATTTACCAGTACTTTTCCCGCTTCGATCAGACGGTCTGCCTCTCTTCGGGAACAGACTCCTGCGTCACTGAGATATTTATTCAAACGCATTTCTTCCATGTGTATGTTTCTCCTGATCTTTCTGTTTTATTCCCAACCATATGCGGATATTTTTAACTGTCCTGCTCCGGATGCGCCGCAATAAACATGGCATCTCCAAAACTGAAGAACCGGTATTTTTCTTTTACCGCCTCCTCATAGGCCGCCAGTATATGTTCCCTTCCTGCCAGCGCTGATACCAGCATGACCAGAGTAGATTCCGGCAAATGAAAGTTGGTGATCAGAGCATCCAGGATTTTAAAACGGTATCCGGGATAAATAAAAATATCCGTCCAACCGCTTCCTGCCCTCAGGATCCCATCTTCTCCTGTGGCAGATTCCAGCGTCCTGCAGCTGGTAGTACCCACACAGATAACCCGTCCTCCCTCTCGTTTGGTACGGTTGATCTTTTCTGCTTCTTCTTCCTCTACTATATAAAATTCGGAATGCATATGATGATCCAGCACATTATCTACCTTTACAGGCCGGAATGTTCCCAAACCTACATGCAGCGTTACATGAGCTATCTGCACTCCCTTTTCTTCAATCTGATGGAGGAGTTCTTTGGTAAAATGCAGCCCCGCCGTAGGCGCTGCCGCAGAACCGTCATGTTTTGCATACACGGTCTGATAACGGTTTTTATCCTGAAGCTGATGGGTAATATACGGCGGCAGAGGCATCTGGCCCAGCTGATCCAGGATTTCCTCAAAAATACCTTCATAAGAGAACCGGATCAGACGGTTTCCTTCCTCCACAATATCGGTGACCGTTCCTGTCAACAGTCCGTCTCCGAACTGGATCACCGTACCTGGCCGCGCTTTCTTTCCTGGTTTTACCAGGACTTCCCACTCATCACCTGTCCGCCGTTTTAACAGCAGCACCTCTATCTTCGCCTGAGTTCCCTCTTTCACTCCATAAAGCCTGGCAGGAATCACCTTCGTATCATTGATCACCAGACAATCTCCTGGCCGCAAATACGATAAAATATCCCGGAATATCCGGTGCTGTATCTCTCCTGTGTCTTTGTCCAATACCAGAAGCCTGGATGCCGACCGGTCTTCCAGCGGATCCTGGGCAATCAGTTCCTGGGGTAAGTCAAAATAAAAATCTTTAACGTCCATATGCTCTCCTTCTCTACAGGCAAGACCGCCCTGCGGGCAGCTATCCGTCCGCAGGGCGTCTTTCTTTCTCTGTTCTTTTGTCAATTCATCACGGAGCTGCTGTCTCGGCTTCCTGAGAAGCTGCTGTTGATTCTGTCTCCACCGGTTCCGTAACTGCCGCTGCGCTGCTTTCTGCCGGCACCGTAGTGCCATTTTTCAGCATTCCATAAGCACTGGCCAGCCTTGTATCAGAAGCTACTGCCTCTTCCAGCTGTTCATTGACCTGGGCTGCCAGTTCCCTCACGCCTTCTGTTTTCTCAGCTTTTGCCACATACTCCGCTTCTTCTGCGGTCACATCTTCTACAATGTGGTAAGTTCCGTCTGCCTCTCGCCTTACATAACACCACATGATCGTAGGTGCCATCACATCCGTCACACGGAATTTGATATCCGCAGTTACGTATACCACATAATCATTTTCATTCATTCCTGGCAATGTATAACATTGTACATTTTCCATGGATTCCACATACTTGGCTCTCCACTGCATACGCCGGCACAATTCCTCCACACCAGTCATGTCCGTCTTTCCATACAGCCGGTACATGGTTTCGGCATCGCATTCTGTTTTTGCCCTGCAGTATTCTTCCATCAATTCGGTGATCTCCGGAATATCATTTGGTTTTAATTCATTTTCTCCATTCTCTGCTGTCTCATCGCTTCCGGACTCTCCTTCTGCTGCAGATTCCGTTTCTTCCGTGTCCCCGCCTTCTTCCGTCCCGGAAGGATCGTCCACGCTGGTTTCTCCGGAAACTTCCAGGCTGTCCGACGACACTTCCTGATTACCCGGAATCCGGTCTGCAAGGACAATGACGAGAATCAAAATAATCACAATCAGGGGCAATGCCAGGATGCGCAGCTTCTTCTGCCAGTCTTCTTTCCTGGAAGAAAACCCCTTCCTTTTCTTCTGGTTCCTCATTCTTTTACTATCCTCCTGTACGGCACTTTTGACGTACCTCTGTACATTTTAACAAAATCTCCTATAAAAAGCAACAAATCCTTAACAAAAAGTCAACTGGACCCAGGCTGTCTGAGAAAAAATTTCAGGTAAAACAAAAAAAAGCCTTGTATGATTTCCAAAAATGTAGTAATATAATGTTCGATGCACCTGTAGCTCAGTGGATAGAGCAGTGGCCTCCGGAGCTGCGTGCGTAGGTTCGATTCCTATCAGGTGCAGTCAAAAAGCCTTATTCTGTGAGATACTTATCACAGAACAAGGCTTTTTCTGTTTATCCAAAAAAACGTTCTTCCAGCATCATACACCAGCAATGATAGATGGGTAAATGGAGTTCCTGGATCTGATAGGTCTCCCGGGCCGGCGCTTTTACTGCCACATCAGCAAATTTCCCCAGTTCTCCTCCTGCTTCTCCGGTAAGGCCGATAACTGCCAGACCTTTGGCTCTCGCCACTACAGCTGCATACATCACATTTTCTGCATTTCCTGAAGTCGATATTCCAAGAAATACATCCCCTTTCTTCCCGTACCCATAAATCTGCTGTGCGTAAACACACTCTGGAGATTCATCATTGGCATAGGCAGAAGAAAGTGCCGGATGGCCGGTCAGGGCAATCGCCGGCAGTCCTCCCTGAAGTTTTTCTCCCAGCAGCTTTCCTCTTTCCCCATCTATTCCTGTCAGAATTTCTTTTACATCGTCTCCCACTCTTCTGGCCTTTTTAAACCCCTTCATCAATTCCCCTACAATATGTTCGGAATCTGATGCAGAGCCTCCATTTCCGGCAACCAGCAGTTTTCCTCCTGACCTATAACATGCTTCCAACAGCAGATATCCTTTTAAAATAGCCTCTCTCTGGCTTTCCAGTACCGGATATCGTTCCAGCAGCTGTTCCAGGCAATCTGCTGCTTTCTTTTCTATATTGCTATAATCCATCTTTGTTCTCCTTTCCTCTGTCTCATCGTTCCTGCCAGCCTGTGATCGCAGCCATCACCGCCCCATAGTCTCCTATTTTCTCTCCCAGCCCTGCAGGAAGTATTCTGCATCCTTGTCTGGATGGTAACAGACTTTCCCGTTCCAGGGATTCCCGCATATAGGGTTCCAAAAGCTGCCTGCATCTGGCGTAAACCGAACCTGCTACAATAACCTCCGGGTTTAACAGATCTACCAGAATAGCCAGACCTTCTCCAAAGACCCTACCTGACTCACGGAAAATCTCCAAAGCCGTCTGATCTCCTTTTTGGGCCATATCTGCCAGTTCTTTAGTAGATACGTGCAATCCTTTTCCTTCTGCCAGCCTGGAAATTCCACCGCCGGAGCAAAACCCCTCCAGGCTCCCTTTTTTCCCATATCCAATCGGTCCGTCCGGTCTCATACGGATATGCCCGATTTCTCCTGCCATTCCCCCACTGCCCCGATATAATTTTCCATTCAGGATCAGGCCTGCTCCCAATCCTGTTCCAAACGTGAGAAATATCATGTTTTCTGTTCCTGTTCCCGCACCATATTTCCACTCTGCCAAGGCACAGGCATCCGCATCATTTTCCATATAAAAAGGCATTTCTAATCTTGTTCCCAGGTATTCTGTAATCGGAACCTGATCCCAGCCAGGAAGATTAGGGGGAGATAAAATATATTTCCTGTCACTGCTCAACGGCCCTCCACAGGATATCCCTCCTATTTTTTCTGTCTCTTTTGCATCAGGATATTTTTTCAGCATGGCTGCCGCAGTATCCGCTATCCGTTCCAGTGTTGTTTCCCAATGATGGGAAGTTGCCTCTTGTCTTCGCTCCAGAAATTCCACATTTCCATCCTTATCCCGGTATTTTGCCAGCATGACTGCCGTCTTAGTTCCTCCCACATCAACTCCTACTACATACATCCTTATCCCTCCGCTGTCTTTTCAAAAAGAAAGCCGCCGTTTTCGCGGCGGCTTTCTTGAATGTTTCTTTTTATTCTGCCAGGCTGTCTTTTGTCAGAATGCTTACACCAGTATCAATATACTCAGGAGCAACACTTCCTCCATTGATTGCAGTAATGGCTGCATACATACCCTCATATCCCATTACGTCAGGATTCTGAGCCATCGTACAGATCAGGGAATCTCCCTTGATCAGCTGGATAACAGCATCGGATTTATCCATACCTGCTGCTACAATCTGGTTTCCATCTTCTGCTACTGCATTTCCTACACCTACGCAGGAACCTTCATTAGCACCAAACAGAGCTACACAACCCTGAGTAATAAAGTTAGCTGCTGCATCTTTGGATTTTGCTGCATCGCCATCAGCATACTGTGTTTCAAGAATTTCAAAATCGGTTCCTGCAAACGCTTCACGGAATCCTTCTTCTCTGTCTACTGTAGAAGTAGTAGCTTTATTTACAGATACAATACCGATCTTGCCTTCTGTTACGCCTTTTGCCTGAAGAGCTTTCAATACTTCCTCGCCGGCCATCTTACCAGCAGCTTTGTTATCCGTTCCCAGTTTCTGTACACATGGATAATTTGCAAAAGAATCTACCTGTACAATCTTTACGCCTGCCTCATCAGCTTCTTTCAGCGCTGCTGTGATAGCATCTGGTCCGTTTGCTGCGATCAGGATTGCTGTTGCTCCGCCTGCTACCGCATTATTTACACATTCAATCTGTTTTGCATCATCTTTTACATCAGGAGCCATCCACTGATAATCACAACCTAACTCCTCTGCAGCCTTCTGGCAGCCCTTATCCATATTTACCCAGTGCTGATCCATGGAGTCAATCGTAATCAGCACGACTTTCTGTCCTTCTCCTGAACCAGGCTCAGCAATATCACCTGTCTGTCCTACATGCTCACCTGTAGCTGCAGCTGCCTCTGTAGCCGCTGCTTCTGTTTCTGCTGTTGTTTCAGCTGCAGTGGTTGCTGCGGAAGAAGCCTCCGTTTCTGTAGAAGAGCTGCTGGAGCATCCCATCATTCCTGCAGCTGCCATAGCTGCTGTTAAAAGCACTGCTACCATTTTCTTTCTCATAATTTGTTCCTTCCTTTCTTTTCTTTCTATTCCCACAATTCTCTCGTCGCCTGAAAGATTTTCAAACCGGCATCCGATAAGAACTGAGAAATTCTGTTTCGTGAAATGTTCTGATTATGAATGTTTCCTTACCTTTACTTTTCCTGAACGAACCACTACGTCCATCAAAACAGAAACCACTACGATGATACCAATGACAATGTTTCTGATTGCCACAGGAGCCCCTGCAAATTGAAGACCATTCTGAAGCACCCCCCAGATCGCAGCGCCTACTACCGTTCCAAGCAGGATTCCGGTTCCTCCCAAAGTAGATACTCCTCCGATTACGGAAGCTGCTACTGCATATAATTCATAGGAAGTTCCTGCATCCATGGTTCCTGTTCCGGTAGAAGCACAGGTGATAAGTCCTGCAATACAGGAACAGAACGCTGCCACTATGTACACAATAATGATGGTTTTATCCACATTGACTCCGGAAAGCTTTGCCGCATTGATATTACTTCCGGTAGCATAAATATGACGTCCTGTTCTTGTCCTGCTAAGCAGATAATTCAGTACAAACCAAACGATAATTGCAATCCAGAATGCATTATAGATTCCTAATGTTTTTCCTCCATAGAAAAAGTCTCTGAAGCCCTGAGCTGCCTCTCCGATGGAGTCCGTATTGTAGTTTCCGTTTACAATCTGGGCAATACCTCTTCCGATCGTCATAGTACCCAAGGTAGCAATGAACGGAGGCAGTTTACATTTGGATACCAGTACACCATTGGCAAATCCCATGATCAAACAGCAAACTAAGGTAATGACTACCGCCAGCCAAGGATTGATTCCTTTCGTCATCAGCGTAGCAGAAATCATACAGCTCATTCCTACTACGGAACCAATGGACAGATCAATATTTCCGGTAATCAGTACAAAGGACTGGCCCACACCGATCAGCAGCGTAGGAGCAATCTGCCGAAGCAGGTTTGCTATGTTTCTGTATGTAAAAAACATGGGGTTGATAATCCCAAATACAATACACATGATGATCAGCCCGACTGTAACCGTGATAACCTGTCCCATTCCCCTTTGAGATACAAAACGTTTTACCGCGCTTGTTTTTTGTGTCGTTTCCATAGTTATCCTCCTCAAACATTCATCTTATTTTCAAACTGAGTCGCCCTGGTCAAAAGTTCATCCTGGGTTGCCTCATCAGCCATGAACTCTCCTGTGATCCTTCCATCACACATGACCAGGATCCGGTCACTCATTCCCATAACCTCCGGCATCTCTGACGAAACAAAGAGGACTCCTATCTTATTTTTTTTCAGCTCATTCATCAGATTGTAAATCTCTACTTTGGCTGCCACATCAATTCCTCTGGTAGGCTCATCAAACATAACCACTCTGGAATTTCTCGCAAGCCATTTCCCCACTACAATCTTCTGCTGGTTACCACCGGACAGGCTGCCGGCATCTACTTCAGGTCCTGCCAATTTGATCTTCAAAGAAGCTATGGCATGGTCTACCAGTTCTTTTTCCTGTTTTCTGTTTACTACACCAAAATTGTTGCAGATCATGTCCAGATTCGGCAGAGCCATATTATCCCGGACACTCAGCCGGGTACAAAGCCCATCTTTTTTCCTGTCTTCCGGCGCCAGCACGATACCTGCCCGTATGGCGTCTTCCGTATTCCGAATGGTAACTTCTTTTCCGTCTAATATAATATGTCCGCTGTCTTTATGGTCGGCTCCAAAAATAGCTCTTGTGGTTTCCGTACGCCCGGCTCCCATCAGTCCGGCAATTCCTACGATTTCTCCCTCATAAAGGTCAAAATTGATATCCCGGACCATAGGGCCAGCATTCAGATTTTTTACCTCCAGGATCTTTTTCCCTCTCTGGCAATGGACTTTCGGATATTTTTCTTTGATTTCGTGTCCCACCATATTGGAAATCATTTCATCCATCCGTTCTTCTGCAAACGGCATCTGCGTGATATAGCAGCCATCTCGCATGATTACCACACGGTCCACAATATGCTTTAATTCTTCCAGTCTGTGTGAAATATAGACAATACCGATCCCGTCATTTTTTAATTTCCGGATAATCTTAAACAGCTCGTCAATCTCTTTGGATGTTAAAGCCGAAGTTGGTTCGTCCATAATGAGTACCTTGGCATTCTGAGACAATGCCTTGGCAATTTCCACCATCTGCTGTTTGGAAATCGACAGCTTATCCACTGTCTCTGCCGGGTCCAGGTCAATATTCAGCTGAGACAGGATAACTTTTGTCTGCTCATTCATGGCAGCATTATCCAGTCTTCCGTCTTTTTTCACGATTTCTCTTCCCAGAAAAATATTCTCTGCCACACTCAGGTGAACACACATGTTCAATTCCTGATGAATGATGGCAATTCCTGCGTCTTTGGCTTTTCCTGCATCCCAGTCCTTTATCTTCTGTCCGAAGATTTCCAACTCTCCACTGTCTTTTTCATAGATTCCGGACAGTACTTTCATCAATGTGGATTTTCCTGCACCATTTTCTCCAAGAAGCGCAACCACTTCTCCGGAATAGAGATCGAAATCTACCTGGTTTAACGCCTTTACACCGGGAAACTCTTTTGTAATCCCAGTCATCTTTACTAAACACTGCTTCTCCGTCATAAGCACTCCTGCCCTTCCCAGATTTCCTATGAATCTGCCAGAATCTTATCAATTCTCATTCTGCATTCCATCATTGCCCGGTCTGTATGATAAATACATTTCCACTGGTTCCCTGTATCCGGAATCAATACTGATCCGTCTTCACTCAGCAGCTGCCTGGACTCTCCTGTTTTGGAATTGTAGAAATAGGTATGATCAAATTTCCATAATTCCAAAAACTTCTCCAGATAACAATCCTCTTCCGTTACCTGATACACATCAAGGAAACCGGTAAGAGACTCAAAATTCTGCCACCATTCTTTGTCCCGTACAACCAGGCGTCCATCATGCATTCCGTCTCTGTAGATACCGCCATGCTTTTTATCCCAGCCGTTGTTTACGGTATATTCAGCAAATTTTCTGGTAAATTCTCTGGCAGGCGCTTCTCCCAGCACTTCATACGCACGGTTCAGAAGCCATACCAATTCAATATTATGTCCATACGATGTAGTGTCCAGAGGATTGCGGTTTGCACTTTCCGGGTCTCTGTCATAATTCCAGGTTCTGCGGATCGATATAGCGGGTTTCGGAACAAAATCCAACGTAAACTGGTTCCGTCCGCACCAGTAATCATAATCCACCATGTACTTCAAAATAATATCTATGATGTCCAACAGAGCCTTTTTATGTTCTTCTTTTCCGGAAGCCTCATAAAGAGTGGTATATGCTTCCATTGTATGCATATGGATATCCAGAGACTTCAGATCTCCTCCATATACTCCTGCATCTTCAATACTCCAATCCTCTTTAAAGTTCTCAAAATATCCGCCCCGTTCTTTATCTGCCGCATGGTCCATCAGAAGGCGGAATGTCTTTTCTGCATAATCCATGCCTCTCTCGTCACCGGTAGCCATATAATATTCCGCTAACGCATAGATTGCAAACGTCTGTCCATACACCAGTTTTCCATTATCCAGAACCTTACCCTGACGGTCTGTTACCCATGCCCAGCCGCCATAAGTCTGATCCCAGAATTTATCAATAAAAAAGTCCACTCCTTGTTTAGCGCCTTCCAGGCACTGCTCCTGCCAGCCAAATTCCTTGGCGATTCCTGTACGGAGCAAAGCAGATAATCCCCAAATCATCCTGGTCTGTGTCACGATCATTTTGTCCGTAGGTTCCAGCACTGCCAGACTGTCCATCTGTTTTCCATCTTCATCAAAGCAGACTAAGTATCCGCCGTATTCACGGTCAATGCCATGTTCCAGCCAGAATTCCACACTGTTTTTCATAAACTCGTCCATCTGTTTTCTGGTATGCACAAGCTGTTCTGCCTGAGATTTGTTTACCATTACCCACCACTCCTTTTACTGTTCTCCCTTTTTTGACAAAACCTAAAAAATAAAAGACAGGAAGCAGCCGCCCCTGTCAGGCTTGCTTCACTGTCTTTTATTATCCCATACTCTCCATCTGTTCCCAAGGGGAGAATCTTTCAAAATAGGTAGACAATCTTACGTTCTTTATCCATCCGTAAAGCTGGAAAATTCCCTTTCTGAATATTCTGCCACAATCTTTCCCTTTCTGGCAATCAGCAGCTGGTCCGACACCTTCAGATTGTCCGAAACTGCCGTAGTAAGAATCAGAATCGTGATATGTTCCCCCTGCATCATTTCAATCAGTCTGAGGATATTCTGTCTTCCATACATCGTCTCATTCATAACCGGCTGTACCAGCACCAGCAGCTTCGGATGATACAGACGGACTCTCAGATACGCCAGCATATACAGCTGTTCTTCTGAAAGCCGGGTAATATCTTTTGCATCGATGCTGTCTCCTGCCAGCCTGCCGTATTCGTCTCTGATGCTCCTCATATACTTTCTGGGCAGAATACTGGTCCCCAGTTTACGATCCAGCAAAAAAGTAAGATTTTCCATATAGGAGTGACAGGGGAACAGAAAGTTTCTGATAGGATCTTCCGGCATCAGGATAATCCCTTCCCTCAATCTGTCTGATACCGTACTTTCCGTTATATCATTCCCTTCCAGTATCAGCCTGCCCCGGTCCGGTATGATTTCTCCGGATAAGATACCGATCAGATCTCCCATCAGCTGGTTATCCATATCCAGGATTGTTGTTGTCTTTCCTGCCTGTATCCGAAACGATATTTCTTCCCTTCCCTCACAGGAAATCCCTTTTGCCTCAAAAAGAATATCTTCTTCCCTTTTTGCCATTCCCTTATTGGCTTTAAAATACTGGATAAAAGGTCTTATGTTTTCCTCCGTCATATCATCTTTATCAAATTTTTTCTTGATCATTCCATCGGAAAATAAAATCAGACGGTCTGTATAGCGAAACCCTTCTTCGTGATGGTGGCATACATAAAGAAACGCCATTCCCTTATCTGCCATATGACGGACAATCTGATTAAACTTCCAGAGTAATCTCGGACTCATAAAATTGCTCAGATAATCCAGGATTACCAGCCTGTTTCCGCCAAGCCATGCTTTGATCAGCTCCGTAATACACCGTTCCAGTACGGTAAGCCGTTCCACAGGCTTATGGATATCCAGCTGGATTCCGATTTCTTCCAATGCCCTCTCCAGCTGATTCTCCAAAACCGATTCCTTAATATGGAATTTCCGAAATCCCCTCCTCATGACAAACACATTATCTGCAATGGAAAGTCCGGGAATCAGGCTCACTTCCTCCTGGATGACAGCTACCCGGTTGGCTGACAGGTCACTTTTATAATAATTATTTACCAGATTATTCTCAAAATAAATTCTTCCATTACTAATCTGGGAATTGAACCGGATCAGGCTTTTCAGTTCTTTTTCTCCCCGGTCGTTCCGGAACAAAAGCCCTATCACTTCACCGCTGGTTACGCAAAAGCTCACATCATTCAAAACTTTTTCATTTTTTACTTTCAGAGTGACCGAATGAAAACGCAGGATTTCTTCTTTCATACGTTTCCTCCCGCACCATCTGCTCTCTCTTCTCTCACCAGCGGCATGATCATTTCCACATCTGTTCCCGCTCCTGGCCTGCTGTACACTTTGATTCCATATCCATCTCCGAACAACAGCCGGATCCGGCTGTTCACATTCTGGAGCGCAATTCCCCCTTTTCTCCTGCTCTCATCCTGGGATGGATACAGACAGGCCAGCTTCCGGTTTACTTCCTCCAGCCTGGCTTCGTCCATTCCTATTCCATTGTCAGATACCATGATCACCAGATGGCTGTCTGTGGTTTGAATCCGGATTTTCAGCAGCCCTCCCCCCATTTTCTTTTCAAGCCCGTGATAAATAGCATTTTCCACAATAGGCTGGATGGATAATTTGGGAATCCGGTACATCAGGATATCTTCTCCATCCTCAGTTCCACTGTCATAGGAAATCTGAAGGCTGATACGGTCTCCAAACCGGTAACGCTGGATAAAATAGTAATTTTCAATATTGGAAAGTTCATCATCTAACGTTACCAGATGCCCCACTTTGGAAATCGTATACCGGAAAAATGTTGCCAGGGCTTCCGTCATTTCCGCAATCTGCTCTTCTCCTGCGATCAGAGCCTCTGCCCTTATGCTTTCCAGGGTATTATACAGGAAGTGGGGGTTGATCTGGTTCTGCAATGCCAGATATTCTGATTCCTTCTGAGCAATTGCCACCATATTATTCCTGTCCAGCATCTCTTCCAGCATCGCCAGGACCGCTTCATCTTCCTTGCTGAAAGGACATTGCATATGAAAAAAATCATCAAATACCTGAGATTTCAAAAATCGGGTCTTAATGCGGCTGTTCGCTTTTATGGGAAGATACAGCCATCGATACCCCAGATACATCAGGATCAGAAAATACATCAGAAGGAATACCATCAGAATTCCGGACATGAGTTTCCATCTGGTAAGTTCCATTCCAAGCAGCAAGAACTGGATCACAGCCAGAAGCAGCAGAAAAACTGCAAACCATTTCATGCGCCCAGCCAGATACTTTCCTCTAAGCATATATTTTCCTGTATTCACTGGGCTTTAACCCTGTATATTTTGTAAAACACTTTGTAAAATACTTAATATCTTTGTATCCTACTGAGTGGCAGATCGTTTCTACTTTTTCATTTCCTTCCCTCAGCATTTGTTTTGCCGCTTCCATTCTTACTGATAATAAGTACTCTAAAAAAGTCTTTCCTGTGCTCTTCTTAAATACCGTACTGAAATAGGTAGGCGTAAATCCCGTCACTGCACTGACTTCCTCCAGAGTAATCTGACTTCCAAAATGTTCCTGGATATATTTTTTAGCCAGCCGGACAGGGCGTTCACTTTCCGCTTTTTTCTTTTCCACAGTCTCCTGATAGGAACTCAGGATATGCTGTTTTAGAAGCTCAAACAGTTCTCCTGTACTGGCACACCATTCCGCCCCTTCGTTGTACCGGCTTACAAACTCTTCCTCTCCCTCCACAGGGAGGTTCAGTTTTTTCATGGCAAATATGTAAACATTGCAGGCTTCTTTCATCATCTGCAATACTTCATGGCCGCTGATATTGCGGAATTTTACCAGAAGTTCACGGATCCGGAATAAAGCTGCATTCATGGTCTCAGGTTCCAGAGATTCTGCCGCTTCCGTCAGGCAGTCATTGAATTCTGCAAAGTCCCCGCTGTCCAAAAAACCAGACTCCTGGATACGCCCTTCAATAACCCGGTTCCTTCCGGCAATCAGACGCTGTTCCACATTAAGCCGGGCAATCTTAGCGGAATAAGGAAGCTCCATAAACGTTTCACAGACTTCTCCCGTTCCTATGGTCACATCTGTCTGTCCAAATTCTGATACGAATATGCTCATCTCGCTCATAATGGCATAAATCTTGGCTGAAACTTTCCTTTGGTTCTCCGGAGAGAAATTCAGGATCACATCTACTTCATTCCGGTTCGCCAGAAATTCCCACTCATAACACAAAGGACCTATCCCATCTTTCAGTTTTTTTCTTGTTTCTTCTGCAAAAAAGGTAAGCTGATTTTCCGGCATATGGTCAAACTTAACGATCAGGCATTTATAATATCCTTCCTGAAAATGGAAATGATGACGGGCATTGATTTCCTCACAGGAGATTCTTCTCCATTCGCTGTAAGTCCCCTTGCTGAATATCGTCTCCACAAATCCTCTGCGTTCCCGTTCCACATCATTTCGTATGGCTCTTTTCGCCCTTTCTTCCATAGTAAGTCTTGCTTTATTGTAAGCCAGACGATCCCGGATCATAGACAGCGCATGAATCAGTTCTTCCTTTTTAATCGGTTTCAGCAGATATGCGGATACTCCATAATTGATAGCATTCTGAGCATATTCAAAATGGCGGTAGCCACTGATGATAATGAACTCTGTCTTCATTCCCTTTTGCCTGACTGTACGGATCACATCCAGCCCGTCATATCCCGGCATCCGGATATCGCTGATCACCACATCTGGTTTATATTTTTCAATGGCTTCCATTGCTTCCACACCATTATACACCGCGGCTATTACCGTCATATCCATACTTTCCCAGTCCACAAGCTTTTTTATCAACTGGCATATTTTTTCTTCATCATCTGCAATCACTACTTTCAGCAAATTTCCCTCCTCCTATCCACCTGCTATTCTCTGCCTTTCTTTTCCATAGTATAATTGGAAAATTTTCCGATTGCAAGTTACAGAATCAGGTTTTCTTTGAATAATTGCCGGATAGAAAACCCATACTGAATCTGAAAGAAGGTGATTTTATGCGTATCCCAAAACATATCGGAATTATCCCGGACGGGAACCGACGCTGGGCAAAACACGCAGGACTGCAAAAGAAAGATGGCTATGCCTATGGACTGGCACCAGGACTGGAACTCCTTCACCTGGCAATGGCTGCAGGTGTCCAGGAGATCACTTATTATGGATTTACAACCGACAACTGCCGGCGGCCTCCGGAACAGGTAGAAGCTTTCTCCAAAGCCTGTATGGAGGCGATCAGCCTGATTCAGTCAGAGCCCGCTTCTCTCCTGGTGCTCGGAGACAAAGATTCTCCTGCATTTCCAAAAAATATGCTTCCTTACACCACCCGTACCGATTTAAACGGAGGCGGCATTCGCGTAAATTTTCTCGTAAACTATGGTTGGGAATGGGATTTGGGGAACTTGAAAGATTCGGGAAGCAGCCGCAGCAATATTTACCGTCAGCTGCATTCCCATGATGTTTCCAGAATTGATCTGATCATCCGCTGGGGTGGTATGCGCCGGTTATCCGGTTTTTTACCAGTCCAATCTGTCTATGCGGATTTCTTCGTAGTAGACCGGCTATGGCCTGATTTCCAGCCGGAAGATTTTTTTCAGGCTCTTCAATGGTATCAGAAGCAAGATGTGACATTAGGAGGATAACCGTCTATCAGTAATTGATTCCCTGAATCGCCAGGCTGCCATTCACCACTCCAAAGATAATATTGGGAGCTCCGTTTTCCTCTGATAACACAAATCCTGCCATACTGGGAGTCAGGGCATTGACATCTGCCGCTTCCACCGACTGCACAAGACTGTCTGTAAAAATCCTGTCTGCTCCAATTTCCATAAATTCTTCCCTGGTAGCCGGCATGATTCCTCCCTCTTCAAACCCTACATAAGTAGGAAAAGAAGTCATATCAGCCAGAACTTCCAGGTCTTTTTCCATCACAGCCTCCTGGATTTTTTTCCCAAATGCAGCTGCCGCCTCACTGTCCACAGCAAAGTTATCTTCGTAACCTGTTTTCCCCGTCTCGGAAGTTTCCTCTGCCACAGTTTTCTCTTCTGTCTCTTGGGCCTCTTCTGTACCTTCCGTCTCTGTCTCCTCGGTTTCCTGAATCACAGTCTCAGCTTCTGATAGAATAGCCATGCTCTCGCTTTCTTCTTTTGCAGATGTTCCTCCGCAACCTGCTGCCATCATACCTGTTATCAATGCTGCAACTAAAAATCCCATTCTCTTTCTCATATCTTTCACCTTTCCAATTCAAATTCTATCGCACCGAAAGCTCCCGGTGCAATCTCATATTTATCAAATACGATCACCGGATTATTCTTCTCATTCACATAAAATTTCGTTTCCTCTGTCACTCCGGAAAATCCGCCCTCTTCCTCTGTCCAGAACTGGATGCCTGATTTAGATTCCATGCTTTCCATCTGGCTGCGGATTTCTTCATCTGCTTTTTCAAATCCGCCTTCCCCCAGGAGTTCTTCCAGGGTAACCTGACTTGCATCAGACAGATCCAGGGTATAATAGACAGACTGGCTGTAGGCAGAACTCCAGTTTTCCATTCCTGTTACTACAAAAGAAAGATACCGGTCTGTCTGGGCTTTGATCTCATAGCCCACCTTGATCTGAATCTTGTGAGCCAGCCATTCCTCTTCCGTGCCGCCTGTATCCAGGAATGCCTGCCTGTATTCCTTGGCCCGTTCCACTGCTTCATCCGCATATCGGCTGCACAGATTATAAATTTCCTCGTTGATTGCTTCTGCTGCTCCTGCCGTATCTTCCGCGATCATAGATACGCTTGGAATCTCCACGGAAATCCCGATACCGTCCTCTTCCTTTTCATAAGCCCGGAATGTAAGTATCTGCGCCACACTCCCGATTACCGGAATATTTCCCATTTCTTTTGCAAATGCTGCATTACTATTCAACGCCACTGTAAAAATTGCCATTGCTGCTGCCGCTGCGCCTGCTCCCACACGAAATCTCTGGTTTCTCCTTCTTATCATCACCATCTTCCGTTCCCTGCGCATCCCTTCCTGAGAATTTCTGATGGCCGCCTCAACTCTCGTATGAAGCTCATCAGGAATGGGAATCTGATCATAAGTTTTCTTTGCATCTTCCAGTACGCTCATACTTCCACCTCCTGCATAGTCTCCTTTAACTGCTTCAAACCCCGATACAGCTTGGCCTTCACCGTATTCAGGTTTAATTCCATGATCTCACTGATTTCCTTTAAAGTCAGTTCTTCCAAATACTTAAATTTGATAATATCCCTTACATCCGGTTCCAATACATCCAGTTCTTCAAACAGGTTTCCGGTTTCAAATCCTGTTTCATAATAAGGAATCTCTTCCTCTCCCTGATCTCCTACCGGCATTTCCCGGTTTCTCTGTTTCACCAAAGCCAGGCTTTCATTCACCAGAATACGATAAAACCAGGTTTTTACAGCATCCGGATTGCGCAGTTCCCTATAATGGTCCAGCGCTCTGCAGACTGCATTCTGCACAATATCCAGGGCATCCTCCTGATTTTTCGCATAACGGAAGGCCAGACGGTAAAATTTCTCCTGATTTTCCACAATATAGCTCACAATCTGCTCATATGGGTCCCTCTTCATCCGTTTCCCTCCCTTCTGTATGATCCTTACATCTTATAGATTCTTCTGCTATAAAAAAAGTTGCAGACCTGCAAAAAAAATCCCAAAAGCTGTTTTATGCTTCCCAGCTTTTGAGATTTTTCTTCTATATAGAATTTTCAGTACCTTTTGCCATGATTCCGTTCGTCTGGAAATAGTAACGTACCCCATTGACAGTCTGCCAGCCCGTAGCCATTCCACCGTCAGGCTTCAGGTAGTACCACTGTCCCTGTGGATCCTCATACCAGCCAGTTTTCATATACCCATAACTGTCAAACAGGTACCAGGTATTTTCAATCATTGCCCAGGCATTTTTCACATTTCCGGAATCTAATGCCGCAAATTGCCAGCCTTTTTCTGTCTGTATCCAATTTCCCTGAATCGCCTGGGGATATACCGTTGGGACCGGCTGCATCAGTCCCGGCTGGCCAGCTCCAGAAGCTTTTCCCCCGCCTCCTCCGGAACCACCGGAACCGCCAGAACCGCCGGATGGTTTGGAGGGTTCAGAAGGTTCAAAAGGTTTAGAATCGCCCTCATCTGTTTCCGGTTCTCCTTCAGGAGGCAGCACTTCCTCTTCTTTCCATTCTTCCCATCCTGCATACACAACACGGTTATAATGGACCGGTTCCTGGAAATTAAATGGAATACGAAGCTGAGGATCCGCATACCAGCCGGTAAACCGATATCCTTCTCTCTGCGGTCCCTCAGGAATCTGAACTTTGCTTCCTTCTTCCACCATCTGTCCTTCCACCTCAGTACCCTGATTGGTTTCAAAATAAACATAATACTGGTTCAGAGGAATCCATTTTGCATACAGTTTGAAATCTCCACCGACCATTCTTCCCACATCATAGGGATATCCCTGACAATCTTCTGTTTCATACCAGCCTGCAAACCGGTATCCGGCTCGCTCAGGTGCCGCAGGAAGCGTTACACTGTAATCCATCTGTACCTCACCAGTATGGATAATCTGCCCCTCCGAAAGAAACTCAACCTGATAGGTTTCCGTATACCAGTTTCCATAAAGGGTTATCGGCTGGGTCACCGCCGTATTAAAATCATATTTTGCTGCTTCTTCCAGTTCTGGGCTGGTATACCAGCCGTCAAACCGATATCCCTTGCGGAATCCCACAAAAGCTTCCTTCGCTTTTCCATCTTCCAGCACTGACTGATTACTGGAAGTCTTATAAGTGCCTTCTTCCATTTCCTGGAAGGTCACATCATAATACTTAGGTGCCACTCTCCACTGAGCATAGAGATGAACCTCTCCATTTTTCTGAGCAGTCAGGTCAGATACTTCTATTCTATTATAATAAGCTACTTCCCTGTCATCCCCACTCTCCAGCGACCAACCTACAAATTCGTAAGTCTCTGCCCCAGTTACCGCAAAGGTATTGGCTTTCAGCCTGGCCGACTTTCCATAAACCATTTCCTGTCGTACGGTTGTATCACCATTTTCCTCATCAGCTGGCGGATTGGAATGAAAAACGATGGTATACGGATTTCCTGTCCATTGCCCATAAAGGGAAACCGTTTTTCCATCTGTCAGGGTTAATGGCTCGCCCGGTTCCTCTCCTGCCTCATACAGCTTGCCTCCCTTCACCTTCCAGCCTGTAAATTCATATCCCGGTCTTTCAGGCGGCATTTCTGCAATCTTTACGGAATCTTCATAAGTATACTGAGATTCCAGCCACGGGGTATAGGAACGTTCATCTTCATAATAGTTGACCCGGTACTGTATCGGGTCAAGCCTGGAAGTAATTGTCTGATTCTGGGCCTCAAAATCATCTTCAATCACTTCTCCATCCGGCATCATCCATTTCACTTTCTGGCGATAACCCTCTTCCGGAACATCCTGTTCCTCGATCAGGCTTAAATCCACTTTCATTCCACTGTCCGGCAGAATAATGGTTTCCAGCTTATTATAATATACCGCCATTCCCTGTAATTGATGATTTCCACTCAAATCCAATTCTGTCAGGTCGTTATCCCCCGCGCTGATCATATCCAGTTTCCCGTTACCTGACAGATCCAATTCTGTCAGTTTATTATCCAAGACATCTAATTGTTTCAAATCTGCCAGCCCTGAAACATCAATACTGGTCAGGTTATTATTACTGATATCTAACAGCTCTAATTTTGTATTGCTCTCCAGATTTACCGTTTCCAGATAATTATATTCACATACCAGGCCTACCAGATTTTCA
The DNA here is from genome assembly GCA_944383765.1 of uncultured Lachnospiraceae bacterium. Classification (GTDB taxonomy): domain Bacteria; phylum Bacillota; class Clostridia; order Lachnospirales; family Lachnospiraceae; genus Lachnoclostridium_A. Next base: position 30,001 of record CALWQT010000008.1, read on the forward strand.
AAATACTCAATTCCTGTTAAATCTCTGATCTGCCTATGATTTAAATAGATGTAAGTAGTTTCTTCCAGTTCTTTCCTGGTAAGAATCTTATCTTTTCCCATAGGCTGCTCTAATATCCAGGCACGGAAATTGTTATCCGGAAAATTTTCTCTGCTTACTGCCACTGCTCCATCCGGCAATTCTTCCGCCATCACCATAAGTTCCACTTCCGACGGACTCGCTTTTTCGTGTTCTTCTTCCGTTCCCTCCAGCTGTACATCTTCAGGCCCGGAATCCTCTGAATCTTCTTCCAATTCGGAATCCTCTTCTTGTTCCGTATCTTCTTCCTCTGGTTCTTGTTCTTCATGATCAGGAACCATTTCTTCTTCGCTTTCCGTTCCTGTTTCTGTTTCTTCTTCCTGTCCCTGATTTTCTGGCTCTTCTATCCTGTCTTCTTCCGGAGCCGGGCTGTCTTCTGTCTCATTTTCCTGTTCCACTGCCGTGATTTCCATATCGTCTTCCACTGCTCCATATGCCAGTCCAGGAAAAGAACCAAGTAACACTGCAGCGGCAAGCACACCGCTTCCGCCTCTGAGCAGTTTCTTATGTATTTGCTTATCCATGCTGAATCTCTGCGTCGTCAATATTATTTTCCTTCCTCTGCTTTATTCTGCCATATATATTTTACCAGACTCACACAAGGGAAATCCGTTTTTGATAGCAGTAATCATTATATTGATTGCCCGGACTTTTGTCAACATAAATCATAGAAATTTACTATGATTTATCTGGTATAATAAAACAACGAATCTTGCTTTGCAAGATTCTCCGCCTGCGGCGGGGCTGCAAAGCAGCCGTATTCCGCTCCGCCGCAGTGCGTTCCTGTCCGGAGGGCTTTTTGTTTAACAGGAAATTCCGTTGAATTTCCTGTTAAACAAAAAAACTGTCTGCCGGCAAACGGCAGACAGCTGTCAGATCTGAATCACTTTTACTTCTAATTGATGTTCCTGGAAATAACGCTCAAACGAGTCATTATGAGATACCACAATCAAAGCAATCGAGTACTTTCGGCAATAATGAATCACTCGTTTGGTAAATTCTTCCACCATAGAAGGATTCAAAGCACTGGTAGGTTCATCCAGCATCAGTATATCCGGTTTCCGCAGCAAAATCCTTGCCAACCCAATCCGCTGCTTCTGTCCTCCTGAAATATTTTCTCCATTCTGACCAATTACATAATCCAGACCTTTTCCTTCTATAAAATCCTCCAGGCAGGAAACTTGGATCACCTCATCTAATTCTTCTTCTGAATAAGTATCCCCTAAAGTCAGATTATCCTGCACCGTACCTTCAAAAATACAAGGGGATTGGCGGGACTGAAGAATATGCCTGTAATAGATATCCGGAACAATCGTTTCTGCCGGTATCCCATTATAATCCATAGAAACTGGCTGACCTTTGATATCATGAAACCGGGAAATCAGGTTCAACAGACTGGTTTTTCCTCGTCCACTGGGTCCTTTGACGATAACGGTTTCTCCCCGTTTCAATTCAAATCCCACCTGCTCTAAGATTTTCTTTCCATCTTCAAACGTATAGGAATCTGAATAAAAATGAAAATGTTCCAAACTACTAACTTCGCTGCCTGAATACTCTTTTTTATCATTTTCCAGCAAAGGCATGATCTTATCCTGCATTGCCAATGCTTTTCTTCTCCAGTTCAATGCTTCCGGCACAGACTGGACAGAATCCTGAAGATTTCCTGTCATAGCATAGGTAGCGATCATCTGCCCTACTGTGTAATCACCATTTAAAATAAGCAAAATCCCTACCAGAATACTGATCACCGGCAAAGATGTGGTCAGCAATCCATATATCGATACAAACATGGCCATATACCGGGACATCTCCTTGCTGTGCCTGTAAGTATCCTGATCAATAAAGTCCGCCAGACGGCTGCTGAACAGTTTCTCTTTCCGATACTGGCGAATATCACGAAACCCGTTCAGATAATCAATAATCCTTCTGTTTACCTCTGTACCTGAAACCTGCAGGTCATAAGTTTTTTCCCCAATTTTCTTGCTCACATATTCTGTAGCCCAAAAACTGAAAGCTATCACCAAAAAAACAGCAGACGCCACTACTGGACTATAACTGATGATAATGACAAAGGTCACCACAATGGCAAACAGATTGCCCATTACCGTGATAATCCCAATACTTTTCCAGTCTGCAATAAACTTACTGTCGTCCTTCACCATAGCCAGTACGGAAGGCGGCGGATACTTCTCATGAAACCTGCAGTCTTTTTTCAGGGCCAGTGAAAACAGACTCTTCATCAATGCATAATGACTGGTATACTGCAGATTCCGGAACACAAACTGCTGCACACTGTTAATCAGAAAAAACAACAGGATCAGGATCGCACAGGTCTTCAGATACCCCATAGTATGTACGATATTCCCCTGGGACAAACTGTCCACCGCTTTCTGCGTTTCCATCAGGAGCAGGAAACGCTCCGAAAGCATAGTAAGAAAACACAGGGTCGACAGGATCTGCATACGTCTCAGAGGCCGGAATACCTGTTCAATTTCCCTATGAAACTTTTTCATACTTTTCTCTCCTTTTACTCCGCCTTCACCGCATTAGGATAAATCCTCCTCATTACCTCATCGCCATAGTGCAGATCCATGTATTCCTGCCAGCTGGATTCTGCTGCGATTCCTTCGCTTCTCTGGTCATATCTGGCCAAAGCCATGGCACTCACCGCCACATTTGCTGTCATGAACAATACCAAGAACCAGGTGATGATCTTTCCCTGCTTCATAGGAATTTTCTCAATCCATCTGGAAAAATGGGGATACAGCCCTTTGATCCATACCACAGCAGCAATTCCCCAGAAAAAGCAGTACAGTAGGTTAATCCTGCCGCCCAGGTTAAACGGAATATGGCTGTAATCCCAGAATACCGTTCCAAAACAGATTTCCGTAAATACACTGCACAGATATTCATAGGCTCCGCCTAAAAAAGTACCTACCAAAAACAGGAAACGGTCGGAACGGTCTTTATATTTATAAAGCAGCGCTGTTGCCATTGCCAGAGCAATCCCCCATACCAGGCTGAACGGCCCCCATACCACACTGCTGCGGCTCATCAGCACTCCTGCCGTTACATAACAGAATATGGTCTCTGTCACATCTCCCAGAAAAGCACCGATCACAAACAGAAGAAATATCTTATAAAATCCTGCTCCCTGTGCAAAAACAACAGATGCCTCTTTGTTCTGTACCGTTACCGGTTTTGGCTCCATATGGGCCTTTTCCAGACGTTTTCTGGCCGTATAAGAGATCCAGTCCTGCAGCTTCCTGGTAATCCTGGTAATCTGGCTGTCTACTTTTTCCAGCCTGGGCATCGTTCCCTGACGTCCATACAGGGCAATCAGAGAACCCACCCCGTCAATGACCGTCAGGATAATAAAAATCCATAAGGCAATATCTCTTCCTGTCTTAGGCACCATGCCATACAGTTTGAGAAAAAAAGGAGATCCCCACTGGACCGCTGCCAGACCTAACACTCCCCATAACACGGAGTAAGGCAGGCAGATATAGCCGTCCAGATTCCATTTCACATCAGAATAATCCCACCAACGTCCATATCTGGACCATTCCAGTATATGGCCGGCAATCCACTCCAGCACGGTGGCGTAGATCATGCTTCCCAGGAATAAGAACAGCCAGTTTCCTCTTAGCTCCTGTAAACTCCATGTGAGCAGCACTCCTGCAAATCCATAGATCGTACATAGAGGGCCGTCCAAAAGTCCTCGGTTGACAAACCTCTTTTTCTTTCCTGTCGCATAGACCGTTTCCATTACCCAGCCAATAAAAGCATAGATAAAAAACAGCCATATCATTTTAACAACCATTTCCGCTTCTCCTTTGTACCTGTCCTTTTACCTTTTCTGGTTTCGGTATACGGTTTTTCCCATCTTAATCGTTTGTAAAATCTGTACTTCCTTCAGTTCCATGGCAGGAACCTCCAGAGGATTCCTGTCCAGAATCACAAAATCTGCCTGTTTCCCTTCTTCTATGGAACCTTTCCCAGTTTCTTCTCCATACTGGTAAGCCGCCCGTATGGTCACCGCCTTCAGTGCTTCCAGAACCGGTATCCTCTGGCCTTCTCCCAGACATACCCCATCTCTTGTGATACGGTTCACTGCACACCACACGGTTTCCATCATATCTGGACGGATCACAGGAGCATCCTGATGGAACGTATAGGGAATCCCTGCTTCTCCTGCCGCTGCAGCCGGACTGATCAGAGCCGCCCTGTCATAACCAAAATTGCGGATATGGGTATCTCCCCAATGATATACATGAGCTACAAAGAAAGAGGGGATCACTCCCAGTTTTTTCAGTCTGGGAATCTGATCCAGTCCCAGCAGCTGTCCATGAACCAGAACAGGGCGGGTATCCGCTACATCTGCTCCGGCTGCAGCTGCCTGTTCCAGCACTCTCAGATATTGCTCTGCTGCCGCATCCCCATTGCAATGAGCGAGAAGCTGCCTCTTCTTCTTCAAAGCCATGTTTACGCTTTCCTCTACCTGTTCATCCGTAAGGGTTGGATAACCTCTGTCTTCTGTCCCCAGATATGGAGTTCTCATCCATGCAGTACGGCTTTGCGGAGAACCGTCCAGAAAAATTTTATATCCTCCCAGACGGAATCCATCCCGGTAAGCGTTCAGATGTTCCTTTAATGCCTCATCAATCTCTTCTCCGTCAGATGCAGCCGGATATGCTACCACATCCAGCCATAGTTTCTTTTCCTTTCCCAGATACTGATACAGCGGAATCATTTCTTTGGGCATCATACCTTCCTGTATGGTAGTGATCCCATAAGATGCATACATTTCCTGGGCTTTCCCATAAGCCTGTATCAGATTTTCCCCGGAAACAGCGGGAATCCGGCTCTGCATCTGAATAAACGCATTCTCTTCCAGATATCCGGTAGCTTCCCCGTCTCTTTTATCAATTCTGCCTCCGGAAGGGTCCGGGGTATTTCCATCTATGCCCATCCATGCCAGACCGGCTGAATTCAGTACACCCACATGGCCGGATTTATGCTGAAGAACAATGGGATGCCGGTTGGATGCCTGATCCAGCACAGTCTTATCCGGCACTTTTTTTTCTCTCAGCACTTCCGGATCCAGATCACGCACCATCACCCAGCTGCCTTCCGGAATCTCATTTTCTTTTATATAAGTTCGGATTTTGTCCACGAGCTCATGAAAATCCCTTGCCGATTCCACCGAACACTGAAGCAATCCGTTGGCACAGGCGGAAAAATGGCTGTGAGCATCCAGAAAAGCCGGAATCATCGTCTTTCCTTCCAGAGATACTTCCTCTGCATGGTCTGCGATTGCAAGCAGTTCTTTCCGGTCTCCCACTCTTTTAATCTTCCCTTCATCCACAAGCACTGCTTCTGCCTGCAACGAACTCCCCATCGTAAGTATGGTTCCCCCTGATATTAGTATCTGCGCCATATCTGTTTCTCCTTCCTGTCCCAATTATTATACTTCTTTGTCCATAGTATACTGGGAATCCTGATGGATTTCAAGGCATCCTTTCTGCGATGCAGACAGAAAATCAGGGCGGATCTCCATAGGAAATCCGCCCTGACCTTACTCTGCTTTATTCTGCCTGCTCAGGCTTTGGATTCAGATCTGCAGGACGCATACTTAAATTCACCCTGCCCATCTTATCAATCTCAATTACCTTTACCGTCACTTCATCTCCGATGTTCACCACATCTTCTACCTTATTGACACGTTTGTCAGACAGCTTGGAAATGTGTACCATGCCATCTTTATTGGGAGCCAGTTCTACAAAAGCTCCGAAATTCATAATGCGGACTACTTTGCCCTGCAGCACCATTCCGGCTTCCAGATCCGTTACAATGCTCTTGATGATACGGATTGCCTTATCGATCATTTCTTTATCCGTACCGCACACATTGACAGCTCCATCATCTGTAATATCAATCTTTACGCCAGTCTCTTCAATGATCTTGTTGATCACTTTTCCCTGCTTGCCTACCACATCGCCAATCTTTGCCGGGTCAATGGTAATCTGTTCAATCTTCGGAGCATATTTGCTCAGTTCTTTTCTAGGCTCTGCGATTACCGGCTTCATGATCTGATCCAGAATATACAGTCTTGCCTCTCTGGTCCTGGCAATCGCTTCCTCAATGATTGCTCTGGTAAGACCATGGATCTTAATATCCATCTGGATTGCCGTGATTCCCTTATGGGTACCGCCCACCTTAAAGTCCATATCTCCAAAGAAATCTTCCAGTCCCTGGATATCGGTCAGTACAATATAATCATCATCCGTCTCTCCGGTTACCAGTCCGCAGGAAATACCGGCTACAGGAGCCTTGATCGGTACTCCGGCTGCCATCAGGGACAGAGTAGAAGCACAGATACTTGCCTGAGAAGTGGAACCATTGGATTCCATTGTCTCAGATACGGTACGGATCGCATAGGGGAATTCCTCCGGTGTAGGAAGTACGGGAACCAGCGCTCTTTCAGCCAAAGCCCCATGACCGATCTCACGACGTCCCGGTCCTCTGGATGGCTTGGTCTCTCCTACCGAGTAGGACGGGAAATTATAGTGATGCATATATCTCTTTGTGGTTTCATTCGCATCCAGGCCGTCGATTTTCTGAGCTTCAGAAAGAGGAGCCAGGGTACATGCGTTCAGAATCTGAGTCTGACCACGGGTAAACATACCGGATCCATGCACTCTAGGCAGAATATCAATTTCTGCTGCCAATGGACGGATTTCTGTGATGGCACGTCCATCCGGACGTTTATGATCCTTCAGGATCATCTTGCGGACTGTCTTCTTTTCATACTGATAGATAGCATCTCCCAGAAGCGCCAGCCACTCTTCATTTTCTGCAAAAGCTTCTTCCAGCTTTTCTGTAATCGCTGCAATATTTCCTTCCCTGGTCTGCTTGTCATCGGTAAAGACTGCTGTTTCCATCTCTTCCGGAGTTACGATCTCCCGGATTGCAGCAAACAGTTCTTCCGGAACTGCACAGCTTTCATAGGAATGTTTCTCTTTTCCGCATTCTGCCACAATGGTATCAATAAAACGGATAATCTCCTGGTTCACTTCATGCGCTTTAAAAATGGCATCGATCATAGTCTGCTCCGGAACTTCATTGGCGCCGGCCTCGATCATGATTACCTTTTCTCTGGTGGAAGCTACGGTAAGGGCCATATCAGACACCAGTTTCTGAGCTGCAGTAGGATTGATGATAAACTCACCATCGATCAATCCCACCTGTGTCATGGCACAGGGACCATCAAATGGAATATCGGAAATACAGGTCGCTATAGCAGAACCCAGCATTGCTGTCAGTTCCGGACTGCAATCCGGATCCACACTCATTACCAGGTTGTTTAACGTTACATCATTTCTGTAATCCTTTGGGAACAGAGGACGCATAGGACGGTCGATCACACGGGACGTAAGGATTGCATTTTCAGATGCCTTTCCTTCTCTCTTATTAAATCCTCCCGGGATTTTTCCTACTGAATACATCTTCTCTTCATACTCTACGCTTAATGGGAAGAAATCAATTCCCTCCCTTGGCTTTGCAGATGCCGTTGCGGTAGATAATACAACGGTATCACCATAGTGCATAAATGCAGCCCCGTTTGCCTGGGCAGCCACTCTGCCTACGTCTACTGTCAGTGTTCTGCCTGCCAGTTCCATGGAAAAACTCTTATACATGGTCTGTCTCCTTTTCTTTTTTCATTCATTTTCTTTTCCAGGCAGAAGACGCCGAAACTACTGAACATTCCATGAATATCCGTTCCTGAAATCTTCAGCGGTCTCGGAGTGTCCTTCTGCCCCTGGTAACCATTTCCCGCTTTGCGGGCGTGCCACAAAAAAACCTGTAACACGAAAGTAAGGGTGGAGCCATTCTCCACCCTAAACCATCTGTTCCTTACTTTCTGATTCCTAACTTCTCGATCAGAGCACGATATCCTTCCAGATCGTTTGCCTTTAAATAATTTAAAAGACCACGTCTCTGTCCAACCATCTTTAACAGACCGCGTCTGGAATGATGGTCTTTCTGATTCTTCTGCAGATGCTCAGTAAGCTCGCTGATTCTTGCAGTAAGAATTGCGATCTGAACTTCTGGTGAACCGGTATCGTTTGGTGTTCTGCCGTATTCTGCAATGATGGCAGCTTTCTTTTCCTTTGAAATCATGATGATTTCCTCCTTTTTTAATTAAATCTTACCGAATACCAAGCTTCCGGTTGGAGCTTCCTGGAAACCGGGCAGCGGCGTTTATACATACTCATTGAGTGTAGCACAGGAGTATGGTTTTGTCAATCAGACTGTAGCATTTTCCATTTCTGCCTTTTGATCCATACTCCCTGACCGGAACCCTTCCAGATCCAAAGTAAGATAAAGAAATCCCAGCTGTTTTAATTCTCTCACAATCTCATTTTTTTTATCCAGTACCTGTTTCATCTGGACAGGGTCTGCTTCAATTCTTACTATATCTCCATGAAGCCGCAGCCGGATATTTCCATCTAAATATTTTTTTAATATTTCTTCTCCCTGCTCGATTTTTTTCAATACTTCATAATCCAATTCCGCCCCATAAGGAAGCCTGGTAGCCATACAGGGAGTTGACGGCCTGGAAGCAGCCGAAATCCCGTATTCCGCTGCCAGTTCTTTTACTTCCGCCTTCGTAAGGCCAGCTTCTGCCAGAGGACTTTTTACCCCCAGTTCTCTTACCGCCTGAATTCCCGGCCGGTATACATGAAGATCATCTTCATTGGTCCCTTCCAGTACCACAGCTGCCCCCTGTTTTTCTGCAACATGCAGCAAGTGCTGAAACAGCTGTTTTTTACACAGATAACACCGGTTACGGGGATTCTGACGGATTTCTTCCAGTTCCAGTTCATCCACTGTTATCACGCAATGAATCCCCCCCAGTTCTCCCGCCACCTTTCTGGCATTTTCCAGATCGCAGGCCGGGTGAAGCCTGCTGTCAAAGGTCACTGCATAGACTCTGCTTCCATGAATCTTTCCCATATCTACTGCCAGTTTCAGCAGCAGGCTGCTGTCCACACCTCCTGAAAAAGCCAGGCATACATCCTTCCTGCATAAACGGTCCATAATTTCCATCAATTTCTTACGCTTTGCTTCTGCCAGGCTCATACGTTTTCCTGCCTTTCCTCCTGCTCCTTCGCCCACTGTTCCATCTGATGATAAGCTTCCTGAAACGGTATGCCATGATGATCACAGATTTCTCTCACGCTTTCATATTCCGGGTAATATCTGGTATTTTCTTTTCCGTCACACGCCTTTACCCATACCGTTCCGTAAGGCGTTTCCACCTGTATCTGTCTTCGCTCCAGTGCAGTTCTTTCAACCGGATATCTCCGGATTCCAATAGTAGTCGTATGGCAGAAAATAATATCCTCCAGTTTCTCCCTTTTCTCTTCCCGGCATATCACGCTCAGCTCATAGGCCGGCCGATTCTTCTTCATCTGAATGGGAGTATAATATACATCCAATGCTCCTTCTCCCAGAAGTTTCTCCATGGTATAACCCAGTGCTTCTCCCGTACAGTCATCCATGTTGGTTTCCAGTTTCCATAAAGTTCCAGGATTCTCCTTCGGGCTCAGAATCATTGCCCTTAAAATGTTTGCCTGACGGAATTCTTTGTTTCCAGCTCCGATGCCAATCTTTTCAATCACATACCGTCTGGGCATTTCCTTTCCGGAATGGAGAGCTGCTGCGATTGCCGCCCCGGTAGGCGTTACCATCTCGCCATCATTGTCTGTGAATTCCAGTTCCAGATGATAAGCTGCTGCAATATTGGCCGTTGCAGGAACCGGAACCGGCATAATCCCGTGCTGGCATCTGACATAACCCCGTCCTTCTGCCAGAGGGGATACGATCACCGTAGAAATTCCCAGGTCATCCAAAAGCACAGCGGTACTGACAATATCAATGATAGAGTCCACAGCTCCCACTTCATGGAAATGGACCTGCTCTATAGGAAGTCCATGGGCTTTTGATTCTGCTTCCGCCACGATCCGGAATATGTTTCTTGCCAGTTCCTTAACCTCGTCCTTTTCTTTCATACGCCCGATCACTTCATAAATATCAGCCAGATTTCTGTGAACATGGCTGTGGTCGTGGTGGTGCTCATGGTCATGAGGATGCTCATGGTCGTGAGGATGCTCATGGTCGTGGTGATGCTCATGCTCGTGAGGATGCCCATGCCCGTCATCTTCCAGATGAACATCAAAGTCATACGCATCAATACCACATTTCAACGTTCTTCCAAAATGCAGATGGTATCCGCCTATTCCAAGGCTTTCCAGCGCTTTTTCCAACCTTACCCGGTCGCCCCCTAGATCCAGAAGCGCCCCTACTGTCATATCCCCACTGATTCCGGACCCGCAGTCCAAATATAAAATCTTTTCTGTTTCCATATTATTTCACCGCCAATCGATTGATTTGTGTACTTAAATACCCTGCACCATAACCATTATCAATATTCACCACACTGATCCCATTGGCACAGGAATTTATCATAGTAAGCAGGGCAGATAACCCTTTAAAATTCGCTCCATACCCCACTGATGTAGGAACTGCGATCACAGGATTTTCCACCAGCCCGGCAATCACTGTTCCCAGAGCCCCTTCCATACCGGCCACTGCTACCACGCAGTTTGCCTTCTGGATTTTTTCTCTCTGACTCAACAGCCGATGTATCCCGGCAACCCCCACATCATAGACCCGTTCCACATAGCTTCCGAAAAATTCCGCTGTCTGGGCTGCTTCCTCTGCCACCGGAATATCTGCCGTTCCACCGGTGCAGACAGCAATACAGCCTTTTCTTTCTTTCCCTTCCTGTTCAATCTTCATGATTCTGGAAACCGGGTCATATACTGTCTGAGGAAGTTTCTTTCTGACCAGCTCATACTGGTTTTCACTGGCCCTGGTCCCCAGCACCTCCCCATTTCTTTCATACAGGTCCTCAAAAATCTTCACCAGAAATTCATCTGGTTTTCCCTGGCAAAATACAGTTTCCGGAAATCCGGACCTTAATTTCCTGTGATAATCCAGCTTGGCATAACCTAAATCTTTATAGGGCAGATCTTTCAGTTCCGCCTCTGCCTGTTCCAGGCTGACAGTCCCTTTCCTGACCCCTTCCAGCAATTCTCTTATCTCCATATTCCCTCTCCGTCCTTTCTGTGAGGCAGCTGCCCCTTTTCCCCTATGGTTTCTGCAGATATTCCGTCCTTGTACAGACCTTTTTCAAAAGTCCATCCGAATGACTCACCACCAGAAGTCCGATTTCCCGTTCTTTCACTTCCTGCAGCAAAAAATTCCATATCTGGCTCTGGGTGATCAGATCCAGCATGGCAGTAATCTCATCAGCCAGCAGAAATCTGGTCCCTTCTCCCAGTGCCCTGGCAATACAGAAGCGCTGCAGTTCTCCTCCGGACAGTTCACCGGGATACCGGTTCTCCCAGTCTTTTTCAATCCCAAGTCCCCTTATGATCCGTTCCGGTATCTGGTTTCCTTCTGCCAGTACCGTTTTCATTTTTCTCCTGGGATTCACGGAGAGTTCCGGGTGCTGCCAGATCATCTGCACCGGGCAGTAGGGCCCGTAAACATCCAGAGGTTTTCCGTCCAACAGCACTTCTCCCTGGTCCGGTTTCTCATATCCCCCCAGAATCTTACAGAATGTAGTCTTCCCAAATCCGCTGGGGGCAGATAAGCCCACCCGCTCGTGACTTTCAATCGTCAGGTTAGCCCGGTTCAAAATCTGCCGGTTACCATTGTCATATTGAAATGTAATATTTCTTGCTTCCAGCTTCACCTGCTCTCCTCACCTCCCCATAATACGCAGCGGACAGAACCTCTCTCCGTTTTCCTCAAAGGGACAAATTTCCGGCAGCTCTCCTTCACCTCCCGGCACCTTGTCTGATACGGGCAGCCCTCCGGCATCTCCTTCACATAAGGCTGGCTGCCTGGAACGAAGGAAAATCCATGTTCCGGCATCGCCCGGTACAGGGCCCTGGAATAAGGGTGAAACAAAGTCTCTTCCTGCTGAAATGCCTCCCTGTCCGCTTCCTCCACAGTCATGCCTCCATATAATACTACCACACGGTCCGCTGTCTGAAGTGCCAGTTCCAGATCATGGGTGATCAGCAGCACACCAGCGCCTTCATCAGCCATCTCCCTGAAATGCCCTAACACCCGTCTGGCTGCTTCCAGATGCAATCCTGGTGTTGGTTCATCTGCGATGACCAGCTTCGGTTTTTCTATCACAGCAGTAGAAATCAGCACACGGCGTGTCATTCCCCCGGACAGCTGAAAGGGATATAACTGCTCCGTTTCCGGTCCCAGTCCATAACGTCCCAGGGCTTCCCGGCATTGGCCGGTTCTTCCCTTTTTCCCATTTTCCACCTGTTTTCCCACCTTCATAAGCGGATCCAGATAAGAAACACTCTGAGGCACCAGTACGATTTCTTTCCCTCTCAGCTGTCTGATTTTTTTCTCTGTCAGGATTTCTCCCTGATAGCGTATTTCACCGGAAACAGAAGCATTATAAGGAAGGACTCCCATTATCCCATGGGCCAGAAGACTTTTTCCGGAACCGCTGGCCCCCACAACCGCTACCATCTCTCCAGTTCTTACAGATACCGTCAGCTCTCTGATCACCTGAATGCGGCTGCGCTTCCAGCCTTTTTCATACTGACAGAAGGAAACTGACAAACCCTTTACCTCCAGCAAATATTCTCCCATTTTCTTCCTCCTATTCATGAGCCCGTTCCGGATCCAGAATGAGCAGCACGCCCTGTCCCAGTATGTGAAACAAAAGTACCACGCCTACCAGCAGAACTCCAGGGAATACCGCCAGCCACCACTCTCCTGTCACCAGATATTTCATGCTCTCTGACAGAATCACCCCAATGGCAGGTTCCTCCGGGGATAACCCAAAACCCAGAAACGTAATGCTGGCTTCGTGAAGAATTGCATGGGGGAACAGCAGCACCAGTCCGGTAATAAACTGAGGGAGAAGGTGGGGCGTCATATGAACCATGGCCGTCCGCAATTTCCCATGCCCTAACCGGGCTGCAATTTTCATATAATTACTTTCCCTCAACTGAAGGACTTCCCCCCTGATCAGCCTTGCCAGAGAAGTCCAATGGGTCATGGAAATGCCAATGACAACTCCCCAGAATCCTTTCCCGCAGGCGAAAGAAATCAGAATCAGGAGCAGGATATGGGGAATTCCCATCATCAGATCAATGAGCCCACTGACAAGCCCATCTGCTGTCTTTCCCAGTACAGCCGCTGCCATCCCCATAAAAAATGCGATCACCGCGCTGAAAGCCGCTGTGACCAGTCCCAGCCGGATGCTGACTGACAGTCCGGCTATGGTCCTGACAAACATATCTCTTCCCATAAAATCAGTGCCGAACGGATATTCCAGGCAGGGCGGCAGATTTTTTCTGGAAAAATCTGTGACCATAGCATCACCATAAACATTTGCTCCGGCAATCGTCACTGCTGCCAGCAATATCAGGGAAACCGCGGCCAGCAGCACCATCATCTCCCGGCGGTTTCTATGTATCATGATTTCTTCCTCCTGTTTTTCATCCTTGGGTCTACCAGACCATAAAGAATATTCGCCACAGCATTCCCACCAAATACAATCGCTGCCGTAATCACCGTAACTCCCATAAGCAGAGGAACATCACTGCCCAGCCCTGCCGTTACCGCAGTCTGACCCAGTCCGGGATAGGAAAATACCTGTTCCACCAGCACGGAACCTCCGAATATCTCACTGATGGAAGCAAACTGAAGAGTCAGGGCAGGAAGCGCCACATTCCGGATTCCATGACGCCAGATGATAGAGCGTTCCGTTTCTCCTCTGGCTCTGGCAAACAGCACATAATCACTTTCCATCACTTCTGCCATCTTCTGTCTGGTGTGCATGGCAATATTGGAGATTCCAGTCAGGCTCAGGGCTGCAGCCGGAAGGACCATATGGGAAATCCGGTCCGCTGCCGTCACCTGTTCTGCCGCAACTCCTATGGGAACTGCAAGACCAATGGGAAGCCATTGCAGATGGACCGCAAAGATAAGCAGGAGAATCATGGCAATCCAGAAAGCCGGCGTACTGGCAATGAGCATACAGTACCCTGTCACCAGCCGGTCTGCCACTCCTCCCTGTTTCCTGCCTGCCAGTATCCCCAGGCCAAATCCTATCACTCCGGATAAAACCCAGGCGCTTCCCATAAGCCATACAGAATTCAGAAACCGTTCCCATATAATCTCTTTCACCGGCCTGCGGTAAAGCAGGCTGGTCCCCATATCGCCCCGAATAAAATCTCCCGCCCACGCCAGAAACCTGGAAAGCGCAGGCTGGTCTGTTCCCCAGTACTCCCTTAATTTTTCTACCTGCTCCGGGCTCATGGACCCTAAAGCAGTCTGTCCCACATTAGCGGTAAGCGGATCAATGGGAGACACGGAAAGCAGGGCAAAAACAGCCACTGTCACCGCCCCCAGAAGCACCATCATTCTAAAAAGCTGTTTCCCTATCCAAATGCCACGTTCTGCCGCCATGTTTCCCTCTCTCCTGTCTGTTTAAAATTCCCAGCTCCACTGATCCACATTATTCACAATACTCCATCCATGCCCGTGGGGATGAAGTTTCTGTTCTGCCACCTGAAGGCCGTCTCTGGAAAAATAAAGATGGTCTATATTCACCAGCCAGATCCAGGGAATATCCCCTTCCTGAGTAATCCCTGTTGTTCCGTCCCACTGCGCCTTCTTCCAGAGTTCATAGGACTCTTCCAGATCATTGCAGGCCAGGGCTTCATCCATATAACGGTCCACGGTTTCATTGCTGTAAGGAGAATAGGTAGCATACTCTCCGCCAGGTGCCGTATGATAAATGTTGTAAAGTTCCATAGGGGTATGGGCTCCCCATCCCCACATCATAGGGTCAGACTGAGCTCTGTCATAAGCCGTATCCCAGCCTACTCCCTCCACAGTCACCTGAATGCCCAGTTCTTTCAGCTGATTTGCCGTATCCTGGGCAAGCGCCTGACGGACAGAATCCCCGGCAGCATACATAAGAGTAAATCCTGCCTGGATTCCATTTTTCTGCCGCATCCCGTCCGAGCCCAGCTTCCATCCGGCTTCATCCAGCAATTCTGCCGCCAGTTCCGGGTCATATTCGATTTCGGACCCTTCATAATACCAGGGCATCTTATCACATACACTGTATGCCGGAGACCCATATCCATTCAGCACATTCCCAATCATCTCTTCCCGGTCGATTCCCACATTGATGGCTCTCCTCACCCGTACATCAGAAGTAAAATCATTTCCCAACGGCACTCCGTTTTTATCTTCCGTTCCTGCCGGGATCACCGGAAGGTTAAATCCCCGGTTATCCACGGTTTCAAAAGCCAGAAGCTCATATCCTTTTATCTGCTGGTCTGCATATGCCGCTGCTGTATAGACCAGATCCACCTGTCCCGATTTTGCCGCTGCAAATGCCGCATCTTCTTCCATAAACAGCACCGTTACCTGTTTCATCTTGGGCGCTTCCCCATAATAATCCGGATTGGCTTCCAGGATCACCTGCTGTCCTTTATCCCACTGTTTCAGCATATACCGGCCGGAACCGATCGGATTGCTTCCGTAATCCGGTCCATATGCATGTTCCGGCAGGATTCCCACTACAGCCATGGTATAAGGCCAGATAGAGTATGGTTTTGTCATATGAAATTCCACCGTATCTCCATCCACTGCCACCGCTTCTTCCAGCATGGTAAAATCATTGACTGAACTGGTATCTCTCAAAGTATTGTAAGTAAACGCCACATCCTCTGCGGTAAGAGGTTCCCCATCGGTGAAGCGCACATCCTTTCGGATATCCACTGTCCAGGTCATTCCGTCTTCACTCACTTCCATACCGGTCGCCAGATCATAGCCGATCGTCAGGTCCTGATTCGTCACCGTCAGCGTACTCTGGATCAGCGGTTCATGGACGTGTTCACCGGCTCCCCAGCCATAAGCCGGATCAAATCCTGCCTCTGGCTCAGAACTGGGCCCCATTACTACCGTCACGGAATCTTTGATTTCGGCTTTCTCCTCTTCCTTTTCCTGATGTTCTCCACAGCCTGCCAGTCCGATCGTCAGTCCAGCCGCCAGAACTGCATACCACCATCTGTTTTTGTTTCTTTCTCTCATCAGTCTCTCCTTCTCAGCTTCAGTTGGGAAACAGTACGGTTCTGTCTGCTTTTACAGGCAAATAAAAATACCAGAAATGACTGCTCTGCATACTTCCAAAGCCTAGCCCTTCCTGGTACTATTCTACTTTCTCTTTGATTCTGTTTCCCTTTTTGTTTTCTATATCTGTTATCCGGCTCTTCTGAGCCTTTCTGTCCGCTTCTGCTGACGATCCATACCGTTTATTATACCGGAACCGTAAACTTCCGTCAACGGCAAATCTGGTTTTTTTCTTTTTTCAATGCTATACTGAAACCTATCTGAATGAACGGAAAGGAGAACTTCTTATGCGAATGAATGGCACTGTTTACTCCCAAATACTGGGTATAGATACCGGTATTTCCGTAGTGACTCCCAACCATCTGGATTCTAAAAAACCTTATCGGATTGCCTACCTCCTCCACGGATTATATGCCAATCACCAAATGTGGACCGACTACACCCTTCTCCCCCATTATGCAGAAGAAGGAAACACGATTTATATCATGCCAGATATGGGCAGAAGTTTTTATACTGATATGAAATACGGCGGCCGCTACTATACCTACCTGACAGAAGAGCTTCCGGAAATCTGCAGACATCTTTTCCGCATCTCTTCCTCCAGGGAAAACACTATTATCATGGGCGGTTCCATGGGAGGATTTGGTGCTTTAAAATGTGCCCTGAACAAGCCGGAACAGTACGGCATATGCTGCGCGTTTTCTTCCGGTTTCCTGTTTTTCAATGAACTTCTCACAGAAATAAAGCTCCATGGTATGTCTCAGGAATACAAAACCCATTTCGGTCCACAGATGGAGCAGGATTTTACCCTGATTTTCGGAGAAACCCTGGAACTCCTTCCGGAAAATGACCTTCTTGCCCTGGCATCCAAAGCTGCCGGTTCCGGCCTTTTTCCTGACCTCTATCTTACCTGCGGCACAGAAGACATTCTGTATCCTGACCACCTGTCCTTTACGCAAGAACTGTCAAACCGGCAAATCCCTTATGCCTTTGAATCCTGGAAGGGAGGACACGATTACGAATATTTCAGCCAGGCTCTCCAAAAAGCCATTACCCGTTTTCATCTGTGATGGAAACTCTGTCTTGCCTCCCCTTCTTTCCGGACGTATCAGGATACCTTCTCATCCTGGAACGTCCGGCATATGGTTACCACCACTCCACTCAGAGCCCAGAGAGCGATGGCATTGGGAATTACCATCAGGCCATTGAAAAAATCTGACATGGCCCATACCAGGTCTACCTTCAGACAGGATCCAATGATCACAAACACGACTACCAGCAGCGAATATATGGTGGACGCCTTATCTCCGAACAGATATTTCATATTCACAAGCCCGAAGAAATGCCATCCAAGGATGGTGGAAAATGCGAAGAACAGCAGACATACCGCTACAAAAATATCTCCCACTGCCGGAAAACTGGTAGCAAATGCTGCCTGGGTCAGAGCGGTACCATTCTTTCCCGTCTCCAGCGCTCCCGTTGTCAAAATGGAAAATACGGTGAGATTCAGAATGATAAACGTATCCACAAATACACTTACCATAGCTGCCAGCCCCTGCTCATGAGGATTTTTTGCCTTTGCCCTGGCATGGGCGTGAGGGGTGGAACCCATTCCTGCTTCATTGGAAAACAATCCTCTGGCCACGCCAAAACGGATTGCTTCTCTCACAGCGATACCGGCAGCTGCTCCTCCCAGCGCTTTTGGGCAGAACGCGCCAACCACGATCATCCTGATCGCAGCCGGAACCTGGGTAATATGAAGACCAATCAAAATCAGGCTTCCCACAATATAGATACCTGCCATAAACGGAACAATCTTCTCCACCACGGCAGCCAGACGGTTCACGCCTCCCAGAAAAATAAATGCGGTCACCACTGCCAGCAGAAGACCAATTGCCAGCGGGGGCACATGAAAACCCCTGGCTTCAAACACTTCTGAAAATGCAGCTCCAATAGAATTGGACTGCACCATATTTCCCGTAAAGCCTAAAGCTACTATGATAAACACCGCAAAACAGCCTGCCAGAATTTTACCAAAAGTTCCCTGGAACGCTGCTCTTATGTAATATACCGGCCCACCGGTCACTTCCCCATTCTCCACAGTCTTATACTTCTGAGCCAGGGTAGCTTCCGCATAAATCGTAGACATTCCAAAAAAGGCGCTGACCCACATCCAGAAAATCGCTCCCGGACCTCCACTAATCAGAGCCGTAGCTGCTCCTGTCAGATTTCCCGTTCCTACCTGGGCAGCTATCGCTGTGGCTACCGACTGGAACGGAGTCATCTCTCCTGCTTCACTCTTCTCCCCTTTTATCCTCATATGGCCAAACACCAGCTTGCAGCCTTCTTTAAATTTTCTTACCTGTATGAAACGCAGCCTGATCGTATAATAAATTCCTGTTCCACACAACAGAATGATCAGGACCACATTCCACAGAAAATCACTTGCCTGGCTCACCACTTGATTCATTGCTTCCATACTTTCTTCCTCCTACACATAACCCGATGTCTGTCCGCTCATTACAAACACAAGTTTCCTTATGACGTACATTTTGAGCAAACAAAAAAAGCTGATATTACATATCAGCTCTCTGAGAAAGTAAACTCACCCTGTCCTTTTGCCTGAGAGATACAGCAGGTTCTTTTTTCTTCCTGCCTTACACCTTCGGCGCTCACACGGAGACTCTCCAGAGAGATTATTTCTTTTAAGAAATAACTGTACTTACCATACCACACCAGGTCTCCATTTGCAAGGTTTTTTTCTTATGTACATAAAACTTTTTATTATTATTTCTTATAAGTGTGTTACCAGGGTAGCCTGTAAACTTCCACCGCATTCTCCCCGAAGACTTTTTCCCAATAACGCTCCGGAATGATTCGTTTAGTAAATTCCACGTAATCTCCCAGATTTGCCAATGGCCAGTCTGTCCCGAACAGGAGTCTCCCATAATCTCCCATATAACGGATCCAGGTTACCAGGTAATCCGTATATCCCTTCTGTTCTGCAAAAAAAGTGTCCAGGTCTACTTTCCCTTCCAGAAGCCCTGACAGATCTGCCCACACATTTTCATTTTTATGAAGAACACAGGCTGCATCCGGAAGCCACGGATTTCCAAAATGACACATCACAAATCTTACTGTCGGATACGCCGACGCTGCTTCGTCCAAAGTCAAAGGATGGCAATATTTCAGCAGCCCATTGGCACCTGCCAGTTCTCCGGTATGAACCGCTACCGCTTTTCCAAAAGCAGCTGCCAGCTCATAAACCGGTCCATAAACAGGATCTGTAATATAAGAACGGTTGTAACCTGGATATAATTTAATTCCCACACAGGTATCCCTTTTTAAATGAGCCTCCACCTGGTCCCATACTTCCCCCGGAATCCCGGTCTCATATTTTCCCAGATAGCTGCTGTCCAGCCCGATACAGTACCTGAGATAATCAGGATATTTTTCATGTTCTTCCAGGGAAAGTCCCCGGTTTCCCATCACGATCCCGCCTCGGATACCAAGCCTGGCATATTCTTTTTTCAAATGCTCCTCCGTATTTTCATGGCCTGCCTGCACCGCGATCTCGCTGAAATATCCTGGTTCTCCCGGACAGAAATGTAAATGGGCATCTATGATTTTCATATTTCTCACCTCTTCCCTCTATCCTATCATATGCGGAGCAAAAAATATAGAGGCCGGCATAACCGGCCTCCATATATCCCATAATGATCACATGACCTCAATCTTTCCCGCTGACACCAATTTTCCTGATGTCCTGTCATAAAGCAAAATATTATTTCCTTCAAAGTTTATTTTCACGTTTTCTCCGATGGGATAAGTCGATGCACCAAACTCCACTCCTGTAAGCAAATAATCCCCTACTCTCAGCTTCAAAGTAGATTCCATGCCTGTAGGCATGGCACCGTATACAGTAGCCTCCACGGAACCTCCATCATTCAATCCTATAAATTCCGGACGGATCGCCACAATAAAATCATCATCCGTCACTAACGGTTCCTCTTCTACACTATAATCTTCCTCTACTCTGGATATATGACACTGGAATACCTCGTCCTTATTACTCTTTTCCACCTGTCTTTTATCTCTCAGAAACTCCTGTTTTTCTCTCTCTGCTTCTTCCTTCTGAAAATCCCTCTCTCTGCGCCAATCTTCCAGATCAAATGGAGTTGAAGAAAGAAATTTTACTTTCTTTCCGCCCAGCATAGTCAATTCCATCGTACCGTCAGAAAGCTGTTTCCCTTTTGCCTCAACAAAATTAATAGACGGATTTCCCACAAAGTCAGCTACGAACAGATTGTTTGGCCGGTTATATACATCTAAAGGCGCATCATATTGCTGAAGCACTCCGTTATTTACCAAGCATATTTTGGTAGCCAGCGTCATGGCTTCCATTTGATCATGGGTTACATATACAAAGGTACTTCCCGTTTCCACATGAAGGCGCTGCAGTTCATATCGCATCTCCAGCCTCAATTTAGCATCCAGATTGGATAAAGGTTCGTCCATAAACAGCACGTCTGGTTCCGGAGCCAGTGTCCTGGCAATCGCGAC
This sequence comes from uncultured Lachnospiraceae bacterium, assembly GCA_944383765.1. Lineage (GTDB taxonomy): Bacteria > Bacillota > Clostridia > Lachnospirales > Lachnospiraceae > Lachnoclostridium_A. The sequence goes on from CALWQT010000008.1 coordinate 50,905, forward strand.
ACGTTGCTGCTGCCCTCCGGAAAGTTCTGCGGGATAACGGTCCATAAACATACCAATCTTTACAATACGAGACACCCGGCGTACTGCCAGATCAATCTCTTCCTTTGTCAGTTTTCTGCTCTCTGTCAGAACCTCTCCATTTTGGGTAACTGCACAGTCTTCGTTAAGTTCCTGCCCTTTTCCTTGATAGGAACTCTTGATCGCTGCCAGTTTTTTCTCTAATTCCTCCTTTTTAGCAGACGCTGCTGCTCCAGGATCACTTGCCTCATGTATCCGGAAGCCAAAAAGCGTTTTCGCAGTAAATAAGGATAACGTATAAGTATCAATATACTTTAAATACACTTTATCCATATCCAGCTTGCCTTTTTTATCCCTGCATTCCAGAGTCAGTTCTACCAGTTTCTTAGGATTTTGGAGAGCTCTTAAAAGCCCCTGGACAGTCCTTGCCTCAAAATCATAAACTGGTAATTCCTCTTTTACATTACTCAGTCCAAATGCAATATTCTGATATACCGTCATATTCGGCCAAAGAGCATAATTTTGGAACAGAAACCCTACTTTTCTTTTATTAGCCGGTACATTGATACCCGCATCGCTATCAAACACCACCCGGTCCCCAATGGATATCTTTCCTGTAGTAGGTGTCTCCAATCCAGCAATCATACGCAGTATCGTAGTCTTTCCGCATCCAGATGGTCCCAACAGCGTAATAAAAGAATTATCTTCGATATCCAGGTTCAGGTTGTCTACTCCATAAAATTTTCCCCACCGTTTCGTCACATGTTCCAGTTTAATCTCAGGCATATTCAATTACCTCCTATTCCGCTGTCAAGACTGGCGCCTGTCAGTTTGTTTACCAATGTATTAAAGATCAGAATCATCACAATCAAGATCAGATTGATGGCGCTGGAAAACGCATACAATCCCATTTCATCAAAATAATCCAGAGTTGTAGAGAGAATGAAGCCCTGTGTACACAAAAGCAAAAACAGAGACAGCTCTCTCAAACAAGTCATAAAAGGAAGCATATATCCACTGATAATAGCAGATTTTTGAATCGGTATGATAATCCGGAACATACGCTTCAACCATGGTATATTCTGAATCACCGCTGCCTCTTCAATTTCTCCGCTGATCTGCAGCATAGAGTTCAAAGCGCTCCTGCTGGCAAATGGTATATATTTTACTGTTCCTACAATAATCAGCAATGTATAGGTATTAAACAAATTAATCTTTTCATTGGAAAATAAAACAAAAAATGCGGCTCCCACTGCAATGGATGGCATAAGATATGGCAAAAATGCCATGCCGTTTACATAGCTGGCCAGTCGGCCCCTGCGGTTCTTGGACACGGCATATCCGATCAGTGTCCCGATTGTTCCGGCAATCAACGCACAGCAAACCGCTACCAGAAGCGTTCCCTTCAAAGCATTCCATATGGTAGAGTTATACAGAATCCCCATCTGTCCGTACAGACTGCTATCTGCTGTATTCGTATTGGTCAGCCACCATTTCGTAGTCAAGTTGCTCATGTCTCCCGTATAAAGGAAGCTGTAATCTCCCGGATTGGGCAGGAAGGTTTCCAAGGCAAACAAAAGGATTGGAAAAATGCTGGTCAAAAAGGTAAGAATGATAAAAATAATTCCTGTAACATATTTTCCACATTTTCCCAGATTAATTTTAGATAGCTGGCCTGATTTTCCCGTAACCGTTGTATAATTTTTCCGGCTCTTTAAGCTCACCTGGTTCGCCATCAGAATCGCTACACCGAATATCATCATGATAATAGCCAGGATACTGGCTTCTCCGGTATACTGGGCATTCATAGACAGATATTTCGTAGATAATGTTGTCAAACCCAAATAATGAGGTACCGGGTAACTTCCCATGGCGCTTCCGAATACCAGTAAAACCGTAGATAAAATTGCCGGCTTGATCATGGGAAGCGTAATACAGCACATGGTTTTCCATCTGGGGGTATCCAGAATCGTGGCAGCCTCTTCCAGATTAGAATCCATATTACGGAAAATACCGCCAATCAGGATATAAGCGAAAGGTGCATAATGAAGTCCTAACACCATAGCGCTGGGAAACAACCCCTGGCACCACCATCCAGGCATACAGATTCCAAACAAAGATGCCAGAAGACCGTTAGCCGTCCCTGTCACCGCATTGCTGCTGAACAAATTCTGCCACACCACTGCCAGGGTCCATTGAGGCATAATATAAGGAAATATAAAAATAGAACTCAAATACCGTTTGAATTTCAGATTCGTCCTGGTCACCAGAAATGCGAAAAATCCACCGTACAGAATGGAGATCAAACAGGCAAATGCGGAGAGCAGCAGAGTATTCAAAAGCGGCTTCCACAGGTTCGTCACAGCCAGACGGCTGGTAAACAGGTCAAGATAATTAACCAGGGTATATCCTGATGATTTCCCTGTCAGATGAGCGTCAATCGTTCCAGGGTGAATCACAAAGGTATCTTTGACGATTGCCACAATAGGAGCTATTGTGGTAAAAGTCAACACAATACCAAACAGGATCAGGATCACATTCTGAGGCTTTGAAACATATGTTTTTACCGAATTTAGAAAAATAGCCTTTTTATTATATTTGTTCGCTGTCCTATCCATACCTACTCCTTTGAAAACAGAAGGCGCCGCAAACATCTCATTGCGGCACCTCCTTCATCACTCTTCTACTTTGTGGAACCACTATATTTTGTCAGCATATCGATCCAGCTTCCTACGCTGAAAGATGCGCCTGCACAATATTCAGGATCTTCCACTACAAGTTTACCTGTAGTTGTCCACCAATCATATCCTCTGTCATTATAGCAGTCAAATTCATTTTCTCCTGCTTCATTATATCCACCCTTGCTGTGCTGATAAGTGGTTTCGATTGCTGCCATTACATCCGGATTAAAGGAATAGCTTCCTAAATCTTTTCCCCATGCACTGAATCCATCTTCTGTACATGTCATGTAAGCAATAAATGCACATGCCGTCCAGGGCAAAGGACTGTTATCAGTAAGGAACAGATAATGATTGTAAGCATACCCGCCGATTCCCTGATATCCATCCTGATAAGCCGCAATGGTAACGTTTTTCTTGGAAACATCTGCAGATTCTTCTACAGAACGGAGTTTATTGTATACCAGCAATCCTGACTGGTCCGTAGCAGAACTGGTTACCAGCGTATTACAGATAGGGCCGTCATCCGTCTGAGCGTTGTAGTTTTCCACCCAAAGCTTGATCCATGCCAGAGCATATTTTCCATTTTCGCCCAGCCCCAGGTCTTCTGCATCTTTGGAAACCTCTTCAACGACCGGAGCGAAATATGCCTGTTTCTCACTGTCTAACGCATCATAAGCTTCCTTTAACCAGCCTGCATAGGTATCCTCTGTAAGCATATACAGGAAATTTTTCCCTACTACCTCAGAATCAATATCCATAAACAGCGGGTGGCTTCCTTCATATACAAAATCCCAGCAGTTTGTATAAGTAGCGTCACCTGTATTATTAAACATAAATACCTTATTCTGTGCCTGCAGCGGCAGATATCCCTCATACTGGTCAGGAGTCGTTCCATTAGCCTCTGCCCATTCTTTAGGAATAAAGGTCTTTAAAATTCCGGTCTGTACCATCTTGGACTCAATCTGATTTCCGTCCTGGATCAGAGTCATGGCGAAGGTTCCTGTTCCTTTCAGGGAATCTGCAGAAAGCTGTTCAAAAATTTTATTATTCTTCGGCTGCTGCCATTCATAATCCATCTTATAAGACGGGTCTATCGTCTGCAGATACTCAATAAAGAGAGGAAGCGCCGTCTTTCCTCGGCTGGAATTTCCCAATCCATAAAAAGTCTTCCCATTAGATTCTTCAATTGCTTTTTTCGCTAGTTCCTCCATGGATAAGCCTTCTGCTTCCTGGATAATTTTATCAACCTCTGAAAGTTCTCCTGTGTCTTTTTCAGCTTCTGCCTGAGTCTCGCCCCCTGTTGCCGGAGCCGCCGATTCCGTACCAGAGTTTCCTCCACAGCCTGTCAGAGTTCCCGCTACCATGGCTCCTGCCAAGATCAAAGACAATATTCTTTTTTTCATAACACGTCCTCCTTTTCCTGTTCTGGTTACTTTTATTATATCTGCCCGGAACATGGATTCCTACTGGACAAACCTGTTATTATTTGTTGTTTTCTGCTATATTTTTGTCTTTTTCATCATCTGAATTGTTCACTTTTTTCAATAGTTTTTTAGTCCTGTTATATTTTTGCACAAAAAAAGCAAGCATATCTCCTGTTTTATGCCTGCTTTTTATTTTTAACATCTGTCCAAATATTCCGAAGGCGATATTCCGGTCATTTTTTTAAATGTACTGGAAAAATAAGTAATATCCCGGTATCCCACCTGCTCCGCCACCTCATACACTTTATACTGATGGCTTGCCAGCAGCTTCATCGCCATACTGATACGGCATCTGGTCACATAAGATGCCACCGTACACCCTGTTTCCTTTTTAAATAAATGACTCAAATATCCCTCACTCAACCGCAGAGCTTCTGCAATTTCTTTTACACTGATATCCCAATCACTGTAATGTCCGGCGATATACTGCAATGCCTCCGAAATATACCGGTTTTTCACTCCGTTTGACGAAACCGCTAAAAACTCTTCCTGTTCCTTATTTCTCTTCTCTTCCCCTCTCTGCTTCTCTTCATCTCGTATCCGCAAAACCGCCTGTTCCAGTTCTCCGTCCTCAAATGGTTTTAAAATGTAATCTGACACCAGTAACTTAATGGCACTCCTGGCATATTCAAATTCTCCATATGCTGTCAAAAAGATTACCTTAGACTGATTTCCTTCTTCCCGCAGCTTCCGAACCATATCAATTCCATTCATTTTCGGCATCCGGATATCTGTGATGATCAGATCCGGCTGACAGTTTCTGGCTGCCTCCAGCCCTTCTTCTCCATTTGCAGCTTCCGCTACCACAACGCAGCCAAGAGAAGCCCAATCTGTCTCCATCACGATTCCCCTTCGCACAAACATCTCATCGTCAACAACCAGAACTTTTATCATCTCTGCTGCTCCTCCTTCTCTCCGGTATCCTGATGGTAACTCTGGTTCCTCCCTGCTCCAACCGATATACCGCAAGTCCATATTTCTCCCCATAATGCAGCCGTATGATCGTATCCACATTATAAAATCCCAGATGGCCTGCCATTTTTTCTTTATTTTCCTGATTCAGGCTATCCATAATCTCCTGACTGATCCCGCAGCCATCGTCCTCCACATCAATAGCCAGACCTCCTTCTTCCCGCCTGGCCGTTACATGAACCGTACCCTGATCACAATCCGAAAGGCCATGGATCACTGCATTTTCTACAATCGGCTGAACAATCAATTTTGGAACGATACATGTCCCCAATTCTGACGGCAGATCACAGATAAAAGTAAATCTACCCTGAAATCTTATTGACTGAATCTGAGCATAACTGTCTACCAAATCCATCTCTTCCTTCAATGTGATAAATGCTTCTTTTGAAATACTGGTCCGCAGGATCTTGGCCAGCTTGGAAGCAAGAACTGCGATCTCCGGAATATGATTCGCCTTTGCTACCCATTTCATTGTATCCAGGGTATTATATAAAAAATGCGGATTGAGCTGTGCCTGCATCATGGCAATACTCACTTCATTCAGCTTTTTCTGCTGGCTTACCTGCTGTTCCATGTAAGCCTTTAATTCCCCTGCCATAGTATTAAAACTGGCCGAAAGCTGTCCCAATTCATCTGCCCTGTTTTCAGGTATACGGATATCCAGATTTCCCTCCTGCATCTGTTCCATGGCCTCGTTCATTTTCGTCAATGGACGAGTCAGACTGGCACTCAGACGAGCCGCAGCCAATAAACTTAATGCCAGACTAAACACTCCGATCAGTATCATAACCCGATACATGGAATTCAAAATATCCTGCGTAAATACCTGCGGGCTCATAAACACACAATAAAGACCTGTTTCACCCAGCTTGGACACATAAAGACTGTAATCCTCCCACGTTTCTGCTAATGGCTCACTGTTGATCAGACGTTCTCTAAGCACTTCCCCTATATTCTCCTGTACCGCAGTTCCCGTGCTGTACACCGTCTCCCAGAAACGATTCAGAATACAGACTCCATCCTGACTGCCATAGTATCCGTTCAGTACCTGTTCAAAGTCTTCCGGCCCCATTCCCGCCACTACATAGCCCACGCACTTCTCATTCTCATCCATCACAGCCCGGACTGCCCTCAGGCGAAACTCTTCATTTCCTTCATATCCTTTTTCCCCTCTGATAACGGTTTCATCTGAATGTGCTGCAGCCACTTTTAAAATTCCCCAATAAGTAGGCAAGTCTGAGTATCCGCTCCCGTATCCTGTGGTAAACCGACGTACTCCATCCGATGTATATAAATCAAACTGGATAACATCATCTAAGCTTCCGGATGCCTCATAAAGTTTTGCATACACCTCATTACTGCCTGCGATTTCCAAATTGCTTACTGATTCCACGATCTGCGGATCTTCCGCCAGCTTTTTTAGTAACAGATCTAATTCTGCAAACAGCTCTGTCAAAGCTCCCACGGCTGCATCTGCCTGCTCCTGGCTCTTCACTTCATATTCTCTGGCTACCCGTTTTTGAAACATCTGAACCAGGAAGATACAGCTTACTGCCAGCGGCAGTAACGCCACCGAAATAAAACAGACAAGCAGTTTTCTCTTGAAAGATTTCCTTATCAGATTCATCATAAGCTATTCTCCGTCATTTCCAACCACAGATTCAATATCTCATTCTGATGAACTCCTGCCCACGACAGATCAAAGGGGGAAAGCTTCACTTCAGGAAGAGGCTCTTTCAGGGGGATGTCCTGCCTCACCGGACGTCTGCAAAACTGTTCCGCTATAAGCTGCTGTACATCTTCACTTACCATAAAGTCAATAAACAACTTGGCATTCTTTTCATGAGGCGCCCCCTTTACCAGAGCGCAACCATCCGGGACAGCACTGGTGCCTTCTTCCGGATACACCATAGAGATATCTGCTCCTTCACGAATCCATTTTCTTGCATTATCCTCCAGCGTAAGCCCTACCAGTCTCCGTCCAGAACTGACATCATCTACTACTTCTCTGGAACCAGCAGATACATTACCATCCAAAGCTTCCGCAAATTGGTACAGTACAGTTTCCACTTCCATATCCAATGCCTGGATCATCGTTGCAAGGATTGTATAACTGGTACCCGATTTTTCTGCGTCTGCAAACGCAATCTGTCCTTTCCATCGGTCTGTTAGAAATTCTTCCCAGCTCTTTGGAGCATCTTCCTCACTCACCAGCTTATTATTATAGATAAAAACAGCCGGAAGTTCTGAAAAAACCGTCCATAAATAATCCGGTGAAAGGTATCTCTGATCCAGCTTCTCCCACTCACTGCACCGATAAGGTGCAAAACAAGATGAATATGCCTGATAAGTCTCTACTCCCCCGCCGAGCATCACATCACAGATTCCACTGCCCTCTTCTGCTGCAATGGCATCCATCAGCTCCGTTGTTCCTCCTGCTCTCACCTGAACCCAGATTCCGGTTCTCTCCTCAAACTCCTCTACCAAAGGAATATACACATCTGTTTTGTGAGAGGTATAAAGAATCAATTTTTTATCCTCTGAAATCTGATAATCTCCTACATTACTTTCCCTGCACCCCGAGACCATTACCGCCATTACACATACAGACAAGCATAGGGCCATCATTCTTCTTGCCAATCCATCCACCCCTGTCCTTCCTTTTTAGCATCATTATACCTCTTTGTATTCTCCATGAAAATAAAAAAACGCAAAGAACTTTTCCAACAAAAAAACAGGCACTCCAGAAAGCTTTATCGCTTTTGGAATACCTGTTTCTTCCGTCCAGAAAATTTACATGATCACCTTCACCGGACATTTTTCTGCGCATTTACCGCAGTTTGTACATTTCTCATAATCAATGACGGCCACATTATTGTCCATGTGAATCGCATCAAATTCACACTGCTTCGTACATAAGGTACAGCCAATACAGCCCACATCACATTTTGCCTTTACATCTTTCCCTTTGTCATGGGAATTACACTGTACCAGATGTTTCGCCTCATAAGGAACCAGTTCGATCAGTGCTTTCGGGCAGGCAGCCACACAGGCGCCGCAGGCCACACATTTTTCCTTATCTACCACTGCAATTCCATCTACCACATGGATTGCATCAAACTGGCAGGCTTTTACACAGGAACCAAATCCCATACAGCCATAGGAGCAGGCTTTTGGTCCGCTTCCCGGAACCACAGCCGCCTTACGGCAGTCCTGGATTCCAGAGTACTCATACTGGACTTTTGCCTTATCGCAGGTACCTTTACACTTTACAAACGCCACTTTTTTTACACTGGCGCCTGCATTGACTCCCATGATAGCAGCAATCTTCTCTGCTACAGGAGCCCCGCCTACCGGGCAGGCATTAACCGGAGCTTCGCCTGCAGCAATAGCTTTTGCCAGTGCATCGCAGCCGGCAAAACCACAGCCGCCACAGTTGTTGCCAGGAAGTTCTTCTCTGACTGCCTGCTCTTTTTCATCTACTTCCACCTTAAAAGCTTCACCGAAGATACCCAGGCCGAATCCTACTACGATTCCGACTACGGCCACTACGGCTGCCGCCATTACGATTGCCATAATATTCATTTTCGTCTCCTCCCTTTACAGTAATCCAGAAAATCCGAAAAACGCGATTGCCATCAGTCCTGCAGTTACCAGTACAATGGGAGAGCCCTGGAAGCTGTGAGGAATATCATTTCCTTCAATATGCTCACGGATTCCAGCCAGAAGCACAATGGCAATGGTATAACCGATTGCAGTACCTACACCATTTACCACGCTCTGTAAAAAATTGTATTCATATTTTACGTTGTTTAAAGCAACACCCAGCACTGCACAGTTGGTAGTGATCAGCGGAAGATACACGCCCAAAGCATTGTACAGAGAAACCATACATTTTTTCAGGAACATTTCCACAATCTGTACCAATGCAGCGATAACAAGAATAAACACAATCGTTTTCAGCCAGTCAAGCCCCAGCGGGTCCAGTACAAATTCATAGATCAGGCTGGCAACGATGGATGCGATCGTAATAACGAATACCACCGCTCCGCCCATTCCGGCTGACGTCTTTACCTGCTTTGATACACCCACGAAGGAACAGATACCAAGGAACTGGCTTAACACAACGTTGCTCACAAGCGCTGAGCTTATGGCTATAATGAGTAATTCTACCATTTATTTTCCCCTCTCTTTCCTATTCAGCCGTATTCTGACTATGTCCTGAGCAGCTTAAGCAATCACCGTTGCAGCCGCCTGATTTCTTTTTCTTCTTTGCGGAACCATTCGTTGCACAGGGAGCTTTCAGCTTATTCTGAAGAGCTGTCAGCATGGAAAGTACAAAGAATGCTCCCGGAGCCAGAATAAAGATAGAAATTGGCTGATAAGAAGCCGGCATGATCTGGATTCCAAATACAGTACCTGCGCCAAGGATCTCACGGAAACCTCCGATCAGAGCCAGAGCGATGGTAAATCCAAGCCCCATACCAATACCGTCAAATGCGGAAATCAAAGGTTTATTCTTCATCGCATATGCCTCAGCACGGCCAAGAATAATACAGTTTACCACGATCAAAGGAATATAAATTCCCAACGCGCTGTACAGGGAAGGTACAAATCCCTCCATCAGCATATCCACGATCGTAACCATGGATGCAACCACTACGATTTCTGCCGGAAGACGCAATCTGTCCGGTATGATCTTTCTAAGGGCCGCAATAATAATATTGGCTGCCACCAGAACCGCTGTGGTGGAAAGTCCCATACCCAGACCATTGATGGCAGATGTAGTTACTGCCAGAGTCGGACAGAGGCCGAGCATCTGAACAAAGATCGGGTTTTCCTTCCAGATACCGTTATAAATACGTTCTGCATATTTGTTCATCTTTTCCACCTCCTACTGAGCAATGCAGTTATTTACGAAATAAACTGCTGCATTAAGCGCTCCTGTTACAGCGCTGGACGTGATCGTCGCACCGCTGATCGCCTGAACCTGTTTGTCAGAGGAAGCTGTTGTCTTAGTTACTTCATAAGTCTCTGCTGTACTCTTGCCTACAAACTGATCCTTGAATTCAGGCTCCTTTGCCTTCATACCAAGACCAGGAGTTTCACTAAGAGACAGGAAACCAACACCAGTCAGATTTCCCTCATTGGTGATACCTACGGAAATCTGTACATCACCGCCGTAACCTTCTGCTGAAGTTGCAGTTACCAGATATCCTATCACATTTCCATCTGCATCCAGCGCCTGCTGAACATCATCTACTGTGACAGAACCAAAGCCCTGAGCTGCAATTTCATCCTGACTGTCCTCCACTGCTTTTGTCAGTTCTTCTGAAGTGGAAAAAGTAGAAGCCTCCGGGTACACCTCTTTATATGTGGCAATGTTGGCTGCCAGCTGAGCCTGAGCAATCGGTTCCAGGGTAATCTCATGAACTGCTCCCAGCAAAGCTCCTGCCACCATGGTAATCACGAATAACATCAGAGCATCTTTTACAATTCCTTTTATGTTCATGATCACTTGCCCTCCTTTCCGAATGCCTTAGGAAGAGTCATTTTCTCTATCATAGGCATAAACAGGTTACCCAGGATAATGGCATAGGAAACTCCCTCCGGTGAACCGCCCCAAAGACGGAAGATACCAGTCAGAACGCCTAACAGAATACCATAGATAATCTGACCTTTTTTGGTAATCGGGCTGGTAACGTAATCCGTAGCCATGAAAAATGCACCAAAAATCAAGCCGCCGGCACAAATCTGGCTGATGGTATAAGTAAGATCAAATCCACCAAACAGGAATACAAATACTGCCACGGTTCCAATATAAATAAGAGGTATCCTTGGGCTGATGACTTTTCTTACCAGCATATAAACAGCACCGATCAAAAGTGCGATGACAGAAACCTCACCAATGGTTCCCGGAATCTTTCCTACGATCATGGCAGCCAGGTCAACTTCGTTTCCTGCACGCATAGCCGCAAGAGGAGTTGCTCCTGAAACACTGTCAAAACCTAATTTTGCAGAAGAGAAATTATTCATAAAACCTGCAAAAGAAATAAGCAGGAAACATCTTGCAGCCAGAGCCGGGTTCATAAAATTCTGTCCCAGACCTCCAAACAGCTGTTTCACTACGATAATGGCAAAAACTCCACCCAGCACGGGAATCCAAAGCGGAATCTCCGGCGGCATATTAAGAGCCAGGATCATACCGGTTACCACCGCACTGCCATCCGTAATCGTAATCGGCTTGTGCATGCCTTTTTCCCATACATACTCACTGAGTACACAGGCTGCCACAGTTGCAACGATCACCAGGGCTGTATAAATGCCAAACTGCCAGATACCATAAAGGCTCGCAGGAATCATGGCGATGGCCACATCAAACATCAGATTTTTTGTCGTCACCTTATCTCTGACATGAGGCGATGACGAAACATGCAATAAATTATTCATTGTCTTACGCCTCCTACTTCTTCCTGCGGTTAGCCGCAACTACTTTTCTCATCTCTTTAAACGCCTGGGTAAGCGGACGTTTGGCCGGACAGATAAACGCACAGCTTCCGCACTCCACACATTCCATACCATTCAGTTTTTCAAAGGACTCCGCATCATTTCTCTCCGCAGCCTTCATCATCAGTACTGGAACAATATTGCTGGGGCATACGCTCACACAGCGTCCGCAACGGATACAGGGAGTAGGTGCGCTGGCTGCTACCTCATCCTTTGACATACAGGTAAGAGCAGAGGAATTCTTCATCACCGGAACATGAAGGTCAAACATAGCCTGGCCCATCATAGGTCCTCCGTTGATGATCTTCTCCGGTTCTGTTTTAAAGCCGCCTGCTGCTTCCAGAATCTCCTCATAATTGGTTCCTAATTTCACATGGAAGTTCTGAGGCTCCGCAACTGCGTCACCGGTAACCGTGATGATTTTCCTCATAAGAGGAGTCGTCTTGCAGACAGCCATATATATAGAAATAACAGTATCCACATTGTCAACGATACAGCCTGCATCTGCGGGCAGCATGGAAGAATTTACCTTTCTGCCGGTAACCGCATAGATCAGGGAACGCTCACCACCCTGAGGATATTTTGTTTTCAGAGGACATACGCTGATTTTCGGTTCATTCTTCACCAGTTCTGTCAGTTTCGCAATGGCTTCCGGTTTATTATCCTCAATACCGATCACACCTTTTGCATTCTCAAACAGCTGAAGGACCACTTTCAGACCACCGATGAGTTTTTCCGGTTCTTCCAGCATCAAACGATAATCACTGGTCAGATATGGTTCACACTCAGCACCGTTCACAATGACATAGTCAATTTTAGCATCTTCCTTAGGTGTCAGCTTGACATGAGTCGGGAAACCAGCACCTCCCAATCCTACAATGCCCGCATCTTTTACGATCTGTCTGATCTCTTCCTTGGAAAGCGCCGTATAATCCCGGTCGCTGCCCAGTCCTTCTATGGTACGGTATTCCCCGTCATTCTCTACGACGATGGAATTTACCATAGCTCCGTTCGCTACCCGTCTTGGCTCTACCGCCTTTACCGTACCGGATACGGAACAGATTACATTGGCGGAAATGAAGCCGCCCGCTTCGGCGATAATCTGGCCTGCCAGCACCTGATCACCTTTTTTCACTAAAGGATTTGCAGGTGCGCCAATGTGCTGAGAAAGCGGAAATACCAACTCTCCTTTTGGCATCAGCATCTGTACCGGCTTACTTGCTGACAGTTCTTTTCCCTCATAAGGATGAACGCCGCCTTTAAATGTAGCCAATCCCATTTCACTAACCCTCTTTCTTTTCTTCTTTTTCTCTTCTGGCAACCTAACGTATCGCAGGCTTTACCTTAACCTGGAACCATTCTGCTAAGGTAAAGCCTGAGCTTGCCACCGTGGACAGTATAACATATTTCCCACATTCCCTCAAATGATTTTTTTACATTGCATACAGTATATGGTTCTAAAAATAACCGTGTTTTTTCTGTATTTTCACCTTTCTCTGACAAAAATCTATCAAAAAATCCAAGGATTGTTTTCCGCAAAATACAATCTCATTTTCTCATATTGTATTTTTCTCAAGTTTGATTCTTCTTTTTGAAAATCGCTTTCGATACTTTGTTAATTATTTGTTTTTATTTTTCATATTTTTAATATATATGATTTTATTTATAAGTAAAAATAATAAATAATACAGAAGAGGCAGGAAATCTCTCCTCTCCATAGTCACTGCAAACTACAAAGCCGGATTTTCCCTGCCCCATTCTTTATTTCTTAAAAACTTTCAATTATACGGCATCTATCTGCTCTTCTTCTTGCTCCGCCTCTTCTTCCTGCCCTGCCTCTTCTTCCTGCTCTGCCTCTTCTTCCTGCTCCGCCTCTTCTTCCTGCCCTGCCTCTTCTTCCTGCTCTGCCTCTTCTTCCTGCTCCGCCTCTTCTTCCTGCCCTGCCTCTTCTTCCTGCCCTGCCTCTTCTTCCTGCCCTGCCTCTTCTTCCTGCTCCGCCTCTTCTTCCTGCTCCGCCTCTTCTTCCTTTATTGACAGGCTAGCAGGCTCTGCCAGAAACAACGACGGAACAACCATTACTTCGAGCTGGAAGTCTCTGTCGTATTCTGTCAGGTCGACTATTTTCCATTGCTCCTGAAATTCAGGAGGCGACATAAGGGAAGTAACCACAATCTTATAATATCCTAAATAGTGAGGAGTTTGCCCATCAAACCCCAATGGAGAATCTTCCGGATAATTCCCATCTATGGAATAGACAGTTACAGAAATCCTCTCCGGATTCAGTTTCATTCCATTTTGGTCATATACGGTTACGGTAGCTGTTACCTGCAAGATATTGATGATCAGGTCCTGCGGCTCTGGAAAATCCGTCCTTTGCCCGATAATAAACTCCTGCCCTGTCTCCTCATAACCAGGAGCAGAAGCTACTATCCAATAAGAACCTACCGGAAGCCCCCTCACCTTATAATATCCCCTATCATTGGCGTAAAAAGTACAGATCAAATCCCTATTATCTTTATCATACAGCTCCAGTTTTGCATTTAAAACCGGCTCTGTGACGCCGGGAATCTTGATGACATTTCCATCGCTGTCTCCTATCATGGTTCCTTCCTTGACCAGCTTCCAGCAATACTCCTCTTCTTCATCTTCCAGAATGCTTACACCCACGCTAAAATCCTCATAACCTCCCGCAGTGACGGAAACCGTATAGATTCCCGGCTCTACCTCAGCACTTTCGTAGAATCCCTCTTCATCAGTAGTCACTGTAATCTCATCTGGATCATCCCCGGATACCAGTCGGACAATAGCATTTGCAATCGGCTGCTGGGTTTCCATATCATACACATATCCCTTCCAGGCACCTGGCTGGCTGACTTTTTCTTTCAAATTTACCGTTATTTCTTTCACCGAATCCGGTACCACCTCCAGTTCTCCTTTATAATCCTGGAATCCCTCTGCTGATACCTGAACTTCATATTGTCCGGACTTCAGTGCATCTTTTTGATAGACGCCTCCACTGTCCGTCCTGCCGCCGGCAACCGAGGTTCCATTTTGCCAGATGGAAACATTGGCATTTCCAACGGGACTGCCATCAGCCCCCAGGACTGATACCCTGCAGCCTCCTGTTTCTCCATCTTTCCTAGTCATCTTAATATCCAGAGTCTTGGTCTCCCTCGCCACAATCTCCACCGATGTTTCATAGCTTACAAAGCCATCTGCCGTCACCCGGACCCGGTAAGCCCCCGGTTCCTGCTTGCTTCCCTGGAAAGATCCATCTTCTTCTGTAAAAACTACATCTACTGCCGTTTCAGACCCACTGGGCAGTAACTCTATCTTCGCCTGGGCAACTGGAGTTTCTTCCGTCCTCACCGATACCTTTCCTTTGTATCCCCCTTTATTTCTGGTACACTCCGGCACGATTCCTGTCTCCTCCACATGAAGGGTCCGGTTTAATATAGAACCATTACGGTTGTCTTCATATTCATACAGGGTTAACTTACCTATTCCTATAGTTCCTGATATCTGGCTGATATTGTACAAATTGCCATCCATACACATCTGGAACGGATTCTGGTTATAGATATCTACGCTTCCATCAAACCCATATCCAGTTTCATATTCTGTGGATATGATCGGAATCTTCAAATAGCTGATGGAAGGCTGTACGGAAAGCCTTACTTTCATAGAGCCCACCGCCTGGAATCCTGTAACATCTCCTGCCAGTTGGAAAACTGTTTGAAATCCCTGACCGGTCGTATAATGGAACCCAGACCGGTTATCCAGATAAAAAGCTATCGTTATTTTCCCTTCTGAATCGAATTTCAAATGGATTTCCCCTTCAAAAAACAAACCGCTGCTCGTTTTGCAGGAAATATTTCCCAGTTTTATATCTAACTCACTTTTCAGGTCCTCATCGCCATACACAATCTGTCCATTAAAATCATTGTTTAAAACCACCGAAACAGCTTCCACACTGTCTCCTTTTGTCACCAGCTGGTAATCAATACTTTTTATCTGGAATTGGCCGGACAGCTGGATTCCTTCCCATGAACATACAATATTATATTTTTTGAATAAATCCAGAGAGCCTTGAGTATTTGCATCGGAAAACATCATTCTGGCCATTCTGGATTCTACCGGAGTCATAATAACCCCTTCCCCTGGAGTAAACTGGCCAGATACATTTTCACTGCCTGTAACATCTATGGAATCTACCACTTCTTCAAATTTAGGCACTTCATAAGAAACCAAAGCTCCCGAATTATCCTGGGTGATATCTTTTACTTTGATTGCCATATCTTCTTCAGAAGAGTTCTCACTATGAAGAACATAAATATCCCCCTGCTTCCAGTGCTTTACCACCTCAGTGTCTGAAATCCTTACCTGATCAGGTTTTTCTTCCTTAAATGTCAAATTCTCAACTGTTACCTGATCTTCAAACACAACATCCGGAAAATCTTCCGAAACATTTTCATTGCTACCTCCGGAACTGCTTCCGCCTCCGGAACTGCTTCCGCCTCCGGAACTGCTTCCGCCTCCGGAACTGCTTCCACCTCCGGAACTGCTTCCGCCTCCGGAACTGCTTCCGCCTCCGGAACCGCTTCCGCCGGGTCCCAACGTCTTAGAGGATGCTACAGGTTTTGTCAGTATCCCTTTCCCCTCTATAAACTGAACCTGCCCGTTTACGGTCCACATACCGTCTGCGTTCACTTCATATCCATCAGGAGTGATACAGTTTGCATACATTTTTCCTTCTGTATCAAACAGATAACAATATCCGTCAATCCATACCCATTGATTTACCAATGTTTTTCCATAAGTTCCGTCGTGGGCAGTATTTAAGAAGTACCATATTCCCCTTTCCAGATACCAGCCTGCATGGAGTTTCCCACTGTCGTCCAGATGATATTTGCCAAAACCATCATTAATCCAACCTGTTTTTCTTGTTCCGGCCTCTTCATAATACCAATCTGTATTTTCCTGTACCCACTCCCCTGCATACGCCAGATTCGCCAGGCAAATGCTGAGCAGAATCGTAAACAAGATGCCTTGTATCTTTTTTCTCCTCATTCCCTCTTCCTCCTTTTTATGCATCTCTCAGACTTCCTCTAATTCCGCTGTATTTGTATATAATATACCTCAATATTCATGTATTATCAAGCATATTTTCGTCATTTTGCCTTTTCTTCCCCACAAAAAAGGCAGTCCCATGAGAGCATCACTCCCTCAAGGACTGCCTTTTCCTTTACATTCTAATTGCCTTAGTTTGTAAAAATATGAAAATGATTCCGTAAAAACACCCGCCGGATCAGAAAATGTGTGATGAGTAGTGCATCAGGGAATTTCGCAGCCTGATTATTCTCATCCGAAGGGTTCCTCACAGAATTCTTTTTCATCTGTGCCATCTCTGATGCCATATGCACCAGATTTTCTCACCCGGGTCTTTCTGACCCCACTGTCATTCTTTCTTCTGCAGATACTCCAGGATCTCTTCCGCATTGGTATCCGGCTTTACTTTCAGCCAGACTCTCTCAATCCGGCCTTCCTCGTCAATCAGATACGTGGTCCTCACCACTCCCATGGATACTTTTCCGTACAGCTTTTTCTCCTGCCATACATCATAAGACTGGATTGCTTCCAGTTCCGTATCTGATACCAGTATAAACGGAAGATTGTACTTCTCCGCAAATTTTTTGTGGGACGCAACACTGTCTTTGCTGATTCCGATCACCGGAATTCCCAGGCTCTCATACCTGGGATAAGAAGTCCCAAACGCACAGGCTTCTTTTGTACAGCCTGGTGTCTGATCTTTCGGATAGAAGTAAACAATCACTTTCTGTCCTCTGAAATCTGACAGTCTTACCATAGTTCCGTTTTGGTCCGGCAGCATAAAATCTGGTGCCTGCATTCCTGCCTCCAGCATAGAGACTGTCTCCTTTCATGTCTTTGTTTTGCATATTATAGCACATTTTTTGTTTTTGGGAAAGGGGTTATCCAAATTCATCTCCTTTTCTTGACATTTAACAATTTTGTAATATAATAGAGAGAGTGATTATTATCGGAACCTGAAAAACAGAACATTCAGTGAGGTTAATCTATGAAATTATTACACAGATATTTACAGACAGCCGTAATAACAGCTGCCGCCACCCTGTTGCTGTCTTTCACCGTATTGGCAGCGGAACCTGGCTCCGACGTTGTATCCGACACTTCCGGAGGACTGATCACCGCTTCTGATGAAGCCGAACAGCGAGATGCCGTTACCGGTCCGGGAACTGGCGGTCAGGAATCTTCAGAAAAAACAGATACTGAAACAGACAGCACCGGAACCTATGAAAAGGGAGAATCTGTAGGTCTTTTCACTACAACCGGTTATTGCAACTGCTCCAAATGTTCAGGCGGACATAATCTTACGTATTCCGGAACCGTTCCCCAGGCACAGCATACTATTTCCGCTGACCTTAATCTGTTTCCCATTGGAACAAAACTATGGATTGACGGAGTTGTCTATACAGTGGAAGATAAGGGAACATCCGTAAAAGGAAATTGGATTGACATTTTTTACGATAATCATAGCGACGCCCTGGATCATGGTATGAAAACCCAGGAAGTTTATCGGGCTGTTGAGGTCTGATGAAAGTCAACTATCCATACAAAAGAAAACGATACGCAGACAGCGTATCGTTTTTTTATTTTTTAATTTCATTTTACAAAAACTTGACAAATATGAAAATCTATGTAAAATAGACTACTGTTCTTAATTTGTTACATTTTTATTACAAAGTTTACAAAAAAGTGAGGTATTTATTATGAAATATAAATTGATATTAACCGCTTTCCTGACTGCTTTCCTGACAGTCCTCCCTTGCAATACCACTGCCCTGGCATCCGTATATACCGGTCATTTAGACAGCACCTCGGAAGAATGTATTTCCGGTTGGGCATGGGATTCTGAAAACCCTTCCCATGCTGTCAATGTCCAGATTCTTGTGAAAAACTCCTCCTTTTCTACCGTTCAGGAATTATCTGCTACAGCAGACCTGTATTACAGCCACCTGTCTGATGCCGGCATCGGAACCGGAAAATATGGATTCTCTGTCTCCATGAACTGGTCTTCCCTCCCTGATGGTTTCTATTTTGTGGAAGCCTATGTAGCTGGCACAAAACTTCCCAACTGCCTGCAGGTGACTAAATCCGGTTCCTCTGTTTCCTATACTTCAGGCTCCTCTGTCCGCTCCCTGGGAGTTTTCCAGACAACCGCTTATTGCCCCTGCTATTCCTGTTCGGAAGGATGGGGACGTCATACCTCTACTGGCGCCATCGCCTCCGCACGCCATACCATAGCTGTGGATCCAAGGGTCATCCCTTACGGAAGCCGGGTTATGATCAATGGTATGGTATATACAGCAGAGGACAGGGGAGGCGCCGTAAAAGGCAACCATATTGATATTTTCTTTGACACCCATGGAGAAACCCGTCAGTATGGTACCCAGTATACAGAAGTCTTTCTTCTGCAATAACAGTCTTACGAAAAGCCTGAGGTCTGAAAATCCGGCCTCAGGCTTTTTTCTGTCCAATACAAGTATATACTTTTCCTATTTCAGTGTTATAATGAATCCATATCTATTTTTTACAGACAGGAGAGGCATTCATGAATAATGAAAACAGAACACAACTTTTTGAACAAACCCCGATTCCCAAAGCAGTAGCAAAACTGGCCGTTCCCACCATATTAAGTTCTCTTGTTATGGTTCTTTATAATCTGGCTGATACTTATTTTGTAGGAATGCTGAACGACCCGATCCAGAATGCAGCCGTCACTCTGGCAGCTCCGGTACTTCTTGCCTTTAACGCTATCAACAATCTGTTCGGCGTAGGAAGCTCCAGTATGATGAGCCGTGCTCTGGGAAGAAAAGATTACGATACCGTATATCGCAGTTCTGCTTTCGGTTTCTATTGTGCTGTATGTTCAGGAATCCTTTTTTCTCTCATCTGCACGATTTTTCTTACTCCCCTTCTTTCCCTGCTGGGAGCCAGTCCTGAGACAACTGCCGCTACTGCCGGGTATTTAAAATGGACTACCTGTCTGGGGGCCACCCCTGCTATCCTGAATGTGGTGATGGCTTATCTGGTACGTTCTGAAGGAAATGCCCTTCATGCCAGCATCGGTACCATGAGCGGCTGTCTGTTAAACATTATTCTGGACCCTATTTTTATCCTTCCGTGGGGATTCCACATGGGAGCTGCCGGTGCCGGACTTGCCACCTTTTTATCAAACTGTGTAGCATGCTGCTATTTCTTTATCCTGCTGTTTATCAAGCGGGGAAAAACTTACGTCTGCATTCATCCCCGTATGTTCCGCCTGAACAAGAACATTATCCTTGGAGTTTGCGGTGTAGGTGTTCCAGCTGCTATCCAGAATCTCCTCAATGTCACTGGCATGACCATCTTAAATAACTTTACTTCGGCTTACGGTGCCAACGCCGTGGCTGCTATGGGCATTACCCAAAAGCTGTACATGATTCCCATGTACATCTCCCAGGGCCTTTCTCAGGGAATCATGCCTCTGATCAGTTACAATTATGCTTCCGGCAATATCAAACGAATGAAGAAAACTCTGTTTTTCTCAGCCAAAACCGTACTTACCTTCATGCTTATAGCTGTGGTATTCTATCACTCCACAGCCAGTTCCCTTATCAGGCTGTTTATGGAAAATGAAGAGATCATCGCATACGGAACCCGTTTCCTTCAGGGCTTTTGTCTTGGGCTTCCTTTCCTTTGTCTCGATTTCCTGGCTGTCGGCGTGTTCCAGGCAGTGGGAATGGGACGGGAATCTTTCCTGTTTGCCATATTGAGAAAAATCGTATTGGAAATTCCTGCCCTGTGCATATTAAATGCCCTGTTCCCTCTTTACGGTCTGGCTTACGCCCAGCTTACAGCTGAAATGATCCTGGCTGCAGCCGCTGTCATCGTGCTTTACCGAATGTTCCAAAAATTGCAAAAAAAGCAAAAATTATAAGAGAGGATTGACAACGCCTTATGAAATCTCTGGAATCCCGTTATCTGGAACGGCTGTCCGAGCTGTATCCCACCATTGCTGACGCCTCTACAGAAATCATCAATTTAGAAGCTATTTTAAACCTTCCAAAAGGGACGGAGCACTTCCTCACAGATATTCATGGAGAATATGAAGCTTTTTCCCATGTATTAAAAAACGGTTCCGGAGCCGTAAAGCGAAAAATTGACGATGTTTTTGGGAACACCCTGAGCAGGCAGGATAAGCAATCCCTGGCCACTCTGATCTACTATCCTGCCGAAAAAATGAACCGCATCTTAGAGCAGGAAGAGAACCCGGAAGACTGGTATAAAATCACATTATACCGTCTGATTGCCGTATGCCGCCGTGCGTCCAGCAAATATACACGCTCCAAAGTAAGAAAAGCTTTACCCAAAGAATTTGCTTATGTAATGGAAGAACTGCTTACCGAACAGGCTGACCGGACCGACAAGGAATCCTACTACGATGCCATCATCCAGTCCATCATCGGTGTTGGCCGTGCCCGGCAGTTCATCATTGCCTTAAGCGAGCTGATACAGCGTCTGACCATTGACCATCTCCACATCGTAGGTGATATTTACGACAGAGGGCCAGGCCCTCATATGATCATGGATAAACTGATGGATTACCATTCACTTGATATTCAATGGGGAAACCATGATATTCTCTGGATGGGAGCCGCTGCCGGCCATATGGGATGTATCGCCAACGTGATCCGCATCTGCGCCCGATACGGAAATCTGGATATTCTGGAAGACGGTTATGGAATCAACCTGCTTCCTCTGGCAACCTTTTCCATCAATACCTATGGCAATGATCCCTGCCACTGTTTCCGGTTGAAAGATTCCAATACCCATGACCCGTCAGAGACAGAACTCAACCAGAAAATGCACAAAGCAATCTCCATCATTCAGTTTAAGATTGAAGGGCAGCTGAGCAGATCCAATCCTGATTTTTATCTGAACGACCGGAATCTTCTCCACCGCATCCATTACAGCCATGGAACGTTACAGTTAGACGGCAGGGAATATAAACTTCTGGACACCAATTTTCCTACAGTAGATCCTGAGAATCCTTATCTTCTCACTTCTCAGGAGGCAGAAATCATGAACCGCCTGCAGCGGGCATTTATAAACTGTGAAAAACTTCAAAGGCATATGAAATTCCTGATTTCCAAAGGAAGCCTTTACAAAGTTTATAACAATAATCTTCTGTACCATGGCTGTGTTCCGTTAAACCAGGACGGCACCTTTCGGGAAGTGGAGATTTATGGAAAAAAATATAAAGGAAAAGCTCTTTTTGATGTGCTGGATAATTATGTCCGGAAAGGGTTCCAGTCTATCAATGAAGAAGAGCGGGAACGAGGCAGGAATATCATGTGGTATATCTGGCATAATGAAAATTCCCCCTTGTTTGGTAAGGACAAAATGGCAACCTTTGAACGCTATTTTCTGGCAGACGAAGAAACCCATAAAGAAATAAAAAATCCTTATTACCGTTTTCTGGAACAGGAATCCGTGGTTGACCGGATATTAAAAGAATTCGGGCTGAATCCTTCCGAAGCCCACATTATAAATGGCCATGTACCAGTCAGGTCAAAAGACGGGGAAAGTCCTGTAAAATGCGGCGGAAAACTGCTGGTGATCGACGGCGGTTTTTCCAAAGCCTATCAGAAAGAAACCGGTATTGCCGGATACACCCTGATCTATAATTCTTATGGACTGATCCTGGCTGCCCACGAACCATTTGAATCTACAGAAGCTGCTATTGAAAAAGAAAGCGATATTCATTCTGATAATCAGATGATACAATGGGTTCCCGTAAGAAAATGCGTAGGCGATACCGATACCGGCCGGGATCTGAAAGAAAAAATCGCAGATTTAAAAAGACTCTTGGAAGCCTATTACAACGGCACGATTACAGAAAAATTTACTGGATGACCAAAAAAGACCAGACAGCTTCAGCTGTCTGGTCCTGCTTTTATCGCCCAACGCATTTTCGTTGACCGGGCCCTGCTGTTTCTGGAACATTCTTCTGCTGACGGACGTATCACATCCTTGGAAATCTCCTGGTACAATCCCGCTTTTAAATTCTCCTTAAAGGATTTTTTGACCAGCCTGTCTTCCCCCGAATGGAAGGTAAGGATTGCCACTCTTCCTCCATCTTTCAGAACATACGGAAGCTTCTCCAGAAAGGTATACAATACTTCAAATTCACTGTTCACATCAATCCTTAAAGCCTGGAACACTCTCTGACAGGACTTTTTCACTGCCTCTTTCCGCTGGGATTCCGGCAAAAATACCAAAGCCTGTTCGATTACCTGTCTCAGTTCTGTAGTAGTCTCAATCGTTTTTCCCCTTTTCAGGGAAGTTACAATACTTTTTGCGATCTCGTAGGCGTATGGCTCGTCAGAATTCTCTGCAAACATTCCTGCCAGTTCCTCTTCTCCCGATTCCTTCAGCCTTTCCGCTGCCGTCCTGCCCTTTTCTGGATTCAGTCTTAAGTCTAAAGGACCTTCAAATTTATAAGAAAATCCTCTTTCCGGATTATCAATCTGCATGGAAGACACTCCCAGATCTGCCAGCACAAAATCAAAGGGTCCGTGCTCTGCTGCTACCTGGTCGATGTCCGCAAAATTCATATGCTTCACCGTAAGGATATCCGGCCCAAACCCTTGGGCGTTCAGCCTTTCCCTGGTCTTTTCCGATTCAATAGGGTCTATATCCAGTCCGTAAATATGTCCCTTCCCCTGCAGGCACTGTAACATTTCTTTTGTATGCCCTCCATATCCCAGGGTGGCATCCAGTCCTGTCTGACCAGGTTGAATCTGAAGAAAATCCAGGATTTCCTTCACGCAGATGGATATATGCATGCCTGCAGGGGTACTGCCTTTTTGTATCACATGCTCTATCATCTCTCCGTACTTTTCCGGATTCAGTTCTTTATATTTCTCCTCATATCTTGTAGGGTGAGTGCCTTTATAACGCGGGCGGCGTTTATGGGGGATCTGCTCCATTCTCCTCTTCTCCTTCTTTTTTACCATATATAACTTATACGACTTCCAAAGGCTCCATCTCTTTCACTTCCGTAGTTGACATACTGTCCATCAATGCAAGATAAGATTCTTTTGTCAACACAGCTTTGTAGCTGTCCAGCAACGCTTTGGCGTAATCTCCTCCGTTCTTTAACAGCTTATATGCCGTCAGGGCAAAAATTTTGGCAGTCATCACATAGGCCAGATATTCGTCTGTCACTTTTACATTGGGATTGTGCAGCTGACCTTCATATCCGCCTGTACCAAACTGCAGCAGAGGCATCAGACAGGATACATCTCCAAAATCTGTTGATGCGGCAATGTGTTTATCCGCCCCCTGGTAAGTAATCCGGTAGGACCCTGCTGCCGCATCTTCCAGCGCTTCTTCCAGTGCCTTTACATCCGTACAGGGAACGGTAGGCATATATCCGGGAACTGTTTCTATTTTCATGCCGCACCCTGTTGCCACAGCTCCTGCCCGGAACGCCCGGTCTGCCTTTTTTGCGGCATCTATATAAGCTGGGATATGCTTTGCACGGATGGATGCATCCATCTGCACATCATCCGCAATAATATTGGCAGCACTTCCGCCCCTTGTGATCACCGCATGAAGGCGGACAAAATCCTTTTCCTGAAAAGATTCCCTCTGTATATCCAAAGCATGGAAAGCCAGAACTGCCGCATTCTGGGCATCAATTCCCCACTGGGGAGCTGCTGCCGCATGCGCTGCCCTTCCCGTATAGGTAACCACCTTGTTGACAAAACCATTGCTGCTGGAATTGCTCAGGACCAGCTCTTCTCCCGGCTGAGTATGATGCCCGATGGCAATATCCACATCATCCAGTGCTCCTGTGCGGATCAATTCACATTTTCCTCCGCCATACCGGATTTTTCCTTCTTCCATCAGTTTCTGCTTAAACGGAAGGTCCACATATTCTTCTGCAGGAGCTGCCAGAAAAACTACATTGCCTTCCATGGCTTCCCTCACTTCCTCATCTGTCAGTGCCATCATGGCTCCTACTACCCCTGCCAGCTGGGCATTATGACCGCAGCAATGCGAAGCACCGGTTTCCGGATTCGCATCCGGATGATCCGGAATGGGAAGTGCATCCATCTCACCGACAACTGCCACTGTAATCCCTTTCTTTTCTTTCCCCTTCAGATAACATTTGACCCCGGTTACTGCAAGTCCCTGTTCTGTTACCAATCCGTATTTCTTTCCATATTCTGCAAACTTTTCCGATGTGCGTACCTCTTTATATCCCATTTCCCCGTGATGCCAGATATCTCTTCCAAATGCCTTAATCTCTTCCTGATGCTCATCAATCAGCCTGCAGATTTTTTCTTCTATCCGATCCATACCGTTCTCTTCCTCTCCTGTTTTCTGTTAATTTAAAATCCGAAATCCTCTTTCATTTTCCAACACGGCAGTCTCCCGGCTTTCCATATTGTCAATGGACACACTCCACCCGGACCCTACCCGGTGGATCATTTCCTGTATCCTTACCTCTTCTCCCTGGACTTCCATCTCCACTCTGCCATCCGGCAGATTCATCACCCAGCCGGTCAGTCCCAGCTGGTTTGCTGCATAATAAGAGCGGTAACGAAATCCTACCCCCTGGACCATACCGGAAAACCAGATATGTTTTCTCACGATTTTTTTCATTCTTTCTTTTCCCCCTTGTAATTACCCATAGGTCAGGTTATAATTACTTTATCTATTCGCAGCCAGTTCTGATGCTGCTGATTCATTTCTAATTATCATATCAAAGGAGGTATACATATGGTATACAACACATTTCTGGAAACTCTGGAATCCCGTTTACAGATTCTTCTTACCGGCCAGGCTCACGTTACACTCCGTCAGATTCCTAAAAACAATGGCGTACTGTTGGACAGTCTCTGCATTTCCTGCCCTGGTTCCCTGGTATCGCCTGTTATCTATCTGAAAGAATATTACGACCAGTACCAGTCCGGAATTCCCATTGACACTATTATATCTGACATTTTGTCCGTTTACCAGAAAAATTCTCTTCCTGATGACAGTCATTTCCGAAAATTTTCTTCCCGTTCCCATGCTAAACATCATCTGGTCTATAAACTGATCTCCACAGAATCCAATCTGGCTCTTCTTTCTCAGATTCCCCATATTCCCTTCCTGGATTTATCCATTGTATTTTACCTTTTCTTTGATGACGGTACCACCTGCTTTTCTTCTCTGGTGTACCATGACCATCTGAAAGAATGGCAGATGACCAAGGAAGAACTGTTCCCTCTTGCCCTGAAAAATTCCCAGAAGCTTCTTCCTTCCACCATCCGGAATATGGCTGATGTGGTCCGCCAAATGGCTTCCAGTGAAATTGATCATCTGGAAGAGGAACTGATAGAGGATGATACTCTTTATATCCTTACAAATACTTCTGAATTTCATGGCGCAGGCTGTCTGCTCTATCCGGGACAGCTGAAATCTTTTGCCGATTCTATGGAAAGTGACCTGATCGTTCTCCCCTCCAGCATCCATGAAGTCCTTCTCACCCCGGACCGGGATTTTCTCCGGTATCACGTCCTGAACGAAATGGTTTCTCAAATAAATGAAGAGGAGGTCTTAACAGAAGACCGCCTCTCCAACCACATTTATCTCTATTCCAGAAAAGATGACAGGCTGCATATCCCTGCGGGAGCATCCGCCAGCCTTCCTATCTCCTGTTTTCAGCCAAACAACCGGCTGCCGATCTGATATACCAGTACTGCACCTGCCCAGGCTGCCAGCACCTGAAACACTACCAGACGGAGGGTCCACTTCCATGACCCGGTTTCTCTCTTGATCGTAGCAACTGCCGCCATACAGGGCGAATAAAGCAGGCAGAATATCATCAGCGCATACGCATTGACCGGCCCAAATCCCACCTGTGACAGAGCGGCCGATAAACCAGCCATACCTTCTGCTGAATTGATATTACTGATACCATACAGAACTGCAAAGCTGGATACCACCACTTCTTTTGCGGAAAGGCCGGAAATCAGAGCTACCCCGATTTGCCAGCTGCCCAGCCCGGCTGGTGCTAAGAATGGCACCAGAACCCGTCCGATCATAGCCGCAAAACTCTGTGACACATCTGATGTAAACCCTGACGGTCCGATATTCAATACAAACCACAGGATAATGGACGCCAGGAAAATAACCGTTCCAGCTTTGCTTAAATAATCCTTTACTTTATCCCATACATAAATGGCCACTGTCCTGGAATTAGGGGTTTTATATTCCGGAAGTTCGATCAGCAGCGCATCTCCTTCCTTATCCGGAGAACATTTATGTACTACAAGAGCGATCAGGATTGCCACCATAAGCCCGATCAGATACATGGAAAAGGATACCAGAAACGGCTGTCCCGGGAAAAATATCTCCGCAAATAATACATAAATAGGCAATCTGGCGGAGCATGACATGAACGGTGTCACCATAATGGTCCTTCTCCTGTCTCTCTCACTGGGCAGTGCTCTGGAAGCCATAACTGCCGGAACCGTACAGCCAAAGCCTAACAGCATAGGTAAAAAAGCCTTTCCTGACAAGCCGGCCATTCCCATAGTCTCATTCATCACATAGGCAACTCTGGCCATATAACCGCTGTCTTCCAGAAAGGCAAGAGCCAGGAACAAAATGAAAATATTCGGCAGAAATGTAAGGATTCCCCCCACCCCTGCAATAATGCCATCTACGATCAATGCGGTCAGCCATGGAGCCGCATGGATTCCGGTAAGCAGGGACAGAACTCCGGCGGAAACATACTCCAGTCCCAGTTCAAAATATCCTTTCAGAAAATCTCCTACTGTGAAGGTAAGGAAAAAGACTACCGCCATAATTCCCAGAAAGATGGGGATACCCCAGATGGGATGCATCAGCCACTGGTCAATCCGGTCTGTTGCTGCAGCTTTTACTTCCCGGTTAAACAGGCATTCTTCCACCACTTCCTCAATATAATCGTATTTTTCATTGATGATCTTTTTTTCGTAATTCTGGTCCACAATATCCGTAAGGTCTACCGGATGGTCTTTCTCCACCTCTCCATCCTTTTCCAGCAGTTTAATGGCATGCCACCGCATATTTTCCATTTCTCCGTACTTACTGTACAGAGCTTGCTGGATCTGACTGATCTTTTTCTCTATCAAAGGGTCATATTGGACTACGATTCCCTGAGGTTCTTCCTCATAATGGTGTACCACTGCATGAAGAAGTACATCCAGCCCCGTCCGTTTTCTCGCAGATACCGGCACCACCGGAATCCCTCCCAGCATTTCCGGAAGACGGTGCAGGTCAATCTCCATTCCCCTTTCTTCCACAATATCCATCATATTCAATGCCAGGATCACAGGTTTCTTCAATTCCAGCAGCTGCATGGTAAGATACAGGTTCCTCTCCAGGCAGGAAGCATCCACTACATTGATAATGACATCAACTTCGTTCTCCTCAATACATTTTCTGGTAACGATCTCTTCAATCGTATAAGAAGTCAGGCTGTAGATTCCAGGAAGGTCAATCACTTTAATCGGTCTTCCTTTATAGTTTGTCTCACCTTCCACCCGCTCCACAGTTACTCCCGGCCAGTTGGCCACTTTTAGATTTGCCCCTGTGAATGCATTAAATAATGTGGTTTTTCCACAGTTAGGGTTGCCTACAAACCCAACCCTGATCGGTGTCTTATTATTCTCTGCCATGTTTATCCTCCCCTGCCTCTATCTCTATGCCTGCCGCTATCTGTCTTCCCAGAGCCAGTCGGGTTCCTCTTACTTTAATTGCCAGGGTTCCACTTCCCTTTTTATTGATTATCGTCACATCTGTCCCTTCATTTACACCAAGGGCTTCCAAGCGTCTGGTCAGCTTCTCATCCGCCATTACGCTTTTCACCCGGTAAACGTTTCCTATCATTCCCTCATGAAGTCTCATCGCTTTATTCCTTCCATTCCATCCGTTCCTGCTGTCACCCTTCCAGTTCCAGCAGCATCTGTTTGATCTCGATCATCCGGTCACGCAGCCTCATAGCTTCCTCGAAATTCAGTTCCGCCGCTGCCTGATGCATCTGTTTGGTCAGTTCTTTTACCAGCTTCTTCAGTTCCTGGGTATCCATAGACTCCGGATCCTTCCGGAAATCTTCCTCGTCTTCTATCGCTGCCTTGGAAATAGCAATCAGTCCTCTCACTGCCTTTTTGATGGTAGTAGGAGTGATTCCATGCTCTTCGTTATAGCTCTGCTGGATTTCACGGCGTCTCTGGGTTTCCTCAATTGCCATACGCATGGAATCTGTAATGGTATCCGCATACATGATCACATGGCCTTCGCTGTTTCTTGCTGCCCGGCCGATAGTCTGGATCAGAGAGGTTTCAGAACGCAGGAATCCTTCTTTATCTGCATCCAAAATGGCTACCAGGGTAATCTCCGGAATATCCAGTCCTTCCCTCAGCAGATTGATTCCCACCAGCACGTCAAACACGTCCAGCCTCATATCCCGGATGATTTCTGCCCGCTCCAGCGTATCAATATCAGAATGCAGATATTTCACCCGGATACCTGCATCACGCATATAATCCGTAAGGTCTTCCGCCATCCGTTTGGTCAGAGTAGTGATCAGCACTTTATGGTGGCCTGCCACTTCCTTATTGACTTCTGATATCAGGTCATCAATCTGTCCTTCCACCGGACGCACGGAAATCTCCGGATCCAGAAGACCGGTAGGACGGATAATCTGCTCTGTCCGAAGCAGTTCATGTTCCGCTTCATAAACAGACGGCGTGGCAGATACAAACATCATCTGATTGATTTTCGACTCAAATTCTTCAAAGTTCAAAGGCCGGTTATCCAGGGCAGACGGCAGACGGAATCCATAATCTACCAGCGTCTGTTTTCTGGACCGGTCTCCCGCATACATCCCCCGTATCTGAGGCAATGTAATATGGGACTCATCTACAATGATGAGAAAATCCTCAGGGAAATAGTCAATCAGGGTACAGGGCGGTTCCCCGGGGGCAGATCCCACCAAATGCCTGGAGTAATTTTCAATCCCGGAGCAAAAACCGGTCTCCCGCATCATTTCCACATCGAAATTCGTTCTCTCCGCAATTCTCTGGGCTTCCAGCAGCTTATCCTCACTCTTGAAAAAAGCTACCTGTTCTTTCATCTCCTCCAGGATATGTTCTGTAGCTTCCATCATTTTTTCCTTGGGAACCACATAGTGGGAAGCAGGGAATATGGCCAGGTGTCCCAGCTGGGCTTTGATTTCTCCTGTTACCACATCAATTTCCGTAATACGGTCCACCTCATCGCCGAAAAATTCCACCCGGTAAGCTTCACTTCCGGAATACGCCGGGAAAATTTCCACCACATCACCTCTTACTCGGAAAGTTCCTCTGTGGAAATCCATATCATTTCTGGTATACTGAATATCAATCAGCTTATGAATGACCTCATCTCTGTCCTTGATCATGCCAGGTCTTAAGGAAATCACCATTTCTTTATAATCAATAGGGCTTCCCAGTCCGTAAATGCAGGATACCGAAGCTACGATAATCACATCATTTCTCTCAGAAAGTGCGGCAGTCGCCGAATGTCTCAGTTTATCAATCTCATCATTGATGGATGAATCCTTTTCAATGTAGGTATCTGTAGACGGCACATAGGCCTCCGGCTGGTAGTAATCATAATAAGAGACAAAATATTCCACCGCATTTTCAGGAAAAAACTCCTTGAATTCTCCGTAAAGCTGAGCCGCCAGAGTTTTATTGTGAGCAATGATCAGAGTAGGCTTCTGTAACCGCTGGATCACATTAGCCATGGTAAATGTCTTACCGGAACCGGTGACCCCCAGCAGTGTCTGAAACTGATTGCCCTCCTCAAACCCTTTCACCAGCGCTTCTATCGCCTCCGGCTGGTCACCGGTGGGCTGAAACTCCGAATGTAATTTAAATTCCATATTTCTGTTTCCTCAATGATATTTCCATTTTACATAACTACTTTTGCCAATGACGATTATAGCAGAGTACGCAAAAAAAGTACAGGGCAATGCCGAATGTTTGTTCTGTGTTTTACTGGACTTTCCACCTGTTCTGCGTTATGATACACCATATAATCACGCAAAAAAGGAAAGGAATCATCACCATGTACAGTTTTACCAACGATTACAGCGAAGGGGCTCATCCCCGGATTTTAAACGCAATGATGGAAACCAACCTGGTCCAGCACGACGGCTACGGTCTGGATCATGACCACTGTGAAAAAGCAGCACAGCTGATCCGGAACGAAATTTGCCAGGCTGATGCGGATATTCACTTTCTGGTAGGCGGAACTCAGACAAATCTGATTGCCATTGCCGCCGTACTGAAACCCTGGCAGGCTGTTATTTCTGCTACCACCGGGCATATCAATGTCCATGAAACCGGTGCAGTGGAAGCTACCGGCCATAAAGTTCTGGCCCGTCATACTCCTGATGGAAAACTGACTCCGGCTATTGTAGAAAAAGCTTTGAAATCCCACACTGACGAGCATATGGTACAGCCCAAAATGGTTTACATTTCCAATACGACAGAAATCGGTACCCAGTACACCAAAGCGGAATTGGAAGCTCTTTCCCATTTCTGCCGCCAGAATGACCTGTATCTCTTCCTGGATGGTGCCCGCCTGGGCGCTGCCCTCACCAGCCCGGTCAATGACCTGACCATGGCAGATATTGCCAGTCTGGTAGACCTCTTCTATATCGGCGGTACGAAAAACGGAGCATTATTGGGAGAAGCCCTGGTTATTCTGAATCCGGCAATCAAACCGGACTTCCGTTATATGATCAAGCAGCGGGGAGCTATGCTGGCTAAAGGCTGGCTGTTAGGTATACAGTTTGAAGAACTCTTTACTGACGGTCTGTTTTACCAGATGGCAGAACATGCCAACCGTATGGCTGGTCTTCTTCGAACGGGAATCGAAGAACTGGGCTTTCCTTTCTACTCCCATTCCATGAGCAACCAGTTATTTCCCATATTCCCGGATAAACTGATCCAGAATTTATCTTCTGAATTTCAGTTCCTGGAACAGGCACAGGTAGATGAAGCTCACCATGCTGTGCGCCTGGTCACCTCCTGGGCTACAAAAGAATCGGAAGTTTCCCGTTTCCTGGAACTGCTGCGTCAGCTTTCCTAACTTATATTACTTTACAGAAAAAGGGTATGAAGACTGTTTCCCAGTCGCCATACCCTTTCTTTTATGGTTTCCTTTTATTCCATTTCTTCCAAAACTTCCAGAGCTTTCTGAAGCTGATTATCTTCTTCCAGACTCACAATCGCTTTCTGCCTCAATTCCTCATCCAATTCTACTTCCACATCCGGCTCCAGGCCTTTTCCATGAAGATCCTGGCCACTTGGAGTAAAATAATGGGCTGTTGTGAGTTTGATTGCATCTCCATCCGTAAATGGAATCACGCTCTGTACGATTCCCTTTCCAAACGTAGTGGTTCCCACTAAAACTGCTCTGTCATAATCTCTCATAGCTCCCGCGAAAACTTCCGAAGCGCTGGCGGAGTTTCCGTCTGCCAGAATCACGATAGGGATATCCAGCTCATGCCCATCTTCTATCGGATATTGGGAAAATTCCCTTCCTGCGGAATTTACAGCCTGAATGGTTCCATCCTTGGAAAAATACTCATCACTGTCTCCATTTTTATATTCCGTGCGGACAATGGTACCATCTGGCAGAAGATAAGCTGCCATTTTCACTGCTTCGTCCAGCAAACCGCCTGGATTATTCCGCAGATCGATCACCATCTTTTTCATTCCCTGGCTCTCCAGGTCTTCCACCGCTTCCTGGAACTGCTTTGCTGTATTTCCTTCAAACTGAGTGACCAGAATATAACCCACCTGATTTTCCAGCATCTCATGCTCCACAGTAGGTGTTTCAATTGGGCGCCTTGTCATGGTAAGGTCCACATACTCCTCTGTGCTTTCCCGGTATACTTTCACCGTCACATCTGTATTCTCTTCCCCTTTGATATAACTTCCCACCACCAGGTCCAGTTCCATGCCGGATACATCCTGTCCGTCGACCGCCACGATCACATCTCCCGGAAGCATCCCCGCCTCAGCACTGGGTGTATTTTCAAAAACCCGGATCACAGTCATCATCATAGTTTCCCTGTTCTGGCTGATCATCGCTCCGATTCCGCAATACTCTCCCTCAATGGAATTTTCCATCAGTTCGGTGAAATCTTCCTCCGTATAATAAACAGAATAAGGATCGCCCAAGCCTGCCATCATTCCCATATAAATTCCTGACTCCACCTGTTCCGTGTCTTCTTCAAACAGATATTCTTCATTGATGATCTGCTGCATCAGTTCAATCTTTCTGCCGATCCGGTCAATATCCAGAGAAAGTTCACTGGGCGAAGCCTCTCCTCCGGTAATCTGCGCAGACTGGTTTTGGATCACTCCATTTCCTACCACCCAGATACCTGCTGCCATACCAATAATGATCAGACCTGCAAATGCAGTCACCAGGGTTCCCACCAGAACCCCTTTCCAAAATTTATTTTTATTCTCCAATTTAACTCTCCTATCTCCGTCATGGGCTTACATATTTGAGCGGATTTACATACGCTCCCCCTGAACGGATTCCAAAATGCAGATGCGGCCCTGTGGAATATCCAGTAGACCCTACCTTGGCGATCACCTGACCCTGGCTTACCTTATCTCCCACGGAAGCCAGCAATTGGGAACAATGCATATAAACAGTAAACACACCGCCGCCATGATCGATCATAATATAATTTCCAGCAGAAACGCTGTATGTAGAGATAATTACGGTACCAGATGCTGCCGCAACAATATCTGAACCTGTAGAAGCTCCAATATCTATCGCCTTATGGTCTGTAGACGCCCCTTCTGTAGGAGCCGAACGGTCTCCAAACTGAGATGTGATCCGGCTGCTGGACGGGCATGGCCATATAAAACTAATATTCCCCAAATTTACAGGAGTATACGTCTGCCCGGCTGCCTCTGCCTGCTTTTTCGCTTCTTCTTCTTTTTTTCGTATCTCTGCTTCAATTGCTTTTATCTTATCTTCCTGCGCCTGTATATCTTTTTCATAATCAGACAGCTGGCCTTCTGCCGAAGCAATCTGTCCTTCATAATTGGCCAACTCTGCTGTTTTCTCCTCCATCAGCTTTTCTACCGATGCCTGCTTTGCTTCCGTAGCCTCCTGCAGGCTTAAAAGCTCTCCCCGTTCTTCCTCAAGCTTTGCTTCCTGATCTGCAATTCTTTCCTTTTCTTCCGCATATTCTGTAAGCTTCTGCCGGTCATAGCTGGAAATCTGTGAAATATACTCTGCCCGGTTCAGCATATCTGATATATTCCGGGACTCCA
Source organism: uncultured Lachnospiraceae bacterium (assembly GCA_944383765.1). GTDB lineage: Bacteria > Bacillota > Clostridia > Lachnospirales > Lachnospiraceae > Lachnoclostridium_A. Next base: position 85,048 of record CALWQT010000008.1, read on the forward strand.
TCAACATATTAAGGAAACTGGTTTCTCCTCTCTCATACATATAGCGGATACGCAATTTCATGGATTCATACTGACTGTTCTCCACAACCTTTGCTTCTTCCAGTTCTTCCTGGGCGACTGCAATTTCTTCCTCTTTTTCTGCTATCTGGGAAGAAAGACTGTCCAGCTCCTGGGTCAATGATGCCAGATTAGAATCCAGCTCCGCTACATAGGCTGCCGCATTGCTTTTCAACTCCTCCAGCCCCTCCAGAGTCTCCTCCACCTTTTTCTTTTCTGCTTCCAGAGCAGACATCTGGTCTTTCGCCGTATCTATATCCGTTTTGGTGGCATATGAAGTAACTCCCCATTCCTGAACCAGCAAAGATACCGCCAGGACTGCCGCCAACATACCTTTTTTTCTTTTCTTCATATACTGCCTCCTTACACCTTCAGATGTTTCCTGATCGTAAAGAAGCTGACAAAAAATCCAATGCCTACGCCAAGTCCTAAAGATACCCCTGACATAACCGGAAACAGCCTGTCCAGAGGAATGATCTGAAGGATTCCGCTGGCATTGACAGAATTCATAAAATGGCTGGTAATATAGGAAACTGCTTCACTATACAGCAGATATGTGACCCCCAGCGGGATCACGGTTCCCAAAAGTCCCAGCACAACCCCTTCTACCACGAACGGAGCACGAATCATGAAATTAGTAGCTCCAATCAGTCTCATAATCTGATTTTCCGTCTTCCGGAATGCAGCTGCCACATGAATCGTATTGCTGATCAGAAATACAGACACCGCCAGCAGGATCCCTATGATTGCCACCGACAGAATTCCCACCAGCTTATTCAAATTGGAAAATCCCGCTACTACCGCATTGGAGTAATTAACTTTCCGCACTCCTTCCAATTTTTCCAGATAAGCGACCATCTGAGGCTGGTCCGAAATATCTTTCAGGAATATTTCATAGGACGCAGAAGAAGCCAAGGGATTGTCATCTGCAAATCCCTCTGCCAGTTCTTCCATTCCCTGAAAATAGTCTGCCTGAAAAGATTCCCAGGCTTCTTCTGCGGAAATAAAGTTCATCTCCTGTATCTCTGGCCTCTGAGCAATCTCATCCCCGACTGCCAAAATTTCTTCCTCTGTCATTCCCTCCTCAAAAAACACCGTAATACCAATGGTCGTCTCCGTCAGATATGTCATATGTCTGATATTGGCAATGATCGAGAAGAAAAGACAAAATAAAAAAATACACGCAGAAATCGTTGCCACAGACGCCAGAGAGAACAGAATATTTCTGCATATATTTTTGATTCCCTGTTTCAAACAATACCAAAATGTGCTGATTCTCATATATCTCCGCCCTTTTTATCACTTACCACAATCCCTTTATCCATGGTAATCACCCTTTTTTTCATTCTGTTTACAATTTCCTGGCTATGAGTGACCACAATTACCGTGGTTCCCCGGGCATTGATCTGCTCCAACAATTCCATGATCTCATCCGCATTATGCCGGTCAAGATTTCCAGTAGGTTCATCAGCCAGCAGAACTTCCGGATTATTGATCAGGGCACGGGCTATCGCCACACGCTGCTGTTCCCCCCCTGAAAGCTGATTGGGATAAAACTTGTATTTCGCAGAAAGACCTACCAGTTTCAGCATTTCCGGTACATTTTCTTTGATCTTTCTGGCCGACACTCCAATCACCCTCTGGGCAAACGCTACATTTTCATATACATTCCTGTCCTTTAACAGGCGGAAATCCTGAAAAACAACCCCCAGTTTTCTTCTGTACTTCGGTACAGATCTTCTGGGCATACGCTGGAGATTCATATTATTCACAATAATACGGCCGGACGTAGGCTCAACCTCTTTCAGAAGCATCTTCAGCAGCGTGGATTTCCCCGATCCGCTTCTGCCGACGATGAATACAAATTCACCGTCAGCAATTTTGATGTCCAGTTTCCGTATCGCCTTATTTCCGGCCTTATAGGTCTTTGTAACATTGGATATTTCTATCATGTTTCCTCAATTCCTAGTAATCAATGCTTTCCATGTACTTCATGTATTTTACCACCATCAGCGCAATTTTAAACGTAATGGCATCTTCAAATACTCTCAGATCCAGTCCCGTGCTCTTCTGAAGCTTATCCAACCGATAGACCAGAGTATTTCTGTGAATATACAGCTGTCTGGAAGTTTCTGAAACATTCAGGCTGTTCTCGAAAAATTTATTGATGGTAGTCAAGGTTTCCTCATCAAACTCATCTGGTGACTTGCCATCAAAAATCTCTTTGATGAACATACGGCACAGAGGCAATGGCAACTGATAGATCAGACGTCCGATTCCCAATCTGCTGTAAGCCACCACATTCTTCGTACTGTAGAATATCTTTCCTACATCTAAAGCCATTTTCGCTTCCTTATAGGAGCGGGATACTTCCTTGATCTCATTGACAATGGTTCCAAATGCCACATGCACTTTTGTCATCGCTTCCGTGTTCAGCATATCCAGGAGCACATTTGCCGTTTTTTCCAGATCACCATAAGTTTCTCCCGGTTTTACTTCCTTCACCAGAATGATATTCTTTTCATCCACTGCGGTAACAAAATCTTTTGTTTTTGTGGCAAACAGGCTTCTTACCGTTTCCAGGGCACTGACATCTTTTTCATGCTTGGTCTCAATAATAAATACGACCCGTTTCACATTTGTTTCAATATGGAGTTTCTTAGCCCGGTTATAAATATCCACCAAAAGCAGGTTATCAAGCAAAAGATTCTTGATAAAATTATCCTTATCGAATCTTTCCTTGTAAGCTACCAGAAGATTCTGGATCTGGAATACTACCATCTTGCCGACCATGTAAACATCTTCATTGCCACCCCTGGCAAGCAGTATATATTCTAACTGATTCTCATCAAAAATCTTGAAAAACTGATAGCCCTGAATGACCTGGCTGTCCGCCGGAGAATCCACAAAAGCCAGTATAGAATTTTCATATTCCTCCGCTTCAGAAAAGGTAGTTGCCAACACCTTCCCCTCTGTGTCGCAGATGCAGAAATCTATCCGGGTAATCCCCTTCAATCCCTCAATCGTAGTCTGAAGTATCTGGTTTGATATCATTTGCTGCACTCTCCTTTTTGTAATTTTACCCTAATTGTATCTTAATTCAAAAAAGAAAAAAAAGCAAGCGAGTATTGCTCCCGCTTGCGCATTTTTTACAAAAAAAGCTTCGTTTATGCCTCTTCTTCTTCAAAATCTTCGTTAAAATCGACGACAGGGCTTCCAAAATATTCCGCTACAAACCGGTTAGCCGGATGCTCCAGTATCTCACTGGGAATACCGGTCTGCTCCAAAGCTCCGTCACGGATCACTGCGATCTTGGTCGCCATAGCCAGAGCTTCCTCCGCGTTTTCTGTTACATAAACGATAGTAGTTCCCAGCTTTTTATGGATATTCATCAATCCCCGGCGCATACACAGTGCAGAATCCTTATCCAGATGAGACATAGGATCGTCCAGTAAAAATACCTTTGGCCGGCGTGCTACCGCTCTTCCCACTGCTACCCGATGTTTCTCCAATTCTGTAATCTCATCAGGCATTTTATCCAAGATATCCGCCAGATTCAGCAGTTTTGCAGTCTCCCGCACCCTCTCATCCATTTCTTCTTTTGGACAGCCGCTCAGCTTTAATCCGAATGCCAGATTTTCATATACATTCATCTGGGGAAACATGATGTAATTGCGGAAAAGCATGGCTACGTCCCTCTCCCTGGGTTCCAGATCATCTACCCTTATACCATCTATGTATATGCTTCCCCCTGAAATATCTTCCAGTCCGCCGATCATACGCAGTACCGTAGATTTGCCGCTTTCTGCCGGGCCTGCCAGGACTGCAAAATCCCCATCATCAATTTCCAGGGTAAAATCCTTTACTGCCACGCTTCCTCCAGGGTAAATCTTTTCCACATTCTTCAGTGTTAAACCAGCCATTCGTACTTATCCTCCATATGCCTTCATACCGTCTGTCTCTCGATTCCGGATATTATCCTTTTACCTGTTTCAATTATTTCAATTATATAAAAGTTCCAGATGAAATGTTATTGGTTGAATAGCCAAATTGTTTTTCGTTTCTTTAGCTAATTTGTACAGGCACCAAAAAAACTTGTCTTACAATATAAAAAGCTGCCGCTTATGCGGCAGTTTTCCTGTTAATGTTCCATAAACCCCTCTCCCAGCACTTCTCTTACATCATTTACAATCACAAAAGCTCTGGGATCAATTTGTGCTACCAGTTCCTTGACCTCTACAATTTCCTTTTTAGAAACGACGCACAAAAGCATATCTTTCCTCTCTCCCGTATAGGCCCCTTTTGCGTCAATCACCGTTACGCCTCTTCCCATATCCATGATTCCTGCTGCAATCTCTTCTTTATGGTCGGAAATAATATAAGCTGCTTTGGCAAAATGCATTCCCTCAATAATACTGTCTGTCGTTTTCCCCAAAGCCATGACCGCAATGATGGCATAAAACGCATACTGGATACCAAAAACGGTTGCCCCCGCCAGTACCACACCGGCATCCAGGACCTGAAGGATTCTGGCAATGGAATAATGCTTCAGCCTGGTGTGTATCAGTGCTGCCATGGTATCGGTTCCTCCCGTAGTGGCATGACAAAGAAGCATCATTCCTGTTCCAATACCACTGATAATCCCGCCAAATAAAGCCGTCAGAAGCAGGTCGTCCTTTAAAAATGCCCACTCCGGAAGTACAGCCAGAGCCACAGTCATAGCTGTTTCAGCCACTACCACTTTTTTCAGGAACTTCCAGCCGTTGATCTTTAAGGACAGCAAAAACAGAGGCACGTTTACCACCAGATTCGTCACCCAGAGCGGAATGCCTGCCTTTTCTTTCAGAATGATGGCAAGACCTGAAACGCCTCCGGTAACCAATCCCTGAGGATCATAAATATTTTTAATGGCAAATCCTACGATAAAAGCCCCCAGGACTATCAGGCAGTAGTCCCTGACAACTGTTTTCTTTTCCCCCATGCCCCGTTTCCTTTTCTTTCCCTGCCTATTTCCTTTGGGCCAGCACGTGCAGCCAGCCCTGTCCTTCATATCCCCGGCGGATTTCTTCATCTCTGGTCTCCCAGGTTTTCAGTACATGAAAGCCGCACTCTGACAACAGTTCTTCCAGCTCGTCTTTTTCAAAATCGCTGAAATACAGTTCACCGCTAAAACCTTCAAACTCTCCCTCACAGACCGACGTATAAAAAATACCGTGTTTTTTCAGTGCTTCTTTTACTTTTAACAAAACATCTCTCACTTCGTCTTTCGGCAAGTGGATAAAGGCTTCTTTCGCCCACACTCCTTCAAACGCATCATCAAATTCCATTTCTTCATAAGTCATGCAAAGTACGTCCAGATCCGTATGTACCTCTGCCAGGCGGCACATCTCTTCCGAACCGTCCAGAGGAGTAACGTCATATCCTCTCTCATAAAACTCCAGACTGTCTCTTCCCGATCCACATCCCAAATCCAGGATTGCATCTCCTTCGTCCAGATGAGACAGGAATTCTTCCCGCATCTCCTCTGCTCCGGTCTCTTCTACTGTTTCTTCAAAAATCATTGCCGCATACTTGTTGTAATAATCTAACGCGTCCAAAGCGCTCCTCCTATACTTTCTTTATGGTTTCTTCTGTAATGGTGATCCTGTTTTCTTTCAATAGCCTTCCCACAGCCCGTTTAAATGCATTCTTGCTCAGTCCGAATTCTCTCCTGATCACTTCCGGAGATACTTTATCATTAAAAGGCAATTCGCCTCCTAACTCATCAATGACTTTTATGATGATCTCTGCATCTGTTTCCATCTGCTGATATGCCTTCGCCTGAGGGTTCAGGTCCAGTTTCCCGTCGCTTCTGACCTTGGATACCCTGGCTTCCACCACTTCTCCCTCTCGATAATCCCGGAACATCTCACTCCGGGGAATGAGGCCATAGTACTGGTTATCAACTGCCACAAAAGCTCCCAGCTTATCACTCAGTTCATAGATCGTACCGGTTACCCAGTCGTCTTTCTGATAAGGAGAATCGCTTCTCATATAAGTATATACTTTCATGGTAGCCGCCAGTCTTTGACTCCGGTCAACATATAAAGCCACCAGGCACTTCTCTCCCCGTTTCACTCTATGACTCTGCTCTTTAAATGGAAGGAGCAAATCTTTTTCCAGCCCCATATCCAAAAAAGCTCCTATTTTCGAAACATCTTTCACTTCCAGCACCGCTACCTGACCAACCTGAATCAGCGGTTTTTCCGTAGTAGCGATCAGCCTGTCCTCCGAATCTTTATAGATAAATACTTCCAGTTCATCTCCTGGTTTTATCCCTTCCGGAACGTATTTTCTCGGCAGCAGCACACCGTTTTCCCCGTCTTCTGCTCTGCCCAGATAAACTCCAAACTCCTTTTCCCTCAGGACCTGGAGTTTCTGTACCTTACCCAGTTCAATCATAGTTATCCTTTCTTCTCCCTGAACCACGTGACCGCATACCGATCCCCGCTTGGATTCCTTAAATCTACTGCAATGCCTTCTCCGCTTTCCCCTACCCGAGGAATGACAATGTCTCCCAGCATAGCTGCTTTTTTGTACTCGATCCGCAGTTCTCCCACGGAAAAGCCGCGGGGCAGGGACTCCATGGCTATCTCTGCATATCTGGCATTATTCACATGATGGTTGGTATCAATATAATGTCTGGTGATTTCCACCGGACTGTCCTCCCGGTAATCCTCCGGCACTGCAATCCGCTTCGTTGCATACTCCATTTCCAACGGTTTGGCGCCGGCTTCTCCATATCCTCTGATATCCTCTTCCTGTACTCTGACTGGTCTCCCCGCTTCCAGGTCAAACAAAAACCATACCGAATTTGCCCGGACAAGATAGTTTCCAGATTCATCCAGGATCAGGAAATTACGATATCCGTATGCACCTTTAAACCCATAAGGATAGGTTCCTATCACAATCTTTTCACCCAGTTTAGGAAAACGGTCAAACACAATCTGCCAGGAAGAAAGCCACCATGCTTTATGATGTTCTTTCAGGTATCCCACTCCCTTTCCAATGTCTTCTGACTGAAACGTGGAACAATCCTGAAAATAGTTGACCGCCGATGTCACCGATAAGTTTCCGCTTTCATCAATCTCGCTGTACCTTACACGGCTGTCAAATGTATACATGAACTCCTCTTCTTTCATTCATAAATTATACCAGAATATAGTATAAAGCTTTTTTAGCAAGATGTCCAGAGCCGGTTTTGTTTTCCTTTATCTCTCTGCATCCAAGCCCTCAAACTGCATCTGATAATAATGGGCATAAATTCCATTTTTTTTCATCAATTCCTGATGACTGCCACGTTCTGCAATTCCTTCACTGGTTACTACCAGAATCTCATCTGCATTCCGGATCGTTGACAGCCGGTGGGCAATGGTGATCGTCGTCCTGTCTTTTGCAAGTTCCTCCAGGCTGTTTTGAATGTGTCGTTCACTTTCATTATCCAGCGCGCTGGTAGCTTCATCTAAGATCAGAATCGGAGGATTCTTTAAAAATACCCTCGCAATAGAAATACGCTGCTTCTGCCCTCCTGATAATCTGGCTCCTCTTTCTCCCACATAAGTATTATAACCATCAGGAAGTTCCATGATAAATTCATGAATATTTGCTTTTTTCGCTGCTTCCTGTATCTCTTCCATGGTAGCACCCGGTTTTCCATAGGCAATATTCTCTCCGATCGTGCCCCCGAACAGATATACGTCCTGCTGCACAATGCCAATGGCACTGCGAAGGCTTTTTAACGTTACCCGGCTGACATCTTTCCCATCTACAGTAATACGGCCTCCCGTCACATCGTAAAATCTTGGGAGCAGGGAACAGATCGTCGTTTTTCCGCCGCCGGAAGGTCCCACCAGAGCTATGGATTTTCCCGCCTGGATTTCAAATGATACATGGTTCAGTACCTCTTCTTTTTCGTTGTAGCGGAACGTAACATCTTCATAACATACATTTCCTTTGACTTCTTTCAGTTCTACTGCATCAGGCGCATCCTGGATCTCCGGTTCCGTTTCCATAACAGCTACAAACCGCTTAAAACCGGAAAGGCCTTTCTGCATCATCTCTGCCAGTTCCACCAGAATCTGGATGGGACTGATAAAGATTCCAATATACAGGGCATACATGGCCAGATCCTCTGCTGCCATCTTCCCACCTGCGATCAGATAGCCGCCGTAAACTACCGTTACCAGATACATCATGCCCTGAAAAAACAGGTTACCGCCCATAAACCTGCCCATACAGCGGTAATTTTCTCCTTTTGACCTTAAAAAGTTCTCATTGCTTTTCCCGAATTTTTTCCGCTCCACATCTTCATTCGTAAAAGACTGGACTACCCGTATCCCTGCCAGAGTATCCTGAAGGCTGGCATTCACATCTCCGATTTTTTTCCGGTTATCCATAAAGGTTGTCTGCATCTGCTTATTCTGACGGGCCGAAAACACGATCATAACAAGTACCAGCACCAGAAGGGGCAGAGCCAGCTGGGTATTGATGTAAAACAAACAGATAAATGACCCGACAATCTTGATCACGGAAATAAACAGGTTCTCCGGTCCGTGATGGGCAAACTCTGCAATATCAAACAGGTCCGACACCAATTTGCTCATCATCTGTCCTGAATTATTCCTGTCATAATAGGAAAAGGACAATTTCTCATAATGGTCAAACAGCTGCCGCCTCATATCCCGTTCCATCTGAGCTCCCATCATATGTCCCTGGTAGCTGACATAGTATTTGCAGAAAGATTGAACCCCATACATCAGGAACAATGCGACCGCAATCACCGGCAAAGCTGCCAGCACCACATCGGCATCTTCCCGGAACAGTTTTCCAGTAAATGACCGCAGAATCTGGGGATAAGCAAGATCCACCAGGCTGATGACTGCAGCGCAGAAAAGGTCAATAAAAAAGACCGTTTGATACGGCTTATAATAACGGACAAATTTTTTTACAGTATCCATATTTCCTCCTTCAACTCTTCAAGTCCCTGCTGTTTTCTGCCCTTAGTTTACTATATCTTTTCTGTTCTGGCAACTGAAAGCCTTATAGATCCCATCAGCTATTCCTGGACAAATTCAATAATATCCTCCGGTCTGCAGTCCAGAATGCGGCAGAATTTTTCTACGGTATAAGTAGATACATACCGGTTCTGCTTTAGCCGGTACAGCTGGCCTGGATTGATTCCATAAGTATAAATCAGACGATACTGGGTAATTCCTTTTTCTTCCATCAACCTCCACAATTTTTCATAGCTGATCATTAATATCTTTGTCCCCTTCCTTTCTATCATGACTGCCTCTTCCAATGCTCTTATTATTCATGATATTCCAAAAAGAAACAAGACATTTTATCGCTCTATATATGAAAAAAGCCCGAAAATCATTTGATTTCCGGGTCCTTATAACTGGGCCACAAGGATTCGAACCTTGAAAATGACGGAGTCAGAGTCCGTTGCCTTACCATTTGGCGATGGCCCATTGCTTAACAGCATAAGAGATTATACCGCTCTTTTTTCATTTCGTCAAGCTTTTTTATCATTGTTGCAGTTTTTTTACATATTTTTTGTGACTGCGCTTTTCCCACCAGTTTGGCGATGCACAAATTTTAAGGATACGGTGCACCTGGTCCACTTCTTCCGGTGTCAGGATTTTCTCCATATGCCTCAGCTTCCTGTTTATTTTTACTGCAGACCGCCTGCTCCTGCATACGATCGCTTCCTTTCCTTTCAAAGGTATACGCCCTAACCTGGCACGATCGTTAAATACGATTACAGACACGATTGGAATTTCCCAGCCCTTTTCTTTTAAAAATCTTTTTAATTGCCGTATATGCCCTTCATTCTGAAATATGGGATTAAAAAAAGTAACCGTTCTTCCTGGCATAATATGGGTCCAGTATGCCTGGTCCCCCTTTCCTTTCACCTTTCCATAATAATTTTTATTTTCTATGACAAAAATCCCTTTTTCATGGATCATCAAGATATCCGTTTCCGTACTTCCCTTGTTTCCACAGGGAATATACGCATTAAACACAAATCTTCGATTACCCTTGATTACCTTCTCCAGGACCAAGGATGTCTGGTATTCACCGCTGGTACCCTTATCTCTCTCTACCTTTTTCCGCCTTTTCCCTGTCTCAGCCCTGTATTCTGATCTCCGATATCTTCTGGATTCTCTGGTTTTATATAAGTAGATCAGCAGTCCTATCAGAGCTATCCCGGCAATACTCCAAGTTATCATCTTTCCTCCCAAAATTCCGGAATCACAAAAACCCGGCAACTATATAGTTACCGGGTTCATCTAGCTGGGCCACAAGGATTCGAACCTTGAAAATGACGGAGTCAGAGTCCGTTGCCTTACCATTTGGCGATGGCCCATTGCAACAACGAATTATATTGTACCCGAAAATCTTCTATCCGTCAATAGTTTTTTTTGATTTTTTTAATCTCCTGCCAGATAACTGTTTTCTACCGTAATGATACAGCGGCAATTTTCCACTCTGCTGCAGATTTCTCCGCATACCTTTTCCCGGGTTTTTTCCTTCATCTGGGAAGAATAACCCCTGGGTACTACCAGATCAAAAATGATACTGATCTGGTCGTGGCTGTCTACAATACGAAAATCATGCATGGTCAGTCTGGAATCTACACCTTCCAAAGCAGCCCTGGCAATCTCACGATATCCTTCTACCTTCTGGTTGTTGACCTCTACCGGGTCCATATGGATCACCAACAAAAGGTTCATCTGGCGGGCCGCATCTCTCTCAATCTTATCAATGATCGCATGGGATGTCTCCACATCCACATCACAGGGAACCTCTGCGTGAATAGATGCCATACTTCTGGACGGTCCATAATTATGGACGATCAGATCATGGCTCCCCACAATTCCGTCATATCCTTCCACAAAGTCTGTAATCTGCCTGTATATTTCCGGATCGATAGCTTCTCCGATCAACGGCGCCAGCGTATCTTTTGCAATATTAATTCCGGCAATCATGACCATGACAGAAACCACCAGTCCAATCAGACCATCCAGATTGATCTGAAACATTCCAAATATCAGAATGGAGCACACAGTAGCCGAGGTTGCCGCCACATCTCCCATAGAATCAGCGGCTGTTGCCATCATAACTTTAGAATTGATCCGTTTCCCCAGTTTTCTGTTAAACACTCCCAGCCATAATTTCATTCCTATGGAAAGGCATAGAATCACCACTGGAAGCCAGCTGAATGCCATAGGCTCCGGATTCCATATTTTTCCAAAAGAAGTCTTAAACAGAGAAAAACCCACCTGAATCACCAGGAATGCTACAATAAATGCCGCTATGTACTCAATCCTGCCATGGCCAAAGGGGTGTTCCTCATCTGCCGGTTTTTCTGCCATTTTTACTCCCACAAATCCTACAATAGAAGAAGCAGCATCCGACAGGTTATTAAAAGCATCTGCCATAACAGAAATACTGTTGGCAATCAGTCCAATGGTTATCTTAACTGCAAACAGAATCAGATTACAGCATATCCCCACCATGCCGGACAGAACTCCATACTGCGTCCGCACGCCAACATCCTGCACATTTTCATAATCTTTTACAAACCGCTTCACTAAAAAATCTGTCATTTGTCTCTTCCCCCATATTCTACGTTCATCAGACAAAGTCCTTCAGCCGGGGCTGTAAATCCTGCCGCCTGTCTGTCTTTTTTCTGTAAAATTTCACTCATTTCTTCCGGCCGGCGCTTTCCTTCGCCTACTTCAATAAGGGTTCCCACCAGTATCCTGACCATGTGATAGAGAAAACCGTCACCATAAAAATCCAGGATCAGTTCATCTCCCTCCTGGGTTATCTGAATGTTCCGTACTGTACGCACTGTGGATTTCTTCATTTTTTTATTGGAGCAGAAACTTCGAAAATCATGGCAGCCCTCCAGCAGAACTGCCGCCTGTTCCATAGCTTGCAGATCCAACTCCTGTTCCAGCTGATAGAGATATTTCCGTTCAAATACCGGTTTCTTTTTCCCTGTCCAAAGCCGGTAACGGTACCATTTGGAAACTGCAAGAAGACGGCTGTGAAAATTTTCTTCCACCCTTTCCGCAGACAGCGCTCGGATATCTTCTGGCAGATAACGGTTCAGGTAATCCATGACTTCTGCTGTTTCATATTCCCCTTCCAATCTGAAATCAGCCGTCTGTCCCCGAGCATGGACTCCGGCATCTGTCCGTCCTGCTCCCCGTACTTCCACAGGACTTCCCGTCATTCGTTCCAGTACCTGCTCAATCTTGCCCTGTATGGTATTTTTCGTATTGCCCTGTTTCTGCCAGCCATCATAACGGCTTCCATCATATTCCAAGATAAGCTTTATTCTGGTTCTCATCATTCATACCCCTCATACGCAGAGAAACCTAACGAAAGTATGTTTCCCGTTAGGTTCACTCTGTCCTCTTTTTCGTTATGCAAACAGTGAAATTACCACTGTCACTACACTGTACACAGTTGTAAGACCGATCACAACACGGTACAGAACTCTATTTTTCCCCAAAGTTCCAGGAAGAAAAGAAAGAATAATCAACACGATGGCCACTGGATAGATCATGCTCAAAGCGGGACTGGACACTTTGATAATAGCATCAAGTCCGGCATTGGATACAATCAGACTGGTACCAGCAAAAATTCCAAGCCATGCCCTGTAGCTGAGTTTTGGAAATGTCAGGCTGAAATACTCGCTGCAGCATGACAGCAGACCAATACATACATTCAGACAGGCGATAAAAAATATCAAGGCAATCAGTACCGTTCCTGCCGTTCCAAACAGGTGATGTACGATAAAAGTCAGCACATCAGCCCCATTGGTAGCCTCTACTCCAAATCCACTGGTGATCGCTCCCACATACGCCAGACATCCATACACTACCACCAGCAAAAGGCCGGCTATTCCTCCAGCTTTAATCGTCTCATTAGAAACATCCTGGTCCTCTTTAATTCCCATCCCTTTGATATTCATGGCAATGACAATACCAAAATTCAAAGCTGCGATCGTATCCATCGTCTGATAACCATCAATAAAGCCTTTCACCATGCTTCCCGTCTGGTATTTTTCCAGAGGTTCTGCCACCCCCTGATTTCCCGATACCAGACAGCCTATGAATACCACCGCGATCAGCAGTAACAGGATAGGAGTCATGATTTTTCCCAGTCTGTCCTTCAGTTTATCCGGACGCAGTGCAAAATAAAAAGCAATTCCAAAAAACAGCACCGAATACACTGCCTGTACTACTGTAATTGTTGACGCTCCCATCCCCCCTATAAAGGGACTGACTGCCATTTCAAATGATGTGCTGGCTGTTCTGGGGATTGCCAGGCCCGGACCTATCATCAAATAAATCAATAATGTAAAAATTGAGGCAAAAACCGGATGCACCCGTCCTGCCAGCTGATCAAGTCCTCCGCTTCTGGCTACAGCCGCTACACCAAGAATGGGAAAACCGACGGCACTGACCAATAAGCCCACCATAGCCGGGACGACATGACTACCTGCCTGAAGTCCCACCAACGGCGGAAAGATCAGATTCCCTGCACCAAAAAACATGGAAAACAGAGTAAAACCAATCAGGATTCTGTTGCGTCTGTCTAATGTTTTTCCCATTTTTCGCCCTCCATTTTTCTTAAGTATATAAAAAATCAAGTTGTTTTTTCACTATATCACGGATAACCAAAAAAAGTAAAGACCTATTGTTAAATCTAGGTAAAATCTACGTTAAATGAAATGAATTCCTATTGTAGGAATGAAAACTTTATTTTACAATGATACTGTTGCGTTACACAATAAAATAAGAAATTTTACAAAGGGGATCTATTATGCAAGTATCAGACTTTTTGAACCTTCTGGGCGGTCTGGCTCTATTCCTGTTTGGAATGCAGATGATGAGCAACGGTCTGGAAGCAGCTGCGGGAAACCGTATGCAGAAAATCCTGGAACGGCTTACTTCTAACCGTTTTTTAGGCGTACTGGTAGGAGCCGGTATTACCGCTCTCATTCAGTCATCTTCTGCCACTACTGTTATGGTGGTTGGATTTGTAAACTCCGGCATGATGACATTAAAACAGGCTGTATGGATCATCATGGGTGCCAACATTGGTACCACTATTACCGGACAGCTGATTGCGCTGGATATTGGTGCCATAGCACCTCTTCTTGCTTTCCTTGGCGTAGCTACCGCTATGTTTATTAAAAATAAACAGATTCAGCATTACGGACATATCGTCGCCGGACTTGGTATCCTGTTCATTGGTATGGAATTCATGAGCAGCGCTATGGTACCGCTTCGTGAATCACCTGTTTTTGTGAATATGGTCACAAAATTCTCCAACCCATTGGTAGGTATCCTTACTGGTACGGTGTTTACTGCAATCATTCAGTCCTCCTCCGCATCTGTCGGTATTTTACAGGCTCTCGCTTTAAGTGGAGTCATCGGACTTCCTTCTGCAGTTTACGTACTATTTGGTCAGAATATCGGTACCTGTATCACTGCAATCCTGGCCTCCATCGGTACCAACCGCAATGCAAAGCGTACTACGATTATCCACCTGATGTTCAATATCATCGGTACGATTATTTTTACCCTCGTATGTATGACAACACCATTGACTACTCTGGTAGCTTCCTTTACACCTGATAATGCAGCTGCCCAGATTGCAAATATGCATACTTTATTTAATATCACTACTACTTTGCTTTTGATTCCGTTTGGGACTCAGCTGGCTGACCTGGCAGTACGCATTCTTCCTGAGCATCCATCGGAAAAGGAAGAAGGTTTCCATCTGAAATATATCACCCCCATCGCTCATGCCCGTGAAAACCAGATTGGAGCTTCCTCCATTGCCGTTCACAATGTAGGAAATGAACTTGCACGTATGGCAGAAATGGTAACCAAAAACATCAGTGAAAGTTTTACCTCTATTCAAAAAGGTTCTACCGAATATCTGGATTCTGTATCTCAGCGGGAAGAATATGTTGACTTTTTGAACAAAGAAATTTCCAGTTATATTTCCACAATCCTGACCCAGGAAGAGAACTCCAAAGATTCTCCTGTGATTATCAGTGCTTTCTTTAAAATCTGTGGAAATCTGGAACGTATCAGCGACCATGCCATGAATATCTGTGAATACAGCAAACGTATGGAAGAAGAACACCGCAGTTTTTCCGATATGGCGGTTGTAGAAATTGAAAACATGAAAAGCACCTGTTTAGAGGCTATGTCTTACTTTAAGACCATGGAACCATTCTCTCCGGAAACACTGGACAAACTGGCTGTGCTGGAACAGAAAATCGATAACATGACCGACAATTACAGAGAAAATCAGATCAACCGTATGAAAGTAAAAGAATGTGCCCATGAGGCAAGTATTCTGTACTCTGAAATGCTTACAGACTTTGAACGTATCGGTGATCACGCCCTGAATATTGCAGAAGCTCTGGCTACTATTTCATAAGAAATTACTTTTTTTAAAAACCTCGTCTTTTCAACATTAGATGGAAGGACGAGGTTTTTTATATCCACCATTCAGGGGTAAGATCTCCCAGTATGACAATTTTCCCTTTTTCATAATCCTACATAATTTCAATAGAATCATAATTATCCGGCATAAGCTGTGTCATAAATTCTTAACAAGCGCCGCAGGGTGTTATAGCTTTGCCTCCCCGGTCAACAGCTATGACACGGCGAATAGCATTCTCACCGCTTGTAATCATATGAAATATGGCATTGCGCTCAGCACACACACCCAGCGTACAGGCAGTATCAATACAGACACCAACATAGATTCTCCCCGAAACAGACTCAACCGCAGCAGCAACACCGCCTGCTTGCACTATATAGGACAACTCACGGGGATTGATTACTTTCATTGCCTCACTATATAGTTCACTCCAAATTTTATCCATAATGATTTCTCTCACAAATTCCTTTTCATTTTTATTGTTTTGTTTCCCATTCTGTCACAATTTCAAGAGTGCGAGACGGGATTTGAATTACGCCACCGTCGGAAAATAAATAGCATCAAAAAGGAATGCACAAGGATCTGTCCAAAAACAGACACATTTTGCCCCTTAATTCCATAATGCCAGGTTCCTATCTATATTCCGGTTTGAACAGATAAATATTTGTTCCATTGAAACCATCGCTAATAACACCTAGTTTACTCACATATGGAGTTATTTTTAAAGCTTCTTCATCCGGCATCACATATCCGGTCTGAATACAGTACTGTCCAATCATCTGATATTTGGTTACATCCGTAAATTCGGATAAATCATCACCAAACAGTACCATTGTTTTATAGGCTGGATTGTATTCATATACATTTGCTATAGTAAAGAACTTATCATGTGTGGTGGGTTCATTTGCCAACCAGATACCATCCACCAAAAAAGCGGATAAGTATGACCCATATCTCCCATTTCCATGGTCTTAATTCCTACTGCCATTCCAAGAAGAGTCGCTGCTTCTGCATATCCCTGGCACACAGCTTTTCCCTTTACCAGACAGCCATATGCACCATAACTTAAGGATTCAGACCATCCGGTAGTCAATGCTTAAAAGCTGTTCATGAACTCAATAACTTCTCCAAGAAGCTCCTCTGTCTCTGGGCAATAGGAATAAGAATTGGTAACAGGGTAGCCTGCCAATCTGCCAAGAACAGCTAAAGAAACCCCACCTATTAGACACACAAAAACAGCGGAAACCCTGTAAAATCAAGGTTTCCGCTGTAAATAAAAAAAGCGCGAGACGGGATTCGAACCCGCGACCCTCGCCTTGGCAAGGCGATACTCCACCACTGAGCCACTCGCGCAAACAACCTATTTGATTGTACTAAACGTACCCTCAAAACCACACACTGAACTCCATCCTTCACACAACCCTTCTGGTTAAGCCCTCGACCGATTAGTGACAGTCAGCTGCATACGTTACCGCACTTCCACCTCTGCCCTATCTACCTCGTAGTCTTCAAGGGGTCTTACTTCTTTCGAATGGGATATCTC
>CALWQT010000009.1 GCA_944383765.1 uncultured Lachnospiraceae bacterium
TGCTTAAAGGTGTTTCGAGTAAAGAACCGGTTAAGCAATATTGAATTAGCATTGTCCACTCAAAACACCACCTCTCTGCAAATAGAATTATTGCCTTGTTGGTTTTAATGCATTCGATGGGATCAACCAAATGCGGCTTACTTGTATTGCTCCTTGAATACGATTTGTTTTGCAAAGAATTTGAACTTGCCGTTCGGTGATTTTCCATTTGACGGCAGTTTCTTTCACTGTCATATAGTTTTCCATTCGACACCTCACAAATACAATAAACCACAATATATTATATTCGTTTCAACGAAATTTGTCAAGACTTTCAAAAAGACAATGCTTTCGCTTCTTGTGAGGACTATAGCATCGGTTAGACAGGATTGAGTAAGTCGCTGCCTACCTTTTCTTTATGCTAAAATGAAGTTGGAGGTGGTAATCATGAAGAAGGGACAGAATAAGTGGATATGGACACCCGAACAGAAAGCAGAAATTGTCTACCAGCATCTGAATGATCATATCTCAGTAAGGACCTTGGATAAAGAGTATCATGCAGATCGCAGCATAATCTGCAAATGAGTGAAAAAGTATATTATAGAAAGAGAAAGCCCCTTTGTCCATAAAGGACATCCTGGAAATCCGTTTGCTGCACTTCATGTCAGTAAAAATCTATCTGAAATAGATCGGCTAAAGGTAATGGTTGCAAAATTAAAAGTCGAAAATGAGAGATTAAAAAAGGATACTTAGTGAAAGGAGTTGGTGTAGCCAAGGAGTTTGTTACTGGCAAAGAAAAGAATTCGAATGTTATCGATACACTTAGATCCAAATATCCCGTAAGTTTTCTTTGCAAGGTCATGGATATAAACCGATCTGGTTATTACAAATGGAAAAGACGTAAAGGAAATTCCAATAGATATGAGCAGAACAGAATTTTGTTGACGCAGCTGCTGGAATTCATTCCAAGGCAAGAAAGTATAGATACAAGAAGCCGGGAGAAGAGAGCGTAAAGTTTCCAAATGAGGTCAAAGGGAATTGGAATACCACAAGGCCATTGGAGATTGTTGTGTCAGACATGACTATATTCAAACATAAGGGTGTGTCATGGGAATGGACACTTCTGTTGAATACATTCAATAATGAGATATGAGCACATCAGGCAACATCTGTTCCCGGCAGCAACAAACCGTATTACCATTGCTCAGAGCAGCTGAAGCTGATTGCAGGAAAGAAAAAGGAGCAGACGCCCCAGGTAGTTTTCCACACCGACCAGGGTTCTGTCTACTCCTCACGGGCTTTTTGTCGGGCCCATGAACAATATAACATACTTCGGTCAATGTCGCGAAGGGGAACTCCAACAGATAATCCAATAATTGAAGCACTAAACGGATGGATAAAAGAAGAACTCTATCTTGATTTCGAATTGGAGACCACGGATGATGTTCGCTTACTTTTGGATAGGTATGTATATTACTTCAATAACAAGCGGTTTGCTGCTGCTTTGGGCTATAGAAGCCCAGTTCTGTATAAGACTGAACTGGGCTTCTAACGGTATGGTGTTTTTGGAGCCTACTTTTTCTTGAGAGATACATCTAACGGGTGGCAGCGACTATAGCGGAAATAAAGGAAGTTCTTTCAGAAAGATAATGTCGTCTCTCTGGGCTGCTTCCCCTTCTGCCAGGATGGCAGCTTTGGCTACAATATTTCCTCCGGCTTTTTCTACCAGACGTTCAATGGCGGACAGAGATTCTCCGGTAGAGATCACGTCGTCAACAATCGCCACATTTTTTCCCTGTATCAAGAGAGCATCTTTCCCGTCCAGACAAAGGGTCTGGGCTTTTTGAGTGGTGATGGAGACCACTTCATCCGTAAGCGGGTGATCCATGTAAGGTTTGATGCTCTTGCGGGCAACAATGTAATAGGGAAGCTTCCGTAAGCGGCAAAGTTCATGGACCAGAGGAATTCCTTTTGCTTCAGCGGTTACGATATAGTCCACCTGGGGAAGCTGTTTTTCGATGAGAGGGGCTGCCTGGGTGACCAGCTCACAATCTCCCAGGATCACAAAGCTGGCAATAGCCAGGGAATCCGAAATCTGAATGATAGGGAGCTGACGGGTAACGCCAGCGACTTCCAGGGTATAAGAATGTTCCATAAAAACTCCTTTCTATTATAGAGCCAGACCGGTAAAACCAATGATCAGTTTCAAAACCAGACCAGCCAGCATTCCGAAAAATGGGTCAAATACGGCAGTAACAGCCATGGTAACAGAAGCGATCACAGAACCGCAGGGTTCTGGAGAAGCAAAGGCGGCGGCGCCATCGCCGGGAATGGTGACAAAAGCTCCCAGGATAAACAGGAATCCTGCAATGGACTGGCTGGGAACAAATTTGCCTATTTTGGGAAGCAGTCCGAAAAACAGGATGGCAGCCATGATCCCCATCATAATGACGCCGGACATAACCGGATGGGGGGCCGCTCCTGTAGCGGAAATGATGGCTTCCACAGGACCGCCGCCGAAAAGGGAGCTGACGGCATCGGCCAGTCCGGAATATACGGTTAAGTGGTCTACATTCAGGTTCCCGCTTCCCATACTGCTGGTAATATTGCCGAACGCAATATTTGCTCCGATCGTCAGGCAGGCAAGAGAAAGCGCTCCCCGGATAATCTTGGGGCTGATGGAAGGCTTTTCCAGCTTCAGGCGGCACATGGTTTCTGCAACACTGCCGGTTCCCAGCTTTTGTCCGCTTATTTTAGAAGCGGCGCTGGAGATGACCAGAGACCCGATGATGGTGTATACCAGGGCATTGGCAGGATCCAGATATTTGGCAATCAGGTAGATAGCCACAGCGGAAACGACAGAGACCCAGCCGGCAAGAGGATTTTCTTTCACCATGCCAAAGGCTGCTTTTACCAGAACAAATCCTACGCCAGCCATCATGGCATGGACGATCGCGTCTCCGGCAAAAGCTGTAATAGCAGAGAGCGTTCCGGTCAGGCCCAGAACCACCATGATAAGGCCGCCAAACATGACCATGGATAGACGTTCTCTCCTGTCTTTTCCCATACTTCCTGCCATAACAATGGTTTCCGCCTGGAAGGAAATGGGAGCCACGGAGTTGAGCGTACCGCAGGCAATGGCGCCGATCAGAAATCCCAGAGCGGTGGGAACGGAAGCGAATCCGTAGGTTAGAGCCAGAAGTCCCTGAGGAATTCCGTTGAGCACAACGCCTATGGCAGCTAAAATGTCTTGAATGTAGTCCACAATAGTACCTCCTTATAAAAATAAATAATAAATAACAGGAAACATATAAATAATATTAAATAATTTCCGAAAAAGCAAGATAAAAATCCATTTCGTTGCGTGATATCGGGTTGCATGATATACTAGAAATAATTGCAGGCTCAAAAGAAGGGCTGGCAGGAAGGAGGGTTTTGCTTGGAAAACAAGGTAAAACCGGCAGATTATCACAGATACCGGCGGGTGCCGGTTCTTCATTATCCGGAACGGGTATGGCCGGAACGGGAAATACAGAAAGCTCCTGTATGGTGCAGCGTGGACCTGAGAGACGGAAATCAGGCTTTGATGGAGCCTATGGCTGTGGAAGAAAAAATGGAAATGTTCCGTTTACTGGTAGAGATGGGATTTAAAGAGATTGAAGTGGGGTTTCCGGCAGCGTCTCATATTGAGTTTGATTTTATGCGCCAGCTGGTCCAGAGAAAAATGATACCGGAGGATGTGACCGTGCAGGTCCTGACTCAGTGCAGGGAACACCTGATCCGCCGCACCTTTGAGGCCCTGCAGGGGGTAAAAAAGGCAATTGTCCATATTTACAATCCGACTTCCAGCCTTCAGAGAGAAGCGGTTTTTCATATGTCAAAAGAGGAGATACGCCAGATTGCAGTGGTGGCTGTGAAGGTGGTGCAGGACTGCATGAAAACCTTTGACGGGGAAGTGATCCTGGAATATTCTCCGGAAAGTTTTACAGGCACAGAGCTGGAGTTCGCTCTGGAAGTATGCGAGGCGGTAAAAACTGCCTGGGGAGCCTCTCCGGACAAAAAAATCATCCTGAATCTGCCTGCCACAGTGGAAATGACCACGCCTAATGTATTTGCAGACCGGGTAGAATGGATCAACCGCCATTTAAAAGACCGGGAAAGCGTGATTCTGAGCATACATCCTCACAATGACCGTGGGACAGGCACAGCGGCTACGGAACTGGCCCTGTTAGCAGGGGCGGAACGGGTGGAAGGAACGCTGTTTGGAAATGGAGAGAGGACGGGAAATGTGGATATCCTGAATCTGGCCTATAATATGTTTTCCCAGGGGATTGACCCGGGCCTGCTGATCGGAAATATTAAGGCCATTCAGGAGGTATATGAAAGATGTACGAAAATGACCATCGATCCCCGGCATCCATATGCAGGTAAGCTGGTATTTACTGCGTTTTCCGGAGGTCACCAGGACGCCATCAATAAAGGCCTCAGGTTTATGAAGAAAAAGGGGGAGGATATCTGGGAAGTTCCTTACCTTCCAGTTGACCCGGCTGATATCGGGCGGGAGTATGAGCCGATCATACGCATTAACAGCCAGTCTGGAAAAGGCGGTGTAGCGTTTGTGATGGAGAGCTTTTATGGCTTTAAGCTTCCCAGGGGAATGCATAAAGAATTTGCAGATATCATCCAGGAAGTTTCCGAAATCCGGGGAGAAGTGACGCCGGAAGAGATCATGGGAGAGTTCCGGAAACATTATCTTGACAGGAAAGAGCCTTACCGTTTTAAACGCTGCCAGATCATTGAGACGGAAACAGGAAATGAGGAATTTACCACCATGGCGAAAGTTACGTATCTGGACCATGGTGAGGAAAAGCAGTTTGAAAGTATAGGAAACGGACCGATTGATGCGGTTCAGAGAGGTCTGGAAGAGGAACTGGGCATCAATATCAAGGTGCTGGATTACAGCGAGCATGCCCTGACTTCCGGTTCCGGAGCTGAGGCGGCTTCCTATATTCATTTGATGGATATGCCCAGCGGGAAGGCCACATATGGGGTGGGGATCAGCTCCAATATTACCCGAGCATCTTTAAGAGGAATTTTCAGCGCTATTAACCGGCTGTACTTTTAGCAGAAAGAGAGGTATGGGAAATGAAACCATATGATTATATATTAGTGGGAAGCGGACTGTATAATGGAGTGTTTGCGTATCTGGCAACCCGGAAAGGCAAACGATGCCTGGTTGTGGAGAAAAGGGAACATCTGGGCGGAAATATTTATTGTGAAGATGTGGAAGGAATCCATGTTCACCGCTACGGAGCCCATATTTTTCATACCAGCAACCGGAAAGTCTGGGATTTTGTAAACAGCCTGGCAGAATTTAACCGCTATACCAATAGTCCGGTAGCCAATTATAAAGGTGAAATGTACAATATGCCTTTTAATATGAATACATTCAGCAAGATGTGGGGGATTTCCACGCCTGCTCAGGCGAAAGCCATTATAGAAGAGCAGAGAAAAGTTGTGGATAAAGAGCCGGAAAACCTGGAGGAACAGGCAATCAGCCTGGTGGGTACGGATATTTATCAGAAACTGGTCAAAGGATATACAGAGAAACAGTGGGGAAGGGACTGCCGGGAACTGCCGGCTTTTATCATCAAACGTCTTCCGGTCAGGTATACGTACGATAATAATTATTTTAACGATCTGTACCAGGGTATCCCCATCGGCGGTTATAATGTGATCATTGAGAAATTGTTTGAAGGCTGTGATGTGGAACTGAACCAGGATTATCTGGCGAGAAAGGAATATTATGACAGCCTGGGAGAAAAGGTAGTCTACACAGGGACCATAGATGGGTATTTTGGTTATTGTTATGGAAAACTGGAATACCGCAGCCTGAGATTTGAGACGGAAACCCTGGATATGGATAATTTCCAGGGAGTAGCGGTGGTGAATTATACGGACAGGGAGACTCCTTATACCCGTGTGATCGAGCATAAGCATTTTGAGTTCGGGACACAGGAGAAAACGGTGATCACCAGAGAATATCCGGCAGACTGGCAGGAGGGGATGGAACCCTATTATCCGGTAAATGATGAGAAGAACCAGGCCCTGTATGCCAGATATGCGGAACTGGCCGGAAAGGAAAGCCATGTAAGGTTTGGCGGAAGGCTGGGAGAATACCGGTATTATGATATGGACAAGGTGATCGAGTCTGCCATGAAGGCAGCGGAGGAGGAACTGTAATGAACATCGTATATGCGTCCAATGACAATTATGCCAGGCATCTGGGCGTTTCCCTTTGTTCTCTGCTGCACAGGAACCGGCAGGCGGAGGAAATCACGGTTTATGTGCTTTCGATCGGACTGGGGGAGGAAAACCGGAGGAAACTGGCAAAAATCGGGGAAAAATATGGAAGAGATGTGTTTTTTGTAGACATTGCCAATCTCCGGGAAAGACTGGGGTATCGGGTGGATACGGGAAGATTTGATATCAGCACCCTGGGACGTTTGTTTCTTGGTTCCCTTTTGCCGGAAACGGTAAGCAGGATCCTGTATCTGGACTGCGATACCGTGGTTCTGGGAGACCTGGAGCCATTCTGGAATACAGACCTGGGAGGGAATCTGGCAGCTGCTGTAATGGAGCCAACGATCTATCCTCAGGTCAAGCGCTTCATAGGGATGGAAGAAGAGGCACCGTATTTTAATGCGGGCGTTCTTTTGCTGGATCTGGCACGGTGGAGACAGGAAAAGCTGGAGCAGCAGATGATGGATTTTTACAGGGAGCATGGAGGAAGGCTGTATTACAACGACCAGGACGTGGTAAACGGAGTATTGAAAGGACGGATCTGTCCGGTTTCACCCCGGTATAACTTTTTTACCAATTACCGGTATTTCCATTATGGCAACCTGGTATCTATGATGCCCTGCTATGGAAAGGCAGTGGAAAAGCAGGAGTTCAGGCAGGCGAAGAGGAAACCGGTGGTCCTTCATTATATGGGTGATGAAAGACCCTGGAAGCGGGGGAATCTGAACCATTACCGGAAAGCCTATGAGAAATATCTGGAATGTACACCCTGGAAGGGGACAAGGAAGGAAAAAGGGAAAGAGATTTATATGCTGGCTTATCATCTGATGGATTATCTCACATTCTTATGTCCTCCTGTCCGGAGAGGGTTAAGCCGTTATTATATGGCAAAGCAGGAAAAGAGGATGAAACAGGCATGAAGGTAGGCTGTGTGATACTGAATTATAATGATTTTGAAAATACAGATGCCCAGTTAAAAAGGATCAGCGGTTATGGAATCTGGGAAGGGATTGTGGTAGTGGATAACCGTTCCTCCGATGATTCGTTTGAAAAACTGAAAGAAGCCTGGCAGGGAAGAGAGAGAGTCTTCCTGATCCGGACAGCAGAAAATAAAGGATACGGTGCAGGAAATAATGCAGGAATCTGGTATGCCTGCGATGTGCTGGGCTGCACCCACGTGGTGATCGCCAATCCGGATACCCATTTTACGGAACAATGTGTCACGATTATGGCAAAGGCAGCGGCCGCCCGTGAAGAGATAGGAGTAGTGGCTGCCACTATGGTGGATTCTTCCAATGGGAGCCAGGCGTCAGGCTGGCGTCTGCTGTCCTTTACTGAGGAGCTTTTGAATACCGGGCCGGTGTGCCGGCGGTTATTCCACAAGCGCCTGAATGGACCGGCAGGATACGGGCAGGGGAAAAAGGCCGTGTATGTGGATGCGGTCCATGGTTCCATGCTGATGGTAGACGGGAAAAAGATGAAAGAATGCGGCGGATATGATGAAAGAGTGTTTCTCTACGGGGAAGAAAATATCCTTGCCCAGAGAATGAAAGCTTTGGGATATCGTACGGTGCAGCTGAAGAATGTTACCTATCGCCATGAAAATTCTGCCAGTATTTCTAAAACCTATTCGGATATTGCCAGAAGGCAGAAACTGAGGCATGAGAGTGCCATGTTTTATTATAAACATTACCTGCACATTAACCGGATACAGGAACTGGCCGCCAGGGCTTTTTTTGGAGCAGTCATGGCAGAAGTCTGGTTCTGCAGCCGTATCCTGGGTATGAGGTGGTAGTATGATAACGGTTGTAATGGCAGTCTATAACGGAGAAGCTTATCTGAGGCAGCAGATAGATTCCATCCTGGAGCAGACGGTGTGGGAAACCGAACACATGAAGATACTGGCATCTGACGATGGGTCCTCAGACGGAAGCCGTTTCGTGATCCGGGAGTATGAAGAAAAATACCCTGGACGTGTCATGGGAATTTACCGGGAGACGCCTTCGGGGGGAGCCTGGCAGCATTTCATGGAACTGATTTCCATGGCCGGAAAAGAAGGGAAGCCTGGGGATTATCTGATGCTCAGCGACCAGGACGACAGGTGGTTTCCGGATAAGGCGGAGAGAAGTTTACGGAAGATGAAGGAACTGGAAAAGGAACATCCGGGCTGTCCGGTACTGGTCCATTCTGATATGAGGGTGGTAGACGAAAATTTGTCGGTTATGGATGGGAGCTATTTCCACTATCAGAAGATTTCTCCGGAGAGGAACCGGTTATCCCAGCTTCTGGTGCAGAATAATGTGACGGGAGGGGCCATTATGATGAATACAGAATTGGCAGGCCTCCTGAGAGAAAAGCCAAGCGTATGTCTGATGCATGACAACTGGATCGCATTGGTGGCATCTGTGTTTGGCATCATCGGATGGGTACCTGCTCCTCTTTATGATTACCGGCAGCATGGAAAGAATTCTCTGGGGGCAAAAAAAGGAGATACCATTGAAGAGTCTGTGGAACGTTTGAAAAACGGAAGCCAGGCAGAAAAAAATTATCGTGCCATGTATGGGCAGGCGGAAGAACTGTTAAGGATTTATGGCGGACAGATGGACAAGGACAGCCGGGAAACCCTGGAGGCATTTCTAGGCATGAGAAATCAGGGAAGGCTTAAGAAAATAGGCACGATGCTGGCCAGGGGATTTACGAAAAATAACTGGTTCCGGACACTGGGGCAGATGCTGTTTATGCCCTGAACCGGAATGGTGGAAAGGAACGAAGGGAATGGAAGAAAAAAGCATTGGAAAGAACGAGGACCGGGGGAACGAAAGACCTCTGGTCAGTATTTGCTGTCTGGCATTTAATCATGAGCCATATATCAGGGAAGCTCTGGAAGGATTTCTGATGCAGAAAACGGATTTTCCCATAGAAGTCCTGATTCACGATGATGCCTCTACAGATGGAACTGCTTCCGTCATCAGAGAGTATGAGGAAAGGTTTCCTGACATCATCAAACCTATTTATCAGACGGAAAACCAGTATTCCAAAGGGATAAAAAATATCAGCGGGATCTTTAATTTTCCCCGGGCAAAAGGAAAATACATTGCCATGTGTGAAGGGGATGATTACTGGACAGACCCGTATAAGCTGCAGAAACAGATTGATTTTCTGGAACAGAATCCCGGCTGTACCCTGTGTTTTCACAGTGCGAAGATTGTGACGGTAGACAGGACGGTGACAGATGGGCGCATGAGGCCATATTCCTCAGACAGGAAAGTGAGCCCGGAGGAGATTATAGACAAGCCTTCCGGTTATGCCATGTGTTCCATGGTCTTTCCGGCCAGGATCATGCAAAATCTGCCGGATTATTATCTGAACTGTCCCATTGGTGATATCCCCATGCAGCTGATGATGGCAGCAGAGGGATGGGGATATTACTTTGATCAGGATATGGGAGCGTACCGGGTAGGAGTCTCCGGTTCCTGGACCAATGCCATGAAAGAGGGAGATTATAAGGGAAAGCAGGAACGGTACTGTCACCAGATGCGGCAGATGTATGAAGAATTTGACCGGGAGACAGGAGGGCGTTTCCATCAGGTCGCCATGCATGCAGCGGATCGGCTGGAGTATCTGACAAAGGTGAATACCAAGCAGTACCGGGAAGTGCTGGCCCCGGAAAACAGAGCGTTTTACCGGGAACTGAATTTCAGGACCAGATTTTTTATCCGCTTTGAGGTGATGGCGCCGGGACTTTACCGTCTGCTTCAGAAGGCGGTTACAGGAAAGAATTGACGGGAGGAACAGAGAGATTGACAGATAATACCATGAAGGATAAGATTGCCAGCGGGTTGTTCTGGAAGCTTCTGGAAAATGGGGGAGCTCAGGGAATCCAGTTTGTGGTGGCGATCATTCTGGCACGGCTGATGACCCAGGAAGAATATGGGACTATCAGCATAATCATGATTTTTATCACCATTGCCAATGTAGTGGTACAAAATGGGTTCAGTACGGCTTTGGTGCAGAAATACCGGGCAGACGAGAGAGATTTTTCTTCTGTATTTTATTTTGACCTGGTAGTGGCAGTCATCATGTATGGGGCTTTATGGGTTGCGGCTCCTGTGATTTCCGGATTTTATAAAATAGAGATTCTGATACCTCTGATACGGGTACTGGGAGTGATCTTATTTCCGGGGGCCGTTATCTCGGTACAGACGGCGTATGTATCCCGGGAAATGAATTTTAAGGGGCTTTTTAAAGCTACCTTTTTTGCTGTGGTGGTATCGGGCATAATCAGTATTTTTATGGCTTACCGGGGCCTGGGGGTCTGGGCGTTGGCAGGGCAGCAGATTGCTTATTATTTTGCCCTGATGGCAGGACTGTTTGCAGATGTGGACTGGAGACCGGCGTGGGTCTTTTCTCCCCGCAGGGTAAAATCCATGTTCAGCTTTGGCTGGAAATTGCTGGGAGCATCTCTGCTGGATACCCTGTTCAGTAATCTTTATGGGCTTATCATGGGGAAGATTTACAATGAGGCAGTGCTGGGAACCTATAACCGGGGCGAACAGTTTCCGAAACTCATTGTTACCAATCTGGGTGCTGCAATCCAGTCGGTACTCCTGCCGGCTTTCTCCAAGTCTCAGGACCGGGTGGAAGAAGTGCGGGCAATGGTGAGGAAGGCTATAGAAATCAGTTCGTTTGTAGTGCTTCCCATGCTGCTGGGGATGTTTGCCGTGGCGGATACCATGGTGCTGGCGCTTTTGGGAGACCGGTGGCTGGATTGCGTTCCGTTTTTACGGATCATGTGCATTGCTTATTGCTTTTATCCCATTCACATTACCAATCTTCAGGCAATCAATGCCATGGGGAGAAGTGATATTTTCCTGAAGCTGGAGGTTACCAAAAAAGTGGTGGGTCTGCTGGGATTGCTCCTTGGTATACGGTTTGGCGCTATTGTGATGGTAAGTATTAAGGCATTTGTGGATTTTGTCTGTATTTTCATCAATGCCTGGCCGAATAAAAAGCTGCTTCATTACAGCATTGGGCAGCAGGCTGTGGATATTATCCCTTCTTTCCTGATGGCGTTTGTCATGGCGGTGGCGGTCTGGTTCCTGGGGAAAGCAGTTCCTGGTGTCTGGTTCAGACTGGTGGTGCAGATTTTAGCAGGGGCAGGGATTTATGGAGGCATGGCATGGCTGTTTCATGCGAGAAGTCTGGGATATCTGCTGGATTATATAAAGGAAAAGAGAAAAGGAGTCTGAAATGGATTACAAGGGAAAAACTGCCCTGGTCACTGCCATAGGATCGTTTTCTTCCATGGCGGTGATAGGTGGACTGAAGAAAATGGGCTGGAGAGTAGTCGGGTGTGATATTTATCCCAGGGAATGGATCGCACAGTCCCTGGAAACGGCAGCATTCTATCAAGCCCCTCTTGCAAGGGATGAAGAAAAATATCTGACATTTATCAGGGAAGTCTGTTTACAGGAAAAAGTGGAAATGATCCTGCCTCTGACGGATGTGGAAGTAGATGTCTTTCACAGGAACCGGGAACTGTTTTCGGGAGAGCATATTCTGGTGGGAATCTCTTCACCGGAGACGATTGCCCTGGCAAGGAATAAATTCGCTCTGGCAAAGAAAGTAGCAGCTTCAGAAGGTCTCGGGAAACCAATCCCTACTGTGAAACTGTCAGAATGGAATCGAAAGGAATGGATGGGAGTGTATGGGAGCAGGCTGATCCTGAAACCATGGAATGGAAGGAGCAGCAGCGGTCTGTACCGTGTCCGGGGAGAGGGAGAACTGACCAGAGCTCTGGAAGAAATCCATGAAGAAGGGCGGGAAGAAGAATATCTGGTCCAGCCTATGATAGAGGGAAATGTAGTGACCACGGATGTGGTGAGGGGAAAGGATGGAAGCTTTGCCTGTCTGCCCAGGAGAGAATTGCTGCGTACCTTAAACGGAGCAGGTACCAGTGTACAGGTATTCCGGAATCCGGAGCTGGAACAGATGTGCCGGAAAGCTGCTGACCTGCTTTCCATAACAGGCTGCGTGAATTTTGAATGGATCGAAGAGCGATGGGGCAATGGAAGATGTGAATACCGTTTCCTGGAGTGCAATCCCAGGTTTTCCGGAGGAGTGGGTTTTTCCTGCCTGGCAGGTTATGATATGGTGCAGAACCATGTCCGGGCATTTTATGGATTGCCGGTGGAAGAAGAAAACAGAGCGGCAGAAGGGTATCTGGCAAAGGTATACCGGGATGTGGCGACAGCAGGAGAGGGACTGGAAGAAAATAAGGGATAATATGATAAAAGCACGGCTGGAAGAAGATTCTTTCAGCCGTGCTTGTTATATGGTCAGATTCTATTAAAGTCCTGCACCTGGTCCCACGGAACTCTGACCGGAATCAGTATCTACGATCACTCCGCTACTGCCGTCAGATGAGCCGGTATTCTGGGAAGGAGAAGCGCCGCCGTTTTCGTAAGCGGTAAGCGCCGCATTGATGACTTCTCTCTGATGATTGATATATTCCTGAGTCTGTGCGGTCTTCTGTGCGAATTCAGCCAGCTGTGCAGCTGCTTCCGGAACTTCCGGGTCAGTGGGGTCGAATTTCTGGTCCAGCGGGATGATCCATTCAATAGCCGGGCGGTCAAATGGTCCCGGGTTTTCGGAATTATAGATTTCCACAGTTGTACCGGTAGGACAGTGGTCGTACATCCATTTGGCATCTCCGGCTTTGAAACGTACGCAACCGGCAGAACGGGCAACTCCCAGGAAGTTATAGGTATCTGCCCACATAGCATAGCTGTTGGGCTGATCGTAGATCAGGGAGTGCATCAGGAAACTGCCGGTGATCCGGGTCAGGTACTGGCAGTAAAGTCCGTGAATCATAGGATGCCAGCGGTATTTAGCCGGAGTCCGGAAGGTTCCGATCGGAGTGTCATCTCCCGGTGAGCAAAGGAAGGTTTTAAACGGAATGATGTATCCGTTGTCTCCATCTTTGGTATAAACCGTGGTAGTGCACATCTGCTTGTTTATTTTGATGATGAATGGTCCACCGTTTCCTAAGATAGGTTCCAGATCCTGGACCAATTTTCCAGTCTCGTCAAAATAATATTTGTAGCCGTCTATGTATTGCCAGCCGGTCACAGCCTGGTTGTTGACGAAATAATAGCGGTCACGGTAATTCCATGCCCAGCCGGTATAGGAAGCTCCATTTCCATTGGAAAATGTGGCAGGACCTTCTGCATTCAGGATCACTCCGTCCCGGGCTGCAGAATCCAGAGGATGTCCCACGGGATTCGGGTAATCTCCGGTGGAACGGCCCCATAAGGATAACTGGAATGATGTGATATATTTTCCGATTCCCATGGTTCCGGCAGTGCCGCCGTCAGCGGTCCATTCCAGCTTTGTACCGTCATTTAAGGTAGTGGAATAGTAGATGGCAAACATATTTCCGGAAAAGCCTACCAGTTTAAACTGGATGGCTTCAATCGGGTCTGTACTGGGAGTCGTATGGCTTCCGTTGATCGCCCAGGGAGTCCATCCACCGGAGCTGGTAAATGCCCGGTAGTAAATATCACCGTTAATATTATTCAGATAGACGCAGATAGACCGGAATCCTTCCTCCCCTGCGGTAATGATACCGTCACCCTGTACCGGGTCGGTCCAGGTTCCGTCAGCCCGAAGTACTTGAGCCTGTGTATAGGGGGTATTTGCCTGGATGATAGCCTGTTCCTGGGCATCCAGTTCCTCCCGTAATTGTTGAGCTTCTTCTGTCAGCTCTCCGTTTTCTGCAGCTGCCTGTCCTGCGTCAGCTGGTTCATCTGCCAGAGCAGAGGCAGTCTGTCCAAACACCAGGGCCATGGATAGAATCGCTGCTGCTGAGTACTTCCATAATCGGCGCATTTCAAAAAAACCTCCTGAAACTATATTTTACAAGAAATATCTTCTATGCTATAATTTAACACATATATGGGAAAAATGCCAGAGAACCCGCAAAAGAAATTGCTGCTTTCGGGAAATTGTAAGAAAATAGAGAAAATAACGTAAGAAGAAAGGAAAAAGGTGGAAGATATGGAAAAGACGGTCAGAGTGACCAGGTCCTTTCTGCCGCCCATGGAAGAATATGTAGAAATGCTGAAACCCATATGGGATTCAGCATGGCTGACCAATATGGGAGACTATCATGAGAGGCTGAAGGAAAGGCTGAAGGAATACCTGAACGTGGAGGGGATCGAACTGTTCACCAATGGCCATCTGGCTTTGGAGATGGCTCTTCAGGCATTTGAACTGGAGGGAGAGGTGATCACGACGCCATTCACGTTTGCATCTACCACCCACGCCATTGTGAGAAATGGGCTGACTCCGGTATTCTGTGACATTGATCCGGAGGACTATACGATAGATACGGACAGGATAGAAGAACGGATTACAGAACGCACCTGTGCCATTGTTCCGGTCCATGTATATGGGAATATCTGCCAGGTGGATAAAATCGAGAAGATTGCCAAAAAGCACGGCCTGAAAGTGATCTATGATGCCGCTCATGCGTTTGGAGAAACGGTGGACGGAAGAGGGATCGGTACATTTGGAGATGCTTCTATGTTCAGCTTCCATGCTACAAAGGTATACCATACGATTGAAGGCGGAGCCGTGACGTTTCGGGAGAAATGGCTGGCGGACCGTCTGTATAAGCTGAAGAATTTCGGCATCATGGGAGAAGAGTCTGTGGAGTTTGTAGGCGGAAATGGAAAGATGAACGAATTTCAGGCTGCTATGGGGCTGTGCAATCTGAAGTATACGGAACAGGTGATCGCCAGAAGAAAGGAACTGACGGAACGCTACCGGGAACATCTTCAGGGGATAAAGGGCTTGAAACTGTGTCCGGAAAAAGAAGGGGTAAAGAGCAATTATGCGTATATGCCTGTGGTATTTGAAGGAAACGGCTTCCAGCGGGATGAAGTGGCAGAGCAGTTAAAGAATCATGGGATCTATCCCAGAAAATATTTCTATCCTTGTGTCAACGCATACCAGTGTTATCAGGGGACCTATGATCCGAAAGATACGCCGGTGGCAGACAGGATTTCCAGGCAGGTACTTACGTTGCCTCTGTATCCGGATCTGGAGATGGAAGAGGTGGACAGGATCTGCAGGATTATTTTAGGAGAATGCCGGAAGGCGTGACAGAAGAGGGAGCAAGATGAATGAAATTTTGCTGGTAATACCGGCATTTAATGAAGAAAAAAATATAAAAGCTGTGGTAGATGAACTGATCGGCCAATATCCGGAACTGGATTATGTAGTGGTAAATGACGGGTCTACAGACAGAACGGAAGAAATTCTGAAAGAAAATGGCTATCATCATATCTGCCTTCCGGTGAATTTAGGGTTAGCCGGATGTTTTCAGACAGGAATGAAATATGCCTGTGAAAAAGGATATCAGTATGCGGTGCAGTTTGACGGGGACGGACAGCACCGGCCGGAATATATTGCGGGAATGAGGAAAAAAATGGACGAAGGCTATAATATCGTGATCGGGTCCCGGTTTGTGGAAGGGAAAAAAGATTTTTCTCCAAGAATGCTGGGAAGCAGGCTGATTGCTGCTGCCGTGCGGCTGACTACAGGCGTTCGGATCAAAGACCCCACGTCCGGGCTGAGGATGTTTGACAGGAAAATGATGGAAAAATTTGC
Source organism: uncultured Lachnospiraceae bacterium (assembly GCA_944383765.1). Taxonomy (GTDB): domain Bacteria; phylum Bacillota; class Clostridia; order Lachnospirales; family Lachnospiraceae; genus Lachnoclostridium_A. Next base: position 15,958 of record CALWQT010000009.1, read on the forward strand.
CTATCAGCTGAATTATGGGCCGGAACCGGATACGGTTTCCTTTCTGATCAAACAGGGAGCGAAAGTGGCAGAGGTGCCGGTGATCATTGATGAAAGGGCGGGAGGCGAAAGCTATCTGAAGCCTATGGTTGCTGTCAGATATATGCTTCGTATGATGACCTCAATCCTTATTATACAGAATTTCAGGGTGAAATCATGAAAGAATTTGCAGAGAGATTTCTGATTTATCATGGTCCTCATAAGGAGAGACAGAATGTAGTCTGGAATATCCTGGGCAGCGGGGTATATGCCCTGGCTTCCATGGTGCTGGCATTCCTTGTGATGCGTATGGCGGGAGAAGATGAGGGGGGTATTTTTGGCTTCGGATTTTCCACATTCGGCCAGCAGATGTTTATTGTGGCCTATTTTGGTATCCGGCCGTTTCAGATTACAGATGGGGAACAGCAGTATACGTTTGGGGATTATCTGGGAGTAAGGACATTGACCTGCGGGGCTGCGGTCCTGATAGCAGCGGGATATCTGGGTTTTATGCTGATGTCAGGGACGTATTCGTTTCATAAGGCAGCGGTCATCTTTTTGCTGGCCGTGTATAAGATCATTGACGGTTTTGCTGATGTATACGAATCGGAATTCCAGAGGCAGGGAAGTCTGTATCTGACAGGAAAGTCCAATACGTTCCGTACCTGCTTTTCTGTGGCAGTATTTTTAATATGCCTGTGGCTGAGCGGGAGGCTGTTCCTTGCCTGCGTGGCGGCGGTGGCTGCCCAGATTGCCGGAGTGGCAGTGTTTAATGTGAGTGTAATGGGGGCAGATGTGCTTCCGGATGTGCGGTATGGCAGAAAGAACCGAGACTGCCTGGGACTGATCCGGAATACGGCCCTTCTTTTTATCTCTGTGTTTCTGGATTTTTATGTGTTTTCCGCAGCCAAATATGCCATAGACCTGCAGCTGACAGATGCCATGAGCGGATATTTCAATATTTTGTTTATGCCCACATCTGTTATCTATCTGGCTGCTAATTTTATTATCCGTCCGTTTCTGACCAGGCTGACAGACTGCTGGAATCAGGGAGAATATGAGTCATTTGGAAGAATACGGAGAAAGATCGGGGCCGTGATACTGGGATTCACAGCGCTGGGAGTGTTGGGGGCTGCGGTCTTGGGACGTCCGGTGCTGGCGGTGATGGAGATCGTGCTGGGGGAAGGCTATCAGGGAAGTCTGACTCCTTACTGGCCGGCTTTTGTGCTGATTATTTTTGGCGGAGGGCTATATGCCCTGGCAAATCTTTATTATTACCTGCTGGTGATCATGAGGAAACAGGTTATGATTTTCGGCGTTTATCTGACGGCTTCCATAGGTGCCTGGTTTCTGTCTCCCATCTTGACAGCCTCATTTGGGATTCCAGGGGCGGCGGTCTGTTATGTATGCCTGATGGGGTTCCTGACAGCAGGATTTTCCGGACTGCAGGGAAGAATGTTTCAGAGAGCAAAGGAGAATCGGATATGACAGTTGATGTATTGATTCCGGTATATAAACCAGGAAGAAAATTTTCCAGGCTTTTAGCCATGCTGGAAAAGCAGGAATATCCTGTCCGGAAGATTATTGTAGTGAATACGGAGAAGAGCTATTGGAGAGACGAAGGGTTTTCCGGGATTCCCAATCTGGAAGTGCATCATATCACAAAAGAGGAATTTGACCATGGCAGGACCAGAAATCTTCTGATGTCCTATTCCCAGGCAGATATCGGTGTCTGCATGACCGATGATGCGGTTCCGGCAGATGAGAAACTGATCGGGAATCTGGTGAAGGGATTTGAGCAGACCGGACCGGGAGGGGAGACGGTGATTGAGGTCTATGCCAGGCAGCTGGCAGATAAGGACTGTGAGCTGGCGGAAAGGCATACCAGATTGTTCAATTATCCGGAGGAGAGCCGGATGAAAACATGGGACGATGTGGGAAAGCTGGGAATTAAAGCGTATTTTGCATCGAATGTGTGCTGCGCCTACCGGAGGGAATTATTTCTGGCCCAGGGAGGTTTTGTAAAACGGACTATTTTTAATGAGGATATGATATTTGCTGCCGGAGCTCTGAAAGCAGGCTATGGAATCTATTATGCTGCCGATGCCCGTGTGGTCCATTCCCATAATTACAGCTGCCTGGAACAGCTTCACAGGAATTTCGACCTGGGGGTATCCCAGGCGGAATATCCGGAGATATTTGATTCTGTTCCTGCTGAGGGGGAAGGAATACGGCTGGTGAAAGATACGGCGGCATGGCTGGTCAGAACCGGACATGTGCTGGCAGTACCGGGGCTTGTGGCTAAAAGTGGCTGTAAATACGCAGGATATCGTCTGGGAAAAGTCTATAAACATCTTCCAAAACCAGCGGTACTCTGGCTGACTATGAATAAAAATTACTGGAGGAATGATAAATGACGACAGTGCTTCGAATCGTACTGATCCTTGCGTCTCTGCTTACAACGGCAATGATCATCCGAAAAATCCGGCAGTCAAAAGTGCAGATTGAGGACGGGGTATTCTGGGTCTTTGTGTCTCTGATCCTGATTCTGTTCAGTATATTTCCCAGGACGGCTGATATTCTGTCCAGGCTGGCAGGAACGTATTCCACATCAAATTTTATCTTTTTATTTGTGATTTTTCTCCTGTTGGTGAAAGTCTTTTCTCTTTCTGTGAAGATTTCCCAACTGGAAACTAAGCAAAAAGAGCTGGTACAGAGAATCGCCCTGGAGAAGAAGGAAAGAGAGGAAAGCCATGAAGAACAGGTATGAGCCGGGAAAATTTGTCTGGCTGTGGGGACCTGTGGTTGTGGTCCTGCTGGGATTCTGGCATCTGCTTGATGTACGGGCTGGTGTATGGGAAAGCGGAGACAGGTTCCTGTATGTCTGGTACAGTTTTTTGATGGTTAGTTCCATAGGGATAACTGTAGCAGCCGGATGGCTGCTGTTTCGAAAAAAAGCGTCCATGGAACGGATATTTGCTGTCTGTGGGCTGTTTCTGGGGATTCTTTATCTGACGGTACTTCCACCTTTGTCTGCTCCTGATGAAGTCAGCCATTATATCAGTGCATACCGGCTTTCCAGTGTCCTTTTAGGTCAGCCTGCAGCAGATGAGGAAGGAAGGGTCTATATCAGGGAACAGGATGCATTTATTCTGGACGGAAGCCTGGAGCCGGGAGAAGGATTTCCGGAAACAGGAGAGGAAGTGGGCGCTTCTGTATTAGGGCAGACGCTTACGGAGCAGACTTACCGGACCATCCATGATGTGGGAATAGGGAAACAGGGGGATAATGAACTGGTCACTACGATCCGAACGCCTGTGGCAACCACTCCTGTGGCTTATCTCCTTCAGGCTCTGGGAATTGCAGTTGGCAGATTACTGGGGCTGGGGGGAATCGGACTTTTGTATCTGGGACGTCTGGGAAATCTTATGTTTTATGTGGCAGCGGTATGGTATGGCATGAAGCGGCTCCCGTTTGGGAAAGAAATCCTGTTTGGAGTATGCCTGTTTCCCATGACCCTTCATCTGACTGCTTCGTTTTCCTATGACACCATGATTCTGGCATTGTCCTTTTTGTTTACTGCGGTATGCCTGGATCTGGCTTACGGTGCAGGCAGTGTGAGAAAACGGGATGTAGTCCTTCTGGCGGCTGTAATGGCAGCGTTGGGCCCCTGTAAAATGGTCTATGCGGTACTGATGGGATTGTGTCTTCTGATCCCTGTGAAAAAATTCGGAGGCAGGAGAGCCTGGATTCTGTCAGCGGTACTTGTACTGGCGGCATATGGAGCAGCCATGGTGCTGGTGAACAGCCAGACAATTGCCATGTATGCCGGAGAGACAGAAAGCTATGTGGGCTGGGCGGAAGAATCCGGATATACTCTCGGTGGATTGCTCCATGACCCGGTAAATATGCTGAAGATTTTTTATAATACGGTCCTGCTTCAGGGAGAACAGTATCATACTACCATGATAGGAGCCAGTCTGGGAAATCTGGACGGTGTGCTGAATGTGCCATATATTCTGATCGTTTCCATGACCATAGGGATTTTGCTGATGGCTATGAAAAAACCTGGAACGGAAACGGTTTATTTTTCTGTAAAGCAAAAAATATGGATCTGGTTTTTATGCCTGGCCTGTGCCGGAGCCACCATGCTGTCCATGCTGATTGCCTGGACACCAGCCAGTTCCGGGATTATCCTGGGAGTGCAGGGCAGATATTTTCTGCCGTTTCTGCCGGTGCTGGTGATGACGTTTAAAAACAACTGGGTGATCCTGCAGAAAAACAGGGACAGGGAGATTCTGTTTTTCATGATATGCGCCAATGGATATGTATTGCTTCGGCTGTTTTCTATTGTCAGTATCCGGATATAGTGGTATAGTAATCCTTGATTTTAAAGAAACAGATAAGAAATGAAAGATAAAAGGAGTAGAAGCAAAATGGGAAAAATAACAGTAACTCCCTGCGGCATTGAGGGACTTTATGTGATCGAGCCTACGGTTTTTAAGGACGAAAGAGGCTATTTTGTAGAAACTTATAATCAGAATGATTTTCAAGAAGCGGGACTGAATATGGTGTTTGTGCAGGATAACCAGTCCATGTCCGTGAAAGGCGTATTGAGGGGACTTCATTATCAGAAACAGTTTCCTCAGGGCAAACTGGTGCGGGTGATCCGGGGAAAGGTCTTTGATGTGGCTGTGGATCTGAGAGCTGATTCTAAAACCTACGGAAAATGGTTTGGAGTGGAATTGAGCGCGGAGAATAAAAAGCAGTTTTATATTCCGGAAGGCTTTGCCCACGGTTTTCTGGTATTGTCTGATGAGGCGGAATTTGCTTATAAGTGTACGGATTTTTATCACCCAGGTGATGAAGGCGGAATGGCATGGAACGATCCGGATATCGGAATTGAGTGGCCTCTGGAAGAAGGAGTGGAACTGATCATTTCTGAGAAAGATAAAAAATGGGGCGGATTTAAGGATACCTTCAAATTCTGAGGGGAAAAGAAAGGAATTTTTTCATGAATAATATTTCCCTGATCAAGGAGATCATCAAGCGGAGAAAGCTGATATGGGATCTGTCCAAGGCGGATTTTAAAAAGAGGTTTGTAGGTTCCTATTTTGGCATGGTATGGATGTTTGTACAGCCGGTCGTTACAGTGATGATCTATTTCTGTATTTTCCAGCTGGGATTTAAAAGCGTACCGCCGGTACCGGGAATTCCCTATGTACTCTGGCTGGTACCCGGTATTGTGCCCTGGTTCTTTTTCAGTGAGGCGCTGAATACTATTACCAACTGCCTTCAGGAGTATCATTACCTGGTAAAAAAAGTGGTATTTCAGGTGGAAGTGCTGCCTGTGATCAAGCTGATATCCAGTTTGATGGTCCATGCATTTTTTGTACTGATCATGATCGTAATGGCTCTTTGCTACGGAAAAACTCCTATGGCAACCTGGATTCAGGTTATTTATTATACCTTTGCAGCTTCCATGCTGGCGCTGGCTCTTGGATATTTTACCAGTGCAGTCAATGTATTTTTTAAGGATATGGCTCAGATCGTATCCATCTGCCTTCAGTTTGGAATGTGGATGGTACCTATCATGTATCAGGAATCTATGTTTGCTGATGTGCCGGCAGTACTTACGGTATTAAAGTTTAATCCGTTTTATTATGTTGTGGCAGGTTACCGGGACAGTATCCTGACAGGAAACTGGTTTTTTGAACGTCCCACTATGACTTTATATTTCTGGGGAGTTACCCTGGTGCTGCTGTTTCTGGGGATTCGGGTGTTCCGGAAGCTGCGCCCTCATTTTTCTGATGTGCTGTGATGGTTGGCCGGGAGAGTTTTCCGGAAGCGGCCCATTAATTGAAAAATACGCCTTGCAGAAGAGACGAAACTCTTTTACAAGGCGTATCTTTTGTTTTACAGGGTCTTGGCCCTGTCAGCAATGTTTTGCTGAAAATTGATGATATTGTGTTCATATTCCTGATTCATGTAAGAAGATGTGATCAGAAAATCAGCGGTAGCCCGGTTGTTGGCAATGGGAATATCATATACCTGGGCAATCCGCAGAAGGGCTTTGACGTCCGGGTCATGGGGCTGGGCAGTGAGGGGGTCGGAAAAAAAGATGACAAAATCAATGCGTCCCTCCACGATTTTTGCTCCGATCTGCTGGTCGCCACCCAGGGGGCCGCTGTTGTAACCTTTGACCGGAAGACCGGTTGCATCTGTGATCATCCGGGCGGTAGTTCCGGTACCGCACAGAAAATGATGTTTCAGTATTTCTTTATGGGCATCGCACCATTCAATGATTTCATGTTTTTTGCTGTCATGGGCGATCAGGGCAATATTTTTCTGTTTCCCAATGGTCATAGTCAGAAAGTCCATGGGTCAATCCCTCCTTATGATAAAATTTACTTTCTTTGACTTGATTGTGACACAGGAAAGCGGAAGTTGTCAAGCAAATCAGTGTAAAAACTGCAATATAGGGTAAGCTTATAAAAAAAACAAATATTGTATGGTGAATTAGGGAAAATTCTAAGAACAATGTAAGAAAATACAAATGGAAAACGGTGTAAAAAATACGGGGATTGTGTTATAATATGAGCACTTAGCGAGCTGCCCAGCGGTCCGTATTTAGAATAATGATGCAGTCTGGAGGAAGCCATGGCAGGCGAATATGCAATTAACGTACAGGATGTTACGAAAATATACAAATTATACGAAAAGCCGATTGACCGGCTGAAAGAGTCATTGAGTCCCACTCATAAGAATTATCACAGGGATTTTTATGCCCTGAACCATATTTCCTTTCAGGTGAAGAAGGGGGAGACGGTAGGAATCATAGGAACCAATGGTTCCGGAAAATCCACAATACTGAAGATTATCACAGGAGTATTGACGCCTACCTCCGGTACAGCGGAAGTGGACGGAGTCATTTCGGCTCTGCTGGAATTGGGAGCCGGATTCAATATGGATTATACAGGTATCGAGAATATTTACATGAATGGGACCATGATGGGATTCTCGAAAAAGGAAATGGATGAGAAGCTTCCGGATATTCTGGAGTTTGCGGATATTGGGGACTTTGTATATCAGCCGGTAAAGACTTATTCCAGCGGTATGTTTGTACGGTTGGCTTTTGCGCTGGCTATCAATGTGGAACCGGAGATTCTGATCGTAGATGAGGCACTTTCCGTAGGAGATGTATTTTTCCAGGCCAAGTGTTACCGCCGTATGGAAGAGATCAGGAGAAGTGGTACGACGATTGTCATGGTGACCCATGACATGGGAAGTATCATTAAATATTGTGATAAAGTGGTGCTGTTAAATAAGGGCGAATTTGTAGCAGAAGGGGCTCCAGGCCGCATGGTGGATATGTATAAAAAGATTCTGGCAGGCCAGATGGATGCTCTGAAGGAAGACCTGGAAGAAATGAATGATTTTTCCGGAGATGGGATCGAGCAGAAAGATTTCCGGAAAGAGGAGGCAGGCCACCAGGGACTGATGCGGGAGAAGATCGCAGTGAATGCCAACCGGACGGAGTATGGGGACGGCAGGGCGGAAATCTTTGATTTTGGCCTGGAAGATGCCAGAGGCAACCTGACGAATCTTCTGCTGAAAGGCGAGGAGTTTACCATACGGGAAAAAATACGGTTTCACGCTTCGGTGAAAGATCCCATCTTTACTTATACCATCAAGGATAAGAAAGGTACCAGCCTGACAGGCACCAATACCATGTATGAAGGTACGGATATCAAACCGGTGGGACCGGGAGATGTTTATGAAATCTCCTTTAAACAGCGAATGACCCTTCAGGGCGGAGAGTATCTGCTTTCCATGAGCTGTACCGGATTTGAAGGGGAAGAACATGTGGTATATCACCGGCTGTATGATGTGGCAAGCATAACGGTTATTTCCAATAAAAACACAGTGGGTGTTTATGATATGGAATCTGAGGTGGAAGCAAAACTGACGAAAGGCGGAAATTGATTATGGGACAGACAGCGAAAGAACTGCTGGAACTGTTGGAACAGTACGGCGATGATGAGAAAAGACTGCTGTGGGAGCATAGAAATCTGGAATATTTTTATGCCCTTTCGGATATCAGGGAGAATCTGCTGGAATGGTTTCCGTTTACGCCGGACTGCCATCTGCTCCAGATAGGGTCTGATTGCGGGGCCCTTACCGGTCTGTTTGCCAGAAAATGTGGGAACGTGACGGTTCTGGACAGGGATGAAGAAGACCTTAAGGTGAATCAGAGGCGTCATGGGACCTCCGAGCATATCCGGTATCTGGCAGGCAGCATGGAACAGCTGGAAAATGCCGGGGAACGGTTTGGATATGTGGCGATGATTGGAAGCATTCAGGAACCTTTTCAGGAAATGGTGGAAAAAGGAAAAGGATTGTTGAAAGAAAATGGAATTTTTCTGATTGCTGTGGATAACCCCCAGGGACTGAAGCATTGGGCAGGAGCGCCCGGTGAAGGCTGCGGGGTGGGCAGAAAACGTCTGGAAGAAGCATTCCCAGGCGGAACGATTTATTATCCGTTTCCGGACTACAAGACGGCGGCGGAGTTGTATACAGACAGACGGCTTCCGGCGAAGGGTGACCTGACAGGGACCGTCATTTCCTATGATTATCCGGAATTTCTCAGGACAGATGTGGGCGCTTCCTGGGACAGTATCTGTGAAGAAGGCCGCTTTCCGGATTTTTCGAATTCGTACCTGATGGTTTGGAGGAAACATGGCTGATATTATTTATATAAAATATAACAGGACAAGAAAAGAAGAATTCCAGATCAAGACATCCATCCTCAGTGAAGCGGGAGTGGTCTGGGTGGAAAAAACTGCCCTTACAGAAGCGGGAAAGGACCATATCCGTTCGTTTGACTGGAAATATGAAAAACTGAAGCAGCAGCATCAATACCTGCAGCCGGTAAAACCGGAAATCTCGGAAGACGGAAAGACGGCAAGATTTCCCTATCTGGAAGGGAAAACCCTGGCGGAGGTTCTGGGAGAAGAGATCGTGGGAGGAAAGGCCCCGGTGGAAGCCATTCGGGAAGTGATGGGAAAAATCTGCAGTGTTTTCCCGGAATATGAAAAGCCTTTTGCCATTACGGAAGAATTGAAGCAGGTGTTTGGCGAGACACCAAAGTTTCAGGATACAGCCCTGGCAGTGTCTAATATTGATGCGCTGATGGAAAATATACTGGTAACTCCGGAAGGCTGGTATTTTCTGGATTATGAATGGGTATACGATTTTCCGGTACCTCTGCATTTTGTCCAGTACCGGATCCTGTTTTATTTTTATCGGAAATACCATAGCCTTATGAAGTACAACAGCATGGAGGAATTTCTGAGTGAATTCGGCATTCATGAGGAACTCCTGGAAGCTTACGGAGATATGGAGGAATCCTTCCAGCGTTATGTCCATGGGAATAATCAGGAATTGTACCTGCTGAACTACCGGAAAGATTATAAAGAGATGGCGGATCTGGAGGAAGAGCACAGAGAATTCCAGAAAGCCAAGGAGAAGCTGGAGCGGCTCAGTGAGCTGGAATTTGAACTGGAAAATACAGCCACCGAGCTGAAGAAACTGAAAGAAGTCCATCGTCTGACAGAAAATCATGTGGCGAATCTGGATGTGATCATCGGAGACCTGAGAAGGGAAAATGGCGAAATGGCTCAGGCTATCGGTATCCTGAACAGCCATGTGTCGTTTCCTTACCGTGTAAGGAGAAAACTGGGAGCTATTGTCAACAGAAAGTTCCCAAAAGGAACGAAAGAACGCAAAATTCTCAGTTACTGTAAGAACACCCTGCGTCATCCGGTGCGGTATATAGGGCTGTATACATCAGAAGACGGGAGAAACCGGATACATGGACATTTTACCATTGGAGATGAGTATTTTACTCATGGTATGGTTCATCTGCCTAAGGAAGAACATCCGCTGGTTTCCATTGTGATTCCGGTGTACAACCAGATTCACTATACGTATGCCTGCCTCTGTTCCATTGAGGAGCATACGAAAGATGTGCCTTATGAAGTAATCATTGCCGACGATGTATCTACGGATGCTACGGCGGAACTGTCCCGGTATGTGGAGAATGCAGTGATCTGCCGGAACAAGGAAAATCAGGGATTTTTAGGGAACTGTAACCAGGCGGCAGAGGCTGCCAGGGGGAAATATATCCTGTTTTTAAATAATGATACCCAGGTGACCGAAGGCTGGCTCTCATCCCTGGTGAACCTGATTGAATCGGATCCGTCTATTGGTATGGTAGGCTCTAAACTGGTTTATCCTGACGGCAGGCTTCAGGAAGCAGGAGGGATTATCTGGAGTGATGGTTCCGGCTGGAATTATGGACGAATGGATGACCCGGACAAGCCGGAATATAACTATGTAAAAGATGTGGATTATATTTCCGGAGCATCGATCATGCTTCCGGTATCGTTGTGGAAGCAGATAGGGGGCTTTGATAAGCGTTATGCCCCGGCATACTGTGAAGATGCGGATCTGGCGTTTGAGGTGAGGAAGGCTGGATACCGGGTGGTATATCAGCCCCTGTCCAAAGTTATCCATTTTGAAGGAATTTCCAATGGTACGGATGTAAATGGCACAGGTTTGAAGCGGTATCAGGTGGAAAACAGCAAAAAGATGCGGGAGAAATGGGCAGAAGAATTTAAAAACCAGTATGAAAATACAGGAAATCCTGATCCGTTCCGGGCAAGAGAGAGAAGCCGGGGAAAACAGATCATTCTGGTGGTGGACCATTATGTGCCTACCTTTGACAAAGATGCCGGGTCCAAATGTACGTTCCAGTATATGAAAATGTTTGTGGAAAAAGGATTTGTAGTGAAATTCCTGGGAGATAATTATGCCCATGAAGAGCCGTATACCACAGCTCTGGAGCAGCTTGGGATCGAAGTGCTTTACGGAGATGAGTACCGGACCGGAATCTGGGACTGGCTGGAAAAGCATGGAAAGGATATTGCGTTTGTTTATCTGAACCGGCCCCATATTGCGGTTAAGTATATTGACTTTATCCGTTCCCATACGGATATCAAAATCCTGTACTTTGGTCATGACCTTCATTTCTTAAGGGAAACTAGGGAATATGAGATCACTGGCGATGAGGAAATCAAGAAGTCTGCTGATTACTGGCGTTCTGTAGAATTGTCCCTGATGAAGAAGACGGATATGGCATATTATCCTTCTTATGTGGAGAGAGACCTGATTCATGATATTAACCCGAAGATCCGTGTAAAAGACATTCCTCTCTATGTGTATGAAACGTTTAAGGAGAGCCTGGATCTGGATTTTGAAAAGAAAGAAGGGCTTTTGTTTGTAGGAGGATTCGGCCATCCGCCGAACGCAGATGCTGTCCTGTGGTTCGTAAAGGAAGTGTTCCCTAAAATCCGGGAAAAGCTGGCGGTAAACTTTTATATTGTAGGTTCCCGGGTGACAGATGAGATCAAAGCCCTGGAACAGCCGGGTAATGGAGTGGTTGTAAAAGGATTTGTCAGCGATGAGGAATTGGAAGAATTGTACCGGAAATGCCGGATCGTAGTGGTGCCTCTCCGTTATGGAGCGGGAATCAAAGGAAAAGTACTGGAAGCCATGTACAATGGAGCTGTGGTGGTGACTACATCTATTGGTGCAGAAGGAATCAAAGAGGCGTCCGATGTACTGACAGTCCGGGATGAAGCGGATGAATTTGCAGAGGCTGTCATGGAGCTGTATGACGCTCCGGACAAGTGCAGACAGATTTCAGAGAACACCCAGATTTATATGAAGGAACATTTCAGTCTGGATGCAGTGTGGAACTGTTTGAAGGAAGATTTTACAAGATAAGGAAAAGAAACCATGAAACATACATTTGCAATCTGTGCCTATGGGGATTCCCCCTATCTGGAAACCTGTATCCGCTCTTTGAAACGGCAGTCGGAGAAGACGGAGATCATTCTCTGCACTTCCACCCCCAGCCAGTATGTGAAGGAAACAGCAAAACGATATCAGATTCCGGTTTATGTACGGGAAGGGGAAAGCGGGATCCAGGAGGATTGGAATTTTGCTTATGAGATGGCGGAAGGGGACTATGTGACCCTGGCTCATCAGGATGATATGTATCATAAAGATTATGTCAAATTTTTGTTGCAGCGGGCAGAGCAGTATCCGGATATGACCGTATTTACCACGGATTATGCTACGGTGAAAGGAAACAGGCTTCAGAGCAGGAAAGGACTGGTGGAATGGGTGAAAGTGATTCTCCGCCTGCCATTGACCAATCCGGAATGGACGGATCGGGAGTGGGTGAAGAAAGCTGCTCTGATATTTGGAAATCCTATTTGCTGTCCTTCCTGTGCCTATCACAAAAAGCTTTTGGGGGAGGGGCCATTGTTTACTTCCAGGTTCCATTATGTGCTGGACTGGGATACCATGTGGAAGCTGGCCGGAGAAAAAGGGCGTTTTGTCTGTGAGGAAAGGCCGCTTATCTATTATCGGGTCCATGACGGGGCCACTACAAAACAGTGGATTGATGCCGGAGGGCGTACGGAAGAAGAAATGGCCATGTTCCGTAAGTTATGGCCGGAGCCGGCAGCCAGACTGATTGAATATTTTTACAGGAAGGCGTACAAAGCATATGACTGACAATAAGAGAAACTGGATTTATACAGGAGTTCCCCTGGCAGGGTTGTTTTTAGTTCTCTGGTATGTTTTGAGTGCTACCAGTGATGTGGCATATTCGGATTATCTTCGCCAGACACTATCGTATCTCCCGGATGTGTGGAACCCGGAGAAATTTTTTGTCCCGGATATTCTGACCAGAATTCCCATCAATTTTCCGGTAAGGGCATTCAATGTGACGGTGCTGGGATTTTCCGTAACCTTTGATCTCATCCTGGGTGTATTGGGACTGGGACTGGCAGGATTTGTAATAGGTGCTTACTGCAGGAAAAGGAAAGTGGGAATTCCCTGGTTTTTGATCATGATGTTCCTGTTTTTCGGCCTGAATAAATGGGAGATGCTGATCAATGGTACAGGCTGGGTACATTTTCTGGCGTTTGCCTGTTTCTATTATCATTATGTGGTGTTGGACCGGGTGGAAGCCGGAGATGGAAAAAAAGGAGACAGGACCCGGCTGAAGGTCCTTCCGTTTGTGATCACGCTGTGCATTGCAGGACCTTATTGCGCGATCTATTCCGGTGTATTGCTTCTGGCATACGGTTTCCTTGCCCTGTGCAAGAAGAAAAAGAGCGGAAATTGGGACAGAAATTATCTGGTATATGCAGTTTGTGTGCTGGTTCCTCTGCTTCTTTATATGTGGAGCAATTCCAAAGTAGTGGATGGGATCAATGATATTTATAAAGGGCCCCTGCTTCCCATACTGGAAGAAAACCCGCTGATGTTTGTGAAATTTTTTGTAAAATCTTTCGGAAGCATGATGATCGGTACGGAAGCGCTGATTTTTGCAGTGGAACATGGATATTTCCCGTATTTTGTGATTTATGGGCTTTCGGCGGCCGTTATGGGAGCGTATCTCATCGCCCTGTGGCTGAATGTGAAATATCGCCTTTATGAAAAAACCATATTTCCGCTCATTCTGATCATGGCAGGAGGCATGAATCATGTGCTGATCCTGCTCAGCAGATGGCGTTTCCTGGATGATGCTTACGGCATGAGTTCCCGGTATGCATTACAGTACCAGGTTGGGATTATGGGGATTCTGCTTACCGTGGCGTTTTTATGGAATCAGATGAAGAGCAGGATATTGAAAGTTCTGATCACCATATGGTGTGTGCTGATCGTTTTGGGAAATGCTTATACGGACGGAAGGGAAATTCAGGCTGCTCCTTGGCGAAAAGCATGGGCTGATACGGCCGGGGAGATGGCCCACCATCTGGAAGACTATACAGATGAAGAGATTTTAAGGCAGTTCCAGTACCGAACACCGGAACTGACGAAGGAAGCTTTGAAGGTGCTGGAAGAGAATCAGCTTAATATGTACCGCCCTGACAGCGGGTATGGAGATACGGAGGGAGAGAGTAAATGAAGGTAGTTATCTTGGCAGGAGGGCTGGGGACCAGAATCAGCGAGGAAAGCCATCTGAAACCAAAGCCCATGGTGGAGATTGGTGAGAAACCGATCATGTGGCATATTATGAAATATTATTCTGCGTTTGGATTTCATGAATTTATTATCTGCTGCGGTTATAAGCAGCATGTGATCAAAGAGTGGTTTGCAGATTATTATCTCCATAACAGTGATGTCACCTTTGATCTGGCTAATAACAGTATGGAGGTCCATAATAATTATTCAGAACCCTGGAAGGTGACTCTGGTGGATACCGGACTCTACACCATGACGGGAGGACGTATCCGGAGAATAAGGCCATATGTGGGGGACGAACCTTTTATGATGACCTATGGTGACGGAGTCTGCAATGTGGACCTGAATGCTCTGAAGGCGTTCCATGAGAGCCATGGGAAGATTGCCACTATTACAACAGTGAATGTGGCGCAGCTGAAAGGCGTATTGGATATTGATAAAGACAATACGGTGACGTCGTTCCGGGAAAAAGATGAGAAAGACAACAGCCTGATCAATGGCGGCTTTATGGTGTTAAATCCGGGGATTTTTGATTATCTGGATGGAGATGATACCATTTTTGAAAGAGAACCTATGCAGAGCCTGGCGGCGGAAGGAGAACTGAAATCTTTCTATCATGATGGTTTCTGGCAGTGTATGGATACCCAGAGAGAGATGAAAAAGCTGGAAGAACTGTGGCAGAGCGGAGAAGCTCCCTGGAAAATCTGGGATAAGTAATAAGTCGAAAGGCAGGACAAGGGCAGTGAAATTAGAAGAATTGGAACAGTTTTATAAGGGAAAACGGGTGTTGGTAACAGGCCATACAGGATTTAAGGGTACCTGGCTCTGCAGGATCCTTACTCTGGCAGGGGCGGAAGTAACAGGATACGCATTGGCTGCTCCCACGAATCCCAGCATATTTGAAAAAACGGGACTGGAAATGACCATGGATTCTGTGATCGGTGATATCCGTGACAGAGAACAGTTGAAAAAAGTATTTGACCGGGTAAGGCCGGAGATTGTATTTCACCTTGCTGCCCAGCCTATTGTAAGAGATTCTTATAAAGAACCGGTCTATACGTATGAGACGAATGTGATGGGAACGGTAAATGTTCTGGAATGTATCCGGCAGACTGGTTCCGTAAAGTCTTTTCTGAATGTAACAACGGATAAAGTCTATGAAAACAAAGAATGGGAATATGGATACCGGGAGACTGACCCGCTGGACGGTTATGACCCTTATTCCAACAGTAAATCCTGCTCTGAGCTGGTAACTCACAGTTATAAGAAATCATTTTTTCAGGGAGGCCGGTGTGCCGTCTCAACCTGCAGGGCAGGGAATGTGATCGGCGGAGGGGATTATGCCAATGACCGCATCATACCGGATTGTATCCGTGCGGCGGAAGCCAGGACAGATATTATTGTAAGAAATCCGTATTCTACCAGACCTTATCAGCATGTGATGGAGCCTTTGGCTGTGTATCTGGAGATTGCCATGAGACAGTGGGAAGACAGAAAATATGAAGGATATTACAATGTGGGGCCGGATGATTGTGACTGTGTGACAACAGGAGAACTGACCGACCTGTTCTGTGATGCCTGGGGAAATATGAAGTGGGTGAATATTCATGATGGCGGACCTCATGAGGCCAGCTTCCTCAAACTGGATTGTTCCAGGATCAAGGCGGTATTCGGGTGGCGTCCCCGCCTTCATGTAAAAGAAGCGGTGGAGCTGACGGTGGAGTGGACAAAGGCTGTGGCAGCGGGAGAATCTCCTCTGGCTGTAACAGACCGGCAGATCCGGCAGTTTTTTGAATAGAGGAGAGCAGAAAGGAGACAGATAAGCCATGTTTGAACATATGACGGAGCAGGAAGCCCGGGAGCATATCCTGAAGCTGACGGGGGAATATTGCGACAGATACCATAATCAGAAAAAGGAGTTTCAGCCGGGAGACAGGATTTCTTATGCTTCCAGGGTTTATGACCGGCAGGAAATGGTGAATCTGGTAGACAGCGCCTTGGAATTCTGGCTGACTTCCGGCAGATATACCGATGAATTTGAGAAAGAATTGGGAAATTACCTGGGAGTAAAGTACTGTTCCCTTGTGAATTCCGGTTCTTCTGCCAATCTGATCGCATTTATGGCCCTTACCTCTCCTCTTTTGAAAGACAGGAGAATCAAAAGGGGAGATGAGGTGATCACGGTAGCCGCCGGTTTTCCGACCACAGTGACTCCCATGATCCAATATGGAGCGGTCCCTGTGTTTGTAGATGTGACCATACCTCAGTATAATATTGATGTGACACAGTTGGAAGCAGCCCGGTCTGACAAAACGAAGGCAGTGATGGTAGCCCATACGCTGGGAAATCCGTTTGACCTGAAAGCGGTGAAGGAATTCTGTGACCGCTATGGGTTCTGGCTGGTGGAAGATAACTGCGATGCTCTGGGAAGCCGTTATTCCATGGACGGAGAGATGAAATTTACCGGGACCGTAGGAGATATTGGCACTTCCAGCTTTTATCCCCCCCATCATATGACCATGGGAGAAGGAGGAGCTGTCTATACGGATAATCCGCTGCTGAATAAGATCATACGTTCCTTCCGGGACTGGGGAAGGGATTGTGTCTGTCCGTCCGGTATGGATAATCTGTGCGGCCACCGGTTTGACAGGCAATACGGAGAACTTCCTCTGGGATATGACCATAAATATGTATATTCTCATTTTGGATACAATTTAAAGGCTACGGATCTTCAGGCAGCTGTGGGCTGTGCCCAGTTAAAGAAGTTTCCTTCTTTTGTGGAGCGGAGGAAACATAATTTTTCCCGCCTGAAGAAGGGACTTGCCGGTACGGAGGATAAGCTGATCCTTCCTGTGGCCTGTGAACATTCTGATCCCAGCTGGTTTGGATTCCTTCTTACCTGCAGGGAAGTGCTGGCCCGGAATCAGGTGGTACAGTATGTGGAAAGCCATGGTATCCAGACACGAATGCTGTTTGCAGGCAACCTGATCAAGCATCCCTGCTTTGATGAGATGAGGGCAGAGGGAACCGGTTACCGTGTTGTTGGAAAGCTGGAACATACCGAAAGGATCATGAGAGATACCTTCTGGGTTGGCGTATATCCGGGTATGACGGATGAGATGATCGATTATATGGCTGCCGTGATCCGGGAGGCGGTGCAGGAGGAAAGATAAATGGACAGTTACGGTCTGGAGAAAGTCCATGAAGCGAACTTAAAGATTTTGGATGAAGTGGACAGGATTTGCCGGAAATACCGGATCCAGTATATGCTGGATGCGGGAACGCTGCTTGGAGCTGTGCGTCATAAAGGGTTTATTCCTTGGGACGACGATGTGGATATTATTTTTACCAGAGGGCAGTATGAAGCTTTCTGTAAAGTGGCTTCCAGAGAACTTCCGGAAACCATGGAATTGATGGATTACCGCAGGCTTCATGGAGGAAAAGGATTTTATGATTTTACTTCCAGGATTCTGTATCTGCCCAGCAGAAAACATGAAAACAGCCGGGAAATGGAATTTTATGATGGAAAGCTGAATCATTTATGGGTGGATCTGTTTGTGCTTGACGAGATTCCGGATGGAAGGCTGCAGGCCGGAGGGGTTCGCTTCCTTCAGAAAGTTTTGTACGGCCTGGCTATGGGACATCGGTTCCAGCTGGATTTTTCCAAATACAGCTGGAAAGAAAAAATAATGGTGGGAGGTTTGGCAGCTGTTGGGAAATGCCTGCCTCTTTCCTGGATATTCCGGTGTCAGAAAAAACTTTCTGTAGCGTTCAATAAGGGAAAAAGCAGGTGTTATTATGCCAGCAATTACCAGCCGGATTTTCTTTATGTGACCATAAAAAAAGAGTGGATAGGGAAATTATCTCAGGTGGAATTTGAAGGGCGAATGTATCTGGCGCCGGAAGATCCCCATGAGGTCCTGACGGAACTGTATGGGGATTACCGAAAGCTTCCGCCTGTGGAACAACGGGTTCCTTCCCATTCCAGTATGACAATAGAAATTTACAGATAAAGAGTGGTAAGATGAAAACAGTGACCATTGTGGTATCAGTTTACAATGAAGAAGAAGCTCTTCCGGAATTTTACCGGGTAACCAAAGAAGTTCTGGAGCAGGTGGATTGGGAATATGAATTGCTGTTCGTCAATGATGGAAGCAGAGATGGCAGCCTGGCTGTTTTGCAGCATCTGGCGGAAAATGATGACCGGGTGAAACTAATTTCTTTTTCCAGAAATTTTGGCCATGAAGCAGCTATGATCGCCGGCCTGGATTACAGTTCGGGGGATATGGTGATCTGTATGGATGCTGACCTGCAGCATCCGCCTCAGTGTATTCCTGAGATTCTGCAGGCTGCGGAAGCAGGTTATGATGTGGTCAATATGGTCAGAACAAAAAACAGTTCAGCAGGTTTTCTGAAGAGAATTACGTCAGCCGGATTTTATAAAGTGATCAATGCGCTGGCAGATGTGTCTTTTGAAGAGAATGCTTCCGATTTTTTTGCGGTAAGCCGGAAAGCAGTGGAGGTGCTGAAACACAGCTATCGGGAAAAAGTGCGTTTTTTGCGGGGATATGTGCAGAACCTGGGCTTTAAACGGATCAATCTGGAATACGAGGCAGGAGTACGGGTCGCCGGCAAGAGTAAATACAGTATGAAGAAGCTGTTTACCTTTGCAGTCAATACAATCCTGTGTTTTTCTAATCTGCCGCTGAAGCTGGGGATTTATGCAGGGATTTTTTCCGGAGCCCTGGGCTTTCTGGTGATGATCTATACCATCTGGACATGGACCCAGGTAGGAACACCGGACGGTTATGCGACCATCGTGGTGCTTTTGTGCTTTATGTTTGCCATGCTGTTTCTGATTGTAGGGATTATCGGAGAATATATAGCGATTTTATTTTCAGAATTGAAGGACAGACCTATTTATATCGTAGACTTCACAACCAATATTGTCCAAAAACGGGATAGGTGATTTGCGATAAAATTTGACAAAATCCGCAACAAATCGACAGGATTTTGCGACTCTTTCTAATAAACGATATCGATTTTAGAATCAGAAGGAGTTGGTGTTGGTGAGAGTGTGTGAAGCCACCAGAGAAAGAATCAGGGAACTTTGTGTGAAGCGGGATATGACGGAATACAAGCTCATCTATAATACGGGAATGCCGCCGTCTACGGTAAAGAGCATTATCAGCGGCAAAAGTAAAAATCCAGGTATCAGTAATATTAAAAAGATCACAGAGGGATTGGGAGTTTCTTTGAGGGAATTCTACGATTCTGATGTGTTTGAGGATCTGGAACAAGAAGACTAAACAGAACAGGAAAAGCATGGCTAAGCCATGCTTTTCCTATTTTAGAACGATATAGAACTAATGATTGGAAGAAGTTTCCTGTTCCTTCAGATAGAGACTGGCATCTTTAAAAAAGCTGGCAATGATCAGAAGGATCACAAAACCTATAGGAAAAGCAGCAATAATGGAAACCGTCTGTAAATTTGCCATGGAACTGTCGGAGAAAATCAGTACTACAGGCAGGAACATTAAAAATAAGGACCAGAATAATTTCACACGTCGGTCAGGCTCTTCGTCTGCTTTCAGATTTTTGTAAGAGTAAAAGGAAGCAACCACAGCCAGAGCATCAAAGGAAGTGGCATAAAAGGTGATCATGGCCAGTGCAAGCAGGAACAGGCCGATACCTGCGAAAGGCAGGGTATCAAAGATACGCATGATGGTTTCATAAAGGTTTCCGGTAGTTTCGTAAATGGAAAGAATGTCCAGTTTTCCTTTCATCTGCAGGGCAAAACTGTAGTTTCCCAATACGATAAAGGAAGTGAAGGTTCCGGCCAGACCCCAGAAATATCCGCCAAGCACCGTCTGGCGTACCGTACGGCCTTTGCTGATAGAACCAATAAAAAATGGAGCAGCCACACACCATACCATCCAGTATGCCCAGTAAAAGATGGTCCAGTTCTGAGGAAATGATGTGGTCCGCAAGGCATCTGTCCAGGTTGCCAGGGTAAGGAAGTTCTGAGTCAGAGTGCCAAGGGCGGAAAATCCGGTTTCTATGGTATATTTTCCTTCTCCTCCGCAGACAAATACATATAGCAAGAGTGCAAAAAACAGGTAAACGCAGGAAGCAGCCAGACGGACAATGCCGTTCATGCCGAAATAAATGGCTGCCGTATAAGTAATACAGGTAACCAGCAGAATGGCGATGGTGAGCAAATTGCTCTGGGGAATATGAAAAATACGGCTGACAGCCATGGAAAGCAGTGGGGTGGCAAGGGAAAAGGTAGTGGCAGTCCCTGCCAGCAAGGCAAAAATGGCAAGCAGGTCGATCAGCTTTCCGGGAAGGCGGTCTGTGTATGGTCCGAGGATAGGGCGGCAGGCTTCCGAATATTTCTGTTTGCTGCGTTTGCGGACATGGAGCATAAAGCCAAAAGCTACAGCCAGAGTCATGTAGAAACTCCAGGGAATCGGTCCCCAATGAAACAGAGGATAGACAGACGCCCAGTCCTGCATCTCTCCCATATGGGAAATGTGGGGTTCAGAAGCATAGAGGATCCATTCGCAAAGGGAATAAAATAAGATGTCGGCAGCAAGACCGGAAGTAAACATCATAGAGCCCCATTTGAAATTGGAATAGAGGGGTTTATCCGTATTTCCCAGCCGGATAGAACCATATTTGGAAAATGCCATATAGAGGGAACACAGGAATACACCTAATCCGATCATCAGATAGTAGGAGCCGAAGGTATCGCCCAGAAAGAATCGAATGGATTCCAGTGTATTTGCAGATGCCTCAGGGGACAGAAGGAATAACAGGCATAAAAGTACCACACAGAGAAAAGGAATGATGGTAATCGGCCAGTCAAGTTGTTTACGAAGCATAATATCCTCCCTTTTGTTCAAAAAATTAAATAAATGAATTATATTGAACATATTATCATTGCATTCTGGAAAAATCAAGGGGGAATTTGTGAAGATTTTCTGACTTTTTGTAAAAACCCCTGTAAAAATGCCGGAACTTTCGCTATAATACTAGGGCAGAAAAGGAGGAATCAATAAGATGAAGATGTATCGTGCATTGTGTATACTTGGTTGTGCGGTTATGCTGGGAGGCTGTACAGAGAGTAATATCGTCAATCCTGAGAATGCTACCGTAACGCCGGAGACAGGAATTATAGAAGGTATTGAGCTTGACTGGGATCAGGTGACAGATGAGCTGAATGATGAGTTTGTGAAATCGGACAAGTATCCCTTTGGAGATAAGATAGAACTGAATGTAGATGAGGGAAATGTATATATTATGGTAACAGTGGAAGACGGGGTATCCAAGGAAGAGGCCGCCCAGTATGCTACAGAGATCATAAAGGCCCTGAATGTCAGCGTGGAGACACAGGATTTTTCCTATCAGAGCGATGAGGACAAGCTGTATGGAACGTTTTCAGAAGAGAATGTGATATGGATTCAGGTGATGCCAAAGAGCACCGCTGATGATGAGAGTACCTGGCTGGTGGACGATGCGGTTGTTCCGGAGATGCAGAGAGAGATTTTACCGAATTATACAGAAGAAGAGGCAGAATCTGCGGAAGCTGCAGAGGCAGAATAATAGCGATAAAAATGACCTGCACATATTTGTGCAGGCCATTTTTTATTCGATCACATCCAGACCACTGTGGTAAGAATGATTTCCCAGTTCTTTTAACAGGGCATTAAAATCCTGTTGGGCCAAAGGAACGTCAGAAGTGACGATACGGTTCAGCAGGTAGTAAAGCAGATTGCATTTTGCCAGGGCCTGATAAAACAGCTCCGGAAAAGAGGCGTTGGAAGCCAGCGCTTTATTCCAGGGATTACACCAGGTTTCATGGTCTAAGTTCAGACATTGGCGAGGATTGGATACTTCATCGGTCACCAGTTTTGAGGAAGCCACCGGAGTTTTCAAAAAAAGGGATTCCACGAATTCAATGCTGCATTTTTTTTTGCCCGATTTATCCGCCAAAGTGCGGCAGCCAAATCGCATGGCCAGAATGGAACGATGGACCATCCTGGGAGTGACCTGGAAATTGTTACGGTAGGTAATGGGGTAATAGGTTTCGTTGATACAGCCAGACAGGAAATGTGAGATAAACTGGATTTCCTGTCCATTCAGGCATATGGTGGCGGCCTGATTGAATTCGGAAGGTTTTTTGTGTTTGTATTTTTTCAGGAGCAGGGCATCGATGTCTGTTTCCAGAGCGGCATGAAGACCGTGGTGGTAAGTGGAAGGATTATTGATGTCATAGTTGATCCGTCCGTACACATAAGGGTGACAGATGGAATCTCCCGCATAATGACAGATAAATCCAGCCAGATAAGCGATTCCCTGGGCTCTTTGCTGTCTGGAGTTGAGCCTGGAAAGATGGGTCAGATAACAGCGGAAAAAATCATTGATATGGTGTTCATGCATATAAGAACCTACATTTCGGTAATCCCTGTGCCGTAAGATGGGAATGTTGTAAAAAAACATATCCGGTCCCTGAAGACCAAGCTGATACAGCCAACGGTATTTGGAGATGATCCGCTTCAGAGGCTGGGGTTTCATATCGTTGTAGGCTTTCATGCCTAGAATGTAATGGGTAGTAAATCCTGGCATATGATCACTTCATTTCTTTAAAATTTAAGACCTTGCTAAGTGTTCATATTATACCACATTGGGGAATAAAATGCGATAGAAAAGCAGTGGAAAGAAGTGGGCGGATGATTCATCGGATTCATGAGGCTGTGTGGGGACCCTGGATGCTGGTGGTGTTTCTGGCAATGGGAATCTATCTTACTATAGGTTCAGGCTTTTTTCAGATTCGTGGATTTGGAAAATGGTGGCGAGCAACTGCTGGGAGTCTGATGGGGGAAAAACAGCAGGGAGAAAAATCCGGTGGAGTGACTTCTTTCCAGACGGCATGTACGGCCTTGGCGGCTACGATCGGTACCGGGAATATTGTGGGTGTGGCGACTGCGCTTACAGCAGGAGGGGCAGGGGCAATCTTCTGGATGTGGGTCTCGGCAGGGATTGGAATGATAACTGCTTATGGGGAAGGGTTTTTAGGGACCAAATACCGGCATAAAGCAGGGAAGGTATGGATCAGTGGTCCTATGGTCATTTTGGATAAACGCCTGAGTCTTCCGTTCCTGGGTCTGCTTTATGGATTTTTCTGTACCATGTCTTCTTTGGGAATGGGGAGTATGGTACAGGCCAATTCTCTGTCGCTGACAGCAGCTTATTCCTTTTCCATTCCCCCTGTAGTATCAGCGGTAGTGGTTACAGTATCAGTGGCTCTGGTGATCGGAGGAGGGACCAGACGGATTGCGGCTGTGTCAGAAAAGCTGATACCGGTGGCATCCGGTATCTATATGTTGTTTTCTATGCTGGTGATCTTGATGTGTATGGAACACATACCGGAGGTACTGAAGGAAATTTTTTCTTCTGCCTTTAGTCTGGAAGCAGCGGCTGGAGGAACGGCGGGATATGGGGTGAGCCGCAGTATCCAGTATGGAATTTCCAGAGGGGTGTTTTCCAACGAAGCGGGATTGGGAACCCTGGCTATTATTCATGGAGCAGCGGACCATGCAGACCCGAAAGAACAGGGAATGTGGGCTATGTTTGAGGTTTTTTTTGATACCATTGTAATCTGCACCCTGACAGCTCTGGTGATCCTTTTGACGGTGGACCACAGTTCCGGGTGGCAGTATGATGGGGCGGCTCTGACTGCATTCTGTTTTTCTGTGAAGCTTGGGACCTGGGGAGAGTATCTGGTATCCCTGTCTATGATCGTTTTTGCGTTCGGAACCATGGTGGCATGGTTTTACATGGGGCGTCAGGCTTTTGAGTACTTATGGATGTATACGCCTTTGAGCAATGAAACAATAGGCAGAAAACTGTATTTTCTTTTATATTTGAATGCAATTTTTCTTGGTTCCCTGGCAAAGCTGAGCACGGTCTGGGAATTATCAGATATCTGGAATGGCCTGATGGCAGTTCCCAATATGACCGCATTATTTTTACTTCGGAAGGAGATCAGAAAAAACATTCCTTGACAGACAGGAGAAAAGTCCGTATACTTTCTTTTGATGAGAGGGAGTAGCTTCCATTGGAAAATGTTATGTAATACCGTCATCACGGTTAGAAATAACTTGGTATACATATAATAAGCGAGACTTTTATCGTATTCTTTGAGTACGATAAAGGTCTCTTTTTATTTGAAAAATTTTGCTGAAGAAGATTACGCAGGAGGGAAAAAGAATGATAATGGCGTATGTTTGGCTGGTGGTTGGTTTTGTGTTTTTGATCAAGGGAGCAGATCTTTTTGTGGAAGGAAGTTCTTCTGTAGCAAAGATTCTTCGCGTTCCCAGTGTGATCATTGGATTGACGGTAGTGGCATTTGGGACCAGTGCCCCGGAATTGGCAGTCAGTGTGACAGCAGCCCTGTCCCACAATAATGGAATCGCCGTAGGAAACGTGATCGGCTCTAATATTTTCAATCTGCTGATGGTCACCGGACTGAGCTGTATTGTTATGACTCTTCCTGCAGATAAAAAGATCATGAAAGGAGATTTTCCATTTTCTATTTTTGTGGCAGTAGTTCTTCTGGCTGGAATCGCATTTGATTATCGGCTGAGCCGTGTGGACGGTGTGATCTTGCTTGCACTGTTTGGATATTTCCTTTACCGTACCATTCAGGCCGCAAAGGATGGGAGAATGGATGAGGGAGAAGAGATCAGGACCATGAGCTCGGCAAAAAGCCTGATTTTTATTGTGGGTGGCCTGGTAGGAATCGTGCTGGGAGGAGACCTGGTGGTAGACAGTGCCAGCAGCATTGCAGCGGCTTTTGGGCTCAGCCAGAACTTGATCGGGCTGACGATTGTGGCAATGGGAACTTCTCTTCCGGAACTGGTAACATCTGTAGTGGCTTCCAGGAAAGGAGAGAATGGACTTGCACTGGGAAATGTGATCGGCTCTAATATTTTTAATATTCTGCTGATTCTGGGATTGTCCTCTGTGTTAAGTCCGATTCAGGTAACGGTGGTATCAGTATATGACCTGATCTGCCTGATTGTATTCAGTGGAATATTCTGGATCGTGGGAAAAAGAGAGATGCGGTATTCCCGTATTCACGGAATTTCGATGGTTGCTGTTTACGCAGCTTACATGATCTATATTATCCTGAGAGCATAAAACGAAATCTGTTCAACGAAAAAAGTCCGGAGGCTTTTTGCCTGCCGGACTTCATATTATAAAAAAGGGAGGAGAGCTGATAAATTATCAGCCCAAGTATTATGAAAAAAATCTAAAAATTCTTAGCAGCTCTCGCTGTCTACATTTATAATATAGGCAGGAAACATGAAGAAATCATGTTGTTTGTGTAAATGGTTTTTAAATTATTTTTGAACAAATTGTGAACAGGAGAAACAGTCTTGAATCCGGAGCCGGATACAGGTATAATAAACAGGTCAGAAATAGAATAGATTGCCATCAGGCAAGGAAGGAAGAAATCATATGACAAATCCAGTGGTAACCATTGAAATGGAAAACGGAGATCAGATCAAGGCAGAACTTTATCCGGAGATTGCACCTAACACAGTGAATAATTTTATCAGCCTGGTAAAAAAAGGATTTTATAATGGGCTGATCTTTCACCGGGTCATCAGCGGCTTTATGATCCAGGGGGGATGTCCTCAGGGAACAGGAATGGGAGGCCCGGGCTATTGCATCAAAGGAGAATTCAGCCAGAATGGATTTGCCAATCCGCTGAAGCATACAGAAGGTGTGCTTTCTATGGCAAGAGCCATGCATCCGGATTCTGCTGGTTCTCAGTTTTTCATCATGCACAAAACATCTCCTCATCTGGACGGTGCCTATGCAGCTTTTGGAAAAGTGACAGAAGGTATGGACGTGGTCAATAAAATTGCGGATGTCCGTACGGATTACAGTGACCGCCCTATGAAAGAGCAGAAGATCGCCAGCATGACAGTAGAGACTTTTGGCGTGGACTATCCGGAACCAGAAACGGTATAGGTGAGAGAGTGACAGAAGATCGGACGGTGCAGGTAGAAGGGCAATTATATACTGTGGTGGTTTCCGATGAAAAAGAGGCTCTTCTGGCTGCTGCTGCAGCCGGGAGAGCTTCTCTTGGCATTGGAGGGCTGGACGGGGAGTATCTTCCGGTATCCTATGTGGCGGAATCTATCCATGAAGTTGATGAGGTATTACTGGAGAAAATCGTACGAAGAACCTTTGGATTTCCATGGAATATATGCGAGACCCAACGTTTGAAAATCCGGGAATTCCAGGAAGATGACTGGGTCAGCCTGCCGGAAGACGAAATAGGTACGGAAGGTGACCGCATTTTTACAGAGCGGGAACGGCTGAAGGCGTATATTGCCTGTCAGTACCGGTTTTATGAATTTGGCATATGGGCTGTAGTAGAAAAAGAACATGGCCGGATCATAGGAAAAGCGGGTTTTTCTGTCTGGGATGGGGAAGAAGAAGGGGTAGAACTGGGGTACCATATCTTTTCTCCGTACCGGGGAAAGGGATATGCCTGGGAAGCCTGCCTGGCAGTCCTTGAGTGGGAGGAACGGGAACTTGGGCTTCCTGTGTGGCTGCGCATAGAAGAGAAGAATCAGCCATCGGTCAGTCTGGCAGAAAAACTGGGATTTGTAAAAAAACAGCGATGGAAGGGAAAAAACATTTGGATCTGGCAGAAAAAGTAAAAAATCCCATAAGAAATGCTTGTACTTTGCCTGTATCTGAAATATAATATATTGTATACAAAATAATCTATGAATACAATCAGGAAGGTGCCTATGATAAAACGGATGGGGCTGAAAGCCTACGGAAAAATCAATCTGGGTCTGGACGTGATCAGGAAAAGGGAAGATGGATACCATGAAGTGAAGATGGTCATGCAGACCGTTGGAATCTATGATGGGATTGATCTTCGGATCAGAGAAGGCAGCGGTATCCATGTGGAAACCAATCTTTATTATCTTCCTAATAATGAAAACAATCTGGTGTGGAAAGCGGCGGATCTGCTGATGAAAGAATTTGACATCAGGCAGGGAGTGGATATCCGTCTGAAAAAATTTATCCCGGTAGCGGCAGGAATGGCAGGAGGCAGCAGCGATGCAGCAGCTGTTCTGTATGGGATCAATAAGATGTTCCGCTTGGGACTGTCCCTGGAAGAATTAAAGGAGCGGGGCGTAAAGATAGGGGCTGATGTGCCGTATTGTCTGATGCGGGGCACGGCGTTGTCAGAAGGGATCGGGGAGATCCTGACTCCTTTGCCGTCTATGCCTCAGTGCCATGTGCTGTTGGCAAAACCGAATATCAATGTTTCTACCAGATGGGTATATGAAAATCTCCATGCCAATGAACTGCCTGCAGATGCCCATCCGGATATTGATGGCATGACGGCGGCTATCCGAAATCAGGATCTGCATGGAGTGGCCAGCCGGATGGGAAATGTGCTGGAACGGGTGACAGAAAAGAGATATCCGGTTATCACTGATATCAAACAGGTGATGATGGAACAGGGGGCGCTGAACGCTATGATGAGTGGAAGCGGTCCTACAGTATTCGGACTGTTTGAGGATCGTTTGGCGGCCAAAAAGGCGTATACGGCATTGAGAAAAGGCAGGCTGTCGGATAAAATGAAACAGGTCTACCTGACAGATTTTTTTAATAACAGGGAGGTTTCCAATGGATTATAATTTGAAGGTGACAATGAATGAGTATCTGCCTTTACGTGATGTGGTATTTAATACATTGCGCCAGGCAATCTTAAAAGGAGAGCTGGAGCCGGGGGAAAGACTGATGGAGATCCAGCTGGCAGAACGTCTGGGTGTAAGCCGGACGCCGATCCGGGAAGCCATCAGAAAATTGGAGCTGGAAGGCCTGGTGCTGATGATCCCAAGAAAAGGTGCTGAGGTTGCAAAGATTTCAGCCAGAAGTTTAAGAGATGTATTGGAAGTGCGCCGCGCCCTGGAAGAGCTGGCGATTGAACTGGCCTGCCAGAGAATGAGTGAAGATGACGTAGAAGCGCTTAAGAAAGCCCAGGAAGATTTCAAGAGTGCTATTGTCGACGGAGATGCCATGAGGATTGCGGAAACTGACGAGCATTATCATGATGTGATCTATGCCGGCACTGGCAATGTAAAGCTGGTACAGATGCTGAATAATTTAAGAGAGCAGATGTATCGTTACCGTCTGGAATATATCAAAGATGAAGATAAACGGAAGATTCTGATCCTGGAGCACGAGCGCATTCTGAAAGCAGTACGGGACAGGAAAGTGACAGATGCCAAAGAAGCGATGAGAGAGCATATTGATAACCAGGAGATCACAGTAACCAAGAATATTGCGGAGAAGGAGAATGGATGACGTTTAAAGAAAGGTATCTGGCGGGAGAGATCCCATTTGAGGACATTGATCTGTACATAGAGGAGTGGAATGCAAGCGATGATACCAGGCGTCTGGCAGAATTTTTAGGACTTACCGAGGAAGAAGAGGATGTCTGGGTGGAACAGAGCGATGAGGCATTGTGTGAGATGCTGGATCAGCAGAAATAGAAGATACGGAAGCGGCGGCAGTGTGCCAGGCTTCCGTATCTTTTTTTGACAGGGAGCATATTAAAAGTATGTAAAAATTTTTGGATGAGATTGACAAGGTGACAACCTGTCACTATAATTAGTGACAGGTTGTCACCTGATAATATGGAGATAGAAAGGACGGATGGAATGCCTACAGAACGCTTTTTTCATTTAAGCGAAGATAAAAGAAAACGGATTCTGAAAGCAGCCAGGAAAGAATTTATCAGAGTTCCCTTTGAAGAGGTTTCCATTAACCAGATCATTAAAAATGCAGAAATTTCCAGAGGAAGTTTTTATACATATTTTGAAGATAAAAACGATCTGCTTCGTTATGTTTTTCAGGATACAAAACAGAACTACATAAATTTCTGCAAAAAAAGCCTGGTAGACCACAAAGGCGATTTCTGGAAAATGATGGAAGACATTTTTGAAAAAATGGTATGTGAACCATATAGCAGTGACCTGGCGAAGATGCTCCAGAATATCATGTCTTACAGCGAGGCGGTAAATATCCTTCAGATGGGGCATAACGATGAATGTACCGGCCAGCGGATTGACGAATGGGTTTTTGAGCATATGGACAGAACCGGAATGAGGAGAAAGACTGCGGAGGAGCTGAAAGCTGCCATGGAATTTGGTATGCTTGCCGTTCTGACAGCGTTTACCCAACGGTACAAAAAACATATGGATGTAGGTCAGATCAGGCAGATGTTTTACTTCAAGATGGATATTTTAAAGTATGGTATCGCAGAGCGCATAACGGAATAAGAGGAGGAAATTATGACTAAGCGTGGTAAGATCATCACAGGAATTGTAGTAGCAGGAGTTCTTGCAGTTCTGGTAGTACCCAGATTTTTGAAACCGGCAGAAGTGGCGGATCCGGCAGTGGCTCCTGTGGTAAGAGCAGAAAAACCGGAGACAGGAACTATTACCTTATACCGGGAACTGACAGGGACCATAGAACCGGCAGACCTTGTGTATGTGACGCCGAAATTAGCAGGCGAGGTAACAGAAGTTTATGTAAAGACGGGAGACCAGGTGGCGGAAGGGCAGCCTATCTGTAAGATTGACAATAAGCAGCTGGACAGTGCAAAGATTACTATGGAAACCGCCCAGGTAGCTTTGAATGATGCCCAGGCGAATTTAAACAGAATGCAGGCCCTTTATGCCAGTGGAGATATTTCTGCCCAGGCATTTGAACAGACCCAGTCTGCTTTTTCCCAGGCCCAGCTTCAGTACAGCAGCGCGAAACTGAATTATGATACTCAGCTGGAATATACTACGATCACAGCACCGATTGCCGGTACGGTGGAAACCTGTGATGTGGACATTCATGATATGATTTCTCAAACGGCTCCTGTGTGTGTGATTTCCGGAGGAGAAGGCATGATGGTGAAATTTTCAGTTCCGGAAAAAATCGCCCTGAATTTATCGGCAGGCGATGAACTGTATGTGGAAAAAGGAAGCGAGACCTATGATGGGACGATCACTGAGGTGAGTTCCATGGTGGACGCTTCCACAGGACTGTTTCCGGTGAAAGGATCTCTTCCTGGTGCGGGAAGCCTGGCCACCGGTTCTACAGTAAAACTTTCCGTTGTGTCGGAACAAGCAGAGAATGTCATGACCCTTCCTGTAGATACGGTTTATTATGAAGGAGGAGAAGCCTACGTTTATACTTATGAAGGCGGTGTGATCCATAAAGTCCCGGTGGAAGTGGGAATCTATGATTCGGAACGGATTCAGATCATATCAGGGATTGACGGGGATACTATGGTGCTTACCACATGGAATTCTGAACTGTATGAAGGGGCGGAGGTATCCCTGGAAGAAGATATTTCTGCGAATGCTCCGTCTTCCGGATCAGACGGACAGTAAGGAGGGGTAAGACATGGGATTGACGAAAGCAGTATTAAAACGGCCGGTCACAACTGTACTGGTGATTCTCTGTCTGATCGTATTCGGAATCAGTTCCATATTTTCTTCCAAGATGGAATTGACACCAGAGATGAGTATGCCCATGATGGTTGTCTACGCGGTGTATCCGGGAGCCAGCCCTGATGATGTGACGGAATTGGTGACAAAGCCGATCGAAGATGAAGTGGGTACGCTGAATGGTATCAAAAGCACCACTTCTTATTCCAGTGAAAACGTATCTATGGTCCTTCTGGAGTATGAATATGGAACCGATATGGATAAATCCTACTCGGATCTGAAGAAGAAGATGGATAACATGACACTTCCGGAAGATGTGGACCCGCCTACGATTATGGAATTTAATATCAATGATACTGCCAGCATGATGCTGTCTGTCAACGATGAAGAAGTAGATAATTTATATAATTTCGTAAATAATCAGATTGTTCCGGAATTAGAGAAAATTTCTTCTGTAGCCAGTGTAGATGTGAGCGGGGGACGTGCACAGTATATTCAGGTGGAACTGATACCGGAAAAACTGTCCCAATACCATCTGGACATGAATACGATCATGACAGCGATTTCCGGTTCCAGCCTGTCCTATCCGGCAGGTTCCACAGAAGTGGGAAACCAGTCCCTGTCCGTGACTACAGGGGTTTCTTTTGATACGGTGGACCGGTTGAAATCCATTCCCATTACGGTGGGAGGGGGAAATGTGATTTACCTGGAAGATGTGGCGAATGTGGGATATGCCCTGGAAGATCAGTCAGGAATCGGACGCTATAATGGAAAGGATACCATGACGCTGTCGCTGAAACAGCAGCAGAAAAGCAGCGCAATGGAAATGTCAGAAGATGTGACCAGAACATTAAACAGCCTGATGGAAAGAAATCCTGGATTGGAGATCACCACAATCTATGATGCTCAGGATAATATCCAGGAGTCATTGTCTTCGGTATACCAGACTATGATCATGGCAATCGTGGTATCTATGGTGATCATTTTTCTGTTCTTCGGAGAAATCAAAGCGTCTCTGATAGTAGGAACTTCCATTCCAATTTCTATTTTGGCATCGCTGATCCTGATGAACTTAATGGGCTTTTCCCTGAATGTGATCACCATGGGAAGTCTGGTCCTGGGAGTGGGAATGATGGTAGATAACTCGATCGTTGTTCTGGAAAGCTGCTTCAGGGCTACAGAAAAAACAGGATTTCACGAATATCGCAATGCAGCTCTGAAAGGAGCCAGCGTGGTGATCCACTCTATCATTGGTTCTACGGCGACGACCTGTGTGGTATTTCTTCCTCTGGCCTTTTTACAGGGAATCACCGGGCAGATGTTTAAGCCTTTAGGTTTTACCATTGTGTTCTGTATGGTGGCGTCCCTGATATCAGCTATGACAGTCGTACCTCTTTGTTATGCCAGCTATCGGCCGCGGGAAAAAACAACAGCACCCCTTTCCACCCCTGTCAGGAAAATGCAGGAAGGGTACAGAGCTATTATGGAAAAACTGCTGCCCAGGAAAAAGACAGTTATGTTTACTTCCATAGGTCTGCTTCTGTTTTCTTTCTTCCTGGCGTCCCAGATTGGTATGGAACTGATGCCCTCTGTGGATGAAGGGCAGATTGCGATCAATGTAGATATGAGACCTGGTCTTACCCTTGACCGGGCAGATGAACTGCTGCATCAGATAGAGGATTATATTTCTCAGGATGATAATCTGGATTCTTACAGTTTATCTTACGGTGCTTCGGGAATGGGAAGTATTTCGGGTTCAGGAGCTTCCATCACAGCTTATCTGAAAGATGACCGTACGATGGAGACGAAGGAAGTGGCAAGAGCCTGGAGAAAAGAACTGAGTACGTTGGCTGATTGTGACGTGACCGTATCGGAGACCTCATCGACCAGTACCATGTCCGTAGATATGGATTCCGTAGACTTTATTCTGGAAAGTACCCAGTATGAGGAATTGAAAGAAGTGTCTGACAGGATCATGGAAGATATGAGAAAAAGGAGTGATGTGACGAATGTCCATTCCAGCCTGGAAAATTCTGCGCCCCTGGTCAAGATAGATGTGGATCCGGTAAAAGCCACTGCGGAAGGCCTGAATGCGGCTATGATCGGGTCTACAGTCAATGCCATGCTTTCCGGTAAAGAAGCTACTACCCTGGAAGTAGACGGAGAAGATATCAGTGTAAAAGTAGAATATCCTAAGGACAGCTATAAGACGATAGACCAGTTAAAAGGGATTGTGCTTACGAATACAATGGGACAGAATGTGCCGCTGACAGATGTGGCAGATGTGGTGTTTGAAGACAGCCCTCAGAGTATTATGCGGGTGGATAAACAATATCAGGTAACAGTTTCCGCAGATTATACGGACCAGGCGCCTGTGGACAGGAACAAGGCGAAAGCAGCTCTCAATGAAGAGGTGGTCCGGCCGAATATGACCGCATCCATATCCATGGCCCAGAATGCGGTAGATGAGATGATGGTGGAGGAGTTTACAGCTCTGATCCGTGCCATAGCCATCGCAGTATTCCTGATTTTTGTAGTAATGGCAGCTCAGTTTGAATCACCGAAGTTTTCTGTTATGGTCATGACTACCATTCCGTTTGCGCTGATTGGTTCCTTTGGATTCCTGTTTCTGGCCGATGCTACGATCAGTATGCCGTCTTTGCTGGGATTCCTGATGCTTGTGGGAACGGTAGTAAATAATGGTATTTTGTATGTAGATACAGTAAATCAGTACCGGCAGGAAATGGATATGAAGACAGCTTTGATCGAAGCGGGAGCTACCAGGCTCAGGCCGATTCTGATGACCACACTGACTACGGTCATTGCCATGATACCTATGGCATTGGCATATGGACAGAGTGGAGAACTGATGCAGGGACTGGCGCTTGTAAATGTAGGAGGCCTTTGTGCTTCTACTGTCCTGTCCCTTCTGATGCTTCCTGTTTATTATACGCTGATGAACAAAAAGAAAAAGAAGGAGCAGTGGATTGTTGATTAAGGAGGAAAAAATATGAAAGCAACGGTTAGCAGACTGGCTGGAGCCCTGTCTCTTGCAGTAGCAGTGTCAGTGAATCTGCCTGCGGCTGCACTGGCAGCAAGTCCTGAGTTTGCCAGAACACAGGAAGAATGGGCGAAACTTCGGGATAATACCCTGGAGTATGGGGAAATCCCGGCTCTGATCCATGAATATAACCCTACGGTTCAGAACAATCTGGTTTCTTTTGAAGATTACAGGGGAAAAACCCAGAATGAGATCAGCCAGGGGTATCGGGATGCTGCCGAAGAACTTTATGCCAGTATTGACTGGCCGTCTCAGGACGATCCGGGATATGCCATGCTTTATTCTGCGGCAGAGACTGCCCAGGCCCAGGCAAAAAAGCTGGAAAAAATGGCAGACGAGAATGTGTCGGATGGTGTGATCATCAAGCTGCAGTATGACCAGACAGAAGCGGCTCTGGCAAGTTCCGCCCAGAACCTGATGAATCAGTATTACCAGCTTCAGGAAAAGCTGAAAACAGCCCAGGCGGCCCAGGAACTGGCAGCAGTATCGCTAACATCTGCCCAGGCCAGGGCGGCCCAGGGAATGGCGACAGCGAATGATGTGCTTTCTGCTCAGGAAAATGTAAAAAAGGCAGAAGCCGGAGTTATGAACGTTCAGGCAAATATTCAGAAAGTACGGCAGAATCTTCAGGTCATGACGGGCTGGACCTATGATGCGGCTGCTGAAATCGGACCAATGCCGGAACTGGATATCAGCAGGATAGACTCCATGAATCCGGAAACGGATAAAGCCAAAGCTTTGGAACATAACTATACCCTTCAGATTGATAAAAGAAAGCTGGAAAATTCCGAGGATAGTGCCAATAAGCAGATCCAGCAGAATACAGTGGCCAATGATGAGCAGAAAATAGGGGCGGCTCTTTCTAATCTGTACAGCCAGGTTTTGCAGGCAAGGGATTCGTATAACCAGGCGAAATCAGCTTTGGAACTGGAACAGCAGAACATGGAAGCAGCACAGAGAAAATATGACCTGGGCATGATGTCACGTCTGGAATATCTTCAGGTACAGAATACATTTGTAGGAAAAAAAGCGGAATACCGGATTCAGGAACTGAATCTTCAGGGAGCTATGGATGCTTATGACTGGGCTTTGAAAGGCAGTATGACCTTGAACGGATAAGGAGGCTTATAGATGAGGAAAAAGACTAGGCGGTGCGGTTCCCTATGTTTGGCGGCTGTGATGGCAGCGATGCTGGCTGCACCTGTTCAGGCTGCCTCTCTTTCCGATTATGATGAGGCAACCAGAACCCGGCTTCAGGACCAGGTGCTGGAATATGATGAAATTCCTGCCTTGGTATCCCTGTACAATCCGGATATGCAGCAGGCATATGTGAGGATGGAAGATTCCCTTTCCGTGTACCGGAACGGTATGACAGAGTACAAGAACCGGGCTGCTGAACTGGACAGAGAGGCGGACAAAGCTTCTGAAAACGGAGATATGGCGGAGAGCATGGTATACAAGACCAATGCGGCGGCCATGCGGAGTATGGCGAAAGAATATAAGAAAGCAGTGGAGCGGGCTGAGAGTGTAAGCAGTACCAGAAGCCTGATGCAGGCGGAGGATACGATAACCATGTATGTACAGCAGATGGTCCAGGGATATGCCCAGATGGAGTCCGGATGCCGGATCGGAGAAAAGAGTGTGGAACTAGCCCAGGCTGCTTATGATTCTGCAGTGGTACAGAGTGGGTTGGGGATGGCATCAGCAGCTGATGTGAAAGCGGCTGAAAACAGTCTTCAGACGGCCCAGGCCGGACTGCGGGCAGCTGAGGAAGGGAAGAACGCCATGAAACAGAATATCTGCATGATGACCGGCTGGGATTATCAGGCAGATATGACCATAGCAGGTGTTCCGGAACTGGATCTTGGGCAGATTGAATCTGTCAATCTCCAGGCGGATACGGAAAAAGCGATCAATAATAATTATGAATTGATTTCCATACGCCAGGGAAAGGCGAATACTACGGTGACAAAGAATGTAAGGGAACGGAGCCTGAGTGAAAAGGAACAGGAAATCAGGATTTCCATGACCAGCCTGTATGAGACGCTGAGACAGAAATTAAGTGAAAAAGAAGGGGCAGATGCCGCCTGGGCTGCGGCACAGAAAGAGAGAGAAGCTCTGGATAGAAAACAGCAGCTGGGTATGGTAGGACGTTTGGAATACCTCCAGGGAGAATTAGCCTACCTTCAGGCAGAAAGTGCAAAACAGGCGGCTGATCTGGAACTTAGAAAAGCGTATGAAGAATATGAGTGGCAGGTAACAGGTATTTCTGTTTCAGGGACTGCCGGAGAGCAATAAAACGGCAGGGCAATCCTGCCGGAAGAGAGAAACAGTTGCATGAGCAGCTGTTTTTTTCTGTGGTGCAGAAGAAAACGGTAACATGAATGTCAAATGGTTCTGTTAATATGGATGCCAAAAAGACAGTGAA
This sequence comes from uncultured Lachnospiraceae bacterium, assembly GCA_944383765.1. Taxonomy (GTDB): domain Bacteria; phylum Bacillota; class Clostridia; order Lachnospirales; family Lachnospiraceae; genus Lachnoclostridium_A. The sequence goes on from CALWQT010000009.1 coordinate 52,127, forward strand.
GGAGGCTTATGGTAACAGCTCTGGCAGCCCAAGCTTCAGGGCGGGACGCTGGCAGACCAGTTTTTTATAATTGGTTTCGCCCACCATATGTTCCAGTTCTTCTTTGGAACTCTCCGGCAGGACTGTCCAGGAACTGTCTATGAAGCAGAGACGGGGATAGAGGACACACCACCAGTTGTGTCCCTCTCCGTTGCCAATGCTCACGTTGGCAGCCTGGTAGGTTCCGCAGGGAAGCTGGATATCTCCATAATATTTGGTAGGAAAGTAAGTATCTGCGATCCGGATATTGACCGGGTACTGATAGCCCTTCCGCTGCATATAAGTTTCTGCTTTCTGTTCTAAAGACGTTGAGTTTGTCGTTATGTATGTGACCATATCTTCTTTTGTTACAGAGTCATTTCTGTTATCCGAAAACAGTCCCCGATAAATTTCATCCAGAAGAAAAGAACGTACTTCCAGTTTTAAATCCTGGTCTTCCCTGCTGTTGCTGTTGGCCAGAATGTGAAACCGGAGGATTCCCGGTGAGATTTCTGCTGCTAGTGCTTCATGCTCTGCCCGTTTTGCTGCGCCGAAAAGAAGGGAAGAAATCAGAAGACAGATGATGCTGAGGAAAAGGTATGTGATTCTCTTCATAAAAACCTCCTGTGTTTTTGTCGTTTCTCTTTGTAATTGTAACCAGGTGTGCTATAATATAAACGTTCTGTGCCTGAAAAGGCATGATTTGTAAAACAAGGAGAATGGAAGATTATGAAAAAAACAGTTGCGGTTATTTTTGGAGGGCAGTCCTCTGAGCATATAGTATCTTGTATGTCCGTGCAGAATGTGGCGGGACAGATTGACCGGGAAGCTTATGATGTGCTGCTGATCGGGATCACAGAAGAAGGCCATTGGGTGAAGGCAGATTCCCTGGAAAGCATTCAGGACGGTTCCTGGAAAAACAGTAAGGTCAGTGCGGTGATTTCTCCGGACGCTACGGATAAATGCGTGATCCTGTCGGAAGATGGAAAATGGAAAAAAGTAAAAATAGATGTGGTTTTTCCGGTCCTTCATGGGCTGTATGGAGAGGATGGAACGATTCAGGGAATCCTGGAACTGGCAGGAATTCCTTATGTGGGCTGCGGAGTACTGGCTTCCGCTGTTTCCATGGATAAATTGTATACGAAGATCATTGTAGATACGTTAGGAATCCGTCAGGCCGCTTATGTGCCCGTATACCGGGAGGAACTGGCAGATATGAACAGGGTGGCAGAAAAGATAGAAGGGAAGTTTTCCTATCCGGTTTTTGTAAAACCTTCCAACGCAGGTTCCAGTAAGGGAGTAGGAAAAGCAGAAAACCGGGAAGAACTGGAGGCAGCTCTGACAGAGGCGGCCCGTCACGACAGAAAAATCCTGGTGGAGGAAACCATTATCGGCCATGAAGTGGAATGTGCTGTATTTGGCGGTGGAAACGTTCCGGTAAAAGCTTCCGGAGTGGGAGAAATTATGGCGGCAGCAGAATTTTATGATTTTGATGCCAAGTATTACAATGCAGATTCCAAAACAGTAGTGAACCCGCCTCTTCCGGGCAATGCGGCTGAGGAAGTGAGAAAAGCTGCGGTGGAAATTTTCAAAGCAGTAGACGGATATGGGCTGTCCCGGGTGGATTTCTTTGTGAAAGAAAACGGGGAAGTGGTATTCAATGAGATTAATACCCTTCCGGGATTTACAGCCATCAGTATGTATCCCATGCTCTGGGAAGCAGCCGGCATGGATAAAAAAGCACTGGTTCAGGCTCTTCTGGACCATGGCTGTCAGAGGTATGACAGGTAAGGAGAAAAAAGAGATATGGACAGAAATTCACCCATAGGAGTGTTTGATTCCGGAATAGGAGGCCTGACGGTAGCCAGGGAGATTATCAGACAGCTTCCTGATGAGCCGTTGGTCTATTTTGGAGATACGGCCAGACTGCCGTATGGGTCAAAATCGAAAGAGACGATCATACGTTATGCCAAACAGGTGATCCATTTTCTCAGAACTCAGGACGTGAAGGCCATTGTGATTGCCTGTAACACAGCCAGTGCCTATGCTTTGGAAGAAATTGAGAAGGAAACGGATATTCCGGTGATCGGCGTGGTACGTGCCGGCGCCCATATGGCGGCAGAGATGAGCCGGAGCGGAAAAATCGGGGTGATCGGCACGGCAGGAACCATAAAAAGCGGAATTTATGGAGACACGATCCGGAAATACCGGCCAGATGCCCAGGTATTCGGTAAGGCCTGCCCCTTGTTTGTTCCTTTGGTAGAAGAGGGGCTTTGGCACGATTCGGTGACAGAGGAAATTGCGTCCAGATATGTATCAGAACTGAAGGGGAAATTTATCGATACGCTGGTGATGGGCTGTACCCATTATCCGCTGATCAGAAGCACATTGAGAAAAATCATGGGTGATGGCGTGACTCTGGTAAATCCTGCTTACGAGACGGCGGTGGAACTGAAAGGAATGCTGATGGAACAGGGACTTACCTGCACCAGGATCCCGGAGGAAAAGTATCAGTTCTTTGTCAGTGACCAGGCAGAGGAGTTTACAAATTTTGCTGTATCCATTTTACCGGAACAGGTCAGAGAAACAAAAAAGATAGATATCGAGGAGTTTTAATTGCCATGACAAAAGATGTGATCATAAGCATCAGTGGAATACATTCTCAGGATGGAGAAGATTCTGATGTGGAATTTGTCACTACGGGAAATCATTATATTAAAAATGGAGCCCATTATTTTCTGTATGATGAGATTATGGAGGAGGTCCCGGAAGCTGTAAAGAATACGGTAAAGATTAAAGACGGCGGGATGGAGATCATGAAACGGGGCGGCACGGCAGTCCATATGGTATTCCGTCAGGGACAGACAGTAAATTCCAGATATGTGACTCCTTACGGTGAGATGACAGTGGGAATCACCACAGACAAAATAGGGGTGGAAGAAGAGGAAGACCGGCTCTGTGTTAAGGTGGAATACTTCCTTGATGTGAATTACGAACATGTGTCCAGATGCTCCCTTGTACTGGAGGTCCGTTCAAAAGCTGTCTGACAACTGAAAGTATGCAAAGGTATGTATAAAATTTCTAAATATAGATGTTTTTTTTCCAGATATGTGGTAAACTAAACAGATGGTAGTGAATAATCATAAGGAAAGGGGTATTTCATGGAAAAGAAAAAAAGATTTGAAATGCCGCATACGTATGTGATCATATTTTTTGTGATTCTGTTTGCGGCAGTCCTTACCATGTTCATTCCTATAGGTACATACCAGACGGAAGAAATCACCTATATGCAGAATGGTGAGGAAAAAACAAGAACAGTGATTGACCCGGACAGTTTCCAATATGTGCTTGATGAGAATGGAAACAAAGTAACAAAAGTAGCTCCGTTGTTTGGTACCGAGGACTTCGGCGGTCAGGGTATTCTGAATTATGTATTTGAAGGCCTGACTGTGGGGGACAAGAATGGAACCGCAGTAGGAATCATTGCTTTTATCCTGGTTGTAGGAGGAGCTTTTGGAATCGTACTGAGGACGGGAGCTGTGGAAAGTGGTATCATGCGGGTAATAGCCCGTACTAAGGGACGGGAGATTCTGCTGATACCTCTGCTGATCACCCTGTTCTCCCTGGGAGGTGCGGTGTTTGGCATGGGGGAAGAGGCATTGCCTTTTGTCATGATCCTGGTTCCCATGTTTATTGCATTGGGCTATGATGCAGTGGTGGGAATCATGTGCTCTTATGTAGCCACACAGGTAGGATTTGGCGCTTCCTGGATGAATCCCTTTGGACTGGCAGTTGCCCAGGGAGTTGCTCAGGTTCCGGTTTTATCCGGAGCATCATTCCGTATTGTGATGTGGATCGTCTTTACGGGAATTACCTGTATTTTTACGATGAAATATGCGAAAGCAATCCACCGCAATCCCCAGAAATCAGTTTCTTATGAAACAGACCAGTATTATCGGGATGATTTCAGTGCAAAAGAGAATCAGAATGTACCGTTTACTTTAGGACATAAATTGGTACTACTGACCATTGTGGCGACGATTGCGTGGACCATATGGGGAGTGATCGGACAAGGCTATTACATTCCGGAGATTGCATCTCAGTTTTTTGTAATGGGATTGGTGGCTGGAGTGATCGGTGTCGTGTTCCGGTTAAATGATATGAAAGTGAATGATATTGCCAAGGCATTCAATACAGGAGCTTCTGACCTGCTGGGAGCTGCGCTGTGTGTGGGAATGGCCCAGGGCATCCTGATCGTGCTGGGCGGAACCGATGCGACGAATGGAACTGTGCTGAATACGATTCTTCACAGCATCGGAGAAGCAATGAAGGCATTCCCGCCGGTGATTTCCGCATGGCTGATGTATGTGTTCCAGGCAGTGTTCAATTTCTTTGTAGTATCCGGTTCCGGACAGGCAGCTCTTACCATGCCGATCATGGCACCGTTGGCTGACATTGTGGGAGTGACCAGACAGGTAGCTGTGCTGGCTTTCCAGTTAGGAGATGGATTTACCAACTTTATCGTACCAACTTCCGGTTGTTTGATGGGAGCTCTGGCAGCTGCCAGACTGGATTGGGGACGCTGGGTGAAATTCCAGATCAAATTCCAGGCGCTGCTGTTTGTAGTGGCATCTCTTACTGTGATCCTGGCTGTTATGATAGGATTTTCATAACGAATAAAAATAAGAATTGTATGATATAAAAAACCGCTGCATATTCTACGCAGCGGTTTTTGACGTTATTTGTTAGATTTGTCTTTTTTGAATCTGGCGAAAAATCCCTTTTTCTTTGGCGGAGTCACAATGGAACCGCCCCGTACGCTTTTGATCTCCGATATGTAAATGCCGCTCATGACAACTTTTACTTCAGACTTTACTGGAAGGGCTTCAAATACCCTCGGGTCAGCCATCAGGGTCATCACTTTCGGACCGATCTTAGCCTTTACCACCGGAACTTTAGAACGGCGCAGATATTTGGGCGTTTGGTCGTATACCATCTTGGGAAGACCTGCCTCTTTCAATTTCATTTTCTTTTTGTCGATGATCAGCATGGAAACAGTCTGCGCTGCGGCTTCCATGAGAGCCTGAGATTCAACCTGACGTTTTTCAAGCCTCTTTCCTACAAAGTAAAGAATCGTCAGGGCGATGATAAGGATTACCAGAATAACGATGAGCACTGTGAAAAATGTGTCCCACATGGCCTACCTCCACTATGTTATTTTCAATAGGACAACCTATCCGCAATAGTATATCATTTTTTGGGGAAAAGTGCAAGAGAAAAATCCTTGACATCTTGACAGCCCCATGATAATATGTAATGTGCACTATTGTGGCGGCGTGCGCCTATGAAGGGGCGGCGCCCTACGGATTAGAATAAGATAACAGGGGTGAAAACGTCAATGGAAAAAAGCAGAATGCGTCCGGTGAAATCCGGTAAAAGCGTAAGAATGAGCTTTTCAAGACAAAAAGAAGTTCTTGAGATGCCCAACCTGATCGAGATCCAGAAGGATTCCTATCAGTGGTTCCTTGATGAAGGCTTGAAGGAAGTGTTTGACGACATTTCCCCAATTGCAGACTTTGCAGGACATCTGAGCCTGGAATTTGTGGATTTTACACTTTGCAAAGATGATGTGAAATACACCATTGAAGAATGCAAAGAACGTGATGCGACTTACGCGGCTCCTTTAAAGGTAAAGGTAAGGCTTTGCAATAAAGACAAAGACGAGATTAACGAGCATGAGATTTTCATGGGCGATCTTCCGCTCATGACAGATACCGGTTCCTTCGTAATCAATGGCGCGGAGCGTGTTATTGTCAGCCAGTTAGTACGTTCCCCTGGTATTTATTATGGAATCGGTCATGATAAGATCGGTAAAGAATTGTATTCCTGTACAGTGATTCCCAACCGAGGAGCGTGGCTGGAATACGAGACGGATTCCAATGATATTTTTTATGTACGCGTGGATCGGACAAGAAAGGTTCCGGTTACCGTACTGATCCGTGCATTGGGATATGGCACCAATGCGGAGATTATTGATCTGTTTGGAGAGGAGCCGAAGCTGCTGGCAAGCTTTGGTAAGGATACTTCTGACAATTACCAGGATGGTCTTCTGGAACTGTATAAGAAGATTCGTCCCGGTGAGCCGCTTTCTGTGGACAGCGCAGAGAGCCTGCTGAACAGTATGTTCTTTGACCCCAGGAGATATGACCTGGCAAAAGTAGGAAGATATAAATTCAACAAGAAACTTCATTTTAAGAACCGTATCAAAGGACATATCCTGGCAGAAGATGTTGTGGATATGAATACGGGAGAGATCCTGGCAGAAAAAGGAGCTTCTGTGGATAAGGAGCTGGCGGCCAGGATTCAGGATGCCGCAGTACCTCACGTGTGGGTACAGGGGCCAACCAGAAATCAGAAAGTGCTTTCCAATATGATGGTAGACCTGGCTGCTTATGTGGATTTTGACCCGGCAGAGGTAGGTGTGACAGAGTTAGTGTTCTACCCGGTGCTGAAAAATATCCTGGAAGAAAACGGCAGTGAGGAAGAACTGAAAGAGGCAATCAGAAAGAATATCCATGAACTGATCCCGAAGCATATTACAAAAGAAGACATTCTGGCTTCTATCAACTATAATATGCATCTGGAAGAAGAAGTGGGAACTTCTGACGATATCGACCATCTGGGTAACCGTCGTATCCGTGCGGTAGGCGAGCTGCTCCAGAACCAGTACCGTATTGGACTTTCCAGAATGGAAAGAGTGGTAAGGGAAAGAATGACGACTCAGGATATGGAGGGTATTACGCCTCAGTCCCTGATCAATATCAAACCGGTGACAGCAGCCGTGAAGGAATTCTTCGGCAGTTCCCAGCTGTCCCAGTTCATGGACCAGAATAACCCTCTGGCTGAACTGACACACAAGAGACGTCTTTCTGCATTGGGACCTGGCGGTCTTTCCAGAGACCGTGCCGGATTCGAGGTGCGAGACGTTCATTATACCCACTACGGACGTATGTGCCCCATTGAGACTCCTGAAGGTCCTAACATCGGTCTGATCAACTCCCTGGCAACCTATGCCCGGGTAAATGAATATGGCTTTATCGAGGCGCCTTACCGTGTGGTAGATAAAACAGATCCGGAAAATCCTGTGGTTACAGATGATGTGGTATATCTGACTGCAGATGAAGAGGATAACTTCATTGTAGCGCAGGCAAACGAGCCGCTGGATGAAGAAGGACATTTTGTCCATAACAATGTATCCGGACGTTTCCGCGAGGAGACTTCCGAGTTCCAGAAAAAGAATATTGACTTGATGGACGTATCCCCGAAGATGGTATTCTCTGTGGCTACCTCTATGATCCCGTTCCTGGAGAACGACGATGCGAACCGTGCGCTGATGGGATCCAACATGCAGCGTCAGGCAGTGCCGCTTCTGAAAACAGAAGCTCCTGTGGTTGGTACCGGTATTGAAGGAAAGGCTGCCGTAGACTCCGGTGTCTGCGTAGTGGCAAAGAACGCAGGTGTGGTAGAACGTTCCGCTTCCAATGAGATCATCATTAAGAGAGATTCCGATGGAAACCGTGATGTATACCGTCTGATCAAATTCTCCAGAAGCAACCAGTCCAACTGCTATAACCAGAAGCCTATCGTTTACAAGGGAGACCATGTGGAAGCGGGAGAGGTGATCGCAGACGGACCTTCCACTCAGAATGGAGAAATTGCCCTTGGTAAGAATCCGCTGATTGGTTTCATGACCTGGGAAGGTTATAACTACGAGGATGCGGTTCTTCTGAGCGAGCGTCTGGTACAGGAAGATGTTTATACTTCTGTTCATATTGAAGAATATGAAGCAGAAGCCCGTGATACGAAACTGGGACCGGAAGAGATCACCCGGGATGTTCCCGGAGTCGGTGAGGATGCACTGAAGGATCTGGATGAAAGAGGTATTATCCGGATTGGTGCGGAAGTCCGTGCAGGAGATATCCTGGTAGGTAAGGTAACTCCTAAGGGAGAGACGGAGCTGACAGCGGAAGAGAGACTGCTCCGCGCTATCTTCGGTGAGAAAGCCAGAGAAGTAAGGGATACTTCCCTGAAAGTTCCCCACGGCGCTTATGGTATTGTAGTGGATGCCAAGGTATTCACCAGAGAAAACGGAGATGAACTGTCTCCTGGTGTGAATGAGACGGTACGTATCTATATTGCTCAGAAGAGAAAGATTTCTGTAGGCGATAAGATGGCAGGACGTCACGGTAACAAGGGTGTGGTTTCCCGTGTGCTTCCTGTGGAAGATATGCCGTTCCTGCCTAACGGCCGGCCGCTGGATATCGTGCTGAACCCTCTGGGCGTGCCGTCCCGTATGAATATCGGGCAGGTGCTTGAGATTCATCTGAGTCTGGCAGCGAAAGCTCTTGGCTTTAATATTTCCACTCCGGTATTTGACGGCGCAAACGAGGTGGACATCATGGACACCCTGGATGTGGCAAACGATTATGTGAATACTTCCTGGGAAGAATTCCAGGAGAAATATAAAGATACACTGAAACCGGAAGTCATGGACTATCTGGGCAGCCATCTGGAGCACAGAGAACTGTGGAAAGGAGTGCCGCTGTCCCGTGACGGTAAGGTAAGACTTCGTGACGGACGTACGGGAGAATATTTTGACAGCCCGGTTACCATTGGACACATGCACTATCTGAAACTGCATCATCTGGTTGATGATAAGATCCATGCCCGTTCTACCGGACCATACTCTCTGGTTACCCAGCAGCCTCTGGGAGGAAAAGCTCAGTTCGGCGGACAGCGTTTCGGAGAGATGGAGGTTTGGGCTCTGGAGGCGTATGGTGCATCCTACACCCTTCAGGAGATCCTGACTGTGAAGTCTGACGATGTGATCGGACGTGTGAAGACTTACGAAGCTATTATCAAGGGAGAAAATATTCCGGAGCCGGGTATTCCGGAGTCTTTCAAGGTACTTCTGAAAGAGCTTCAGTCTCTGGGACTTGATGTAAGAGTGCTCCGTGATGATAATACGGAAGTAGAGCTGACAGAGACCATTGATTATGGTGATACAGACCTGCGTTCCATTATTGAGGGAGACCGTCGGTTCAATGAAGAAGAGTCCTATGGCAGCTATGGATATCAGCAGCAGGAATTTAACGGAGATGAACTGGTGAACGTGGAAGACGAGCCGGAAGAGTCCGAAGATGACTTCGGAGATGATTCGTTCGACCTGGGCGATGACTCTTTTGACGATGAAGAATAAGTAGAAGGGAGTATCATATATGCCTGAGACAAATGAAACTTATCAGCCGTTGGTATTTGATGCCATCAAGATTGGTCTGGCTTCCCCGGAGAAAATCCTGGAGTGGTCCCATGGTGAAGTGAAAAAACCTGAGACCATTAACTACAGGACTCTGAAACCGGAAAAAGACGGCTTGTTCTGCGAACGCATTTTCGGACCGACAAAGGACTGGGAATGTCACTGCGGAAAATACAAAAAAATCAGATACAAAGGTGTGATCTGCGACCGTTGCGGCGTTGAAGTAACAAAGGCCAGTGTGCGTAGAGAACGTGTTGGCCATATCCAGCTGGCAGCTCCCGTTTCCCATATCTGGTATTTTAAGGGAATTCCCAGCCGTATGGGCCTTATTCTGGACATTTCTCCAAGAACATTGGAGAAAGTCCTGTACTTCGCATCTTATATCGTACTGGATCCAGGACAGACTTCTCTTCAGTTAAAACAGGTTCTGTCTGAGAAAGAGTACCGGGATGAGATTGAAAAGTACGGTTATGGTGCATTCCGTGTAGGAATGGGTGCAGAAGCAATTCAGGAACTGTTAAAAGCCATCGATCTGGAAAAAGATTCAGAAGAATTGAGAAAAGCCCTGAAAGATGCTACCGGACAGAAACGTGCCAGAATCATCAAGAGACTGGAAGTTGTGGAGGCATTCCGCAATTCAGGAAACCGTCCGGAGTGGATGATCATGAATGTGATTCCGGTAATTCCACCGGATATCCGTCCTATGGTACAGCTGGATGGCGGACGTTTTGCTACGTCTGACCTGAATGATCTGTACAGAAGAATCATTAACCGTAACAACCGTCTGGCAAGACTTCTGGAATTGGGAGCTCCGGACATTATTGTTCGTAATGAAAAACGTATGCTTCAGGAAGCAGTGGATGCCCTGATTGATAATGGCCGTCGGGGAAGACCGGTAACCGGACCTGGAAACAGAGCACTGAAATCTCTTTCTGATATGCTGAAAGGAAAACAGGGACGTTTCCGTCAGAACCTTCTGGGAAAACGTGTAGACTATTCAGGACGTTCTGTTATCGTAGTAGGACCGGAGCTGAAGATTTATCAGTGTGGTCTGCCGAAGGAAATGGCGATCGAGCTGTTTAAGCCGTTTGTTATGAAGGAGCTGGTTTCCAATGGAACTGCTCATAATATAAAGAATGCAAAGAAAATGGTGGAGCGTCTGCAGCCGGAAGTATGGGATGTGCTGGAAGACGTGATCAAAGAGCATCCGGTTATGTTAAACCGTGCTCCTACCCTGCACAGACTGGGAATCCAGGCATTTGAACCGATCCTGGTGGAAGGTAAAGCGATCAAGCTCCATCCGTTGGTATGTACTGCGTTTAACGCAGACTTTGACGGTGACCAGATGGCTGTTCATCTGCCGCTGTCTGTGGAAGCCCAGGCAGAGTGCCGTTTCCTGCTTCTGTCTCCCAACAACCTTCTGAAGCCTTCTGATGGTGGTCCTGTGGCCGTACCTTCTCAGGATATGGTCCTTGGTATTTACTATCTGACTCAGGAGAGACCGGGAGCTGTCGGAGAAGGCAAATGCTTCAAGAGTGTGAATGAGGCTATTCTGGCTTATGAAAATGGTGTTGTTACCCTGCATTCCAGGATCAAGGTAAGAGTAACCAAGGAAATGCCTGATGGAACTTCCAAAACTGCTATCGTAGAATCTACGGTAGGCCGGTTTATTTTCAATGAGATTATTCCTCAGGATCTGGGATTTGTGGACAGATCCATCGAAGGAAATGAGCTGAAGCTGGAAGTTGACTTCCATGTAGGTAAGAAACAGCTGAAACAGATCCTGGAGAAAGTTATCAATACCCATGGTGCTACTCAGACAGCGATCACCCTGGATGACATTAAGTCCATTGGTTACAAATATTCTACCAGGGCAGCCATGACAGTATCCATTTCTGATATGACCGTGCCGGCTTCCAAGCCGAAGCTGATCGCAGATGCCCAGGCAACGGTAGATAAGATTTCCAGAAACTTCCGCCGTGGTCTGATCACAGAGGAAGAGAGATATAAAGAAGTAATCGAAACCTGGAAGGCAACAGACGACCAGCTGACCCATGATCTGTTAACCGGATTGGATAAGTACAATAACATTTACATGATGGCTGACTCCGGAGCCCGTGGTTCTGATAAGCAGATCAAACAGCTGGCAGGTATGCGTGGACTTATGGCAGATACTACCGGTCATACCATTGAACTTCCCATTAAGTCCAACTTCCGTGAAGGTCTGGACGTATTGGAGTACTTTATCTCTGCTCACGGAGCTCGTAAAGGTCTGTCCGATACGGCTCTTCGTACAGCCGACTCTGGTTATCTGACCAGACGTCTGGTTGATGTATCCCAGGACCTGATCGTCAGGGAAACAGACTGCTGCGAAGGAAAAGAAATTCCGTTTATGGAAATCAAGGGCTTTATGGATGGTCAGGAGACCATTGAGAGCCTGGAAGAGAGATTGACAGGAAGATATATTGCAGAGACTATCGTAGACCCGGATACGGGAGAAGTGGTAGTTAAGGCAAATCATATGTGTACACCGAAGCGTGCGGCAGCTGTTATGAAAGTCCTGCGGAAACTGGGACGTGATTCTGTGAAGATCCGTACCGTATTAAGCTGTAAATCCCACATTGGTGTCTGTGCAAAATGTTACGGTGCCAACATGGCTACCGGACAGCCGGTACAGGTGGGAGAGGCTGTAGGTATTATTGCAGCACAGTCTATCGGTGAGCCTGGTACTCAGCTGACCATGCGTACCTTCCATACCGGTGGTGTGGCCGGCGGCGATATCACACAGGGTCTTCCCCGTGTCGAGGAGCTTTTTGAGGCCCGTAAGCCAAAAGGTCTGGCAATTATCTCTGAGTTTGGTGGTGTGGTAAATATCAAAGACACCAAGAAGAAGAGAGAAATTGTGGTAACAGATAATGAGACTGGCAACTCCAAGACCTATCTGATTCCTTATGGTTCCAGAATCAAGGTAACCGAAGGCCAGGTGATCGAGGCTGGTGATGAACTGACAGAAGGTAGCATCAATCCTCATGATATTCTGAAGATTAAGGGCGTGCGTGCTGTACAGGATTACATGATCCGTGAGGTACAGCGTGTGTACCGTCTCCAGGGTGTTGAGATCAACGATAAGCATATCGAAGTGATCGTTCGTCAGATGCTGAAGAAGATCAAGATTGAGGAGAGCGGAGATTCCGATGTTCTTCCGGGAGTATCCATGGACGTTCTGGATTACAACGATATGAATGAGGCATTGATTGCAGAAGGCAAGAAGCCGGCAGAAGGAAAGCAGGTTATGCTGGGTATTACCAAAGCATCTCTGGCTACGGATTCCTTCCTGTCTGCTGCATCATTCCAGGAAACCACCAAGGTTCTGACAGAGGCAGCAATCAATGGAAAGGTTGACCATCTGATCGGTCTGAAAGAGAATGTTATTATCGGTAAGCTGATTCCAGCAGGTACCGGTATGAAACGTTACCGCAATGTAAGACTGAATACAGATGTATCCATGGAAGATGAAATCCTTCTTGATGAGGAAGACAGCGCAGAGGATGTGCTGGAGATCAGTGAGACCGAACAGATTTAAAGAAAAAGACGGAAAAAGCATTTTGCTTTTTCCGTCTTTTTCTATTTTTATTTTACGGCATGCAGAAAAATCTGCCAGGCTTTATTCAAAACGCTGCTTTAATGTGCGGTAATAGTTTTCCACACTTTTATCGCCTCCATTATTTGGAAAAAGACAATAAGGAAGGCTGTCCGTGTTTCTGTGTTTGGTGACGCAGTCGCAGCACTTTCCGTTGTTCGGGCAGGTTTTCTTGGGACAGGCGCATTCTTTTACGTGTTGGCAGTTCATAGTAAGTACCTCCTTTAAATATCTGACTGCTGTAGTAACGTTTCGATTTCAGCAGCCTTTAAAACCTTTCCCGAAGAAAGCACTTTTTCGTTGATCACCAGGACCGGCATACTCATCACTCCATAATTCATGATGGTCTCCATATCTGTGATATATTTTACTTCTACAGGAATCTCCATTGCGGAAAAGGCTGACTTTGTATTTTTATACAAGGTGTGACAGGAAGAACAGCCGGATCCCAATACTTTTGCGGAAAGAATCCTGTTTTTAATTTCCGGACAGGAAGATTCCTTTTTCTTTCCAAAACCAAACAGTGTCATAGTGAATTACCTCCAAATCATTTTTGTTTCTATTTATACAATAAGAAATTGTATCGCATTGAAGAAATAACCTACCAGGATGATTCCCAGTGTGCAGATCATAATGAAGATGCTTAATAATCTGGGCTTTACTGCCTTGCGCAACATGATAATAGAAGGCAGAGAAAGGGTAGTAACGCCCATCATGAAAGACAGGACGACTCCTAATTGCGCGCCTTTGGCCAGCAGGGCCTCTGCAATGGGAATAGTACCGAAGATATCCGCATACATGGGAATACCGGCTATGACAGCGAAGACAACACCCAGAGGATTTCCGGTTCCCAGAGTCTGCACAATAAGGTCTTCCGGTATCCAGTTATGAATAAGGGCGCCGATGGCAACACCGGCCAGAACATAGGGGAAAACTTTTCTGGCGGTTGATATTACCTGGTCCCAGGCATAACGCAGACGCTTGGAAGCAGTCATGGTTTCCTGGCTGGCGGTGAGAGAGCGGCCTTTTCGGATATAGTCTTCCACATAGTTTTCCAGATGAAGATGATCTATGAGAGTGCCTCCTGCAACAGCGATGACCAATCCCAGTCCCACATAGATTACAGCAACCTTCCAGCCGAAAATACTCATGAGAAGGACCAGAGAGCCGAGATCGACCATGGGCGAAGAAATCAGAAATGAGAATGTAACCCCAAGAGGCAGCCCGGCACTGGTAAATCCGATAAACAGGGGAATGGAGGAACAGGAACAAAAGGGAGTTACCGTACCCAGCAGCGCAGCCAGTATATTGGCGGATAGGCCATGGAATCTGCCAAGTATCCGTTTTGTCCGTTCCGGAGGAAAATAACTCTGGATGTAGGAGATGATAAAAATCAGGACACCCAGAAGGACCATAATTTTGATTGTATCATAGATAAAAAAATGAATACTTGCTCCCCAACGGTCTGTGGGATCAATTCCCAGGAGATTCAGCAAGTCTCCTACCAGGCGGTTGAGCCAGTGCATCCCCAGGATTTCGTTTTGCAGGAAATCCCAGGCAGTTTTTACTGTTTCCATAAAAGCTCCTTCTATCTATATATTGAAATATATAGATGTAATATTCTAAAGATGATCCGCCCCGGTAAGAGCGGATGATTAACAGGACTACCCGGATTGCTCAGGAGTCATTCTGGTTACTTGGTCCAGAATTTTTTTGGCTTCCTTAATTCCTGCAGGATTCAGAGAATAGTGGGTCCATTTTCCTTCTTTGCGGCCAAGGACAATCCCTGAGTCACACAGGATTTTCATATGATGGGATAGAGTAGATTGCCCGATATTCAGTTCTTCCAGCAGCTTGCAGGCGCATTTTTCACCATCCTGCAGCAACTCCAGAATGGTCAGCCGGTTGGGATCGCAGAAGGCTTTGAATATTCTTGCGTTTTTTTCGTTTGCAGTCATGTCATTCCTCCTTTTCCTGGTTTTATTATATTCATCAAATCGAAAAATGTCAATATGTTAGAAGAGGGAATGCTATAAAATGAAGAGAAAATGAAAATTGTTATCAAAAACTTGACAGAAAAAATATTCTGAGCTATAGTTAGAACGGATAGGAAAGAAGGTAAGGAGGTAAGGATGAATTTGATAGATATTTTACTGATTCTGTTGATTGCAGGGTGTGTATTCCTGGTGATCAGAAAACTTGTGAAAGATAAAAAAGAAGGAAAAAGCTGCTGCGGTTGTGGAAGCAGCTGCAGTGGGAGCTGCCACTGCGGTGTGAAAGAGATAAAAAAGAAATAAAATGAATTTGAAAATTATTATCAAAATTGTTGACAGAAAAAAATTCTTATGATATACTTTAACCATCGCAAGGGAACACAGCGATGAATATTGTATAGAGGATATGCCAATCCTAATGTAACAGAGAGTGATACTCTCATACTTCTAACCCCTCATGAAAAAAGGACAGCCGGGAATGCAAGTGCCTGGCTGTCCTTTTTTGTCTGATTATTTCATTACATTCTGGGGAGTTCCGTTTAACCATTTTACAATATTGTCAAATACGATCACAGCTCTTTTTACCAGAGCCTCTTTGGTAGCAAAGGCTACATGAGGAGTGATGACGGTATTTTTGGCGTTCAGAAGAGGATGGTCTTTTGCAATAGGAGGTTCTCCTTCAAATACATCGATACCGGCTCCCGCAATTTTTCCATTGTTGAGCGCATCGGCCAGGGCCTGGCTGTCTACTACCGGCCCACGGGAGGTGTTGATCAGAATGGCATTTGGTTTCATCCGTTCAAACTGGGCTTTCCCCATCAGGCCACGGGTGGAATCGTTCAAAGGAGTGTGGAGAGATACGATATCGCAGGTGGATAATAAAGTGTCCAGGTCCACATAAGTGATTCCCGGAATATCTTTTTTCGTGCGGCTGTAAGCATAGACTTCGCAGCCGAAAGCCTGGGCAATGGCTGCTACCCGCAGACCGATCGCTCCTGTGCCGATTACACCAAATTTTTTGCCTTCCAGCTCAAATCCTACAAGTCCGTCTTTGGTTCCGCCGTTTCTGACAGCCTGGTCACAGGCAATCATGTTGCGATATAAAGCTACGATCATGCCGAACACCAGATCCGCAACTGCGGCATTGGAATATCCGGAACAGTTGCAGACAGTGATGCCTCTTTCCCGGCAGGCATCCATAGCAATATGGTCAATGCCGGTAAATGCCACAGCCAGCATTTTTAGGTTCTTGCACCCATTGATGACATCAGCGTTGAGAGGAAGGTTGGAAACAGCAATGATATCCGCGTCTCTGCCACGTTCGATCAGAGTTTCCGTATCCGTAACCCGGGTGTCATAATACTGGATTTCCAGAGATTCGGGAAGTGCATGTTTGGCCATGGAAAGCAGTTTTTCATCTTCTACGCCGAGAGGTTCGATGATGACTAATTTCATAATAATAGACTCTCCTTTGCATAATTGGTACCGCTGCCTGTGAAAGGTTCCATACGGCAGCAAAGCTTTGCTTATAGTATACAATCAGGGTAAAAAAACTGCAAGCAGGCAAAAAATCCTTGACACAAAAAAACAATACAGATATAATAGGAAGGCGTGCAGGAAACAGGCAGTGTTTTTGTGCGCAAAAATACGCTGAATAAGCGCAACCACAGACAATATCACAGGAGGTGAAAAGAATGCCAACATTTAACCAGTTAGTTAGAAAGGGAAGACAGTCCGCAGTAAAGAAATCTACCGCTCCGGCTCTTCAGAAGGGTTACAACTCTCTTCAGAAGCGTGCTACCAACGAATCTGCACCGCAGAAGCGTGGAGTTTGCACTGCTGTTAAGACAGCTACCCCGAAAAAGCCGAACTCTGCTCTGAGAAAAATCGCCAGAGTACGTCTTTCCAACGGTATCGAGGTAACAAGCTATATCCCAGGTGAGGGACATAACTTACAGGAGCACAGCGTTGTTCTGATCCGTGGCGGAAGGGTAAAGGATTTACCTGGTACAAGATATCACATCATCAGAGGAACTCTGGATACCGCAGGCGTTGCTAACAGGAAACAGGCTCGTTCCAAGTACGGCGCTAAGAAACCGAAAGAGAAAAAATAATCCGTTTTAAACGGAACCTAAGTGCCGGACCTTTTGATATTGACCTGTAGGTTGCAGGATTATAGATTAGGAACCGAGCACGAACACACAATCCGTGTGAGTACCGAGGAATTAAGTAAAGCTGCGGGAATCGGCTTGTCCGGTTCGGCAGTAGTATTAAGGAGGGAAGTAACGTGCCAAGAAAAGGACATACTCAGAAAAGAGACGTTCTGGCAGATCCGATTTACAACAATAAGGTTGTAACGAAGCTGATCAACAATATTATGTTGGACGGCAAGAAGGGTGTTGCCCAGAAAATCGTTTACGGCGCATTTGAACGTGTCGCAGAGAAGAGCGGCAAGGACGCTGTAGAGGTATTTGAAGAAGCAATGAATAACATCATGCCTGTACTGGAAGTAAAGGCTAAACGTATCGGCGGAGCTACCTATCAGGTACCGATCGAGGTTAAGCCGGAAAGAAGACAGGCTCTGGCTCTTCGCTGGTTGACCATGTTCTCCCGTAAGAGAGGCGAGAAGACCCAGGAAGAGAGACTGGCAAACGAGATCATGGATGCAGCTAACAATACAGGCGCTTCCGTGAAGAGAAAAGAAGATATGCACAAGATGGCAGAGGCCAACAAGGCATTTGCGCACTATCGCTTCTAATTATTATAGGAGGAAAAAACCTTGGCTGGAAGAGAATATCCATTGGAGAGAACCAGAAATATCGGTATTATGGCTCACATCGATGCTGGTAAGACCACATTGACCGAGCGTATCCTGTATTATACTGGTGTAAACTATAAGATTGGTAATACTCATGAAGGCAACGCAACCATGGACTGGATGGAGCAGGAGCAGGAAAGAGGTATCACAATTACCTCTGCAGCTACTACTTGCCATTGGACCCTGGAAGAGAACTGCAAACCGAAGCCAGGCGCTCCGGAGCATCGTATCAACATTATCGATACTCCTGGACACGTTGACTTTACGGTAGAAGTAGAACGTTCCCTGCGTGTGCTGGACGGCGCTGTAGGCGTTTTCTGCGCAAAAGGTGGTGTTGAGCCCCAGTCAGAGAATGTATGGCGTCAGGCAGATACCTACAATGTTCCGAGAATGGCTTTCATCAATAAGATGGACATTCTTGGTGCAGATTTCTATAACGCTGTAGATCAGATCCGTACCAGACTTGGCAAGAATGCCATCTGTTTACAGCTTCCTATCGGCAAGGAAGATGAATTCAAGGGAATCATCGACCTGTTCGAGATGAAAGCTTACATCTACAACGATGATAAGGGTGATGACATCAGTATCGTAGATATTCCGGAAGATATGAAGGATGATGCAGAACTGTATCATTCTGAACTGGTAGAGAAGATCTGCGAGTTAGATGACGACCTGATGATGATGTACCTGGAAGGTGAAGAACCTTCTGTAGAAGAAATGAAGAAAGTGCTGAGAAAAGCTACCTGCGAATGTACAGCTATTCCGGTATGCTGCGGATCTGCATACAGAAACAAAGGTGTTCAGAAGCTTCTGGATGCTGTCATCGAATTCATGCCAGCTCCTACTGACATCCCTGCTATCAAGGGTGTGGATATGGAAGGAAATGAAATCGAGAGACATTCTTCTGATGAAGAACCATTCTCCGCTCTGGTATTCAAGATCATGACTGACCCGTTCGTTGGAAAACTTGCTTTCTTCCGTGTGTATTCCGGAACCATGAACTCCGGTTCTTATGTTCTGAATGCTACGAAGGGCAAGAAAGAGCGTGTTGGACGTATCGTGCAGATGCACGCAAATAAGAGACAGGAGATCGAGAAAGTTTACTCCGGCGATATCGCTGCTGCAGTAGGTTTCAAGGTTTCCACCACAGGTGATACCATTTGTGATGAACAGCATCCGGTTATTCTGGAATCTATGGAGTTCCCGGAGCCTGTTATCGATATTGCTATCGAGCCGAAGACCAAAGCTGGTCAGGGCAAGATGGGCGAAGCTCTTGCAAAGCTTGCTGAGGAAGATCCTACTTTCCGTGCAAGAACCGACCAGGAGACTGGACAGACCATTATCTCCGGTATGGGTGAGCTT
Source organism: uncultured Lachnospiraceae bacterium (assembly GCA_944383765.1). Classification (GTDB taxonomy): domain Bacteria; phylum Bacillota; class Clostridia; order Lachnospirales; family Lachnospiraceae; genus Lachnoclostridium_A. The sequence continues at coordinate 71,275 of CALWQT010000009.1, forward strand.
CATCTGGAAATCATCGTAGACCGTCTGCTTCGTGAGTTTAACGTAGAGGCTAACGTAGGTGCACCTCAGGTTGCTTACAAGGAGACCTTTACCAAGGCTGTTGATGTAGACAGCAAGTATGCAAAACAGTCTGGTGGACGTGGTCAGTACGGTCACTGTAAAGTACACTTTGAGCCTATGGATGCTAACGCAGAGGAGACCTTTAAGTTTGATTCCACCGTTGTCGGCGGTGCTATCCCGAAGGAATATATTCCTGCAGTTGGCGAGGGTATTGAGGAAGCTGCTAAGGCAGGTATCCTGGGCGGATTCCCGGTACTGGGCGTTCATGCAACTGTATTCGACGGTTCCTATCATGAAGTAGACTCTTCTGAGATGGCATTCCACATTGCAGGTTCCCTGGCATTCAAGGAAGCTATGCAGAAAGCCGGAGCTATCCTGCTTGAGCCGATCATGAAGGTAGAGGTAACAATGCCTGAGGAATACATGGGCGATGTTATCGGCGACATTAACTCCCGTCGTGGCCGGATTGAAGGTATGGACGACGTTGGCGGCGGAAAGATGGTAAAAGCTTTCGTTCCGTTGTCCGAGATGTTCGGCTACTCCACAGACCTGCGTTCTAAGACCCAGGGCCGTGGAAACTACTCCATGTTCTTTGATAAGTACGAACCAGTACCGAAGAGCGTACAGGAGAAAGTTTTAAGCGAGAGAAAAGGCAAATAATTGAATCAGTTTTCAGCTTCCGGAGGCGTGAAAACGCCCCGGAATCTAAAGAAATAGGCTTGAAATAAGTATTGAAATAGAATATAATTATAGACAGCCTAGACAATAACAACAAAACAGCCCTGAAGGGTGTAAATTAAGGAGGACGTTATAAAATGGCTAAAGCTAAGTTTGAAAGAACGAAACCGCATTGTAACATCGGTACCATCGGCCACGTTGACCATGGTAAAACTACTCTGACAGCTGCTATCACAAAGACTCTTCATGATAGATTAGGTACTGGTGAGGCAGTTGCTTTCGAGAACATCGATAAGGCTCCGGAAGAGAGAGAGCGTGGTATCACCATCTCTACTGCACACGTTGAGTACGAGACTGAGAAGAGACACTATGCACACGTTGACTGCCCAGGACATGCTGACTATGTAAAGAACATGATCACTGGTGCTGCACAGATGGACGGCGCTATCCTGGTAGTAGCTGCTACCGATGGTGTAATGGCTCAGACAAGAGAGCACATCCTTCTGTCCCGTCAGGTAGGCGTTCCTTACATCGTTGTATTCATGAACAAATGTGACATGGTAGACGATCCGGAACTGTTAGAGCTGGTTGAGATGGAAATCAGAGACCTGCTTACCGAGTATGAATTCCCGGGCGATGATACTCCTATCATTCAGGGTTCTGCTCTGAAGGCTCTGGAAGATCCGTCCAGCGAGTGGGGCGACAAGATCCTGGAACTGATGGATGCTGTAGACAGCTACATTCCGGATCCGCAGCGTGAGACTGACAAGCCGTTCCTGATGCCTGTAGAGGACGTATTCTCCATTACCGGTCGTGGTACTGTTGCTACTGGTAGAGTAGAGAGAGGTGTTCTGCACGTATCTGACGAAGTTGAGATCGTTGGTGTTCATGAGGACGTTCGTAAGGTAGTTGTTACCGGTATCGAGATGTTCCGTAAGCTGCTTGACGAGGCTCAGGCTGGTGATAACATCGGTGCTCTGCTTCGTGGTGTTCAGAGAAACGAGATCGAGCGTGGACAGTGTCTGGTTAAGCCAGGTTCTGTAAAGTGCCACAAGAAATTTACCGCTCAGGTATACGTTCTGACCAAAGACGAGGGTGGCCGTCATACTCCTTTCTTCAACAACTATCGTCCGCAGTTCTATTTCAGAACAACTGACGTTACTGGCGTTTGCGAATTACCGGCTGGTACAGAAATGTGTATGCCTGGTGATAACGTAGAAATGACTGTAGAACTGATTCACCCGGTAGCTATGGAGCAGGGTCTTCGTTTCGCTATCCGTGAAGGTGGTAGAACAGTTGGTTCTGGTAGAGTTGTTTCCATTATCGAATAATTCTGAATTTATCAATAAAACTTTATCCGTATAGATAATTTGTGTTCAAGCGTAAGTAAGCCCGGAAGGCAATGCCTTCCGGGCTTTTCTGTTACACAGGTTTTTCCCACAAAAAAGCGTTTCCCGCATCTAACATTCCTCCTGTGGAACAGGTACCTGCAAGGGAATCCAGGGGGCGGGCTGATTGAAGGATAGCAGTTCTGATATCCTGAAGAGAAAAATCAGGGTGATAAGAATACAGTAAAGCAGCAGTTCCCGTGACCATGGGGGCAGCCATGGAAGTACCGCTTAAAAATCCGTATCCCTCTGGAGTTGTGCTCACGATGTAGCTGCCGGGAGCGGCAATATCGGTACTTGTTGGTCCATAATTGGAGGAGGTGTTCAAAGCACCGTTGAAATCCAGGCTGGAAACAACAATTATGTTATCATAAGGCAGGCTGGCAGGATAGACAGGAGCGGAATCAATATGATATCCAATGCCCTGTTCATCTCCATTCCCAGCGGCTACCACAAACAGCATAGAAGAAGCTTGGATCGTATCAGCCAGTTCCTGGCTATAAGTACTGGAACAGAAGCTGAGGTTGCAGATGGAGGCGCCGTTCGCTTCTGCATACCGGATAGCGGCTACCACATCTTCGGGAGTACCGATTCCCTGGGAGGTTCCCAGAGCTTTCAGGATCATGATCTTTATTTTGGGAGAATTTCCGTTGATAGGACCTGTGATTCCCACCACTCCTCCGTTTTCCCGTTTAGCGGAAATGATTCCGGCTACATGGGTTCCATGAGTATCTTCTGCGCTGCCGGAGAAAACAAATGGATTGTTGTAGAAGAAGTTCCAACCATAATAATCGTCTACATAGCCGTTTCCATCATTATCAATGTTGTCCCAGGGGATTTCCCCAGGATTGGTCCAGACGGAGTCTTTCAGATCCGGATGAAACAGATTGGCTCCCGTATCGATCACAGCTACGGTCACTTCCCGGGTGTCAGTGGCGGAGTCATAAAGATTCCAGGCAGGAAGAAGATTGATATCAATCCCGGCTGTGGCAGTTGTGGTCACGGTTTCCAGACTGCCTGGCTGGAGAGGTATGGCGAATCCGGAAGAAGATTCTGATGGTGGAACATAGGAAGAGCCACCATAGGCAAATCGGTCCCGGATTTCCACCAGCTGCAGATCACCGTGATTTTTAAAGCCCCACTGATATTCTGCATAAGTGTCGCTGGGAGACAGATTTTCTACACCGGGACCAATGGCTGCGGTGTGAAAGAAATCATCATCAGCAAAGGCTGTAAATGGAAGAGCAAGGGAGAAGACCAGGGCAAAGGTCCCCGATACCCGGAAAAGAGAATGAGAAAAGAACATAAATGCCCTCCTTTTTTGATACAATGGCATAAGGCCATATGATATTTCTGATGGAAAGTAGTATAGCATATTTTATGTGGAAAAAGTTTGAAAAATATATGAAGATTTTGGTATACTTTTGATAATGAAAGGTGATCAGAAAAGGAGGAATCCTGTGGAAGAACAGCAGTTCCGAAATAAGATACAGTGGTTTACATTCTGTTCAAGCCTGCTGGTAGTGTGGGGGCATGCGCTGAATGCAGAATTGTTTTTGGGAAATTCTCCTGCGGCTGCCAGGCTGGGACAGGTGGAACGTTTCCTGGGAAATGAGATAGGCCAGCTGGCGGTACCATCGTTTTTTATGATTTCAGCCTACCTGTTTTACCGGAATTTTAATTGGAGCAGGCTGAAGGGAAAATGGAAATCCAGATGTCAGTCATTGGTGGTTCCTTTTTTGCTGTGGAATGGGATCTATTATCTCGGATATATCCTTGCCAGCCGGATCGGCGGATTAACGGATGTGGTGGGGAAAGGAATCATTCCTGTGGACTGGAACAATCTGTTTCAGGCGGTTTTTCATTACCGGTATAATTATGTGTTCTGGTATCTGTACCAGCTGATCTGGCTGGTGGCACTTACTCCCGTTATCTATGCGCTTCTGAAAAGAAAAGAGACGGCAGCCCTGTACCTGGTAATTGTGAGCGGATTGGTATGGACGGCAGTCAATATTCCGGTCATCAATGAGGATTCTCTTTTGTACTATTCTGCAGCCGGATATTTTGCTATCCACGAAAAGAAAAAGGCAGAAGGGGCAAGAAGCAGCTGGCATATCAGGGCAGGGACAGCTTTTGTGATAGCCGGCTTGTTATGCCGTATTCTGTATGGGCAAACAGGGGCTGTAGGGCTTCTGGTGCTGTTTCGTCTGTTTGTCCCGTTAGGCGTATGGGCTTTGGTGGACCAGTCCAGGCTCTGGCCGGTGAAGGCGTGGATGAAAGATACCTTTTTTCTGTATGCGGTGCATTTTGCAGTTGTCCGTCTGGTGAATAAAACGGCGGCGTTCCTGTTCCCGGGAGATTTTCTGATAGCTGTTTTTTTATTCCTGGCTATGCCCTTGCTGTGTGTGATGCTCAGTGTTCTGGCAGGAAAAGTTATGAAAACAAGGGTTCCTTTTCTGTGGCATTTGCTTACAGGTGGAAGGAATTACTGACGCTTTTTGAACGAAAGTCAAATTTTCCGAAAATAATCAATATAATACTTGAAAAGACTTAATAAATAGAGTAATATGGGTGTTAAAATAGTTATTAGGGAATAGGAGGAGAATCTATGGCTAGAATTTATAACTTTTCTGCAGGACCGGCTACTCTGCCGGAAGCGGTTTTGAAAGAGGCCGCAGAAGAAATGCTGGACTACCGGGGAACGGGAATGTCTGTGATGGAGATGAGCCATCGTTCCAAGGCATATGAGGAAATCCATAATGAAGCAATTTCCGATTTACGGGAACTTATGGATATTCCGGAGAATTATAAGGTTTTGTTCCTACAGGGAGGAGCCTCCCTGCAATTTGCCATGATCCCCATGAATCTGATGAAGAATCGGGTGGCGGATTATATTATCACAGGCCAGTGGGCAAAGAAAGCTTATCAGGAAGCGAAACTTTATGGAAAAGCAAATGCGGTGGCTTCCAGCGAAGATAAAATGTTTACCTACATTCCGGATTGTTCAGATCTTCCTATTTCACCTGATGCGGATTATGTTTATATTTGTCAGAACAATACGGTTTTTGGAACAGCGTACCATCAGCTCCCGGATACAAAAGGGAAACTGCTGGTAGCAGATATTTCTTCCTGCTTTCTGGCTGAGCCTATGGATGTTTCCAAATATGGAATCCTGTATGGAGGCGTGCAGAAAAATGTAGGGCCGGCAGGTACGGTTATCGTCATTATCCGTGAGGATCTGATCACCGACGATGTTTTGCCGGGAACACCTACTATGCTTCGGTATAAAACCCACGCAGATGCCAATTCGCTTTATAATACGCCGCCGGCTTATGGAATTTATATCTGCGGCAAGGTGTTTAAGTGGCTGAAACAGCGGGGCGGCCTGGCAGCCATGAAAGAATACAATGAGAAAAAGGCAGGTATCCTTTATGACTATCTGGATCACAGCCAGATGTTTAAAGGGACTGTGGAGAAAAAAGACCGTTCTATGATGAATGTACCGTTTGTAACAGGAAATCCGGAGCTGGACGCTAAATTTATTAAAGAGGCGAAGGAAGCCGGCCTGGAAAACCTGAAAGGATACCGTACGGTAGGCGGAATGAGAGCCAGCATTTACAATGCTATGCCTATGGACGGAGTGATTGCTCTTGTAAACTTTATGCGTGATTTTGAAAGGAGAAATGGCTGATGAAAACGATCCATTGTCTGAATGCCATTTCCAGATATGGCACGGATTTTCTGACGGAAGACTATACATTGACAGAAAGTTTAGGGGAAGCGGATGGAATCCTGGTGAGAAGCGCTTCCATGCATGATATGGAACTGGGGAACCGCACCCTGGCAGTAGCCAGGGCTGGAGCAGGAGTCAATAATATTCCCCTGGAGAAATTTGCGGAGCAGGGCGTAGTGGTATTTAATACTCCGGGAGCTAATGCGAATGCAGTGAAGGAGCTGGTCCTGGCGGGATTGGTCCTGGCCTCCAGAGATGTGGTGGGAGGCATTGAATGGTGCCAGTCCATGAAAGAGGAACCGGATATTGCCAAACTGGTAGAAAAAGGAAAGAAAGCGTTTGCCGGTTGTGAGATCAGAGGAAAGAAACTGGGGGTTATTGGCCTTGGCGCCATAGGGGCAGAAGTAGCGAATGCAGCAGCAGCCCTGGGCATGGAAGTGTACGGTTATGACCCGTACATTTCTGTAAATGCAGCGTGGATGCTGTCCAGAGATGTGAAACATATTTTGTCGGCTGATGTGATATTCCGGGAGTGCGATTATATTACCCTTCATGTGCCGCTGATGGATACCACAAAAGGAATGGTCAGCAGGCAGGTGATTTCTGAGATGAAAGACGGAGTGGCAGTCCTGAATTTTTCCAGAGATCTTCTGGTAGATGAAGATGCCATGGCGGAGGCTCTGAATTCGGGGAAAGTACGCAAATATGTGACCGATTTTCCAAATCCCAAGTCCGTAAATATGGGTGGCGCCATTGTCATTCCTCATTTAGGGGCTTCCACAGAAGAATCGGAGGATAATTGTGCGAAAATGGCTGTCATGGAAATTATGGATTATCTGGAAAATGGAAATATCCGTAATTCTGTGAATTATCCTAACTGTGATATGGGCGTATGCAAGGCGGCGGCCCGCATTACCGTACTGCATCGGAATATCCCTAATATGATCGGCCAGATCACAGCTATCCTGGCAGGGGAAGGAATCAATATATCAGATATGACTAATAAGAGCCGGGATAAATTTGCTTATACGATGATGGATCTGGAGCAGTGTCCAAATGAGGAAACTGTGGAGCGGATAGGAGCCGTGGATGGAGTTCTTCGTGTGAGAGTACTGTAAAAGAAAAGGGAGGTTACCATGGCAGTTGTAAAACCATTTCGCTGTATCCGGCCGCAGCCTGGATTAGCAGAAAAAACAGCAGCCCTTCCCTATGATGTGTATCAGGAGGAAGAAGCCAGAAGAGCTGTGGAAGGCAAGCCTTTGTCTTTTCTGAATATTGACAGGCCGGAAACCCAGTTTCCGAAAGGAACAGACCCTTATGCGCCACAGGTGTATCAGAAAGGCAAAGAACTTCTGGAGGAAAGACTGGAAGAAGGGGTATATGAAGAGGATCCGGTGGAAGCCTATTATATCTATGAACTGACGATGGAAGGCAGGAGCCAGACGGGAATCGTAGGCTGCGCATCCATTGATGATTATCAGAATGGTATCATAAAAAAACATGAGAATACCAGGGAGGATAAGGAGCAGGACAGAATACGCCATGTGGATATTCTGGGGGCTCAGACCGGTCCTATCTTTCTGGCCTACCGCAGTGTGCCGGAGATCTGTAAAATTGTGGAGTTCTGGAAAGGAACTGAGCCGTTGTATGATTTTACAGCCGATGATGGAGTGACGCACCGGGTATGGGAGATCAATGATCTGGCAATGGTGACGGAATTGGAAAAACTGTTTGGTGAGGTTCCTTCCGTTTATATTGCGGATGGGCATCACAGGGCTGCTTCCGCAGTAAAAGTGGGATTGAAGAGAAGAAAGGAACATCCAGGCTATACGGGAACGGAGCCGTTTAATTATTTCCTTTCCGTATTATTTCCCGGAGATCAGCTGATGATCATGCCTTATAACCGGGTAGTAAAAGATTTAAATGGTATGGAGCCGAACGAGTTTCTGGAAAAGATTGCCCAGTTTTTTCAAGTGGAAAAGGTGGGGGAGCGGGGAAAGACGCCCTGCCAGCCGGATAAGAAGGGAACCTTTGGAATGCTTCTTGGAGATAGCTGGTATCTTCTTTCCACGAAACAGGAGGTGCTTGCCCGGACAGCTTCTGATCCGGTGGCGTCATTGGATGTGTCGGTGCTCCAGGATTTTTTGCTGGGGCCGATTCTTGGAATCCAGGATCCCAGGACGGACCACAGGATTGATTTTGTAGGGGGAATCCGTGGAGTGAAGGAATTGGAGAAGAGAACAGAAGAGGATATGGAACTTGCATTTTCCATGTATCCCACTTCCATGGAAGAGCTGTTTCAGGTGGCAGATGCAGGGCTTTTAATGCCTCCCAAGTCTACCTGGTTTGAGCCTAAACTTCGCAGCGGCCTGTTTATCCATAAAATATAAGATTGTGAAAAAAAGAAACAGCCTCAGGGATTTCTGAGGCTGTTTCTTTTTTGTCTGGAAGGATTGGATCCTGTATCTGATAGGTACGGGTCCATTCTTTTGTCCCTTCTACTTTATGTACTTCCGAACGGTGGATAGAAAGAAACTTTACCAGTTCATAGCAGTTGATCCAGATTTCATTGTCGCTTTCCTTCTGAGATTCATCAAAAATAAGCTGGATACCAAAATGAAGATGGGGTTCCTCAATATTGTTGGTATTTTCCGTGGTACTGTAGCCGGTCCTTCCCAGATATCCGATCACGTCTCCTGCCTGTACCGTACTTCCTACTTCCAGATCGCTTTGATAAGGATAGTTCTTTCTCAGATGAGCATAATAGTAGTATCTTTTTTTGTCAAAACTGCGGATGCCGATCCGCCAGCCTCCGTACTGGTTCCAGCCCATGGCTTCCACATAGCCGGATTCCACGGCGATTACAGGTGTACCCACCTGTCCCATCATATCATGCCCTAAATGCTGACGGCGGAAACCATAATCTCTGGATACTCCAAAATCATCATAATCGTTGTATGGAAAGCCGCCAGCTATGGGAGAAAAGGCCTTTAGCCCGTATTTGGTCACCCATACCTTGCCCCCGTCCCGCAGGGGCACTCCGTTTTCGTCGGTGGGAAGGGCAAACTCCGGGGCGTCGGACGCTGCAATTTCAGTCTGATATTCTCCAAGAAGACCGTCCAGGACGGCTCCGTAGGCTTCTCTGTAGTAAGGGTAGTATTTCATGTCGCCGGTAATGGAATCCATGTTTTCCCCGGATTGGAGACGGGAGACCAAGGTATCCAGGTCCGAAGACTGATAGTGGGAGAAGTCACCCCCATATTTTGCTCCCAGCCAGGCCAGAAGATCGATCCAGTTTAGATGAACCTCAGACTGATAAGTGTCCACATCGTACCGGAATGTTTTTTCCAGAACCTGGGAAGGAACATTAAAATCCACCCATTTTATATAGTCTCCGTCACCGGATACGGGAATGGAACCCAGGTGAAAATGACTGGACAGGGCAGGGATCAAGACAAAGACCAGAAGAAGAACAGACAGGGCTGCCAGGGCAAGGTGGTAATGCTTTTTGAAAAAAAACATGGAGAACAATCCTCCTATCTTAGTTCTGCAATAAAAATCCTTATTACAGATAAGATATGCGGACAGCTCTCCAGATAGAATTACAGGTTTATGATTTCTTTATCATAAGGGACAAAAAGATTGCCGTGATAATAGGATTTTCCCTCCGCTTCATAAAGTTCCCGGCGTCTGGACAGGTTATCATCTTCTGTGTGCCAGAGGACCAGATTGGGAATGCCCAGGCTCTCAGCCAGTTCACAGGCATCTTTCACGGTACTGTGATGCTTTTCATATGGTTTGTACCGATCTTTCTGGCTGTACAGGCAGAAGGCTTCATGGAGCAGCCAGACACTGCCTTCCACAAAGGGGCGGCAGACCGGATTATAAGGTTCATCCCCGGCACAGGTGAGCTTTTTTCCGTTTTTCAGGATAGTAGTAAAACCGAACTGGCGGGCTTTGGTGGAGTGGATATCAAAGAACGTGACCGTATAGTCCAGAATCTGTTCCCGGCTTCCGTCTTTCACGGGAACCAGCAGAATCCTTTTTCCAAACAGATCAGTAATGCTGGACTGTATGGTAAGACGGCAGAGGGTAACAATCGTATCCGGAAGACCGTCATGACAGTAAAGATTCAGATTTCCATCGTATTTGCCGCTCAAAATCCTGGCACCGATCATCCGGACCAGCCACACCACACCCAGAATGTGGTCTGTATGTTCATGGGTGATAAAAATATGATGGATATGGTCCAGGGGGACTTTCATATCGTCCAGGAGCCGCAGGATACCATTTCCGCCTCCTGCATCAACGAGAAAATATTCCTGCCCGTCCCGGATGGCAAAGCAGGTATTGTAACAACGGGTCACTCCGGCGTGCCCGGTTCCGAATACATAAAGTTGTTCCATAGGGAAACCTCCGTAGCTTTCATGGTAAACATCTGCTTCCATCATAGTACAAGGATAAAAGGAATGCAACCATTGAGGGATGGGAAGGGAAAATTCAGAAAAACGTTATGGATTGTGCTGAAAATCTATGATATGATAAAACCATTGTTATCATAGGAAAATATTGCAGATAAAGGAGATCTTATGAATAAAGAGGAATTCCTGAGAACGTTGCGGGAGGTACTGGCCGGAGAAGTTCCGCAGAATATCATTGAAGAAAATATACGATATTATGACGCCTATATTACGGATGAAGTGAGAAAAGGAAGAAACGAAGAGGAAGTCATTGAAGAACTGGGGGGCGCCAGGGTCATTGCCAGGACTATTATTGATGTAGCAGAAGCGGGTGGAGACGCAGGAAGTGAAAGCCCTTATGAGGATGCTTATCAGGAAAGCGCTTACCGTGGACAGAATACTGCCGGAGAATCCTACGGGGGATACTATGGCCAGGAAGATATGGAAGGGAACCGGAGGACAAGCTTTCATGTATATGACCTGAATAAGTGGTATTGGAAGCTGCTGCTGGTTGTGATCGTGATCGCAGTCGTATTTCTTCTGCTGTCCCTTGTGACAGGGCTTGTAACCTTATTCTGGCCTCTTCTGGTCGTGGGAATGATAGTCTGGATCATAAGCGGACGGAGAAGATAGAGATAGAAAGGAAGTTTTAAGCTATGTCACAAAAGGGAATAAAAAATACAGAAGAAAAGGGGATATTAGAGCAGGAAACAGGGAAAATCGTGAGCAAGACCACAGCCATAGCCATGTTTCTGTTACTGGTGATATTTCCTGTTTTCATTACCAGCCAACACTATATGAATATTTTGAGAATGAAATATAAGTTTTTCTGGGTGATGGTGGTAGTTCTGGCGGCAGTCAGTGTGTTTGTAGGAGCTGTTTTTCTGTTCATCGATATGAATGAGAACAAGGGGAAGAAGACAAAAGAATGGCTGGCCCGCTTTAAGCCGTCCTGTTGGAAGGAAACGTTCTCTCTGGCAGACGGAGGGGTACTGATATTTATTGTCATAGCCTTGATTTCTACTCTGACTTCAGAGTATCTGTATGAGGCTTTCTGGGGAAATGAAGGGCGGTATTCCGGATTTTTCCTGCTGGCGTTATATACCGTGTTTTATTTTCTGGTCAGCCGGTTTTTCTGTTTTAAACGATGGTATCTGGATGGCTTCCTGATTTCTTCCATGGCCGCCTGCATCTTCGGGATCACCGATTATTTCCGCATGGATATTATGGGATTCAAAGAAGGCATTGTACCGGAAATGGCAGACATTTTCACGTCTACCTTTGGAAATATCAACACTTTTACTGCTTTTGTGGGAATGGTGCTGGCTGTGTCGGCTGCTCTGTTTGCATTGGAACGGGATAAAAAACGTACGGTCTGGTATTATTTTTGTACAGCGGTATCCAGCGTGGCTCTTATTACTTCCCAGAGTGATAATGGTTATTTGTCTGTGGCTGCCATTTTTATTGCGCTGCCCTTCTTTCTGTTTGGAACCAGAACTGGTATCAGGCGTTATCTGATCATTGTAGCTACCTTTATCACAGCAGCAGCCTGGGTAGGGTATATCAATGTGGCTATGGCAGATACGGTTATCGGTCTTGCCGGAATCGGAGGAGTGGTCACAACCCTTCCCGGATTGGGAATCCTGGCAGCTGTTCTCTGGCTGGCAGTCATAATCTGGGTTTGGACAGACAGAAAGAAAAAAGCAGGAGACCAGCTGGGAAAGGCTCCCAGACGTATCTGGAAATGGCTGATGGTGGCAGTTCTGGCAGTAGTGGTTATCTGCTTTGTGGATGCTAACTTTTGGGGGCATGGGGAACGGTATGGAGCGATGCAGGATTTCCTGGTGTTCCGTGATTCCTGGGGAACTAACAGAGGCTTTGTATGGCGGATCGCTATGGAAGATTATCTCCATGTATTTACTCCGTTGCAGAAGCTGTTTGGATATGGACCGGATACCTTCGGTATCATTACTACATCCTTTAACAGCCAGGAGATGCATGAGGTAGCGGGACAGATTTTTGACAGTGCTCATAATGCCTATATTCATTATTTCGCTACCATCGGTCCGATTGGACTGGCTGGTTATCTGGTTTTTCTGCTCAGCAGTCTTCGTGCTATGGCAAAGAACTGGAAAAAAGATTCCTGTCTGTTTGCTTTGTTTTTGGCAGTGCTGGGATACTCTGCCCAGGCATTGGTCAATATTGACCTTCCCATTGTGACTCCGTTTCTTTGGGCATTCCTGGGAATGGGAGCTGCCATAATTAGGCGAAATTAACAGTATTTTAAATAATTTCTAATATTTTTCGGGGCTGATAAGATATACTTGTCAGCCCGTTTGTGCTATAATGGGGCAAGGTATGCAGTCATGCCTCAGGTGAGTGAGGCGAAAAAGTAGAACGAATGATAGGAATGAAGATAGATGAAAAATCAGGAACGCTATAAAAGGCTGATCAAGTTATTGTTTTCTTTGGTACTGACCGGATTGATCGTGGCCATTTACGCTTTTGTCTGGACGTATTATTTCAATGACCAGATGCTTCAGTCTCCCTTTTTCCGGAGAGGAAACTGGCTGATGATCTTCTTGTACGGTGTACTGCTGGCATTTTTTATGAAAATGTACGGTGGTTATAAAGTGGGATATCTGAAAAAGGGGAATCTGATCTACTCCCAGATCCTTTCTGTGATTTTCTTGAATATCTTTACGTATCTCCAGATTGCAGTATTGGATAAACGTTTTTTTTCTCCGGTTGTGATCATCCTCATGACGTTTGCGGATGCAGCAGCTATTGTTCTGTGGACTTTGATATTTGAGAAGCTTTACAGCTGGATGTATCCTCCCAGGCGGATGCTGCTGGTAGCAGGAGACCGTTCCGATTACCATCTATTGGAGAAGATGAACACCAGGGAAGATAAATATGAGATTCGGGATGTGATCAGTTACCGGAAGGGTTTTGAAAAGTTTACGGAAAAAGTTCGGGATTTTGACGGGGTGATCATTGGGGATATGCCTTCTCATGACCGGAATCTGATTTTAAAATATTGTTATGAAAAGAATATCAGGACCTATGCGGTACCGAAGATATCGGATATTCTGCTGAAAAGTTCGGATGAGCTGAATCTGTTTGATTCCCCGCTTTTCCTTTCCAGGAACGGAGGGCTGACCATAGAGCAGGAAGCAGCGAAACGGGTGTTGGATCTGATCCTGGCGTTGACAGCTGCAGTGGTGACACTGCCGTTTTTTGCTGTGATCGCACTGGCGGTAAAGCTTACAGACCGGGGACCGGTATTTTATACCCAGACCAGACTGACAAAAAACGGTAAACCGTTTGAAATTTATAAGTTCCGTACCATGATCCAGAATGCGGAGGCGGTGAGCGGAGCCCGCCTGGCGGCTGAAAAAGATCCCAGGATACTGCCTGTTGTGGGAACTCTTCTTCGCCGGACCAGGTTGGACGAGCTCCCTCAGATCTACAATATCCTGAAAGGGGATATGTCCATTGTAGGCCCCAGGCCGGAGCGGCCGGAACTGGCTGCTGAGATTGAAAAAGAGATTCCGGAGTTTTCCTACCGGCTGAAGGTAAAGGCAGGACTGACCGGATATGCCCAGGTATATGGAAAATACAACACCACCTCTTACGATAAGCTGAAGTTGGATCTGACTTATATTCGGAACTACTCTATGCTGTTGGATCTGAAACTCATCCTGATGACACCGAAGATCATGCTGATGAAGGAAAGTACGGAAGGGGTAAAGGAATGAGCGTGAAAAAGTTAAAAGTCTTACAGGTCAATAAATTATACAGTCCAGTTACAGGGGGAATTGAGCGCATCGTACAGTATATAGCGGAAGGTTTAAAAGATGATGTAGATATGCAGGTGCTTGTCTGCCAGACAAAGGGACGAGGCCGTGATGATGTGATAAATGGAGTAAAGGTTCATAGGGCAGGCAGCATGGGTATATTATTTTCTTTGCCGATTTCTTTTCCTTTTTTGTTTAAGTTTAGGAACATGGCAGGAAAAGCAGATATTGTCCATATTCACTGCCCTTTTCCTCTAGCAGATCTGGCATGCATGTTGTCCGGATATAAAGGAAAAGTGGTGGTTTCGTGGCACAGTGATGTGGTGAAACAGAAGAAATTGATGTTGCTGTATCGGCCTGTGATGGAGTGGCTTTTAAAGAGGGCGGATGTGATTATTGTCAGTGCTAATGGTATTATTGAAGGTTCCTCTTATCTAGGCCCATATAAAGAAAAATGTCGGATTATTCCTTTTGCCGTGAATCCGGAAGTTGACAGGAAGGGAAAAGAGTATTTAGAGACTCTACCTTTAAGGAGAATAGATGAAGAACAAATCACTCGTTTTTTATTTGTGGGTCGCTTAGTGTACTATAAAGGCGTGGATGTTTTGCTGAGAGCTTTTGCAAAGGTGGAAAATGCGAAATTGCATATTGTAGGAAGCGGTGAACTGGAGAATCAGCTGAAAAATTTTGTATACAGTAATAATATGAGTGACAAGGTGAGCTTTAAAGGGAACATTAGTGATCAGGAGCTGGAACGAGAATTTGAAGACTGTGATGTTTTTGTATTGCCTTCTGTTATGAAGAGCGAGGCATTTGGTCTTGTGCAGCAGGAAGCCATGGCTTATGGGAAACCTGTTATTAATACAAAGTTAAAGAGTGGAGTTCCGGAAGTTAGCGTTGATGGAGAAACAGGGATTACAGTGGAACCTGGCAATGTGGATGGACTTGCGAAAGCCATGCAGGAATTGATAGATAATCCTGTTAAAAGACTGCAACTGGGAAAAGCTGCCAGGAAGAAAGTGGACGAGCAATATACGATGGAAGTGATGTTAGAAAGGATAAGGAAAGTATATTTAAACTTGCTATAAAGTAAAGAAAGATTTAGAGGTTGACTGGAAGGAAGCATATATAGTAAAATATCGGGAGATATGTAAAAATTATAGAATTATAAATAAAAGAGATGTTTTGTGGTAGTGAAAGGAAGAAAGTGTATGAGAAATACAGCTTTAATTATGGCTGGAGGACGTGGGGAACGTTTTTGGCCTAAAAGCAGGAGAGAATTGCCCAAACAATTTTTGTCATTAACAGATGATGGGAAGACTATGATCCAGCTGACTGTAGAGAGAATTTTGCCATTAGTGGAAATGGATGATATCTATATTGTCACAAATAAAGATTATAAACATCTTGTTCGAGAACAGTTACCGGAAATACCTGAGGAGAATATTTTATGTGAGCCAGTAGGGAGAAATACAGCTCCATGTATAGGGTTAGGGGCAATTCATATTATGAAAAAGTATAATGATGCAGTAATGTATGTTTTGCCATCTGATCATTTAATTAAATTTAATAATATGTTTTTAGCTTCTTTGAAAGATGCTAGAGAAGTGGCGATTCAAGGAGATAATCTGGTGACTCTTGGTATTACACCTGATCATCCAGAAACTGGATATGGTTATATTAAAATTGGAAAGAGTGCTGCTGAGAATAGAGCATATTTGGTAGAACGTTTTGTGGAAAAACCAAGCTTGGAAGTAGCAAAAGAATATTTAGCGACAGAAGAATATTTGTGGAATAGTGGAATGTTTGTGTGGAAAGTATCCACAATTTTAATGAATATTCAAAAACATATGCCGAATATGTATCAAAATTTGATGCGAATTCAAGCAGCCATTGGTACAGAGGAAGAGGAAGCTGTTTTAAACAGAGAGTTTTCATCCATGGAATCTCAGTCTATTGATTATGGTATTATGGAGAAGGCAGGCAATATTTATATTTTGCCGGGAACATTTGGCTGGGATGATGTAGGGTCTTGGTTGGCAGTGGGGAGAATAAAGAAGACCAATGAATCTGGAAATGTTGTGAACGGCAATATTATTACTATTGGTACTCATAATTGCATCATCCAAGGTGACAAAAAACTTATTGCTACGGTTGGAATAGAAGATTTAATAATAGTAGATACTGATGATGCAACACTGATTTGTGCAAAAGACAGTGCGGGTGATATAAAGAAAGTTTTGGAAAATTTAAAAATTTGTAATAGGGATGAATACATTTAAAAGAAAAAGGAGAAAAAGATGAAAAGTGCATTAATTACTGGCATAACAGGGCAGGATGGATCATATTTAGCTGAATTGCTTTTGGAAAAAGGCTATAAAGTATATGGTATTATGAGGAGAAAAAGTGTAGTAGATTATGGGAATGTAGATCATATTAAAGATAAAATTGAGTTTATTTATGCAGATATGACAGATGAAATCTCATTGATTAATGCTATGAAGATTTCACAGGCTGATGAGGTCTATAATTTAGCAGCACAGTCGTTTGTAGCAACGAGCTGGGAACAGCCAATTGCGACAGCTGGAATTGATGCTCTAGGTGTAACCAATATGCTTGAAGCAATTAGAAATGTAAAGCCAGAAGCAAGATTTTATCAGGCATCCACAAGTGAGATGTTTGGAATGGTACAGGAGATGCCTCAAACAGAGAAAACTCCATTTTATCCTAGAAGTCCATATAGCGTAGCTAAGCTGTATGGTCATTGGATTACAAAGAATTATCGAGAGAGTTATGGGTTATATGCGTGCAGTGGTATTTTATTTAATCACGAGAGTGAAAGAAGGGGCCTTGAATTTGTTACAAGAAAAATTACAGATGCAGTAGCTAGAATTAAACAAGGAGTTCAGAAATATATAGAACTGGGTAATATGGATGCTAAGCGTGATTGGGGGCATTCAAAAGATTATGTTCAGGCGATGTGGCTGATGCTTCAGCAGGAAAAACCTGATGATTATGTTATTGCAACAAATGAGACAAGAACTGTCAGAGAATTTGTAGAAGCTGCATTTGAATGTGTAGGAATCAAAGTGAGATGGCAGGGCGCAGGAGTTGATGAAATTGGAATTAATGAAGCAACAGGAGAAGTTATTGTCAAGGTTAATCCGAAATTTTTCAGGCCTGCGGAGGTTGATGTTTTGTTAGGTAATCCAGCCAAGGCAGAAAGAGAATTGGGATGGAAGAGAGAGATTCCTTTTTCGGCATTGGTGAAGGGTATGGTTGATAATGACATGGAATTAGTAGCTAAGGAAATAAAAATAGCTAATTTGAAATAGTAAAGCGAATACAATTTTTTACAAAGCAGATTTGTATAGTTTAGATAAGTGTTTGTAAGAATGATGACGTAGACCATATACAGATAAGTTGTATATGGTCTATTGTCGATATGGAAATATTAAAATTAGAAATTATAAAGTAAATAGCATGGATAACAAGATATTTGTAAAAATAAGACTTCAATAGTTCTGCAAAAAGTGAGGAGAGCGATATACTTTGAAAATAGCTTTTGACGGGCAGTTATTTTTAAAAGGTAATAAGACGGGAATTGCATGGTATGCACATAATATTGTGAAAGAATTATCAAAGATTTCGGACAATGATTGTATATGTAATTATTTTAGCAAGGTTACCTGGTCAGATAAAGAAGGTGAGCTAAAGGACCGGTATAAAGGAATAGAAATGCAATCTTGTACATTTTTTGATAATGTGTTATATAAGATGGTTTGGCCGTTTATACCAATCCCCTATAGGTTATTTTTTAAGAAAAAAGCAGATGTAACATTGTTTTTTAATTACGCACTTCCACCTGGAGTTAAAGGAAAGAAGGTGGTCGTGGTCTATGATATGGCATATAAAACATGTCCTGCGACGGTGAGAAAGAAAACAAGATACTGGTTAAATTTAATGTTACGGCAATCGTGTCGAAGAGCAGATTTGATAGTTACCATTTCAGAATTTAGTAAATCAGAAATAATAAAATATTTGGGAATTCCAGAAGAAAGAATAATAATTATTCCTTGCGGTGTGGACAAAGAACGGTTCCATACCAATTATACGATAGAATCTATCAATAATTGTATGAAAAAATATGGAATAAAAGAAGAATATCTGCTTTATCTTGGAACTTTAGAGCCAAGAAAGAATATCGATAATATTATAAAAGCATATGCATTGCTGAAAAATAGAAGAAAAATATCAGAAAAAATCCCACAATTAGTTTTGGCAGGTGGAAAAGGGTGGTATTACGAAAGTATTTTTGAATTAGTGAAAAAGCTACAATTGGAAAAGAATATTATTTTTACTGGGTATGTATCAGAAGAGGAAGTTCCGTTATTGATGAGTGGCGCGCACGTTTTTGTCTTTCCATCATTGTATGAAGGATTTGGAATGCCACCATTGGAAGCAATGGCTTGTGGGACTCCGGTTGTAACATCAAATGCCGCATCGCTTCCGGAAGTTGTAGGAGATGCAGGAATCTGTGTGGATCCTTTTGATGTAGAACAGATAGCTTCCAATGTAGAACGTTTATTGTATGATGAAGATGAATATAAACGATTCCGAAAAGAAGGATTGCGTAGAGTCGAACAATTTGATTGGCATAAAATTGCATTGAGATTTAATGAGAAACTTAAAGACTTAGTTTAAATATTTATAAAATGTGAGGAATTAATGTGAAAGAAATATATGCTTATAGAGAAATGATATTTAGCTTGGTAAAAAGAGATTTGAAAGGAAGATATAAGGGTTCTGCACTGGGATTTTTGTGGACATTTATAAACCCCTTAATGCAGTTATGTGTGTATACGTTAGTGTTCTCGCAAATTATGAGAGCAGGGGTGGAGGATTATTATTTATTTTTATTTGTTGCTTTAATTCCTTGGCTTTTTTTTAGTACATGTCTGACAGGGGGATGTGTATGTGTAAGTTCGCAACAGGATTTAGTGAAAAAAATTTATTTTCCGAGAGAAGTTCTTCCAATTGCGTTTGTCACTAGTCAGTTTATCAATATGATTTTGAGTTTTGTTGTAGTTTTTTGTGTATTGCTGATTTCAGGAAAAGGAATAAACGTACTTGCAATATTATGTTTGCCTGTAATCTGGATAATAGAGTATATTTTGGGATTAGGGATTACGTTGATAGTTTCATCGGTTACAATATTCTTGAGAGATTTAGAGTATGTATTGGGAATTATTGCCATGGCATGGCAATTTTTAACTCCTGTTATGTATCCCAGGAGTTTAGTGCCGGAAAAATTTATGGGATTATTTTTGCTGAATCCGATGACACCAGTAATTGAAGCATATAGAGAAATACTTTACTATAAACAGATACCGGAATTAAGAACGTTGGGACATGCTGTTTTCATGGGAGTAGCTTTACTCGCAATTGGGATTGTAGTATTTTCAAAATTGAAAAGAGATTTTGCGGAGGAATTATGATGGATAAAGATATGGCAATAGAAGTCAGACATATCACAAAAAAATTTAAAATATTTTATGATAAAGGGCATACAATGAAAGAATTGGTGCTATTTAAAAATAGAAGAAAATATGAAGAACGTCTTGTTTTAGATGATATTAGTTTTAGCATAAAAAAAGGAGAGGGAGTGGGACTTATAGGAAGAAACGGATGCGGAAAAAGTACCACTTTAAAGCTTCTAACAAGAATTATTTATCCTAATTCTGGTGAAATAAATATTAATGGGAGAGTTTCCAGTTTGATTGAATTGGGAGCAGGTTTTCATCCGGATATGAGCGGGCGGGAAAATATTTATATTAATGCTGCTATATTTGGACTGACCAGAAAAGAAATTGATGCGAAAGTGGATGAGATTATAGATTTCTCAGAATTATGGGATTATATAGATACACCTGTGAGAACATATTCCACGGGCATGTATATGAGACTGGCTTTTGCAGTGGCGATTAATGTGAATGCGGATATTTTACTGATAGATGAAATATTGGCTGTCGGTGATGCGCGTTTTCAGGAGAAATGTTTTAACAAAATGCGTGAAATTAAAGCTAGGGGAACAACAATTGTGATAGTGTCACATTCTTTAGAACAGATAGAAGCAATTTGTGAAAAGAGTATTTGGATTGAACATGGAAAGATTAAAGCAGAAGGGGAACCGAAACAAATTCACAAGCAGTATTTGGAATTTATGAAAAATGGGTATATAGAATAGGGGAGAGTAAAATGGCAATTTGGTTTGATATGACGAACAGTATGAAAATATGGCAAGGAACAAATGATGCAGGAATCATTAGGGTAGAACTGGAAATAGCTAAAAATTTTCATCATTTGGATAAGAAAGTGAGATATTTTATTAGTAATGATGAAGGATTTACAGAATTAAAAGAAGAAGATTTGCTGTGGTTATGGGAGGCTCAAAATATTTCTGATGCTTATGTGAAAAGAAAAGGGATAGAATTAAAAAAAGATGAATTAGAAAAATGGGATAAGCCACAAGGACTACAAGAAGCGTATGATTTTTCAGATTCTAGAATGAACAGAATTCGTAAAGCTAGAGAACTTTGGTTGTATAGCTTGCAGACACCAACGAAACAGTTTGTGGGAAAAGCAATTACATTTATACCATTTAGGATTTTAAAAATGGCTTCTGACATAAGTGCAGTAAAGAGAGAAAAAAGAAGAAGAATGGTTAAGATGGAAAAGTCTCATTATAATCAATTCATATATCCATTTAATGATGGGGATACCATTTTTTCTTGCGGTTTATGTGGAAGTAATAAAGAAGCGCAATTTTCAAAATTGAAAGCCAATATGCATCAAATAAAAATAGGTTATTTGATTTATGATCTTTTTTATGTGAAAAAAGAAACCGCAGCGATATATGATAAAAAATATTTTAATCAATTTACTAAGTATTTAGAATGGATATCTAATAATTGTGATTATGTTTTGTATGGTGGAGAAACAGCACAAAAAGATGCAGAAGAATATTTTAAAGAACATGGATTGCGAGTTATGGAAGGATATCCAATCAAGTTTGGAAGCGAAATAACACACTACACCTCAAAAGAAGATGAAGTTTTAAGAAATATCGGATTAAATGGAGCGTACATTCTGTCTGTTGGATCGGTGATTGGAAAGAAAAATTATAATACAATTTATAAAGCTTATAAAATTATGGAAAAAAAATTTGACAATGAAGAAATTCCTTTATTAGTAATAGTAGGAGGAAAGCATGAAGGGACTGAAGAATTAGTAGATGTTATCTCAACTGATAAGTTAACGTCTTCTAAAATAAAGATTATCAATGCGACGGATGAAGAATTAGACGTATTATATAAAAATGCACAGTTTACTATTTTACCATCTCTATATGAAGGTTGGAGTTTAACATTACCGGAATCATTAGCTTACAAAAAAATGTGTATTGCTTCAGATATAGCACCTCTACGAGAAATTGGAAGAGAGCTAATTGAATATGTAGATCCGTTAGATCCAGTAGCATGGGCTGAGAAGATTATGTATTTCTCTCAACATAAGAAAGAAGTTTTGAAATATAATGAAAAAATAGAGAAAGAATGGAAAAAAATCACTTGGGAGGAATGTAGCCAAGAGGTACTGGGAATTTTAAAAAAGATAAGTAATGTAAATAGTCAAAGTAAAAAAAGATGTATATATTATGATTTTTCACTTGCTTATTATAGTAGTATATCTGGAGCAAGTGTCAGTGGAATATTACGAACACAGTTATTGTTGGCGAGGTACCTCTCGAGATTGGACAATAACATGAAATTCTTTGCCCTTGCTCCAGAAGGATATTTGGCAATTGATAAAAATAGTATTGCACCAATTTTATCTGATATGGATATAGAAGGAGCATTTTCAGAGTGTGTTGGACATTTGCAAACAGATCTCTCAAACAATATTGATATAAATAAAAATCAAGAAATAAAAGAAATTCAAAAACAGGTTTTTTGGATGTTAGTTAGTGTATTGCCACAAAAAATGCAACAAAAATTAGCAAATAATAAGAATCAGTTGCAAAAATATACTTATAAATCAGATATTGATTTTTCATTACCATTTGAAGATAATGATGTGGTTTTTTCTTGTGGAGCTGGTATGTTAGAACCAATTTACAAAAATGTAATGAAGCAAAAGGAAAAGTTAGGATTTAAATTTGTACAGTTAATTTATGATTATACTCCAGTCTTGCTTCCGCAAGTGCACAAAAAAGAAACTCGAGACTTTTATATACCATTTTTGAAATATTCAGCGTTACTTAGTGATACTATTTTTTATGGAGGAGAAACTGCAAAGAGAGATGGGATTGAATATGCCAAAACACAAAAGCTTCCAGTACGACCTGGCGTTGCGATTAAGTTTGGTAGCAATATTGTGCAAGAGATTATGGAAGATGAGGAAACATTTTTCCAGGATACTCTGAAAAAATACGGAATACATGGAAACTATATTATGGCAGTAGGATCCATTGAGATAAGAAAAAATCATGAAACTCTATACCAGGCATATATTGAAATGATGAAACAATCGGAAGATGTACCTCAAATGCTGTTTTGTGGTTATCCGGGGTGGAAAACGAAGGAATTCTGCGCTGTATTAAATAGAGATGATCGTGTGAAAGGAAAAATAATTTTGATGCAGCCAACAGATAAAGAATTAAGAGTATTATATAAAAATTGTCTGTTTACAGTGCTGGCATCTTTGTATGAAGGATGGTCCCTGACTTTACCTGAAAGTCTTAACTATGGAAAGTTTTGTATTTGTACAGATTGCGATCCATTAAAAGAAACGGGGAAAGATTTCGTAGAATATGTAGAAGGTTATGATTGTAAAGGGTGGGCAGAAAAGATACTTTTTTATTATCAAAATCCGCAAGAGTTGAAAAAACGGGAAGCTTTTATTGCTGAACATTGGCATGCGATCAGTTGGCAGGAGTGTGCAGAGCAGGTTAAGAAGGAACTGGAAAAAATATAAGCTGGAGGTAACTATGAATAAAAGAATTTTAGTAACAGGGGCAGAAGGGTTTATAGGAAAATATTTGCTGGATGAGTTGGGAAATAGAGGTGTAGAGTACTTAGCAACAGATGTGATAAGTGAAGAAATAGTACAAAAGGAAAATTATAGGAAAGTGTCACTCCTCCATAAGGAAGAAATTAGAAAAGTAGTTAGAGATTATCAACCAGATGTAGTGGTACATCTAGCTGCGATTGCATTAGTAACACATGAAAACATTCCGGAAATTTATGAAGTAAATGTTTGCGGTACAGAAAATTTATTATCAGTTTTAGCTGAGGAGCAAAAAAATAAAACAAGAGTAGTTTTAATGAGTACAGCAGGGGTTTATGGAAATCAGGATGCGGAATTTTATGATGAGTCTTTACCGTATAAGCCATCGAATCACTATTCTTTTAGTAAGATGATAACAGAATATTTAAGCAAAGAATATGAGGAGTCATTGGATATAAAAATAGTGCGTCCGTTTAATATTATTGGAACAGGACAAAAAGAAACGTTTTTGATTCCCAAGCTGGTAAAATATTTTGCAGAAAGAGTGGATCGAATTCCTTTAGGGAATATCTCATCTATTAGAGATTATATTAGTGTGGAATACTGTGCATTTGTAATAGCAGAATTATCTTTGCGTGATCAGGTGAATTTTAAAGAACTAAATATTTGTTCGGGAATTGGACATTCAGGTGAAGATGCAGTTCGTTTTTTAGAAACTTATACAGGCCATGTACCAGAAATAGATATTACTCAAACGTTTGTACGAAAAAATGAGGTTTGGAGATTGGTAGGAGATCCAACACGTTTGCATTCTTTTGTAGGAAAAGATAGAGGAAATACATTTGAAGAAATATTAGTTAACATGTTGGAGAACTATAAGGGATGAAAAATAAATTAAAACATTTTTTTAAAATAGGGTTAGGGATTTTAGCAGTAGTGTTCTTGATTGGTTGTCGTTCTGAAGAGAGAAGTGTTGATACAATAAAACAGCAAGACGTAGGAGTAGTTCTCTCTATTAATGGCGAGGAAGTTGAATTCTTTCTTTCAGACGATGAAAATTCTTCATTCTTTTCAAAAGTGCTTCATACAGACCGGCCAAATGAAATATTGTTAAAGAGTGATGGAGTAGAAGTGAATTTTGATGGTATTCCTTTAGTAAGAGACCAGGTAGTTCAGTATGAGTTAGAAGAATTAAGAAAAGATACATCCATTCCCATAATAATAAAAAGCAATGTGGTGAAAAAAGAAAAACAGTACTACATGATTACTTTGGACCATAGCATTGCAGACTTTGAATTTTATTCCAATGGTGCGGAGGATGGGTACTACTATTTAACTTCAGGAAATTATTTAGTAAAAGTGGATACTAAAGGAAATTATGTTTATTATAAAAATTGTGGAGTAGATGTACACGATTTTAAACGTACAGAAGTAGAGGGAGAGGTATATTATTCCTATGTTGCAGGAACAAAACCGGAGAATTTGCCGAATTACAATTCAGTAAATTATAAATTTGTGACACTTCATGTAATGGATAGTAATTATAAGGAAATAGATACTGTAAAGTATTTAATTCCGGGAGATGATATTCCGGAAAAATGGCCACTAGAAATGCATGACCATATTATTGTGGAAAAAAATCATTATTTTGTTGTAGGAATGGTTCCGACATATGTCGATAACATACCAGATGATGTGAAGCATTCTTCATATCAGACCAGAGTATTGGCTGCTGTTATTCAAGAAATAAAAGATGGACAATTGGTTTGGGAGTGGAATAGTATTGATCATCCGGAACTTTATGCGATGAGTCATGAAAGCTGTGATTATACAAATGAAACAATACAGTGGAACGATTACTGCCATTTGAATTCTATAGAGGTAGATCCTAAAGATGGTAATATTTTGTGCTTATTTAGAAATTTAGATTCAATAGTTAAGTTGGATTATAAAACAGGTGATATTTTGTGGTGCTTGGGCGGAAAGGCAGATGATTTTGGACTTTCAAAAGAACAGGAATTTTCAGGTCAGCATTTTGCAAGATATGTTGATGACAATACCATTACAATTTGGGATAATGCGATTAATTATATAAGCTATCCACATTCAGAACCATATCAGGGAAGTGCTACAGGATATCCTAGAACGGTAAAAATATCATTGAATGAAAATACAAAAGAAATATTGTCATATGAAGAATATAATATGGGAAGACTAGGTGGAGAATTTATGGGTTCTACACAACTGATGGGGGAGGATACGTATTTGATTGGTTGGGGTGGGAGTGTACAAAACCCTAACTTTGCGGTTTTTACAGAAATGGATTTTGCTAATAATAACATTTTGTTTGAGGGAGTAGTAACTGCCAATAATACGTTTTCTAATTATCGAGTTTATAAATATAAGGATTAGTATTAGAAGCTTATGAATATGAGGATAAGTTATTACTGTATGTGGAGAAACTTATGTTGAAAAGATGTATAAAATTTTATGTGCCCGTAATAGTTGGAGGTTTTTTGATAATTTTGTTAAGTACATTTCTTTTGAGATTTACGAATAAAACAGTTCTCAATGGCGTAACCCTGACGGAATATCCAAAAAATATTTTATTTCAGCATTTTTATAATGGGAATTTTCAAAATTCATTTGAAGAATGGTTAAGAGATAATTTTTTTGGACAGCCATTTATTGTAAAATGCCACAATCAAATAGAGTATGGAATATTTAAAGATGGTATTGGCGATTGGATACAAGGAAGAGAAGGATATTTATACTCTAGAGAACAGACGTTTAGCTATACTGGTGGGGAAGGTGCTGATAAAACTACGGATGAGCAATATGAAAACTATGTTGAAAGTGTATACCAGCTACAGGAGAGTTTGCAGAAAAAAGGAAAGAATTTTTTTGTTCTAATCAGTCCGACAAAAGCAGAAGTTTATCCGGAATATTTACCCTGGAATGAAAGAATTTTATTGAATCATTATAAAGACAGCCAAGGCTCTAAGCAAAAACTGATATCATTATTTGAAAAATATGGTGTTAATTATTATGATACTACAAATGATTTGATTTCAATGAGAAAAAATGTAAAGTATGATGTGTTTTCAAAGACAGGGCATCATTGGACGTTAACGGCAACAGCTAATGAAATGAATTCTGTTTTTCAGAATATGTCATATAAAACACCGGGGATAGAATATCCAATGCTTAGTGTTACAGGGATTACAGATGAAGTTTACAATACTGACAAGGATATTTTATATTTGCAAAATACAATTTTTCCGGTATACAGTGATAAATATAATAAGCCAGTAGTGGAATATTCAAACACAAGTAAAGATAAAGTATATCTATTTGGTACGAGTTTTGGCTGGGAAGTTATGGATTCCTTATATCAAAATGGTGTGAAGAAAGCATTTGATACTGTTATATATCAACAATATTTTACGCATTCAACAAGATATAATGAGGATGGAATTGTTCAAAATTTATATACGCAGGAAAATGCACCAGCTGATCTTGGGATTATGGAAGGAATTAAAGATAGTAATTTAATTATAATGGAGCAGCCAGGAATTTTTGGAGTAACTGACACCCATCAGAAGTTTGTAGACTATGTGAATGAAAATATAGATAATATGTATTATTCATTAGGACTTGATGTGGCTACAGCTACTGCAGATATAGCGGCTGTAGAATTTGACGGATTTTGGCCGGTGGAAAGTTGGGGACGTTGGGCGCAGGAAAAAGAAGCAAGCGTTATTTTTGACGGTAATAGTTTGCAGAACTGTGAGAGTGAGATGGCATTATATTTAAATGCGGTAAGCTATGGGCAAGAACAAGAAATACAAGTATTTTTAAATGATGAGTGGATAGGAACATATATTATGGGATTAAGTTGGAATGACTATATGATCCCCTTACCTCAAGAAAAGTTGTTGCCTAACAGGAATAAAATTATGTTTCAAATGAGTAAAGATTTGATTTCTCCAGAATCCATAGGGGAAGATGGGGGAAATAGAAAACTAGGTCTTGGTTTTCAATCAATATATATAGATAGGGCGGATTAACTATGTCGTTTACATCAGCAGTATTTTTGATTATCTTTTTTCCTATATGTATTTTAGGTTGCTATTTTATGCAGGAAAAATACCGTAATCTTTTTTTGTGCCTTGCATCGGCAGTGTTTTATTCCTGGTGCGGATTTAAATTTTTGATTTTAATGTTAATATCTGCAACGATTGCGTATGTTATAGGAAGAGCAATAGAAGATAGGAAAACAATCCAGCAGAAGAGAATACTTTTAGCTGTAGCGCTATTGTATAATCTGGGAGTACTGTTTTTCTATAAGTATTTATTTGAGATATTTCCGGATACTTTAAATCTGGTGACAGATTTATTGGGAAAAGAAGCTGGAACTTTTAAAACTCCTGTTTTGCCTTTAGGTATTTCGTTTTATACATTTTCTGTTTTATCATATATACTTGATGTATATTGGGGGAAATGTAAGGCACAAAAAAATATTATCAATCCTAAATTATTCACGGAACAGTATCTGAATTGATAACAGTACCATGAATCTGAAAATTGATCCATGCAGCCATA
>CALWQT010000010.1 GCA_944383765.1 uncultured Lachnospiraceae bacterium
ATATTCAGTTAAAATACAGTAACTATGTGGCTTTCAGCCACATTCGTGGCAAAGTCGTGAATAATTCAGGTTAAATTTATTTAAAAATATAAAGGAATGGCAGGTTAGGGATTGAAAATAGACAAGTTCCATGATATTATACAAGCATAAAGAGAAGATGCTTATCATATTGACAGGAAAGGAGAAGGGGTATGCAGAATTATTCAGGTGAGATAGGGCTGCAGTATCATATACAACTGAGAAAGGGAGATGTGGGACGCTATGTGATTCTTCCGGGGGATCCCAAACGCTGCGAGAAGATTGCACAGTTTTTTGATGAGCCGAAGCTGATGGCGGACAGCAGGGAATATGTGACTTATACCGGATATCTGGATGGAGAGAAGGTAAGCGTCACATCTACAGGAATCGGCGGACCTTCTGCTTCCATTGCCATGGAAGAGCTGGTTCAGTGCGGAGCGGATACCTTCCTTCGGGTGGGAACCTGCGGCGGTATGGACCTGAATGTAAAGGGCGGAGATATTGTCATTGCTACGGGGGCAATCCGTATGGAGGGAACCAGCAAAGAATATGCACCCATTGAATTCCCGGCAGTGGCAAATTTAGATGTAGTGAATGCTATGGTTGCAGCAGCCAGAGATTTGGGGCATAATTATCATGTAGGAGTTGTGGAGTGTAAGGATTCTTTCTACGGCCAGCATTCTCCGGAAACAAAACCGGTGAGTTATGAACTGCTGAATAAATGGCAGGCATGGCTGAGGCTTGGATGCAAAGCATCCGAAATGGAGTCAGCTGCTTTATTTATTGTGGCCAGTTATCTGGGAGTGCGCTGTGGTTCCAACTTCCTGGTGGTGGGAAACCAGGAGAGAGAAGCAGCAGGTCTTGACAATCCCATCTGCCATGACACAGAGGCTCCCATAAAAGTGGCAGTGGAAGCAATCCGCAGGCTCATTAAGCAGGATAAGGAAACACGTTGAGAGGAGAAAAGGAGATCATGAAAAAATATAAGAGAATTTTTACCATTGTACTGGATTCCCTTGGAGCAGGAGCTGCAAAGGATTCCGCTGATTATGGCGATGTGGGCGTGGATACTCTGGGACATATCGCAGACCATATGGACGAATTTCATATTCCGAATCTGCAGAAACTGGGGATTGCCAATCTTCATCCTTTGAAACAGGTGGAAGCAGTAGAAAAACCTATGGCGCGCTATACCAGACTTTCAGAAAAAAGCTGCGGAAAAGATACCATGACAGGACATTGGGAGATGATGGGGCTTTATATTACAAAGCCGTTCCAGACTTTTACGGATACAGGATTTCCTGAAGAACTGATCCGGGAACTGGAGAAGAAGACGGGCCGTAAGATCATCGGAAACAAAAGTGCCAGCGGTACGGAGATTTTAGACGAACTGGCAGAGGAAGAGATCAACCAGGGTCATCTGATCGTGTATACGTCAGCAGACTCCGTTCTCCAGATCTGTGGTAATGAGGAGACGATGGGACTGGATACTCTGTATCATTACTGTGAGATCGCCAGAGAGCTGACCATGAAAGATGAGTGGAAAGTAGGCCGGGTGATCGCCAGACCGTATGTAGGAAAGAAAAAGGGAGAATTCAAGCGTACGGCAAACCGTCACGATTATGCGCTGAAACCTTATGGAAAAACAGCATTAGATGCATTAAAGTCAGCTGGTTATGATGTAATCTCCGTGGGAAAGATTTTTGATATTTTTGACGGAGAAGGGCTGACAGAATCCAATAAATCCAAGAGTTCCGTTCATGGTATGGAACAGACCATAGAGATCGCAAAGAGAGATTTTACCGGACTGTGTTTTACGAATTTAGTAGACTTTGATGCTCTGTGGGGACATAGAAGAAATCCGGTAGGATATGGAGAAGAGATTCAGCGGTTTGATGAGAAACTGGGTGAGCTGCTTCCTCTCCTGAAAGAAGATGACCTTCTGATCCTTACAGCAGACCATGGAAACGATCCTACCTATACGGGAACTGACCATACCAGAGAGATGGTACCGTTCCTGGCATATTCTCCGTCTATGAAAGAAGGAGGAGAGATCAGTCCTGAAGATACATTTGCTGTGATCGGAGCTACCATTGCAGATAATTTTGAAGTGGAAATGCCACAGGATACTATAGGACATTCCATTCTGGACGAATTGGTATAGAACAGAATAACGCAAAGATATAAGAGGCAGATATGCGCGGTGAGGCATACCTGCCTCTTTGTACCATTGTAGATATTATATAAAAAAATACAAAAATATAAAAAATTCAAATATATATCAAGAATGGTATGGAATAGACGGCGGGAGACAGGCGGTTGATAATATATACCGGTTATAGTAAAATGGCATAAAGAAAGGATTTTTTGCCATTTACATTGCAAAAATAATATAAAAAATAAAAAATCATAAAGGAGATAATATGAATAAAGGAAAGGAACTGGTTTTATTCTATACGCCCCAGGTAACGGAACGGACCTCAAAGCTGAAAGGTATTTTTGTGCGGTTGGGAATCCGTATTAAAAATATTACGGCGGACCAGATGAAAGAGAAGGTGGGTTATCTGGCAGGAATGGATGGGTTTGGTCCCTGTCCGCCGGAGGAGGAACCGGAAACAGGGGTTCCGGACAGAGAGATGCTGGTGATGAAAAACTTTACCAGCCCGCGGATTGATGAGCTGCTTCTGGCAATCCGGAAAGCCGGTCTGGCAAAGATTGAACTGAAAGCTGTGGTGACTCCTACCAATGCAGACTGGCCCTTATATCGTTTGTATCAGGAAATTGAAAAAGAACATGAAGAAATGACAAAAGGAAAGTAAGAGAGGTAACAGCTATGCTGAAAGATCTGTTAAAAGCCAGCCGGTCATACCGGAGATTTTATGAAGATGATGAGATTCCGAAAGAATTGCTGGAAAACTGGGTGGACAATGTACGGTATGCACCATCGGCAGCCAATGCCCAGACGCTGAAATTTAAAATCTGCACCGGAGAAGAGGAGAGAGAGGGTATTTTTCCCTGGATCCGCTGGGCAGCAGCCTTAGAGGACTGGAGAGGACCGGAACCGGGGGAGCGCCCCAGTGCCTATGTGGTGATCGTAAATGATAAAAGCCTGGGAAAAGGCCGGGGAGCCGATGAAGGAATCTGTGCCCAGACGATCATGCTGTCTGCGGCGGAGGCGGGATATGGAGGCTGTATCATAGGCAGTTTTGAGAGAGAACCGGTGGCGGAATATCTGGGGATTGACCAGACCAGGTATTCTGTGGACTATATTCTGGCTCTTGGCAGGCCGAAAGAAACCGTCATCCTTACAGACGTAGGAGAAGATGGAAAAACTGCTTATTACAGAGACCGGGATGGGATCCATTTTGTGCCGAAACGGGCATTGAGGGATATTTTACTGTAGGTGTTTTGCGGCCAAAAGAAAGGAAACAGGCGGGAATGACAGAATATTTATATGAAAAAACAGACCGGGGAATCCGGATCAATGCCTGCCGCAGTTACAGTGACAGCGCAGTGGTACCGGAAGAAATCCAGGGCATTCCGGTGACGGAACTGGCTCCCTATGCGTTTTCCGGAGACCGGAGGACCATTCCTGGGGGAATGTGGACCGGGAATGCTCCAGAAGGGGAAGAACCGCCGTTTCTGGAGGGAGAACGGCTGAAAAACCTGGTATTGCCGGCTACGGTAAAGAAGGCGGGAGCTTACGCTTTTTATAACTGCAGGAACTGGGAAAGCCTTACCTGCTACAGCAGCTTTCAGGATATTGGAGCCGGAGCTTTTACCGGATGCCGGAAACTTTCCAGACTGGATATGACCATGCTTCCGGAGGAAAAAAGGCCGGGACTCAGGGAGATCCTGGCGGAACTTCCCCAGGAAGTCCATGTCACTTACCGGGGAGAGCAGCTGACGAAGCTGGTATTTCCTGCCTATTATGAAGATGCCGTGGAGAATACACCGGCCAGGATCGTATCGGTCCAGGTTCACGGCAGCGGCCATTTTTACCGGTATTGCTTTGACGGGAGAGAACTGCAGTTTAAAGACTATGACGCCCAGTTTCCCAATCTGGTGAATATGGACAGGGAAGAGCTGGCGGTGGAGGCGGCAGTGGGACGTCTCCGGTATCCGTTCCGTCTGTCGGAGGAAGCAGAGAATGGTTACCGGGAATTTCTGGACAGCCATAGAAAAGGGGCAGCAGAGTGGTTTTTAAAGCAGCAGGATCTGGGAGGGCTGAAATGGCTTCTTGGAGTGGTGGATTTTTCTGATGATGATTTAAAACAGGCCATAGAGGCGGCAGGACGATTAAGAGCAGCAGAAGGGCTGGCTGCCCTTATGGAGTGGAAGCAGAAAAAATATGCTCCCTCCCGGAAACGGTTTGAATTGTGATAAAAGTGGGAAAGGCAGGAAAAGGGAATGGATACAAGTCCGGTAAGGCAGAGACAGCTGGAAGAACTGGATATGGTTTCGCTTTGCGTAGAGATTCTGTCTGATGCAAGAAATGAATTATATATGAATATGAAGTTCCTGGACGTAGCCCTGAGCAGTCTGTACTTTGAGGCAGATCCTGGATGCAGCACTATGGGAACAGACGGTTACGGCATTTTTTACCGACCGGAATTTTTGCTTTCTCAGTATCAGAAAGGCAGAGTGCTGATCAACAGAGCCTATCTTCATATGGTATTGCACTGCCTTTTCTGCCATCTGGATACCAGGGGAAAAAGAGCAGAAGATTATTGGAACTTGGCCTGTGATATTGCCATAGAGTCTATGATCGACGGAATGTATGTGAAATGTATCCATGTACAGCCGTCTCCTTTTCGCCGGGAAATCTATCTCCGCCTGTCAAAAGAGCTTCCGGTACTGACGGCGGGAGGCATCTACCGTCAGCTGCAGCAGATGGAAATGGATGAACGGCAATATCTGAGACTGGCAGCGGAATTTTGTATAGATGATCACCGATACTGGAAACAGGACAGGAAAGGGAAAAGCGGAACGCCCAGGCAGAAAGACTGGCAGCAGAAGCGGGAGCAGATGGAGACTAATATGGAGACATTTGCCAGGGAAGCGGCCGAGGACAGCAAAGAACTGATGGAACAGGTAAGAGCGGCGAACCGGGAAGGATATGATTACCGCACATTCCTGAAAAAGTTTTCTGTATGGAAAGAGGAAATGGAGACGGACCCTGACAGCTTTGATTATGGGTTCTATGCTTACGGACTGGAACTGTATGGGAATATGCCGTTGATCGAACCTCAGGAGACAAGAGAAGTGTTCCGGGTGGAAGAGTTTGTGATCGTGGTGGATACATCCATGTCCTGTTCCGGGGAACTGGTGAAGCGTTTTCTGGAAGAAACCTACGGGGTACTGAGTGAAGGGGAGAGTTATTTCCGGAAAATCAATATCCATATTATACAATGTGATGAAAAAATCCAGGAAGACCATGTGGTCACCAGCCGGGAAGAGATGGAACAGTATCTGGAACATTTCACGGTCCGGGGATTCGGCGGTACAGATTTCAGACCTGCCTTCACCTATGTCAGCGCCCTGATAGGAAGAGGAGAATTTCATAAGCTGAAAGGACTGATCTATTTTACAGACGGGGAAGGTATCTATCCGGTAAAACGGCCGCCCTACGAGACCGCATTTGTTTTTATCCGGGGAAAAGGGAACGACAGCGAAGTTCCGCCATGGGCCATACGGATCATGCTGGAACCGGAAGATCTGGAAGAAAAAGAAGAGGCAGGAGAACATTTGTTATGAATATCAAACAGGCCAAACAGGAAATAAAAAATACCATACAGGCATATCTGATGAAAGACGACCAGGGTGAGTATGTGATCCCATCTGTCCGCCAGAGGCCGGTGCTTCTTATAGGAGCTCCCGGTATCGGAAAGACCCAGGTAATGGAACAGGTGGCCAGGGAATGCGGGATCGGTCTTGTGGCTTATACCATCACCCATCATACCCGCCAGAGTGCGGTAGGGCTTCCCTTTATCTCAAAGAAACATTATGGAGAAAAGGAATATTCTGTGACAGAATATACCATGAGCGAGATCGTAGCGTCTGTTTATGATAAGATAGAAGAAACCGGGCTTTCGGAAGGGATTTTGTTTATTGACGAAATTAACTGCGTATCAGAGACGCTGGCGCCTACGATGCTGCAGTTTCTGCAGTGCAAAACGTTTGGAAATCATCGGATTCCGGAAGGATGGCTGATCGCAGCGGCAGGAAATCCTCCGGAGTACAATAAATCAGTCCGGGAATTTGACATTGTGACATTGGACAGGCTGAAGGTGATCCCGGTGGAACCGGATTTTGGGGCATGGCGGGAATATGCCTGCCGGGAAGCAATCCATCCGGCCATCATTGCATATCTGGATCTGAAGCAGCAGAATTTCTGCAGGATTGAGACGACTGTGGATGGAAAGCTGTTTGCCACTCCCAGAGGCTGGGAAGACCTGTCCCGTTTGATGGAAGTATATGAAACACTGGGGATTCCCATAGACCGGAATGTGATCGGGCAGTATATCCAGTATCCGGCAATTTCCAAAGATTTTGCCAATTATCTGGAATTATATGAGAAATACAGAAAAGATTATCAGGTTGATGCCATACTTGCAGGAGAGATCCGGGAAGAACTGTGTGATAAAGTGAGAAAAGCCCCGTTTGACGAAAAAATGAGCGTGATCAGTCTTCTGCTCACCCGTCTGGAGAATGAGTTCCGGAATGTGGCGGAACAGGAAGAGAAAACAGAACTGTTGATGAAGTGGCTGAAGACTTATCAGGAACGGGAAGGAAATGGAAACCGGCGGCTGGAAGCTGTGCTGGCAGAGCTGACAGAGGAATGGGAACAAAGGAAAAAAGCAGGACTTCTGGACCACAGGTCAGACAGGAGAATGCGTCAGGTGATCGCCCTGCTGGAAGGATACCGGAAGTCGGCCGCTTCCCTGGAAAGAGATGAGCCGGAGGAAATCTGGGAATATCTGAAAGAACAGTTTGCCCGGCAGAGGGAGATTTACGATTCCGTATGGGAAAAGGCCGGAACCATGCTGGAATATGGTTTTGATTTTATGGAAGCAGCGTTTGCTGCCGGACAGGAAATGGTCCTGTTTGTGACCAATCTGAACGCCAGCAGTTACAGCGTGCATTTCCTTCAGGAATATGAGTGTAAGCGTTATTACGAATATAACCGGAATCTGTTATTTGAGGACCGGGAAACGGAAAGGAAGAAACGTATCTCAGCCATGATAGGGTGAGAAATAGCCGGACGGAGGGAGAGACAAGACAGATGATATTCATTGGAGGAATCAGCCAGGGACAGAAAGTGATCCCATATGGGGGACCTGCTGTTGCCTGCATGGCCTGTCATGGGCATGGCAGATATGAGATTATTATGGTATATACCTATTTCAGCTTTTTCTTTATTCCGCTGTTTCGGTGGAATCGCAGATATTATGTGAGAATGTCCTGCTGTGATGCGCTGTATGAGCTGTCACCTCAGGTGGGAAGAGCAGTGGAAAAGGGACAGCAGACGGAGATCAGGTCGGAAGACCTGACTTTGGTTCGACAGGGAAACAACGGGGAAGGGGAACCGCCCTCTTCTGCCAGGGAACTGAAAGAGCGTTATGGAGATGAGTTCCGTATGCGTTCCTGTTCAAACTGCGGTTATCAGTTTATTGATCAGGAGAAAGAATTTTTATACTGTCCCAGATGCGGTGCGGCTCTGGAAGAAAAAAAGGAGGAATGACGATGAAAGTGACCTATATCCATCACAGCGGCTTTTTCGTGGAACTGGATCATGTGGGGCTTTTGTTTGATTATTATACGGGAGAACTGCCTTGCAGGCTGGGAGAAAAGCCGGTTGTGGTATTTGCCAGTCATCGGCATGGAGACCATTTTTCCCAGGAGATTTTCAGACAGTTTCCGGAAAACAGGGAAGGGGAAGTACGCTATGTACTTTCCTATGACATAAGGGAGAAATTTGTTCCGGAAGAAAAAAGAAGCAAAACGTTATGGGTAAAATCTCATACCGTGACAGAACTGACGGTTCCATGGGGGAAACAGGGGGAAGCAGAAAAGCTGGAGATTGAGACGTTCCGTTCTACGGATGAGGGAGTGGCGTTTCTGGTCCGTTGCCAGGGAATGACCATTTACCATGCAGGCGATCTGAATAACTGGTTTTGGAATGGAGAACCGGATTCGTGGAATCATAATATGGCAGCCAATTATGGAAAAGAGCTGGGCAGGATAAAGGAATCCATGGGAGGCCAGCCGGTAGATGTGGCATTTGTTCCTCTGGATCCCAGGCTGGAAGATAAGTTCTGTCTGGGCCTGGACCAGTTTATGAAAACTGTGGGGGCAAAAGAAGTCTTTCCCATGCACTGCTGGGATGATTATGATGTAATCAGAAGGCTGAAAGAGATGACTTGCAGTGAGGATTACAGGGACAGGATTGCAGAAATAAAAAAGGACGGAGACAGCTTTGAAATATAGGAAGCAGGTGCCAGGCACAGAGAAAGGAGAAGAGATATGATTCTGATCAAGGGAAGCCGGATTGTAGACCCGGCAGCAGGAACAGACAAAACAGGTGACATTCTGATAAAAGATGGAAAAATAGCCAGAATAGCAGAAAATATAGAACCAGGAACGGAAGAAGTCCGTGTGATAGATGGAACAGGACTGATTACCGCCCCTGGATTCATTGATGTCCATGTTCATTTCCGTGATCCCGGACTCACCTATAAAGAAGATATTCAGACAGGTGCAGCTGCGGCAAAACGGGGCGGATATACCACAGTTGTCTGTATGGCAAATACCAGACCGGCAGTGGACAGTCCGGAGACAGTCCGGTATGTATTGGAAGAAGGAAAAAAGACAGGAATCCATGTACTTCCTGCGGCGGCCGTGACCAAGGGACTTCAGGGCCAGGAGATGACGGATATGGAAGCTCTGAAAGAAGCCGGGGCTGTGGGATTTACGGATGATGGGATTCCGCTCATGGATGGCAGTCTGGTAAAAAAAGCCATGGAAGAGGCAAAACGTCTCCGGCTGCCTTTAAGCTTTCACGAAGAAGATCCGGCCTTTATCCGGAATAATGGTATTAACCATGGTAAGGTATCGGAACAGCTGGGAATCTATGGCTCTCCATCCGTAGCGGAAGACAGCCTGGTAGCCAGGGATTGCATGATCGCTCTGGATACGGGAGCAGCAGTGGATATCCAGCATATCAGTTCAGCCGGAGCGGTGGAAATGGTAAGAGCGGCAAAACGTATGGGGGCCAATGTGTGGGCAGAAGTGACGCCCCATCATCTGACCCTGACAGAAGATGCGGTACTCCGGTATGGAACTCTGGCAAAAATGAACCCGCCTCTCCGGACGGAGAAAGACAGAAAAGCGCTGATCCAGGGGCTGAAAGACGGGACTATTGATATGATCGCTACAGACCATGCACCTCACAGCAGGGAAGAAAAAGAAAAGCCTCTGACAGAGGCACCCAGTGGGATCATAGGGCTGGAGACAGCCCTTCCCCTGGCATTGGAGGCTCTGGTAAGGACCGGGGAGCTGACCATGGTCCAGTTGATGGAGAAAATGAGCCTGAATCCTGCAAGGCTGTATCATCTGGAAAAGGGAAGCCTGGAAGAAGGGGCTGATGCAGATCTGGTGGTGTTTGATGCAGACAGGGAATGGACGGCAGACCAGTATGCATCCAAATCTTCCAACAGCCCGTTTACCGGTTGGAAACTGAAAGGGAAAGTAATCTATACGATATGCGAAGGAAATGTGGTATATGAAGAAGTATAGAGCGGTACTGATTGACATAGATGGTACGCTTCTTGATTTTGAGAAAGCAGAATGCCGTGGAGTCCAGGCAGTCATGAAACTTTATGGCGTGGTTCCCGATCATAATAAGGTGGCACGCTATCAGGAAATCAACCAGAACTTCTGGAGAAGATATGAAAAAGGGGAGATTACCAGGGCCCAGATCAGTGAGGGACGTTATCCCATGTTCTTTGGAGAAATGGGAGTGACCGTGGACCCGGAAGAATGTGAGAGGTTGTATCGGCAGCATGTGGACAGCCTGATCATCCTGATAGACGGGGCCAAGGAACTGTGTCATTATCTGGCAGGCAAGTACCTTCTTTATGCGGCAACGAACGGATATTCCAAAAGCCAGAGGGAGAGATTGAGACAGGCGGAGCTGTATGATTATTTCCAGGATATTTTTGTATCCCAAGATACGGGAAGCCAGAAGCCGCAAAAAGAATTTTTTGATTACTGCTTTGCCAGAATGCCGGGAGACATCAGCCGGGAAGAGATGATCATGATAGGAGACGGGCTGACTTCTGATATAGAAGGAGGAATAAGGGCAGGAATCCATACCTGCTGGTTTAATCAGTCCGGAAAGAAAAATGAGACCGGTATTCAGCCGGATTTTGAAGTAAAGACTCTGGAAGAGATAAAAAAAATACTTTAATTTGTAATTTATCCTTTACAAATGCACTTTAGTATGCTACCATGGTAGCACAACACAAAAAATGAGGGACTTTGAGGAGGATAAATTATGAAAAAAACGATGGCAGTGCTTACAATGGCAATGGTAGTGGCAGCATCCGGCTGTGGAAGCAATACAGGAACAGAGACAACGGCAGCAGAAACGACTGCAGCGGAGACGACTACAGCAGCGGTAGCAGAAGATACCACAGCAGAAAGCAGCGATACGGCATCAAAAGGAACGTTTACCGTTGGATTTGATGCAGATCTTCCACCTATGGGATTTAAGGGAGAGGACGGTTCCTATGTTGGCTTTGACCTGGATCTGGCTCAGGAAGTAGCGAAAAGGCTGGGATTGGAATATGTGGCTCAGCCAATTCTCTGGGATGCCAAGGATATGGAGCTGGATAACGGCACCATTGACTGTGTATGGAATGGATTTACCATTACGGGCAGGGAAGACAAATACACCTGGACAGAGCCGTATATGGATAACAGCCAGGTATTTATTGTCATGAATGATTCCGGTATAGAAACCGTAGATGACCTGGCAGGTAAGGTAGTAGAGGTTCAGGTTGATTCTGCAGCTGAGGCGGCTTTAAATGAGGATCCGGAACTGAAAGGGACCTTTGCCAGTGTGGAGACCACACCTAACTATAATCAGGCATTGATGGATTTGGAGATGGGTGCCGTAGATGCAGTTGCCATGGACAGTGTGGTGGCTCAGTACCAGTTAAAACAGCGGGGTACAGATGCCAAAGTTTTGGAAGAAGCTCTTTCTTCCGAGGAATATGCAGTTGGCTTTAAGCTTGGCAATACAGAACTGAGGGATCAGGTTCAGGCTGCATTGGAAGAGATGGCTGCAGATGGTACCATGGCTGAAATTTCAGAAAAATGGTTTGGAAGCGATATTACTACAATTGGAAAATAAGGAAAGACAGATCAGGCGGCAGCTTGCCGCCTGTCTGTATGACAGGGGAGAATATTCGGAATGGATTTTATTCAGTGGATCGTTAATATAGGCGTACAGATTATGGAAATGCTTCCTCAGCTGTTGGCTGGAATGGCAGTGAGTGTTCAGATATTTGCAGTAACAGTTGTGTTTTCACTGCCGCTGGGACTCATCATATCGTTTGGAAGAATGGCTAAGAATCCGGTAGTAAGGGGGATCACAAAAGCCTATATTTCCATTATGAGGGGAACTCCCCTGATGTTACAGCTTTTTATTGTTTATTTTGGACCTTATTATCTGTTTGGTATCCGGGTGACCAATGATTACCGGCTCTGGGCTGTGTTTATCGGGTTTGTGATCAATTATGCTGCTTACTTTGCGGAAATTTACAGAAGCGGAATTCAGTCCATGCCTGCCGGTCAGTATGAGGCTGCCAGATTACTGGGGTATAACAGGGTCCAGACGTTTTTCAGGATTATTTTCCCTCAGGTCGTGAAACGGATTCTTCCTCCGGTGACCAATGAGGTGATCACTCTGGTAAAAGACACGTCCCTGGCATTCACCATCAGCGTAGTGGAGATGTTTACCATTGCAAAACAGCTGGCATCCGCCCAGGCAACCATGGTGCCCTTTGTGGCGGCAGGAATTTTTTATTATATCTTTAATTTCCTGGTTGCTGTGGTCATGGAATGGGCAGAGAAAAAACTTTCTTACTATCAATAGGGGGAGTGACAGTTTATGTGTTTATTGGAAATGAATCATATCCAGAAAAAATTTGAAAATCTTCAGGTACTGAAAGATATTTCCTTATCTGTAAAAGAAGGGGAGATTGTGTCTATCATCGGTCCTTCCGGTTCGGGGAAATCTACCCTGCTCCGGTGCGCCACCATGCTGGAAACGATTGACAGTGGAGAAATGATTTATCTGGGAGAGAAGGCAGCCTGGACAGAAAATCAGAAGACGGTATATGCGAAAAAAGACCAGTTGAAGGAAATCCGTAAGAGCTTCGGGCTGGTATTTCAGAGCTTTAACCTGTTTCCTCATTTTTCTGTTATCAAGAATATTACCGATGCCCCCATCCATGTGCAGGGAAAGAGCAAAGAAGAGGCATACCGGGAGGGTATGGAACTGCTGAAAAAAATGGGCCTTGAGGACAAGGC
This sequence comes from uncultured Lachnospiraceae bacterium, assembly GCA_944383765.1. Lineage (GTDB taxonomy): Bacteria > Bacillota > Clostridia > Lachnospirales > Lachnospiraceae > Lachnoclostridium_A. Next base: position 12,619 of record CALWQT010000010.1, read on the forward strand.
AGATGCATACCCCTGTCAGCTTTCCGGAGGCCAATGCCAGCGTGTGGCCATAGCCAGGGCATTGGCGCTGAATCCTAAGATCCTGTTTTTTGATGAGCCAACGTCAGCTCTCGACCCGGAATTGACCGGAGAGGTACTGAAGGTGATCCGGTCTCTGGCAGATCTGGATATTACTATGGTGATTGTAACTCATGAGATGGCCTTTGCCAGAGATATTTCTGACCGTGTGATCTTTATGGCAGATGGAGTGATCGTAGAAGAGGGAACACCGGAAGAAGTATTTTCTTCTACGAATGAGAGAACCCAGGCATTTTTGGGAAGATATGGGGAAATGCTTGGCAGATAGCAGAAAGGTTTACCGTCTTTTTACAGAGATTTAACCGGATTCGGATTGTGCAAACCGGCTCAGGCTGGTAGCGTAGAAGACAGAGGAAACGAAATGCAGATACGGCTGGAAAGGACGGAAGAACATTGAGCAGACGATCAGATTTTCATACTCACACTATATATGGAGATGGGAAAAATACTCCAAAGGAAATGGCTCAGGCGGCTTATACCATGGGCATGACAGACTTTGGCATATCTGAACATGCATGGATGCCGGATTTCCCGGATGAAAACGGGTTTGGCCTGACAGAAGAAAAGCTGGTACGTTATACAAGAGAAATGCGGGAACTGCAGGAATGGTATCGGGGCAGAATGAAGGTACATTTCGGCATTGAATTAGATGGTATGGGACCGATTCAAAAGGCAGATTATACCATTGGCTCCACCCATATGCTGAGGAAATCTGGGAGGCTGATTGCGGTGGATGATTCTGAGGAAACATTGAAAGAGGCCGTTCAGCAGCTTTGGCAGGGAGACTGGTATGCTATGGCAGCTGATTATTACAAGCAGGAAGAAAAGATCGTGGAATTGACTTCCTGCCATATTATCGGACATTTTGACCTGATTACGAAGTTCAATCAGGGAGGCAGGCTGTTTGATGAGTCTGCAGATGCTTATCGGGAAGTTGCACTGGATGCTATGAAGAAACTGAACCGGTATGGAATACCGTTTGAGATCAATACAGGTGCTATTTCAAGAGGATACCGGAAAGAACCTTATCCGTCTTCTTTTCTGCTGAAAGAATTGAGGAACATGGGTGGGAAGATCATGATCAATTCGGACAGTCACAGTATTTCAGGGTTGGACCAGGGCTGGGAGCTGGCGAGACAGCTGGCGGCAGACTGTGGATTTTCCAGCCGGTATATTCTTGATGGAACAGGCGGTTACCGCAGGGTAGAATTATAAAAGCCCGGACGCTTCAGGCGTTCGGGCTTTTACTGGTTATATAGATACTTCTTTTTTTCTCCTGGAAGGCATGAACTGGTTTTGGTCGGAACCGTGATAAATGGGTTTCCATTCTACTTTCCTTACCAGGGCAACGGCAGAAATCGGAATATATGTGAACATAAAGACAGGGAAAGTAAACAGGTATAAAAGCTTTTTATGAGCAGGTATCTGTATGACCTTCCATTCCAGTAAGGTTGTCATTCCGCCGTAAAGGAGCAGGCCAAGGTAGAAGAACAGAATCGTACGGCCGATAAATCCCATACATTCATGGACTACTATATTAGCAATGATCATGGGCTGTGTGGTGCAGGCGGCCAGAATCAGCAGATTGATAAAAATCGCAAACAGGGTAAAGAACATTCCTGGAGCTACTGTCATGAACAGATCGAAACAGGAAAAGCCCCGGCGGCCACCGGCAAAGATTCCTTTCAGCAGTGACAGGCCATAATGGTAATCAATCTGATAAAAGCCTTTTGACCATCTCAGACGCTGGTCCCATGACTGTTTGAAGACTACCGGCTGCTCGTCATAGATCACAGCTTTTTCACAGTATCCGATCAATTCTCCTTTTAAAGCACAGTCTACGGAAAACTCAATATCTTCCGTCAGAAGATGATAAGGCCAGCCTCCGTTTTTGCGGATCAGATCGCCGGAAACCAGGAAACCGGTGCCGGAAATGGCACAGTTTACGCCAAGAGCCATACGGGGAGAATTTAAGAAACGGGATTCCCTCAGAAACCACAGACCGTATCCGGCAGAAATCCAGTTGGAACCGAAATTACGGGAATTACGGTAACTGGTCAGAGCGGCGTATTTTCCGGTATCAAATACGTGGTTCATTTCTTTTACAAAATCAGGATCTACATAGTTGTCAGCGTCAAAAACAAAATAGCCTTCATAATCGTTTTTCTGTTCCTGATCCAGACGTTTGAACAGGTAATCCAGAGCGTACCCTTTTCCCACCTGCAGCCGGTTAAAACGGCGGTAAACAATAGCTCCGGCATTTTCAGCTACCTGGGCGGTATTGTCCGTACAGTTATCGGCGATCACATAAATGTCCAGAAGTTCTGACGGGTAGTTCTGATTTTTCAAGCTTTGTATCAGGCCGCCGATGACATTTTCCTCATTACGGGCTGAGATAATGGCTGCATACCGGTGATTGACGGCAGCTTTGTGGTGGAACTGCCGTTTCTTCTGGATGAAGCCAAGCAGCAGGTATCCAAGTTGGTACAGGTACAGTAAAGTCAGGATCACTGCAATCGTTGTGTTGAAATTTTCTGTTAACTGAATCATAATTGTTCCCTCTTTTATAATGTTTCTGTTTCCAGAAGCTGGATACAGATGTGTTGTCAGCATATTCAGGGAATACCCCTTATACGATATGACACCAGAAAACACTATCATATTTTTTGCAGAATACAAGAGTTTTGCGATAACCTTAATATAATCTTAATAATTAAGTGAGAAAATTGTAATAATATGCCTGCGGCATTTGACAGAATATATTATAATAGGAAGAAAATGGTCTAAAACCGTTGTTCCTCCCACATAGCTTTGATTTTTATATAAAAGTCAGTTATAATAATAGAAGATTATAGAAAGACAAGAGGGATAAGAGGTATGTATCAGATAGATTTTAAAAAACCCTGCCATATCCATTTTATAGGAATAGGCGGCATCAGTATGAGCGGACTGGCTGAAATATTGATGAAGGAAGGTTTTACGGTAAGTGGCTCCGATGCAAAGGAGTCGGAACTGACCAGGAATCTGGAGGCCAGTGGTGCCCAGGTAATGTATGGACAGAGGGCAGAAAATATTCAGGAAGGAACGGACGTAATAGTTTATACAGCAGCTGTCCATGCGGATAATCCGGAATACCGGGAAGCAGAGAGACGGGGACTGCCTATATTGACCAGAGCGGAATTGCTGGGACAGATCATGAAAAATTACAGACATTCTCTGGGTGTGGCGGGAACCCATGGAAAAACAACGACTACGTCCATGATCACAGAAATTTTACTGGCGGCGGGAGAAGACCCTACTATATCGGTAGGAGGAATCCTCAATTCCATCGGCGGAAATATCCGGGTGGGAAAGTCCGACCTGTTTGTGACAGAAGCCTGTGAATATACCAACAGTTTTCTGGCCTTTCACCCTACTATGGAAATCATATTGAATATTGAAGAAGACCATCTGGATTTCTTTAAGGATATCCATGATATCCGCAATTCCTTCCGTGAGTTTGCAAAGCGGCTGCCGGAAGACGGATTGCTGATCATCAACAGTGAGATTGAGCAGTATCAGGAGCTGGTCAAAGGGCTGAACTGCAGGATTTTCCCATTTGGAAACGGCCAGGGAAGCCGCCTGAAAGCGGAAGCAGTCTGCCATGACGAGCTGGCAAGGGCTTCTTTTGATGTGATTTATGATGGTGACCGGTTAGGACATATAATCCTGGGGGTTCCAGGGGAACACAATGTTTCCAATGCGCTCTCAGCGATAGCAGCTGCCCTGGAATGGGGAATTCCATTTGAAAATATCCAGAAAGGACTGGAGAAGTTTACAGGCACCAATCGGCGTTTTGAAAAGAAGGGAGAGATAGGGGGCGTGACGGTGATTGATGATTATGCCCACCACCCAAGCGAGATCCGCGCTACCTTGGAGGCAGCCAGGAACTATCCCCATAATAAAGTCTGGTGTGTGTTCCAGCCTCACACCTATACCAGGACAAAGGCTTTTATGGATGAATTTGCCAAGGCATTGTCTATGGCAGATGAGGTGATCCTGGCAGATATTTATGCTGCCCGGGAAACGGATACGCTGAGAGTCAGCTCCAGAGATCTGGCGGAGAAGATTGAGGAGTTGGGAACCAAGGCTGTGTATCTGCCATCATTTGATGAAATAGAAACATTTATTTTGGAAAATTGTTTACACGGTGATTTGTTGATAACTATGGGTGCCGGAGATATTGTAAAAGTGGGAGAAAAGCTGCTGGGAGTATAGTTATCCACATTATCCACATAGTTTTCAACATTTTATGTAAAGAGACTATGTGGATTTTTTAATTTACATAATCAAATGTCAGTTAATTTTTAAAACCTGTAAAACAGGCAAGATTCGACAGAGCTTTCGAAAAACAGACAGGTTATGTCAACGCATTATCCACGTTATCCACATTATCCACAATTACCTTTGTGGAAAGTTAGGGCTATTTCCTTTTTTGTTTTGATATGTTATGATGAAACAAAGTACAGGAAAGTGGTTAAAAGGGGAGTTAACCGTGAAAAATCAGTTTGAAGTTCATGCCACATTGGTTGCCAATGAGTTTATTGATACGTATATGGCGTCGGCCAATGGAGAGTATGTGAAAGTATACCTATATCTGCTGCGTCATCAGAATGAGACTGTGGATCCGGTGTCCATAGCAGATGCCTTGAATCATACGGAAGCAGATGTTCGCCGTGCCGTGGCCTACTGGCAGAAAATGGGAGTGCTGCAGGCATCAGAAGAAGGAAAGGCAGAACAGGAGACGGCGGCAGCATTGCCGGGCGCGCAGGACGACGAGAAAGAGAAGAAGCAGGAAAAGCGCAGGAATTATGGGAAGGCGGATCTGGAAAAGCTTCAGAAGGATGGGGAGTTCAGCCAGCTCCTTTATGTGGCGGGACAGTATATGGGACGTCTGCTGAAACCGCAGGATGCGGATATGCTGGCATATCTTTATGATGGGCTTCATATGCCCTGTGATGTGATCGAATATCTGATTGAGTATTGTGTGCAGAATGGACACAGCAGTATCCGTTATATGGAAAAGGTGGCTTTGAACTGGCATGAAAGAGGAATTACCAGGCTGGCAGATGCGAAAGCATTTGCAGAGCGTTTCAGCGAAGATGCGTTTGCGGTGATGAAAGCGTTTGGAATCAATGACCGCCGCCCGGGAAATATGGAATGGGAGGCCATCGAACGCTGGTACCGGAACTGGGGCTTTACCAGGCAGATGGTAGTGGAAGCCTGCAACCGTACCATGCAGGCTATACATAAGCCCAGTTTCCAGTACGCAGACCGGATCCTTCAGGAATGGTACCGGAATGGAATCCGTACCCTGGAGGCGGCAGCAGAGGCAGATGGTAAGAGAAAGAAAACGGGGCAGAGGCAGGAGACGCCCAGGCGTTCCAATAATCAGTTCCGTAATTTTGAAGAGCGTGAAATCGATTATGATGCCATGATGTTGGAACAGTGGCAGTAAGGAGGGAGAAATATGGCACTCAGCAATTCCCAGTATGATGCCATCATCAGGGAATACGGAAGGCAGCAGCTCCTGAATAAGCATGAGCAGGATAAGCGGGTGGAAGAAATTTACCGGTTGATCCCTGCGGTCAGGGAACTGGATGATGCGATCAGCACAACAGCCGTGCAGTATGCAAAAAAAATGCTGGGAGGTGATCAGGACGCACTGAACAGAATGAAGGAAGAACTGGCTGACCTGCGGGAGCAGAAAAAAATCCTGCTTCAGTCCAGGGGGTACAGGGCTGATTATATGGAAATGCAGTACCGGTGTCCGGACTGCCGGGATACGGGATATGTTAATGGAAAAAAATGCCATTGCTTCCGTCAGGCTCAGATGCGACTGCTGTATGCCCAGTCCAATATTGAGGAAGTGGTGAAAAGGGAGAATTTCCAGACCTTTTCTCTGGAGTACTATGATGATGAGCAGGTTATTCCGGCAATCGGAAAAACTGCCCGTGCCCATATCCGTCAGGTAGAGGAAGCATGCCGACGGTTTGTAGAAGAATTCGGGGAAAAGAAAGGAAGCCTGCTGCTGACCGGGAATACAGGGGTGGGGAAAACATTTCTTGCCAACTGTATTGCCAAGGAACTGATAGACCGGTATTTTTCTGTGATCTATCTGTCTGCCAGTGACCTGTTTGATATTTTTTCCAAGACCAAATTTGAATATCAGGCAGAAGAAGAGATGAAAGATATGTACGGGTTTATTCTGGACTGCGATTTGCTGATCATCGACGATCTGGGAACGGAGCTGAATAACAGCTTTACCTCGTCACAGCTTTTCTACTGCCTGAACGAAAGGCTGAACAGGAAAAAGGGGACTGTGATCTCCACAAATCTGTCCCTGAATGCCCTGCGTGATAATTACACGGAACGGGTTACTTCCAGGATTATGAGTTATTATCAGATCCTTCCCGTATATGGCGACGATATCAGGCTGAAAAAACGGCGGGGAAGCAGGCAATGACCTTGACTATTCATGTCGATAATGCTATAAATATACGGGAAATGGATCAATACTGATAAATAGGAGGGCAAACATGATATACGAAGAGAAAACGATTGAGACGATACCGGTGGGGCCGCTGGGACTGATACCGCTGAAAAGCTGCGCCGATCTGGGAAAGAAGGTAAACCAATACCTTGTGGAGTGGAGACGTGAGAGAGAAAGCGAACATAAATCCACCATTGCTTTTACCGGCTATCAGAGGGATAACTATATCATTGATGCGCAGACACCAAGATTTGGTTCCGGAGAAGGAAAAGGTACCATTGAAGAGTCTGTTCGAGGCGATGACCTGTATTTCATGGTAGATATCTGTAATTACAGCCTCACATATTCTCTTTGTGGCATGATCAACCATATGTCACCGGACGACCACTTTCAGGATTTAAAACGAGTGATTGCAGCAGCGGCAGGAAAAGCCCGCAGACTGAATGTCATCATGCCGTTTCTGTATGAAGGAAGACAGCACAAACGTTCCGGAAGGGAATCTTTGGATTGTGCCACAGCCCTTCAGGAATTGGTGAATATGGGCGTGGAAAATATCATTACATTTGATGCCCATGATCCCAGAGTGCAGAACGCGATTCCGCTGAAAGGATTTGAAACCGTCCAGCCTATTTATCAGTTTATTAAGAGCCTTTTGAAAACGGAAAAAGAACTTCAGATCGACAGTGACCATATGATGGTAATCAGCCCGGATGAGGGCGGTATGAAGAGAGCCATCTTCTTTGCTAACGTTCTGGGTCTGGATATGGGTATGTTCTATAAGAGAAGAGATTATACCCAGATTGTTAACGGCAGAAATCCCATCGTAGCCCATGAATTCCTGGGAACGGATATTGAAGGAAAAGATGTGGTGATCATCGACGATATGATTTCTTCCGGAGAGAGTATGCTGGATGTAGCGAAAGAGCTGAAAAGAAGAAAAGCCAGAAAAGTGTTTATTTTCTCTACCTTTGGCCTGTTTACCAATGGGTTATCTAAGTTTGATGAATATTATCAGAATGGCCTGATCGACCGTATCTTTACTACCAATTTGGTATATCAGACGCCGGAACTGCTTTCCAGACCTTATTATACCAGTGTGGATATGAGTAAATACATTGCTCTGATCATTGATAATCTGAATCATGATGACTCCCTCAGTGAACTGCTGAATCCTACCAAGAGAATCAATCGGGTATTGGATCTGTACAGAAAAGGAGAGTATTAAAAAAGACAAGCCCCGGCAGCCGGAAAAGCTGCAGGGGCTTTTTTATAGAAAATTTCAGGAAAGCCGTTGAATAATGGCATGAACATAGTCTGCTGTTGTTCCCGAACCACCCAGGTCAGGAGTGATGGCAGTTCCTTCCATCAGCACCTCATCGACCGCTTTCCGGATACGGAGGCTGACCTCCTGTTTGCCCATATGATCCAGCATCATGCAGGCTGACCAGAGAAAGGCAGTGGGGTTTGCAATGCCTTTTCCGGCTATATCAGGAGCACTTCCATGCACCGCTTCAAACATGGCATATCCGCAGCCAAGATTGCTGGACGGTAAAAGGCCCAGGCCGCCGATCAGTCCGCTGGACAGGTCGGATAAAATATCTCCATACAGATTGGGCATTACCATCACATCAAACTGCTCTGGCTTCATGACCAGCTGCATGGCAGCATTGTCTACAATCTTATCATCTGCCTCAATCTGAGGAAATTCTTTGCTGATTTCATAGAAAATATCCCGGAACATTCCATCAGACAGTTTCATAATATTCGCCTTGTGGATACAGGTGACCTTTTTCCGGTTCTGACGGACGGCGTAGGTAAAAGCATCACGGATAATCCGTTCACTGCAGGCCCTGGTGATGATCTTGATGGAATGGGCGGTATTTTCGTCAATCATTTCTTCTACTCCTGCGTAAAGGTCTTCTGTGTTCTCACGGAAGATTACCAGATCCACATTGGGAAAAGGAGTTTTGACAGCGGGATTGGATTTGGCAGGCCGTATATTGGCATAGAGGTCATATTTTTTCCGCATCATGACGTTCAGGGAGCGGAACCCGGTTCCCACAGGTGTGGTAATGGGAGATTTGAGAAGAATTTTATTCTTTTCAAAAGAAGCGAAGGCATCATCGGGAATCAATGCTCCGTGAGCCTCGTATTCTGCTGCTCCTACAGAAAAAATCTCATAATTCAGGCCGGCTCCGGCAGCATCCAAAATAGAAAGGACGGCATCTGTGATTTCGGGACCGATTCCGTCGCCTTTAAATACAGTAATGGTATCATTCATGATTTATCTTTCCTCCATTGGTATGTATTTCTGATTTTCTCCCACATATTTTGTAGCAGGACGCATGATCTTTCCATCATACAGTTTATTTTCGATATTGTGAGCCAGCCAGCCTACGATACGGCTGCAAACGAAAAGAGGAGTATAGAGATCTCTTGGAATCTGCAGCATTCCATAGGCGAAACCGCTGTAGAAGTCTACGTTGGTAGGAAGGGCTTTTCCCTTTGTTTCTATCATCACTTCCTGAACGATCCGTTCAAAGCGGCTGTAAAATTCCAGTTCGGTCAAATGGCCCTTCTCTTTGGCCACTGCCTGGCAGCGGGAACGGAGAATCTCAGCTCTCGGGTCTGTAATGGTATATACGGCATGCCCGAATCCATAGACCAGGCCGGACCGGTCATACAGCTGTCCGTTCATCAGTTTTATGACAGCCTGGCGGATTTTCTCATCAGAAGCATCATAGCCTCCTACGTCTTCTAAAACTGCGTCCATCATTTCCGCTGCTTTGATGTTGGCCCCTCCGTGGCGAGGACCTTTCAGAGAACCAATACTTCCGGAAACGGTGGAATAAATGTCGGTTCCTGTGGAAGAAATCACCACGTTGGTAAAGGTGGAGTTATTGCCGCCGCCATGGTCGGCATGGAGCATCAGAATCGTATCCAGAAGAGCTGCTTCTTTGGGAGAGAACGACTGATCTTTCCGAAGCAGGCTCAAAAAGTTTTCTGCAATGGAATACTCCGGATTGGTATAGTGGATAAACAGGCTCCCCCGGTCGTAATAGTGTACTTTGCTCTGGTAAGCATAGCAGGCGATGGAGGGAAGTTTTGCCAGCAGGCTGATACCTTTTTCCAGGGTATCATATACCTCTGTATTGTCCGGATCATCGTCGTAGTTATACAGAGTAAGCACAGCATCCTGCAGTTTGTTCATCAGATTTCTTCCAGGCATGCGCAGCAGGTTCATCTCCACAAATTCGTCTGGGATCCTGTAATTTTCCCTGAGAACGCTGCAGAAATTATTTAGTTCTTTCTGACGTGGAAGATAACCAAAAAGCAGGAGAAAGCATACTTCCTCATAGCCGAAATGACTGCCGTGCTTGCCTTCCACCAGGTCCATGATATCAATTCCCCGATAATACAATTTTCCGGGAATCGCCTGGATACCGTTTTCGGTTTCTTCATATCCCACTACGTCGGCCACCCGGGTCAGTCCTACCCGGACACCGGTACCGTCTTCATTTCGCAGACCTTTTTTCACATCATATTCTTTATACCATTTGTTAGGGATTTCTGTGTAGTTCTGTGATTTTCCGTAAAATTGTGCGAGATAACTTTCCTTTGTCATACGTCTGCTCCTTTCTGAAGATGTTGACGGTTACGGTTATAGTTGATCAGACAGCCGGCTTTCACGATGCTGCGTTCCTCTGCTGTCATGTCAGCGATGGACAGATCTAGCACCGTAACCGGATTGCCATCGTCGGTATGTTTTAACAGATAAGCCGGGATATGTTTCAGGTCCCCGTCCAATGCAGAACGGATACCGGGTATGTAAATATAGTCGCCTACCTGGAACGGCGGTTCTCCTTCCATCTGGAAAGGAATCATTCCCCAGTTCATCACATTGGAACGGTAACGCTTGGTGGCGTATTCTCTGCAGATATTGGCCAGGCCGCCGATTACTCTCTGGCAGCTTGCGGCCTGTTCTCTGGCAGAACCATCTCCTGGCTTTACCGCGTAAATCACACTTCCGATTTCTGTGTCCGCAGGAGATACCTGACTGTTTCCGGGAATACGGTGTATCTGTTCAAATATGTGGGATAATGCCGGTTCCAGGGAGAATTCTTGTTCTATATTCCCGGATGTTCTGGCTTTTTCCAGACGGTCTACTTCTTTGGCTCTGCCCACATATTCCGGATCTCTTCTGGAGAGAGTAAATTCTGCCAGTCCAAGGGGATTGGAACGGTAGGAAGAAGTTTCGCCGGAAGGAATCAGTTCATCGGTGGTGGTTACAGGATCCATGATCCGGGAACATACTTTTAACAGGATATTTTCTGACAGCGGGCTCATGTCCGGCCAGTCTTTAATATTGGGACCGTAAATCAGGCTGGCGTTTTCTGCCCCTTTGCCATATCCCATGTATACTCTGTTTCTGTAAGAAATATCATCATATTCGTATTCCGGCACCTGGTCCCAGCCGTCCATTTCCCATGCGGAAGTCAGAATACCTTTGTTGGCTGCAGTGGCGGCGATAGACCGGGCGTCCATTAATGCGACAGCGGCCATCTGTCCATTACCAGGTTTGGAACCTTCCCGGTTGGGGAAGTTTCTGGTAGTGTGGCGGATACTCAATCCATTGTTGCAGGGAGTATCCCCGGCTCCGAAGCAGGGACCGCAGAAGGCGGTCCGGATGATGGCGCCTGCATCCATCAGCCAGGAGACGGCGCCTTTCTTGACCAGATCTGCAAATACAGGCTGGGAAGAAGGATAGACAGCGAGAGAAAATTCATCGCAGCCGCAGTCTTTTCCTTTTAATGCCTGGGCGGCTTCCATCACATTGGTATAAGTACCTCCGGCGCAGCCGGCGATCACTGCCTGCTGTACGGTCAGCTGGTTGTTTTTTACTTTATCCAGAAGGGTAAAAGTTGCTTTCTGACCGCTGATCCGGTTGGCTTCCAGTTCTACCTGATGGAGAATATCGGTCAGGTTGGCTTTCAGCGTATCAATCTCATATGCATTGCTGGGGTGGAAAGGCAGAGCGATCATGGGCTTTACGGAGGAAAGGTCTACATACACGCAGCCGTCATAATAAGCAGTGTCAGCCGGAGCCAGACGGCGGAACGCGTCTCCTCTGTGGTGCTTTTCCAGATAGTTTCTGGTATCATCATCTGTCTGCCAGATAGAAGACAGACAGGTGGTTTCTGTAGTCATCACATCGATGCCATTGCGGAAATCAGTGGTCATGGAGGCGATTCCCGGACCAACAAATTCCATGACTTTATTTTTTACATATCCATTCTGGAATACGGCTCCGATAATGGCGAGAGCAATATCCTGAGGACCTGTGCCTGGCTGAGGAGCCCCATCCAGATAAACAGCGATGACGCCGGGGTAAGCAATATCATAGGTGTCGGTCAACAGCTGCTTGACCAGTTCTCCTCCGCCTTCTCCCACGGCCATGGTTCCCAGAGCGCCGTAGCGGGTATGGCTGTCAGAACCCAGAATCATATTTCCACAGCCTGCCATGCGCTCTCTCATATACTGATGAATGACTGCCATATGAGGAGGAACATAGATCCCGCCATATTTTTTGGCTGCAGACAGTCCGAACATATGGTCATCTTCGTTGATCGTTCCCCCTACTGCGCATAGAGTATTGTGACAGTTGGTGAGTACATAAGGAATGGGGAAACTGGTCATGCCGGAAGCTTTTGCTGTCTGAATGATTCCCACAAATGTAATGTCATGAGAAGCCATACTGTCAAAACGGAGTTTCAGGTGTTCCATATCTCCGGAAGTGTTGTGAGCTTCCAGAATGGAGTAGGAAATGGTGCCTTTCCGTGCCTGTTCCCGTGACACACCAAAACCGGTCTGGTGTTTTCTGGATTCGTATTCGTTTTCTGCTACGATTTCCGTTCCATTGATCAGATAAATTCCGCTGTTGTATAAAGATACCATAGAGGGTCCCCCTTTATCTCCTGATTTTCCATTAAATAAGAAAAAGGGCGCAGTCCAAAAAGACCGTGCCCCTTTGCCGTGATACTTATTACTATAAAACAAATTTATTAAAAAATCCAGCATTTTAATTGTAATAGTTACAACTTTTTGATTGTAAGAATATCTCTGTTTAAAGAATTTCAGACTGTATGAAGAATTGTCACATATCAATCCGGTGATAAGGAAGCCCTGATTCTTTTAACATTTGCAGTTCCCTCTGATGACAGGTAAAAATGATGATCTGGCCGTCATAAGTCTCGGACAGCCATTTCAAAGCTGTTTTTAAACGTTCATCATCATACTGAACGAAACTGTCGTCAAAAATAAGGGGAAGAGGTTCCTGGTCACCCTGCATCAGGCGGGCTACCGCCATACGGAGCGCCAGATAAATCTGATCCATAGTTCCGCTGGAAACCTGTTCAATAGGAACCAGCTTCGTACGGGTATTCATAAAGATATTCAGGTTCTCATCTACGCTCATGCTGTTATAAATACCACCGGTAATACCGGCTATCAGATCGGAAGCTTTTTTATTGAGGAGAAGACCGAATGAAGCCCGTATGGAAGTGGATACCTCTGCCATGGTTTCCAGCGCCAGGTCAATTGCGGCGATTTCTTCCCGCAGCCTGTCGTTTTCATTGATCACATGCTGGAGAGCATCAATCTGGTCTTTGCAGAAGGCGAGCCGTTCCAGTTTCTTTTCCAGTTCCCATTGCCGTTTCTGCTGTTCTTCAATTTCATCGGTGCAGGCCTGGGCTTTTTTCTCCAGTTCTTCAATTTCTTTTTGCTGTTCCTGCATGGAAGCTTCTGATTTTTCCAGAGTGGCATTGAGGCGGATAAATTCGTTCATGCGGTCAGACAGTGCTTTCATGGCAGTATCAGAAATAGAACTGTCTCCAAGATGCCTGGAAAAAATCTCCTTGATCAGGCCGGAACTTAACTCTGCTTCTTTGCAAAAACGTTTTCCCCGGAAAATCAGAAAGATACCGAGAAGAAGACATACGGGGGCAGGAACCAGGCACAGAAGCCAGAAACGTCCGGAAGACAGAGGAAAAACAGCTGGCGGCTGAATAATTCCGGATAGCCCTAAAGCTGCGGCGGTGCAGGTGAGAACAGCCAGCAGAAAGAACAGGATTGCTGCAGCTTTGCGGGATTTTTTGCCTGCTGCTACGGCAGCGGCTTGATATTCCCCGTACACTTTTTCGGCATTTGCCAGATAGTTCCGTATGGAGGTTTCATCTGTGAACTGGTTTCCTGCCAGAATCTGGCGGCCTTTTGCGGTTTTCTGGATCAGTTCTTCCCGCTGGCTCCGTTTGGCAGCCAGCTGTTCATTGACGTCTTTCTGGATTCCGCGGAAAGCAGTCAGCTGGTTTTCAAATTCAGGAGAGGAGATTTCCTGTTCGATGGAGCGGATCTCTCCCAATAAAGTAGTATAATTCCGGGCGGCTTCCGGCACAATCTGGGTTTCCAGATTTTTTTTCTGCTTTTTCAGAAATGCAGAAGCCCGGGTAATGTTTAATGCCATACTGCCGGAAGTATTCAGGTTGGCAATATAGTTTTTTAATTCAGCCACCATAGTCCCGTCTGTGGCACTTTTCAGCTGGCCAATACTGATGGTATTGTTGTAGGAAGTTTCTGTCAGGCCGCACAGGACCTGGTCGTAGAAAGCTTTGTCAGGAACGATTTCTTTTCCCAGGGTTTCATTGATCACATGGACTTCTTTTTTGTTTTTACTGAAATTCCGCTCGATGCGAAAGGTATTTCCGCTGCTTTCCAGGCGAAGGTATCCTTCATATCCGGAAGTGCTGTCCCATGGTTCATATTTGGAGTAAAGATCATTTTTGGGGATACGGCCCCGTCCCCGTTCAATACCAAAGAGCATTCCCCGGATAAAGGTATGGAGAGTGGATTTTCCTGCTTCATTCTTTCCATATATTACATTCAGCCCGTCATGGAATTCCATGGATTTCTGATGGAATTTTCCAAATCCGGTAATATGTAGGTCTAAGAGTTTCATGACTGGCTCCTTTCATCGGTGGTATGCAGTAAGGCATTAATGCCGTAATAAAGAGCTTTCTTTTCCACCGGGCTGGCGTTTTCTTTCTGAAGGGCCTGGATATAGAAGCCGATCATGTCACTGGGATGTTCGGCAAACAGGGCGCTGAAATCATACTGCGGTTCCGATTCGTCCAGGATTTCTGATATTTTCAGGCGGTAAGATAAGGATTCCAGATCAAATTCCATTTCCGGGTCTCTCATTCCCCGGATGCGGAAACGGTAAATATGTTCGGTACCTCTTTTCTGGATTTCTTCGTCCATTCGCTGAGCCAGCTCCGTATTGGTCGTTTCAGGTGTGACATGGACGATGAGGGAGATGTATTGGGTACGGGCCAGAGGAACAAATTCCAGAGAGGTCACTTTTCCGGTCATATAATTAATGTCTCCTACGATCATTCCATGCTGCCCGCTTTCTGTTTTATCCAGAGGTTCCGGAGAACCGGGATAAGCCATACGGTTTCCGGAAAAGATTTCCGGTTTATGGATATGGCCCAGGGCAATATAGGAAAAGCTGCTGTTTAAAAGTTTTTCCCGGTCAAAGGGCAGATGTTTGGAATCGCCTCCGTGGGCCATCAGGATAGAGATACGGCCGTTGGCCGGGGCGTGGATCTCAGCCAGTCTGTTTTCTGTGATTTCCGCGGTATGGTAAGAGAAGCCGAATACTTCCGTATTGATTTCCTCAAAGTAAACGGAAGAAATCTGGTCGTCCAGGAAGAATGTGACATTGGGGGACCAGGTGAAACTTAAAAGGGCGGAACTTTTTCGGATGCGGTCATGGTTTCCTGCAATCATGCAGATACGCACAGCCGGTATGGTGGAAAACAGATAATTCAGTTCCTTCAGATCCCGTGCCAGAGGCTGACTGTGGAACAGGTCTCCGGATATAAAGATACAGTCTACGTCTCTGTCTTTGGCTTCCTGTATGATCCGGGCAAAGGTATCTTTGATTGCCTGGGCCCGTTCCCGGCTCCAGGGTTTGTCACTGTCTGGGTTCATGCCCCAATGTATATCTGCTGTGTGGATAAATTTCATGGAAAGACCTCCGTGGTGAAAGATGGAAAGGGCGGCACAGCGCCTTTATGAGAAAAGGGCTGCCTGAAACAGGACAGCCCTTTGATCGTTCATTACAGCTCGCAGTTGTTTACGGTTCTCGGGAACGGGATAACGTCACGGATGTTAGCCATGCCGGTAAGATACATGACACAGCGTTCAAATCCAAGGCCGAAGCCTGCGTGCCGGGTAGAGCCGTATTTACGGAGATCAAGATAGAATTTGTAGTCTTCCGCATTCAGCCCCAGTTCATTCATGCGGGTGAGGAGCTTGTTATAATCATTCTCTCTTTCGCTTCCTCCGATGATCTCGCCGATGCCGGGAACCAGGCAGTCCATGGCGGCCACTGTTTTACCGTCATCATTCTGTTTCATGTAGAAAGCCTTGATCTCTTTCGGATAGTCGGTGACAAACACCGGTTTTTTGAAAATCTGCTCAGTCAGATAACGCTCGTGCTCTGTCTGCAGGTCGCAGCCCCAGAATACCTTATAATCAAATTGGTCATTGTGTTTTTCCAGAAGTTCAATGGCCTCGGTATAGGTTACATGGCCGAATTCGGAATTCAGCACGCCATTCAGACGATCCAGCAGATTCTTATCTACAAACTGATTGAAGAAATTCATTTCTTCCGGAGCATGTTCCATCACATAGCGGATAATATATTTTAACATGCCTTCTGCTTCAGCCATATTGTCATTCAGGTCTGCAAATGCCATTTCCGGTTCGATCATCCAGAATTCAGCAGCATGACGGGTGGTGTTGGAATTTTCAGCCCGGAAAGTAGGACCAAAGGTATATACGTTGCGGAACGCCATCGCATAGGTTTCCACATTCAACTGGCCGCTAACCGTCAGGTAAGTTGCTTTATTGAAGAAATCCTGAGAATAATCGATGGAACCATCTTCCTTTTTAGGTGGGTTCATCATATCCAGAGTGGTAACCTGGAACATTTCTCCGGCACCTTCACAGTCGCTGGCAGTGATCAGGGGAGTATGGACATATACGAATCCTCTTTCCTGAAAATACTGATGAATGGCGTAGGCAATCAGAGAACGGACACGGAATACCGCCTGAAAGGTATTCGTTCTGGGACGCAGATGGGAAATCGTGCGCAGGTACTCAAAGGAATGGCGTTTTTTCTGCAGAGGATAATCTGCGCTGGATGCGCCTTCTACCAATACTTCAGATGCCTGGATCTCAAACGGCTGTTTTGCCTGGGGAGTTGCCACCAGGGTACCTTTTACTATAAGAGCAGCCCCTACGTTGGTTTTGCTGATCTCATCAAAGTTTGCCATAGTATCATGATAAACGACCTGAAGCGTTTCAAAGTAAGAACCGTCATTTAATACGATAAAACCGAAAGATTTGGAATCCCGGATACTTCTTACCCAGCCTCCTACCGTTACTTCTTTGTCCAGATAATGTTCACGGTTTTTGTATATTTCCTTTATGGTAATCAAGTTCATAACCGTATCTCCTTTGTCATATTTTCTTCCTATTATAATAATCTACAGGTGATTATACTGTATTTTCTATTGCTATTCAAGGTTTTGAACATAATTTATTTGTCGGGAGAAACTGCAAAAATACGACAAAACAAAAAAATATTCCCCATATATGGCGAATATAGACAGGAAATGCACAAGATGTGGGAAGGAAAGAGAATGTTAGAGGAATGTTAGAAGATTGTTAAAAAAAATGTCAGAAATTGCACAAAAAAGTACAAAGAATATTAAGAAAATTGTTCACTATTTCCAAATAGTGTGGTATAATACGTTTATAACTAAAAACTCACAGCAAGAGGTGATAACGTAATGATCAAGAAAGAAATGATTGCCATGTTATTGGCAGGAGGACAGGGGAGCCGTCTTGGTGTATTGACGCAAAATGTTGCCAAGCCTGCGGTATCGTTTGGAGGTAAATACCGTATTATCGACTTTCCGCTGAGTAACTGCATTAATTCCGGCGTAGACACGGTAGGGGTGCTCACCCAGTATCAGCCATTGCGTTTGAATGCCCATATCGGGATTGGTATTCCGTGGGATTTGGACCGCAATGTAGGTGGTGTAACGATTCTGCCGCCGTATGAGAAGAGCAAAGGAAGTGACTGGTATACCGGTACAGCCAATGCGATCTATCAGAATCTGGAATATATGGAGACATATAATCCGGATTATGTTTTAATCCTTTCTGGTGACCATATTTATAAGATGGATTATGAAGTCATGCTGGAATATCACAAGGCAAATAATGCTGATGTCACCATTGCTGCTATGCCGGTGCCTATCGAGGAAGCAAGCCGTTTCGGAGTGGTAATCACCGATGATAATAACCGGATTACTGAGTTTGAGGAAAAACCGGCGAAGCCAAGAAGCAATCTGGCATCCATGGGAATTTACATATTTAACTGGAAGGTATTGAAAGATGCCCTGATCAAAATGTCAGAAGAGCCGGGCTGCGATTTCGGAAAGCATATTATCCCATACTGCCATAGCAGGGGAGACAGGATTTTTGCCTACGAATATAATGGATATTGGAAAGATGTGGGAACTCTGGGTTCCTATTGGGAAGCCAATATGGAATTGATCGATATCATTCCGGAGTTTAATCTGTATGAAGAATATTGGAAGATTTATACAAAGACGGACCGAATACCGCCTCAGTATGTTTCCGCAGATGCAGTGATCGAAAGAAGCATTGTAGGAGAAGGCGCGGAAGTCTACGGTGAGATTTATAATTCTGTCATTGGCTCCGGAGTTATCATCGGCAAAGGCGCGGTGGTAAAGGACTCTATCGTTATGCATGGCAGCGTGATCGAAGAGGGAGCTCATGTGGACAAGGCTATTATTGCAGAAGATGTAAAAGTGGGAAGCGGTGCACAGCTTGGTGTGGGAGAGTATGCTCCCAGTAAGTATGATCCGAAAGTATACCAGTTTGACCTGGTGACTGTGGGAGAACACAGTGTGATTCCGCCGAATGTACAGATTGGAAAAAATACCGCAATCAGCGGCGTGACGGAAGCTGAGGACTATCCGGACGGAGTATTGGCAAGCGGAGATTACATTATAAAGGCAGGTGGAGTACGATGAGAGCAGTCGGTATTGTTTTGGCAGGCGGAAACAGCAAGAGAATGAAGGAGTTATCCAATAAAAGGGCAATCTCTGCCATGCCTATTGCAGGAAGTTACAGGAGCATCGACTTCGCATTGAGTAATATGAGCAATTCTCATATTCAGAGCGTTGCGGTATTTACACAGTATAATTCCCGTTCCCTGAACGAGCATCTGAGTTCTTCCAAATGGTGGGATTTTGGAAGAAAGCAGGGAGGACTTTATGTATTTACTCCTACCATCACGGCGGAGAGCAGTGACTGGTACCGGGGAACAGCAGATGCCCTTTACCAGAACCTGACGTTTTTAAAGAACAGCCATGAACCGTATGTGGTGATTGCAGCTGGTGATGGTATCTATAAGATGGATTACAATAAGGTTCTGGAATACCATATTGAGAAAAAAGCGGATATCACTGTTGTATGTAAGGATATGCCGGAAGATGTGGACACCACAAGATTTGGTATTGTGAAGGTAAACGATGACGGAAGGATCGTGGACTTTGAAGAGAAACCTATGGTGGCTACGTCTAACACGATTTCCTGTGGTATTTATGTAATCCGCAGAAGACAGCTGATCGAACTGATCGAGCGGTGCGCAGCGGAAGACCGTTATGATTTCGTTCGGGATGTACTGGTACGTTACCGCAACCTGAAACGGATTTATGCTTACAAGACAGAAGATTACTGGAGCAACATTGCTTCCGTAGAGTCTTACTATAAAACAAACATGGACTTCCTGAAACCGGAAGTGAGAGATTATTTCTTTAAACAGTATCCTGATGTGTATTCCAAAGTGGGAGATTTTCCGCCGGCAAAATATAATCCCGGAGCATCTGTAAAGAACAGTCTGATATCCAGTGGTTGTATTATCAATGGAACTGTGGAGAATTCTTTGCTGTTTAAAAAGGCCTACATTGGCAACAACTGTGTGATCAAGAATTCTATTATCCTGAATGATGTATATATTGGAGACAATACAGTCATTGAAAACTGTATCGTGGAAAGCCGTGATACCATTCGGGCGAATACCACACATATCGGTACACCGGATAATATTAAGATTGTGATCGAGAAAAATGAAAGATATACGCTGTAGAAAAGACAGTAATATGACAAAAGGGGTGTTTACATTATGCAGATTACGGATGTAAGAGTGAGGAAAATCGAAAAAGAAGGAAAAATGAAAGCAATCGTTTCCATTACCCTGGATAACGAATTTGTGATTCATGACATTAAGGTAATTGAGGGAGAAAAAGGCTTATTTATTGCTATGCCCAGCCGGAAAGCAGCAGATGGGGAGTACAGGGATATTGCCCATCCTATCAATTCGGCTACCAGAGATATGATTCAGAGTGTGATTCTTTCCAAGTATGAGACCACCACACTGGATCTGCCTGAAGGGGAATTTTGATCCGGATATCTCATTATGATGTAACGCAGTATGGCGCGGCATGATTTATGCCGCGCTGTTTTATGTGAGGAAATCTGGTGCATGACATTTTTGATATGATACCATGCAGTATTGATGTTGTACTTTTGAACCATGGAATGTTACACTGCTTTCAGAGTTGAACGATCAGATGGAGGTAGGTATATGACATGGTTGCCAATCACCGCATTCACCGCGGTAGCTGTTATTTATGCCATAGGGGATTATGTGGCAGTTAAAACAAAGGGAGTTATTTCTTCCATTTTGGTGGCAATTTTTTTATTGTTGCTGCTGGGGGGAACGTTACAGCTGTTGCCGGCAGATCTTATGGACCTGTCAGGACTGAATGGTTTGATTCCCACATTCGGTATGGGATTGATTCTGGTAAATGTAGGTTCCCTGATGAATCTGAATGATCTGAAACGGGAATGGAAAACGGTGGCGGTTTCTCTGGCCGGCATTGCAGGAATCATTCTGGTGGATCTGACTATTGGAACAGCAATTTTCGGCAGGGAAAGAGCTCTGGCAGCGATTCCGCCCACTGCGGGGGGAACTGCAGTTACCATGATGATCACAGAGGCGGCTAATGTAGCCGGCCGGCCGGAAATCGGTTCTTTTGTGGCAGCGATCACAGCGCTGCAGATTTTGGTAGGTCTTCCAATTGCTTCTTTTTGTCTCAGAAAAGCAGCCAGAAGCTTTATTCAGGACGGAGGACATAAGCAGAACGATAAAAGAACAGGAAAAGAAATCAATCTGCGGGTGATTCCGAAGCTTCCCCAGGTTTTGAATGCTTCCAGTACAGTGCATTTTGCAAGATTGGGGATCGTGGCTGTTCTGGCCCAACTGTGTACGAATGTAACAGGAATCAGCACAGGAGTGACCTTCCTGGTATTTGGTATTGTGGCAGGGGCCTTGGGTATTGTAGAAAAGGGAAGTCTGAAAACAGCAGGAGGAGAAAGCCTTTTAATGCTGGCAACTTATGCGTTTGTGACCTCCAGTTTTGTATCCATGAAATTTTCTGATTTTGGAGCGCTTCTGGTTCCGGTATTGGGATTGCTGTTCATTGGGGCAGCTGGTGTGGTTGTGGTTGCGGCTGTAACGGGAAAACTGTTGAAATGGAATCCGTATCTGGCTGTGGCAGTAGGTGTGGCCTGCTTATTTGGCTATCCGGTTACTTATGCGGTGGCAATGGAAGTGGCAGGCGGAGTAACAAAAGAGGGAGATTTTACCCCGGAAGAGGAGCAAAAGATTGTGAATTATCTGCTTCCTAAAATGTTAGTTGCCGGTGTGGTGTCAGTCAGCCTTGCGTCGGTTATTCTGGGAGGAATAATTATCCCATATTTGTTTTAAAAGTCAGAGGTAAGATAGAAGGAGAATATGAAATGATGTTTCGGGTATCAGAGGAATTAAAAAAAGAAATCATTGCCAACAGAAGAGAACTTCACCGGAGGGCAGAGATCGGATTTGACCTGCCCAAAACGAGAGCCTATGTAATGGATAAACTGAAAGAATACGGCTATGAACCGGTAGAAATCGGAGGGGGTATTACCTGCACAGCAGGTTCCGGCGGTAAGACGATTCTGCTGCGGGCGGATATGGATGCCCTTCCTATGGAGGAACAGTCGGGAGAGGAATTTGCCTGTACCGATGGAAACTGCCATTCCTGTGGCCACGATTGCCATACTGCCATGCTTTTGGGGGCGGCAAAAGCATTCAAGGAGATGGAAGGGACTCTGAAGGGAACTGTAAAATTCATGTTCCAGCCGGCGGAGGAATTACTTGGAGGAGCGAAAGCCATGATAGAAGCCGGAATCCTGGATCATCCCAAGGTAGATGCAGCCATGGGGCTTCACATTGCAGTGGCACGGGAGAATACGGTTCCGGGAACGGTACTGATCACGCATGGTACCATGAATAATTCAGGAGATGCGGTAAAGATTACCGTGCAGGGGAAAGATGCCCATGGCTCCACTCCTGAAAAAGGAATTGATTCGGTCAGTATTGCGGCAAGAATCGTACTGGGGCTGGAAGAACTGGTAGCAAAGGAGATTCCCAGCAAGGAAGATTCTGTAGTTCTGGTGGGAAAGATTGCAGGAGGGACGACCTGCAATACCGTGGGAGGAACTACGGTTATGGAAGTATCCATACGAACCCAGGGGTATGAAGAAAGGGATTACCTGAAACGGCGGGTGAAAGAGATTGCTCAGGGAATCGCAGCTGTTTACCGGGGCAGCGCGGAAGTAGAATACCAGTACGGCATGCCTCCGCTAGTCAATCATGAGGAATTGCTAAATGAATGCAAAGATTATCTGAAAGAATTCCTTCCGGAAGAAAAGATCGTGGAAGTGGGCAACCAGGGAGGCTGCGAAGATTTTACCATGGTCTGTGAAAGAGTGCCTTCCATTTTTCTGATGATAGGAGCTGGGGACAGCGGGCATGGATATGTAAATGGAGCCCATCATCCAGCTATGAGGATTGATGAAGATGCGTTATCCGCAGGCACGGAAGTGTATGTTAACTGCGGAATCAGATGGCTGGAAAATCATAGGTGATGACAAAAGAGAGTGGCATAGGTTGTGCCACTCTCTTTTGTTTACTGACCGGAAGCCAGAAATGCACGGATCTTGTTGCTCACCAGGTCAAAAGCCACGTCATTCATACCGCTGTTAGTGATCACATCGGCATAAATCTTCGTGGGCTCTACATAAAGATTGTGCATAGGCTTTACGGTAGACAGATACTGGTCAATGATATTTTCTATGTCACGTCCACGCTCCGCAGTGTCTCTTACAATTCTTCGCAGGATTCTTTCATCTGCATCCGCATCTACAAAAATTTTAATGTCCAGCAGTTCTCTCAGACGTTTATCACAGAGAACAAGAATGCCTTCCAGCAGGATCACCCGTTTTGGCTCAATGGTGATGGTTTCTTTTGCTCTGGTGTGAAGGCTGTAGTTATAAGTGGGGCATTGGATGGCATGACCTGCTTTCAGCTGTTTTAAATGCTCTACCAAAAGTCCGGTTTCCAGGGAATCCGGGTGGTCATAATTCAGCTTTTTTCTTTCCTCAAAAGGAATATCATCATGAGCTTTGTAATAATTGTCATGATAAATGACAGAAACCTGGTCCTGAAACAGGTCTTTTAACCGGTTGGTAAATGTTGATTTTCCAGATCCGGTACCTCCGGCA
Source organism: uncultured Lachnospiraceae bacterium (assembly GCA_944383765.1). Classification (GTDB taxonomy): domain Bacteria; phylum Bacillota; class Clostridia; order Lachnospirales; family Lachnospiraceae; genus Lachnoclostridium_A. Next base: position 36,059 of record CALWQT010000010.1, read on the forward strand.
ATTCCGATGATAATAGAATTCATGTGTTTCCTCCGTTCGTAGAAAAAGACCGTCCGTGAGGGGCGGCCCTGAAGTTATCTGTAGTATACAACAGAATGAGCGGTAAGTCCAATAGAAAATGAAAAGAAATCAATCAGATTGGCGCAGATATCTTTTTTTAATACGGTTCATCACTGTCTGGGAAGTAAGAATACCATTTGCGAATAATTCAGCAGCCGGATTGGAGCTGCTTTTTAAGGTCATGGAGCAGTAAGATTGCTCAGGAAGTATTTTCTGGGAAAAAATCTGCAGCCCGTCAGGCAGTTCTGTTTCTAAAAAAGCAGGAACAAAAGCAACCCCCAGTCCGGCTTTGACCATAAGAAACAGGGCGTTTAAACTGTTTACGGGGGTTATATGGGCAGGAAAAAATCCTGCGGCTTTCATGTGGGAAGTAAGGGAAGCTTCCGAGATGGGGCCGTAGGATTCCGTCAGAATGAAAATGGTCTCCTGGGCCAGATCTTTCGCCTGGACTGGGCGTTTTCTGGAAAAAGCAAAGGAAGATTTGTGTTCGCTGGACACCAAAAGGCCCTGGCGGGCAGAGAACATATGCTGTATTCCGATATTTACATGATTTTCCGGTATGACAGTGGCTGGATGGGGAAAAATGACATCTGCGGAACCGTCCTCCAATCGTTTGACCAGATCGGCATATGGATACTGTCCCACGGACAGCTGAATATCAGGAAACAGACTGTGAAATTCCCGAAACAGTTCCGAGACAAATCCCATTTCATACTGACCGATACCAAGATGAAGGGCGGAAGCCGTTCCACTGTAGGCGGAGTGAGCTTTTTCTATGGCAAGGCGGTAGTGTTCCAGCATGGGAACGATTTCGGAGTGAAAAGCTTTTCCGGCAGGTGTCAGTTCTACGGAACGGTTAGTACGGTAGAATAATTTGCAGCCTATTTCATCTTCCAAGGCGGCAATATGCCGGCTGATGGCTGTCTGGGCTATATGGCAGGCATCGGCGGCTTTGGTGAAATTCAAATGTTCAGCAACAGCTACAAAATATTCTAATCGATCCAGGTTCAAGGCAATTCCCTCCTGCATAAAAGGTTTCGATATTAGATTCTTTCATTTTACATCGGCGCCGCTTAATTGTCCATGGATTTATGGACTGGTATGATAAAGCTGTAGAAAGAGAAGAACGAAGATTGACAGCCTTATGTCTGCGCCGTATAATAAATCTGTTTATCTCTGAATGAGGAGCACAAAAGAGGGGGAGGGAATATTTTGAGTGAACAAGCAATAACAGCGCAGAAAGAGAACAAGATGGGGGTTATGCCGGTCAATCGCTTGTTGATCAGTATGTCAGTACCAATGATGATTTCTATGCTGGTACAGGCTCTGTATAATATTGTAGACAGTATGTTTGTGGCCCAGTTAAGTGAAAACGCCCTGACAGCCGTTTCGTTGGCGTTTCCGGCACAGAACCTGATGATCGCAGTGGCGACGGGAACCGGTGTAGGTATTAATGCATTACTGTCAAAAAGTTTGGGAGAGAAGAACTTTCGCCGGGCAGATAAAACTGCCAATAATGCAGTGTTTCTGGCACTGTGCAGTTATGTGGCATTTGCGGTAGCAGGAGTCGCTTTTTCCAGAGTGTTTTTTTCGTTTCAGACAGATGTGCAGGAAATCGTAGATTACGGTACTTCCTATCTGGTGATCTGTACGGTGTTTTCCTTTGGCCTGTTCGGCCAGATTACATTTGAAAGACTTCTTCAGGCAACAGGAAAGACTTTTTATACCATGTTCACCCAGGGATTGGGAGCCATCATCAACATTATATTTGACCCGATTCTGATCTTTGGTCTGTTCGGTTTTCCTAAAATGGGAGTATCCGGTGCAGCAGCAGCGACCGTATTTGGCCAGATTGTAGCCTTTTTACTGGCAGTGATCCTGAATTTGAAGAAGAATCATGAAGTGCATCTTCGTTTTGGCGATATGAGACCCAGCGCTGCCATTATAAAGAACATTTATGCAGTAGGTGTTCCTTCTATTATTATGGCGGCCATCGGTTCTGTCATGACATTTGGGATGAATAAAATCCTGATCGCATTTACAACCACAGCGACAGCTGTATTTGGTGTGTATTTCAAATTGCAGAGTTTTGTGTTTATGCCGGTGTTTGGAATGAACAATGGTCTGGTTCCCATTATTGCCTATAATTACGGGGCCCGTAAAGGCCACAGAATGTTTCTGGCGGTGAAATTGGGAATCTTTTATGCCGTGTGTATCATGATGATAGGCCTGGTGATCATGCAGGTATTTGCCAGAGAATTGCTGGGAATCTTCAATGCTTCAGATCATATGCTGGCAATTGGAGTCCCGGCTCTTCGCATCATCAGTATCAGTTTTGTTATGGCTGGCTTCAATATTATCTGTTCTTCTTTGTTCCAGGCATTGTCCCATGGATTCTTAAGTCTTTGGGTATCCCTGATCCGTCAGCTGGTAGTGCTGCTTCCGGTAGCTTTCGTGTTATCTCTGACAGGTAATCTGGAACTTGTGTGGTTGGCATTCCCGGCAGCGGAAGTAGTTTCTACGGTACTGTGCGGATTTTTCTTAAGGTTTATCTATAATAAAGAAATAAAGCCGATCATGTCCGCTGAAAAGTAGATGCAGGAATGATAACTAGAAGAGGACCAAGCTCCTTCGGGAGAAGGTCCTTTTTTATTTGAGAAAGAAGGATATGTCTGTATGGCTTGATTGATAAAGTAATCAAAATAATCTGAAAAATTATATACAATTAGAAAATTTATAGAATAAACAAAAATAAATTTAAAAAAGTATTGACAAAATAATAGGGCTAAGCTATAATAAAGACAACAAAAAGAGATAAGAAAATCTTAACATCCCAAAGAGGAAAACAAGAATATCTTAAAATCTCAGAAAAGGAGGTACGGTCCAAAGGGCTAAGAAGAGAATCCCCAGGAATATTCAAGAATCATTCCGGAAGTCAATTTTTTAAAAGGTTCAGTTTCATGGACAGGTTAAGAGAATAGATGGAATTCGTTAAGAATGAAGTGAATGAGGAAGAATAATATATAGATTACTGATAATAGGGGGTTTTATCAGGGCGAATGAAAGTTTCGCAATATAGAAAAAGAGGTATAATCCAATGGAGACAATGAGTTAGGAACGGGTACTGATGAAGTAAGATCGGTATCCGTTCCTATTTTTTTGCCTTTTTATGGGTGTTTTGTTACGAGCGGAAGAAAACCGACAGGAAATCCCCTTGCTATCGGGAGTAAGGCTGTTATATACTGTATCATGCAAAGGAGTAAGATTATGAAAAGGGTACGGATCATCAATACAGGAGGAACGTTTTCTTCCGTAAAAAGCCCGAAAGGAATGCTTCCAGGTCTGGGTGGACAGGATATCCTGGAAGAACTGAGGGGATTTGTGAAAGACTGTGAATTGGAATATGAAGATTTTTGCTCTCTGGACAGCGCCAATATTCTGCCAAAGCACTGGAAGGCTCTGGCAGAAAGGATAGAGCCAGCGTGCAGGGAATATGATGGCATTGTGATCATCCATGGAACGGATACCATGGCTTATACAGCTTCCATGTTGTCTTTTATGCTGTGGGGAGTCCCGGTACCAGTGGTGATCACTGGAAGCCAGTTGTCGATTGCCCATCCGGTAGCGGATGCTATGGAGAACTGCAGGGCGGCCATTCATATGGCCTGCAGCGGCTGTGCCGGGGTATTTGTGGCATTTAACCGTAAGATCATGCTGGGGGTAAGGGCTTCCAAAGTCCGTACCATGAGTTTTGATGCGTTTGAAAGCATCAACTATCCATGTGTGGCTGAGATTGATGCGTTTGGGATGAGGGTGCACAGAGAGCTGATTCCCCGGCGGGCAGCGGTAAGATTTATGGCAGATACTACATTTTCTGACAGAGTAGCAGTGATCAAGCCGGTTCCGGGCATGACCGGAGAACTGTTCGGGATTCTGGCAGATCAGGGATACCGTGGGATTATTGTGGAAGCATTTGGCCTTGGGGGACTGCCCTTCGGTGAGAATGATATGAGTGAGACGATAAAGGATGTGATCCGGCAAGGTGTGGCAGTGGCGATCGGAAGCCAGTGCCGCTATGATGGCAGTGATCTTTCCGTATACGAAACAGGAAGGAGACTGCGGGAAAGCGGAGCGTTTGAAATGAGGGATATGACCACAGAGGCTGCAGTGACAAAGCTTATGTGGCTTTTGGGTAAGGACCTGTCTTTGGCAGAACTGAAACAAAAGTTTGAAGAAAATCTGATAAATGAATTATCCAGTGATATGGAAGGATTGGCAGGAGTATAACATGGAAAGAAATGGAGAACAGGAAGAATATGAACGGGAGGTTATGGAGACGGCTATGAGGGCGGGACGCCTTCTCCTTGGCCATGGGGCGGAGATTTTCCGGGTAGAGGAGACGATTTACCGGATTTGCAGACATTATGGAGTTCATTCCTGCAGCGCGTTTGTCCTGAGCAATGGTATTTTTCTTACAGCGGGGAGCAGGGAAGAACCGGGGTATTCTGCAGTCAGGCATTTGCCTTCCTGGGAAACAAGGCTGGATAAAGTAGCTGCAGTAAACCAGCTGTCCAGGGAAATTGAGGAGAAGGATTATACTCTGGAAGAGGTGAACCGGCGATTGGATCAGATACAGGCTATGCCTGGCCGTTCCGGTATCTCTCAGATTCTGGCAGCAGGAATTGCCTGTGCCTGTTTTGGATTTTTGTTTGGAGGAGACTGGGGAGTAGTCCTGTCAGATTTCCTTACCGGAGCGATCCTTTATATTTTTGTGTTGACGGCAGGCCCTTCTTTATCTAAGATCACCAATAATATTTTAAGCGGGGCGCTGATCACAATATGCTGCATTGCTTTTTACCGCATTGGCCTGGCGGGGGAGCTTAGGCCGCTGCTGATGGGAGCCATTCTTCCCATGGTTCCAGGAATCCCATTTACCAATGGGATCAGGGACCTGGCTGACGGTGATTATATTTCCGGGTCTGTGAGAATGCTGGATGCGATTCTGGTATTTATGAGCCTGGGAGCAGGAGGCGGCGTCGCATTTCTTTTGTATCATTATGTGCTGGGAGGTGTGATGCTGTGATCGGACAGTTTATTGCTGCATTTATTGGAACGGTGGCATTTGGTTATCTTTTTGGTATCCCTGCCACTTATTATGCTTACTGCGGCCTGTGCGGAAGCATTGCATGGGGAGTATATACGTTCCCGTTCTGGAACTCTGATGTGGTGGCATCTTTCTTTGCCACGTTGGTGGCGGCATTTCTGGCAAGATTATTTGCGGTGTGGAAGAGGTGCCCGGTCACGATCTTCCTGATTTCCGGGCTGATACCGCTGGTTCCGGGAGTAGGACTTTACTGGACTTTTTACTATCTTGTCACGAATCAGTTGGAACAGATGTCTTCTACAGGCCTGGTGGCAGTAAAATCTGCCTGCACCATTGTAGTGGGAATTGTGTTTGTTTTTGAAATACCCCAGAAATTTTTTCGGTTTTTAGCTGCTGGATTCCACAAAGGGGAAACATGCAAAAAAGAGAAAGACAATTCAGGCAAGGGCAAAAATCAGTGAAAAAATTCTCAATTATGGACAAAAAAACAGTTATTGGGTATAATAATTTCGTGTACGCAAAAGAAGGAAAGCAGGTGCAGATATTAAAGATCACAGACAGGTATTCCGGAGCCTTTCGCTTATTACGCAGCTGGGGCTTACGGTGATGGTTCCGGTTTTCTTATGTATTTTTGCGGGCCGGTATATCGATTCCCGGTTTGGAACAAACTGGACGTTTGTGCTGATGATCCTGGGATTTCTGGCTGGTGTATCCAGTGCATGGCGTTTGGCTGCCAGAGTGGCTGCCATGGAGCGAAAGGAACTGGAACAGAGGAAAAAAGAGCAGCTGGAACGATGGAAGACGGAGCATGGTCCGGATGACTGGAAGAGATGTCCGAAAAAACAAAGCCGGGTCATGAAGCAAGAGGAGAATTTGTATGGAAAAAAGTACGAAGATCCTGGTCGCTGAAATGTTTCTGGGAATTCTGGTGCATAATGGATTGTGTGCTGCCCTGGCAGCCATGTTTTTCCCGGAAAGCTCCGTGTTTGCCGGGCTGCTTCTGGGAATGGTCAGCGCATTCCTCATGCTTCTGCACATGGCCTATTGTCTGGAGAGGGCAATCGATACCAGGGACTATTCTGCAGCCAGCAAGAAAACAGCGGTGGGATCGGTCATCAGAAATTTTTGCTATTTGATTTTACTGCTGGTGATCCTCTGGAAATTTTCAGACCAGATCAATGTACTGGCAGTGGTGATCGGGGCTTTGGGCCTTAAGACCGGCGCATATCTGCAGCCGGTAGTTCACAGATTATTTAAGAAAAAATGAGAAAGGAGGTTGACCTATGGGAGGAATCAGTCTGACAGGCGAACCGGACTTCATGATACATGGGGTGTATCAGTTTACCCTGTTCGGACAAGAGTTGTGGATCACAACAACGACAATCGGCTTGCTCATTATTTCATTATTTATTCTGATTTTAGCCATTATTGCAAACCGCCATCTGAGAAAAGCTTCTGAAGTGCCGGATACCATACAGAATATTGTGGAGCTGGCAGCAGAGATGCTGGAAAAAATGATAGGAAGCGTGATGGGGAAAAATGGGGGAAGATTTTTCAATTACATTGGAACGATTTTCCTGTTTATCCTGTTCTGCAATATTGGCGGATTGTTTGGGCTTCGTACCCCTACAGCCGATTTTGGCGTAACTTTTACGCTGGGTATTTTCACATTTCTGATTGTGAATTACCAGGGAATCAAAAACAGAAAATTCAGACATTTTACCAGTCTGTTTGAACCATTTCCCATTTTGTTTCCCATTAACTTGATTGGTGAAATTGCCAATCCGGTTTCTTTGTCCCTGCGTTTGTTTGGAAACATGGTTTCCGGCGTGATTCTTATGGGACTCTGGTATGGCATGATGCCTATTTTTGTAAAAATAGGTATTCCTGCATTTTTACATGCCTATTGTGACCTGTTCTCCGGTGCCATTCAGACCTATGTGTTCTGTATGCTGACAATGGTATATGTGAATGACAAGATGGAGTAACAGAAGTTGAAAAAAGTAAAATTTATTCAGGAGGAAATAATATATGAACGGAATTTCTGGTCAGGATTTTATTTTAGGATGCTCAGCAATTGGTGCAGGTCTGGCGATGATCGCCGGTATCGGACCTGGTATTGGACAGGGTATTGCCGCAGGTCATGCAGCAGCTGCTGTAGGACGTAATCCGGGAGCTAAGTCTGATATCACATCTACCATGCTTCTTGGACAGGCAGTAGCAGAGACAACCGGTCTTTATGGTTTCGCAGTTGCCGCTATCTTAATGTTCTTAAAGCCTTTCAGCTAAAGAAAAAGGAAGACGGATATGCCGTTGAGGCTGTATAGAGAACGGCAAGGAAAGGAGGCGGAACTTTGGAACGGTTATTGGGATTTGACGCCCAGCTGCTGTTTGACAACTTTGTGACTGCCATCAGCATTTTTATCTTATTTTTTGCATTATCCTATTTGCTGTTTAATCCAGTCAAAAAGATACTGGCAGACAGACGGAATAAGATTGCAGGAGAATTGGAGCATGCAGCGAAAAGCCAGACAGAGGCGGAAGAATTAAAAAGCCAGTATGAGGCTAAGCTGAAAAATGTGCAGAAGGAAGCCGATGAGATCTTGGAAGCGGCCAGAAAGAAGGCAAAAGCCCAGGAAGCTGAAACATTGGAGGCAGCTAGGGCAGAAGCAGCCAGGATCATCGAGAGGGCAAATCGTGAGATTGAGCTGGAGAGGAAGAAGGCAGTGCATGATCTGAAGCAGGAGGTAGTATCCATTGCTGCATTAATGGCAGAGAAAGCAGTGACAGCATCTATGAATGTGGATATCCAGAATGCTCTGATCGAGGAAACTTTAAAGGAAATGGGTGAGAGCACATGGCAAAGCTAGTATCGAACGTATACAGCGAAGCATTGTTTGAGACGGCCCTGGAAAAGGATCAGGTGGATTCCCTGTATGAGGAAGCTCTGAGCCTGAGAGAGATTTTCACTGAAAATGCTGAACTTCTGCAGCTTCTGGATCACCCTAAGATTGTCAGGGAAGAAAAACTGGAAATATTGAAACATATTTTTTCCGGAAAGCTTTCCGGTGAATGGCAGGGGCTTCTTGCGGTCACTGTGGAAAAGGGACGGCAGCATGAAGCGCCGAAGATTATTGATGCGTTTATCAGGGACGTGAAAGAATATAAGCGGATAGGAACTGCTCATGTGGAGAGCGCTGTGGAACTTACCCCACAGCAGAAAACCCAGATCCAGCAGAAATTGCTTGCTACTACTTCCTATGTGGAATTTGAGATGGATTATAAAGTGAATCCAGCTCTGATAGGAGGCCTGGTGATCCGTATCGGAGACCGGGTGGTGGATAGCAGTATCCGCACACAGATTTATGAAATAAAGAGAGAACTGCTGAAAATGCAGATGGCGTAAAACGCTTTGGTAATGAAAATATTGCTGTTGGATCAGACAGCAGGAAAGGTGCGAACTGAATGATGAATTTAAAACCAGAAGAAATCAGTTCGGTCATTAAAGAGCAGATTGAAAAATATTCCGCTAAACTGGAAGTATCTGATGTAGGCACTGTGATACAGGTGGCTGACGGAATTGCCAGAATCCATGGCTTGGAAAATGCTATGCAGGGAGAATTGCTGGAGTTCCCAGGAGAAGTATATGGCATGGTACTGAACCTGGAAGAAGATAATGTGGGTGCCGTGCTTCTCAGTGACGCCAGTCCTATCAGTGAGGGAGATCTGGTGAAGACTACAGGACGTGTAGTGGAAGTACCGGTAGGAGACGCCCTGACCGGACGTGTGGTAAATGCTCTGGGACAGCCTATTGATGGGAAAGGACCGATTGAAACTGATAAATACCGCCGGATTGAGCGGGTAGCTCATGGTGTGATTGAGAGAAAATCTGTAGATACTCCGTTACAGACAGGTATTAAGGCGATTGACGCCATGATTCCGATCGGAAGAGGACAGAGAGAGCTGATCATTGGAGACCGTCAGACAGGTAAGACGGCAATCGCGGTGGATACGATTATCAACCAGAAAGGCCAGGGAGTCCATTGTATCTATGTGGCCATTGGACAGAAGGCTTCCACGGTTGCCAATATTGTAAAAACTTTTGAAGAATTTGGCGCTATGGATTATACCACTGTAGTGGTTTCTACGGCTTCTGACCTGGCTCCGCTGCAATATATCGCTCCTTATTCCGGATGTGCGATCGGGGAAGAGTGGATGGAAAATGGAGGCGATGTGCTTGTGGTCTATGATGACCTTTCCAAGCATGCAGCCGCTTACCGTACCCTGTCTCTTCTGTTAAAGAGAGCTCCGGGACGTGAGGCATATCCGGGAGATGTCTTTTATCTGCACTCCAGGCTTCTGGAGCGGGCTTCCCGGCTTTCTGATGACCTGGGAGGCGGTTCCCTGACGGCACTGCCGATTATTGAAACCCAGGCAGGAGATGTTTCGGCATATATTCCTACCAATGTAATTTCCATTACTGACGGACAGATTTATCTGGAAACAGAAGCATTCAATGCCGGTTTCCGTCCGGCCATCAATGCCGGTCTTTCTGTATCCCGAGTAGGAGGAGCAGCTCAGATCAAGGCAATCAAGAAGATTGCGGCACCTATCCGTGTGGAATTGGCACAGTACAGAGAACTGGCTTCTTTTGCCCAGTTTGGTTCGGAACTGGATGCCAGCACGAAGGAACAGCTTGCTCAGGGAGAAAGAATCAGAGAAGTATTGAAGCAGGGACAGTATGCGCCTATGCCGGTAGAATATCAGGTTATTATCATTTTTGCAGCTACCAAAAAGATGCTTCTTGATATTCCGGTAGAGGATATTCTGGATTTTGAAAAGGAACTGTTTAAGTTTATAGATAAAAAATATCCGGAAATTCCTGCAGGAATCCGTGAAAAGAAGGAACTGACGCCGGAGATAGAGGAACTTCTGACAAAGGCGATCACTGAGTGCAAGGCAGAGAGATAGAGGTGACGGATTATGGCATCAATGAGAGATATCAAGCGCCGCCGTGTCAGCATCCAGAATACGGAGCAGATCACGAAGGCGATGAAACTGGTTTCTACGGTAAAACTGCAGAAATCCAGGACAAAAGCCGAGAATTCCAAACCTTACTTTAATATGATGTACCAAACGGTAAGTTCCCTGTTGGCCAGATCCGGGAATATTGAACACAGGTATCTGAAAGCAGGAGATTCCAGGAAAGTTGCTGTGATTGCGATCACTTCCAACCGGGGGCTTGCTGGTGGTTACAATAACAATATTATCCGAATGGTGATGGGGGACGAGCGCTTCCCCAGTGACAGAACTGTGATTTATTCCATTGGAAACAAAGGGAAAGACGGTTTTGCCAGAAAGGGATATGAAATTGCAGGCGACTACCCGGAAGTAATCGAAGAACCTGTGTATCAGGACGCTTCGGATATTACAAAGGTGGTGCTGGATTCATTTGAAAAGGGAGAGATCGGCGAGATCTACCTGGCTTATACCACGTTTAAAAATACGGTCTCCCAGGTCCCTACTCTGTTGAAGCTGCTTCCTGTGGAAGCTGGCGAAGAGGGGCAGGGAGAACGGAAAGAAACCCTTATGAACTATGAGCCCAATGAAGACCTGGTACTGGACCAGCTGGTTCCTAAATATATGAGCAGTATGATCTATGGCGCATTGCTGGAATCGGTTGCCAGTGAAAACGGGGCCCGTATGACAGCTATGGATTCAGCTACCAGCAATGCGGAAGAGATGATCGAAGAGTTAAGCCTTCAGTATAATCGTGCCCGTCAGGGTTCCATTACGCAGGAACTGACGGAGATCATTGCGGGAGCAAATGCAATTTCGTAAGGGAAAAGGAGAAACTTTAATGGCAGAGATGAATATTGGTAAGATTACGCAGATCATCAGTGCGGTTCTGGATATTAAATTCAGCCAGGGAAAGCTTCCGGAGATCAATGATGCAGTTGAGATCACGATGAAGGACGGAAGCCGCCTGGTAGCTGAGGTATCCCAGCACTTAGGCGATGATACAGTGAGATGCATTGCCATGGGCTCTACGGACGGGCTTGTCCGGGGAATGGAGGCCAGGGCTACCGGCGCTCCGATTTCAGTTCCTGTGGGAGAAAAGACTCTGGGACGTATTTTTAATGTTCTGGGTGAGGCAATCGACAATCAGCCTCAGCCGGAAGTGGAAGAATATCACCCGATCCACAGGAAAGCACCTACGTTTGAGGAACAGTCTACAGAGAGAGAGATTCTGGAGACAGGAATCAAAGTCGTAGATCTTCTCTGCCCTTATCAAAAGGGTGGAAAGATTGGTCTGTTCGGAGGAGCCGGTGTTGGAAAGACTGTGCTGATTCAGGAACTGATCCGGAATATCGCAACCGAACATGGCGGTTATTCCGTATTTACAGGAGTAGGCGAGCGTACCCGTGAGGGTAATGACCTTTATTATGAAATGAAGGAATCCGGTGTTATTGATAAGACCACTATGGTATTCGGTCAGATGAATGAACCGCCGGGAGCCCGTATGAGAGTTGGGCTTACAGGACTTACCATGGCGGAATATTTCCGTGATAAGTCCGGAAAAGATGTGCTGTTGTTTATTGATAATATTTTCCGTTTTACTCAGGCTGGTTCTGAAGTGTCAGCTCTGCTGGGACGTATGCCGTCAGCAGTAGGTTATCAGCCGACTCTTCAGACAGAAATGGGTGCGCTGCAGGAACGTATTACCTCTACAAAGAACGGCTCCATTACTTCAGTTCAGGCAGTTTATGTGCCTGCGGATGACCTGACGGACCCGGCTCCCGCTAATACATTTGCCCATCTGGATGCGACTACGGTATTGTCCCGTTCTATCGTGGAACTTGGAATTTATCCGGCAGTTGACCCACCGGAATCTACTTCCAGGATACTGGATCCCAGAATCGTAGGAGAAGAACATTATCAGGTGGCCAGAGGAGTTCAGGAGGTACTGCAGAAATATAAAGAACTTCAGGATATCATTGCCATGCTGGGTATGGATGAACTTTCTGAGGAAGATAAGCTGGTAGTATCCAGGGCAAGAAAAGTCCAGAGATTTTTATCCCAGCCTTTCTTTGTGGCAGGGCAGTTTACCGGACTGGAAGGACGTTATGTGCCGCTTGCTGAGACTGTTCAGGGATTTAAAGAAATTCTGGAAGGAAAACATGATGATATTCCGGAAAGCTATTTCTTGAATGCAGGTAATATTGATGATGTTCTCGCCCGTGTGAAATAGGGGGGCAGAATATGGCGGAAATGATGAAATTGAAGGTGATCACTCCGGAACGGAATTTCTATGACGGAGAAGCCTCTATGGTAGAGTTTACTACCACAGAGGGTGACATCGGTATTTATAAGGATCATATCCCGCTGACTGCCATTGTGGCTCCGGGAGTTCTGACAATCCATGAGCCGGAAGGCAAGAGGGAGGCGGCATTGATTTCCGGGTTTGCGGAGATTCTGCCGGATGGCGTGACGATTCTTGCTGAAGTGGCAGAATGGCCGGATGAAATTGATTACAGCAGAGCCCAGGAGGCAAAAGAACGGGCAGAACGGCGGCTTCAGGAAAAGGCCCCGAATCTGGACGTAGCCAGAGCAGAACTGGCGCTGAAACGGGCTTTGGTCAGACTGGATATGAGAAAATAAGAGAAAATGCTGTTGTGCCGGTGGGCACGGCAGCATTTTTTGTGACCAAAAGAAAGAGGGAAGTGTATTAAGAAAGTCTTAAAAAACAGGCGGCTTGCACTTCCCCTGTTTTTCAGTTAGAATAAAATAAAACAAACTGCGGACGGCAGTTTTGATCAAGCAAAAACAAAATCAACGGGAGGTAATATTGTGAAGGAAACAGCCCTTGTCATTATGGCAGCAGGAATAGGGAGCCGCTTTGGGGGAGGCATTAAACAGCTGGAGCCGGTAGGCCCAAACGGGGAAATCATTATGGATTATTCCATTTATGATGCCTTGGAAGCCGGATTTGATAAGATTGTATTTATTATAAGAAAAGACCTGGAAAAGGATTTTAAGGAAATCATTGGAAACCGCATTGAAAAGATTGCGAAAGTAGAATATGCCTATCAGGAACTGGATGATATTCCGGCTGGGATTTCGGTTCCGGAAGGAAGAAAGAAACCATGGGGGACCGGTCAGGCTGTGTTAAGCATCAGAGGACTGGTGAATGGCCCATTTTTGGTGATCAATGCAGATGACTATTATGGAAAAGAAGGATTTAAGAAAATCCATGATTATATGACAAAGGAAATGAAAGACAGCGATGGCGTTTATGATATGTGCATGGGAGGATTTATTCTGAAAAATACTCTCAGTGATCATGGAAGCGTGACAAGAGGGGTGTGTACACTCAGGGAAGACGGAAGCCTGAAGGATGTGACAGAGACGTATGAGATCCGTATGGAGCAGGGAACACTTTTGGCTCAGGATGAAAGTGGAAATCCGGTATCTGTAAGTCCGGAACAGCATGTTTCCATGAATATGTGGGGGCTGCCGGAAGGTTTTCTGAAGGAATTGGAGCAGGGATTTCCTGATTTCCTCTCTTCGCTGAAAGAAGGAGATATTAAATCGGAATATCTTCTTCCCAAGATCATTGATGATCTGGTAAAAAAAGGAAAAGCTACTGTGACAGTACTGGAGACAAGAGACAAATGGTTTGGTGTTACTTATAAAGAAGATAAGGAGACCGTTGTTGCAGCGATCCGTCAATTGATCCATGACGGAGTTTACCCGGAAAAGTTATTTTAAACAGAGGACAGAAGGAAGAGTAATCTATGAGTCGATGGAAGAAAAAAGCAGGAATTTTGCTGGGCGTATTTGTCGCAGCAATTGCTGTGTGTTTTGTGCTGACCCAAAATCTCCTGACTGGAGAAGAAGAAAAAGTATATATTTCTATGGAGGAGTCTTCTCTGCCGGTGGCGTATGTGGAAACTATGGGCAGAGAAATGAACCTTTTGCATGGATATATCCAGGATATGGAGGGAACAGTTGCGGACTCATTGACGATTCTTCCTGAGGACAGAAATCTTTCTGTCCGTTTTTCCGGTTATGAAGGCCAGATTACAGGAATTAAATATGAGATCAGGAGCCTGGACCAGACACAGCTGGTGGAACGAACAGAACTGGATACCTGGAATACAGAAGAAGATGGAGTGAGGGCATCTTTGCCTATCCAAAACCTTTTGTCCGAAGATATCCGATATCAGCTGTGTATCATAGTTTCTCTTGATGATGGCAGACAGGCGAGATATTATACACGGATCGTATGGACGGATGGCACAAAAGCACAGGAAATGGTAAATCTGGCTATGGAATTTTCAGATAAGACGTTTGATCAGAATCAGGCGAGAGACCTGGTGACTTATCTGGAGGTTGATCCGACGGCAGATAACAGCTCTCTGGGCCATGTAACCATTCATTCTGATTTTTCCCAGCTCACATGGGCAGGCATGGATATGGAAGTGCTGGGGGAAAAGCAGGTTACGCTGAAAGAGGCTGATGGTATCATGGGAAATGTGGAAGTGAGCTATCTGGTTTATGAATCAGGAAAAGACCAGGAATTATATGAAGTCACAGAAAATTTTACCATGAAATGGGACGAAAAAAGAATCTATTTAATGAATTATGATCGGACCATGGACCAGATTTTTTCCGGAGAAAGGGATTTGGTGAGCGGGAAAAGGATTCTTCTGGGAATTCAGAATGATGGCAATGTTCAGATCGTGGAAAGCGGGGATGGCAGATACACGGCTTTTGCAGTCAATGATGACCTGTGGCTGTATGACCAGGGACAGGGCAGGGGAGATGGCAGTTTGACAAGAGTCTTTTCTTTCCGGAGCCAGGACAGGGAAGATGCAAGAGATAATTATGGAGAGCATGGTATCAAAGTGCTGAAGACGGGAGATAGCGGCAGCATAGATTTTATGGTATATGGGTACATGAACCGGGGAAGGCATGAAGGAGCTATGGGTGTTGCTGTCTACCAATACAGAGAAGAAATGCTGGAAGAGAGATTCTTTTTCCCTACCACTTCTTCCTATGAAGAGTTATCTGCCGATCTTTCCCAGCTGGCTTATCTGGATAAGAATGGAATGCTTTATCTTTATGTGGCAGATACGGTATATGGGGTGGATCTGAAAAGTAATGAATATCTGGTGGTAGCTGACGGACTGATAGATGGAGGATATGCGGTAAGCAGTGACCAGAGCCATCTGGCATGGCAGGAAGGACGCAGCTTATATGGGGCAGAAGCGCTGCATCTGATGAATCTGGAGACTGGAATGAAAATGGACATACCGGCAGATTATGGCGGTTATGTGCGTTTGTTCGGTTTTGTAGAAAATGATATGATTTATGGAAAGGCAGAACAGGAAGATCAGTGGATCGTAAGGGGAAGGGTATCGGATCTTCCGGTTTTCGACCTGCAGATTGTAGATGACAGTCTGAATGTACAGGCTGAATATAAAAAAGAAGATATTTATGTTACGAATGTTCAGGCAGAAGGCGGCAGGATACGGCTGGATCAGGTGGTAAAAAGCGGCACCGGATTTGAAAAAACAGGAGAAGATATCATAGTCTGCAATGCAGAATTGGAGAGTGGAGAGGAACAGGCTCTTGGCTGGTATGCCTCCAATGACAGAAGAAAAGTATATTTTATTCAGCTGGATCATGAAGTGGAAGGCAGTGAACATCTTCGCCTGAATGCGCCCAAAAGCGTGACTTATGATGCTGCGGATATCCTGGAGTTGAAATCAGGAGAGTGGGAGCAGACGGTGGAATACCAGGCCTTTGGAAATGGGAAGATGCTGGGCCGTACAGATAATCTGGCGGAAGCGATCGGACTTTGCTATGACCAGATGGGTTATGTAAAAGACCAGAATGGAAGAATCGTATGGAACCGGGTGGATCGGGGAACTTCCTATCAGATAAAAGACGGGGCCTCAGCAGCGGCAAAAATGACCAAATATCTGGATACCCTGGAAACAGACGGAAAGCAGGATAATGGAGTTCTTGTCATGAGCGGGAAAGGGGCTACCTTACATCAGGTATTATATTATGTAGGGAAGGGCTGTCCGGTGGTGGCCTATGAACCGGACGGCAGTTATCTGTTGATCACTGGTTATGACCAGTATAATATTACCGTGCTGGATCCGGATACGGGAGAAAGCCGGAAGATGGGGCTGGAAGATGGAAACCAGTATTTCGCATCCATGAAAGACGATTTTGCATGCGCCCTTTACAAATAGAAATCTTATGCTATAATCATACTTGCAACATGGAAGGGTTGAAATAACAAGTAATTGATATAGATAGATTTATTTGAGGTAAGGAATGGAACAGTATATTATGAAAGGCGGCAATCCGCTGGTTGGTGAGGTGAATATCAGCGGAGCAAAGAATGCTGCGCTTGGAATTTTAGCTGCGGCAATTATGACTGACGAAGATGTACTGATTGATAATCTGCCAGATGTGAGAGATATTAATGTGCTTTTGGAAGCGATCGCTGAGATTGGCGCTACTGTGGAGAGGATTGACTCTCATACAGTGAGGATCAATGCTGGCAAGATTAAAGAAGTGTCTGTAGATGATGAATTTATCCGTAAAATCCGGGCATCTTATTATTTTATAGGTGCCCTTCTGGGAAAATACAAGAGCGCGGAAGTGCCTTTGCCGGGAGGCTGCAATATTGGCAGCCGTCCTATTGACCAGCATTTAAAGGGCTTTAAGGCTCTGGGCGCTAAGGTGGATATTGTAAAAGGGTCTGTGGTAGCCCATGCCATTGACCTGGTAGGCAGCCATATTTATCTGGATGTAGTGTCAGTAGGGGCTACGATCAATATTATGATGGCGGCAGCCCTGGCTGAGGGGCAGACCATATTGGAAAATGTGGCGAAGGAACCCCATGTGGTAGATGTGGCGAATTTCCTGAACAGTATGGGAGCGAATATCAAAGGGGCCGGTACTGACGTGATCCGGATCAAAGGAGTGACCAAACTGCACGGAACGGAGTATTCGGTAATTCCAGACCAGATTGAAGCGGGAACGTTTATGTGTGCCGCAGCAGCGACCCGTGGGGATATTACGGTAAAAAATGTAATCCCTAAACATCTGGAAGCGATTTCTGCAAAACTGGCGGAAATCGGCTGTGAAATTGTGGAATTTGATGATGCTGTCCGGGTAGTAGGAAAGCCAAAGCAGCATTCCACGAATATCAAAACTCTTCCTTATCCTGGATTCCCTACAGATATGCAGCCGCAGATGGCAGTAACGCTGGCCCTGGCAGAGGGGACCAGTATGGTGACAGAGAGTATTTTTGAAAACCGGTTTAAGTATGTGGATGAGCTGGCCCGTATGGGAGGCAGTATTAAAGTAGAAGGCAATGTGGCAGTGATAGACGGCGTGAAGAATTTTACGGGGGCACAGGTAGAGGCTCCGGATCTTCGGGCTGGTGCTGCCTTGGTGATTGCTGGTCTGGCAGCGGATGGTTATACGGTGGTAGACGAGATTGGTTACATACAGAGAGGCTATGAGCAGTTTGAAAAGAAGCTCCAGTCCCTGGGCGCTGTGATCGAGAAAGTGGATTCGGAAAAGGAAGCCAGAAAGTTCCAGTTCCGGGTAGGCTGAAAACCTGGTTGACAAACAGGGCGGAATGTTATAAGATACATCTGCAACTTTATAAAAATTGAAAAGAACGTATATCCCTTATTCAGAGTGGCGGAGACAGAGAGGGTCGATGAAGTCACGGCAACCCCGTTTAAGCGCATGGCGTGAAGAACGGAAGGTGCCAACCTGAGCGAGGACATAGGGAGATTCCCTATAAATCGAGCAATAAGAGGAATTGATACAGCATTGATCAAGTCCGTATTGCGATACGGGCTTTTCTTTTTGCCGACACCATAAGGTGTGATTACAGAAGGAGGAAATAAAATGGAGAAATTATTGTTTACGTCCGAGTCTGTTACAGAAGGACATCCGGATAAAATGTGTGACCAGATTTCTGATGCGATTCTGGATGCCCTGATGGAACAGGACCCGATGAGCCGTGTAGCATGTGAGACAGCCGTTACCACAGGACTGGTACTGGTAATGGGTGAGATTACCACCAAGGCATATGTGGATATTCAGAAGATTGTCCGTGAGACTGTCCGTGAAATTGGATATGACCGGGCAAAATATGGTTTTGACTGCGATACCTGCGGCGTGATCGTTGCCATTGATGAGCAGTCTGCAGATATTGCTTTGGGTGTGGACAAGGCGCTGGAAGCAAAAGAGCATACCATGTCAGAGGAAGAAATCGATGCCATTGGAGCCGGAGACCAGGGAATGATGTTTGGATATGCCACTAATGAGACGGAAGAATATACGCCATATCCCATTGCACTGGCTCATAAGCTGGCACGCCGTCTGACAGAAGTAAGAAAGAACGGAACCCTTTCTTATCTTCGCCCGGATGGAAAGACACAGGTGACGGTAGAATATGATGAGGCTGGAAAACCAAAGCGTCTGGAAGCAGTCGTGCTTTCTACTCAGCATGATGATGCGGTTTCCCAGGAGCAGATCCACGAGGATATTAAGAAATATGTGTTCGACGCGATTCTTCCTGCAGAGCTGGTAGATGAGAAAACAAAATTCTTTATCAATCCTACAGGACGTTTTGTGATCGGAGGACCTCACGGAGACAGCGGTCTTACAGGACGTAAGATCATTGTGGATACTTACGGCGGTTATGCCCGTCACGGCGGCGGAGCTTTCTCCGGAAAAGACTGTACCAAGGTGGACCGTTCAGCAGCCTACGCAGCCCGGTATGTGGCAAAAAATGTGGTAGCAGCAGGACTGGCTGACCGGTGTGAGATTCAGCTTTCCTATGCCATCGGAGTAGCCCATCCTACATCGATCATGGTAGATACCTTTGGAACCGGAAAGCTGTCCAATGAAAAACTGGTGGAGATTATCCGTGAGAACTTTGACTTACGGCCGGCAGGAATTATCAAGATGCTGGATCTTCGCCGTCCGATTTACAAGCAGACAGCAGCCTATGGTCATTTTGGAAGAAATGATCTGGATCTTCCCTGGGAGAAGCTGGATAAGGCAGAATTGTTAAAGAAGTATTCCCAAAATTAGTCAGTTGTGATATGATGGTTCTGAAGCAGGTATTGCTGTCAGAATTCAGACAGCGTAGACAGACTATATCAGAAAAGGGGAAAAGACATGAAATTTTTTATTGACACAGCAAATGTTGACGACATCAGAAAAGCAAATGATATGGGGATTATTTGCGGAGTAACCACCAATCCGTCTCTGATCGCAAAAGAAGGAAGAGATTTTAATCAGGTAATTTCTGAGATTGCTTCCATCGTAGACGGACCGATTAGCGGAGAAGTAAAGGCTACCACTACAGATGCAGAAGGCATGATCAAGGAAGGCCGTGAGATTGCAGCTATCCATCCTAATATGGTAGTGAAGATTCCTATGACCGTAGAAGGTCTGAAGGCAGTGAAGGTTCTGAGCGCAGAGGGAATCAAAACCAATGTAACCCTGATCTTCAGCGCAGCACAGGCCCTTCTGGCAGCAAGAGCAGGTGCAACCTATGTATCTCCATTCCTGGGACGTCTGGATGATATTTCCATGCCTGGTATTGATCTGATCAATGACATCACAGAAATTTTCATGATGCATGATATTCAGACAGAGATCATCGCTGCAAGCGTCCGCAATCCGATCCATGTGATCGACTGCGCAAAGGCAGGAGCTGATATTGCTACTGTTCCTTACAATGTTCTGGTTCAGATGACCAAACATCCTCTGACCGATCAGGGAATTGAAAAATTCCAGGCAGATTACAAAGCTGTGTTCGGAGAATAATATAGAAGAAATTTAGAAATCAGGCAGAATACCTGTCTGGAAAAGTCCGGAGCTGTGTCTCCGGACTTTTTATTTTTTATCCTATTTACAAATAAAAAAAATCGTGATAATTTTTAAATGTCGTTATATATAAAAAAACATAACGGGAGGAAGCGAAAGATTGAAACAGATTAAGACAGAAGAAGCGGTAGGCATGGTACTGTGCCATGATATCACGCAGATTATTAAAGGAGTAACGAAAGACGCCGTGTTCCGCAAAGGCCATGTGGTGACTCCGGAAGATATTCCTGTGCTTCTGAGTGTGGGAAAAGAATGGCTTTATGTATGGGAGAAAGAAGAAGGAATGCTTCATGAAAATGATGCAGCGGAAATTCTGTGTGCCATGTGTCTGGGAGAACATATGGAACGTTCCCAGGCAAAGGAAGGGAAAATAGAGATTACGGCCGCCCGGGACGGTCTTTTGAAAGTAAAACGGGAAGCACTGAAGGCGGTCAATGGTTTTGGACAGATGATGATCGCTACCCGCCATGGTGATTTTCCGGTGCATAAAGGGGATAAACTGGCAGGAACCCGTATTATTCCCCTTGTGATCGAGGAAGATAAAATGGAGCGGGCCAGAAACATGGCAAAAGAACTGACAGGAGGGAGACCTCTGCTGGAACTGAAGCCGTTTCTGCCTAAAAAAGTGGGAATTGTGACTACGGGAAACGAAGTATACAGCGGACGCATTAAAGATACCTTTACCCCTGTGGTAGTGGAAAAGTTAAAGGAATATGGGGGAGAGGTAGTCAGCCATGTTACCTGGAATGATGATGATAGAAAAGTGACGGCTTCCATTCTGGAAATGATCGAACAGGGAGCGGATGTAGTGGTCTGTACAGGAGGCATGAGTGTAGATCCGGATGATAAGACACCTCTGGCAATTCGGAATACAGGGGCAAAAATCGTGTCTTATGGGGCGCCGGTCCTGCCGGGAGCCATGTTCCTTCTGGCATATTATGAGAAGGAAGGCAGGAAGGCGGTGATCATGGGACTTCCAGGGTGTGTCATGTATGCGAAACGGACGATTTTTGACCTGATCTTGCCCAGAGTTATGGCAGATGACCAGGTAACAGGGGAAGAACTGGCAGCTCTGGGAGAAGGCGGCCTCTGTCTGAATTGTCCGGATTGTACATTCCCGAACTGCGGATTCGGAAAGGGACATTAAGCATACGAGTGTGGGAAAGGAGTGAAGACATGGAATTTACCCATTTTGATGAACAGGGCAATGCTCATATGGTGGATGTGGGGGAGAAAGATGACAGCCGCCGGGAAGCGGTGGCAAAGGGAAGCATCTTCATGAGCCGGGAATGCCTGGATATGGTAAAGGCAGGCTCCATGTCCAAGGGAGATGTGCTGGGAGTGGCAAGGATTGCCGGTATTATGGGAGCCAAACAGACCTCTTCCCTTATCCCCCTCTGCCATGGATTGAACCTGACAAATCTGACTGTGGATTTTCAGATCATAGAGGAACACTGTGAGATTCAGGCAATCTGCCGCGCTCGGACGACTGGAAAGACCGGAGTGGAGATGGAGGCGCTGACGGGGGTATCCGTTGCTCTTCTTACCATTTATGATATGTGTAAAGCGGTGGATAAAACGATGGAAATGGGAGGGATCCATCTGGAGTATAAGTCTGGTGGGAAAAGCGGAGAGTTCGTAAATCCCGGGAAAGGACGGCAGGGAGAATGAAAGACAGTCTGGGAAGAACCATTGATTATATGAGGATTTCCATTACAGACCGGTGTAACCTGCGCTGCAGATATTGCATGCCCTATGGGATACAGGCTTCCCGCTGCCAGGATATCCTGCGGTTTGAGGAAATACAGGAAGTGGCAGCCTGTGCGGCCAGTCTGGGAATCCGAAACCTGAAACTGACAGGGGGAGAGCCGCTGGTGCGAAAGGACTGCTGCCACCTGGTAGAGATGCTGAAGGCCGTGCCGGGAATCGAGAAGGTTACCATGACAACCAACGGGGTTTTGCTGGAACAGTATCTGGAAGATCTGGTAAAAGCTGGGATTGATGGCATCAACATCAGTCTGGATACTCTGGATGAAAGGATTTATGCGGATCTTACCGGCTCGGACAGCTGTGGGCAGGTAGTGGAAGCTTTGAAACATGCGGCCCAGGTGGTTCCTTCCGTAAAAGTGAATGCGGTTTCTCTGGATCTGGGCAGGGAAAACTGGATCAGGCTGGTAGAACTGGCAGAAAAGCTTCCGGTAGACATTCGGTTTATTGAGATGATGCCGGTAGGATACGGGAAGGAATTTGATTCCGTAGACCACCGGGACCTGCTGGAAGAGATGAAAGGCAGATATAAAGGAATGGAGAAAGACAGGACCAGGCATGGACCAGGACCGGCGGTGTATTATCAGATACCGGGATTTTCCGGCAGTATCGGATTTATCAGTGCGATTCATGGAAAATTCTGCAGCAGCTGCAACCGGATCCGGCTGACGGCGAAGGGGTATCTGAAAACCTGCCTTTGTTATGAAGATGGAGCGGACTTAAGAAGTATTCTGCGGGCAGAACCGGTTACGGCGGAAGAACGGCAGGAGCGGCTGCGGGAAGCATTCCGGGAGGCAGTATGGAAAAAACCGGCGGCCCATTGCTTTGAAGAGCCGGAACATATGACAGAAACGGAAAGTATGGTGTCGATTGGAGGATAAGAAAGCTGTGAACAGGGAAGAGAAAAAGGGGGTTGTGCAGGCAGTCTGCATCAGCAATGCCCGGGGAACGGAGAAGCATACGGTGCCGGAAGGCCATTTTGTAGTGGGGTTTGGAATCGAAGGAGATGCCCATGGGGGAAACTGGCACAGGCAGGTAAGCCTTCTTTCCCGGGATAAGGTGGAAGAATTCAATGCCCGGGGAGCGGGAGTGGAGGACGGAGCCTTTGGGGAGAATCTGGTGGTTTCCGGGCTGGACTTTCGCACCATGCCGGTAGGCACCAGGCTTCATTCCGGCAATGTGGTATTGGAAATTACACAGATCGGGAAAGAGTGCCACAGCCATTGTGCCATTTACCGGAGAATGGGTGAGTGTATCATGCCCCGGGAAGGAGTTTTTGCCAGAGTGATCAAAGAAGGTGTGATCCGGCCTGGCGATGAAATGACAGTGGAGGAACCTTTGCCGGACAGACCCTTACAGGCGGCAGTGATTACCTTAAGTGATAAAGGTGCCCGGGGAGAGAGAACGGATGAGAGTGGTCCTGCAGCAAAAGAGATCCTGGAGAAAGACGGATATGAGGTGGTAGAACTGCTTCTGATTCCGGACGAGCCGGAACAATTGAAGGCCCAGCTGATCCGTCTGGCAGACAGCCGCCAGGTGGACCTGATCCTTACCAGCGGAGGAACGGGATTTTCTCTCAGAGACCAGACTCCGGAAGCCACTATGGAAGTGGCTCACCGGAATGCCCCGGGAATTGCTGAGGCAATCCGATACCGTTCTATGGAGAAGACAGACCGGGCAATGCTGGGACGGGGCGTTTCTGTGATCCGGGGAAAGACCCTGATCGTGAATCTTCCGGGAAGCCCGAAAGCGGTCAGGGAGAGTCTGGGATTTGTGCTGGGGAGCCTGAGGCATGGATTGGAGATCCTGAGGGGCAGCGCTTCCGAATGCGGCAGATAAAAGAAAGATAAAAAATCAGAAGCAGATGACAGGATAAAGGAGAAAACAATATGAGAAAAGCTTTGGTACTTTTAGCTGCGGTGGGGATAGTTGGAGGATTGACAGGGTGTGGGGAATCACAGGAAAAGCCAGCTGCCCATACTCCGCAGACGTCTCTGACAGCAGAAACGGCGGAAGAAACAGAGGGTACATCAGAATCGGTGGAGATTCTTGTGGCGGCAGCAGCCAGTTTGAAAAATGCTTATGAAGAAGAACTGATTCCCATGTTTGAGGAAAAAAATCCGGGGGTGACTGTATCCGGGACTTATGACAGTTCCGGGAAGCTCCAGACCCAGATTGAGGAGGGACTGGAGGCTGATGTATTTATGTCGGCTGCAGTAAAACAGATGAATGCCCTTGATGAGGAAGGGCTGATTGCTTCGGATACGATTGTGAACCTGCTGGAAAATGAGATCGTACTGATCGTACCTTCAGATGGAGGGGAAGGCTTTGAAACGTTTGAGGATATTGAAAAAGCCCAGTCTATTGCATTGGGAGATCCGGCAAGCGTTCCGGCAGGCCAGTATGCCAAGGAAGCATTGACTTCTCTGGGACTTTGGGAGGAGATACAGGACAGAGTAAGCCTGGGCTCAAACGTAACGGAAGTGCTGAATCAGGTTGCGTTTTCCAGCGCAGAGGCCGGTGTGGTATATGCCACAGACGCAGCGTCTATGGCAGACCAGGTGAGAGTGGTAGCGAAAGCTCCGGAAGGAAGCCTGAAAGAACCGGTTATCTATCCGGTTGCAGTAGTAAAAAATACTCTCCATGAGGCGGAAGCAAAGGCTTTTGTAGATTTCCTGGAATCAGAGGAAGCTATGGAGGTATTTCAGGCCTACGGCTTTTCCGCCGGGAATTAAAATAACAGGAGGATGGTTATGGACTGGTCTCCAATACTGATTTCTATGAAAACGGCCAGTTTGTCTATTTTCATTACCTTTTTTCTTGGGATTCTGGCAGCCTGGCTGGTGGTGAGGATGAGAAATCCGGTCTGGAAACTGATCAGTGACGGAATATTAACATTGCCGCTGGTTCTTCCTCCTACGGTAATGGGCTTTTTTCTGCTTGATCTGTTTGGAGTGAAAGGCTGGATCGGGAGCTTTTTTGTAGAGTATTTCAGCATCAAAATTGCTTTTTCCTGGCCGGCTACTGTGCTGGCAGCAGTGACCATGTCCTTTCCTTTGATGTATCGTTCTGCAAGAGGTGCCTTTGAACAGGTGGACCAGAACCTGATTTCTGCTGCCAGGACGCTGGGAATGGGAGAATGGGAGATTTTTGCCAGAGTGTTGCTGCCAAATGCGATTCCAGGCGTGGTGAGCGGAGGAGTCCTGGCGTTTGCCAGAGGGCTGGGAGAATTTGGCGCCACCTCCATGATTGCAGGGAACATTGCGGGAAAAACCCGCACCCTTCCTATGGCCGTATACTCAGAGGTGGCGGCGGGAAATATGGACACAGCATATGATTATGTGGCAGTGATCGTAGTGATCGCATTTCTGTCTGTCTGCATCATGAATGGAGCTGCCTGGAAGGCTGGAAAGGAGACGCATGGAGGCTGATGGGAATATTTGTCTGGAAGTAAAGATTGAAAAGAGATTAAAAAGTTTTACATTAGATGTGGGATTTCAGACAGAAGGAGGCTGCCTGGGAATACTGGGACCGTCCGGCTGTGGAAAAAGCATGGCCCTGAAGTCGATTGCGGGAATTGTCAGCCCCGACAGGGGAAGGATTGCCGTCAGGTATGGAAGGGGGGAACAGGAACGGATCCTTTATGATTCTTCCTGTAAAAAGAATGAATCTCCTCAGAGGCGCCGGGTAGGCTATCTGTTTCAGAACTATGCCCTGTTCCCCAATATGTCTGTGGAAGAAAATATCGGCATAGGAGTGAGAGGCAGGGAGAAAAAGATAAGGGTAAGAGAAATGCTGGAACGGTTCCGGTTGGGCGGGCTGGAAAAGAGATATCCGGGACAGCTTTCCGGAGGCCAGCAGCAGAGAGTGGCTCTGGCCAGGATCATGGCTTATGAACCGGAGGTTATCCTGCTGGATGAACCTTTTTCTGCCATGGATACCCATCTGAAGGAAAAACTCAGGCTGGAACTGGGAGAAATCCTGAAGGATTACCATGGGATATCCATTTTAGTGACCCATGACAGGGACGAGGCTTATCAGTTATGCTCCAATATGCTTCTGATGGACCAGGGACAGGTCATAGCAGGAGGAAATACAAAAGCATTGTTCCAGAATCCGGTTACCTGCAGGGCAGCCAGGTTTACAGGGTGTAAAAATATTTCCAGGATCGAACGGACAGGAGAGCGGCGCATTCGGGCTCTGGACTGGGGAAATCTGGAATTGACCACGGCAGAGGCGGTTGGAGATGAGATCACAGCAGTGGGAATCCGTGCCCATGATTTTGAAGCAGTGTCTGGGGAAGAGGCAGAGAAGTGGGCGGACTGTCCGGAAGGGAATCTGATTCCGGTAAGAAATCCGTCGGTATCAGAAATGCCGTTTGAATGGTATGTGACCCTGGATCATGGCCTTTGGTGGAAAACGGAAAAAAGTATCCATGTCCATTCACCGGAGCAGGTGATTCCCCAATGGCTCAGGGTTCCCCCGTCTGCCCTGATACTTCTTACGGGAGAACCGGAATAGCAGGAGGCATATATGAAAACAGGAGCTTTGATCATAGCGGCAGGACAGGAAAAAGAACAGAAAGAATTCCGGCCTATGCTGCCGGTGGGGGACAGCACGGTCATCCGTAGGATTATCATTACCATGCAGCAGGCAGGTATCGAACCGATTGTGGTGATCACCGGGAAACAGGGAGATGAACTGGAACGGCATATTGCCAGATTACAGGTTATTTCTCTGAGAAACAGGGATTATGAGACAACTCAGATGTTTGACAGTATCTGCATGGGGCTCAGATATATAGAAGATTTATGTGACAGAGTCTTTATTCTGCCTGCTAAATTTCCCATGTTTCTTCCGGTAACCATCCGGCAGATGATGCGGGCAGATGCTCCTGTGGTCTGCCCGACAGTAGAAGGGAGAAGGGGACATCCGGTGCTTGTATCAAGAAAGATGATCAGCAGAATTCTTTCTTATCATGGAGATTCCGGGCTCAGGGGAGCGTTGAGGCAGCCGGAGATGGAGCAGTGGGTCATGGAGATTCCGGTGGAGGATACAGGAATCATCCAGGCGGTAGAACGGAAAGAAGACAGTTCCCGTCCGTCTGTAGAAAAAAAGAAAATACAGATTCATCCGAAGATTTCTCTGAATCTGGAGCGGAATGAAGCCTTTTTCGGATCGTCCGTGGCACAGTTTTTGAAGCTGATCGCCCATACCGGATCCATGCAGACGGCATGCCGGCAGATGCATATGTCTTATACGAAAGGCTGGAATCTGCTGAAGGAGGCAGAGAGGCAGTTTGGCTTTCCTCTTCTGGTCACGGGTTCAGGCGGTGCAGTAGGAGGATTTTCCCAGCTGACCCCGAAAGGAGAAGAACTTTTAAAAAAATATGGCTTGATGGAACAGAGATTAAGAGAAGAGGCAGAAAGATTATTTCAGGAATATTTTCCGGAATATGCAGATGGAGAGATTTAACATGAAAGATTTGTTTCGAATATTAAGGGAGAATCTGGAACAGGGAAACGAAGGGGTTCTGGTCACGATTATTGCCAGTTCCGGTTCTACGCCAAGAGGGGCAGGCTCCCGGATGCTTGTGACCCGGGAGGGGATCGTCTGCGGTACCGTAGGGGGAGGAGCTGTGGAACATCAGGCAGAGATGACGGCCAGGAAAGTTCTGGAAACGAAAAATTCCCATATAAAAGGCTTTAACCTGACGAGAAATCAGGTGGCAGATATCGGAATGGTGTGCGGAGGAGATGTGACGGTATATTTTCAGTATGTCAGTCCCGAGGACAGGAAAACGGTGGCTCTTGTCAGGAAGATGGAACAGGCCTTCCAGACAGATGAGGACAGCTGGCTGGTTCTGGATATTACAGATGAAACCTGCTGGAAGATGGGATTTTATCACGGAGAAGACCAGATGGAAGACGGAGAGGAAGGGTTTCTGACATTGCTGAGAAAACAGCCGGAAAAAGTGTTCGGGGGGAATGTACTGCAGATAGAAGCAGAAGGAAGAAAATTTTATGTGGAACCTTTGGTCAGAGCGGAAACCGTATATATTTTTGGAGGAGGACACGTAGCCCAGGAGCTGGTCCCTCTGCTGTCCCATGTAGGATTTTCCTGTGTCGTCATGGATGACAGAAAAGAATTTGCCAATCCGGAGGTCTTTCCCGATGCCAGAAAAACCATAGTGGGAGATATGGAAAAGATAGAAGAGTATCTCCACATTACCCACAGGGATTTTGTCTGTATTATGACAAGAGGACATCAGTTTGATTATTATGTGCAGAAACAGGCGCTGGCGGCCCGGCCGGCTTATATTGGAGTCATGGGAAGCCGGAATAAGATAAAAGTGGTGACGGAAAAGCTTCTGTCTGACGGATTTACCAGAGAAGAGATTGAACAGTGCCATATGCCCATAGGAACGCCTATCCTGGCGGATACTCCGGCAGAAATTGCGGTAAGTATAGCGGGAGAACTGATCCGGACCCGGGCAGAAAGAAGATAAGTTATGAGAACTTGCAAAAAAAGGACCGGAGTTTTATACTGTTAATAATAAACAGTTACGGAGGAAATCACATGACAGAATGTCTGCCAGGTATTTATGAAATAAAACTGACATCGGACCAGGGAACCACCAGGCAGATTCAGATTTTTCTGATTCCCGGAAAAGCAGGGGAACGGAGCCTGATGATCGATACCGGGTATAGAAAGAAAAACTGCCTTTCTATCATGGAACATGTTTTGGAAACTCTGGGAATTGAATATTCCCAGCTGGATATTTTTCTTACCCATAAACACTATGACCATACGGGGCTGGCGAGCTTTTATGAAAGCCAGGGAGCCAGGCTGTTTATGAATGAAGAAGAAAACAGGCATCCTTATGACTGCCTGTATTATAACCATGACCAGGGTGATGGAGAAGACCAGTACCAGGTGCTGCGGAGCGTGGGAGTGACCCCGGAAGAAACACCGGAAATCTGGGAGATGTTTATGGAGATACGCCGCAGGGTGGAAAGCAACCGGGGATGGGAATATGAAGTGCAGCCATTTGCGTTCTTTCCGGTACAGCCTGGACAGGAATTCTGTTATGGGGATTATACTTTTCGCGCAGTATCTTTAAAGGGACATACCTATGGTCAGATGGGATTATTTGATTCCGATAAACGAGTATTGTTTTCCGGTGACCAGATCATAGATGGGATTGTTCCGATTGTGGGAACCACCTATCCGGACGAACATTTACTCCAGGCCTATTTTGAATCTCTCAGCAGATTGAAGCATGAATATGGAGATTGTCTGTTGTTCCCGGCTCATGGTGGTTCAATCCGTGAGGTCCGCCGGATAGCGGACAGGATTATTTTTTCCTATCTGGATAAGACTGACATGATCAAAAGGATCCTGGATAACAGCAGACGTGAGATGACAGTCAGGGAGATCGGCTGTACTGCATATGGAATGAGAGATATACCGGAAGATACAGCAGAGTTCGTAAAACTGAAAATGGTCATGAGCAAAACATTTTCATGCCTGGAATATCTGGTGGACCAGGATTTTGTGATAAGGACAGAAAAAGAAGGGATTTTTTACTGGAAGTCCGTATTGCTCTGACAGGGTAAAAGCAGCGAATAGAAAAAGAAGAGATTCGATTTTTACCGAATCTCTTCTTTTTATGTATAAGATGGTCAGCCTACCAGGATATTTGCCAGAGGCAGCGTGCACAGGAATACGATCAGCAACTCAATGCCTACAAACATAAGAGTGTACTTGTAAATATTTCCTGCTTTCAGCCAGTCTTTGTTTCCAAACAGCATAGCTGCAAACGGTGATGCAGCAGGTGTAACGGCTGCGGAAGAAAGCACAAACTGGATCATAACTGCTACGATAGGAGCGGAATCCACTCCTGTGGCAAGACAGAATGTGGCAATGACCGGCTGCATCAGGATGCCGATTACGAAGCTGTTGCATACGTTGGTGAGCAGAACCGTCAGGAGCATTACTATGATGGAGAACATTCCCGGAGAGATGTTCTGGAAAATAGGAAGCAGAACGGCATTCAGGAACTGAGAGATACCGGTCACATCACTGGTCAAGGCGCTTCCCAGAAGAATTGCGGAGGCAATCAGGAAATAGGTTGCCCATGCGAAGCGCTTCATGGTCTGCGTATAATTTAAAAGCGGTTTTTTGTCTATACGGACTACACAAAGAAGGAAGGTATAGAACAGGCAGATACCATAAGTATTAGCACTGATAAATTTCCCTATTGCGGTAGCGGAAAACAGGCTGGGAACCAGCAATGTGATGATGAAAACCACGAAGGAGCCGCCGATCAGCTTCTGACGGAGAGACATTGGAGGAAGCGGATTGGAGTTCAGCATTTCCGGTGTGATGGCTTTCAGTTTGCTGGTGTCCGGACGCAGAATAAATTTGCAGAACAAAATAATAAGGATAATGCAGATCAGTCCGTGGATCAGTCCAAGCAGCAGATAGCCGGCATTGTCAATCACAACAGGACTTCCCATATTGGTAGTAACGGTTACGTAGTTATTCAGCAGAGCCAGACCATTTCCCATGAACGGGGGAACCGGGAATCCCAGCATGGAAGCAAGAGCAACCAGGATTACCATAATGGTGGGATATTTTTCGTGAGCTTTCATGCCGGTCATCTGGAAGATATCATATAAAATAGGCCAGAACAGGAAGATGGGAGCAAATGCATTCATGAAAGCAGCCATCAGCATACATCCGAGCATGATAAAGAAAGAAAGCATCCAGGGGCGTCCGGTGCAGATTTTTCTGGTCAGGAAGAAACGTCCCACATATTCGGTAAGATTATTTTCCACCAGGCAGTTTACAATGGTCAGAAGAAAGAAAACCTGTACCAGGATAGGGTTGCCGAAGGTAGAAGTAAGAACCGCGTTCATACTGGAATAACTGGATAATCCTACCATAAAGATAGCAAAGATACTTGCCCAGATGGGATCCGATGTACTCCATAGATAAAGAGTTCCCACAAAAATTCCCAGAATCTCCATTCCCGTGGCAGTTACATGAGGCAACTGGATAGGAAGAACTCGAAATGCGATCATAATGCCTATACCGATAATCAGATGTACCAGGTAGAGGTCTTTTTTAGTAGTGTTGTTTGCCATGGTAAGGCCCTCCCTTTGATTTTGTTAAATAAAAAACGAATTCCTTGGTATAATGATACTGCATTGACAGCCTTTACGTCATAGTTTAGACTATGTTTTGGCAGTAAAATCGCAGAAGAAAAAGAGCATACGGGGGTGGTCGCTTGCTGAATAATGAAATCCTGGAACATATGAATAAGAATGAACTGAAAGAATATTTTGTTCAGTATGGCAGAAAAATCAAAATTGAAAAAGAACTGGATCTCTGTAGTCCGAGGCTATCAGATTCTTATGTATATTATCTCGATAAAGGGATTGTCAGTTTGACAGCAGTTACGGATGAGGGAGAAGAGAAAGTTTTTCTTTATTTTAAGGAAAATAGACTTTTGGGATTTGCGCCGGTGCTGGCAAGATTTTTTGGATTGAGCCGGCATAAGGGGGAGGCCTTTGGAATCGATCCCAAAACAGATTGTATTTTCTATAAAATGGAAGAAAAAATTTTTAATCAGCTGCTTCGGGAAAACAGGGAATTTATGATTCGTGTTATGGAAAATATCACATTTAATTATGCGGATCTGGTTAATAAACATTATGAAATGCAGGGGAACAGTGCCGGACAGCGATTTTGCAAGTGCCTGTTAGAGTTCAGTATCCAAGAAGGAGATATGCAGTGTGTGCCAAAATCATTTACTTATGTGGAAATAGCAAAGTATTTGGGTGTACATCCGGTGACAGTTTCAAAAATGGCAGCAGTTCTGAGGGAAAAACATATCATTCAGAAAACGGTCAGGGGAATTGAAATCCTCAATATAAAAGAACTTACCCAGATGGCTGAAATTCCCTGGAGTTTTTGAGAACATAGTGTTCGCTAAGTCATATTTGAATTTCCCGTGCTATGATGCATATAAGATGATTCGGAAAAAGGATCAGGAAAGGGAGAGAGCATATATGGCTGGAGTACTCTATGAATTTGAAAAACATATGATCGTGAAGCAGGGAGAAGCAGAGGCAGCAATGCTGGAGACATTTAGAAATGGTGATTATACCATTGAACATCCTTTGGTATGCCAGAATCTGTATTTTGTAAATCCTCTGTCTGCAGTAGTGGCATTTCGCAGTGAAGAACCAGTAGCAGTTACCGTTACGGTATTTGGAAAAACAAAAGAAGGAAATATTACGCACACATTTCCCAGAGCAAAAGAACACATCCTTCCTGTGATCGGATTGTATTCTGATTATGTCAATAAAGTGGAAATCAGAGAATACCGTGGAAAATCCACAGTCCTGGAAATGGCAACACCAGATGTTTTTGAAGGCCGGAAACCGGTTTATTCCATGGATACCACTCCGGAATATCTTCAGGACAACTGTATTTTCCTGTCCCCGTCAGCAAACGAAGTATTTGCTGCGTTTGACTACGCGGGAGACGCCAGATGGTGCTGGAATATTCCATGTGTATTTGACCTGAAGAGATTGAAAAACGGGCATGTGCTTATGGGAACTAACCGTCTGATCAAGATGCCTTATTATATGTCAGGGCTTTATGAAGCCGATCTCTGCGGGAAAATCTATCATGAATACCGGATTCCGGGAGGTTCCCATCATGATGCAGTGGAGATGAAAGATGGAAATATTCTGTGTCTGACCCAGGATATGACTACGGATACAGTGGAAGACATGTGTGTCCTGATCGACCGGAAAACGGGAGAAATCATTAAATCCTGGGATTATAAGAATTTCCTGCAGCCGGGGCTTGGAAAGAGCGGAAGCTGGTCAGACAGGGACTGGTTCCATAATAATGCGGTATGGTATGATGAAAATACGGATTCTCTCACATTTTCCGGCCGTCATATGGACAGTATCGTAAATATTGATTTTGAGACAGGAAAGCTTAACTGGATCATAGGCGACCCGGAGGGCTGGCCGCAGGAGTGGGTAGACCGTTATTTCTTCAAGCCAAAGGGAAATAACTTCAGCTGGCAGTATGAGCAGCATGCCTGCCTGATCACTCCAGACGGTGATGTGATGTGTTTTGATAACCATCATTGGGCATCTAAGGACAAGAATAAATATAAGAAAGCAAAGGACAATTATTCCAGAGGGGTAAGATTCCGTATCAATACCAAAGACATGACGATCGAGCAGGTATGGCAGTATGGGCAGGACAGAGGGGCAGAGTTCTTCTCTCCGTATATCTGTAATGTGGAATATTACAATGAAGGACATTATATGGTTCATTCCGGAGGAATTGCGTACAGCAAAGACGGGTCTGCATCGGAATCTCTCGGACCATTTGAATTAAATATGGGAGGCCGCCTGGAAGCTATCACTGTGGAAATCTGTGATAATAAGAAAATGATGGAGCTTCATACATCAGGCAATTATTATCGTGCGGAAAAAATGAAACTTTATGTGGAAGGTGACAATCTGGAACTGGGCCAGGGAGATCAGCTGGGGCATATGGGGGTTACCCGTGAGTTTGATACAGAAGTTCCGGCTGAAGTTACAGGAGAATTGCTCCCGGATTCCTGCTGTGCAAGGCTGATGGATGAGAATGACTGCTTTACCTTATATTCCAGGTTTGAAAAAGGACAGCTGGTCATGCTGCTTCTGGAAAGAGAAGGAGAATGTCATCGTTATTTCATTTCTACAGCTGCAACGCCGCATAAAGCAATGTGCTGCGGAACTTTTCTGGAGTCAGATGAGAGAAATACCAAGACCGCAGTCAATAAAGCGGGACTTTCCGGCAGTTATGATGTGAAGATCATTATTGATGATAAAAAATATGAAACAGGGGTAAAGGTTAACTGCTAACAGGATTCTTTGCCAAGTGAGGTACAGGTGTGTATCACCTGTGCCTCTTTTCTTTCTGCATATTTTGCGTGGCAAATAGACATTTGACTTATGATGATCTATTATGTATATAGAATCAGACCAATGAGATTGGTTGTTATCATGATTATACAAAATCATACAATTTGTGTAATCTATGGGAGGTATGATATGTCAGGCAGGAAAAAGGGAGTTCCTAAATATGTAGAAGCTTATAATCAGATATTAAAACTTATATCGGAAGGGATGTATGCAGAAGGAAGTAAACTTCCTACTGAAAATGAATTATCAGAAGAACTGAATATCAGCAGAATGACATTGAGACAATCATTGGCATTGTTAAAAGAAGATGGAATTATCGAGACAAAACAGGGCTCTGGAAATTATGTGAGAAAAGCAGTTGGCCGGCAGAATGCAGGGCTGGAAGAAATTGGAAATGTGATTGAAAAAGTATGTACGGAAAAAATCTCTGATGTTGAGTATCAAATGACGCTGGCTCCGTCAACAGAATACACACAAAAAATTTTTAAAAGGAAAACGCCGGTTGTTGTTGAAATCCATCGATCTTTTTGTGATGAGAATAAAAATCCGGTTGCCCATTCTTTTAGTATGATACTTACTGATATATTGGATGAGTATGCACTTGATTTGAATCATCCTGAAACGATAGAGAAGTTTCTGGAAAACAGTTTCAAGATGCAAGGCCACCGCGTGCATTTGGAAATGAAAATCACTCAGCAAAAACAACTGGGGAAGGAGCATTCACTAAAGAGTGAAACGTCATACTTTCTTCTTGTGATAGAAGGCATTTATGATGTGAAAGGACGATTGATTTTACATAATAAATATTATATCCCTATAGAAAATGCAAATATTGTTATAAATTGGTATATTAAATAGGGATTATGGAAACTTTTATTGACAATTTGTACATATAGTTGTATTATTTTTTGTAATATATAGATCAATTTTAATATAAAAAGAGGACAAGGAGGAAAACTATGTTTTATGATCAGGTGAAAGAGAGTGCCGATTATATCAATGCAAGAGTAAACCGGAAAGTTGACGTGGCAGTCATTTTGGGGAGCGGTTTAGGTAAAATCGTTGATATCATGGAAAATAAGGAAATTGTACCTTACAAAGAAATTCCTAATTTTCCACAAAGCTCTGTAGCAGGCCATGCAGGCAATCTGGTATTTGGCAATATAGGCAATACCAGTATTATGGCATTACAAGGACGGTTCCATTATTATGAAGGCTTCACCATGAAAGAAGTTGCATATCCGGTTTATGTAATGAAAATAATGGGAATCGAAAGTATGATAGTAACCAATGCATGTGGGGGGATCAATGAAACTTTCAAGCCAGGAGATCTTATGCTCATAGATGACTTTATTAATTCCTTAGATGTGAATCCGCTTATGGGGGAAAATGATGAAAGATTTGGCCCCAGATTTCCGGATATGTCAGAACCTTATAGCAAAGAGCTGAGAGAAAAAGCGAAGAAAGTTGCAGATGAATTGGGAATTGAGGTTAAACATGGTATCTATACCTTATTTCAAGGACCTTACTATGAATCAGCAGCTGAGATTCAGATGTACAAACGGGCAGGAAGCGATGCAATTGGAATGTCAACGGTTCCAGAAACAATCGTGGCTAATTATGCAGGTATTAAAACATTAGGGATTGCCTGTATCACCAATATGGCAACAGGCTTACGTACTGGGAAGCACAGTCATGAAGAGGTGGTTGCTATTGCAGAACAGACAAGCCAAAAGCTTTGTGCATGGATTGAAAAGTTACTGAAGGATTGGAAAGAATCATAAATTACCTTCGTAGTTTATGAATAAAGAAGAAAAGGGTATTTGTACAGCTTGTGGCGTGTTGGAAACGCCTAAATAAGTATAAATAACAAGAGAAAATAAAAGAAGTGGTTTGTGCATAGTGCTCAAAAAAGATTGATTTAATTTTTTGAGTATGGTAGAATATCATTGAATGTATGTAAACGTTTACAGATTTGTCCGTATATTTCAGGCAATAGAAGGCAAGAAGATGGCAAACAGGACAGATGGAGGCTGATGGTGAGAAAAGGGGGCTGTTTATGACGATTAACGATATTGCTAAAATAGCCGGTGTTTCTGTGGCAACGGTATCGCGCGTCATGAACAAAAAGGGGTATGTGAGAGAGGAAACGAGAAAGAAAGTGGAAGCCATAATCCGTGATCATGGCTACCATCCCAATGCAGTAGCCCGCAGTCTGATCAGCAGCCACAGTTCTTTGATTGCAGTGATCATGGCGGAACGGCCATTTTCGTTTTCATCCAAAGTGCTGGAAACAATTGAAAGCTGCGCAGGAGAACAGGGAGACAGTGTTCTGTTTTACGGTACGGGGGCTGAACAGGAACGTGAGCTAAGAGCCTTTTCCCAGGCGTTTGAGCATCAGGTAAAGGGAATTCTTCTTTTGCCAGTGATGGAATCCGGAGAGGCGGCTGTGAATATGATCCGGGAAGCAGAAGCCAGAGAGATTCCAGTCGTACTGCTTGACTGGGATTTATATGGGGAAGATTTTGATAGAGTTGTAGTGGACAATAAACAGGTACTTTATGATGGCACCCGGTTATTGCTGGAAGAAGGACATAGAAAGATTGGAGTGATCACCTGCAGGGAAGTAGCCAAAGAAGGTAGCCGGCGCAGAGACGGATATCTCCAATGTATGAAGGATCATCAGATTCCTTTGAAGGATTCTTATATTTATGATGGGGATTTTGATGAAGAAAGTGGTTATGATGCCTGCCGGACTTTTTTTGCCCTTCCGGATCCGCCGACAGCAGTATTGGCATGCTGCAGTTCGGCGACATTAGGATGTTTTCATTATTTTAAAGAGCAGAACATGGAATTGGGAAAAGATGTGGGATTAGTGGGATTTGACGATATTTCTCTGGTTGAATCCATGGGATATCCAGTCACCACTCTGGACAGACTTTCCCGGGAAATGGGCAGGAATGCCTGCAGCCTGCTCTACCAGAGTATGAGAAATGGAGCAGACCATAAAAAAATTGTGCTTGCGACCAGGACGATCCGACGGGGAAGCGAGCATATGGGAAGATGTTTTTCATTGGAAACAAAAGGTTGATTTTTAGATAGAAAGAAGGAAGAAAGATGACGGAAAACATGGAAGCAAAAGTAAAAGAAATCATGGAAGATCCGAAGCTGACTTATCCACAGAGACTGATAGAGTTGGCCAAGGCAGCGGAGAATCTGCCGGACCCGGTTGCTTTGAGCGAAGAGGCTCAGTGGTTTGTTGACCGGGATATTGTATTTGACATGGGAGAGGGGAATGCCCCATACCGTCCCAGATATGTGGTGCCTGATTATGATAAATTCATGAAACAGGGAAGCAAATTCCTGATGCTGGATCCGCCAAAGGATATTTGGGATGCGGTGTCCAATCTGCTGATCCTTTATCGGTTTGTTCCTTCTGTAATAGCAGGACCTGTATATGTGGGACATATTGACCGTTTGCTGGATCCGTTCGTGAAAGATGAGGAAGAAGCAAGGCATGCAATCCGCCTGTTCCTGACTCATATTGACCGGACAATCAGCGATTCCTTCTGCCATGCTAACATAGGACCTTATGATACCAGGGCAGGAAGGATTATATTGGAATTGTCTGCGGAAATGCAGAGACCGGTTCCTAATATGTCCATGATCTATAATGAACATACTCCTGATGATTTTGCGAAAAAGGCAATTGGGACAGGATTGATCACTGCGAAGCCCAGCTTTGTCAATGATGCCATGTATACGGCAGACTGGGGAAGCAATTATGCCATTGTCAGCTGTTATAATGCCCTTCCGGTGGGCGGCGGCGGCCTGACTCTGGGACGTCTGAATCTGAAGAAACTGGCAGATGTGACAGAGAGCCCGGAACAGCTGCTGAATGATCTTCTGCCAAGGGCTGTGGCAGCACAGTGTGAGCAGATGGATAAGAGAGATACATACATCCTGGAAAATTCCCATTTCCTGGAAAATACGTTTTTAACAGAAGAAGGATTGATCCAGAAGGACCGTTTTGTAGGTATGTTTGGTCTGGTAGGACTGGCTGAGTGTGTCAATCAGGTACTTCATCTGACAGATCCTAAGGAAAGATACGGACATGGAAAACAGGCAGAAGAATTTGCTCTGGAAATTCTGGAGCGGATTCACAGCCAGGTAGAAGCTTATAAGCCGAAATACGGAAAATTTGCTCTTCACGGACAGGTGGGAATTTCCACAGACCTTGGAGTGACACCAAACACAAGAGTTCCGGTTGGGGAAGAACCACCGCTGCCTGAGCATCTGCTGATCACAGCGAAGACTCAGAAACATTTCGCTGCCGGAATCGGAGAACTGTTCCCATTTGAAGAGACAGCGAAAAAGAATCCTCAGGCGGTTCTGGATATTATCAAGGGAGCGTTTGCGGAAGGAATGCGGTATTTTTCGTTCTATTCCAGCAATTCCGATGTGATCCGCGTAACCGGTTATCTGGTAAAACGTTCCGATATTGAAAAATACGATGCGGGAGAAGCTTGTATTGGCAACTCAACGGTTTTGGGAAGCGGAGCCAGCAAAGGGCTTCACATCTTTGAGAGGAGCGTAAGAAGTGTGTAAATATGGTCTGGTGAACCGTATCATTCCATTTAGCTGTGTAGATGGCCCTGGGAACCGGAGTGCAGTATTTTTCCAGGGCTGTGAGTTCCGATGTGCTTACTGCCACAATCCGGAGACCCAGAATCTGTGCACGAGTTGCGGCGTTTGTGTTTCTCAATGCCCTACGAAGGCGCTGACCATGGGAGACAAAGGTGTTTTATGGAATTCGGAATTATGTTGCAGCTGCGATCAATGTCTGAATGTTTGTCCGTCTCACAGTTCTCCAAAGGCCCGCTGGATGAGTGTAGATGATATTTTCCAGGAGCTTCAGGGAGCCTTACCGTTTATTACAGGGATTACCATTTCCGGAGGAGAGTGCACACAGTATCATCAGTTTGCAGCAAAGCTGTTTGATAGGGCCCATGAATTGGGGAAAACAGCGTTCTGTGATACCAACGGCCAGCTGCCATTCCGGGAGATGCCGGAGCTGACAGCGGTGATGGACATGGCTATGCTGGATGTAAAAGCATGGAATGATGAACGGCACCGTGAACTTACAGGGAAATCCAACCGGATCGTGCTGGACAATTTAAATTATCTGTCAGAGATTGGAAAATTATATGAGGTAAGAACCGTGATTGTTCCCGGACTTCTCAATAATGAAGAAACAGTGGAACAGGTAAGCCGGCATCTTGCCCATTATCCGGAGATTCGTTATAAACTGATCAAATATCGGCCATGGGGTGTCCGCCCACCGTTAGAGGTGCAGCCGCCTTCCGATCAGTACATGGAACAGCTGAGGACCCTTGCCTGTGAAAACGGGGCCAATGAAGTTGTGCTTACATAAACCCACAGGAGGACAAATGAATGAAAGAATGCGATATACTGCTAAAAAACTGCTCGGTTCTTACAGAACAAATGGAGATTGTGGAACATCGTTCCGTTGCCATAAAAGGAACAACCATCTGTGAGATTGGGGCGGCAGAGGAGATAAACCTGACCTATACAGCCCCGACAGAGCTGGACGTAGAGGGAAATCTGGTACTTCCCGGGTTTATTGACGGTCATACCCATACTTGTCAGCAGTTATTAAGAGGAAGGACTGCGGATGAATATCCTATGATATGGACCAGATTTCTGGTTCCGTTTGAGAGTAATCTTTCCCCTGAAGATGTAAGAGTGTCAGCCAGGCTGCACTGCCTGG
Organism: uncultured Lachnospiraceae bacterium; assembly: GCA_944383765.1. Taxonomy (GTDB): domain Bacteria; phylum Bacillota; class Clostridia; order Lachnospirales; family Lachnospiraceae; genus Lachnoclostridium_A. The sequence continues at coordinate 75,732 of CALWQT010000010.1, forward strand.
AGATGATCAAAGCAGGTTTTACTGCTTTTGCGGATGCAGGAGGCGTCCATATGGACCAGGTGGCGGAAGCGGTGCTGGAAATGGGAATGAGGGCGGCGTTGTGTCCCTCTACCATGGATATGGGAAATGTGGTCGCAGGGGAAATGAAGCGAAGCACAGAAGACTGCATAAAGGCAACTGAAGAATTGTATGACCGTTATCAGGGGACAGGAGAGGGACGTATCGATATATGGTTTGGTATCCGTCAGTTGATGACCTGTTCCAGAAAGCTGGTTGAAACCATTGTAGAGCAGGCGGAAAGGCTGGATACAGGGATTCATATGCATTTATGTGAGCATAAAGATGAAGTGAGTTTCTGCCTTCAGAATTATGGGAAGCGTCCGGTAGAATTTCTGCAGGAGGTAGGCGCCTTGACTTCCAGGCTGCTGACGGCTCATAATGTGCTGCTGACAGAAAAAGACATTGGTTTGATGGCAGAACATGGAGTGCATCCGGTTATTTGTCCGATGGCAAATTTTATCAATCATGGATTTCCAAAGATTCCGTCCATGCTGGAACATGAACTTTCTCCGGCGATGGGATGTGACGGAGCTTCTCATATTGCATTGGATATGTTTACGCAGATGAGGGCCTTAAAAGCTGGGGTGATGGCTCAATGGGGGCTTCCGGTCTTTGACCCGGTGGCAATGCCAAACCCTCGGCTGCTGGAAATGGTTACTTTAGGAGGAGCAAAGGCTATCCGTAAAGAAGATTGTCTGGGAACTGTAGCAGAAGGGAAGAAAGCGGATCTGATCGTAATGGATATCAGCGGACCCCATATGCAGCCTTCTCAGGCAATGATAAATACGCTGGTCAGCGCAGGGAACAGTCATGATATTCTTCATTCTGTCATTGATGGAAAGCTGATTATGAAAGACCGCTGCGTACTAGGCATAGATGAGGAGAAGATCATTGCTGATGCCCGGCAGCACATGGAAGCAATCAACAGAAGAGCAAATATCTGATAAAGTCCGGTGGCTTTTGAAGACTGCTGAGGGTAGGTAGGCGGAAAGGAGAAATGGATGGAACATTTACTAGAAGTCAGAGATGTGACCAAAATCTATGAGGGGGGAATTCTGGCAAACCACAATGTGAACTTCACAGTGGAAAAGGGAGAGATCCATGCGCTGGTGGGAGAGAATGGTGCCGGGAAGAGTACTCTTATGAAAATGCTCTATGGGTTGGAGGATATCACTTCCGGACACATTTATATGAATGGAGAGGAATTGAAGTTTTCTTCCAGTAAAGACGCTATTGACCATGGTATCGGAATGGTCCATCAGCATTTCATGCTGGTAGATTCCCTGACGGGAGCGGAAAATATGATGCTGGGTCTGAAGAAAACCAGCTTTATCTCGAATCGGAAACGGGATATTGAGATCACCAATGAGGTGGCAAAACAGTATAACTTTGATATTGACGCTGGAAGGCGTGTCAGAGATATGAGCGTAGGTATGAAACAAAAGCTGGAGATTTTAAAGATTCTGTACCGCAGCGCTCAGCTTATCATTCTGGACGAGCCTACAGCTGTTCTGACACCGCAGGAAACAGAGGAATTATTTGAACGTTTCTTGGATTTGAAAAAGAGAGGAATGACGATTATCTTCATTTCCCATAAGCTGAACGAAGTGAAGCGGATCAGTGACCGTATCACGGTACTGAAGGGCGGAGTCACAAAGGGGACTTATCTGACCAAAGATGTATCGGAAGAAGATATTTCCAACCTGATGGTAGGACGGGAAATTTCCTTCGATTATGATAAACCGGAAGTGAAACCGACGGAAACGGTGCTGAAGGTCAGCAATCTGAAGTATGTGGATAAATTTAAGGTTCCGAAGATTTCCGGTGTCAGCTTTGAAGTGCGCAGAGGAGAGATCGTGGGAATTGCCGGTGTGGAAGGAAACGGGCAGAGTGAGCTGATTTCCATTATTACCGGAAATATGAAAGCAATCGATGGACAAGTGTTCCTGAATGGAAAAGATATTACCCATGAGTCGGTAGGAAATATCCGAAAGACAGGAATGTCCCATGTACCTGAAGATCGAATGATCGATGGCTGTGCTCCTGAAATGACCGTACAGGAAAACCTTACCGTATCCAATATTGATACCTTCAGCAATAAATTTGGAATGATACAGAATGGGAAAGTGAAAGAGTTCTGTAAAAGGCAGATTGAGGAATTTAATGTTAAGACTATGGACGAAAATCAGGCGATCGGAAGCCTGTCCGGAGGAAATATTCAGAAGGTCATTGTTGCCAGGGAGTTTAAAGCTGACAGCAATCTTCTGGTGCTGAACCAGCCCACCCGTGGTGTAGACGTGGGAGCGATTTCCTTCATACATTCAAAAATCCTTGAAATGCGCAGTGATAATAAGGCAATTCTTCTGGTATCTGCTGACCTGAACGAGCTGATCTCCCTGAGTGACCGGATCCTGGTTATGCATAAAGGAAAGATCGTAGGTGCTTTGAATAACTCACCAAAGGTAACAGAACAGGAACTGGGCCTTTATATGCTGGGATTAAAAAAACAGGAAGGGTTGGGATAAAGCATGGAAAAGAAAAATCGAAAAAAATTTGATATTATGAACTATTTCGGTGCGATCAGAACCATAGCGGCTCTCCTTCTTTCGATGCTGCTGGTATTTGTGATTATCTTATTTGTCAGTGAAACACCTGGACTGGCTATTCAGAAACTGATGCTGGGACCGCTTGAGACAAAGAGAAGCTTTTTTAACGTAATTGTCAGGGCAATCCCTCTGGTATTTACCGGTTTAGGGTTGACACTCTGCTTGAAAAGCGGTATTTTCAATATCAGTTCGGATGCGTCCTTCTATATGGGAGCCGTAGTGGCAACAGCGATCGCCATTTCCTGGCCTCTTCCGAATATTGTGCATCAGACAGTCCTGATTCTGGCTGCTGGTATTATTGGCGGACTGATTTCCATGCTGCCGGTTATCATTAACAAGTATACGAAAGTGAATCCGGTTGTACTCGCCATTATGGCCAACTCTATTTTCTACTATTTTGGTCTATCCATTATCAGTACGTTCTTTTTGGAAAAGAGCGGAAGCTGGGGAAGTTATAAGTTCCCGGACGATGCCAGACTGGGAACCATGGTCAAAGGGACTTCTCTGCATTATGGTTTTGTGATCGTAATCTTTGTAACGATATTTGTCATCTTCCTGATGAATAAGACTTCCTTTGGTTATAAAGTACGGGTTACCGGAAGTAATCCTGCTTTTGCCAAAGCATCCGGTATCCGTACTGGTTTTATCATTCTGATCGCTCAGTTTATCGGCGGCGCTATTGCCGGTATGGGTGGAGCGATTGAGATGGTAGGTGTATACAAACGTTTCCAGTGGCAGACCCAGACCGCATATGTATGGGACGGTCTTTTGATTTACATGCTGGCTAACGGCAATCCTACCTTTATTCCGCTGACGGCATTCTTTATCGCTTATCTTCGTGTAGGAGCGGAAATCATGTCTAGAGCAGCGGATCTGGATCCGGAAATTGTTACATTCCTTCAGGGCATTATCATCCTGCTGGTGGCATCTCAAAGATTTTTATACTTTATCAAGAAACGTCATGATCAGAAGGTGTCTCTGAAACAGGCAGAAGCAGAGGAAGGAGGTGCTGCAGCATGATGCAGTTTTTCTTATCGCCGACATTCTGGAAAACTGTGTTGGCCAGTACGACCCCGGTAATGCTGGCAACTTTGGCAGCTAATATGATGACAAAGTCCGGTATATTCAACCTGGCAATTGAAGGAACCATGCTGATCTGTGCACTGACAGGTGTGGTTGTCAGCGCTTTTACCCAGAATCTTTGGGTGGGCTGTATTGTAGCAGTGGCTATGGGAATTGCAGTTTCCTTTATATTTGGTTATTTTGCATTGATCATGAAAGGTGCCATGAATGCCTGCGGCGTTGCCCTGAATCTGGTAGCAAGCGGTGGAACCGTATTTGTTCTGGTTATGCTCACTGGAAGCAAGGCAAACTCCAGTGCTTTGAGGAGCCTTACATTCCCGGTAGTGGATATTCCTATATTAAAAGATATCCCTGTTCTGGGAACGATTTTTTCCGGACAGAATATGGTTACCTATATCGGATGGGTGATCGTGATCCTGACTTCATGGATGCTGTATAAAACAAAACTGGGTATCAATATCCGGGCTGTAGGTGAAAATCCGGCGGCAGCTAAGGCAGCTGGTCTGAATGTAATCTTTTACCAGTTTGTAGCTCTGGCTATCTGTGGAGTTGCCTGCTCTTTTGGCGGAATGTATTTATCCATGGGAGCTTTGAAGTCCTTTACCACAGGAATGGTAGCCGGCAGAGGATATATGTCCCTTGCTATGGACGCTATGAGCCAGGGAAATCCCATTGTAGGCTGTTTAAGTTCCCTGCTGTATGGATTCTCGGATACGATAACCGTATATCTTCAGCTGTACAGTAAGATTGACCTGAAGCTGATTGATGCGTTCCCATATCTGTTTATCATCGTGGTACTGATCATTATCCAGACAATACGGAAAACGATAGCCCACAGAAAAGAAAAGCTTGCAAGCCTTCAACAGGCTTCATGATAGAAAACAATTTTAAGGAGGAATAAAAAATGGCACAGGAATATTATGATCCGTGGTCAAACACAAAAACGAAGAATGGTCTTGAGGCAGATCTGGTTATCTCTGCAATGCAGAAATGTATCCGTAGAGGTGAGGAAGAACTGGCACTTCGTATGGCTTATGAGCTGTATATCACTTCCACATTCCATGAGGAGAAAATGTGGAACCGTCTGCTGGTGATTTCTGTTGAGGATGTAGGATTTGGCGACACCCAGGCTCCTGTATTCGTAAAGACTATGTATGATCTGCATAAGGAATATCCGTATATGGACGGAGACCGCCCGATCTTCTTTATGCATGCAATCCGTTATATGTGCAAATGCCAGAAGGAGCGTTCCACAGACCATATCAAGAACATTATCATGAAAGAGTTCCAGAATGGTTATGTTCCGGAAATCCCAGATTATGCCATTGATATGCATACCATTCAGGGAAGAGCAAGAGGCAGAGACGTATTCTATTTCCTGGATGAAGCCAGCAAGGTAATTCCTTTATGGGATAATTATGATGATTCTTATCGTCAGAAGCTGTATGAGATGTGCAAAAAAGAAGCAGAAGACGAAAAGAAAAATAAATAATCTTACATACTAATTTATTTTAAGGAGGAGTTGTATTATGAAAAACTGGAAACGTTTTGCAGCATTAGGTATGGCAGTTGCAGTAACTGGCGGAATGATGACAGGCTGCGGCGGCTCAGACACTGCAGAGGAGACGACTACTGCTGCTGCGGCAGACGGTGAGACCACAGAAGCTGCTGAGGTAGCAGACAGCGGAGAGAAGAAAGAGATTTATGTCTTTATCCGTGACAGAGGAGACCTGTCCTACTGGGATAGCATGGCAGAAGGTGCAGACCGTGCCGTTACTGATTATGCAGACCGCGCCAATGTTCATGTTGTAGAAACCACAGCAGATGTTCAGGCAAACCTTCAGGCTATGTATGAAGCTGCAGATGCAGGTGCTGATCTGATCATTACCGCTTCTGACTTTAAGGATAACGTAGTAGAAGTTTCCAACGAATATGCAGATATTGCATTTACCATCATCAGTGAGGACATCATTGACCAGTGTGAAAACGGAAACGTATACGGTGTAGACTTTGCTACCAGCCAGGCTGCTTATCTGGGCGGAATCGTTGCAGCTGATATTGCTGCTACAGGAACCGATACAGTAGAAGCAAGCAATGTAATCGGATTTGTAGGTGGAATGGATGAATCCCTTCCGATTCAGGAGTACTTATGGGGATACATTCAGGGTGCAAAAGCTTATAATCCTGATGTAAAGATCGTATATAACTATGTAGGCGCTTGGAATGACCCGGATACAGCAAAGACACAGTCTATGACACAGTATAACGATGCAGGCGCAGCTGTAATCTTTGCATGTGCAGGCGGTTCCGGAAACGGTGTTCACAATGCAGCTGCAGAGGCAGGCAAATATGTACTTGGTGTAGACAGCGATCAGTCTCTTCTTTATGCAGATGATCAGGACATCCAATCCCGTTTCGCTACTTCTGTAGTGAAGGAAGTGGGCAATGCAATCTACAACGTAATCGGACGTTACCTGGATGAAGGAACCCTTCCTTTCGGCGAGTATGAGATCATGGGTCTGGCTGATGGAGCAGTAGGCATTGTTGAGAATGAAGTATTAGATGCTGTTCTTTCCGATCAGGGAAAAGAAGCTCTGGAAGCTGCAAAAGAAGGCATTGCTGATGGTTCTCTGACTGTAAACAGCGCAATTGGCAAAGAGCAGGATGAGATCAAAGCATTTATTGCTGACAACTGCCAGTAATAAAACAGAGGATTCCGGTAAAAGGGATAATAAAAAGGACGCGGAAAACTTTTCCGCGTCCTTTTTCTATCTGTTATTAAAATACTCCTTTTTCTTTTGCCAGAGATAAGGCATCGCTGTCGGCAATGATCACTGCATTCTGGTGAAGCTGAAGAATAGAAGCCGGCACATGAGGAGTGACCGGACCAAAGCAGGAATCATAAACAGCCTGAGCTTTTCCGGTACCGGATGCCAGCAGAAGCACCTGTTTTGCTGACATGATATTGCCGATTCCCATGGTATACGCAGATTTCGGAACTTCATCAATAGAAGAGAAGAATCTGGCGTTGGCCTCGATGGTGCTCTGAGCCAGGGAAACGCAATGGGTATCACAGATAAATTCTTCGCAGGGTTCGTTAAAGCCGATATGGCCGTTTCCGCCGATGCCAAGAAGCTGTAAGTCAATGCCGCCCATAGAACGGATCAGAGCGTTATAATCGGCACAGGCTTTGTCAGAATCGGCTTCCAGGCCATTCGGTACATGGGTGCGGGTTTTATCAATATTTACATGATCGAACAGGTTATGATTCATGAAGTAGCGATAACTCTGGTCATTATCTTCTGATAAGCCTTTGTATTCATCAAGGTTAATAGAAGAAACCTGGGAAAAATCCAATTCTCCTTTTTCGTATTTTTTGATCAGTTCCTTGTAAGCGCCTACAGGAGTAGAACCGGTAGCAAGACCAAGGACACAGTCAGGTTTTAACAGGATCTGGGCAGCGATGATGTCGGCAGCCTTACGGCTCAATTCCTCATAATTTTTTACTTCATAAATTCGCATAACAGATTCTCCTTTTCATGGTTGTTTGAAATAAGTTTCTTTCATTATAATCCATTTCCGGGATAATTTCCACCTTATTATGAAAATCCAATCAGGGAGAAGAGATGGCAAAAAAATAAGCCAGGGAAAACCCTGGCAAAACGAAGGAGAACCGACAGGATGGGGATTCCTGCCGGCCGGAAATGAAAAAGTGTGCAAAGAGGAATGACCTCCTTACGTTTTCCAGTATAAAAAGAAAATGTGAAAAAAAGGTGTTTTTTTTGTGAACTCTTAAAGTTTAGAATAGTTTTATAAACGTGATGGGTAAAGTATGATATAATCGTTTCGTAGAGATAAGTAGCGGGAGAGGAAATCTGGTTTATGATACAGGAGAGAAGATTATGAAACTGAGGACACGGCTGGCAGTTTCTTTCCTTACAGTCACAGTAGTACCGATGCTGTTGATCTGTATGGCGATTTTGGGGCTGAACAGTTACCAATCTAATCTGATACGGAAAACGTATGGTCTGACAAATCAGACAAATCTGTTGTCAGGTAATTCCATGCAGGTATTTAACCGCTTGACGGAAGCCAGCCAGGACAAGATCAGGGAAACCATGGAAAATGACCCTGGTCTTTTTGAAGATATGGAATATCTGGAAGAATTGAATGAAACTATGCTGACCAAATACGCTTACACCATTGTACGGAAAGGCGATGAACTGATCTATGTGGGCAATACGAAAGCCGGAGAAACAGAATTTTATGATCAGCTTCCGGAATATGGGAGCGGCGGTGCAGATATTGAAGGCGGGATTTATTTAGATGGTGACAGCCAGCACTTGCTGAAACAGATGGATTTTGTTTTTCCTGACGGAGCAGAAGGCAGTTTATTCCTGGTATCCAAAGTGGATGAAGTGATTCCGGAAGTAAAGTCCATGCTGCGGGAGATGATCATATCCGGAATCCTGATTCTGTGTTTTACCGGAATGGCACTGACTACCTGGGTTTACCGTTCCATCTGGCGTCCTTTGGGCAGGCTTCAGGAAGCCACGAAAAATATCAGGGACGGAAATCTGGATTTTACCTTGGAAGTAGAAAATCAGGATGAAATAGGTAGGCTGTGCCAGGATTTTGAAGAGATGCGTCTGCGTCTGAAGGAATCGGCGGAAGAGAAGATACAGTATGATAAAGAGAATAAAGAGCTGATCAGCAATATTTCCCATGATTTAAAAACACCGATTACAGCTATCAAAGGTTATGTGGAAGGAATCATGGACGGAGTGGCGTCTTCTCCGGAGAAGCTGGATAAATATATCCGTACGATTTACAATAAAGCCAATGATATGGACAGGCTGATCGATGAACTGACCTTTTATTCCAAGATTGATACCAACAAAATCCCTTATACATTCTCCAAGATCAATGTGGCAGAGTATTTTGGAGACTGTGTGGAAGAAGTGGGGTTGGATATGGAAGCCAGAGGGATAGAGCTGGGATATTTCAATTATGTAGACCAGGACGTGGAAGTCATTGCAGATGCAGAGCAGATGAAGCGGGTCATCAATAATATCATCAGCAATTCGGAAAAGTATATGGATAAAAAGAAGCAGATCATCAATATCAGGATCCGCGATGTAGGAGATTTTATTCAGGTGGGAATCGAAGACAATGGAAAAGGAATCGCGGCCAGAGACCTTCCGAATATTTTTGACCGCTTTTACCGAACAGATTCTTCCAGAAATTCTTCAAAAGGGGGAAGCGGTATTGGCCTGTCTATCGTGAAGAAGATCATAGAAGATCATGGAGGGAGAATCTGGGCTACCAGCAAGGAAGGAATCGGTACAGAAGTCCATTTTGTACTGCGAAAATACCAGGAGGTCATACAAGATGAGTAAAATTCTGATTATAGAAGACGAAGAAAGTATTGCAGAACTGGAAAAAGATTATCTGGAACTGAGCGGCTTTCAGGTGGAAATTGCCGGGGATGGAGATGAAGGTCTGGACCGGGCATTGAAGGAAGAGTTTGACCTGTTCATTTTAGACCTGATGCTTCCGGGAACAGATGGTTTTGAAATATGCCGGAAAATCAGGGAGACTAAGAATACACCGATTATCATGGTATCTGCGAAGAAAGAAGATATTGATAAAATAAGAGGCCTGGGCCTGGGAGCGGATGATTATATGACCAAACCTTTCAGCCCCAGTGAACTGGTGGCGAGAGTGAAAGCGCATCTGGCCAGATATCAGAGACTGATCGGCAGTGGTCTTCCGGCAAATGATATTATTGAGATACGGGGACTGAAAATCGATAAGACAGCCAGACGGGTCTGGGTGAATGGTGAGGAGAAGAACTTTACCACAAAAGAATTTGACCTGCTCACCTTTCTGGCACAGAATCCTAATCATGTGTTTACCAAGGAGGAATTATTCAGCCGGATCTGGGATATGGAGTCCATCGGAGATATTGCCACTGTGACCGTACATATCAAGAAAATCCGTGAGAAGATAGAGTTTAATACAGCTAAGCCTCAATACATTGAAACCATCTGGGGCGTGGGATACCGGTTTAAAGTCTGAGTATGTCTTTTCATTGACACATGGGCAGGTATCTGTTATAGTAAAATACCGTACGAACGAGGGAAGCAAAGCCTGGGCGTGGCTGATGCTCCCCTTTTTTCGGTTTATAGGACAGAGATAGAAAGGAAAATAAATGGAAACAGTTAAATTTACAGAATTGGAACTGAGTGATAAGATATTGCGGGCAGTGAAGGATATGGGATTTGAAGCAGCTTCTCCGATCCAGGCCCAGGCCATTCCTCTTCAGAGAGAGGGAAAGGATATTATAGGGCAGGCCCAGACGGGAACAGGTAAGACAGCAGCGTTTGGCATCCCTCTTCTGGAAAAGATTGACCCGAAGAGCAAGAAACTCCAGGCAATTGCCCTTTGCCCTACCAGGGAGCTGGCAATCCAGGTGGCAGAAGAAATCCGCCGCCTGGCGAAATATATGCACGGGGTGAAAGTACTTCCGGTTTATGGGGGACAGGAGATTGTAAAACAGATCCGTTCGCTGAAGGATGGAACCCAGATTATTATCGGGACGCCGGGGCGTGTCATGGACCATATGAGAAGAAAGACCATAAAATTTTCCAATGTCCATACGGTTATCCTGGACGAAGCGGATGAGATGCTGAATATGGGATTCCTGGAGGATATGGAAACCATCCTGAGCCAGCTGCCGGAAGAAAGGCAGACGGTGATGTTTTCTGCCACCATGCCGCCGGCTATTGCAGAGATTGCCAAAAAGTTCCAGAAGGCTACGGAAACAGTCCGGGTAGTGAAAAAGGAACTGACGGTTCCGAAAGTAACCCAGTATTATTATGAAGTGAAGCCGAAAAACAAGGTGGAAGTCATGTGCCGTCTGCTGGATATGTATTCCCCTAAGCTGTCGGTGGTGTTCTGCAATACCAAAAAGCAGGTAGACGAACTGGTGGAAGCCCTGCAGGGAAGAGGGTATTATGCAGAAGGGCTCCATGGGGACCTGAAGCAGGCACAGAGAGATAAGGTGATGAACAGCTTCCGAAATGGCAGGACAGAGATTCTGGTTGCAACGGATGTGGCCGCCAGGGGAATTGATGTAGATGATGTGGAGGCAGTGTTCAATTACGATATTCCCCAGGATGATGAATACTATGTGCACCGTATCGGCCGGACCGGCCGTGCGGGACGGGAAGGTCGGGCGTTCAGCCTGGTGGTTGGCCGGGAAGTATATAAACTGCGGGATATCCAGCGGTACTGCAAGACCAAGATCATTCCCCAGGCAATTCCGTCTTTGAATGACATTACGGATATTCGAATGGAAAAAGTATTGGATGAAGTAACAGCTATCATTGAAAATGAAGATCTGGGTACTATGGTCAATGCCATTGAAAAAAAGATTCTGGAAGAAGATTATACAGCCATGGATCTGGCAGCGGCATTCTTAAGAATGGCTATGGGAGATGAAGTGGAAGATACCATTGATGATTTCCGAACAGCCAGAGATTTGGAGGATCTGGACCGGTACAGCCGGGGAAGAAAAGGAAAAGGCGACAGAGGCAGCCACAGGGGAACTGGCAGGAAGAATGGAAAAAACAGGGGAGATGATATGGTACGCCTGTTTGTGAATATCGGGAAGACGCATAATGTCAGACCGGGGGATATTCTGGGAGCCATTGCGGGAGAGTCGGGAATGCCGGGAAAACTGGTGGGCAGCATTGATATGTATGACAAATATACATTTGTGGAAGTGCCGGAAGACTGTGCCGATGAAGTACTGGAAGCCATGAAGCATGCCAGGATCAAAGGAAAAAATATTCACATGGAAATGGCAAATATGGTATACTGATAAGTACAGGAGGTGATCGCCATTATGATTATAAGAAGTGAAAGAGTCTGGATATCCACACAGTTTGTTCCTGCAGATGTGGAGATGGAAGATGGAAAGATTACAGGGATCTGGCCATATGGAGAGAAAACGGCGGATAAGGATTACGGAGACAGAAGAATCGTTCCCGGATTTCTGGATATCCACACCCATGGTTCTTACGGCTATGATACCAACGATGGTACGCCGGAAGGGCTGAAAGACTGGATGAAACGGATACCGGAGGAAGGAGTGACAGGGATCCTCCCCACTACAGTGACCCAGATGCCTGACGTACTGACCAAGGCTGTGGCCAATGTGGCAGCAGTGATAGAGGAAGGATATGAAGGCGCAGAGATTCTGGGAATTCATTTTGAAGGCCCGTATCTGGACATGCAGTATAAAGGTGCCCAGCCGCCGGAGGCCATTGCAAAGGCCACGGTAGAGCAGTTTAAAAAATATCAGGAAGCTGCAAAAGGGTGGATCAAATATATTACCCTGGCTCCGGAACATGATGAAGGCCATGCCCTTACCAGATACTGTGCCAGCCATGGTGTAGTGGTGAGTATGGGCCATTCCGCAGCAACTTATGAGGAAGCGCTGATGGGAGTTGCCAATGGTGCTACTTCCATGACTCATGTATATAATGGAATGACACCTTACCATCATAGAAAACCAGGGCTTGTAGGAGCTGCATTCCGGTTCCGGGATATGTATGGAGAGGTGATCTGTGATGGATGCCATTCCCATCTGGCAGCTTTAAACAATTTCTTTGCTGCCAAAGGAAGGGATTATGCCATTATGATCACCGACTCCCTGAGAGCAAAACACTGTCCGCCTGGCGGTGATTATCAGCTGGGAGGCCATGATATCGAAATCGGCGAGGACGGACTGGCAAGACTGAAAGGAACCGATACCATTGCAGGAAGTACCCTGCGTATGAATAAAGGGCTTCAGATCCTGGTGGAAAAAACTATGGTCCCGTTTGATGCTGCCTTGAATTCCTGTACGTTGAATCCTGCCAGATGTTTAAGGGTAGATGACCGTAAGGGAAAGATTGCTGCCGGTTATGATGCAGACCTGGTTGTGCTGGAAGATAATTATGACGTTCTTCAGACTTACTGTCTGGGACAGGAAATGCTGTAAACGGAACAGAATACAGAATAAAAAAGGAAGCGGCAGGCGTATACGCCCCGCTTCCTTTTTTTGTGGTGTGCCCGGCGGGCACACGTTCTAATGGGTGAAAGTCCCTGACCCGCCCGGCAGTGGGAAGGGTGCAGCCAATGGCAAGGGCGTCATCGTGAGGTGGGGTCTGAAGGAAGCCGGAGGCAAACCACTGGCCTGTAAAAGTTGACCGGATAGGCTGTGAAGCGTGGATGAGATTGCCACACAAATCAAAGTCCAATAACTGCACGGAACGCCAGCAGTAGACGGGGCAGGTATAAGTGGGAAAGAGCGTGTGAGTACCCGGGGAGGTCTCATGGACATGACAAGGGCGATAAAACATTCGCAGTCATGGAGTAAAGCCTGCCATGAGAAGTCAGCAGAAGTCACAGTACCGGAACAGCTATAGATGTTCCGGGAAGGACGGAACAATAGGAGGTGCCATTTTCAAATGGAAACCAAACATGGAACTAAGTACAGACAACTTCATATCGAGGACTACCTGAGAGAGATACCTGCGGAACAGGGAAGGGGAACAGGAGTGTACGCCCATGAATGGATTACCGGGGACCCTGGCACCGACACGGACTTTTGGACGGACAAACTGCTTGATATTATTCTCAGGGGCGACAATCTCAACGCTGCATACAAGAGAGTGAAAACAAACAGAGGAACAGGTGGAATTGACGGAATGCAGGTGGATGAACTTCTGCCCTATCTGAAAGACCACCGGGACGAACTGGTCAGGCAGTTAAGGGAGGGGAAATATAAACCCACCCCTGTCCGAAGGGTAGAAATACCCAAAGAAGAGAAAGGCAAAGTAAGGAAGCTGGGAATACCAACTGTAGTAGACCGAATGATTCAGCAGGCGATTGCGCAGGAACTCACTCCTGTCTACGAAGCACAGTTTTCGGATAACAGCTATGGCTTCCGACCAGGCAGAAGCGCACATGACGCACTGGCAAAGTGCAGAAAATACGTGAACGAGGGATATGTGTATGCAATCAGCATGGACTTACAGGCTTACTTTGACACGGTGAACCACAGCAAGCTGATAGAGGTGCTGTCGAGAACGATCAAAGATGGGCGGGTGATTTCGCTGATACACAAATATCTGAATGCCGGGGTAATGGAAGACGGAGGATTCCATGCGACACCAGAAGGTGTGCCGCAGGGCGGTCCGCTGAGTCCATTGTGTGGAAATGTGATGCTAAATGAGCTGGATAAGGAACTGGAGCGCAGAGGGCATAAATTCGTGAGGTATGCCGACGATTGTATGATTTTATGCAAAAGCCGGAAAAGTGCAGAAAGAACGCTGAAACATATCATACCGTTTATCACAGGAAAGCTATACCTGAAAGTCAATCTTGAGAAAACGACAGTAAGTCACATCAGCAAAGTAAAGTACCTTGGATATGGATTTTACCGAAATAAAGGGAAATGCCGTATGCGGGTACACCCTAAGTCGATCAAGAAGATGAAGAACCATCTCAGGGAATTGACAGTAAGGGGAAACAAGTGGAGCAACCCGGAGAGGGAAGAGAAACTCAGGAAATATGCGACTGGGTGGATCAACTACTACCGGTACGCAGACATGAGAAGCCTGATGGAGACCACGGACGAATGGCTTCGCCACAGAATCCGTGCGGTGTACTGGAAACAATGGAAGAGAGTGCGGACGAGATATAAAATGCTTCGTGCACTCCATCTGCCGGAATGGAAAGTACATGAGATGGCAAACTGTCGAAAGGGAACGTGGAGAGCGGCAGAAATGCTGAACTCGGTGCTTACCAAGAAAATATTAGTGGACAGACTTGGATATCCATCCATGACTGCCCACTATCTGAAAGTACGTGTAAACTATTGAACCGCGTAGTACCGAACGGTACGCTACGTGGTGTGGAAGGGGAGGGTCAAATCTCC
>CALWQT010000011.1 GCA_944383765.1 uncultured Lachnospiraceae bacterium
TCGACTTGCATGTGTTAGGCACGCCGCCAGCGTTCATCCTGAGCCAGGATCAAACTCTCATGTTTAAGATTTTGATTTGGTTCAAAACTATTAGCTTGGCTAATTGTTAAACCTTCATTTACTTGGTTTCGTTCTGAATTCTCTTCGAACCCAAGGCCCAAACCAGACCTTTGTTCTTAGAATTTTCAGGGTTTTACATACTGTTTAATCTTCAATTATCAAGGTTCTTATTCTTCGTTGTTGCTTCAGCAGCAACTTTTATAGAATATCATGTTTGATTGCTTTTGTCAACACTTCTTTTGATTTTTTTTAAATCTTATTTTGTTGAACTCGCATCTCTCATGTGTGAAGATACTATACCACTTTATGATTCCTCTTGTCAAGGAATTTGTGCTATTTTTTTAAACAATTTTTTCAGTCCAGCAGACAGGCACTAGATATGCTCATTTTTCTATATTTTTTCTATATTTTGTGTAGATACCAAAAAAGACGGGACCTGAATTATTTTTCAATCTGTCTCGTCTTTTTGGTAAATTGTTCGTATTTCAAATACAATTCATTTATAATCCACTCAAAATACTGATAGCAATTTTTGCTAATATATTATTCGAATACAGGAATTGCAAAAATACACTTCCTTCTATCTGCCTGAATAAAAGTCTTCCTATATCGGTACCTGAAAAAATAGTCAGCACAAAACAGCCGATCCAAATGAACAGCAGCCCCTGGGTTAGCCCAAGAAACGCACCTGCTACCTGATTTAAGCCAAAAAGAATAGGAAGCTTTGCCACCAGATCCAGCCATCTCATCAGCAAATGAATCAAAACAAAGCAGCCTATAAACACCAATACATAACTGATGATACTGACAATAAAACTAGTGATATAGGAAGAAATGTAATCTGCAAAACGCTCTACTCCCAGCATCTCATATACTTCGCTGTTATTATTTTCAACCAGCATATCCTTCAACTGCTGAGGAATTTCCATACTTTCAATATACTGCCTCTGGGAAGAAGGTTGATCTTCTACCAGGTCCATGTCAGCTTCTCCGCTGCCCTCCAACGCAGAAGTAATCCCCTCTCTTACTGCCATTTGAATCGTTTCATTTCCCATCAGATATTCTTTCACCTGAGGGGCTGTTATATTAACTATGATAAGGGAAGCAATCACCGCAACCAGAGAAACTGCCTGTTTTACAAATCCACGGTAATGTCCATGAAGCGTCATTGCTACCAGATAAACAGCTACTGCTACCGCCAACCAATTTTGTAATAAAAATTCTTTCATTGTTTCTGCTCCAGTATAAGATGGCGAACTGCATCTGCTATTCCATTCTCTTCATTCGTAAGAGTTATGTAATCTGCCCGTACCTTTAAAAATTCCCCTGCATTTCCCATGGCAATTCCTATTCCAGCTTTTTCTATCATGGTAATATCATTCTCACCATCACCAAATGCCATTGTCTCATCAGGAGAAATCCCAAGATAAGATGCCAGCGAAAGAATGGCATCTCCTTTGGTAGCACCTTCTGCATTGATTTCCAGATTAAAATCCGTGGATGAACTGACTACCGTATATCCCAGGCTTCTGATACGGGTACGCAACTCTTCCCGACAGGAAAGATCACGGAAAAAAATATTCAGCTTTTCTACCGGTTTTTTCTCTCTTACCACATATTCCCGCACATTTTCAACCGGGTCCCTGACAGACCTTACAAAATCAGCCAGAACCCCTGTGATTCCATAATCTTCCAGGTGTTTCAGAAAAGAACGGTCTGAAATCCCCCGTCCATTGATATAAGCATCATACATAACAGGATACTCTTTTGCGATATCTATGACATTTACAGCCTGTTCCGGCGAAAACATCCTGCTTTCAATCACTTCGCCCGTCGTCTTATCTACAATTTTACCGCCATTTACTGTAATGGCATAATGAACACCGGGGATTCCCAGAACCTCTTCCGGAATCCCCTGTATAGTCCTTCCTGTACATGGCACAAGCTGGATTCCCATTTGTCCACACTCTTCCAATACTCTTCGGTTCTCAATGGACACCTTTTTATTCTCATTTAATAATGTTCCGTCTAGATCAAATGCTATTAGTTTAATTCTATTCTTAATCAATGAAATGCTCTTCCTTCAAAATTAGTAAACCATTTTTATCGTATTTAGAGGAGAAAAGCCCGGTAATCCTTTTTCCCAAAGAAGGTTTATCCGCCTTATCTGCAGCTTCCTCAATAAGATCTTCCGCATTCTTCTTGGTGAGAGGAATTCCCTCTTCCTCCATAATCTCTATTCTCTCATAAAGAGCCAGCATGCTTTTCCCTGTAATGCTGCAGTCGATTTCACTGGCATATTTGCAGGCATACTGTGCAAATTCGTCAATGTCCATCTCCTCTTCATCATCAGGTTCCATATCGCTTTCTTCTTCCGGATATTCTTCCTCATAATCCGGATAATCCTCATCTTCCTCTTCCGGCTCCTGGACTGCTTCCTCATGCGCTCTGGTTACAGCTGCCTCTGCCGCTGCTTTTTCCGCTTCTTCTCTGGCAATTCTGGTTTCTTTCTCTGCCTGTTTCTGAAGAGCTGCTTCAACTCCATCCAGATCCTTCTCTTCCGGTTCATCACCTGCACCAATACATTCAAATTTTCTTGCCAGAGCAGGATTATGACGATGAAGCTCCTCCATCTGCCTTGGATTGTCAATGAGTACAACAATAACTCCGGAAGTATCTTTGTCCATAAAATCATTCAGTTCCCGCAGAACAGATTCTGACAGATCCCCTGCTTCCTCAACGATCAGGTCTTTTCCTGCCAATTTATCCGCAACTGCCCAAATTCCTTTTTTATTCAATTTGGAACCGCTGATTTTTGCCACCGGCTGCTTCGTGCCAAGTTCTCTGTGAATTTTCTTTAATGCTTCCAGAGCCATCTCCAGACCCTTTTCCGGTGTTCTCGCTTCTATCATAAGATGATTGGTTACAGGACTTTCTTCACCTTCATCCAGTTCCTCAATCTCCAGTTCTTCATCCTCTGTCTGCGGCACGGTTTCTACCGGCTCTTCCATCTCCTGAGGCACTACTTTTTCTACAACCGGAGCGGAATCCTCTGTATAAACCGGAGCCTCCGGCAATACTTCCCGGATATTTTCCAGTACCCGGGTCTGCGCCATGGTATCTTCCGTTTCCACTTCCTCCGGACTGATCTTTGCCAGTTCCTTTGCCAGATTCTCCTGTTCCTCCGCCTCTTTCACTTTTGCTGCCAGCACCTCATCAATAGAAGGCGTCGGAATATTCTCTTCTTCCCCAACCTGGTTGTAAGCCTTTGGCGCTTCCTCATAAATTCCTCTGGGATCTGCCTGATAAGCTTCTTTTGCTGCATCATATTCTGCTTCTGCTGCCGCTGTCTGATATGCCGCCTGAGTCATACCATTCTGGTATACTCCTTCTTCTCTCTCCTGCTGCGCTGCTTCCACATCTTCTTCGATCACCGCGCTGCCATGCTCCTCTTCCTGAACCATATCATTCCGAGGCGCTGTATCTTCGTAGCCATTTCCGCTGTATCTTTCTTCTACTGCCCGTAATTTCGCCTCATATTTGTCCCTGTTTTCAACCAGATCCATCTGATAAGAAGTGAGAGGCGCATACTGCAGCTTTAACTCCATCGCTTTATCCACATATTTTCCAATGCCAAACATCAGCATGATCCTGTCGCACAGACGGACACAATCATTGCCTCTTCCAATCTGATGATAAAGAAATGCCAGTTCATACATCCATCTTTCATCCAGTTCTTCAGATGTATACTGCTCCAAGGAATGGATCAGCTGCTCCGCAGGTGCTCCCTTTGCCTTCAGAATCATATAACGCAGAAGATGCTGTCTGGAATCTTCCGGAGCCAGGTCGCAGAACTCCCTGTAATAGTCTTCCGCTTCCTCAATATTATTTTCTTTCAGAGCAAGATCCGTCAGTTTATAAAGCAGACGTTTACCAATAGGGGCTCTCTCAAAAGCAAGAAGCAGGATATTCTTTGCTTCCCCATATTCTTCATTTTTTTCGTAAACTTGGGCAACCATTGACAGCAGATTTGTATTTCTCACTCTTCTCCAGTCAATGCCATCGGCAATTTTCATCGCCGTTTCATAATCCCCTTCATTCACTCGTTTTTTGATCTGCTCGACTTTAATGTTGAACTCATACTTATCCATCTTTGCATCTCCTAACACTCATCTGATTCCGGTTACAATTCTGTCCGACCTTCCAGGGCCCTTAAAAGAGTAACCTCGTCTATGTATTCCAAGTCGCCGCCTACCGGCACTCCGCTTGCAATCCTTGTAACCTTGATTCCCGTCGGCTTTATCAGCTTACTGATATACATAGCCGTCGTCTCTCCCTCTAAGCTGGAATTTGTGGCGATGATCACTTCTTCCACATCACCTTGAAGCCGCTGCATCAGTTCTTTGAGTTTAATATCATTCGGGCCTATCCCCAGCATAGGGGAAATAGCACCGTGAAGCACATGATAAACGCCTTCATACTTTCCGGTCTTTTCATAAGCAGCCAGATCTCTGGTGGTTTCCACCACCATAATGACTTTATGATTTCTCTTATCACTGCTGCAAATTGGGCAAAGCTCCTTATCCGTAAGAGTAAAACACTCTTTGCAGTATCTGACCCCTGTTCTGGCATCTAAAATTGCTCCAGACAGCCGTTCCACCTGCTCCATAGGCATATTGATAATATGGAACGCCAGTCTTTGTGCTGATTTGCTGCCTACGCCAGGAAGCTTGGAAAGTTCTTCAATTAATTTTGTAATGTGACTGCCATAATAATCCATATTAGAACGGGAAGCCTCCGCCCAGACCACCGGTCAGTTTAGACATGGCTGCTCCTGACGCTTCTTCCACCTGGCGAAGCGCTTCATTCATCGCTGCCACGATCAGATCCTCCAGCATCTCAATATCTTCCGGGTCTACCACTTCTTCTGCCAGTTTTACAGATAACACTTCTTTTTTACCGGAAATCGTTACCGTAACAGCACCGCCTCCAGCTGCTGCTGTGTACTCCCTTGTCTCCAGTTCCTTTGTTGTCTCTTCCATCTGTCTCTGCATTTTCTGAGCCTGTTTCATCAGATTTGCCATATTCCCCGGCATACCGCCGGGAAAGCCGCCACGTTTTGCCATGGTGTCTTTACCTCCTAAAAATCATCTTCTACCAAAATATGATCCATATGAATCTTATTCTTTAATTCATCTTCACTGACATAAACGGTGTCAAATCGTTCTCCTGTTCCTGCCAGCCTTGCTTTAAAATAAATGGTTTTTCCATATGTGATTTCTACATAACGCTCAATTTCGCCCAGTACCGTTGGCCGGTTCCCAATCAGATATGCGTCCGGCGATGTAAACACGATACACAGGCAATTCTCTCCGCTGGGCTCCACGACTGTATTTCGGAAATTAGAGCGAATAGAACCTCCCAGTTCCCTGAGAACTTTCCCCCATTCATTTCGCACCAGATTCAGATCCTCCAGCTGTGCCTGAGGAAGTTCCACCTTTCTCGGTTCTGTGGAACGGTCAGCCTCATCTTTTCCACTTCCTGCTGCCTGTTCCGCTTCTTCCGCCTGCCTCACATCCATGTTTCCCGAAGGACCGGGAAGCCTGGAAAGAAACTCACCGTTTTCCAAGCGGTCTTCCAACTCCTCCAGCCTTTGCAGGATGGAGTCCAGATTCTGCTCCATAGCAGGTTTCGTAAGTTTAATAAATGCCAGTTCTACCAGCACTCTTTTCTGGGAAGCGTAACGCAGCTGTCCGGATAATTCAGAAAAAATCCGAATATATCTCATCAGGGTCTCCGGAGACTCCAACTGAGCCTCTTCCCGGAGCAGCCGGATATTATCTTCTGACATATCCAGCATATTTTCTCCATCCTCAGCCGTTTGGATCAGCAGCATATTCCTCATATACCAGATAAAATCATTTACAAACTGTCCCAGTTCCCGCCCCTGGACGATCATTTCCTCCAACTGGCAGATACAGCCTTTCGTATCCTTTTCCGCCACTGCACGGAATAAGCTGCTGAAAACTGAGGTGTCCACTGCTCCCAACACTTCCAGTACATTTTCATAAGTGAGCAATTTCCCATAATGGAAAGCCACGCACTGATCCAGAAGACTTAGTGCATCTCTCATAGACCCGTCTGCAGCTTTTGCCACATAAGCCAGTGCCTTATCTTCCACCTGGATCTGCTCCGCATCTGTAAGTTCTTTCAAACGGGCTGTCAGTGTAGGAATCGAAATTCTTTTAAAATCATATCTTTGGCACCGGGAAAGCACGGTGATCGGAATTTTATGGACCTCTGTTGTCGCCAGGATAAAAATAACATAGGACGGAGGTTCCTCTAAAGTTTTCAAAAGAGCGTTAAATGCCCCTGTGGAAAGCATATGAACCTCATCAATAATATAAACCCGGTACTTTCCTTCCGTGGGCGGGTATTGCACCTGATCCCGTATTTCCCGGATATTTTCCACACCATTATTGGAGGCCGCATCAATTTCCACCACATTAAGAGAGGAACCGGAAAGGATACCTCTGCAGGTAGGGCACTGATTGCACGGACTCCCGTTCTTAGGATTCTCACAGTTCACTGCCCTGGCATAAATTTTTGCAATACTGGTCTTTCCAGTGCCTCTGGTACCGCAAAACAGATACGCATGTCCGATTCTCTGGGACGTGATCTGATTCTGCAAAGTCTGCACAATATGATCCTGCCCTTTTACATCATCAAAGGTAACCGGTCTCCACTTTCGGTACAGTGCCGTATATGACATAAAAAATCCCTTCTGTCTTTCTTAATCTCCAAAGCAAATTCCCATTGCCTTCGCCTCGGCAATCATGGCGCATTGCGGATCAACCATCTTTAACTTCCCTGCCACTTCTTCCAGCGGAACTTTCGTCAGATCGTTGTCTTTTACTGCCACCATATAGCCATACTCTCCTTTTTCTATGAGCCTGGCCGCTGCAGCTCCCAAACGGCTGGAAAGGACCCTATCATAGGGACAAGGTTCTCCGCCTCTCTGCATATGCCCCGGAACCGTAACACGAACTTCCTGACCTGTCCGCTCAGTAATCTGTGCCCCGATTTCATAGGCAACAGAAGGATATACGATTCCTGTTTTTTTCTTTTCTTTCAATTCTTTCTTCGTCAGTTTTGCATCTTCTTTTGAAATAGCCCCTTCTGCCACAGCAATAATGGAAAAGCGCTTTCCGGTCTTCTGTCTGGCTTTTACCGCCTCTACAACCACATCAATATCATAGGGGATCTCCGGCAGAAGAATAATATCGGCCCCTCCTGCCATTCCGGCGTGAAGCGTCAGCCACCCAACCTTGTGACCCATGATCTCCACAATAAATACCCTTCCATGGCTGGCTGCCGTAGTATGGATACAATCGATGGCATTGGTGGCTATATTTACAGCGCTCTGGAACCCAAACGTCATGTCTGTTCCCCACAGATCATTATCAATGGTTTTGGGAAGAGACACAATATTCAGCCCTTCCTCTCTCAGCAGATTGGCAGTTTTCTGGCTTCCGTTTCCTCCAAGCACAACAAGGCAGTCCAGTTTCAGCTTTCTATAGGTATGCTTCATAGCCTCTACTTTATCCAGACCATTTTCATCAGGAGTCCTCATCAATTTAAACGGCTGCCTGGACGTTCCCAGAATCGTACCTCCTCGTGTAAGGATTCCTGAAAAATCCTGAGGCTTCATCAGGCGATAATCTGCATAAATGAGGCCTTTATATCCATCCTCAAATCCTACGATCTCTACTTCGTCCTGATATATATTATACAAAGCCTTGGCGACTCCACGCATCGTTGCATTTAAGCTCTGGCAATCTCCGCCACTGGTAAGCATTCCTATTCTTTTCATCTCAACCACCCTTTCCATCAATGAAAATAGTTATAATATACCCATTTTGTAATTATAATACAAAGGATTAGCAGGGGCAAGAAAAAAATAAAGCATACGACATCACGGGTTGCTCTCCCCCTGAAAACGCATGCTTTCCTTCTGAAATATTTTTATTTTTAATCCGTGCGTCCTGTTTTGTACATTCATCACAGACGTTACTTCTGCAGCCAACTCAGTCCAGGCAGCCTCACGGCACATGAAAGCTTCCACTTAGTGCTGCTGCATTCCTGCCCTGACACGGTTCATGGATTTCCATTGCGCAAGACCCAAACGTCACCGCCGCTTACAAAAGGCAGCTCTGCAATAAAATGTCCGAGACAGGACATCACCCCTGCTGGAGCGGATTGCAGGTACAGGGCACCGCTATCTCCCCGGCTGCACGGAAGCTTTATGACATATCTCGCTGCTGACACTCATATTCTGCCAGCCTGTTTAGTATACCTGCCACGCAACATTTTGTCAAGGCTGGCTCTCCTTATCCTTCTGTTTTTTCTCTCTCAGACCCTTGAAAAATTCTTTCAGCATCCGGGAACACTCTTCCCCCATCATTCCAATTTCTGTTTCTGTCTGATGATTGAAGCCTTTCTGATGAAGAAGGTCTACCACAGACCCTGCGCAGCCTGCTTTGGGATTCATGCAGGCAATGACCACTTTGGGTATCCTCGCCTGTACGATTGCCCCCGCACACATAGGACAAGGTTCCAGTGTCACATACATGGTACAATCCTCCAGACGCCAGTCTCCCATCGCTTTACACGCCTTCCTGATCGCAATGATCTCCGCATGGGCCAGGGTACTCTTATCCGTAGCGCGGCGATTATACCCCCGTCCAATGATCCTGCCTCCATATTCTATGACGCAGCCTATGGGCACCTCCCCCAAAGCTTCTGCTTTTTTTGCCTGACGCATGGCTTCCTTCATATATTTCTCTTCCGGTGTTCTCATATGTCTTACCTTTTCATTTTATTCTCTTTCCATCTGTGCTATAGTAATTATATAAGAAAAACAGAAAAAGAAAAAGGTTGGAATCAAAAATCATGAAAATTTGCGGATTACAGAAAACTACTCTTTTAGATTATCCAGGCCATGTAGCTGCCACTGTATTTTTAGGTCAATGTAATTTCCGGTGCCCATTCTGTCACAACTCAGATCTGATCACCGAGCAGGCAGAAGCCCTGGTTTCCAAAGAAGAACTTCTGACATTTTTAAAAAAGCGTACCTCTCTTCTGGAAGGTGTCTGTATCACCGGAGGCGAACCCACACTCTCACCAGACCTGGAAGCCCTGGTCTCTGATATAAAAAAGCTGGGATTTTTAGTAAAGCTGGATACCAACGGCTACCGCCCTTCTGTGATCAGAAACCTTTGTCAGAAAAATCTGCTGGATTACATTGCCATGGACATAAAATCTTCTCCAGAAAACTACGGAACGGTAACAGGAATACCGGATATCCGTTTATCTCCCATTATGGAAAGTGTGGAATTTATAAAAACCTGCGGCATCCCCTATGAATTCCGCACCACCGCTGTGAAAGGTCTTATGGGAGCAGAAGATTTCTCTGCTATCGGTCAATGGCTCCATGGTGCAGAACATTATTTCATACAAAATTATGTAGAATCACCCCAGGTATTGTTTCCCGGATTTTCTCCTTTCCGGAAAGAAGAACTTCTGGCATTTGCAGAACTGGTACGCCCTCATGTAAAGTATGTATCTCTCCGGGGTGTTGACTATTAACCCAGTCTTACATCCGTATACCAATAACCAAAGCGTCCGTTTTCAATTGGTTGTTTTTTTGATAATACAAAATGAGGAAATCCAAACATCGACGCCATATATTTCTCATTACTGAAATAATGTCCAGGCACCCCCAGCAAATATCTGGGATATCCGCCTGGATTATTCAGTCTTACCAGAATCAGGCATCTGTAATTATAGTATCCATGAAGCAGAAAACTGTTATTTCCATATGTCCAGTTTTCCCGCGGCAGCAATCCGATATCCTGCGGTTTTATCTTCAGGATCTCACAGCCATTTTCATAATCAAAAGCATCCATTTTGGGATATCGTTTCCGAAAATCCGACCATACTGTCTCCGGATCCGTCTCCGGTTCCAGGGCCTCTGCACCTTCCGGAGCTTCTTCCGGTTCCTTGGGAAGTTCTACTTCTCTTTCTTCCCTGACTTTCTCTGCTGCATCTCTGGCTTTTGCCGCTCCTGACATATATCTGGAGACCGGACTGCTCTCCATCATAAATCCCGGCAGATCCGCTTCTTTTCTCTCCATTTCCTCCATCAATTCCTGATAGCTTCCTCCCGGCAGATTTCCAGTCACATTTTTTTCGGTAATTTCCGGTTTTTCTTCTGTTTTCTCAGGAACTTCCATCTGCGGCGGCGGTGCCTGGAACAATTCAAATGGCGTAACCTCGCTCCTGTCCTCTTCTATCTGCTTTTTCAGATTCTCCGATGTCAGATCCGCCAATTCTACTTCTGCCGCATGAGTCACCGTATCTTCTGTTTCCTGGGCAGACATGGTATCGTCCCAGATCGTTGTATAGGCACGCCAATTATCCTGCATATCGTGTATGGTCAGACCATAACAATGTTCCAGTTCTTTCCCGCTGCCTTCCACATCATCATTTCTCACCGTAATCCGAAACTCTCCATTTCCGGAACGGATAAAGATCTTGCCCAGAAAAAGTTCACCCGTATCTGACAGCAGATAAACTCCCATGTCATTTCCGCCCACATAAACTTTTTTTACGCTCACATTGATCCTGCATTGTCCATTTCTGGACTCAAGTTTTGCAAATCCTATATTTTTTCCTTTTACTGCACCTTCATATGCATAAATATATGAGATCAGTCTTCTATAATTGGACACAGTATCACCCCTTCCGTAATTATTCTATGCATCTGCCTCTCAAATAGAACCTGCAGAAAGGGTTCACTATGTATCATCAGTCAACTTTAAGATGATTATAATCTTTTACCGCATCTTCCAGGATAAATACTACATAATCCCTCTGGACCGTCATGTATCCTTTTGAATCCCACAGGGCATAAGCATTTTCTTTTAGCGCTTTATCTTTCATGTCCACTGCTCTTCCCTGGTAATACTGATATTTTAAACGGGCATAAAAATCACACATTTCCAGTCTTTCTTCTTCTGTAATATCTTTCATTCTTTTCAAGACTCCATACGCATCATTTTTAAATACCTGTTCCAGAAACGGTTCCCGGAATTCCTTAAAGTTTAAAAGTTCTTCTTCTGTTCGTCCGTTTTCTTCTGCCCATTTCTCCACATCTACTTCTTTAGTATTATAGTCAAAACTCCCGTCATCCCGGAATGTCAATTCACCATACATACAATTCGGTGTGGTCAGAGAACTGACTACTATTTCATAAATCCCGCTGTCTTCATCCTGCATCCAATGCTGTACATGGAGATGGCCGCTCAGGAATAATGGAACATTCCAGGATTCCAGTTGTCTGACAAACTCTTCACTGTGCTCAATCGTACAATCGACGGTATATACCTGGCTTTCTTCCAGCAGATTATGATGCGCTACCGGAATCACATTCATTCCTTCATTCCAGGCCGCTTCCAGCTGCTCCTCCATCCATTCATAAGTTTCCGGAGAAATATAACCGCCTACCCTGGCAAACCCTTCCTGATACTGACAGGTATCGATCATCAAAAGCCTGGTCATGTCATCTAACTGATATACATAGCTTAATGTCCCTGCATCTTCACTGACCGCTTCATCATAACCGAATTCACCGTAAATCTGCCGGAATTGTTCCGGCGTGGTATATTCTACCGGATATTTTTCTTCTCCCCGGAAACCAGCTGCAGAAAGATTATTAATATCATGATTTCCTGGGATCACCACTACCGGCACCCCCATGGATTCTACCTTTCTCAGTTTTTCTGCCAGTTCTCTGTGACTTTCCAGTTCTCCATTGGAACTTAGGTCTCCGCTTAAAATCAATATGTCAGGAGATGCTTCTATTACTTCTTCAAAAAAGGCATCTGTAATCTGATCCATATATGTCACAAGCCGCCCATCCCCATGCAGGACCATTTCCTGAAATGCCGGGCCATTATCGGATAAGTCCGGAGACAGATAATGGGTATCCGACCCTATTATAATTGTTTTCTCATAACCAGGAGGATTATCCTCTTCCGTCGCCGGTACGGCTGTTGACGTTTCTTCCTGGGTCTCCTGACCGGAAGATGATTCCTGGACAGCAGAAGAACCGGTTTCCTCCGTAAATACCTCATCACTGTCATGTAGGGAACAGCCTGCAAACATAACAAGAGACAGGATTCCTGCTGCCATTCCTATGGTTGTTCTCTTCATCATGGGTTTACCACTTCCCATATATCATCCGGTTCAAATCCAAGCTTCCAGCAGGCAACTCCCGCTATTCCCGCCTGATCAATAGCATCCACTTTAAGGGCCAAAGACTTTTTATCTTCCAGCCAGATATACTGCTTGGATCCATCTTCCCCCTCTAATTCTCCGTAGTACTGACCTACATCTTCCAGCCATGTCAGTTCCACATGATTATCCTGTACCCACTGTGTAGCTGCTTCCATTCCCATGGCTTTTGAAGTCGTTTCTCCATCCTTCACAGTCCAAAGCCTGGTATAAAAAGGAACAGCACCTATGATTTTTTCCGCCGGAACACTTTCCAAGGTATCTTCGATTCCATTCTGCACATAAGACAAAGATGCAACCGTTCCCTTTTCTCCGCCGGCATAATGTTCGTCATAGCACATAACGATCACATAATCCGCCACGATTCCCTGTTCTTTCCGATTATAAAATTCGTTATATGCAGCCGGAACATAGTTATCTACTGAAAGTATGATTCCTTTTTCCCGGCAGGGAATGGATAATTCCCGGATAAACTGAATATAATGTTTGCCAGCTTCTGGCTTCAGACTTTCAAAATCAAGATTCAGGCCATCAATATCATATCGTTCCACTTCCTCTATCAGACTGTCTATCAATTTCCGTCTGGTAGATGTGGAAGAAAGAAGAACTTCTGTCTGTACATCAGCGCTGAAATTATCCAGCAGAGCCCATACCTGCAATCCTTTCTGATGAGCTTTTTCCACATACTCCCGGTTCGCCAGGGAAGAAAAGTTTCCCTGGTTATCCGTGAGAGAAAACCAGGTGGGAGACACTACATTCACACCTTCTACTTCAGAAAACATCTGGTCAAACTTCCCATTTGCTTCCTGAGAGGTTACCTGATGCCATACCAGACTGACTCTTCCATCGATTGCCTGGCTCTTATATACCGGCTCCTCAAACTCACTCTGAAGAGCCTGCTGATGCCTGTCTGTCAGTCTGTTATTCCTGATATATCCCATAAATCCCGTGTCTGTCCAGACATAGGACCATTTTTCCATTTCATTTAAAACTGTGATTCCCGTACCTTTGGAAACCTCTGTAATAATCGGGCTTTTTACTCCCCCCAGTTCCCTGATCTCCGTATCCTTTTTTGCTACGGCTCTCTCTTCCGGGTTCCAGTCACTGTCGATATAAATACGTTTAGCCGCTATGGTATCTTCTTTTTCTTCATGAATGGCAGGATTATCAAAATACACCGCCCGTATATTCGTATAATTACTTACCAGCCCCGCAGACAAATATACATTATCATCTTTTACCAGCAAAAGATGACCGGCATCTCCCATGGTATCCGGCTGGGCATAAACAATCCTGTCCGGGAGCGCATAAACCAGCAGCTGTTCCCCTTCATCCCAGTAAAATCTTTCATTTAAATTCTCATTGATCCAGTCCAACGGAAGGTATACCTGTCCCTCCTCATACAATGCCTGCTCCTCCTGAATCTCTTCATTCCATACAATAGACACTTTGTTTCCTTCTACAGCAAATAACTCCCCTATATCTGCCGCTTCTTTGGACGGTATATATCTTCTGCCTATGACAGCTCCCCCAAAAACAGCCGCACCCAACACTGCTACAAACAAGGCGGCGGATATGAGTTTTATTATTTTTTTCATCATAACCTCCTAGGATGTTTTTTTATCATTCTCTGTATCTTCTGATGATATGTTTCCTGGCATATTTCCATTTGCCAGCCGCTTGTCAAAACTCATTTTATTATATCATATCTTCCGCCGCCTGAACTATTATTTTTTCCCTTTGCAAAAAGCCAGGCTGATTTCAGCTTTCCGCTCCTATATGTTTTTTACTTTATCAAACCGGATTTCCGTCAGGTTCCCTGTCTCGGCTCCCACATAATCGCTCATATAAAAACTTCCGTCATCCTGTATCTCAAAAATTTTTCCCCATTCCGTTTCTTTCATCTCCTCATCATCAATATAAATAGGGATTCCTTTCTGATGATATCTTTTTAAACCGTCCAAATATGCCTGACGTTCCTGATCATTCAGTTGTCTCTTGCCTTTCATATTCCTCCCCCTTTCCCCCGCGGTCTTTTATCCACAATCCAGGTTTCGTGACATACCTTGTTCTGCCGCTGTCAGGAAAAGAATTTTTGAAAAAACTCCAGAGTACCGGGTGTCACAGAAAACGCATCTGCTGAAAACGGAATTTCCAAAACAGGAATCCCAAGCTTTCTCCTTACTTCCTTCCTGGTTTCCCTGCTGCCAAAAGCAGCCGCATAAATCCACTTTCTTCCGCTTATTCCTTCCTGCTTTAAAAACTCCCAGAACGTCTCCCATTGCCACTCGCTGAATGAGCCTACCAGTACTCTTTTCTTGCAGCACTGAAATTCCGTCCTATTGCTGACGCCTATTACACCAAAATCAATGAGTATATAGCTGTACCGTTCCAGGCATTGTGAAAGTTCTTCCATATCTGCGTTCTTATAATAAGACGTTCCTAGTATATGATAAGGTTTTTTCTCCTCTATCTGCCCTTTGCATATTTTTTCCAGCTTTATAAAATCACCGTCTTCATTCCATTCCAAAACTGCTGTCCGTTCTCCTGCAACGCAGGTCAGGTAATTTGCTGCCATCAGGCAAAAATGAGTAACTCCAACTCCCTTTTCCGTCCCCGCTACTCCTATGACCTGGGCCGGCCGGCTTAAATCCTGTTTGCCGCCGGGTGGATGCCTCAACTTTTCTCTTATTTTTCCAGCCAGTTTTTCAACATAGACCATAGTCTTTTCCTCTTTTTTTCTATCCCGCACAATACAGACAGACGTCTGTAAAAAAGTTCTGCTTTCCCTGTAAAGAAAAAAGGATTAGGAAAATACGGAACAGACAGTATGAGATTTTTCCGTTCCCGGGTCTGCAGGTTCTGTCCGGGAGCATCCAGGTTATGGTTTAAAAGGGTCAATACAGGTTCTTCTTTCAGACATCTTCTGGAATTCCACCATTTCCCGTCCCGTACTTCTATCAGGTAGTCCCAGTCTCTTTCATTAGCTATTTCGGTTCCAAGGTCCCAAATAACAATATCCCATATTTCTTCTTCCAGACACACATTTTCCATAAACCTGGGTCTCATAAAAATTCCATTGATCTTAGCCACACCATGCCGGTCTAACCCTTTTCCCTGACACCGGAGCAATTCCCGCACAACTCCATTTCCATTCTTTTCTTCATAGCAGACTTTAAAATTCTGATCCCGCAAATATGCTGCCATTCCAATAGCAAGGTGAGTTGTCCCGGCTCCTGCATGGCTACCGGCGAAAGCTATAATTACTGGAAATGATTCTCTCTTTTGTTTTCTTTTACAGCAGGTTAAAAATGGGGTTTCCATCCTTTCCAGGGCTTTTTCCAGTTCCATAACTGATCCATATCGCCTTTCTCTCCTGGTTTCCAGGCATTTTTTTATAATCTTTTTCAGCTTATCCTGGCCAGCGCCTTTTCTCGCCGTCATGTTTTCCCAATATCCTGAAAACGATCTTCCTGTCCATAAAAAATATAGCACAGCTCCGATTCCATAGATATCCGTCCTTTCGTCCGGCGTTTTTCCTGCATATTGTTCCGGTGCTGCAAATCCGGGCGTTCCACAGCCGACGCAG
This sequence comes from uncultured Lachnospiraceae bacterium, assembly GCA_944383765.1. Classification (GTDB taxonomy): domain Bacteria; phylum Bacillota; class Clostridia; order Lachnospirales; family Lachnospiraceae; genus Lachnoclostridium_A. The sequence continues at coordinate 16,007 of CALWQT010000011.1, forward strand.
CTGCTGTTTCCTTCCTTGAGAAATGCTGCACAGCCAAAATCAACCAGTTTTATCCTGTTCCCACATAACAAAAGATTTCTAGGCTGTATGTCTAAATAAAGAATGGGGGTTATTCTTGCTGAATGCAGATGATTAACCAGATGGCAAATCTGGATTCCATAGGAAACCGTTCTTGCCGTTGACAGAGGTCCCTGTTCTTTTATGATTTCTGCCAGAGACTCTCCTTCCAGATATTCTTCGATGAGGTAACCATAACTATCATCCTCTTCCAGGTCATACACAATCGGTATTCCCGGGTTACGGACGTATTTCAATATCAGGCCTTCTTTTCTAAATTGTCCATATTCTTCTGATTCTTTGGAAATCTTCTTGATGGCTCTATATTCGCCTAAGCCAAGATGTGTAGCAAGATATACCGTAGCGGTCCCGCCAGTGCCCAGCACCCGCTCCAGACGGTATTTTCCGAACAGGATCTGATGTTCGATATTCACCTCCCCTTTCCAGGGAGAATCATTTCCTGCATTTATTGTAATACGATTTATTCCATATTTCAAGAAAAACTTACAAAAATACCAAATTTATTTTTTCCTTAAAACTTACAATTTCATAAAATCTTCACATATGAATTGATATTTTGATATATTATATAGTATAGTTAAATTGAGAGAGTATATCTTTTTTCATTATTATCATATATCATTTACAAAAGGAAGTGAGACCCTATGAAGATTGAACGTGTCAATGACAATCAGATTCGATGCACCTTAAGCAGTTTTGACTTAAGCGTCCGCAATCTGAACCTGCGGGAGCTGGCTTATGGTACAGAAAAAGCCCGGAATCTGTTTCGTGAAATGATACAGAAAGCGTCAAACGAAGTGGGTTTTGAAGCCGAGGATATTCCTCTGATGGTCGAAGCAATTCCGTTATCCAATGAAAGCGTTATGCTGATCATTACCAAAATAGAAGACCCTGAAGAACTGGATACTAGATTTTCCAAGTTTTCCCCGTCACCTGACGAAGATACTGATAATCTCCTCTCCTCCCTTGCAAGCGAACTGCTGGAAGGCGCTGATGGACTTCTGGGAAAATTAACATCCTCTGTGGAATCTGCTCCAAAAAAACAGACAGAATCTTCTGCTGCTCCAGAAGAAGCAGAAAAAGTCTCTGTACGGATCTACCGTTTTGACAGTCTGGACAGTGTAACCGCTGCTGCCTGTGCAGTAAACGGCGGGTTCACCGGCATCAATACCCTGTATAAAAAGCCAGATACTTCCCAGTATTATCTGGTCATACACAGTTCCGATTCTGACGATTGGAACAGCACCCTGAATATACTGGCAGAATACGGTTCCAAACAAAAATACGAATATGCCAGCGAGGCATATTTTCAGGAACACTACGAAATCATTGTAAAAAACAAAGCACTTCAAGTACTGGCACTTATCTGACAGCGGATATGAAAACAGGCTGTAGCACAGATCCTCAGGGATCGCTACAGCCTGTTTTTACATCTGTTCTATTTTTGAATCCATGATTTATTTGGAAGCAAGCACTTCGTTCAGCTGGCTTACCAGAACATCACAATCAATTCCATGGACCATGCAGGCCTCTGCCAGAGACTCTCCCTGAGAAGCCGGGCAGCCTAAACAATGCATTCCTGCACGCATCAGTATCGGCGCAACACATTCATCTACCTGAATCAATTCACCGATTAACATATCTTTACTGATCTGCATACGATATTTCCTCCTTTTTGTGATATTACTACTATAATACTTTTCCTACTGATTGGCAAGGTCTGTTTCTCTGCTTTCCCATGGATTAGATATTTCTAACTTTCTATAAGATAAAGTATGTGAAAAAATACACAGATTCCCCTTGACGTGTATACAGTATTTTTATATAATGAGTTCATCATTATTGAGTCTTACCTCTTGATAATGATTTCAGTTTTCATTATAATAACTATATCACAGTTTATAAAAGGAGGATTTTCCAACAATGAGAGATGAATGGCGTACATTCAACGGCGGTGTATGGGAAAAAGAAATCAACGTAAGAGATTTCATTCAGAAAAACTATACCCCCTACGACGGAAATGAAGAATTTCTTGCAGGCCCTACCCAGAATACCAAAGACCTGTGGGCTCAGGTCATGGACCTTTCCAAAAAGGAGCTGGAAGCCGGCGGTGTTCTGGATATGGATACAAAAATCATTTCCACAATTACATCTCATGGACCAGGTTACCTGAATAAAGAAAAAGAAACCATCGTTGGTTTTCAGACAGACAAGCCTTTTAAGCGTTCCCTGCAGCCTTACGGCGGAATCCGTATGGCAGAAAAAGCCTGTGCTGACAATGGTTACAAAGTAGATCCTGAAATCAGCGAATTCTTTACCGTACACAGAAAAACTCACAATGCAGGCGTTTTTGACGCATATACACCAGAAATGCGCGCCTGCCGTTCCAGCCATATTATCACCGGACTTCCTGATGCTTACGGCCGTGGACGTATCATCGGCGACTATCGTCGTATTGCTCTTTACGGTGTAGACCGTCTGATTGAAGATAAGGAAGAGCAGAAAGCAACAACCCGTACTATCATGTATTCTGATGTTATCCGGGAAAGAGAAGAACTTTCTGAGCAGATCCGTGCTCTCCATGAACTGAAAAAACTGGGTGAAATTTACGGATACGATATTTCCAGACCGGCTACCGATGTAAAAGAAGCAATTCAGTGGACTTATTTCGGATACCTGGCTGCTGTGAAAGAGCAGAACGGTGCTGCCATGTCTCTTGGCCGTACTTCTACTTTTATTGATATCTACGCAGAGCGTGACCTGAAAGAAGGCAAATATACAGAAGAACAGATCCAGGAATTTGTGGATCACTTCATTATGAAGCTGCGTCTTGTAAAATTCGCCCGTACTCCGGAATACAATGCCCTGTTCTCAGGAGATCCTACCTGGGTAACAGAATCCATCGGCGGTGTTGGTATTGATGGCCGTCATATGGTAACCAAGATGTCCTATCGTTACCTGCACACTCTGGAAAATCTGGGAACAGCTCCAGAACCGAACCTGACCGTTCTCTGGTCTACCAGACTTCCTATGAACTTCAAGCGGTTCTGCGCAAAGACTTCTATCATGTCTTCCTCTATCCAGTATGAGAATGATGACCTGATGAGAGTTACCCACGGCGATGACTACGCCATTGCCTGCTGCGTATCTTCCATGCGTGTGGGCAAGGAAATGCAGTTCTTCGGTGCCAGAGCAAACCTGGCAAAATGTCTGCTCTACGCTATCAACGGCGGTGTAGATGAAGTTTCCAAGAAGCAGGTAGGACCGAAATACCGTCCGATCACCTCTGAATATCTGGATTATGATGAGGTAATGGCTGCTTACAAGGATATGATGAAATGGCTGGCTCAGGTCTATGTAAATGCCCTGAACATCATTCATTTCATGCATGATAAATACTGCTATGAAAGAATCCAGATGGCTCTTCACGATAAAAAGGTAACCCGCTGGTTTGCTACCGGTATTGCTGGCCTTTCTGTAGTAGCTGACTCTCTGTCCGCTATCAAATACGCAAAGGTAAAGACCATCCGTGACGAAAACGGCATTGTCGTAGATTATGAAGTAGAAGGTGATTTCCCGAAATACGGAAACAACGATGACCGGGTAGACAGCATTGCCAGTGAACTGGTACACACCTTTATGAACTATGTCAGAGGAAACCACACTTACCGTGGCGGTATTCCTACTACTTCTATTCTGACCATTACTTCCAATGTCGTATACGGAAAGAATACCGGATCCACCCCTGACGGCAGAAAAGCAGGCGAACCATTCGCTCCTGGAGCTAACCCAATGCATCACCGTGATGCCCATGGTGCAGTAGCTTCCCTGGCTTCTGTATCCAAGCTTCCTTTCAAAGATGCTCAGGACGGTATCTCCAATACCTTCTCCATCATTCCGGATGCTCTTGGAAAAGACAATCAGGTATTTATGGGAGATCTGGATATCGAGATTGCCGGCTTTAACGGCGAATGCTGCAGCGGCGGCGCCTGCGACGGCGCAACCCTGTTTGAAGGGCTTGACAGAGAATAATTTTTGAGTTATAGACAAATTAATTGAAGGAGGTTTTCATTATGACAAATATCAATGATGCACAGGTTGACAACTTAGTATCTTTATTAGACGGATATGCTGCTCAGGGCGGCCATCATCTGAATGTAAACGTATTTACCAAAGACACTCTGCTGGATGCTCAGGCTCATCCGGAAAAATATCCTCAGCTGACTGTCCGTGTTTCCGGATACGCAGTAAACTTTAATAAACTGACCAAGGAGCAGCAGGACGAAGTTATTTCCCGTACGTTCCATACGGCTATCTGATAACGAAGCAAAACAATCAGACGAGGAGGAAACCTTCGGTTTTCTCCTTGTTCTTTGTTTTCAAGGTTTTGTTTTAAGGAGGGGTATAAATGAAAGGATATATTCATTCAATTGAAAGTTTCGGCACTGTAGACGGCCCTGGCGTGCGGCTTGTGGTATTTGTAAAAGGCTGCCCTATGCGCTGTCTGTACTGCCATAATCCGGATACCTGGACGATGGACGGAGCAGAAGAAATGGAACCTCAGGAAATTATTGACCAGTTTAATTCTGCAAGAGCCTATTACCGCAACGGCGGCATCACAGTTACCGGCGGAGAACCCCTCCTTCAGCCTGAGTTCGTCACAGAACTGTTCTCTCTCGCAAAAGCAGAAGGAATCCATACCTGTATTGATACCTGCGGTATCACCTTTCATCCTGGCAATGCAGCATATATGGAAAAGCTGAACCGCCTTCTGAAACTGACCGACCTGATCCTGCTGGATATCAAACATATTGATCCGGAAGAACACCAAAAACTATGTTCCCAGCCTAATGCCCCAATCCTGGCTTTTGCCAGATATTTAAGCGATATCCATCTTCCTGTATGGATACGGCATGTGGTAGTTCCTGGGATTACCCAGGACCCCCATTGGCTTTATGAGACAGGTCGTTTTATCGGAACTTTAAATAATGTAAAAGCACTGGACGTTCTGCCTTACCATGATATGGGAAAGATCAAATACGAAAAACTGGGAATGGATTATCCCTTAAAAGACACTCCGCCTTTAAAAAAAGAAGAAGCAATGGCCGCCAGAAAAATAATTTTGGAAGGCATTCGTGCTTCTAAATTAAAACAATAAAAACAAGATTTTCCTCTTGAATATTTAATCTATTTAAGATACAATAGACAATAATCTATACAATATTTTAAGGAGGTACTTACAATGGCATATGTAATTACTGATACCTGTGTTTCCTGTGGCGCTTGTGCCGCTGAGTGTCCGGTAAATGCAATTTCTGAAGGCGATGGCAAATATGTAATCGACGCTGATACCTGCATCGACTGCGGTACCTGTGCTGCTACTTGCCCGACCGGCGCTATCGAAGGTTAATTGTTCTTACATAAAAGCCCCTTCCGCAGGAAGGGGCTTTTATTCTATCTGTAATCATATATATGATATAAGGAGGCTTTTATGAGAAAACCTGTGATCGGGCTGACTGCCAGCCACAATATTGACAATAACGATATTTTCATGCGTCCCACCTATCTGAGGTCTCTGACCAATGCCGGAGCGCTTCCTCTCCTTCTTCCACTGGAAATATCTGAAGAAGACTGCCGTCAGCTGATTGATATGGTAGACGGTATTTTGTTTACCGGGGGCGACGATATCCACCCATTTTTATACGGAGAGGACACTCATCTGAAATGCGGAGCTGTTTCCCAGGCCAGAGACTCCCTGGAACTTACCCTGTTTTCCATGGCCATGGAAGCCGGGAAACCTATCTTTGGCATATGCAGAGGCTTACAGCTGATCAATGTCGCTATGGGAGGCACGTTATATCAGGATCTTCCGTCCCAATTTACCTCTGACTTTCCTATTGCCCACAAACAGCCATTCCCATATAAAATTCCATCTCATACGGTAGATATTGAAAAGGACACCCTTCTTTCCCGTATTCTGGGTGAAGATGTGTCCTCTATCGCAGTAAACAGTATGCACCATCAGGCGATCAAAGACCTGGCTAATGGTCTGTCCTCCTGTGCAGTCGCTCCCGACCAGCTGATCGAAGCTGCTTATGCACCGGATTATCCTTTCCTTCTTGGTGTCCAGTGGCATCCGGAGCATCTGTCTTCCTTCCAGCCGGAAGCAGCGAAATTATTTGAAGCATTCGTAAACGCCTGTCATGTCAGCTGAGATACACAGCTTATAGTCCCGGCCACAATAAGCAGGATGTTGACCACATACATAAATACTTTCTGGCTCACTTTCCTGCTTATGATCCCGCCGGCAAAAATACCTGCAAATACTGCCGGCACTCCCAGCAGAGCATAACGGAAGCTTTCTGCCGGCAGCATTCCCACAAACCCATATTGAAGCACTGCCGCCAGGCTGGTTGTGGTCCACACAAGCGCCAGGGTCGCACGGAAGCTTTGCTTATCTTTTATTTCCTGCTGGGCATACAGTACGACAAAACTTCCACCGCCGGATACTGCCCCCTGGGCCACACCGCCGGCAAACAGGAAAAATCTCTGCAGCCATTTCCCAAAGTAAAAAGATGCCACCTTCTGGTTGTGAAGTTTGATCAGTCCGTAAATACCAATGACGATCATCAGCAGCCCTAACGTTACCTTGATCACCAGGATAGGCATAACTTTCAGAAACGCCACACCAAACGGCAATCCAATGCACATATAAAGCAAAATGATTCCCAGTTTTCTCCAGTTTATATTTCTCCACCATCGGATGGCAATATATACATTCAAAATACAGGTCATGCTGGACGCTACAATGATCATCTTTGCATCAAACATCTGGGTCAGAAAAGGAAGGCTCAGCAGACCTGCACCAAAACCTGCCAGTGATCCCAGCACATTTGCAGTAAAAAGGATCAATAAATATAATACGATTTCCATATCTTTTTCCTGCTTCCTTTTATAACTTTAACAGTCTCTTTGCATTCTTATAAAGCAGAAGTTCTTTCACTTCTTCTTCCAGAGGAAGTTCCATAAACTGCTCCAGGCTCTGTTTCAAAGGTCTTACCGGATAACTGGTGGCAAACATCATCCGGTATCTCATATAGGAATTTGCCGCCCGGACAAATTCATCTCCAAATGGCATATTGGGGATATTCATAAAAAAGTCAGGGTAAAAATAAATATTCTGGCAATGAAGGGCCGCTCCCAGAAATTCCTGTACGTAGGGCCAGCAGCCATGAGAAACCGTAAATGTCACTCTTGGGAACCTTAGCGCGGCTCTCTGCACATTCAGCGGATTACAATAGGTCAGGTCTTCACCTGCCAGTACACTTAAAGTAAACGCACAGATCAGTCCCAGCTCTTCACACTTTTCATAAATACAGTCCAATGACCTGTCATCCACATACTTAGGAGGCATACACCAGCCAGGTTCCATAGCGATTCCCCGGATATGGTATGTTTCATAACATCTCTCAATTTCCTTTACCGCCCCTTCCGGATCGGAAGCATCCACAGCCGGAAAGGAAATAAATTTCCCAGGAAACAGCTGTTCCATCTCACACACATCATCATTATTCACTCTTGCCATACCTGGCCGCACCATACGCCCTTGTACTACCTGCATATCAATACCGGATTCTTCCAGTTCTTTCATATACAGTTCAAAATCTCCTGTCCTGGCGGATTCAATTCCCACACTGTTTAAATAAATTCCCGGAATATCTTCCGGATGCCTAAAATTGTCCTCCATGGGACGAGGGAAAAAATTCCCCTCTGTCACAAACCCCTTATACGGAGGTCTTGTCCTAAAATCGATAACCATATCCTTATCCTCGCTTTCCGCTGTTTTCGTTGAAATATAATAAGTTATTTGTTATTATAAGTAATAAATTGATAAAAAGGAGGTTAATCATGAGCCTGCGCCATTTAAGAATTTTCGTAGCCGTCGCAGAATTAGGGAATATGCACGCCGCTGCCAGGAAACTGTTTATCGCTCAGCCTGCCATCAGCCAGGCAATCAGCGAAATCGAACGGTTTTATAATGTAAAACTTTTTGAGCGGCTTTCCAGAAAACTTTATATCACCCCCACAGGTGAACAGTTTCTGTTTTATGCCCGCCATATCCTGGCATTATACAGTGATCTGGAACAGGAGATGAGCAACAAAGTGGATAACTTTCAGATCAATATCGGCGCCACCATCACCATTGGTACCTGTCTGATTCCCCACATCATTTCTGAATTCAAAAAGGCTTATCCCCGCATGGAGCTTCAGGTATCTATCAATACAGCTGATTATCTGGCTCAGGAACTTCTCCACAATGGTCTTGACATTGCCTTTGTGGAAAATGTCTACGAAGCTCAGGAACTGATTGCCGAACCTTTTTTAGATGATGAAATGATTCTGATCTGTTCTCCTGACCATCCATTTGCCCGGGAATCCCTCGTCTCTCTGGAAGAAATCAGCAAGGACAAGTATATTGCCCGGGAAAAAGGAACTCAAGAACCTTTTGTAGAATATATGCATCTTCATAACCTATCCCTGAATACGGTATGGTACTGCAATAATTCAGAAACCACCAAAATGGCTGTTATGAATAATTACGGTATTACCTGTATTTCCAGACTGATCGCCGCAAAAGAACTGGCTGAAGGCTCTGTGGCCGAAATCCGTCTGGCTGATTCCACCCAACTTACCAGAAAAATGAAAATGCTGTACCATAAGAGCAAATATCTGTCTGATCCTCTTCTGGAACTCATGGATATATGCCGGAACCTGGAGGTGACACTACCATGTTAGACCAAGCTTATTATCAGATCTGGAGACCTGGACCAGACCCTAATTTTGTCACAGACCGCCATTTCAGTTCTTATCTGACCGAATGCTGCGACGGTTATGCAGCCTGTGAAAACCGTTTAAGAAAACTACTGTCTTCTGCTGAAAAAAATGGTATCCGAGACCCACAGAACGCTTATCCTGGTACATATCAGGCAATCAAAAAAGCCACCTTTGAGCTTCAGGAGTCTGTCCGCCAGGTACTGAAAGCAAACGGGAAGAAAACAGTCCGTTGTGTGCCGGCAGAACACATTGCCCTGCTGGAACCTGCTATGAAACTGAGCTGTTATCAATGTTCCATCTCTCTGTTTGGAAGCGAATTTACTCTTTCTCCCTTCCATTCCCTTACGGAAGGCATTATGGAAAACTGGTACCTGGAACGGGCAGGTATTTTTTCCCGTCCCCAATCCGGAGAAGAATTTTCCATCATGGATCTGGTAACCGCTACAGCAGCCGTCCGCTGCCTTCTCTATGCCCAGTTCGGTCCCGTCTCAGAAACAGCCTTAAGCCCTGCAAAATGCAAAGGGGAAGGAACCGGGTACTTCAAATACAAAAGCCTGTTTCATCTTGTTCCTCCTGAATGGCCGGAAGAAGAACAATACGGTTTTTCTTTTTCCCAAAAACACAAAATTCCTTTAACGGTATATGCTTTTTAATCATGTTCTGAAATAAAGTGTCCGGCAAGCCGGACACTTTATGTTTTCTATTTTAAATTTGATGCAGACTTCAAAACCATATCGAAAAACTTTTCATTATCCATGGCAAAAACCACTTCCACATTGGCCGGTTTACCGGAACGGTGGGCATAATCACAAACAGTAGCCCCTGATAACGGACCTGACTGAAGAGGAATCTGCACATACATCATCTCACTCTTTGTAATCACAGAAGGATCAATGACTCCTGACACCGCACAGGCATCATGGACCGGAGCACCTCCCAGGTCAATCCATACACGGTTATGAAGGCCCATAAATTCCTTCAGGAGTTTTGCCATCATATCTCCTGTTTGATTTCCTATATTCTCCAGTTTCTCCAGGAAATCCTCATGATAAAGCACACTGTAGGTAACGTCATATCCATACATGGTAAGAGGAATCCCGCTTTCAAATACAATCTTGGTAGCTTCTGCATCCAGATACGTATTAAATTCCATAAAAGGTTCTGTCAGAATAAAGTGGCAGGTTCCTCCCATAATGGAAATCCGTTCAATTTTTTCATGAAGATCCGGAAATGCCCTTAAAAACAATCCCATATTGGTGAGCGGACCGGTACAGATGAAAGTTACTTTTTTCTCACTGTTCCGCACCACATCCGCCATCACCTCAATAGCCCGTTTTTCAGAAAGACGCAAAGGATTTTCCTTTGGGAAATCGAAGCCGTCCAGTCCTGTGGCCCCATGGCACCCATCCGTATCTTTTCTTGCATACTCTCTCACAATGGGTCTTTCCGCTCCGGCTGCCACCGGAACATGATCCACTCCGCAATAATTTAAAATATTCAGAGTGTTTCTGTTTACTTTTTCCATCACCTTGTTGCCTGCCACATTGGTGATCGCTTTTACGTCCAGCTTCTCACTTCCAAGGGCAAGCACCAGAGCCACCATATCGTCATGGCCCGGGTCACAGTCTATGATTACAGGAATCCGATCTTCCATTTATGCTGCCTCTCCTCTCTCTGCTTCTGCAATGGCCTTTTTAATCTTGCTGTTCTTCTTATGCTGTTCATGGGCAGAATAGATAATGATTCCGGCGATAGAAACCACATAAGGAATCGCCATTACCATATCCACCGGGAAATTATTGATCTGAAGCACATTGGCAACTGCATTTGCGGTACCAAAAAGCAGAGATGCCAGCATGGCTCCAATAGGATTTCCACGGCCCATAGCATCAGCAGCCACACCGATAAATCCACGACCACCGGTCATATTAGTAATAAATACTGACATATTACCCATGGACATATACATTCCGCCTAAAGCTGAGAAGAAACCGGAAAATGCCAGGGCAATCAGTTTGATCTTAGCCGGATTTTCACCTACAGACTTTGCTGCACTGGAATTTTCACCTACAGCCCGGATCCGAAGTCCTAAAGGAGTACGGTACATCAGGTACCAGGTAAAAATAACTGATAAAAATGCTATATAGGTAAATCCATTATGACCGGAAATGATCTGTCCCAGAATCGGAATATCTTTGATCACAGGAATATCCCAGTTTCCTACTGCAAGACTCTTTACCAGAGAGGAAGAACCTTTATCACCGGTAAACGCATACAGGATCATAACCGTAGCTCCTCTGGTAAAGGTATTGATTGCCACACCGGTAAGGATCAGATTCGTATTCATCATAATATGGAAATATCCCATAAAAATTCCCATCACAACACCCATGACCAGTCCGCAGAAAATAGCCAGCGGCAGGTTCTGGGTAAATGCGCTGACCAGCACACCGGTAAGCGCTGACATCAGCATGGTACTGTCAATGGTAATATTGGTCACTCCGCCTTTTCTGGCGATCAAAGACGCCATGGCCGCGAAGATCAGCGGCGTAGATACGCGGATAATGGTATAGAAAAATTCAGCACTGAGAAAACTGCTTAACATATCTTACGCCTCCTTCTTTTCTTCTGTAGAATATTTTACACGAAGTTTCTGCTGAGTACCTGCCATGAATGCTTTGGCACCAATAAACAGGATCATGATTGCCTGAATGACCAGCACGATCTCACTTGCCACATCAGAAGTACGGTTCATAATATCTGCACCGGTTCTTACATATCCTAAGAATAAAGCGGACAACAGGATGTACTGAGGTTTGTAATATGCCAGTGTTGCCACCATGATACCGTCCCATCCCATATTGGTAAGAGAGAACCACGCAAAACGGGGATTGTGTCCAAACATTTCCACGCCTCCGCCCAGTCCGCTGATGGCACCTCCGATAAACTGAGCCAGCAGACACATACCGAGAACGTTAATTCCTATATATTTCGCATAGTTGGCATTGATTCCGATCAGCCGGATACGGTATCCCCATTTAGTCTTATATAAGAAAAACCAGGTCAGAAATACCATGACCAGAGCCACGATCAGACTGCCGTTAATCTTTGTTTTCTCCACCAGGGTGGGGAAAAAGGTGTCTTCCGGAAGAAGGTAAGAACCGGAAGAAGATGAATTGATATCCATCAGATAATTACTGAATATGTAATTGCCTACATAGAAAATCACATAGTTAAACAGCAAAGATACTACGAAATCGTCTGCGCCGTATTTCACGTTTACAATAATCGGAAGCAGCGCCAGAAGTCCGCAGACAATAATGACTGCTACCAGGGAAGTAACCGTAAGAGCCTTTCCGCTGACTAAAGTAAATTTTAACGCCATCAGGGCGCCGAACAGACCGCCGAAATAGTAGCAGCCTTCTCCGGAAAGTGTTCTCTTTCCGGTTGCCCAAAGCACACATACTCCAAGGCCCACAAAAATAAGGGGTACTGTATTTTCCACCAGATTTCCGATACGGCGGATATTACTAAACGGTCCCAGCAGGAAAGAATGCAGAGCTTCCAGTGGTTCATCACTGATACATACGATAATGATCAGGGCTACCACCATAGCAATCAGGATTGCCAGGAATGTTTTAATGAAGGAAAATATCAAATCCAGCTTTTTATTACTCATGAAATGCCTCCTTAATCTCCTCAGGTGTCTGTTTCTTAATACCCAGCATATACTCGCCCAGCTGTTCCTCCGTTACCCCGTCCAGGCTCCTGAAGAATGCTACGATCTCGCCTTCATACATAACAAACAGAGAATCGCTCAGTTCCCTGATTTCCGCCAGGTCAGCAGAATTGACCAGAATTGCCGTTCCTGCATCTCTAAGTTCAAAAATCTTCTGATGGATAAATTTTGTAGCTCCGATATCAATACCTCTGGACGGCTGGTCAATAATGATCAGCTCCCTGGGCATGGAAAGTTCTCTCGCCACTACTACTTTCTGGATATTTCCACCGGAAAGCATATTTACCAGCTGTTTTTCATTATCACATTTAATGGTAAACTCTTTGATCAGTTCCTTTGCCGTTTTCACAAAGTTCTTTTCTTTCAGCACTCCTGCTTTGGAAAACTCTTCATAATCCATACGGTTTGCCAGCAGATTCTCCTGAATCGTTGCTCCTGAAGCCACACCGAATAACAGACGGTCCTGGGGAATATAGGCTGTTTTTGCTTTTTCCCTGATATCATAAATGCTCATCTTGGAAACATCATTTCCATTGATAGCCACTTTTCCTCTCTGAATCTTTCTTAATCCTGACAGACATTCCAGAAGTTCTCTCTGTCCGTTACCTTCTACTCCGGCAATACCGATAATCTCTCCCTTTCTTACAGAAAAGTTCACATCGTCAAGCTTCAGTTTTCCTTCTCCGTAACCGTAGGATAAATGCTCTACTTTCAATACGGTTTTTCCAGGAGAAGCCGGCTTTTTATCCAGATTCATCTTTACTTCATGGCCTACCATCAATCTGGAAATATCCCCTTCCGAAATATCCTTTACCTGATATACGCCCATGCTCCGTCCGTTCTTCAGGATCGTAATCCGGTCACAGATCTGCTTGATCTCTCTGATTTTATGGGAAATAAAGATAACCGTATGTCCATGTTCCTTCAGAATCAGCAGCTGACGAAACAGTTCTTCCGTCTCCTGAGGAGTCAGAACCGCTGTAGGCTCGTCCAGAATCAGAATTTTTGCTCCTCTGTAAAGAGCCTTCAAAATTTCTACCCTTTGTTTGATTCCCACTGCCAGGTCAGCAATTCTTGCATTGGGATCAATGGGCAGATTATACATCTCTGAGATTTTTTTTGTTTCCTCAATTGCTTTATTATGGTCAATAAAAATTCCTTTTCTGGGTTCTTCCCTCAGCACCATATTTTCAGCCACAGTCAGTGACGGAACCAGCATAAATTCCTGGTGTACCATACCAATCTTTAATGCGATCGCCTCCGCAGGACTATTAATGGAAACTTCTTTGCCTTCAAACAGGATCTGGCCCTTATCCATTTTTTCAAGTCCGAAAAGCATTTTCATCAAAGTTGATTTTCCGGCTCCGTTTTCTCCCATCACTGCATGGATTTCCCCATAATTTACGCTGAAATCCACATCTTTGTTGGCCACCACACCGTTGGAATAAATCTTCGTGATTCCCTTCATTTCAATTGCGGGAACGCTGTGTTCAGCTGTACTCATTTAAAATCCCACCTTCTTTCTCATGTATCTCATATCATTGGAACTGTTTCAATATCTTTTCAATTTTAGTATAACAATCTTAGTTAATATAGTAAAATACCTGTTTTTTATCTTTTTGATAAAAAATCACTTATCATATGTTTTCTGATTTATGCTTTTTTCTATATCTTTCGATTTCTCTTTTTATTCCTTTCAGCATTATTGATAATTTGCTGTTTCGCTTTTTTGTTTTCTATACTTTATCTACAAAAAAGAGGTCAGGCTATCCAGTCCGACCTCTCTGTTTGTCTATTTACTGTACTGTATTGATCTTTGCTTCGATATCTTCTGCGCTCATACCGATAGCTGTAGAAACTTCGATCTCGCCAGAAGCAATCTTCTGCTCATACTCAGATACTACATTTCTTACATCTTCCGGAACTGTCTGCTCGTAGTACTCGTTCTTCACCAGTCCTGCGCCATCTTCTGCCACGCCTACAGTTTCCTGAGTTCCGAATGGAAGAGTTCCTTCCTGATACTTGTTAAATGCATTCAGAACTGCGTTATCAACTTTCTTCATAACAGATGCAAGGATTCTCTTCTGGATCGTCTCATCACTGGACGCATATTTGGTTGCTACGTCCTGGTCATTTCCGATCGCCCATACTTCTCTGTCTCTTGCTGCCTCATATACGCCTGCGCCTGCATTTCCACAAGCCGGGAATACTACGTCAGCGCCATCAGAAATCTGTGCCAGAGCCAGCTCTTTTGCCAAAGTTGCATCATTATAATCGTTTGTCCAAGCTACTGCAACTTTAATATCAGGATTTACTGCCTGAGCGCCTTCCATATAACCAATCAGGAAATCATAGATGGTAGGAATCTTGGTAGCGCCTACAAATCCGATATAATTGCTTTCTGTCATGCTTGCTGCCACAACGCCTGCCATATAACCTGCTTCATTCTGATGGAAATCCATGGAATATACATTCGGCATGTCCACAGTATCAAAATCAAGAGCAACGTCATAGCAGATGAAAGGAATTTCCGGATATTCCGGAGCTACTGTCTGAATGGTATCCTTCATCAGAGATCCTCCGGTGATTACCATATCATAACCTTCCTCACACAGGTCCATCATCGCTGCTTCCCACTTTGCAGAATCGGTTACACCAGTACCCAGTTCCACGATCTTCAGTTCTGCACCGGTATCTGCTGCAATCTGCTCGGCTGCACGGCATGCCAGATCATGGGTTCCACCGTCTCCTCTTACATTAGGAAGCACGATAACCAGATCTTCTATGGTTTTCACCTCAGCAGCTGTTTCCTCAGCCTCTGCTGCTTCTGTTTCTGTTCCTGCCGCCTCTGTTCCTGTTGCTGTAGTCTCTTCTTTGGAACCGCCACAGGCTGCCAGTGAAACTACCATACTTGCTCCGAGCAATAATGCCAGACTTTTTTTCATAATCTCTTATTCTCCCTTCTGAAAAATATGAAAAACACTGTAATATGTCACTGTCATTATAGCAAGTTTGACTAATATAGTAAAATACTAGTTTATTATCTTTTTGATAAGTATTCTATTATCATGTCTTTTTTGTTTTGTCTATTTTTTCTAAAACCATACCTTTAAACTTGGGAATACCGGAAACAGAAATTGCATTCGTAGGGCAGACAGCTCTGCAATCTCCGCAGCGGATACACTCAACGCTGTTTGGCTTCTTCCATACTTCAATATCCATGCCGCAGGCTGTATGGCATGCTCCACAATGAATACACGCTTCCTGATCCACTTTCATTCTATAATATGCAATGGGATTAAACCAGCCATATATAGCACCAAGAGGGCACAGATATTTGCAAAAAGGCCGGTAATATCTCACAGACAATACCAGAATCAGGATCAGCAAAAACATCTTCCATGAAAACAGCCAGCCAATTGCGGCCCTGAGACCTGGATTGACCGTAATCAGAGGAATCCCTCCAAGCAGGGTTCCACTGGGACATATGTATTTGCAGAACCAAGGATCTCCTGTTCCTGTGACCGTCACTGCCACTGTCATGGGAAGAATGATCACAAATAACCCAAGCACCAGGTATTTGAAATAAATCAGCTTCCGGTGGCCTGGCAGATTTTTTTTCTTTCTGCCCACAGGAATTTTATGAAGCAGGTCCTGAACCAGCCCAAAGGGACAGAGCCAGCCGCAGATAAAACGCCCCAATAATGTTCCAAACAGAATCAGAAATCCAAATACATAACAGGAAATCTTAAATTTCCCACTGTCCAGAACCGCCTGCAGCGCCCCTATGGGACAGGCTCCCAATGCCCCTGGACAGGAATAACAGTTCAATCCAGGCACACACAGAGCCTTCGTTTTTCCCCGATATATTTTTCCTTCCAAAAAACCCACAGCATATCCATTGGTCAGTGCAAACCAGGCCGCCTGAAACCAATGGCGATAACTATGTCTCTTATTCTCTCTACCCAATTCCAATACACTCCATACAAATATTTGCCGCTTTCGTCAATACTGTCCGCACCTCTCCTCTGGCTGTACCTGCGGCCAGAAGACAGACTGCAGCCCCGACTAACAGCAGCCTGACTGCTGCCCTCGCTTTTTTTCCTGTTTTTTCCATCCTATTCTCCCTGCTGTACTTCCGCCAGCTTTTCATCGATCACTTCTATCCAGCCATCTTTATCATTCGCACCCATAATAGCAAGTCCCAGCTGTCTCCCGTTTTGGTCCACAAAAATAGTAGTCGGCACAGCCGTTACCCGGGGCATAAGGTCCGTAAAAATTTCCCCGGTAGGAAGGATATGGAGATAATCTGCACCTGTTTCCTGAATATCTGCCTGGGCTTCCTGTACAACGTCATTCAGCACATTTCCGTCCAGATCCACAGCATCCGAACAGATTCCCACGATCTGAAATCCCTTATCCTCATATTCCTCTGCGATCTCACCAAGCTCCGGCATTTCTTCCAGACACGGACCACAGAAAGTTCCCCATATATTGATCATTGTCACATCATAATCCGCAAAAATATCCTGCGTAACTTCATTTCCTTCCAGGTCCTGAGCCGTAAACGATTCAAACACAGTTACCTGATTTGAAGATTTCTCCTCCTGTTCCTGCCCGCAGCCTGTTCCCATCATCAAAACTCCAGCCATACCTGCTGCAATCCATATTTTAGTTATTTTTTTCATTCATTTCTCCCTTTCTTTTCTTTTTTTCCAGTCTTCTCTGCCGGTTTTTTTCACTTCTTTTCTTTCTGGATTCTTCTTTCTTTGCACTGATTTCCTCTGCGCCCGCCTCATCTACCGGTTTTACGGTTTTCACAGCAAAAACCTGTCCGTTTTCTGTCTTTTTCATGCGGATCTTTCCCTTATACAGTCCATGTTCCTGACAACTGGCAAGGCAAAGATATGCCCGCTGGCCAGAAGGAAACCATCGTATTTTTTTCCTCATGGTCTTCCGGCATTCACAGCATACCATATCGGCTACTTTCCTGTCAGCAATGGCTTCTTCTTTCGTATCAAAAGCCCTGGAAACATATTTATCATATCTGGGGAATTTTAAAAAAATCTCTTCCTTCCTATTATGAGGCAGGCGGTAATAATCAATGGAAAAATAAGGTCCTGCTTTTTGCCAGTCCAGACATTTCATCACCTTTGCTGTATAACAGGCATCATCAAATGCCTGGTGAAACGGCCTATCTTCCTGTATTTCCAGTTCCTTTACCGCTGTATCCAGGGAAACCCTTTCCTTTCCCTGTTCTCTGCACAAGGCATATAACTTCTGGATATCGTAATACAGAAGAGGAAATGAAAAAGGAGATTCCATTCCATAAAAAGCCATATTTCTCTGAAGCTCTGTCAGGTCCATGGAACCCCAGGTACAAAAAACTGCCTGTTCTCCGCACCAGGATTCAAACGCTCTCACCGCTTCCGGAAATAGAATACCTTTTTCCATCAGTTCTTCCATACTCCTGTGTACCACTTCTGAAATCTTAAAGTGAAGTTCCCTGTACACCTGAGGCTTGATCAGACAGCGAAAATCCGAAACCTTTTCCATCTGTTCATTTAATTTTACAGCCCCGATTTCGATCACTTCAAAGGGCATAGCTCCCACAGAAGTATCTTTCCCATAAGGGCTTTGATTCCATTCCAAATCAAATACAATATATTCTTTCATAATGGTTGCATTATATAACAGATCAGATTGAAAAACAAGGTCACTCTTTTTACGATATTTTCCCATTGACGAATGTATCTTCTTATCAGAAAATAGGAATATCCAAATATACGATTAAAGGAGATCCTATATGAAAAAAGCAACTTTGCTGGCTTTGTTTTCTTCTCTTTGTTTTACTCTTACCGGATGCGCCTCTTCCAGATACCATGACCCGGACCTGACAGCTGCCGCTGCCACAATCGCTGTCCAACAGGAAGAAACCGTACCGGACAGCACAGAGTCACCATCTGAACCTGGACAGGTGATTTCCCTGACTCCTCAGGCAGAGGAAGAGGAGACTGCTTCCCCTGAACCAGATTCCATTGATATCCTGATTGCCGGTGATGTCTTATTTTCCGACCATGTACTGAATGCCTATGAATCTGCAGGAGGCATTTCCGGTGTCCTGGATGAAGGTTTCCGAAACGATATTGACTCTGCTGACTTTTTTGCTGTAAATGAAGAATTTCCTTTCAGCAGCCGGGGAACAGCTGCTCCGGACAAACAATATACCTTCCGTCTCCCGGAAGACAAGGTATCTATTATGAAGGAATTAGGTGTAGATCTTGTCACTCTGGCCAACAACCATACTCTGGACTTCGGCACAGATGCTCTGCTGGATACCTGTACTACCCTGGATCAGGCAGGTATTCTTCATGTAGGAGCGGGAGCGGATTCAGAATCCGCCAGGAAACCGGCAATTGTGGACATCCAGGGTATTAAAGTCGGCTTTATCGGAGCTTCCAGAGTCATCCCTGTGGCTTCCTGGACAGCAGGAAAAAATTCTCCCGGACTCTTGACCGCCTATGACACTTCTCTGCTGATCCAGACGATTCAGGAAACCCGGCCTCTCTGTGACTACCTGATCGTCTATCCCCACTGGGGTGTGGAGCGGGAAGAAATGCCAGTAGACCATCAGAAATCCATTGCCCGTCAGTGTATTGATGCCGGCGCTGATTTTGTAATAGGAAGCCACCCTCATGTCCTTCAGGGGCTGGAATATTATAAGGGAAAGCCCATCTCCTACAGTATGGGAAACTTTATTTTCGGGAGCAGCATCCCGAAAACCATGCTTTTGAAACTCACTCTGGATACTGATACTCTGGAACCTTCTATTTCTCTGATTCCAGGGACTTCTGCCGGAGGTTATACCAGAAAACTGACAGAACAGGAACGTATTCAGGAATTTTATCAGTACATAGAAAGTATCTCTTTTGGTATCCAGATTGATGAACAGGGCAGAGTATCGGTTCCTGTTTCATAAAAAAAGCCGAACCCGGAAATCCGGATTCGGCTTTTTTATCTGGTTTTATTCATATTCTACTACATCCAGCCATTTTTCCAGAAGTTCTTTCTCCTCCGGAATTGCTTTTGTCAATCTGGCTGCTGCCACAATGGGAAGCCATCTCTGTACATACTGTTTTGCCGTATCGCTCATATCGCAGAACAGGTCCATATACATCTCTGCCAGTTTTGGATTCTGAAGTGTCAGGAGAAGATATGTGGTGGCCGCATCTGCAGATGCATTACCCTGAGTCGCATGGGACCAGTCAAGGATATAATATTTTCCATCTTTTCCTATCATAATATTAGTAGGATTGAAGTCTCCATGAAGTACTTTTTTATGCTTCGGCATACTTTCCAGGCGGGTATTCAGCTCATACCGGGTCGTTGCATTCACTGCCTTCAGGCTGTTGATCCTTCCGCTCATCTTATCTTTCATCTTATTCAGCATGGGCGCTGTCTTATCATGAACCTCCAGCTGAAGCTCCACAAAATCCTTCATGTATTTCTGAAGATTTTCCGGATCTTTTTCCATCTTCTCTGCCAGAGTCTCCCCTTCGATGTAATCAGAAATAATAGCCCAGTTCCCATCTTCTGTCACAGTAACTCCATGTACCTTCGGAATCGGAAGCCCTGTCTCTTCTACTCTTGCCTGATTTAAAGCCTCATTGAGCACATCTGTTTTTGGATAGTTTTTGTCAAATACTTTCCAGACTTTATCTCCCACCTGATAAATGATCTTATGGGTACGGGTAGCTAAAATTTTATCTGTCTTCATCTTGCTATCTCCTTTCCTTCTCCCTTATTTATTTACCGTAGTAAGCCTTCAGGTACATCTCTTTGATCTCGCTCATCAGCGGATATCTTGGGTTTGCCCCTGTACACTGATCATCGAAGGCATTTTCTACCATTTCGTCCAGAGTATCCAGGAAATATTTCTCATCTACGCCATAATCCTTGATAGTTGCCTTGATTCCAACTGCTTTCTTCAGTTCTTCAATCTTCTCTACCAGTTTCTTTACAGCCTCATCATCATCTTTCGCCTGAATACCGCAGAAACGGGCACATTCTGCATATCTGGCTTTTGTATGAGGATATTCGTACTGCGGGAAGGTTCCCATCTTAGTTGGAACTTCCACTGCATTATACTCTACGATCATGGAGATCAGCAGCGCATTGGCAACACCATGAGGAAGATGATGATAAGCACCTAATTTATGGGCCATGGAATGGCACAGTCCCAAGAATGCGTTGGCAAAGGCCATACCTGCCATACAGGAAGCATCTGCCATTTTCTGACGGGCAACCACATCATTTCCATTGTTATAAGCTGCCGGCAGATAATCAAACACATTCTTCATTGCTTTCAGAGCAAGGCCATCTGTATAATCCGTTGCCATGATGGATGCATATGCCTCCAACGCATGAGTCAGTACGTCAACACCGGAAGCGCTGGTCAGACCCTTAGGCTGGCTCATCATATTGTCCGTATCCACGATTGCCATGTTCGGAAGCAGTTCGTAATCAGCCAACGGATATTTTACTCCTGTTTCCTGATCTGTGATAACTGCAAATGGAGTTACCTCAGAACCGGTACCGGAAGATGTGGGAATGGCTACAAAGTATGCTTTTTCTCCCATCTTCGGGAAGGTATAAACACGTTTCCGGATATCCATAAAACGCATTGCCATATCCTGGAAATCTACTTCCGGATGTTCATACATTACCCACATGATCTTTGCTGCGTCCATAGCAGAACCGCCGCCGAGAGCAATGATCACATCAGGCTGGAATGCCTCCATAGCCTTAGCACCTGCCTGGGCATTTGCCAAAGTCGGGTCTGGCTGTACATCAGAGAATGTTGTGTAAACAATGCCAAGTTCATCCAGCTTATCGGTGATCGGTTTGGTATAACCATTCATATATAAGAAACTATCGGTTACCAGGAAGGCTCTCTTCTTTCCCAGTACTCCCTTCAGTTCATTTAATGCAACCGGCATACAGCCCTTCTTGAAATAAACCTTCTGAGGCGCTCTGAACCACAGCATATTTTCTCTCCTCTCTGCCACTGTCTTAATATTCAGCAAATGTTTGATTCCTACGTTCTCAGAAACAGAGTTTCCACCCCAGGAACCACATCCCAGTGTAAGAGACGGAGTTAATTTAAAGTTATAAAGGTCACCGATACCACCCTGAGAAGAAGGCGTATTGATCAGGATACGGCAGGTCTTCATAGCTGCTGCATGTTTTGCCATCTTTTCTTTCTCATTTACATTGATATACAGAGAAGAAGTATGGCCATATCCACCGTCTGCTACCAGACGCTCTGCTTTTGCCAGTGCTTCATCAAAATCTTTTGCTTTATACATTGCCAGTACAGGAGAAAGCTTTTCATGAGCAAACTCTTCTGAAATGTCTACAGATTCCACTTCACCGATCAGAATCTTCGTACTTTCCGGCACATCCACTCCTGCCAGAGCTGCAATCTTATGAGCAGACTGTCCTACGATCTTAGCATTCAGGGCTCCGTTGATGATGATGGTTTTTCTTACCTTATCCAGCTCATCACCTTTTAAGAAGTAGCATCCTCTGTCCTGAAATTCCTTCTTTACTTCTTTATAAACCGGTTCCAGAACGGTTACAGACTGTTCGGATGCACAGATCATACCATTATCAAATGTCTTTGAATGGATAATGGAGTTTACTGCTACCTTGATATCAGCCGTCTCGTCAATGATGACCGGAGTATTTCCTGCTCCTACACCCAAAGCAGGCTTTCCGGAAGAATAAGCTGCTGTTACCATACCAGGACCGCCGGTAGCCAGAATAGTATCGGAACCTCTCATAACCTCATTGGTCAGTTCCAGGCTGGGAACATCGATCCAACCGATGATACCTTCCGGAGCTCCTGCTTTTACAGCCGCATCTAATACCACTTTTGCTGCTGCTATGGTAGAATGTTTTGCTCTCGGATGTGGGGAAATGATAATGGCATTTCTTGTCTTAAGAGCAATCAACGTCTTGAAAATCGCTGTAGAGGTAGGGTTGGTTGTAGGGATAACTGCCGCGATCAGGCCCAGCGGCTCTGCTATCTTTTTAATTCCAAACGCCTTATCTTCCTCGATCACACCGCAGGTTTTTGCATCTTTATAAGCATTATAAATGTATTCTGCTGCATAATGATTCTTGATAATCTTATCTTCTACCACACCCATGCCGGTTTCTTCCACTGCCATCTTTGCCAGGGGAATTCTCTGCTGGTTTGCTGCTTTTGCAGCTTCAAAAAAGATCTTATCCACCTGTTCCTGGGTGTATGTTGCAAATTCCTTCTGCGCTTTTCTCATCGCATTCATTTTTGCGACCAGTGCGTCCACGTTGTCGATGATTTCCGGTACGTTAACTTCCTTGCCCTTTGCCATGATTTCATCCTCCTACACTTTTTATATCTGGATTTGTTAAGTATTAAGCTCAAGCTAATCGTTATTTATTTAACGATTTGATTATATAATAGCGTTAAAAAAATGTCAATCATGTTATTTGTCAATCTTTTATGCAAATATGAAAATTATTTGTACATTTTATATAATACCATAAAATCCTTGTAAATCATAGGGTTTTTCCCATTTCCCCGGATTATTTTGTATACAGTATTTTCAATATTCTTTTTTTATTTTTTCTTGATATTTAATTAACAATTTATTCAGCATATCTATGAAAAAAGGCCCTTTCTTGCTCTTTGGAAAGCCCCGGTGTATACTGTAATAAGAATTTTAAAGGTTCAGGTGATTTTTATGTGGATTGCCTTTGCATTTGGTTCTGCATTTTTTGCAGGCATCACTTCTATCCTTGCAAAATGCGGTATTCAGAAGACGGATTCTACGGTAGCAACCGCTATCCGTACTATTGTCGTACTGATTTTTTCCTGGCTCATGGTATTGGTAGTAGGTTCACAGAATCAAATTGGTTCTATTCGTCCGAAAACACTATGTTTTCTTATTCTATCTGGTTTCGCAACCGGCGCATCCTGGCTATGCTATTTTAAGGCATTACAGCTGGGTGACATCAACAAAGTAGTTCCCATTGACAAATCCAGTACCGTCCTGACCATTATTCTGGCATTTATCTTTCTTCATGAAGAAATCAACTTACCCAAGGCCATCGGTGTTGTGCTGATTGCCGTCGGTACTTTTTTGATGCTGGAAAAGAAAGACGTCACACATAGACCAGCGAAAGGAAAAAGCTGGTTCCTATATGCAATCGGTTCTTCTGTTTTTTCCAGCTTGACTTCTATTCTTGGAAAAATAGGCATCTCTGGTCTGGAATCTAATCTCGGTACTGCTATCCGTACCAGTGTCATACTGGTAATGGCGTGGATCATGGTTTTTGCCGAAAAAAAGCAACATACAATCTATCAGATACCAAAACGGGAACTTGGTTTTATCTGCCTGTCCGGATTGGCAACCGGTGCATCCTGGCTATGCTATTATAAAGCGTTGCAGGATGGATTTGCCAGTGTTGTAGTTCTTCCCATCGACAAGCTGAGCATATTAGTCACTATTGTATTTTCACGCCTTGTATTTCATGAACGGCTATCCCAAAAAGCTACCATTGGACTGATTTCTATTGTAATAGGTACCATGTCCATGCTGATCCTGTAAAAATTGGATTTTGGGAAGTGAATAAAAAATAAAACTACCACCAGCAACGAAAAACCGGCGTGTTATTTCATTCAGAAATAACACGCCGGTCAAACAATTTAGTCCTGTCCCGGAATAACCGGTACTGCATCTTCTGGAACCGGACAGTAATATCCTCCGGCTACTTTCTTCTGGAACTCTTCTTTCGCAGCTTCCAGAACCTCTGGCTTCTCATACAGATCAATGGCTGCCGCCGCAATTACTTTTCCTGCTGTCAGTAACCCTTTATGGCCGATGGATGTATGGCCGCAGGATACATTCTGCCAGCTGTGTCCTGGTGCCTTTGACACAAATGATGCCGTATTGATCTGAGCAGTAGGTGTCAGCCAGCTTACATCCCCCACGTCTGTGGAACCAGCTCTCTGTTTCTCACTATAATGATATGGAATCAGGAAATCATTCAGCGGCTTTGTTCCGTGGCAGCTCTTTTCATCTACAAACTCTGCAATCTCGCTGCTCTCATCACAGGCTGACCCGGGAAGAGAATCGTCTTTCATCTCGTAAGAATCCATGATCTGCTTTGCATATTCCATCTCTTCTTCTGTATAAGAAGGAACACCCACTTCATTGAAGTTATCCCACAGCAGCTGCTCCAGTACTTTATTGGGAACAGTATTGGAACAGCCGTCGATAAACTGCTGTCTCACTTCTGTCTCCGTCATCATAGCTGCCGCCTGAGCAATCTTATCCACTCTCGCCTGAAGGGCCAGTGCATCTTTTGCCAGTTTCGAGCGGACCATATAAAGAACTCTTGCATGAGGCTGTACTACATTCGGAGAATTTCCGCCTGCATCTGTAATGGCATAATGAATCCTTGCAGAATCCGGCATATGCTCTCTCAGGAACTGTACTCCTATATTCATGATCTCCACTGCATCCAATGCGGAACGGCCCATTTCCGGCGCTCCTGATGCATGAGAAGCCACTCCTTTGAAAATATATTCTGTCTGAATACAGGTATTGCAGGTACCGCTGGTAACCTGGTTCACATCAGAAGGATGCCAGGTAAGCGCTGCATCCAGCTCTTTCCAGATTCCGTCCCTTGCCATAAATGCTTTGGAGGCTCCGCCTTCCTCTCCCGGGCAGCCATAAAAAATCACGGTTCCATGACCTTCCCCTTTTTTCTCCAGATACTTTTTCACTGCAAATGCAGCAGCCATAGAACCTGCTCCCAGCATATTATGGCCGCATCCATGTCCACAGCCGTTGGCAACCAGCTCTTCTCTCACCACTGCTCCTGCCTTCTGGGATAATCCGGACAGGGCATCATACTCTGCCAGAATTCCAATGACCGGCTTTCCGGAACCGTATACTGCCTTAAACGCAGTTTCAATACCTGCTACCGGGGTCTCAACCTGAAATCCTTCCTTTTTTAATACCTCACAGTATAATTTAGCAGACTGATACTCCATCAGTGATAATTCTGCGTACTCCCATATTTTATCAGAAACATCTGTGATCACATCCTGTTTCTCATCTATATAATCCAGAAACTCTTTCTTATCTATTCCCATAGTTTCTTTCTCCTTTCCATTTTATGATCCACTAATAAAGAACCTTTCCAAGAAATTCTTTTGTCCTGGGATTCTGAGGATTCCCAAAGATTTCTTCAGGACTTCCTTTTTCTGCAATGATTCCTCCGTCCATAAAGAATACCCTGTCTGAAACCTCTCTGGCAAATCCCATCTCGTGCGTCACGATCACCGTGGTCATTCCTGTTTTTACCAGTTCCTTGATTACATTCAGTACCTCTCCTACCATTTCCGGATCCAGGGCCGAAGTCGGTTCGTCAAAAAGCATAACATCCGGTTCCATGGCAAGAGCCCTCACAATAGCCAGCCTCTGTTTCTGACCTCCGGAAAGCCGCTTCGGATATTCATTCAATTTATCGATCAATCCAACTCTCTCCAGAAGTTCTGCTGCCATTTCATCTGCTTCTTTCTGGGATTTTTTCCCTAAAAGAACAGGCGCCATGGTAATATTTTTCTGTACTGTCATATTGGGAAACACATTAAAATGCTGGAATACCATTCCCATTTTCTGCCGGTGAATATTGATATTCACACTCTTATCTGTAATATCCACACCTTCAAAATAGATTTTCCCTTCATCCGGGGTTTCCAGAAGGTTCAGACACCTTAAAAACGTACTCTTTCCTCCTCCGGACGGCCCGATCACAGACACGACCTCTCCCTGAGTAATATGCTCTGTGACACCTTTCAATACATGAAGATCGCCGAATTTTTTATGTAAATTTTCCACCTTTAAAAGTTCTTTACTGTTCACCTGCATTCATTCTCCTCTCCAACGCCAGAACGCATTTTGATAATCCGAATGTCACGATAAAGTAGATGATACCAACAATGATCAACGGCTCTATGGTCAAATACAGAGCTCCGGAAATAGATTTGTACTGGGTCATCAATTCTCCTACAAAGAATGTGGATGCCAGCGATGTCTCCTTGATCATGGTTACAAATTCATTGCAAAGCGCCGGCAAAATATTTTTTACCGCCTGAGGCATTACCACATGGATCATAGCCTGACGGCTGTCCAGACCCAGACAGCGGGCAGCTTCCGTCTGCCCCTTATCCACCGCCTGAATACCTGCACGGATAATCTCTGATACATAAGCCGCTGAATTCAGGCAAAGAGCAATGGTAATACACGCAAACTCACTCAGATCCAGAAATGACAATAAATCCGGAAGGAGAAAGTAAAAGAAATACAGCTGTAAAAGCAGAGGCGTTCCGCGGACTACTTCTATAAAAATCCCAGCCACCACACTTAATGGCTTCACTTTCCCGATTTCCCACTTGCTCATCCTCATAAGAGCAAGAAAAAATCCGATTACGCATCCAGCCAGCACGGTAATAAAGCTGAGAAGAAGCGTGTATCCAAGACCTGTGAGAAACAGATTCCAATATCCATTCCATACCTTTTCAATATTTGCTAACACGGAAACAACCTCCTCTTACCGTTACTGATTCATCAGGCCAAGACTGTTTGCCTGCTCCAGGGCTTCATCATACCACTGTTTGTAAAGTCCCTTTTCCATCACATCATCAATAATCTTATTTACTTCAGCCAGCAATTCGTCCTGTCCTTTTGTCACAGCAACTACATTGCCCTGGGATTCATAATCAAAATAATAGTCTGCCATAGTGATTTCCGGATAATTCTTTGCAAAAGATTCTCCTACTCCATCTGCTACTGCAAGAGCGTCGATCTTTCCTGTAGTCAGCATCATAATGCCATCATTTAAACTGGAAATAGCCTGCATTTCCACATCATCCGGCAGCTGTTCCTGTACCAGTGTCTGCTGCAGTGCTCCATTCTGAGCTGCCACTTTCTTTCCTGCAAAATCTTCTGCTGTCTGATACTGATCTGCTTTTTCCTTCAGTACCAGAAGTCCCTGGTCCTTTCCATCGCTGCTCTCTGCTTTGTAGTAATTGGAAAGTCCCATGTTTTCTTCCCTTTCCGGTGTTTTTGCAAAACCGGAAATGGCAATATCCACTTTTCCTGTACCGATAGCTGCTTCTACCGCTGCAAAATCCATGGTCTGCAGTTCAAACTCCACTCCCAGCTGTTCCGCAATATATTTTCCCAGTTCAATATCGCAACCCAGATATTTTGTTTCTCCGGAACTTACATCCTGAAATTCATAGGGAGCGAAATCCGGGCTGGTTGCCATTACCAGTTTTCCCGTTTCTTTGATCGTTTCTAATTTATTCTCTTCTTTTTTACTGCAACCGGATAATGATACCGCTGCTGCCATCACCGCCAACCAAATCATTGCTTTTTTCATAATCATATCCTCCTCTTTACTTATCAAATCATTTTTGCTTTTCTTTTATACACTATACTGCATATTTATGAATTTGTAAATAGGAATATTACATATTTTTTAAATAAATATTCACTTTTTTGCTGGATATATGTAATAAAAATACCTAATATCTCTTAAATAGTATATATATTTATGCGTTTTATTTGCATAAATATAATGAATATCTTTTTCCATTTCATTCAACAAAAAAGATGTTTCATGTGAAACATCTTTTTCAACAGATACAAAAAACTGCCGGAACAACTCCGACAGTTTTTCTTCCTGCTCCCACCGTGAATCGAACACGGAATTGAGTCTTAGGAGAGGCACTCCTAAAGGTCAATCAGCTACCTTATAAGTTTAAATAATCCCCGTATTTACTGGGTTTTCACGGCATCAGGATGTTATCCTGTACCTCAGTATTTCTGCTAATTTTAAGGTGTTTTAGACCTTCCAATTTGCAGGTGATTAGCATGAAGTTCGAATTTGGGAAAATGCTCAATGGTAAAAACAAACCGCTATTGTGTGGATGCGTCCCTTCTAGTATTAGGACGTTTTTCCTGATCTGCTCTGGAACTTCTCTAGAACAGTATGTACATAATAGACTGAAAGAAAGAGGACAACCCATGTTAGATTGCCCTCTTATGTTTCTTTGGGTGCAGATGCTTGCTCTATGATTTATTACTTCAATCTGCACACACTTTTCTTTTATGGCTCATTATATCTTTTCTTTGCAACGCTTCCTGTATAACGGTATAAGGCACATCGAATACATAGTGTGAAAAATCTTCTAATTGTTTCTTAGGATATTCAGACATACAAAAGTGTTTCAGTTCCAACCAAACTGCACGCTTATGATAGGGCAGGTCAGATATATACTGACATCCTATTTTGGCCTGCATATCCGTAAAAATATCTTTCAATCAATCACTCCAATCTTAATATGATATAGCAGAAGGAGCCATTGCTCCATAGATGACTACTCATCTATTTGCAACGGCTCCTCAATGTCATATGGTTTTCGCCAGTGATTTCAAAAGGGCTGCCATTTCTGGATTGGCAAGAAGTTTCTGAAGCAGCTCCTGTTCAGTCTGTGTTTCTTTAGGTTCGGTTGTTTCCTCCGGTTCTTCAACTGCTGGGGTTGATTTGCCCTGATAAAACTGCTCCTCAAATCGTTGCGCATTTAAACGTCTGTCCTCGTCTATGATATGAGAATACACATCGGCTACCATCTTGACCTGTGCGTGGCCGGAATCCCCCTGTACGGATTTCATATCGCCACCGTTGAGTTTCAGCTTATAAGTGATACTTGAATGTCTGAAACTGTGAAATACGACAGGCGGCAAGTCGTGATCTTTGATCAGCTTACCTAAAGCTCGATTGATAACCTGTCCTTCAATCGGTCTGCCACAGGAAGAAGCAAATACGAGATTAAAGTCCAAGTATTCGTCTCCAAATAGTGCCTTGTAGTTTTCAATTTCCTCACGTCGATCAGCAAGCATTTCCGCAACTGTTTTCGGAAGAAATATCTTTCGGATACTGGTTTTAGTTTTCGGCTCTTTCAGCACCAGCGCTGTGTGTGTACTTGCCAGCGCAGGCGGAAATTTAAAAACAACTCCTTTTTCACCCAACTGTTCCAACGCATTGCGATTAACACGCTGAAGCTCTTTATTGACAAAGATGTAGGCACATCCATTTTTTATGCTGTCCTCCGAAATGTCGATACAGTCCCAGGTCAGTCCGAGAAGCTCACCCATTCGCAATGAGCAGGAAAAAGCAAGATTCAGTGCCAATGCCAAATTGTCATCATCACAGACTTCCAATGCTTCTCCTGTAAGGACAACGCATTCGCCCTGTTGGATATTTAGATCAATATGGGAAAGCGTTCCTTGCTCTTTCTCATATTCAAAAGATACATCCTGAATTTGGATCACACGGAACACCTCCTTAACTTACCACAATTGAAATCACGCAAAAAATCAAACCTGCCGCCAGACACAAAAAATCCTGCACACCGAACTTCATCTCAATCATGCTCGTCTTAGGAGCAGGATTTTCAATGCCCCGCGTAACGGCGGCTGCGGACAATTCTTCTGCTGTCGTTGTTGCAGAAATCATGGTCGGCACCAATAAGCACTCAATTTTTTGTACTCCATGAATATTACGGAGCTTCATGGCATCCCTGATATAGCCGGTTTCTTCTTTCAAAGCTGGAAAATACCGGACCGTTACGGACAAAGGAATAATCAATCCCTGCGGGATATGCCATTTCCGAAGTGCAACCATCAATTCCCGGACGGGCGTTTTCTGTAAAACCATCGTACCGACAATCAAACAAGGGAAAATCTTTCTTGCATAAGATACAATGATCGTGAAGCTGCTGGCTAAAATTTTTGGCCCGTTTGGGAATACATAGTATTGCAGCGCCAGACAAATCCCAAATGCGATTGCCAGTTTGCCTGCGGATTTCCCGCACCCGCAGGCAACGATCAGCAGGAGCAGAAAAACAACCCATGTAATTTCAACCCATACGGAGTGCTGGGTAAAGGCCACAATATTTGCCAGCACCAACAAAAGCAATTCCGTCCGTGGATCGAACCTTAATGTATGTTTTTTGCCCGCCCCATTCATCACACAATTCCTGCCTTTACAAAGTGCTTTTTGAACAGACCTCTGGCAATAAATGCACCGATGATACCACCGATGATTGGAGCAACAAACAGAACGATTAACATTGCATTGGACGACAGAGCTTCAACTGCCGCAACATAATCAGCGGGCATTCCCTGTTCTGTAATCTGCGCCAGGAAATCGGCCTTAAACAACCAGATGGGAAGGGGAGAACCAACCATCCCCAGCGAAAAAATAACATAGGCAATCGAATTTCCCTTAAAGCTGTTATACTTGGTCACCGCTCGGACAACTTCGGCCAAAATACAGGTAGAAGCCATCGAAATCAGGATTACCAAGGTAAATTGTCCAGTGGCAAAATAGATGAGAGCAGTGATAAGCCCCATCAGGAAAACTGCACCCAGTTTTTGAACTTTTGCGACCATCAGCATAAAGGGAATGCCTGCAAACACAGCAATGAAGCCAGGCATCAGCATCCAAAGAACTGGGTGAATACCGCCCATGAGCATGAATGCGAAATTGATGACAAAGTAGATTGCGGAAAAGATACCGATAGTGATTAGGTCTTTTCCTTTCAGTTTTTTGTTCGTACTCATATCAGATATGATAAATTCCTCCTTTGGTTAGGCACTGCTAACCTTTTGACTTTTTGAAAGCGCCATAGGGCGCTTTCAGTAATTATCCTAACAGATCTAAAAAATTTTTTCCGCTCCAATCAGTCTTTTTTGTTCCGATAGGACTTTTTATTGCATACAAATATTTTTTACTCTTTTCTCAAGCGTTGATTTATTTCTTTCACTTGCATAAAATATTCTGTGTTAAAAAAATTTAGGTTTTTAAGCAAATCATTTTTACCATCTTGAATTGATCAGAAACCGCCATACTGACCTTTGTGGACATCTTTAAGCCGTTTTTAGGGATGTAACGATAGTATGGTTCCTCCGCAATCACTTTCACATTACCCCCGATTTTTGCTGCCAGTTCTTCCGCTGAATCCACATAAAAGAACATCTGTGCATCGGCATGGCCGACCTGTTTCATATATTTTTTCTTCATCATGGTCATGCCTCTTTTGTTCACCGTATCAAAAACAACTTCCATATTTCCAAATTGCCCAATCATACGCAGAAGGGCAATGACCTTATGTTCCTCAAAATAATGAAACAACCCGCCTGCAGTAACGAGAATAGGAGCATCAAGTACATCATTGCGAACTTTTATGATCCAGTCCTTCACAAAGGCATCCCCTGAAATATAGAATTCCCGCTCCGGTTCGGGAAGAAGTCCTCGCCGGTATTCGATTACATGAGGCAGATCCACGGCATACCAGTGTGTTTTTCCGTTATCACATCGGTGATAGGTTGTTTCCAGGCCACAGCCCAGCTGGACAATCACACCGTCCGGTCTGCGTTCCAGAAAAGATCGAATGAACCAATCCATATTGGCAGACCGGGAAGCAGAGGCCAAGAGGGTGTACTGGTTCTGCATATTCTGTTTAATCAAGTCTGAAGGCAGCCTGTTTTTCAATTCTAATGTTTTTCTATCATATAAAATTTGTGGGCAATGCTCACTGGCATAGATTCTGCCCAGCATAGGGACAAACAGGGTATCCTCCACAACGCCTAATGTTTGCATAACCAGCCCTCCTTTTTCTTTATGCAAGTTTCCAATTCTGGTTTTCTGTCTGCAGTTTTACCATATGGGCATATACACCATTCTTTTCTTCCAGTTCCTGTGGCGATCCTTCTTCTGCCACGGTGCCATCAGAAAGGACAACGATCTTATCTGCTCCGGCTACGGTACGCATCCTGTGGGCGATAACCAGAACGGTTTTATCTGCGATCAGACGGGAAAGGGCTGTCTGTATCAGAGTTTCGTTCTCCACATCCAGGGAAGCAGTAGCTTCATCCAGAAGAATGATCGGCGCATTTTTCAGAAATGCACGGGCAATAGAAATACGCTGGCGCTCTCCGCCGGAAAGTTCACAGCCGTTCTCTCCGATATTGGTATGCCATCCATCCGGCAGTTTTTGGGCAAATTCATCTACATTGGCAAGTTTCGCAGCCGCAATGACCTGTTCATCTGTGGCGTCTTTGTTTCCGATTCGGATATTTTCCAGAATCGTATTGTCAAATAGCGTAACATCCTGAAATACGATGGAATACAGAGAAAGCAGTGTTTCCGGGTCAATTCGGGATACATCCATGCCGCCCACGGTAATCTTTCCTCTGTTAATATCCCAGAATCTTGCAGCCAGCCGGGATACGGTTGTTTTCCCGCCGCCGGATGGGCCGACCAAAGCCGTAACCTCTCCCTGTTTTGCCGTAAAGGAAACATCTTTCAATACTGTTTCTCCGGTATTGTAGGCAAACCCAACATGGTCAAAGACAATATCATACCCCTGATTGGAAAGCCTGTCACTGCCTTGCTGGATCGGATGATCGAGAATCTCATTCATACGGGCAATGTTGGTTCGTGTACTGATGACTGCCGCAAGATTCTGGAGTGCGCCCTGCAGAGGGTCATATAAACGGGATACTACCAGAAGGAACATAAAGAATGTAAGCACGGAGAGGCTTCCTTGCATGAGCAGAACAGCTCCTGCCAGCGCAACCGTTGCAATACCAAGCTTCAGCACCAGCGATGCGGAAACCACAAAAACAGCAAGGCCGAATTCATTGAGGATGGAACGATGCTCCACGGCACGGATCTTCTTTTCCAGACCTTTTAAATATGCCTGCTCCGCGTTGTTCGCTTTCAGGTCACGAACCGTTTCAATGCACTCCTGTATCCCGTCTGCGCAGGCCATCTTCACATCCATGGCTTTCTGATTCAGATTTTCCTGAATCTTTGCGGAAAATCCCACAATCGCAAAGGCAACCGGCAGAACCCATAAGGCAGCCAGTGCCATTCTCCAGTCCGTAAATAGCAGACCGACAGAAATCAGAACTGTAGAAATGATCGAACCCGCAAGCTCAGGGATAAAATGCGAAAAACTCTGCTCCAGGAAGGTGCAATCCGCCATAATGGTACTGGTAAGATCGGCTAAATCCTTTTTCCCGAAAAAGGAAAGGGGGATTTTGCGTAGATGCTCTGCCAGGGTAATGCGGCGGATACCGCTTTCTTTGTAAGTGGCAAAATAGGTCGCATTGTATTGAAAGAAAGTGGTCAGCAGAATCAGGCCGATACACACCACGCAACCTGCCACATAAAATGGAATTTTCCCACCGGGAACACCCCCGTTCATCAGATCGCTAACCAGGTAATATAAAAGTCCCACCGGAAACATAAAAGACAGATTCTGAAGGACACAGGCCAGGCAGCCTTTGATCAGGTCTTTTGCTCCCTGTTTGGACAGGGCATATTTTTTCTGCAGTTTTTTGATCATATCACTGCACCTCCTTTGTTACCTTCCATTGCACGGAAGTCTGGTAATTTTTCCACATATGGCTGAAAATGCCGTCTTTTGCAAGCAATTCGCGACTGTTCCCGCACTCGGCAACCTGTCCGTCCTGAATGACAAAAATCTGATCCACATTTGTTACGGTAGAAAGCCTGTGGGCAATCATAATCACTGTCTTTCCCTCGGAAAGTTTTGAGAAAGCAGCCTGTACACGGCTTTCGTTATCCGGGTCAGCAAAGGCAGTAGCTTCATCCAGAATAATAATCGGCGCATTTTTCAGCATCACACGGGCAATGGCAATTCGTTGCTGCTCTCCACCGGAAAGATAGACCCCCTTTGTACCGATGACCGTATCCACACCCTGTGGGAGTTTTTCCAGAATATCATCGCATTGCGCGTGATGAAGGGCAGTCAGAACTTCCTCACGGGTAGCTTCCGGTTTTCCCATACGCACATTTTCCAGAATGGACGCCTTGATGAGACGGCTGTTCTGAAATACGAAAGACACCGTATTCATGAGTTCCTCTTTTGGGATGTCTTTCACATTAACACCACCGATTTTTACCATTCCGCTCTGTGGATCAAAGAATCGGGAAATCAGGTTGGCAAGGGTTGTCTTACCACCGCCGGACGGGCCTACAAAAGCTACCGTCTGCCCTGCAGGAATGGTCAGTGAAATTTCTTTTAATACTTCTTTTTCTCCATCATAGCTGAAATGAACCGATTTCAGTTCCACGGAAGCGTTTTGAGGATGCTTTGGATGTTTCGTTTCCTCCAGAGGCTTCAAATTCAAAACGCTGTCAATTCTCTGTAAAGCGTCGTCTACGATCATGGCGTTTTCACTTTGGAACATAATGCGTGTCAGTGTGACAGAAATAACCGGCGTAATAATGATATAGAAAATGAGATCCAGTAAGAAACCGGAAGTCACACCGTCTTGTGTAAGCAATAGTCCTCCGGCGATCAGTGTGGCAAAAACTCCGTTGATCGCAGCTGTATAGAACATCATCGGTGTCCGAAGCTGCTTGGTATAAGCAATCACCCATACTTTATACCGGTCAATGGAGTCTTTAAACTTCTTAAAGGAAAAGATCGTCTGGCCAAAGGTTTTTACCACCGGAATCCCGCGGACATACTCTACCGCTTCGTTGGACATATCATCCAGCGCATTCTGGTATTCTTTCATCTTTTCCTGCATCTGCTTTCCGGTCATTGTCATCATGATCAGAAACCCCAGCACAACCGGAACAAGGCTCAACAGTCCCAGTCTCCAGTCAAATGCAAACAACAGCACCAAAAGACCGCAGGGGGTTGCAATGGCATTGGCTCTGTCGGGAAGCTGATGAGCGAGATAGGTTTCAGTGGCTGCGCTGGATTCGTTGACGATCTTGCGCAGTTTTCCGCTGCCAAAACTTTCGGCAAAACCTAAGGGAAGTCTGACAATATGTTCCATGGTCTGGATACGCAGGTTTGTGGCGATACGAAATGCCCCTAAATGGGAACACATCAGCCCTGCTATGTAGACAAGCACCGCTATAACCGCAAATAATACTGCCATCCAGCCATTACCGGTCAGGTTCTGTGCCTGGCCAAAATTCGGCGCCACCTCCAATACTTCCTTGATCATTTTCCAGATGTAATAGAAGGGTACCAGAGCAATCAGGGCACTGATGGCAGAAAGCACCCATGAAGCATAGGTCAGGTACTTATGGCTGCCTGCAATTTCCAGCAGGCGTGATAAATTGGATTGTTTTTTCAAAAAAATTCCTCCTTTTCTTTGTGTTTATGATAAAGAGAACACGTCTATGTTCTTACAATATCCGAATTTAGGTTAGTTATAACTAACTACGAGACAAAAATTATAAAGCATTACTGCCCCATAATTTTCATCCATCCCGCCGTATAAAAGGCGCGCATTTCTCTGACGTAGTTTTCGGCATCTTTGAGCGGCATTTCGTGGATGATCAATTCAAAAAAAGTATGAAACATTCCGGTGATCAGAATATGCTCCAGCGAAGGATCGATTTGCGGAGAGGGCCGTCCAAGCTGCCTTAAAACCTCCTGATAGGCATGAGTCCCTTCCACTTCAATCTCCACCATTTCATCAATTAGCCCGGCAAATTTTGTCCCTTCCGAACAGCAGAGGATGAGTTTACATTCCTCTAAATGTTCGTACGCATAATAGAGAATATCGTACATGCAGATTCCCGAAATATCACTCATGACTTCCGGCTGCTGGGCAGCTGGTAGTTCGGCGAACTCCTGCTGTGCCTTTATAAAACGGTTGCGAATATATTCATAATGCTCGCCAACGATGGCTTCAAAAAGTTCTTCTTTGCTTTTGTAATATCCGTAAAAGGCTCCGGTAGTCATTCCCACGGATTTCACAATATTCCGCAGGGAAGCGTCTTTATATCCTTTTTCTAAAAATTCTGCTTTCGCTGCCCGGTGGATATTTTCTAAAGTCGTTCCATTTCCGTTTATTTTGCACACCTCCTATATAACAGTACTATATAACGCTGTTATAATTTTAATCTCTGAAAAAGGTTTTGTCAATAGCAACAAGAAATAGTTGCATAAAAACTGCAATCCAAACATCATTCTGCACTTTATTACTGATAAAATTTTTAAATACTGGTTTTTACAAAAGTTTCCTTTTTTCTAATAAATGATAAGCAGGGTGGAGTTTGTTCTCACACCCTGCTTTGTGATTATCATGAATTACTCGAAGATCTTCTTCACTTTTTCTTTCAGCCTGTCCATGCGCCTGTAAACCGCCTTTTCGGTAATCTTCAGATACCTGGCGATTTCATGAGTGCTGTACCCCTGGATCTTCATCAGAACGATCTGCAGGGTAAGCCTGTCCACTGTGATCAGTACATGATACAATTCCTGATTCTCAATATGATCCAAGAAATCCTGTACTGTTTTCAGCTCTGCCTGATCAGTAGATGCTGCTACCGTATCCAGATATGTACCTGTTTCCTGCACACGCTCATAATATCGTCTGTCTGAATTAAATGTCTGGCGGTCATAGAGACGGATTGCTTCAATCGTATCTTCGGTAACACCATTGTCTCTTAAAATTTTTTCTTCTTTCTCTTTCCATAGTTTCCATTTATACTCTGCTTTTCCATGGTTATATGCCATTTTCCTTACCTCCAATCTGATTTGTTTGAACATTCAGATTGGAAAGGGCGGAGAACGGCAGCCGATACCGGAAGAAGGCTTGTCCTTTTTCCCGACAAATATCGACAAACAAAAAACCGCAAAGGCTGTTAAGCCTTTGCGGCAGTAAGAAAAATAAGAACTATATTGCAGAAATAAGGCTTCTACATTTGAAGCGTGAGAATACCAATGACAGTAGAAGCTTTTTTTGATAAATTATCCTCATTTATAATCGAAGCTGTGTAAATAGTCGCTGCTTCGGATAAGCAGCGGGGCAGCTGAAGCAGACCAGCACATAAAAAATCCCTCCAAGTCCTGCTGATTGATGCGGATGCACAGGCAAACTTAACCATGGCTCTGGGGTACATCAGACCAGATGACATTCCCATAACCCTCTCCACGGTGATGCAAAGTATTATCGATGATAAAGCCTTTGATGTTTCACAAGGCATCCTGCATCATAATGAGGGCGTGAATCTGCTTCCGTCCAATATTGAGCTGTCTGGCTTTGAAGTCAGGCTGATTAATGCCATGAGCCGTGAGCGTGTTTTGAAAACCTATGTGAATGAGGTCAAAAAGAATTACGACTATGTACTGATTGACTGTATGCCCTCTCTTGGCATGATTACCATCAATGCTCTGGCGGCAGCTGACAGTGTGGTTATCCCAACACAGCCCCACTATCTTTCAGCGAAAGGTCTGGAGCTGTTGCTTCGCTCGGTTTCTATGGTCAAGCGGCAGATCAATCCTAAACTGCGGATAGACGGTATCCTGATGACAATGGTAATGCCCCGCACCAACATTTCAAAAGAAATTACCGCTTCGGTGAAAAGTGCATACGGGCAAAGAATCAAGGTTTCTCTCATACGATGCGTCGAGTAGACTTTGTCTCGACTTTTCACTTCCTTTCATTTCAAATTTCTTTGTGATGAGAGGTTCAAGTCTCAAAAGCCCCTCACAGAACCGCACGTGCCCTATTAAGGCATACGGCTCTTCAATAAGTCATTTGCCTAATAAGCACTTTTCAGGTATATCCTCGGATACTCCAACGGATGTAACTTCAAGATATCCCTGTATTTCCGCCATGTCAGCCAATAAGTCTGGTCTCTGCGTCTTTTGCTTTTCCATAGTTCTTCCCGGACATACTTATAATACTTTTGCAATCCTATATAATTCCCGTATATCCCGTAATATCTGTAATGTCCGGCCAGTTTCACATTTAACGCTTCAATCGTGTCGCTTATGCTCTCGTGCATATGCTCCCATATCCATCTCTTTATGGCTTCACGTTTCATTTTCAGCTTCTTCCTGCTTGTTCTATGCAGTACACAGTACTTACCCCAGTGGCTTGTTGCATTGTAGTGCGTAAATCCAAGGAAAGGAGGTACCAGACCACCTCGCACAATCGATAACTCTAACGAAGCTCAATCACTTCACGCTTTCGCATTACGGCGTTCCTGTTCCCTGTCCTACGCTTAAACACCATTGTTAGCCTTTGGCGCTCCAAGGACTCGGTACTGGCGGTTTGCTAGGCCTTACCAGACTGGATTCCCACCAGCTATATATCCAGCGCCGAACTGGCGCACACCTCCTTACAGCATCATTATACGAGAAGCGGAGTACCCCCTCAAATATGCCAGCAAAAGGACGAAATAAACTTCAAAAAAATGCCTTTTACTCGGTAACATTCGCCCATCCAATTAGCAAGGTTTTTTGCATGATTTTTCGGCAAATTAGCAGGAGAGGCAATTTGATTAGCAAAAATCGAGAATTTTCTGCTAATCATTAGCAAGCTAATCTGTGACAAAAATCAATCGTTCGAGTTCACCATGGGCACTTCCGATTAGCAAAAATGCTTCCTGCTAATCGCTGTTTGTTATGTGTTCGATTTTTCTTGGGAAAAAGAAAACGCCGAAAACCTTGAAAAATCAACGTTTTCGGCGGAGTTTTTGGCGTCGCTAAGAGGATTTGAACCTCCGACCTACCGCTTAGGAGGCGGTCGCTCTATCCAGCTGAGCTATAGCGACATTTAGAAAATCTATATTTAATTTTACTTGCTACCTTTTTCCTTTTCCTCCGAGGTGTATGTTTCAACACTTTCTTAGGAGGACCCCGTTATATCCATTTAACTATGGAAGCATCTGCGGAAAAATCCGCAATAATATTATTATATCAGAAAATCAGAATACGTCAAGCTTCAAATTTTGCAATTCCCTGCATCCAGATCTGACCTTTAAATCTCCTGCCTACTTCCGGTTCACCCAGCAAATCTTTTTTTCCAATTCCCACATGGAATAAAATATCGCTGCTTTCTACCGTCAGGTCATAAATTTCTTCTTCTGTCATGGAATTCACTTTCGTTTCCACATTTTTTATCTCACCAATAACGGAATACTGGTCACATTCCACTCCGCAGGGCATAAAACAGGTATCTATAATAGAATAGATATCTTCTTTCATCATACGCTTCGATACTTTGGAATAAAGGTCAATATCTTCAATGGTAAGCGTCTCCATAGCATCTTCATCTCCGTTTTTTGCAGCTTCCAGAAGACTGTTTCTGTCTCTTGAAGCCACTTTGGAAAGTTCCACCTGTTTCGCTGTCATTTTCAACGGAAGAAGTATCTTACCGCTCATGGACAATCCTGTCAGGCATACTCCATGAACTTCCTCAAACCGGTTATCTTTTCTGGCTTCCCGATACTCGAATAAATTTTCCAAAAAGAAAATAAGAGAAATTCCTACCCTGTATTCATCCAAAAGACCGGCACAGGTTTCTTTATCTGTATGTCTCTGGATCGAACAATCTGCTGTAGAGGACAGGTCATCACTGGTCAGATAGGGGTAATAATATTCCCTGCGAAAATTCCCATCACGATCCATCTCTCCAAATATGGCAATCCCCATTCCAGGAGCCACTTCTCCCCTTATCTCACACAGATTGGTATTTTCATCTATCTGTATTCTTCTTTTTTCCGTAGGATTTTCTATAATGCGATTTAAAAGTACTTCCACATCCTGATTATTCCTGCACTGAGAAAATCCAATGGAACGCAGAAATTTATGCATGTTTCCACCTTCTTTGCAAATATATTCCAGACAAACATGAGGCGAAGAAAGACTTCGCCTCATGTCTGGACTATATTATATACTATTTGGAAAAAGAAAACAAGGTTAACTTATACGATTCCCTGGCTCATCATTGCAGTCGCAACTTTTTCAAATCCTGCAATATTGGCACCGGCCACATAATTTCCTTTTACCCCATATCTTTCAGCTGCATCAGCTGCTTTTGCATAAATGTCAGCCATAATTCCCTTCAGCCTTCCATCTACTTCTTCAAATGTCCAGCTAAGTCTTAAACTGTTCTGTGACTGCTCCAGGCCGCTTACTGCAACACCGCCTGCATTTGCTGCTTTACCAGGCATAAACAAAATTCCATTTTCCACGAAGAAATCGGTAGCTTCTCTGGTGGACGGCATATTTGCACCTTCTGCTACTGCAAAACAGCCATTTGATTTTAATGTCTTGGCATCTTCCAGATTCAGTTCGTTCTGTGTTGCACAGGGAAGCGCAATATCACAAGGAATTGTCCAGATTCCCTTTCCTTCCGTATACACAGCACCCGGAACCTGATCTGCGTAATCTTTTACACGTCCACGGCGAACTTCTTTGATTTCTTTCATAATATCCAGCTTGATGCCATCTTTATCATATACATAGCCGTTAGAATCGCTCATGGCAACTACTTTCGCTCCCAGGCTCTGAGCTTTCTGAGCCGCATAGATTGCCACGTTACCGGAACCGGAAACCAGAACCGTTTTTCCTTCCAGTTCTTTTCCATGATGCTTCAGCATTTCCTCCAGCATATAAACCAGACCATATCCGGTAGCTTCTGTACGGGCCAGGGAACCTCCGAACGTCAGTCCTTTACCAGTCAGAACTCCTTCGTAAAGTCCGGTAATTCTTTTATACTGCCCAAACAGATATCCTACTTCACGGCCGCCTACACCAATATCTCCAGCCGGTACATCTACATTCGCTCCCACATGACGGTACAGTTCCGTCATAAAGCTCTGACAGAATCTCATAACTTCCGCATCTGATTTTCCTTTCGGATCAAAATTGGAACCACCTTTTCCGCCTCCCATAGGAAGTCCGGTCAGAGAATTTTTTAAAACCTGTTCAAAACCAAGGAATTTCAAAACGCTCTGATTTACAGAAGGATGAAATCTCAATCCACCTTTGTAGGGTCCAATGGAGCTGTTGAACTGCACACGATATCCTTTATTCACATGGACCTTTCCCTGATCGTCCATCCACGGAACACGAAAACTGATGATTCTCTCCGGCTCCACAAAACGCTCCAGCAATCCGGCACTGCGGTATTTTTCTTCATTGGCATCAATCACCAGCTTCAGAGAATCCAGAACCTCCTTAGCAGCCTGATGAAATTCCGGCTCGCCCGGATTCTGTAAGGTTACTCTCTCATAAATTTCCTCTACATAAGACATATGATTTTCCTCCTTTTGAACAGTGTTTGCTGAATTTTCCTATATCATGCAAATAAAAAAGCCGGAACATCCCATGTTCCGGCCTCTTTGCCATTGGTCTAAATTTTATCAATTCAACTTGAGAAAGTCAATGTTTCTCGAAATTGTATGTTAAAAAATACAATTTTACTGCATTTTCATCTCTCTGTATCCCAAAGCCTGCTCCAAAGCTTCTTTTTCTTCATTTCCAAGAAGCGTATCTGTCTGTCCCCGATCCACCGGTTTCATATACAGATAACATCCCTCCCTGCTATGAACCGAATTGATCACAAAACCTGTATTTGTATAATCCAGTAATGCAAATGCAAAACTGAGTGTTCCGCCCATTCCTTTAAATGCATTATATTTTACAATGCCAAATTTCTGGAAAGAAGCCCTCTGATTCCGGTTAAGTGAACGGATCGATTCTTTGTTAGCCTTATCTTCCGCTTTCAGATTTCTGATTTCTTCAATCTGCTCCATGATAATATCTTCCAGGGTTTCTGCATCTTTTCCTCTCATAAAATAATCATATCTTCGATACAGCTTCTTCATCTTTACCATGCACACGATCACCAAAATCAGTAAAATTAAAGTGACTGCCGCCAATCCTATGATAATAAAGGCCGGATCAATTGCCCAGGTTCCCATAATGCTGTTTTCCATCTTATGTCCTCACTTCCACTTTCTTTCATTATTGACGGATAGATTCTATTAATTCAATAATTCTTTCCAGTTCTGCCGGAGAATAGTACTCAATTTCGATTCTTCCTTTATTTTTATCTTTCCGGTTAATGGAAACTTTTGTTCCCATGATTGCTTTCATCTTTTCTTCCATATGCTGGAATGCCAGTGTTACTGCATCTGACTCTTTTTCTTTTTTCTTTTTGGTTTTTCCAAAAGATTTTACCAGCCGCTCTACATCACGAACACTAAGACCTTCCGCTAAAATTCTCTCTGCCATCATTACCTGGGCTTTCTTATCCTCCAATCCCAGCAATGCCCTGGCATGTCCACTGGATAATACACCTTCTACCAGCATTTTCTGTACTTCTTCAGCCAGTTTCAAAAGCCTCATGCTGTTGGTGATCGTAGTTCGGTTTTTCGATACACGGTCAGCAATTTCTTCCTGTTTTAGATGGAATTCTTCCATTAAACGTTTATAAGCCATGGCTTCTTCAATGGGATTCAGATCTTCTCTCTGAACATTTTCAATCAGAGCAATCTCCATTTTCTGCTGCTCATCATACTCACGGATTACTGCAGGAACTTCTTTCAATCCAGCCAGTTTCGCAGCTCTCCACCTTCTCTCTCCCGCTATGATTTCATAAAAATTCCCTTTTTTCTGGACAAGAAGAGGCTGAAGGACGCCATACTGTTTCATAGAATCAGCTAGCTCCTTCAGCTGATCTTCATCAAATTTCTTTCTTGGCTGCTCTTTATTTGGTTCTATCATAGAAACCTTTAAAAATAATTCTTTTCCCGGTTCCTCTGATTTCTTTTCTTCCGTTTTTTTCTCTGGCTCAGCATCCGGCACTTTCTCCGTTTCCGTATCTCCTCCGATTAAAGCTCCCAGACCTTTTCCCAGTCT
Source organism: uncultured Lachnospiraceae bacterium (assembly GCA_944383765.1). Taxonomy (GTDB): domain Bacteria; phylum Bacillota; class Clostridia; order Lachnospirales; family Lachnospiraceae; genus Lachnoclostridium_A. Next base: position 59,509 of record CALWQT010000011.1, read on the forward strand.
TGTTTTCTTCGCCATTATAACTCTTCCCCTCTTTTTATCACTTCTGCTGCCAGCATCCGGTAATCTTCCGCCCCTACCGAGCGGGTATCATAAACCGTGATCGGCATTCCATAGCTGGGCGCCTCCGCCAGTCTGACATTTCTATGGATCATCGTATTATAAATATTTTCATTTAAACTTTCCCGTACACTCTGAACCACTTCCGTAGACAGATTGGTCCTGCTGTCGTACATGGTAAATACCACGCCCTCGATTTCCAGTTTGGGATTCAGATTTTTTTTGATGAGTTTGATTGTTTTCATCACCTGATTTAATCCTTCCAGTGCATAATACTCGCACTGAAGGGGAACTAATACAGTATCGGATGCAGTCAGAGCATTGATTGTAAGAAGGCTTAAAGATGGAGGACAATCAATAATAATAAAGTCATATCTGTCTTTTATCTGATCCAGGGACTTTTTCAAAACTCTTTCTTTCTGTTCAATCTCTAAAAGCTCAATTTCTGCCCCCGCAAGATTTACATTGGAAGGCATAAGATCCAGCCCAGGCTGCACTTCTTTTACAATACAGTCCTCAACTTTGCATTCTTCTATCAGAAGCTCATAAACTGTATGTTCCACACTGTCTTTTTCTACTCCAAGACCACTGGTTTCATTTCCCTGGGGATCAAAGTCTACTGCCAATACCCTCTGCCCCGCTTCTGCCAAAGTTGCTGACAAATTGATCGCTGTAGTAGTTTTTCCCACTCCGCCTTTTTGGTTTGCTATTGCAATAATTCGTCCCATAGTTGCATCCTTTCCTTATACTCACGGAAAAGTATATCATATTTTTATTTATTTAACTACCCTGAATTAAAAATGTTTCACATGAAACATTGTCTTATCCATTGTTATCTATTATAATGAAGAAAAAGATTTCAAGGAGGCACGATCCATGAAAACAAGGAATAAACTTCTCACCCTTCTGATTCTTTCTTCCAGTGCTGCTGCTGGAATCGCTATGATAAATAAAGGAATAAAAATATCTGCATTATCCAAACATTTGCTGGAAGACAATTCCCAGTCCCAATGTTACAAATGGCGTTTTGGCAACATCCATTATACCAAATCCGGTTCCGGCAAGCCCTTACTTCTGGTCCATGATTTTGACTATCCGGCCAGCAGTTATGAGTGGCACAGAATAGTCAGCTCTCTCTCAGAAGAATATACCGTATATACCATAGACCTTCTTGGCTGCGGACGTTCTGAAAAGCCGAATCTTACCTATACCAATTATCTTTATGTGGAACTTCTCTGTGATTTTATCAAATCAGAGATTGGACACCGTACTGATATCATTGCAACCGGGGAATCCGCTTCCTTTGCCATTATGGCATGCAATCACAGCCCTGAACTATTTAACCGGATCATGCTGATCAATCCAGGCAGCCTGCTATCCTATGCCCAGGTGCCCAATAAGAATGCAAAATTATATAAATTCATTCTGGATACACCGATCATCGGAACCTTACTGTACCATATGGCATCTTCCAGAGGTGTAATTGAAGAAATCTTTAAAAATAAGTATTTCCATAATCCCTATTCTGTCCGCTCCGCCTATATGGATTACTATTTTGAGTCTGCACACAAGGGAAGTTATCCCAAAGCCATGTTTTCCAGTTTAAAATGCAATTATACAAAATGCAACATTGCCAACGCATTGAAAAAAATTGACAACAGCATTTACCTGTTAGGAAGTCAGGAAATTGACGGAATGGAAGAATCCCTGAAAGAGTATCAGCAGTACAATTCTGCTATTGAATATTCTCTGATTTCCAAAGCAAAACTTCTTCCTCAGCTGGAATGTCCGGATAAGGTAATGAATGTGATCCGAATTTTCTTTACCTGAGTTTTTATCACAAAAAAAGAGGGCACCTTTTCGGTCATCTTATGACTTTTGAGGTGTCCTCTTTTTCATGTTTCACATGAAACATTTTAACTTAATGGTTCTCTGGAAGGTATTCCCGCTTTTCTCGGATATTTTTTATCCAAAGCTTTCTTTTTCCGTATGACTACCAAAGATCTTTCATCTTTATTGGGAAGACAGAATGTTTCAATCTTCTCCAGCTCACTTCCCAGTTTTTTTACTGCTCCTTTTCCTCCAGTCAATTCCTCTTCCAGTTTTCCTGACTTATAAGGAATAAAGCATCCTCCAATTTTTACAAACGGTATACAGTATTCAGAAAGTGTAGAAAGATTGGCAACTGCCCTGGATACGCAAATATCAAATTTCTCTCTGTATGTTTTGTCTCTTCCAAAGTCTTCCGCTCTCCCATGTATCAGTTCTACCTGTTCCAAACCTAAGGATCTGACTACTTCTTCCAGAAATTTAATACGTTTATTCAGAGAATCCAGAAGCGTTACTTTTAATTGGGGATAAGCGATTTTTAACGGAAGTCCCGGAAAACCGGCTCCTGTCCCCACATCGATCAAAGTCAGCTCTTCCTGACCGATTTCAGGAAACGCTTTTACCAAAGCAAGACTGTCCACAAAATGCTTGATTACCACATCATGCATCTCTGTGATTGCTGTCAGATTCATCACCTGATTCCATTGAATCAAAATCTCATAATATTGAAAAAACTGATTAACCTGCTGATCAGAAAGTTCTGCAATTCCTTCCAATTCCTGTTTGATCCAAATTTCAAATTGTTTATCCATTCTATTCCCCTATTTTTTCTGATGCCTGAACTGTTCCAGATAAACCAGCAGAACAGAAATATCTGCCGGCGATACACCGGAAATCCTGGACGCCTGTCCAATATTTAATGGTTTATATAAGTTCAGTTTCTGTACTGCTTCCCGCCTTAAACTTGGCACTATGGAATAGTCAAAATCTTTATCCAGCTTTTTATTTTCCAGCTTTTTAAACTGGGTAACCTGCTGCATCTGACGTTTGATGTAACCGGCATATTTCAGATTGATATTTACCTGCTCTGCTACATCATAAGGAAGTTCCGGCCTGTTTTCATCTAATTCAGCCAGAGAAAAATAATTCAGTTCCGGTCTTCTCACCAGTTCTGCCAATGTGCTTCCCGATTTCAGTGCCGTACTTCCATGGCTCTCCAAAAATTTCTGTACCTTCTCATTGGCTCCCACTACAGCTTTTTCCAGTCTCTCTTTCTCTTCTTCAATAGCCTTTTCTTTCCACAATAATCTTTCATATGTGGCATCATCTACCAGACCAATTTCATGGCCAATCTTCATCAGTCTCAGGTCTGCATTATCCTGCCTGAGGAGAAGACGATATTCCGCCCTGGAAGTCATCATACGGTAAGGCTCATGATTTTCCTTCGTAACCAGATCATCGATCAGCACACCAATATACGCCTGAGAACGGTCCAGAATATAAGGTTCTCTTCCCAGTACCTTCATAGCAGCATTCACTCCTGCCATAAATCCCTGTACCGCTGCTTCCTCATAACCGGAACTTCCATTAAACTGTCCGCCGCTGAATAATCCCTGTATCTTTTTAAATTCCAGAGTTGCATCTAACTGTCTGGAATTGATGCAGTCATATTCAATGGCGTAAGCATTTCTCACGATTTTTACATGTTCCAAACCGGGAACCGTGCGGTACATAGCATACTGGACATCTTCCGGAAGAGAACTGGACATACCTCCCAGATACATCTCATTGGTGTACAGCCCTTCCGGTTCCACAAATACCTGATGCCGGTTTTTATCCGGAAACTTTACTACCTTATCCTCAATAGACGGACAATACCGGGGTCCCGTTCCTTCAATCGCTCCGGAAAACAAAGGAGATCGGTCCAAATTTTCTCTGATGATTTCATGGGTTTTTTCATTGGTATAAGTAAGCCAGCAGGAAACCTGTTCTTTCTGTACCGATTCCGGGTCTGTGGAAAAAGAAAACGGCACCACTCTCTTATCTCCAAACTGCTCTTCCATTTTGGAAAAGTCAATACTTCTCTTATCCACTCTGGCAGGAGTGCCTGTCTTAAACCGGTACATTTCAATTCCATTGGCAATCAGAGAGTCCGTAAGATGATTCGCTGCCTGAAGTCCGTTCGGCCCGGTAAAGGAACTAACCTCTCCATAGATACATCTGGCTTTCAGATAGGTGCCGGTTGCCAGAACCGCCGCCTTACAATGATAGACAGCTCCTGAAAAAGTTTTCACTCCTTTCAGAATTCCATCTTCCACAATAATTTCTGTCACCTCTGCCTGACGTATAGTCAGATGATCCGTATTTTCCAGGGTGTTTCTCATTTCTCTGGTATAATTCTGTTTGTCTGCCTGAGCCCTCAGGGAATGAACGGCAGGACCTTTCGATTCATTCAGCATTTTTGACTGAATAAAGGTCTTATCAATATTTTTCCCCATTTCCCCGCCTAAAGCATCCAATTCTCTTACCAGATGGCCTTTGGAACTGCCTCCAATATTCGGATTACAGGGCATCAATGCAATACTGTCCACACTGACAGTAAACATGATCGTTTCCAGCCCCAGTCTTGCACAGGCCAAAGCTGCTTCACAGCCTGCATGTCCGGCTCCTACGACTATAATATCATATGTTTCTTCTACATTTGGCATGTTATCTCACCTTTTCCAAGTTTTCTGTCTTTATTTTCCCATACAGAACTTACTGAAAATCTCATTGACCAGATCGTCTTCCACAGCTTCTCCGATGATAATCCCCAGCTGTTCATAAGCATTCATCAGGTCAATAGAATAAAAATCTTCCGGCATCTGATCCGCTATACTCTGCTTTACCATAAGAAGACTGTTCAGCGTTTCTTCCAAAGCTGTTTTATGTCTTACATTGGTAATATAAACTTCATCATTAAAATTTAATTCTCCATGATAAAACAGCTTTTTAATTTCCTCTTCCAGAAGGTTTATCCCCGTTCCCTCTTTCACGGATACTGGAACCACCTTTTGTCCTGAGATTTTTTCCAATTCTTCTGCTTCCACTTCCTGCTTCAGGTCTGTTTTATTTAATAGGACCACACACTTTCTGTCCTGGATCAGTTTTAATATTTCCTTATCATTCTCATCCAACGGACAGGACGCATCTACCACATAAAGGATCAGATCAGCTTCCCTGGCAATGTTTTTAGCCCTGTCCACTCCAATCCGTTCCACCACATCTTCCGTATCCCGGATTCCTGCCGTATCGATCACATTCAGACTGATTCCCTGAAGCCGGATATGTTCTTCCAGAATATCCCTGGTGGTTCCTGCAATATCCGTAACGATCGCCCGGTCTTCCCCTAACAGAACATTCATCAGAGATGATTTTCCTGCATTGGGTTTTCCCACAATAACCGTTTTGACTCCTTCCGTCATAACCTTTCCGTCATCCGCAGAAGAAAGTAATTTTCTGGTCCTTTCTATGATTTCTTCCAGAACCTGGTCCAGCTTATCTCCATATCCATCCAGAGAAATATGCTCCGGATCATCCAATGCAGATTCTATAAATGCAATTTCATATAAAATCTGTTCTCTCAGACTTTTTATTTCTTTGGAGACTGCCCCTCTTAACTGACTGACAGAAGACTGAAGGGCATATTGGTTCTTAGCTTCAATAATATCAATCACAGCCTCTGCCTGGGAAAGATCTATACGTCCGTTTAAAAACGCTCTCTTTGTAAATTCTCCAGGCTCCGCCGGTCTTGCTCCATATTTCAATACTGTTTCCAGTATTTTTTTCATCATCAATACGCCGCCATGGCAGTCGATTTCTATGGTATCTTCTGCCGTATAGCTATGAGGTCCTTTCATGGCAAGAACCAGAACTTCATCAATTTTTTCCTCACCATCACAGATAAATCCATAATAGACTCTGTGACTCTTCCATTCCTTCAGATGGGTTCCATCTTTCTTCCGGAATATCCTATCAATAATCGCAAAAGATTCTTCCCCGCTGATCCGGATAATTCCTATTCCGGAACTGCTCATGGCAGTAGCAACTGCCGCAATCGTATCTGTTTTCATCATATCCTCTATTTTAACGGAAAGCCAGGCTGACTTGCAACCTGGCTTTTCTTCTTATTGTTCCACGGAAGCCGGCTCGTTATATCTTCCCCCTCTGCGGTAACCTTCTTTTTTCAGAGAAATTACCACATGACGGAACGGCTCCTCGCCTTCACTTCTGGTCGTTACATATTTATCGTTCTGCAGAGAAGAATGAATGATCCTTCTCTCATAAGGATTCATCGGTTCCAGAGAAACCGGACGTTTTGTCCTTTTCACTTTATAGGCAATATTCTTAGCCAGTGTTTCCAGCGTTTCTTTTCTTCTCTCCCTGTAATTTTCCGTATCCAGTTTTACACGGATATGCCCTTCATTTTCTTTGTTTTTATTCACCACAAGACTTACCAGATACTGAAGGGAATCCAGTGTCTGTCCTCTTTTTCCAATGAGGATTCCCATATCAGCTCCTTCCATATTAATGGAAAGTTCTTTTTCTTCCTCATTATAAGAAGCTTTGATTTCCACTTCCATGTTCATGGTCTCAAATATCTGGTTCAGAAAATCAATCGCTATATCTTCCAGGGATGTTTTTTTCTTTGCACGGATAATTACCGGCTTTGCACCAATTCCCAGAAAACCTGCACTGCCTTTATCAATTACTTCATATTCCAGCTTATCACGGGTTGTCTGAAGTTCCATGGCTGCCTTGATCGTTGCCTCGTCCTCTGTCTTGGCAGAAACCGTAATCATTTCCATAAACCATCCCTCCTATTTATTGTGTTTTTCATTATATTTCTTAACCATATTGGCCTTTGCTGCCAGACTGCCAGGTTTCGGATCTTTATTGTAATATTCCATAGATTCCTTAATCTGTTCTTCTGCTCTTGCCTTCTTCTCTTCCAGTTCTTTCTCTTTTCTCTCCTGCTCTGCTTCAATCTGTTTTAAGCTGACGGAAGCATTCTGGGAAATCTTCTGAGGCGGAAGACCTTTTTTGGCTCTCTTGGCATTGGCCTTTTCCACGTTTTTCTTTACCATGGCATCAATATCAATCTTTGATAAATGACGGTTGATGATCCACTGCTGGATTACGGTAAATACAGACTGGGCAATCCAGTAAATACCAATACCTGCCGGGAATGTAAAACAGAAGAATACAGACATCAGAGGCATCATGATATTCATCTGCTTCATCATGCTTGCACCTGGAGCATCATCAGAAGTATTCTGGGCACTGCTCATCAGTTTGGTGCTGTACCACTGGGTCAGACCTGCCAGGATCGGAATCGTCCAGGCAATCAGCCCTCCCTCCCAAGGGGTTGTAGACAGATTGATTCCCAGGAAAGAATTCATTCCTTCCACCAGTTCCATAGAAGCATTGTCAATCACACCTGCTCCATACTGCTGCTGCAGCAAACTCCACTGAGCCGGATTTAACTTATAAAGAAAATCTACGATTTTCGCACTGGTGGGCTCTGTGGTAAAATTGGAAATCATAGAAAGATTGCTCACCTTATTTGCCACGCCAAATTCGTTCAGCTGTGTAGCCAGTGCAGCCAGATCTCCACCGCAAGTTCCTAAAAGCTTATCTGCAATTCCGTAGAAAATATTACCTACAGAACTTACATATGCCGGTATATTATAAATAACCCGATACAGCGCAAACACGATCGGAAGCTGAATAACAAGCTGTACACAGCCTCCTGTCATGGAAACTCCGTATTTTTCATATACGGCTTTTGTTTCCACATTCATTTTCATCATAGATTCCTGATCATTCTTACCCTTATACTTTTTCTGAATAGCCTGAAGTTCCGGCTGCATTACTGCGTTCATTTTTGTAAACTTCTGCTGTTTGATCGTCAGCGGAAGCATCAGGAGCTTTACGATCAAAGTAAATAAAATAATACAGATACCGATATTCATGATGCCAAACATACTGGTAAAACGGAAAATGGCATCCATAATGTAGCCAAGGATTTCAGCAAACGGTCCTAAAAATCCTCCTATTTTCGTCGCAATCAAAAAGTCCAATACGTTACCTCCTAAGTTTACGGAACTGGATCATAACCGCCTTTGGCAAATGGGTTACACCGGAGTATTCTCCATATTGCCAGCAATGTACCTTTTACCACACCATGTTTTTCCAGTGCTTCAATGGCGTATTGAGAACACGTTGGTGTGTAAATACAGTGAACGTTTCTCTTCAGCGGAGACAAAAAAATCTGGTATCCGCGAATTAACCGAATCATAATTTTCTTAATCATCATGCTCACTTCGATTCTCTAAAAAAATGTTATGCAGTCCGCACAGATGCCTGAAAGCACCTTCAATTTCTTTAAAATTTTGTTCTTTTGCCGCCGGTCTTACAACGACTACGATGTCTAATCCTGTCTTGATTATGTTTTCATGATAACGGAAACTTTCCCTCACCAGCCGGGTCATACGGTGTCTGATCACACTGTTCCCCACTTTTTTGCTGACTGAAATCCCGATTCTGGAACAGGGTAATCCGGTATTTCTTACATACATGACAAGAAATTTATTGGCGTAGGATTTTCCCATTCCGTAAACCAGCTGGAAATCACCGTTTTTTTTAATGGAATGAAATCTTTTCATGAATACGATCATCCTTTTCTTTTTTTATAAGAAAAGAAAAGGCCACAATGTTACTTGCGGCCTGGTTCATTAAGCTGATAATTTTGCTCTTCCTTTTGCTCTTCTGGCAGCTAAAACTTTTCTTCCGCCTGCACTGCTCATTCTGGCTCTGAAGCCGTGAACTTTCGCTCTCTGTCTCTTCTTTGGCTGGAAAGTCATCTTCATAACTCGGACACCTCCTCTTATATAGTCAATAGTTATTCGCTAAACATATTCAGACTATTTTAATTAAACATCGTATCCATTATAAAGAAGGAATACGGTCAAGTCAAGCAGATTTCTTAAAAAAACCGTCAAAAATGGGGCAGCTTCTTTACTGCCCCATTACTTTGTGTCCATGCTTTTTTTATCAACTATATTTAGTATCTGTTTTTTTCGCTTTTATCAGTCTTTTTTTATCTTTTCCAAAGCTGTCACAATGGCAACTGTTAAAATCCCGGCTAAAATTGCTTCCGGAATTCCGTTCATACAGATTACTCCGATAATAAATCCATACAGACCGTGTTCCACACTTGCTTTTGCTGCTTCCGCATAGACAGACCCGAATAGCACATAAATCAGGTTCATAACCAGAAGTGTATTGGTAATGGATCCTGCTGCTCCGGCTATGGCCAGAGAAATCTTCTTATTTTTTCCAAATATTTTCAGCGTACCCCGATATGTATAATACGCCACAACGCCGATCAGGATTCTAGGTATGATACAAATAATAATACTTTTGATTCCGCCGCTGCTTCCATCTGGCATTGGAATAAACGGGCTAAATACAAAAGAAGTCAGGTTCGGCATCAACGCCGTATTTTTCCACATACTGGTAAGTCCGAATACCATTCCCAGTACCGCTCCCTTTTTCGGTCCAAGTAAAATGGCTCCGACAATAACCGGTATATGAATAATGGTGGCATTCATGAATCCTAAAGGAATATAGCCCAGTACCGGTACAACTGTCATAATCATCATAATCGAGATAAATGCAGCCATGATCACCATATCCCTTGTCTTTTTCACTGTATTCAATTTTTTCTCCTCCTACGCTACTGTTCTTTTTCAGATACAATGCTTTCTGAGATTTTCCAGGCTACGGGAATTACTGCATGGACACTTCCCTGCCTACGCCGACAGTATAGCACACTATCCACAGAGATTCCACAATCATTTTTTCTTTTATTTTTCTCTTTCCACATCTTATCCCACGCTCTCCACATCCTTTTCTTTTGTTTTCCACATCAGAATATTTCTACAATTTCTGCTGTTTTTAAATTTTATCCACAATATGTGGATTATTTGGTGGATAAGTTCTGTGGATTTTGATTGTGGACAACTTTTCTTTATACACAGCCTAAATGTGGATAAATATTTTACATTGAAAAAACGGTGGATATAGTATAAAATAGAATTTAGATTGGGTCATTTTGCTCATTCACAAGCAATAACGATTTTAGGAGAATCAACATGATAGAGAAACTACAGGAAAAATGGGATGACATCCTTAATTTTTTGAAAAAGGAACATGAAATTTCTGATGTATCCTTTAAAACTTGGCTTCTTCCACTGAAGCTTTATTCCTTTCAGAACAATACCCTTTCCATACTCGTTCCTGAAAAGGATTTTTTAAGTTATGTGCAAAAACGCTATACCCGCCTGCTTCAGATCACCATCGAAGAAGTAACAGGAATTTCCTGTGATGTGGCATTTATTGCGGCAGATGATGTGGAACAGAAAGAACCGGAGCCTGAAAAAGACTCCCTGATTCATTCTGCAAATAAACAGGAAGTCAGCCTTTCCCTCATCCAGAATGCCAATTTAAATCCCCGTTATACCTTCGACACCTTTGTCGTAGGAGCCAACAATAATCTGGCTCATGCTGCTTCTCTTGCTGTAGCCGAATCTCCAGGAGAAATTTACAATCCTCTTTTTATTTATGGAGGTGTAGGTCTGGGCAAAACCCATCTGATGCATTCCATCGCCCATTTTATATTAAAAAATAATCCAAAGGCGAAGATTCTTTATGTGACATCAGAAAAATTTACCAATGAACTGATCGATGCCATCCGTAACAAAAATAATATTTCTACTACGGAATTTCGTGAAAAATACAGAAATAATGATGTTCTGCTGATTGACGATATCCAGTTCATTATTGGCAAAGAAAGTACCCAGGAAGAATTTTTCCATACTTTTAATGCCCTTTATGAATCCAAAAAGCAGATCATCATATCTTCTGATAAACCGCCAAAAGAGATTGAAACACTGGAAGAACGTCTCCGTTCCCGTTTTGAATGGGGCCTTACTGTGGATATCCAATCTCCTGACTATGAGACCAGAATGGCTATCCTTCGGAAAAAAGAAGAACTGGAAGGCTATAACATTGATAATGAAGTGATCAAGTACATAGCCACCAATATCAAATCCAATATCCGGGAGCTGGAAGGAGCTCTGACCAAAATCGTTGCCCTTTCCAAGCTGAATAAAAAAGAAATCAATATCGAGCTGGCAGAAGAAGCGTTAAAAGACCTGATTTCCCCAGGAGAAGTAAAAAACATCACTCCTGAATACATCATCAGCATCGTTGCAGAACAGTTTGAAGTCTCTGCTGATGAAATCATATCCCAAAAGCGCAGCCGTAATATTGCCCGCCCAAGGCAGATCGTGATGTATCTGTGCCGGAGCCTTTTAAATATTCCTCTCCAGGAAGTGGGACGTGCCCTCGGCGGAAGAGACCATACCACCATCATGCACGGTGTTGATAAAATCACGGAAGAACTGAAAACAGATGCTTCCCTTCAGAATACCATGGATATTTTAAAAAAGAAAATTTCTCCACAATAGCCATGTGAGTTTATTGTGGAGAATATGTGTATAAAATAGATCGATTTTCAGGTTGTGGATAACCCTTAAATTATTCAGAATGAATCTCATAATTTTTCACATGCTTATTCACATGGAAAATCCAGCTTTTTCTTAAGCATTTCAGACTTATACACAAATTCAGGCCCCCTACTACGATTGCGACGAAAATTATCTATATATCACACGCAACACCCTCAATTTCACAGCAAAGGAGTTATCAACAATTATGAAGCTGACATTTCAAAAAGATGCTATTTTAAACGGACTTAATATTGTATCAAAAGCAATTCCTTCCAAAACCACAATGTCTATATTGGAATGTATTCTTATTGACTCCACCACAGGTGAAATCAAACTGACTGCCAATGACATGGAAATGGGAATTGAGACAAAAGTAGAAGGAGAAATCCTGGAAATGGGGAAAGTTGCCCTGGAAGCAAAGCTTTTTTATGAAATCATAAGAAAGTTATCCACGGAAGACTCCGTAATTTCCATCAGTTCTGATGATAAATATACGACTACTATTTCCTGCGGCAACTCTGTTTTCCACATTCAGGGACGGGATGGGGAAGAATTTTCCTATTTACCTTACATTGAAAAAGACCACTATATCTGTCTGTCTCAGTTTACCCTGAAGGAAGCAATCCGGCAGACGATTTTTTCTATTTCTGTAAATGACAGTAACAAAATGATGTCCGGAGAATTATTTGAAGTAAAAGGAGATTCCCTGAGAGTCATTTCTCTTGACGGACATCGTATTTCTATCCGGAAAATTGAACTGAAAGACCGTTACGATGATATAAAAGTCATTGTTCCTGGCAAGACTCTCAGTGAGATCAGCAAAATCCTGACAGGAGACAATGAAAAAGAAGTTTTGATTTATTTCAGTAAAAATCATATTCTGTTTGAATTTGATGATACCATCATGGTATCCCGTCTCATTGAGGGAGAGTATTTCAAAATAGACAATATGCTTTCCAGTGATTACGAAACAAAAATCACAGTCAATAAAAAAGAATTTCTGGACAGTATTGACCGTGCTATGATCCTGATCCGGGAAAGTGACAGAAAGCCGATTATTTTAAATGTAACAGACAGCCAGATCGGATTAAAGGTCAAATCAGCGTTTGGTTCCATGAACGCGGAAGTTTCTGCCCGTAAGACAGGAAAAGACATTATGATCGCATTTAATCCTAAATTTCTCGTAGATGCACTGCGAGTAATCGATGATGAAAATGTGGATCTGTATATGATGAATCCTAAGTCCCCATGTTTTATCCGAGATGAAGATGGAAAATATATTTATCTGATCCTGCCGGTAAACTTTATTGCAGAAAATTAGGAGATTGGAATGAATACCATAAAATTAAGAGAAGAGTATATTAAACTGGGACAGGCGTTAAAAGCTTCTGGGCTGGTAGACAGCGGTGTGGCAGCTAAATATGCCATTGAAGACGGACTGGTAAAGGTAAATGGCCAGACGGAATACCAGAGAGGAAAAAAGCTCCATGGAGGCGATGTGGTTGAGTATGATGGCCACACCATCCGTATCGAGGAGTAACTGGGTGAGGTCCCATGTATATTGAATCAATCGAGCTGAAGGATTACAGAAATTATAAGGAATTACATATGGATTTCAGCCAGGGCACGAACATTCTTTACGGAGATAATGCCCAGGGAAAAACAAATATCTTGGAATCTGTCTATGTATGCTGCACCACAAAATCCCATCGGAGCAGTAAAGACAGGGAACTGATCTATTTTGGAAAAGAGGAATCCCATATCAAGCTTCAGGTGAGGAAGGATGGAGTGCCTTACCGGATTGATATGCACCTGAAAAAAAACAAGCCAAAAGGTGTTGCAGTAAACGGCGTTCCCATCAGGAAGGCCAGTGAATTGTTTGGTATCATAAATGTTGTTTTTTTCTCTCCGGAAGACCTGAATATTATAAAAAATGGTCCTGCGGAGAGACGGCGTTTTATTGACCTGGAATTATGTCAACTTAACAGGCTGTACGTCCATGCCCTTGTACAATATAACCGTATTGTGACCCAGAGAAATAAGCTGTTAAAAGAACTTGCTTTTAAGCCGGAGTATGAAAGCACTCTGGATATATGGGATATGCAGATGGTTCAGTATGGAAAAGAAGTCATGAGATACAGGGCTCAGTTTATTGATGACCTGAATGATATTATTGTATCGATTCATCATAAGCTTTCCGGTGAAAAGGAAGATTTAAAGGTGATCTATGAGCCACATACAGCTCCGGAGATGCTGGAAGAAGTTCTGAAAAAGAACAGAGCTCAGGATATCCGTCAGAAGACGACATTAAACGGACCTCACAGAGACGATATCAGTTTTCATATCAATGGGATTGATATCCGGAAATTTGGTTCCCAGGGCCAGCAGAGGACAACAGCTTTGTCATTGAAACTGGCAGAAATTGAGATTGTGAAAAAAATTGTAAAAGATTATCCCATCCTTCTTTTAGATGATGTGCTTTCCGAGCTGGACAGCAGCAGGCAGAATCATCTGCTGGAAGGGATTGATCATATTCAGACCGTGATTACCTGTACCGGATTGGATGAATTTGTAAATCATCGGTTTCAGATAGATAAAGTGTTCCGGGTAGTAGACGGAACTGTGATCATGGAAAATTAGCAGAATTGAACAGGAGGACATACAATGAGTGCTGAGTACGGAGCAGATCAGATTCAGATTTTGGAAGGTCTGGAAGCAGTAAGGAAAAGACCGGGAATGTACATCGGGAGCACATCTTCCAGAGGGCTTCACCATCTGGTATATGAGATTGTCGACAATGCGGTGGATGAAGCGCTTGCCGGCTTCTGTGATACCATTGATGTACAGATTAATGAAGACAATTCCATAACTGTAAAAGATAATGGCCGTGGGATTCCGGTGGGAATCCAGAAAAAAGCGGGTATTCCTGCTGTAGAGGTAGTATTTACCATCCTTCATGCCGGAGGAAAATTCGGTGGTGGAGGATATAAGGTATCCGGAGGTCTTCATGGAGTAGGTGCGTCTGTAGTGAACGCTTTGTCAGAGTGGCTGGAAGTAAAGATTTACCAGGAAGGTAAGATTTATCAGCAGAGATATGAAAGAGGAAAAGTTATGTATCCTCTGAAGATTGTAGGAGAGTGTCCGGATGATATCCACGGAACAGAAGTTACATTCCTTCCGGATGGGGGGATTTTTGAGGATACCATCTATGATTATGATACACTGAAGATCAGGCTGAGAGAAACCGCTTTCCTGACAAAAAATCTGAAAATCATCCTTCGGGATGACCGGGAAGAGAAGAAAGAAAAAACGTTCCATTATGAAGGCGGAATCAGGGAATTTGTTACTTATCTGAACAAAGGAAAGACTCCTTTATATGATCAGGTGATTTACTGTGAAGGAACCAAAGATGGAGTTTATGTAGAAGTTTCCATGCAGCATAACGATTCCTACACGGAGAATCTTTACAGCTTTGTCAACAATATCAATACGCCTGAGGGAGGAACCCATCTTACAGGTTTTAAAAATGCCCTGACAAAAACATTTAATGATTATGCCAGGAAAAATAAACTGCTGAAAGAGAATGAAGCCAGTCTGTCCGGTGAAGATATCCGAGAAGGTCTGACTGCTATTATCAGCGTTAAGATCGAAGAGCCTCAGTTTGAGGGGCAGACAAAACAGAAATTAGGAAACAGTGAAGCAAGAGGAGCAGTTGACAATATTGTCAGCGAACAGCTTACCTACTTCCTGGAGCAGAATCCGGCAGTAGCCAAAACTATGCTGGAAAAGTCAATCCTGGCTCAAAGAGCAAGGGCAGCAGCCAGAAAGGCCAGAGACCTGACCAGAAGAAAGACAGCCCTGGAAGGTATGGCTCTCCCGGGAAAACTGGCAGATTGTTCGGATAAGGATCCGCAGAACTGTGAGATTTATCTGGTAGAGGGAGATTCTGCCGGCGGTTCTGCAAAAGATGCCAGAAATAAGAGCAATCAGGCGATTCTTCCTCTGAGAGGAAAAATTCTGAATGTGGAGAAGGCAAGATTGGATAAAATTTATGCCAATGCAGAAATCAAGTCCATGATCACGGCATTCGGAACAGGAATTCATGATGATTTTGATATCAGCAAATTAAGGTATCATAAGATCATTATCATGACGGATGCGGATGTGGACGGAGCCCATATCAGCACATTACTGCTTACGTTTATTTACCGTTTTATGCCGGAACTGATCAAGCAGGGGCATGTATATCTGGCACAGCCTCCTCTGTACAAGATTGAGAAGAACAAACGGATCTGGTATGCTTACAGTGATGGAGAATTGAACTCGATTCTGAAAGAAATCGGCCGGGATAATAACAACAAGATCCAGCGTTATAAAGGTCTGGGAGAAATGGATGCGGAGCAGCTCTGGGAGACTACTATGGACCCGGAGAGAAGGATTCTGCTTCGTGTGACCATGGATGAAGAGACCACTTCCGAAATTGATCTGACCTTTACCACATTAATGGGAGACCAGGTGGAACCAAGACGGGAATTTATTGAGGCAAATGCAAAATACGGAACGCTGGATATTTAAGGAGGAGACGAAATGGAACCAAATATTTTTGATAAGGTTCATGAAATAGATTTGAAAAAGACCATGGAAAAATCATATATTGATTATGCCATGAGTGTCATTGCGTCCAGGGCCCTTCCTGACGTGAGAGATGGATTGAAGCCGGTTCAGAGACGTGTCCTCTATTCTATGATCGAACTGAATAACGGTCCGGATAAGCCCCATCGTAAGTGTGCCCGTATCGTTGGTGATACTATGGGTAAATATCATCCCCATGGAGACAGTTCTATTTATGGTGCCCTGGTGAATATGGCGCAGAAATGGTCTACCAGATATATGCTGGTAGATGGACATGGAAACTTCGGATCCATTGATGGAGACGGTGCAGCAGCCATGAGGTATACAGAGGCCAGGCTGTCTAAAATATCCATGGAAATGCTGGCGGATATTGGGAAAAATACGGTAGATTTTGTTCCAAACTTTGATGAAACAGAAAAAGAGCCGGTAGTTCTTCCTTCCAGATATCCCAACCTGCTGGCGAATGGAACTTCGGGAATTGCAGTAGGAATGGCTACAAATATTCCGCCCCATAATTTAAAAGAGATTATTGATGCAGTGGTCCGGATTATTGATAATCGTGTGAAGGAAGACCGGGATACTGACTTAGAGGAGATCCTGGATATTATCAAAGGACCTGATTTTCCAACAGGAGCAACCATATTAGGAAAAAGAGGTATTGAAGAGTCATACCGTACCGGAAGAGGAAAGATTAAAGTACGGGCTGTGACGAATATTGAGACGCTTCCAAACGGAAAAAGCCAGATCATTGTAACGGAACTTCCTTATATGGTAAATAAAGCCAGGCTGATTGAGAAGATCGTAGAACTGGTTAAGGAAAAAAGAGTAGATGGAATTACGGATATCAGAGATGAATCCAACCGGGAAGGAATCCGGGTAGTGATTGAGCTGCGCCGTGATGTGAATGCTAATGTGCTGTTAAATCAGTTATTGAAACATACCCAGCTGCAGGATACCTTTGGTGTGATCATGCTCGCCCTGGTGAATAATGAGCCGAAGGTACTGAATCTTCTTCAGATGCTTACTTATTATCTGGATCATCAGAAAGAAGTGGTGACCAGAAGGACAAAATATGACCTGAATAAAGCGGAAGAAAGAGCACATATTTTGGAAGGTCTGCTGATCGCACTGGATAATATTGATGAAGTCATTAAGATTGTCCGGGGAAGCCAGACAGCCCAGATTGCAAAAGAAGAATTGATGAAACGGTTCGGACTGAGTGATGCTCAGGCTCAGGCTATTATTGATATGCGTCTGAGGACACTGACCGGCCTGGAACGGGAAAAGATAGAAGCAGAATATGCAGAACTGCAGAAAAAAATTCAGGAGTTGAGAGCAATCCTGGCGGATGAAAAGCTTCTTCTTGGAGTAATAAGAGAAGAAATTCTTCTTATTTCCGAAAAATATGGGGATGAGAGACGGACAGCCATCGGGTTTGATGATGAAATGTGTGATGAGGACCTGATTCCCAATGAGGATACAGTCATTGCCATGACCAATCTGGGGTATATTAAGAGAATGTCCATAGACAATTTCAAGAGCCAGAACCGGGGAGGCAAGGGCATTAAGGGTATGCAGACCATCGAAGAAGATTATATTGAAGATCTGTTTATGGCTACTACCCATCACTATATCATGTTCTTTACCAATACAGGACGGGTATACCGGCTGAAAGCATATCAGATTCCGGAAGCTGGCAGAACTGCCAGAGGAACGGCTATCGTAAATCTTCTTCAGCTTCTTCCGGGAGAAAAGATTACTGCCATCATTCCGATGAAAGAGTTTGATGAGGACGGTTATCTTCTCATGGCGACCAAGAACGGTATGGTGAAGAAAACTCCTATGGGAGAATACATGAATGTAAGGAAAAACGGACTTCAGGCCATCGTTCTCCGGGAAGATGATGAACTGATTGAAGTAAAGGCAACTGATAATAAAAAAGATGTATTTCTGGTAACAAAGAAGGGAATGTGTATCCGTTTCCATGAAACAGATGTGAGAATTACCGGCCGTGTATCCATGGGGGTAATTGGAATGCACCTGAACCAGGGAGACCAGGTAGTGGGAATGCAGGTAGATACACAGGGTGAATATCTTCTGGTCGTGTCTGAAAATGGTATGGGCAAGAGAACGGACATCGATGAGTTCAAAGCTCAGAACAGAGGAGGAAAAGGCGTTCTTTGTTATAAGATAACAGAAAAAACAGGAAGTATTGTGGGAGCAAAGCTGGTTTTTGATGACCATGATATTATGCTGATTACCACAGAAGGTATTATTATCCGCTTGTCAGTCAATGATATTTCTATTTATGGAAGAAATACTTCAGGAGTGAAATTGATGAATATTGATCAGGATTCTGATATTTCCGTAGCCAGCATCGCGAAAGTAAGAGAAAGTAAGAGTGATGATAGTGAAGAGGCAGAAGAAAATACAGAAGAAAATGTAGATCCTGAAGAGTAGAAAAGAGATACGGCGGTCTGAAAGGCCGCCGTATGTTATTATGGAGGAAATCAGATTGAGAGAGATCAATGCGACCCAGATTACAGAAGCGGTAAAAGAAATGTGTATGGAAGCCAATTACCGTCTTTCTGATGATATGAAAAAACAGTTTGATATTTGTGAGGAGAAGGAAGAATCTCCTTTGGGAAAAATGGTATTCAGGCAGCTTCAGGAAAATTTGATCATTGCTGAGGAAGAGGAGATTCCGATTTGTCAGGATACGGGAATGGCAGTTGTATTTTTAAGCGTTGGACAGGACGTACATATTACGGGAAATCTGACTGATGCGGTCAACGAAGGGGTAAGGCAGGGATATGAGCAGGGATATTTAAGAAAATCTGTAGTAAAGGATCCTTTGGAAAGAGAAAATACCAAAGATAATACACCTGCAGTGATTTATTATGACCTGGTTCCAGGTGACCGGATTGAGGTTGTAGTGGCTCCGAAAGGATTCGGAAGTGAGAATATGAGCAGAATCTTCATGCTGAAGCCGGCAGATGGGATAGAAGGAGTCAAGAAAGCGATTCTTACAGCAGTTGCTGATGCAGGTCCAAATGCCTGTCCGCCTATGGTAATCGGAGTGGGAATCGGTGGAACATTTGAAAAATGTGCCTGGTTGGCAAAAAAAGCTTTGACCAGAAATCTTTCTGTCAGATCTTCCATTCCTCATATCCGAGACTTGGAAGAAGAATTGCTGGTAAAAATCAATGATTTGGGAATTGGTCCTGGAGGATTAGGAGGAAGAATAACAGCTATGGCTGTTAATATAGAAACCTATCCCACTCATATTGCAGGACTTCCCGTTGCAGTTAATATCTGTTGTCATGTGAACAGGCATAGCAGCAGGATCATATAAAGGAGGAACATCAGAATGGAATATCATCTTCAGGTTCCATTTTTAAAAAATGATATTAAAACTCTGAAATCAGGGGATTATGTATATCTGACAGGAACGATTTATACGGCAAGAGATGCGGCTCATAAAAGAATGGAAGAAACTTTAAATGAAGGGAGAGAGCTGCCATTTCAGATAAAAGATAATGTTATTTATTATATGGGACCGTCTCCTGCCAGAGAAGGAAGGCCTATCGGTTCAGCAGGGCCTACTACATCCAGCAGGATGGACCGTTATACACCTCGCCTTTTAGATCTGGGGATGGGAGGTATGATTGGAAAAGGAAAAAGAAGCCCTGAGGTGGTGGAAGCAATCGTCAGGAATCATTCCATATACTTTGCTGCTATCGGAGGGGCAGGAGCTCTTTTTTCCAAAAAAATTATAGAATCGAAAGTCATTGCTTATGATGATCTTGGAGCAGAAGCAATCAGAGAACTTAAAATAAAAGATTTTCCGGTTATTGTCGTGATAGACAGCCAGGGAAATAATTTATATGAGACAGAATGTTTAAAATACAGAAAAGAGTAAATTATGAACAGAATTGCATGGATGGTGTTTCGAAATATTGTGAGGGCTCCGTTTTGGTTTCTCCATATCGTAAAAATGGGCAAGGAAAATTCTGGTTATACAGAACAGGAACGGTATGACTATATTCGTAATATGGTAAAAAAAATAAATAAAACCGGGCGTGTAACCGTTAAGGTATTCGGAGAAGAAAATATTCCGGAACAAGATGGTTTTATCATGTTTCCCAATCATCAGGGATTATTTGATGTACTGGCTTTAATGGAATCCAACACTCACCCCTTTGGAGTTGTAATTAAAAAAGAAGCTTCTAATATTATTCTGGTAAAACAAGTTGTAAAGGCCTTAAGAGGAATTGCAATAGACCGGGAAGATATCAAAGCGTCTCTGGAAGTAATCCGTCAGATGACAAAAGAAGTAAAAGAAGGAAGAAACTATCTGATATTTGCAGAAGGGACCAGGAGCCGGAATGGAAATCAGATTCTTCCGTTCAAAGGAGGAACCTTTAAAAGTGCGGTGAATGCAAAATGCCCAATCGTTCCTGTAGCCTTGATTGATAGTTATCGTCCATTTGATGAACCTGGAATAGCCAAAAGAACTGTTCAGGTCCATTATTTAAAACCAATTCTGCCGGAACAATATATAGGTATGAAAACGGTTGAAATAGCAGATATTGTGCATGATAGAATACAGGAAGAAATCAATCATTTTATTTTATAAAAAAATAAAAAAACGGCTTGACATTCCATAACCTGTCGAGTATAATAACTCATGCACTTGCGAAAGTGTGTCCGTAAATCGGAACGGAGAAATACTCAAGAGGCCGAAGAGGCGCCCCTGCTAAGGGTGTAGGTCGGGCAACCGGCGCGAGGGTTCAAATCCCTCTTTCTCCGCTTTTTATTTTCTTCAAAAAAGAAAATAAAAAAGTTAAAAAAGTTGTTGACAAAGCGAACTACTTGTGATAAGATAAGAGAGTTGCTGCTGAAGCAACAACGAAGAACAAGAACCTTGATAATTGAAGATTAAACAGTATGTAAAACCCTGAAAATTCTAAGAACAAAGGCCTGGTTTGGACCTTGGGTTCGAAGAGAATTCAGAACGAAACCAAGTAAATGAAGGTTTAACAATTAGCCAAGCTAATAGTTTTGACCGAATCAAAATCTTAAACATGAGAGTTTGATCCTGGCTCAGGATGAACGCTGGCGGCGTGCCTAACACATGCAAGTCGA
>CALWQT010000012.1 GCA_944383765.1 uncultured Lachnospiraceae bacterium
CGGCTTGACCGGCTTATACAGCTTCTCGAACGTCTTGAGAAAGGAGAACAATGTATGAGCTTTAAAGAATTTGACCTGTCGGATTACATCAACACTTTGGAAGATTTCAAATCCACTCAAACAGAAACCGTCATTCAACACTGAGGAAGTATTGAAAATTTTGATATGTTCATCCAGAAGATTAAAGATGATGAAGCGCAGGTGGCAAAACTAGCCATCCAGCAGTTTGGCAGTATTGAGAAATATACCGAAGAAATGAAGCATAATCTGGAGCATTTCTCTGAAATTATGGAGGACTGGTATTCACAGATACCGGAAAAAACGCGGATAGAAGACAAATTTCTTAAGCTGGTTTCCCATAAAGGGGAAGATGTGGCTTCGAAACCGTTTCAAAGCATTGTAGAGGAAATTTTAACAGGAGCTCTGGCAACTGCCCCCAGTCTGCTAATCGGTAGCACGGAAAACTACTGTAAGATTATAATGGACACCTATTCTAATCATTACCTAATCAAAGTATTTGACACAAAACATGGTGCAGGAAGCAGCAAATATATCGTGAAAGCCTTTCACTATTATTCTGAGAATAATTGCGTAGAAAACAATTAGAGCCATTTTAGAGCCAGAGGACATAAATCAACCCCGGAAATGCCCATTTTATCAGCATCTCCGGGGTTCTGTCCGTTACTCGAACTCAATAGTAAATACATGCATTACCATGATAATGCGTATCGTAAAGTAAGCTTTACTCCTTTAAGCCAACTTTCCAATCAAATAGGACTATCGAATAAAATATTCGATAGCCCTATTAATTGTGAGGTTTTGCTCCATGCACGAACCAGATTCAAACTGGTCCGTTCAGGGACTCGAACCCTTCTGCATCCCACAGGATTTCCAAAACCCTATTATTTCCATGTTCTGTATTCTGGCTTAAAGTCAATGGAAATCTTTCCAAAGACTTCACCAACCCATCCGTACTGGCTTAACATTTCCTTATCTGTTGGGATGGCGTATCCTGTTTGGATACAATAGCTTCCAATCATCTGGTATTTTGTAATTTCTGTAAATGCTGATGTGTCTAATCCAGCTTGCAACATAGAACGATAACCTGGATTATACTCATATACATCTGCAACAGTAAAGTATTTATTCTGTGTGGTAGGTTCATTTGCTAACCAGATGCCATCTACCAGAAACAGTGGATAAGTATGCCCTACATCACCCATTTCAAAAAATGGCAATCCGACACTCATGCAAAGTAATTTAGCCGCTTCCGTATATCCTTGACAGACTGCCTTTCCTTTTACCAGACAACCATAAGCTCCATAACTTAAGGATTCAGACCAACCTGTGGTATATGCTTCATTAGCAGCATCCCAGTCATATGTTGCTTGATGAATGCGTTCGCAGATTCGAGTTGCTTTTTCAATATCAGAAGCATTTTTCCAGTCAAAGCTGTTCATGAAAGAAACAACTTCATTGTAAAGTTCTGCTACCTCTTGTGTGTCTGAAGAAGTGTTCTTATCAGGATAACCTGCTAATTTTGCAATTACTGCAATAGAGTATCCTCCCAATCCAGTCAAATACATTGGATCACGGTCTTCAACGGCTTTTTTTTGAATATAATCCACTCCTGTCATTCCTGCAGAAACAACGCCTTCACGAATGACATGTGGACCAGTCCAGTACCAACACAGTCCTACTGATTCTTCATGACCGAAGTACTTCTCGACTTTTCCTTTTAACGGGTATTCGTCAGAAGTTACAAGATTCGCAGTCTGCGACTGCCCTGTGGCCTGTGTTTGTACCGTACCATTCTGTGTCCATGCTCCATCTGCATTTACGGTATATCCGTCTGGTGTTGTGGTATTGGAAAGCATATAGCCGTTTCCGTCAAAGTAATAGCTTTCGGATACACCATCCCCATTCCCATCAATCCACTGCCAGCCGTTTGTTGGATAGCTGCCATCATCATTCTGATACCACCATCCACGAGTGTCGCTCTTCCACTGTCCTGCAAAAGCTGTAGAGTTTGCCAGCATTGCCATCACTGCAGCTGTTGATAAAATCCTTAAGGTATTCTTTTTTAAATTCTTTCTCATAATTTTCTCTCCTTCAGAAGTCTATCATGTCGAATCAAGCCAAATAAAGCTCTCCTTAGATT
Organism: uncultured Lachnospiraceae bacterium; assembly: GCA_944383765.1. Lineage (GTDB taxonomy): Bacteria > Bacillota > Clostridia > Lachnospirales > Lachnospiraceae > Lachnoclostridium_A. Next base: position 2,162 of record CALWQT010000012.1, read on the forward strand.
TGCTTGATTTACGTCATCCCAAGGAAAGAATAGGTGTCAATGGAGTGCCGGATGGCGCTGGCATAAGCCCATGCCATTGACTCCCATTCTTTCATGGGATAGGGTTATTCCGGCAAATCTACCTGTCCGTTATCCTTTCCACGGGAATACATCCCGGAAGAAATTAACCTTCTGGATTCTGCAAAAACCCTCCTTACTGATTAAAATCATCTCATTTCCGAGATTACTCAGTTTTTCCGGCGGGATGACGTACAACAGCTGCTTCGATGTACTAAAACTTGTTTCCCTCAGTCCTTTCGTATTGACTGATGTTCTGGAAAACCAGTCTTTCCCGATCATTTTTGCAATTTCCTCTGCTGCGGCTGGATCTCTGGCTGATAACACCAGTGTATAGGCAGCGTTGTCCATAATGATCCGGCGATGATCCAGACCATAGATAGCATCCATCTGGCTGATAGACTGGGTCAGCAGACAGATGGTTATGCCCTTGCTACGGAGCGTTGTCATGGAATCCTCAATACTCCTGATACGCCCCAGACGCGCAAATTCATCAATTAAAAATAGGATTCTCTGCCCACCCTTATCTGGAAAACGTGCCGCTGCCCTAAGGAACTGGTTCACGATCATATTCAGGAATGTCCTCCATGGATCAATCATTTCTTCCGGAATTTTCAGGAAAATCCGCCCTCCTTCCAGAAGCATTCCCGGCTGGATTGTACGCTTCCGCTGCATCATGTTCCGGATACTGCCATCTACTGCATACAGCTCAACCGCCGTCTTGGCCGTGGATACAATACAGTCAAGGGTCTTGTCATTCATCTCCACGTATCCCCCCAGAAAACGCATGACAACCGGCAATTCATAGGTTTTTCCCACTTCCTCCAGCAACTCCTTCGCCGTCTTGCTGCATATCATCTCGTTAATTTCGGTGAAAGATATTCCCCTCCGGTAGGCCCACAGATACATACCGGACAGATAGCTGCGGGCGTTATTGCTCCAATAGTCTGTGTTCACGTCACTTTTCGGGTTTCCCGGCAGGATGGCATACACCATATCCTGTATGCCGTGCACAATATCATCATCCGGGTAACTGTCCAGAATTTCAAAGGGATTATAGCCATACGTATTCGGATCAAAAGGGTCCAGTACATAGTTATTATGCCGGTACGGTGCATTCTGCGAGAGTTCCCCCTTAATGTCAATGGCAAGCATAGCTCTATCCCAGGTATACAGAGTGGGGATTGCAATGCAGGCGGATTTCCCTAACCCGGAACCGCCAAAACATACAATATGTCCTTCTGCCTCTTCTCTTCTTCCTATGTACTGGTTTGCGCACTTCCCAAAGAAAAACATAGGGCCTCGTCCGACACGCAGATTCGCCGGAACCGGCGGATTCAGCTTTCGTCTTTCTGATAGCGGCATACTGCGCTCTTCCTTTTTCTCCGGATCAAATACGGAAAACCAGGAAAAATCCCGTTCTCCGGCTAACCAGTTTTTAATGTTTGCCTTGGAAATTAAAAATGAAGGAAAAAAGGAAAGCATATCCGTCATACTATTGGGACGTAACGGTGTCGTTGACAGCAGTAATCGGATGATGATCCATGAAGCAGCACCCGCCCATATCCCGGAAAATTTGGCAAACAAAAGTCCATTCTCTTTCCATACTTCTTTTTTTTCAGGCGGAAGAAGAACATTCTTCACATTGGTGGCTGGATAAGTCGGTTCGCCCCCGGCACTTTCCCGTGTCTGTTTCTCCTTATAAAGTCCCTCATACAGCTGATCGGACAGATGCTGCAGGATTTCCTGCTGCTGCCGGATCGCTTCCTTTTCCTCTTCTGTTAATGGAATCTCATTATTCTTTCCCTCAAAAAAATCATTCAATTTCTGGGGCAGTTCCTTTTTCCATTCCTGTTCTCTGTTCCATCTCTCGTTCATTTTGTCTGCTCTCATGGTATTCTCTCCTTCTCTGAATATCCTGTTCAATCTCTGTCCGACTGTATTTTCCTCCCAGTCTGCGCTCATGGCATGGCTTGATGCAATCCGGATCATTTTTTTCAAAGGAAGACGGTATGTACCGTAATTCTCCTTTCTGGTTTTCCATGACCTCAATGTCATAGGATTCTTTCATAATTTCTCGGAATTCTTCCAGATCATCTGCCTTAGACCTGGCAATATCGATCTGCTGCCGCAATTCATCTTTCCATGTCTTTCTATTTTTGGCTTTGATCGCCTTCTCCGCCATGGTTTCCCGGACTCCTTTTCCCCTTCCGGAAACCAGACTGTGTTCATATCCATATTTTTTGCACATCTGATTCGCCTCCTTCATCAGCTCTCTCCGAAATCTTTGTGTTGATCGAAAGCTTTTTCCTTTTTCAATATGCCGTTCTTTGTCTTCTTGGATGGCCGTATTCCCCACCACAATATGGCAATGCAGATGGTTCGGTGCATCTTTATGTACCGTTCCAAACCACTGATAGCAGTCGATTTTGCTGTTCCGGCATAATTCTTCCGTCATATCCTGTATATCTTTTGGCGGTATTTTTTCTGACACTGTATTGTACGATACAATAATGTGATAATACGTACGTTCTTTGGGATGTCTGGGATTTTCATAGGCCTCCTGCATAGTCTTAAAATCCCGTTCCGGATCATCGATGCTGCACCCGGATGCCATGGCATATTCCTTAGATGTTTTATGCTCCTGCATAATATAATCACGGATTGCATTAACCGATCCCTTGCTTGGCATAATTTTGATCACCGGCATATATCCACCCTTTTTCCGATTTCCAGAAGCTCCTTTCGCATATCAGATAAATCTGCCACAGCCTTCCGGAGATCCGATTCTGCTCCAGTAAACATCCCATAATTAACCGCTTTCGCGATCTGGTTGATATTGTTTCCAATCCGATTAACAGCCAGAACCATGTCCGGCAGACCTTCTATGATGGTCACGTCCCGGTCCCTAATCGCTGCACGAACATAGTCCGAGCAGGAAATACCGGCACGGTCACACTTCTGCTGCATGGCATAGTATTCCGACGTGCTGAGACGCACGCTAAACATACGGGATCTGCTCATATATTCCCTCCTTTCCATTTCCCTGGCAGGCGCAGGGTGGGTTCCATAGGGCGGGGTTCCCGCCCTTGGCAAGATGGTCAGTCGTATTACGACTGGCGTATCTTGCCTATGCCGGGCGTACTGTATCGGATCACTCTCTGATGTGGTTTCAGCCGCGGCATACCGTCTGGGAAGGCTGGGGCAATGCCCGCAGAGGGCATGTCTCCGGCCCGAGCAGGCGGCTCATACCCTGCGCCTGCCAATACCTATTGAATTCATAATAATTTAGAACGGGATCATATCATCTATACGACACAGTATAGACTGGATCCGATCCGACAGCTTAACTCTACCGGTATGTGTCAAGATCCAATAGACAACCGGCAACAGCAGCGCAAGGATTGCGCCATAAAAAATGATGCGCATATAACATAACAGCCTCTCTGATATCGAATGAATGTACTTGATTTTTTTCATGATTTTTCCTCCTTATAATATTTCCTCAGTTCTTACAATCAGGCCTGCCAGGTTCCGGTGCGGCTGTCCCTGCAGTCCCCATACTCCATTTTCCCGATCATACAATAGCATGGTCTTTTTCCAGCCCTCCTCGGTCTTAACTTCCAGCACTGTGCCATGGCGCACAGGAAAACTATACAGAGACCGGTTGTATCGAATCACAATCTGTCCTGTCTTAGGCTCCTGTATGATCGCTCCTACATGTTTCATGCTATCATCACTCCTTCTTTTTTCAAAAAAATAGACGTCTTTTATAAACGTCTATTAAAACATGTGATACATAATATTTAATTTCGGCAGGCTTGTTTTATCATATTGTAACAAGTTGTTCTTATGCAACCGTACCAGAACAGAAAGCCCGCACCACCTACGACAATATCCTTCGTGTGGTAAAAGACCCTGATGTCTGTGACCCCATCCGCTATCTCCGTGTAAGGGAAATCATCCATTTCCAGAGATTCGGTGAAGCGCTTCGCATCACCCAGGATAAACTGAATTCCAAAAACTTCTATGCATTTAATCCGGCTTTTGACCGCCCTGGTTCTCAGGAACAAAAGCCTCTTCCTAATATGCCCCAGCAGCCTCAGATTCCGATTCAGCCCACAGTTCCCACGAATCAGGCTACCGGTCAGACAGTTGCCCAACAGAATCAGGCTCCAGCTGCTGACCGGTCCGATTATTCCAGAAATATGCAAATGCCAGGCTGCTAAAAAAGGAGAGCGGTTACCATGCCGCTCTCCTTTTTCCCTTTTTTATATATGATGCAAAATACAAACAAAAGGCTATTTTATTTATGAAAGAACAGCTCCCTGTTCTTTCAGGATACGACACAGTTCTTTCGTATCCACATTCTGTACCTTTACCTGATCTCTGACTGCCAGCGCTGCTGCTGTTCCTGCTGCCTGCCCCATGGCCCCCACAGTAGGTGTGGTACGGATAGCTGCCTGAGCGGTAAACGTCGCTGAGATGCTTCTTCCACATACTAACAGATTCGTCGTTTCTTTTGGAACCAGACAACGATAGGGAATGCTGTATTTTGCTCCCTTTCTTAAAGTTACATGCTTGGTCCCCTCGCCTTCCGGGCTATGGATATCAATATAATATCCACATAGTGCTACTCCATCTTCAAATATGGTCTCATTCAGAATGTCCTGCTCCGTAAGCTGATATTGGCCTTGCAGCTGTCTGGAACTCCGAACACCTACTTTGGGCCCTGTCTGGACCATAAGAGCATGTTCAAAACCTGGAATATACTTTCTCACAAACCGGTCCAGTTCCCAGGCCTGTTTTCTTCCGATTGTTTCTGCCTCTGACAGGCTCCATGGATCTGTCGGGTCATGGTTGATGATTCTGGTAGTATTAAAATAAATCTCACCTTTATTGCTGGACTCAAAAAACAGGATATTTTCCCTGGGAATTGAAATTTCCCCTGCTTCTTTCGCCTTCTTCATCTCATTGACAAAACCTTCCGGGCAAAGCTGCTCCCGGTTCAGAAGATATTCCACACTTCCAAACTGAGGGAAGGAATCCGGATTCTGACGGATAAATTCTCTTACTTTATCTGTATCCACATTTTCAAACTTCACCATCAATGTCATAGGCTGGGTCTTTCCATCTTCCGGTCTTCCCTTATCATAACCAGTTCCTGACATCACGGTCAGATCCGCATCACCAGTCGCATCTATGTATATCTTTCCCTTTAAGCCCATCAATCCAGCTTTATTACATACCGTGATGAAATCAATCTCTTTATCTTTCATCGTAACCTTAGCCAGCATACTGTGATACAGAAGTTCCACTCCGCTCTCCAGAAGCATCAACTCCAGTTCATACTTCATAGCTTCCTGGTCAAAAAAGGTAAAGGTAGACGTAGCAGTATTCGGATCAGAAGAAAACACATGGCCAGTAGACTTTCCCTTTGCCTGTAATCTGCTGATCAGTTCATCTGTAATGCCTTTTACCACCTGCTCTTTTCCCGCATGGAAGGTCATCATAGGCGCTACGCTGTTGACGGTCAGAGCACCTCCCGGATAACCGGCAGATTCTACCACCAGAGTTTTCATTCCATTTCTGGATGCTGCCACTGCTGCGATTACTCCGGAAATACCTCCACCAACTACGATCACATCAAATTCCTTCATAGATATCTCTCCTTATAATACGATAGGCATACCAATCGTCAAAGAAATTACTACCACAGCAATTGCCCACGGAAGAATCTTTTTCAGATATACGATCGTATCATTCTTGGTGAAATCTGCGATCCATACAGTAAATGAGTTCGTCGGGTCGCACATAATCTGTACAAAATTCAGAACACGATATCCTAAAAATGCGCCAAGAGGATTCATTCCGGATGCTACCAGCAATGCAAATACTCCCAGTCCAAGACCAGCAATATTCATAGGTCCACGGTACAGTACAAACGGTACAGAAATTGTAAAGAATAAAATATAACCAACTACTGTACTTGGAATGATCGCTTCAATAAGAGGAGTCAGTACACTGGATACCTGAGGAGTCTGAACTGCCACAAGCAGCATACCAATACCAATGAACAATCCCAAAGCTCCTGCAACTTCCTGGATTCCTTCTACCATAGCAGAAGATAAAATATGAATCGGATTCTTAGGACGAGCCAGAAGCAACGTAATAACAGCAGAAATCATAATAGCTGGAATGATATCAATTTTCAGTGCAAAAACCATGATCAGCGGAATCACTGGAGCCAGATAAGCGAGAGCCGGCACCTTCTGTGTTCTGGAAGAAGTTTCTTCGGAAGGCATAGCCCAGGCAGCACGGCGCTTTCCATTATCTCTCTTGATAAAAAATACAATTGCTGCCAGACAGACAATATACAGAGGAACAATTCCTATCCATAAATACTCTCTGATCTGTGCTTCTGTCACACCTAACGTCTGCACGATTTGCGGCCAACCGGATACATTCAGGGATGCACCGGATACACAGGCAAGAATGGTAATAATTCCGGCATTTACTGTGGAAATTCCCATGGTGATCATAATCGGAATAATGATGTTTCCTACCAGCATAACGCTTCCCAGAGACATATTAGGGATAAAGATAATGGATGCTGCAATGTAAAATACAATAGCAGAAACTAAGGTATTATCTCCACCAAGTTCCGCAGCCTTTTGAACGATAGCTTTGGAAATCCCCAGACGGGTCACAATTTTGGAAAACCATGCACCAAACATAACACCTGCCATGGCCTCCGCCATTTTCGTAGAACCACCCTTTAATACGTTTCCAAATATGGTAACCGTCTCAGGGTCGCTGGACATCACCGGCACTCCTGCAATCAAAGCAAACAGAATTGCCATCAGCGGCATGGCTATAATAGCCGGCATTTTCTTTCTCATCATCAGCACTACGCTGACCAAGAATACTACAATAATTCCTATCACACTTAACATGTTACTTCCTCCTAATTCTTCTTTTCTCTTTGTCTCTCTATATAAACCATATCATAATAATTGGGCAGAACCTTTAATCCGCACATTTCTTTGGCAAACGCATGGGCTGCAATCTCTGAGGATTGCTGAATGGATGCCATCCGTGTCCAGCCAAAGAACTTTCCAATCTGTGCTTTGGGAAGTTTCTCAGCCACAGTTTTCCCTTCTTCAAACTCCAGATAATGAAAAAATTCATGGGCCAGATGTACCTCCAGGCATTTCTCCCGGGAAATCGAAAATCCTTTCGGAAGTGCCATACATGCTTCAGCCATGGACTGAAGGGAATCTTCATATACTGTGATGGAGCTCTTTTCTTTCGTAAAACAGATCTCACCTCTCAATCTTACCATTTTTGCCATGGACTGGTGAGCTTTCATCACAACCTCTATCCCTTTTTCTTCCAGCGCTTCCTGTATTCTTTTTCCTCTCCACTGGCCAGCTGCCTCCCTGCCTTTCTGAAGGGATTCCTTCACATAAAATTCCTTCATAGGCTCTGGTATTTTTCTATATAAGCTGTCCTGTTCTAGTTCCCGAAATCCTAATTCCTCATCTGTTATGGGAATGCTGTCTCTCATTCCTGAATCCTTTCTTTTAGCTGAAAGCTACCGCCAGAATCGGCTCCGTAGCCTCCAATATACTCAATTCTTCCTCCATAATGGACTTCATCTGCTCGGCTGTCTGCATTCCGCTCAGATCCAGCATCTTCTCTCTGTAAAACAGAAATACTCTCGGGATGGAAGCGTTAGCATCTGAGAAAAAGGTATTATTATGCAGAAATTCCTCAAAATCATCCATTCTGTCTTTATTAAATTTCAGATATTCCACATTTTCATGCTTGAATCTTGCAACGCCTTCCCTGTCCAGAACGGCCACTCGCTGCTGTCTCTTTTTCATCAGACCCCACAGTTTTTTCGTAACTGTGATTCCTTCATACAGGCTCCATCTTCCTGCCTGGAATCTGCAGGTCACCTGTTCCATCTTTAAAATATCCGATGCCATCTGACCCAGTTCCTGCTCTGTCAGAACATTCTGATTCATTTCTTTTGAGCGGAACTCCGTCGATCCGGTAGCCAGAGCCCTTAAAATTCCTTTTTCTCCATCAATTTCTATAGACACATCAACGGTTTCTTCCAGCGCTCCCGCCTTTACGATCTTCTCAATTACATCTCTGCGGATTTTTTTCACATCTTCCTTCGTAGGATTCTGTACATTTCGTTCGATGGACTCTCTTACCATAGCAAGAGCCACTCCGATGGTAGAAATATAAGGAGCATTCTTCGCAATTCTCCAGCTCATATCAGAACCGTATTTTTCTGCTAATGCCGGAACCAGTACCGAGGCGCTTCCGCCTCCTCCTACCAGGGTAATCATCTCCGGATCCAGTTCATACTCATAGATCAGGTCGTCCACTACTTTTTTCAGTTTTTCCACTGCCAGGTCCATCGCTTTTCTGGCTGCTTCTTCCGCAGACACACCCATGGCATCTCCCAGCGCCTGCCAGGCAATACGGGCAGTTTCCTTACTTCCCTTCGCATAATCTCCATCGGCAATGTAGCCTAACAGGTTGGCAGCTCCGCACAAAGTAAGGGAATACGACTTTCCATTCTGATCCACTACCGTCACATAATTTCCCGGATCACCTTCCTTTGGAGAGATAAACTGCAATTTTGCTGTCTCCATACCCGCTGCATCATCAAAACATTCATAGGCAACTCCGGCAATATGGGCACTTCTAGGTCCTACATCCACCATTTTACTGTCCTGGAACTGCACCATACTTCCACCTGCCAGTCCTAAAGTCCTGACATCCAGAGACTGAAGATACGTTTTATGTTCCCCTACCTGGGCATATTTGATCATGACCCGGCCATTTTTTATCACGGAAATATCAACACTGGTTCCTCCGGTCTCAAAGAAAATACCATCTGTAATATTTTCATACATAAGAGCTCCGGCCACTCCCGCCGCAAGACCTGACAGCATGGTGAGAATTGGTCTTTTTCTTACCTCTTCAATGCTCATCACGCCTCCATCGGCTCTCATGATCATCAGCTCTGTAGCAATCTTCGTATCCTTCACTGCTTCTTCTGTCATGTTGGCTGTCTGCATCATCTTGGGAATCAGGCTTCCATTCACAATCGCTGTCCTGGTCCTCATTTTCAGACCGTACAGTTCTGTGATTTCGTGACCGCCTGTATTCATCATTCCCATCTCGCCTGCAATCTTCTGGACACGAAGTTCATCCTGAGGATTGTCCACACTGAAAGCTCCGGAAGCAACGATTACTTCACAATCATCCTGCTTCAGGGAATCGATGGTATTTCTGATATCTTCATCTGTCATTGCTTTGGTGTCCAGAAAACGCACAGAAGTTTTCAGATATTTTCCTGGTGACAACTCAATATCCGGTATTGCCGTCTCTTTTTTAGCTGATACAATATCACCGCCCTGAGCCATTCCGATCACGCCTACAGAAGCTACATCCCCTTCCAGCAAAGCATTGGTAGCCTGAGTCGTTCCATGGGCAATAAATACTACATCAGACGGATCAATCTGATTTTCTTCCAAAATCTTATTGATGATCAGAACGATTCCATGAGCTACCCCTTCTTTATGAGTAGTCGGTATCTTTTTCTGAGCAATGATTTCATAGGTTTCATTATCGATCGCCACGGCATCTGTAAACGTTCCGCCTACATCGATTCCAATTCTAACTTTTCTTCTGGCCAATATGATTCAGCTCCCTTCTTTTTTATAACACATATGTGATCAGATCTTTGAATCTGCCTAACTGATAAGTGGCAAGTCCCGGTTCTGCTGCTGCCCCTATCCCTGCGCTGTCCATCCCGGCAGCTTTTGCCGCCTGTACTCCTGATGGGGCATCTTCAATGACCAGGCATTGTGTTGCCGGTACTCCCAGCCTCTCTCCAGCTTTTATGAACACTTCCGGATCCGGCTTGGAATGAGTAATCTGTGTTCCGTCCACAATCTCGTCAAAGTATTTATTCCCGTCCAGCTGTTTCAAGATCAATCCAGCGTTTTTACTGGAAGAACCTACAGCCAGTTTCAATCCTGCCTCTTTCAGCCTGACCAGAGTTTCTCTCACTTCACTGCTCATATCATCTTCCGTAATCTGTTCCAGCAGTTTCTGATAATAAGCATTCTTGATTGTAATGCACCGCTCTATTTCGTCCTCTGAAAATTTTTTTCCATTCTCTGAAAGAATAATTTCAAAACTTTCCCGGCGGCTGACACCTCTTAATTTTGTATTCATTTCCCAGTCAAAAGAAAGCCCTTCTTCGTCTGCCAGCTGCTTCCATGCCTGGTAATGATACCGGTCTGTGCTGCACAGCACGCCGTCCAGATCAAAAATCAATCCCTGATATTTCATCGGTTATCTCCTTTTCAGTTCCAATTGCCCGCATACTTCATAAGGTTCTCCATAGACAAACAAATTCAAAGGTTTATCCGTTTCTGTTTTTATCCTTACATGATCCGTAACTGTTATCTGAATCTGGCGTCCTTCATACGTTATGGTGAATTCATAGCCTTCCCACTCTTTTGGAAGCACCGGGCTGATATACAGACCATTTTCCTTCAGCCTAACGCCGCCCATACCATAAACGATTCCCATATATACGCCACCCATGTTCGCTGTATGGATACCATCTTTGGTATTATGATGGGTATTGAATAAATCCAGAAATGCAGAATCTCCCATATATTCTACTGCTTTATCCAATTCTCCCAGTTTCGCCGCCACGATTCCGAAAATACACCGGGACAGAGAAGAATCATGAGTCGTAATCTTTTCATAATAATCAAACGATGCTCTCATTACTTCTTCTGTCTGGCTGTCTTCATAAAGGAAGGAGGCCAGAACCACATCAGCCTGTTTGCACACCTGATAACGGTTCAGGAACAAAGGATGATAATGGAGCAGAAGAGGAAAATGGTCTTCCGGCACTTTCTGCAGATCCAGAACCGGTTTTGTAAAGAATCCTCCATCCTGCGGAATCACCTTGGTTTTATCATCAGACGGGAAAAACATAGCGTCTGCTACTTTGTCAAACTCTTCTATCTCTTTCTCCGTCACTCCCAGTTTCTCACAAACAACTGCCAGCCTGTCAGAATCTTTCAGCTTCCTGTATAACCTGGCAGTCCATCTCAGACTATACTGTACCGATACATTGGTGTAGTAATTATCATTGACCATACAGGTATATTCGTCTGGACCAGTAACAGCCGTTATATGGAACCTTCCATCTACATAGCCCCCTGCGTCCAGCCACAGCCTGGAAGTCTCTACCAGCATTTCAAAACCTTTATCCAGCATAAAGTCTTCATCTTTTGTTGCCAGATAGTAAGAAATCAGCGCATAAGTAATATCACTGTTAATGTGATACTGAGCCGAACCAGAGAGGAAATATCCGGAACACTCCTCTCCGGAAATCGTTCTCCACGGATACAGAGCACCCTTCCTGTGTCCCATAATGGCCGCATGCTTTCTTGCTCCGTCCAGGATACTGTAACGGTATTCCAAAAGGCTTCTGGCAATCTTCGGATTCGTTAACAAGAAAAACGGCAGAATATAGATTTCTGCATCCCAGAAGTAATGCCCTTCATATCCTTCTCCACTCAGCCCTTTTGCAGCCACACTGGAGTATTCATCTTTCCCTGTAGACTGAAGCAGCTGATACAGATTATACCGAATTGCCAGATTCATCTTATCATTTCCCATAATCTCCAGATGGGACTTCTGCCAGAAATCATTCAGATAACTTGCCTGCATATGATACAGATTATCAGCTCCGATACGAAGTATCTTTTCCATCACTTTCTTTCCGCCATCCAGGCAGTTTTCAAATCTCCTGGAATCAGTCAGAACCGTATATTTATAAAGCGTAATCGTTTCTCCCGGCTCTATGTTTCCTTCCAGGATTTCCTTTGCCTTTCTCTCTTCCCGGAAAATCCCAAGGCTTACCAGTTCCTCCGATATATTCTTTACTGCGGAGCAGATTTCCTGCCCTGTCGTTTTCGTTTTCTGCACAATATAGGCAATCCCATTTTCCGCCCTGCACTGTACCGGCTCCAGATAATCTGCCGCTTCCGCCGATACTCTGGGATCACTGGCATCAAAGAAATTTTTCACATCTCCGCTGTGACTGCTCTCAATCCTCACTTCACCCTCATAATTCACGGATGTAAGCTTGTATTCGATCATAAACAGATTCTTTTCCACAAAAGAAGCCATTCTCTTGATTTCCAGCCGTATCTGCTTTCCCTGGGGAGATGTCCAGTCCACTTCTCTTTTTGTAACCCCGTCAGCCATATTCAGGCTTCTTTTACAGCTGTGAAGCGTTCCCGTTCCTGCTGAATATTCTTCCTTTCCAAGATACAGTTTGATTCCCTGGGTATCCGCCACATTTAAGATGGTCTGTTTCTTATTTGGCAGACCGTAAAGAGGCTCCGCCTGCTTCATATCCGCAATATCATATACTCCGTTGATATAAGTTCCTCTGATTGTTTGATATCCTTCCGGATATCCTTCCTCAAAGCAGGCCCTTACTCCCAGATACCCGTTGGCATTATGAAAGACTGTTTCGTCTAACAGGCACTCCTCATTCGAAAGAGTCTTGTATTCTTTTTCATAAATCCATTTTTCCATTTTGATTTCCTTCCAAGACAAAATAAAAATTGCTGTTGCATTTATACTAACAACAGCAATTTTCATCGTCAATTCCTGAGCCTGCTTCCCTGTTCTTTTCTATTTTTTATACAATTTTTACAGAACTGCTATTTTTTATTTTTATTAAATATGCGTTCTATATTTCTTTGTTTTACTAAATTAAGTAAATTTTACTTATCCTTCAACTTCACAGATTCTCTCCATACTACACGGGCCAGGATACGAAACGTTTCATAGCTGCGCTGCCCTTCCAGATTATCTACAAGAGCCTGGGCTGCCAGATAGCCCCTCTCATAATTAGGAGCTGTTACGGTAGTAAGACCCATTGTCTGAGACTGGGACGTATTATCAAACCCTGTCACAGATATATCTTCCGGAACCCGGATTTCCTTCTCCTGCAAAGCTTTGATGACCCCTGCCGCCATGGAATCGTTGGCACAGATTACCACTTCCGGCATTTTTTCCCTCAAGGCTATCATTCTTCCCGCAATGTAACCGCTTTTCTCTCTGTAATCCCCTGTATAATAATCACTTTCCAAAAACTCAATCTGATTTTTCTTTAAAGTGTCCCGAAATGCAATAAAACGTTCCTGGGTGTCTTCCGTTTTCTCAATCCCGCCTAGAAACGCAAATCTGCGGTAGCCACAGTCAATGATCCTCTGAACCATTTCGCACATGGCCGCGTAGTTATTTACTACCACGCATTTCACAAAGGGAAGGTCGATATTCCGGTCCAGGACTACAATAGGATAATTTTCCGCTCCCCTCTGGCGGAGCAGCTGTTCTTTCACGTCTATATCCTGTACAATACAGCCGCACGTCCATTCTCTTCTCATCAGGCTTTCACAATTTTCATTTGTAGAAATCAGGATATTATAGCCTTTATCCAATATAAAATCCCGGATACCCCGAATGATCTGCAGATAAAACTGTCTGTCCGGTTCACTGAACACAAACAAGATATTCTTATTATCCCGCTGTTCATCGGTACTGTGCTTGGGTTTATGTACATATCCCAGTTCCCTGCAGATTTGATAAATTTTCTCTCTGGTCTCCTCTCCCACATTCTTCTTTCCGTTCAGCACATTGGAAACAGTAGATACGGAAACCCCTGCCTGACGTGCAATATCTTTAATTCCTGCCATAAACTGCTCTGTCACCTGCCTCTCTCGTTACGACTTCCATGGAACCTATCTTACCAGATGCAGCTTCCGTTTTCCACTATCTTTTTAAGCACAAAATAAGGCCAGTGGTCTATAACAGCCTCCGGCCCTATTTTACTAATATCCTGTTTCCACTTTCTCCCTATTATGCCATCACATATTTTGCCGCTAATTTACTGTTGGAATCCCCTTCTTTACACATCCTGTCATAAAAATATTTGATAATCTCTTTCCTTCGTATAATACCGATAAAATTCTTCTGATCATCCACTACCGGAATAAAATTCTGAGCCAACGCCCTGTCCAGCATATCCTCCATTTTTGAATCAATCCTTACAGGCAGATAATCAGACCGTCTGGGAATCGCTGTCACAGGCAGATGCTCTGCCTCCTGCAGGCTCAGGTTAAACTTATTTTTTATACCCCATAACATATCTCCCTCTGTGATCGTGCCTATGTACCTTCCCGTCCGACTGATCATGGGAACGGAAGAATATTTATGATATTCCATCTTCTCCAACGCCTGTCTCAGGCTTTCATCTTCATAAATAAAAACCACTTCACTTTTCGGTGTTAAAAAAAACAATATATTCATCGGAAACCCTCCTGTTTCAATACTGTTTGTAGTATAACAGTTTTATGTGAAAAGGCTATGAAGAAACTATTATTTTTTTATTAAAAGATAAAATCCGGCTGATCAGGACCGGATTTTATCTTTTCCCATATTTTTCTTACTCCAGATAATCCAACGGATCCACTGGCTGACCATTATAGTCTACTTCAAAATACACGTTGGAACCTTCTACCGAATAATATTTTGTCGGTTCTGCCACATACCCCAGCAGCTCTCCCTTTTCCAGGAAATCCCCCTGCACAGCAGCGATTTCTTTCAATTGGCCGCAGACTGCCGTATAGCCGTTTCCCAGATCCAGAGTCACAAAATTCCCCAGTTCCTCATTGCTGCTCACTTCCATGACCTGAGCATTGGCCGGCACATAAACAGGCGTACTGACTTCACTCTGCAAAACGATTCCCGGACTGCATTTATACTGCTCCAATGTGGGAAAATAAGTGGTTGTCTCCATACTGTAATCGATCAGGACTGACCCTCTTACCGGCCAAGACAGTTTGTCCGCCTCTGTATAATTAAGTACCAGGGCTGATGCCGCCTCATTTCCAGCTCCGGCCTGGGCTACTTCTTCTGTCTCCTGATAGGACTCTGCTTCCGTTTCCTCCAAAGCCAATTCTGTTTCCGCTTCCGTTTCTATCTCCGAAATCCCGGCCAGCTGGTCTTCCTGTTCTTTCGTTTCTTCTGCGATCCGATTCCCATCATCCTCCATAGACAGATACGGATTATTTTCCAGACCGCTTCCTCTTTGAATCGTAACCACGCCTGCTGCCGCCACAATAGTCAACAGGCCCAACACAAGCATCACAAGGAACAATTTGTCCTTGAACAGTTTGCTTACTTTATTTTTCACGTTTATCACCTCGGTACTATTCTTACCAAACCGAGGCCAGTTATACAGAAATCATTTCAATATTTTTGTAAAAATATGTGAGGATTTCTTCAGCTGTCCACCCTTCCTGAGCTTTTCTGTGGGCTCCATACTGACTAAGACCATAACCATGGCCGATTCCTTTCGTCACGACCCGGAGCCCTCCATCATATTCTTCCACAGAAAAACATGGAGAAGCAAGACCAAGAGTATACTGAACTTCCTCTCCACGATAACTTTTCGTCCCAATCTGAATCTCCTCCACATATCCGGCTCCATCTGTCTTCAAAACCTGGATATCTCCGGGAAGAGTCTCCGCAGAAACTTCACCGGCTCCTGGAATCTCTCTGATTTTTTCCGCAAATTCTTCTTTTGAAAAAGCCACAGCCTGCAAAAAATGATCCGCTTCCAGATCTTCCGGAACATCTAATGCTTCCAGATATGGATATCCCTCTCCTCCTGCTCTCGTTTTGCCGGCGCTGGCACGGTGAAACAAGGGGGAGATTGGCTTGCCTTCCCATTCCATGATCTGTCCCGCCGTGGCATTGACAGCCTGTTCCAGTTTTTTATAATTCTCTGCAGCATGATCTCCCCACAGCTCCACCAGCTCATTTCCTTCCAGATAATCCAGATCCAGGGCAGACTCTGCAATCTCCGTATCTTCTCCCATCAGACCTACGATATAGGTCCGTGCAATGATGGCCTGCGCTTTCAGCGCTTCCTCCTCATACTCAGCCGGTATCTGCCTGGCAAGTACGCCGATCAGATATTGTTCCATATCCATATACGCCGGTGTATCTCCCCGGTCCAGCAGTATCTTTCTGCTGTTTAAGCTTTCTATCCTTTTTTCACGGCCTTCTACCGTGCCTGTCCATGCCAGTGTCACAACATAAGGAAATAAAAAAGCCAATAGCACCGCAGCCAAAAGCTTACGCATACAAAATCCCCCTTCCATAACCGCTGTTAACAGTATATGAAAAAGGGGGATATGTTAGAATTATTTCAATTCTACTTTTATCTTATCCAGATGCCAGATATCTTTTACATACTCCTCGATCGTACGGTCAGAAGTAAACTTACCGGAATGAGCAATATTTAAGATAGCTGCCTTTGCCCACCATGCTTCATCACGGTAAGCTTTATCAATGCTTTCATGAGCTTTTGCATAAGACCGGAAATCTTTCAGGATAAAATACGTATCCGCTCTGTCACTGCTCTTGGTATTAAGCAGGGAATCATAGATATCCCGGAACAGTTCTGTATCGTGAGGCGCATAATATCCATTGATCAGCTGCATCAGTACTCTTCTGATATCCTGGTCACTGTTGAAAATATCCATAGGATTATATCCGCCGTTCTTTTCATAATTGATGACCTCATCAGAACTCATACCGAAAATAAAGGCATTTTCCTTGCCTACTTCTTCCACGATCTCCACGTTGGCTCCGTCCATGGTTCCCAGAGTCAGCGCTCCGTTCAGCATGAATTTCATATTTCCAGTACCAGATGCTTCCTTGCTGGCTGTAGAAATCTGCTCACTCACATCTGCCGCTGCAAAAATGATCTCTGCATTGGAAACACGGTAATCCTCAATAAAGACTACTTTAATCTTTCCATTGATGCTCTTATCATTATTGATCACATCTGCCACTGCATTGATCAGTTTAATGGTAAGCTTCGCTCTCTTATAACCGGCAGCAGCCTTGGCACCAAAAATAAAGGTTCTTGGAACCATATCCATATTCGGATTATCTTTCAGCTGGTTATACAGATACATCACATGAAGAATATTCATCAGCTGACGCTTATATTCATGAAGCCTTTTTACCTGTACATCAAAGATAGATCGGGGATCGACTTCCACTCCGTTATTTTCCTTGATATACTGGGCCAGACGTACCTTATTCTGGTATTTGATGTTCATAAATTCCTGCTGGCATTTCTTATCATCCGCATAAACAGCCAGTTTTTCAATATGAGGCAGGTTTGTGATCCAGTCATTACCAATCTTATCGGTCACCCAGTTTGCCAGCAGCGGATCACCATGAAGCAAAAATCTTCTCTGGGTAATGCCATTGGTCTTATTGTTAAATTTCTCCGGCATCATCTCATAGAAATCTTTCAGCTCCTGTTTTTTCAGGATCTCCGTATGAAGCCTTGCCACACCGTTTACAGAGAAGCTTCCCACAATCGCCATATATGCCATGCGTACCTGACCATTATGGATAATGGCCATACGGTTCACCTTAGCCCCATCTCCAGGGTATTTTTTCTGTATCTCTTCGATAAAACGGCGGTTGATTTCTTCCACAATCTGGTAAATTCTGGGAAGCAGCCTGGAGAACAGCTCAATCGGCCATTTTTCCAAAGCTTCCGCCATGATCGTATGGTTGGTATACGCACAGGTCTTTGTGGTAATATCCCAGGCTTCTTCCCAGCCAAGTCCTTCCTCGTCCATCAGGATACGCATCAGTTCCGGAACTGCCACGGTAGGATGGGTATCATTCATCTGGAATACCACTTTATCCGGCAGCTCATGAATATCGCTGTGGGTTTCCTTGAATTTTCTGATAGCAAGCTGTACACTGGCGGAAATAAAGAAATACTGCTGTTTCAGCCTCAGCTCTTTTCCTGCGTAATGATTATCATTGGGATAAAGTACTTCTACCAGGTTCTTTGCCAGATTCTCCTGCTCTACAGCACGGTTGTAATCTCCCTTATCAAATTCTGATAAGTTAAAGCTGTTCACCGGCTGAGCGTCCCAGATTCTTAACGTATTGACCACATTATTGCCATAGCCTACCACAGGCATATCATAGGGCACAGCCATAACAGACTGATAACCTTTATGGACAAAATGATTTCTCTGGCCGTCCCACTGTGTCTCCACATATCCTCCAAATTTCACTTCGGTAGCATATTCGGAACGTCTTACCTCAAATGGATATCCATCTTTCAACCACTCGTCCGGAACTTCGATCTGGAAACCATTCTCGATTTTCTGTTTGAACATACCATAGCGGTAGCGGATACCGCATCCATAAGCAGGGTATCCAAGGGTTGCCAGAGAATCCAGGAAGCAGGCAGCCAGTCTTCCCAGGCCGCCATTTCCCAAAGCCGGATCTCTTTCCTGGTCTTCGATCACATTCAGGTCAAATCCCAGTTCATCCAGCACTTCTTTGATCTCTTTCTGAGCACAGATGCTGATGATATTGTTTCCCAGCGCCCTGCCCATCAGAAATTCCATGGACAGATAATACAGTTTTTTTGCATCCTGCTTTACCAGTTCCTTCTGCGTTGCAATCCATTCATCAATAATAACGTCTTTTACCGCAAATGCCACAGCCTGATATGCCTGTGCCGGAGTTAATTCATCAATGGTCTTGCGAAACAGATTCTTTGCATTATAAATAACGCTATTCTTAAATGTTTCTTTATCAAATCCCTGATTCATAGTTTCCTCCTATAATCACCCGGTATCCGTCAGTCCGCTACCTTTTCCACACCCAGCGTCACTGTTTCACCGTTAATGCTCCATTCCTTCGTATAACCACTCAGTTCTCCGCATACGATGCGTTCTGCCAGAACTTCATTCAGGATCGTATCTTGATTGGCATTGAGCACTTCTCCAATTTTTTCACTGCCCTGCTGATAAATCACAATATGATCCATCACTTCAAATCCGGCTTCTTTTCTCATGGTCTGCACTTTGCTGATGATTTCCCTTACAAATCCTTCCTCGATCAGTTCAGGTGTCAGATTGGTATCCAGGACTACCGTCATGGTATTATCTCCCTCAGCTACAAATCCTTCCATCTGAGCCATATCGATCAATAAGTCGTCTTTGGTAAGTTCTACCGTCTGGCCGTCAAATTCAAACGCCAGAGCTCCCTTTTCATTCAGAGTATCCATTGCCATATTTCCATCGATCTCTGAAAGGGCTTTCCGGATATTGCCCAGCTGCTTTCCATATTTCGGTCCTACCGTCTTCAGCTGAGGTTTGAAACTATAAGAAGTAAATGCCCTTACATCATCGGTAAATTCTACTTTTTTCACATTCAGTTCATCTTCTATGATTTCCTGATAGAATTCCGGAAGAACTTTTCCTTTTACAAACATCCTGCCGATAGGCTGACGGTTTTTGATTCCTGCCGTATTTCTGGCTGCACGTCCCATCACTACCACTTTCAGGACTTCGTCCATCTTCTCTTCCAGGTCTTTATCGATCATCTCCTCATGCACAGTCGGGAAATCACACAGATGGATACTTTCAGGCGCCGTCTGGTCAATGTTTCTCACCAGATTCTGATAAATATCCTCTGTCATAAACGGAATCATGGGTGCTGCTGCCTTACAGATAGTAACCAGTGCGGTATACAGAGTCATATAAGCATTGATCTTATCCTGTTCCATACCCTTCGCCCAGAAACGGCTTCTGCTTCTGCGCACATACCAGTTGCTCATATCATCTACGAAATTCTGAAGCGCCCTTGCAGCCTCCGGAACTTTATAGTTGCCAAGACAGTCATCCACTTCTTTTACTACCGTATTCAGCTTTGACAACAGCCATTTATCCATAACCGGGAGTTTGTCATACTCCAGGCTGTATTTTGTAGCGTCAAAATTATCAATATTCGCATACAGCACAAAAAATGCGTAAGTATTCCACAAGGTACCCATAAATTTACGCTGGTATTCCATAACAGCCTTGCCATGGAAACGGCTGGGCAGCCACGGAGCGCTGTTAATATAGAAATACCACCGGATGGCATCGGCCCCATAGGTATTCAGCGCATCAAACGGATCTACCGCATTTCCTTTGGATTTACTCATCTTCTGACCATTCTCGTCCTGGACATGGCCCATGACAATAACATTTTTAAATGGCGCTTTATTGAAGATCAGCGTAGAAATCGCCAACAGGGAATAGAACCATCCTCTTGTCTGGTCTACTGCCTCCGATATGAAATCTGCCGGGAACTGGGATTCAAACAATTCCTTATTTTCAAATGGATAATGATGCTGGGCAAACGGCATGGAACCGGAATCAAACCAGCAGTCAATGACTTCCGGAACACGATGCATTTCCTTTCCACATTCCGGACAGGTGATGGTAACATTGTCAATAAACGGGCGGTGCAGTTCAATGTCATCCGGACAGTTTTTAGACATTTGCTTTAACTCTTCAATGCTGCCTACCGCATGCTGACAGCCGCACTCACACTCCCAGATGTTAAGAGGAGTACCCCAGTAACGGTTACGGCTCAGTCCCCAATCCTGAACATTTTCCAGCCAGTCTCCAAACCGGCCTTTTCCAATGCTTTCCGGAACCCAGTTGATCGTATTGTTGTTGCGGATCAGATCCTCTTTCACCGCCGTCATCTTGATAAACCAGGACTCTCTCGCATAATAGATCAGAGGGGTATCACAACGCCAGCAATGAGGATAACTGTGTTCAAATACAGGAGCGGCAAACAGCTGCCCTCTCTTCTCCAGGTCTTCCAGCACCATAGGATCTGCTTTCTTACAGAATACTCCAGGCCAGGGTGTCTCTGCTGTCATTTCACCTTTACCGTCTACAAACTGTACAAACGGAAGGTTATAATTTCTGCCCACTTTCGAGTCGTCTTCACCAAATGCCGGGGCAATATGAACTACTCCGGTACCATCTGTTAAGGTAACATAGGTATCGCAGGTAACAAAAAATCCTTTCTTTCTCTGCTTATCAGCTACTTCCTTTGCACAGGCATATAAAGGCTCATATTCTTTTCCTTCCAGGTCATGTCCCTGATAAGATTCCAGAATCTGGTATTCTCCCAGGCCGCCCAGAACGGTCTCCACCAGAGCTTCTGCCATATAATACGTATATCCGTCTCCAGCTTTTACCTTTACATAAACCTGATCTGGATTTACACACAGAGCCACATTAGACGGCAATGTCCATGGTGTGGTAGTCCATGCCAGGAAATAAGCATCTTCCCCTACTACTTTAAAACGCACGATGGCAGAACGCTCTTTTACATCCTTATATCCCTGTGCCACCTCATGGGAAGACAGAGGAGTTCCGCACCGCGGACAATAAGGAACGATTTTAAAGCCCTTATACAAAAGCCCTTTATCCCAGATCTGCTTTAACGCCCACCATTCAGACTCGATGAAGCTGTTATGATAAGTAACATAGGGATTGTCCATATCCGCCCAGAATCCTACGGTGTTGGAGAAATCTTCCCACATTCCTTTGTATTTCCATACACTCTCTTTACAATGGGCAATAAACGGCTCCAGACCATATTCCTCAATCTGTTCCTTTCCGTCCAGTCCCAGCATCTTTTCCACTTCCAGCTCCACCGGAAGCCCATGGGTATCCCAGCCTGCTTTTCTGGGAACCATATATCCCTTCATCGCACGGTATCTGGGGATCATATCTTTAATGACACGGGTCAGTACATGGCCGATATGAGGTTTTCCGTTGGCCGTTGGCGGTCCGTCATAGAATACATAAGGCTTTCCTTTCGCCCTCGTGTCAATACTCTTCTCAAAAATGTGGTTGTCCTTCCAGAACTGTTCAACCTTTTTTTCCCGCTCTACAAAATTCAGATCTGTAGATACTTTGTCGTACATAGTTTTCCTCCTTACTCTCTTAGCAGTGCTGGACCATGGTTTCAGAAATAACAAACGGCTCCGCCCTGCATCCAGGACGAAGCCGTAAATATCTTCGTTTAACCACCTAACACTGCATACTGTCATATGAGTTCTCTGTAACGTGAGAATAACGTCCAGGCTTACTTTCCTTCAGCCGGCAGCTCCAGAGTGATCTTCAGGAATGCTTTACTCATACCGGTCTCCCACCATCTCCGGCTCGCTGTTATTTTCTGGCATCCTTACTCTCTCTTTCACAGCCTTTTTCTTCTAACAGTATAAATATCATAGGTTTAATTGTCAAGGAATTTATTATTGATTGTTAATTTTTTATCAATTCTCTTGCTATTTCTCCCATTTGTGCTATACTACGAGAAATACTTTCGGCCGTGAAGCCAGGAAAAGTACGGGAGGACAACGATTATGAATCAAAGAAACCTTACACTATTAACAGATTTTTATGAACTTACCATGATGCAGGGATATTTCAAACAGAAAGATGCCAACGAAACGGTGGTATTCGACGCATTTTACCGGAACAATCCAGATGGCAACGGCTATTCCATCTGCGCCGGCCTGGAACAGGTGATCGAATATGTGGAAAATCTTCACTTTGAACAGGAAGATGTGGACTATCTGCGCACTACCGGAATGTTTGAAGAAGATTTCCTGGATTATCTCCTTCATTTCCGATTTTCCGGGGATATCTATGCAATTCCAGAAGGAACTGTAGTCTTCCCCAGGGAGCCTCTTGTAAAAGTGATTGCCCCTATCATGGAAGCCCAGCTGATCGAAACTGCCATCTTAAATATCATCAACCATCAGAGTCTGATCGCCACCAAAGCCGCCAGGGTCGTATATGCCGCGGAAGGGGATGGAGTCATGGAATTTGGCCTTCGCCGGGCCCAGGGACCCGATGCCGGCATCTACGGAGCCAGAGCTGCCATGATCGCCGGATGTATCGGCACTTCCAATGTACTGGCAGGCCAGATGTTTGATGTTCCGGTAAAAGGGACTCACGCCCACAGCTGGATCATGAGCTTTCCTGATGAACTGACCGCTTTCCGCACTTATGCCAGGATGTATCCCAACGCCTGCATCCTGCTGGTGGACACTTACGATACCCTGAAATCCGGAGTACCTAACGCCATTAAAGTATTTACTGAGATGAAAGAGGCCGGTATTCCCCTTACTTTCTATGGTATCCGTCTGGACAGCGGAGATCTTGCTTATCTCTCTAAAAAAGCGAAAAAAATGTTAGATGCCGCCGGATTTTCCGATGCAGTCATTTCTGCGTCCAATGACCTGGACGAACATCTGATCGGAAGCCTGAAGCTTCAGGGAGCTGCCATCAATTCCTGGGGAGTTGGGACCAACATGATCACCTCTAAGGATAATCCTTCTTTCGGAGGTGTCTATAAGCTGGCTGCCATTCAGGACCAGAAGACAGGATCGTTTATCCCGAAAATAAAAGTTTCTGAAAATGCAGAAAAGATCACCAACCCGGGAAATAAGACTATCCAGCGTATTTATGAGAAAGATACTGGAAAAATCATTGCCGACCTCATCTGTCTGACAGATGAAACGTTTGATACCAATGATTCCCTTCTCCTGTTTGACCCGATTGAAACCTGGAAAAAGACAAATCTGGAACCCAACACCTATACCATCCGCGAGCTCCTGATTCCTGTCTTCCAGAACGGCAAATGCGTATACCATTCACCCAAAGTTATGGATATCCGCACTTACTGCCAGCAGGAACTGGATACGTTATGGGAAGAATCCAAACGTCTGGTCAATCCTCATGAAGTCCATGTGGATCTGTCCAGAAAATTGTGGAATATGAAAAATGACCTGCTGGATTCCTATCATCACAGCCGTTGACAGACGTTCACGGTTTATTCATAATCTTTTTACAACTTCACTACAGTTTCTTCACAAATTCAGGATATATTATAATCAGTAGCAGGAGCAATGCTAATGACTACATGATAAATAACTTTTTCATAATTGCCGGTGGCCGCAAGGTGCACCGGCTCCTCCCTTTTTATAGGCTTTTCACATTCCATGTTTTATCTCCATATAATAAGTTAGAATCTTCCATGGAGGTATGTTACATGGCTTCTTTTTTTCCTATTACAGGAACAATCTCCCAGATTGAGCCAATGCAGTCTTCTGCCAATAACTGGTGCGGCTGCTCTCTTCTCGTTTCCATCATGACAACTTACCAGGGAATGGTGAACCTGGTAGTCACACCCTACACATACATTTACAATCAGGAACCTCTGCAGACCGGCGATTCCATTACCGCTTATTATGACGCGTCAGCTCCTGCCCCTTTGATCTATCCTCCCCAGTACCGGGTAACTGCTATCGTCAAAGATATGGAAAACCGTATGACAGATTTTGGCTATTATGATGAAAACCTGATGAATGCAGGCGGTACCTTGCAGTTAGATCCTTCTGACTCCACTGTAGTTACTTACCCGAATGGCCAGACCTTTTCCGGAAGCCCGGCAAATCATTATCTTCTGGTCATCTATTCCACTACCACCAGAAGCATCCCGGCAGTCACCGAACCATCTGCCATTATCGTATTCTGCTTTGCATAACATTCTCTGACTTTTTTCTCTTCCCTGCGGTCCTGGATTTCCGGGACCGCAGTCTTTTCATCCCGGCTAATTTCTCCAGGTTACTCCATACACCCTTTTCTTCCATAGAGCACTGGATTTTTTCCATCTATCTGACTATACTGAAAGTATCATACTGCAAAAAGGAGTTTATGATCATATAATGGGACAAATTCTTCAGATGACGGCATGGTCAATGACACCGCCGGAACCTTATTCTTTTTTTCATATCCTGCTCAGTCTTGCCGGTGCAGCTTTTTTCTTATGCCTGGCATGGTCTTTATCACGGATGTGCCAGAAACCGGTGAACATACTGTTTCGCTGCGGTCTTCTTCTGGCTGCCAGCGAATTGTACAAGCAGCTGTTCCTCACTGTGGTGGTCCATTCCGGTACCTATGACTGGTGGTATTTTCCCTTTCAGCTTTGCAGCATTCCCATGTATCTCTGTCTGATCCTGCCCTTCCTGAAACCATCTAACCGGCAGATTGCCTGTACGTTTATCCAGGATTTTGGACTTCTGGGCGGTATCATGGCGCTTGTAGAACCCAGCGGACTGATGCATTCCTATATTACCCTCACACTGCATGGTTTTTTCTGGCATTTCCTTTTGATTTTTGCCGGAATCTTCTGTTTTTGGACCAAACAAACAGACCAGACGGGAAAAGGCTTTCTCCGTACCCTTCCCCTCTTTCTGTCCTGCTGTCTGATCGCCTTCTGCATTAACTGGATCGCCGGTCCTGACACAAATATTGATATGTTCTACATTTCCCCGTACTATCCCTGTTCCCAGGCCGTCTTTCATCAGATTGCGTTAAAAACAGGCATACTTTTGGGAAATATCATCTATCTGTCAGCTGTCATCGCAGGAGCGTTCCTGGTCCATACTGTTCTCAACTTGATTTTCGCCACCGGTAAAGCTTCAACCGTTCGGACTGATAATCAGAAATAAACCTGCACCACTATTATAAATGGAGGTAACATCTTTTATGGCAAAAGGAATCAATCAAAAATTAAAACTTCTTTATTTGGCAAAAATATTTATGGAAAAAACAGATGAACATCATGCACTTACCCTTTCAGAAATCACAAGACATTTGAATGCTTATGGAGTAAATGCCAATCGTAAGACTTTATACCTTGATTTTGAAGAACTCAGACATTACGGGCTTGATATTGTAAGCGAGCAGTACGGCAAATCGGTTGTTTATTATCTAGCATCCAGAAATTTTGAACTTGCAGAGCTGAAACTCCTTGTTGATTCCGTGCAGGCTGCGAAATTCATAACAGAAAAAAAAATCAAACGCTCTGATCAAAAAATTAGAATCCCTGACCAGCGAACATGAGGCCCGTTATCTTCACCGTCAGGTCATTACTGCCGGCCGTATCAAATCCATGAATGAAAGTATTCTGATCAATGTGGACCATATTCATTCCGCCATCCATGATGATAAACAAATTTCATTCCAATATTTTCAATGGAAAGCTGATAAGCAGCGGGAACTGCGCCACAATGGACAGCGTTATACGATCAGTCCCTGGCATCTTGTCTGGGATCAGGAAAATTATTATATGATTGGTTATGACTCCCATTCTGAAATGATCAAGCATTTCCGCGTTGACAAGATGCTTCATATTTCCATTTCCCCGGAAAAACGTGAAGGCAAAGAAATGATGAAGAAGTTAAATATTGCCGCATACTCCCGTACTCTTTTTAGTATGCTGGGAGGCCAAAGCAGACAGGTTACTTTAGAATGCCACAACCGTATGGCCGGAATCATCATCGATCGTTTTGGTAAGGATACTGTCATTCTTCCCAAAGATGCAGAGCATTTTACTGCCCATGTGGAAGTCATTCCACGCGACCAGTTTCTCGGATGGATCATTGGCCTTGGCACTGATGTAAAGATCACCCATCCCGAGGATGTAGTAGAACACATGAAAGAGCTTCTCAAAAAGCAAATACAAATGTATCAGTAAATTACCTTACGGGAAATCTGCCAAATCATATTAGCAGCCCTCTTCTGTGCAGCGGCTATACAACTGTGCTATCTCCGTTAAACTGCATATGCTGTCCTTATGGTGTTATCCTTTATATCAAACATACCTATTGTATTTACGGTGGCTCCGTAGTCTCGGCCTCTTCTCGAAAACAAG
The DNA here is from genome assembly GCA_944383765.1 of uncultured Lachnospiraceae bacterium. Lineage (GTDB taxonomy): Bacteria > Bacillota > Clostridia > Lachnospirales > Lachnospiraceae > Lachnoclostridium_A. The sequence goes on from CALWQT010000012.1 coordinate 28,988, forward strand.
AGAAACTGGTTTTGACTATCCTGCAAATCCTGTGCCGTGATATTTAATGACGGTAGTATCATGTCTGCATTATCAATGATAATCAGCTTATTGGTGTTTTCTTGTAGTTTTCGCAGTATCTCCACCCTGGATAAGATAATTCCGTTTTCTGAACTATAGTCAACTTCTCTTTCCGTGATAATAACAATCCTATCAAGGTATTTAACCGGGGAATTGCATATCCCTCTTTCCCCCAATAAACGTTCAATCAAGTATGTCTTGCCAGTTGAACTATCACCGCCTATAACAGTTATAGGTCCATTGAAGTGAATATGAATACTTGCTCTCTTTAAAGAATTAAGCGTTAATTCCTTTAGAACCATAATTGCCATTTCTGGTACCTCCCTTAAAAACATCTAAATATCGATCACATCTAATGGTATCTCCGCTTTTGAGAAAATAAAATGTATAGCTATTTTCTATATCCTCGTCAATCATAACTGGTCCACTGAGTAAACATATCTTTGCTTTGCTGCGTTTAAGAATTTCCGTTAAGGCGTTCTTTCCACATTCTTCTGCAAAGAAGGCTATGTCAGGATACGCCATGCAATTCAGAAGTGTTTTACAACCTGTAGAAAGATGCTTTATGCTAATAGGAATCTTACTCTCAAACTTTGAAGCAAATTGATCATTTCCCAGATACTTTCCCCCCTCTATTTTTTCTATCATATACGCCATTTCAGCAGTTATCGTTATCTCGTCACAAAACCTCTGGTCAAACCAGGCATTATTATTCAGCTGAAATCCGACTGACAGTCTTTTGAATAAGTGTTGTATGGAACCAACATATATTTCAACCACCTTGGCACCTCCTTTTTACAACGGAAAAACTGTGATACAAAAAAAGCGGAAACCCTGATTTTTCAAAGTTTCCGCTCTCTTAAATCGAGCTGCTGACGGGAATCGGACCCGTGACCTCCGCACTACCAATGCGACTTATGGATTCTGCGAAAACCACGTATTTATAAGGATTCTACAGCATGATAAGCACGTACTTTTTCCTTTTCCCCCACATTTTACTGCGTTTTCCCCCAAAAAGCAAGCTGTAACTCTCTTCTGCGAATTTTTTTCTGCGACTTTAGAGTGGATAAAATTTTCGCTCCCGGGAAATTGCATACGGATTTGAGAAGTTATTATATACAGGCTGGAATCTGTATAAAAAGTATACATTATAAAAAAAGAGTCATAATATTACCAAGTTGTATTTCTAATGTCTTTACAATAAGGTTTACTATGACTCTATTTTTTAGCTAATATTTAAAATTTTTATTGCTATAAAGTTTGTTCAGCTTTAATATCTACATCTAAATTATCCATTATTTTGTCACAATCAACAGAATGTTCCTCTACATCAAAACCTATATATCCGCCAAGTAATGTATTGGAAGATTTGCTAAAATTACCATTTAACAGGCTCAGAGCAATGAGTCCAGTTTCAAATTCTGAAGTTACATCTATACATACTATGTCTTCTTTTCTTCCACCAAAACTATTTGTTGCCGAATAATTGATTTTTACATAATATAATCCTTCTTCTTTAATATCAATTTCTATCAACTCCAAACTATTACCATCTTTTAGGACACTTTTTAAAAAATTAACAGCAACAATTGCTGCCTTATCCCATTCATCTAATTCTTTGAGTTTTTGCAACTCTTCTATGTTCTCTATATAAGACTGCTCTTCACTAGATAAAGACTCATAAATATTTTCAATTTCTATGACTTCTTTATATTGAACAGACTCTTGAGATAAAATATCATTTATTTTTGTTTGTAATTCATTAATTTTATCCAAATTTAATGACAAATATTTTTTCACTATGCCATAATTCGACACCAAATCCTTCTGCTTAGAGGTTAAGTTGTAATATTCATAATCTAATTCTTTAATTTCCTGACTAGTTGGTAAATGATTTTCTAATTGATTAACTTTTTCCATATATTCGTTTGCTATATTTTGATTTTTAGCTCCACAGCCACTCAAAAAAAATGTAATTGTTAAAATTAAGGTTAAAATTATTTTCTTCATAAATCCTCCAAATTAAATTTTTTGTTCACAATCATTACAATCGTAAGTACTTTTTACTCGATTAACTGCAAATATTCCCGCATTATCCAAAATGCTACTCCACGGATAGCAGATATATTTCTACAATTTCCACATTTAGGACAACTCTTTGCTTTTTCAAAAACTTCTGTCCTACATTCTGAACATTTAATTAAAGCCATACTCATTTCTCTCCTTAGATTTTTCTTTTATTATATTCGTTTTTACGAAGATATTCAAGTACAAGAATATACTTTATTCTATCTTCATAGACTTTTTATGGAGACATGAACATGATTGACTATTCCCCTTTTTGGACTACCTTAGAAAAATCAGAAGAAAACTGGTACACTTTGACTACCAAGCACAATCTGTCAAACAGTACCCTGCACCGCCTGAAACACAACAAGGACGTATCCACCCGGACGTTAAATGACCTGTGCCGGATTCTGCACTGCAACATTCAGGATATTGTCACCTATATCCCTTCTGAGGACGACCAGCTTCTGTAAGGCTGTTTACGGCTGCTGCTCCCTTTTGATTTTTATTTTATTAATCTTAAAATCTCAGAAAACTTTTTCTCTCTGATATCTTTATCATCTCTCTTCCGTTCCGCCGGAAAATCTTATCACTGTCTAATAAAATTCTTTTTCAAATCGGTTTTATTTTCTATCTGGTGTATGTATCAACCATTCCCTCTTATATTTCATAAAATTTTACGGTTCTTCCAGTTTTAACCTCCCCCTGTCTTGTATCGTTTATTCCAGCTTCACAAATGGCTTTCCCTGTCTCCTGCTGCCTTACTTATGGAATCTTCTCATCCGTATCAAATCAGAACAGAATACGGTACATTCAGCGTACTATGAGGCTGTCTGCTGTTATCGCTGTAATCCGAAGTTTTGCAGCAGGACAGAGGCTGACACAAAAGCAGCGATACCAGCCAAAGAGAAATCAAAGGAATACCACAAAAAAGAGAAGCCTGCTGCAAGCTTCCCTTTAATGGTAAATCTCTCTTCTATGCCCAACAGATAAGGCAAGAATAATCAATTTTTCATCTTCAATCTGACATATCATGCGGTAATCCCCTATCCGATATCTCCATTGTCCGCTTCTATTCGCTGTCAGTCCTTTTCCGTGTGCTCTGGGATTATCACAATTAACCAGATTTTTAGTAATCCATGATTTAATCATTTTCTGCGTGTACTTATCCAGCTTTTTAAATTCTTTCTCAAATCTTGGTGTAACTTCAACCTCGTAACTCATATCTCTAATTCGTCCCATAAGTCTTGAATCGGTCTGCTCTGTTTCCCGGAAGCAACATATTCCTGATAAGCCTCTGCACCAATGGAAACATCAAATTCATCTTCTATCCGTTCAAACAGAGCTGTCTTAAAGGCTTCCCCCAGAGATATCGAGTGCAATTTGGCATAAGCTTCCGCCAGCTCCTTCTCTTCTGTTGTTAACCTGATAGAAAAACTCATGAAATCAACTCCTTTCTATATACTACATTGTACTACAATTTTATTTTTTTTTCAAGGACAGCTTTTGTCTGTGCCTCTTTCTCATATTCTCTGATCAGTTTATCCAGTGTTGGTCTGCTGACGTTTAATTCTTCTGCCAATTTTATCTTGCTGACTTCCCGGCTCATGTATCTTTTATAATGAATATCAAAATCAGGAATATCTATAGCTTTTCTCCCTTTGTACTTCCCTTCCCGTTTTGCAATGGCAATTCCTTCTCTCTGACGTTCCAGAAGATTCTGCCTTTCAAATTCTGCAATCGCTCCGATCATCGTCAGCATAAGCTTTCCTGTTGCAGTTCCAGTATCAATGTTCTCCTTATTGGAAATCAACGTGATTCCCCGTTTATCTAGTCCTTCTGCAATCTCCAGTAAATCTTTTGTATTTCTGGCTAATCTTGAGAAATCATGGATATAAACCACATCACCTTCCCTCACATACTCCAGCAGCTTTTTTAATTCCGGACGGTCAGCACTTTTTCCAGACACTTTTTCGCAGAACCATTTTTCTATTCCATACTTTTCCAGTGCTTCTATCTGTCTTGCCCCATTCTGTTCTACTGTAGATACCCTTACATATGCTACCCTCGCCATCATTGGAACCCCTTTTCTTTTGGTAGTTCCAGTATAGCATAATGTAAATATTGAATCAATAATATTATTTACATACTGTAAAATAATTTGTTTTTAAATTCTATTTTAACACGTTTTATACTGTTTTCTGATGTAAATTTAAGGTATACCCTATATTTCCAATTTATCCTATAAGAATATAATTTTTGAGAATGTACCGATACGGCTCCATCACTTTGTCCTCATCAAATTCAAAAACAATCTCCTCTTCCGGATCTGGCTCTTCCAGCTTCTCTATCAGCTCATTCACATTCCACTTCTCTTTTTCTCCGCCTTCTTCCAGTAACGAGAAAATCTGTTTTATCTCTGCCTCTGCATTTGCATTTGCCCTGGCTGCTGCTTTTTCTTTCTTCAGAAAAAACTGATAGATATCCCTAGCAAACTTAATATTGATGTTTTTCAAACAGTCTTTGTACTGATTCCTGTCATATTCCTCTACTTGTGTTGAATCAAACTCTACTTTATAAAATTTCTTTGCTTTACACAGAACCTCATTTTTCTCACGTGCTATCTCCTGCGTAATCCATCGAATCATTTCATCCCATTTTCCGGCTATTATTACATCCTTTTCTGTTTTCCATTTATTCGATTCTAAATAACGCTGCTGACTTTCCAGCCAAAACTCCAGCAAATCATCCCGGACTTCTGGCACGCCATTCTCTTTTCTCCATATGATAATACCGTATCCCCATTGGATACCTTCTGCCTTTTTTATTTTTTCAATCACCAACGAGCGCATTTTCTCTCGTATCTTATCCGATACACGAAGGAAAATTTTGTGCTGGACCAATTCATCTCCGGCAGCAGCATATAAGTCTTTATAGCAGCCAAAGTATTTTGCTAAAGTATCACTGTTAAAGTAAACCCTGTTTTCATATCCATATAAGCGATAATAGTTATTTTTTCTCATAGCATCATACAGAAAACAGTTCAGTATATAACTTACCTCCTCCACCAGTTTCCCATCAGCTCCAGCCCCACTACGGCTTCCTCCATTATGTATCCGTCCATCCTCCTTTTCCTTGGGAGGATTAAAGATTTCTATGATTTTATATGAATTTCTTGTCTGCTTTTCCCACTCAAAATACCGTTTCCATTCTTTGTACTGTAATTGTCTTGATTTTCCGGACTTTACCGGTTCGTCCATTAGTCTGCATAAATCTTTATAGCAATACTGATTATTTATTAAAGGATATTCCATTTACAATATCTGTCACCCTGCCTTTCCATAATACACGATTTCGCTGCTCTCATCTCTATGCTCCGCAAAGCAGGATTGTATCACTTTTTGAATTTAACCTTTAAATACACCTCTATGCTTCACAAAACAGAATTATGTCACCTTTTGAATTTAACCTAGTAATTTTATAACAGGTTATTTTCAATCAGTGACATAACTCCGTAGGAAAGAGAACGCTTGCGTTCGTGTATATAACTACTTTCAATCTGTTTCTTAAACAATACCATTCAAACATATTTTCATATCTTCTTCATTATCAGCTTTGTTTTCCATTCTCCCTCCTCTTGTATTTATTCTGTCATCTAAACTATACACCTCCCTGCCCACTTTGTCAATATAATTAACAGACTATTTTTATTAAATCATATTTTTTTAAGTATTTACTTGATATATTTCTATTTTAAAGAACAATTACAATAAAAAACTGTAATTTTTATTGTAATTTCTTCCCCTACTTTTATTACATCAACCCAATCACCGCTCTCTTTTGCCTAAACCAGAAATAGGACTAACGTTCAACTGAGGTCTGTGACCTTGTTTCACGAAGTCCTATTAAATCTGGTTTTACATAATTATCTGTTTATCAGCAACGTTCCTCTTTCAGAAACAATTATAAAATCTTCTGCCAGCCGCTTCTCCTTATCTCAAGCTTTTACTACAGTCATAGGTCAATGCCAGGATCACTTCACCATTCCTCATTTCAATCCCAATATGTACCGCCAGCCCCATCATGATTCTCAAGCTTCTGGAATCTTCTGTAATATCATAACCATACGGATTTTTCAGTATGATTTCATAAATACTTCCTTCCATTTGCTTTACTGTCATTACAGATTCCGTTATCTCAGCAAAATCCTTTAACACAGGAATCACAGCCTTCTGAAACCATTCCTTAGAACGTTCTGCTGCCGTTCTTGCATTTTCCTGCCTGATCTGTTTTAGAGCTTCATTCAGCTTAATTCTCTGCTGCAAATTTAATTTGTCAAACTCTGTATCAATTCCCAACGGTTCCTGTAAACTGAAGTCAAATATCTCCTGAAAAGCGTTTTCCTCTGTAACCGAATGCATCTTCATAAAGCCGTACCTCCTTCAGCAATCAAAGTCTTTTTTTCTCTTCCCATCTCTACAAAAGGAATACGAAGAATTTTCTCAGCATCCTTTATTCCATCACTAAAGAATGCCTCCATTCGTTCCACAACTTCCCTTTTTCGCCTTTCCGAAACAGCCACATAGTATTTTCTTGTTGTTTCCGTTTTGGAGTGCCCCATAATGGACGAGACTACTTCAAGCGGCACATCTTTTTCAAGCATATACGTTCCGGAAGAACCACGCAAGGAATGAAAATGCAGGTTTTTTGTAATGCCAGCTTCTTTCAGCCATCGTTGAAGTTTCTTGTTTGCGTTGCTTTCAGAAATCACTTCATTTTTTGTATTTGGAAAAATGTACCCATCAGCTTTCAGATTTTTACACCTGCGTTCTAAAATCTGAGCCACACTGTCCGTTACCGGAAGAATTCTCTGTGACTCTTCTGTTTTCGTCCTTCCATCTCTGTACGCCCCTGTGCGGCATATATGCAGATTCCGTTTCTTAACATCCCAATCTCGTTTTTTCAATCCACGTAACTCTCCCGGACGGCAGGCAAGCATAAGAGCCACAGAAAACATATCTGCGTATATTTCATCCAGGGGATATTTACTCTCGTTTCTTTTTTCTGCAAAATAAGCCAGAGATGTGCTCACTTCGTCTGCTATCAGAAAATCTGCTTCCGTTTTATTTTGCACAGCCTGTCTGAATGGATATAGAGCCTCTGAAGGAGATTTATGTTCAGAATATCTGTAAAAATCATCAAGTACCCCTACAACCAGTCGGATCATACGGTTCAACGTTGATGCAGAATAATGCTGTAAATTCGGAATATGCTTTGCCGGGTCTTTTATCTGACACCTGTCATACTGAGCATTTTCCAGCCACTTCCTGTAATTCTCCAAATCTCTTGGAAAAATCTGGTTAATCTGCTTACGGGCAATTTCATGCGGTTCCAACAGACTGTGATACACATCCATATCTCTGTTTGATGTGGTATCCCGAATTCTCTCTCTCCCTTTTTCTCTGTCATAAGCGTTCTTCCGTTCTTGTATTTTATCAAGAACAGCTTGCTCCAGGGTAATTTCCCCATTCATTTTCTGTTCTCCATAACGGATTTCTGCATTTACTTTTTCAATCTTAGCTTTCAATTCTCTTTTCGCTGCTGCCTGCGTATTCCCGTAAGCTTCCTGACGTCCCCTTGTCCCATCAATATAAATTACTGTTGTCCTGGCTCTGATCCGTCCCTTATGGATATCATACCTGATTTCCAATTCATTTTTTTCTTTCTTAGCCATCTTTCTTCCTCCTGAATCTGTATTATTTTGAATCAGGAAAATTTCCGGCTTACCATCTGAAAACCCTTAAAATCCTTCCCCCACGTTTTCCCCCATTTTCCCCCACAAAGTCATTAAAAATACCTGTAAGTTTTTTCGCAGTTTTCTGCCCTGAAAACACAAAAAAAGCACGCAAACCTTAAATTTACGTGCTTTCTTCGATATTTTTTAGAGCTGCTGACGGGAATCGGACCCGTGACCTCCGCACTACCAATGCGACGCTCTACCGACTGAGCCACAGCAGCAATCCTTTTTTCTTGTCCGCTCAAGCGAACCTTGGTTATATTATCATGATTTTTTACTTTTGTCAACCAGTAACCAAAAAAAAATTTCTGCATATGATAAATTAAAAAAACTGAGGTACTTTATGGCCGACAGAGATACTTTGTTCAATAACGCCTCTACTCCCGCCGGAAATACCATGGGATCCTGCCCAAACCAGAATCCTGCCGGACAGGGGCAAAACGGCACAGGCACAACACAGCCGTTAGACCCGGATACTGTATTCCCCGTATTCCCTGACAACATGGGCAATAACAGCAATGGAAACAACAATTCTGATAATGATTATGGAATTGCTTTGCCCATTGCACCCCCTGGAGGACGACCTGTTGCCCCTGTCGCCCCTGTTCCTCCGACTCCGTCCATCCCATCCATTCCCTCACCAGGGCGACCGATTTTTCCAAACGCTCCGGAATTTAATGAATTCAGCCAGACCAGATTTTTAGTGGCTGCCACTAATTCATTCCCTCTGAGCCTGTCTGTAGATTCTTCCGTTCTGGATACCAGTGCCCGTTTTGGCACCAGTACCAGTTACAGCTTTGTAGCCGACGGATTCCATACCGTCACGGTACGCCGCGCCAATGACCTGAGGGCAATCCTGTTTCAGAAAAGTTTCCCATTTAAGGCCGGAGAAAAATCCACTCTGGTGGTTGTGGATTCCGACCAGGGAGGCATGGACGTGATCCAGGTCTCCGATGTTGGCTGCCGGAACCTCCCTACCAACTATGGCTGCTACCGTATGGCAAATATGTCCTACAACGGATCTTCCTATAATATGCAGCTTTATAACAGTGGCACGGTATTCCGAAACGTTACTTATGGAACTGTAACTCCTTATAAACAGGCCATGCGCGGTTCTTACCTCTTTTATGTGACAAACGCTTCCTGCTGCAGCGGTTTCCGGGAACTCCCTATTATTGCCATCGGTGTCCTCGGATCAAACTTCACAGTATCCAATCCTCTGCTGTCTGTTCAGCTGGATATCCAGTCAGGAAAGAGTTACACAACTTACATCATTGGGAATAACTGGTCTGACTACAGTCTGAGGGCTATTACCCTGGAAGACTGATACGTTTACAGAATCCCCTCATAGCTTTCCCGAAGCGTATCACAGGAATCTGCAAAGCGGGCCAGTTCCTGCTCTGTCAGTGACAATGTCAGAACACTCTGAATTCCATTCTTGTTGATAATACAGGGAACACCTGCGAACACATTTGACTGGCCGTATTCCCCCTTCAGCATGGCGGATACGGTCAGTACACTGTGTTCATCTCCCAGTATTGCCTTGGTAATTCTGGTCATAGCCATACCAATACCATAATAGGTCGCCTGCTTTGCCTCAATGATCCTGTAAGCCGCTCCTCTTACTTCTTCCGAAATCTGGTCCAGATCCTCCTGACACACTTTCCGTGTTCCAACTTCCCCGCACAGGTCAGAAATTGGTTTTGTTGCCAGCATTGCCTGGCTCCATGGAACAAATTCGCTGTCTCCATGTTCTCCGATCACATACGCATGCACATTTCTGGGATCTGCTTTCAGATAACCACCCAACAGATAACGGAGACGGGCTGTATCCAGAGTTGTTCCGGTTCCCAGCACTCTTCTTGGATTAAAACCGGACAGATCACAGGTAATCCGGGTCATAATATCCACTGGATTGGTTGCTACCAGAAAAATCCCATTAAATCCAGAAGCCGTTACCGGATCGATAATAGACCGGAATACTTCTGCATTTCTTTTCAGCAGATCCAGTCTGGTCTCTCCTTCTTTCTGAGCCACCCCGGCACATATCACCACAATATCCGCATCTTCGCAGTCTTCATATTCCCCGGCAAATATTTTCATATTAGAAGGGGCAAAGGCCAGGCCATGATTTAAATCCATCGCCTCTCCCTCTGCCCTTTTTTTATTCACATCGATCAGAACCATCTCATCGCATACACTCTGGTTCAGCATGGCATAAGCATAGCTCATTCCCACCATTCCTGTACCGATCAGAGCCACTTTTCTCTTATCCACTCTCATAATATTCTCCTTTCTGATGCAAAACGGAAGCGCTGATGATTCAGTGCCTCCGTACCTGTATTGATTTTCTGTATTTCTTATTGTAACCGTTGTCTTACGATTTCATACGCCAGCACTCCTGCTGCTACCGATGCATTCAGAGAATCAATATCCCCCTTCATCGGTATGGACGCCACCATATCGCACTTTTCTTTAACCAGCCGGCTGACACCGTCTCCTTCATTCCCTATCACCAGTCCGATGGGACCTTTCAGGTCCAGACGATACATCAGTTCTCCGCCCATATCCGCGCACACAAACCACATTCCCTGTTTTTTCAGTTCCTCAATGGTCGTACCGATATTCGTCACCTTTGCCACTGGTGTATAATTCAAAGCCCCGGCAGAGGTTTTGGCTACGGTTGCGGTAAGGCCTACCGCTCTTCTTTTGGGAATGATCACTCCATGGGCTCCTGCCAGATTTGCTGTACGGATAATGGCCCCCAGATTATGGGGGTCTTCAATCCCATCTAACAGGAACACAAATGGCGGTTCTCCTTTTTCCCTGGCCGCGTTCAGAATATCTTCTACTTCTGCATATTCATAAGCTGCCGCATATGCCACCACGCCCTGATGATGCCCTGTACCGGAAAGCTGATCCAGGCGTTCTTTTCCCACAAACTGAATGATCGTATCCCGTTTTTTTGCCTCTCTTACAATAGACTGTACCGGTCCGTCCTTACAGCCATCCAGTATAAACAGACGGTCTATGGTTTTTCCTGACCGGAATGCCTCCATAACCGCATTTCTTCCTTCTATGGTCAATTCCTCGTATCTCATTCCATCTCTCCCATTTTTTTCAGTCCATGGCTGATCAGTTCTACTGCCCGGTCTTCCTGACCCCCAAGATACAGCCACCCCATGAGAGCCTCAAATCCTGTTGCCATACGATAATCCTTCATAGTCGCATTTTTAGCCATGGTGCAGGATTTTGCATTCCTGCCTCTCCGGTATACAGCCAGTTCTTCATCTGTCAGTTCTTCTTCCAGAAGCTTGAACATTTCTGCCTGTGCCTCTGCCTTCACCAGACCGGCAGTGCGCTTATGCAGCTTATTTACCTGGGCATTGCCCCGGTTTACCACTTTCGTACGGATAAACAGTTCATAAACTGCATCGCCCATATAAGCAAGAACCAGGGGAGAATAACTCCCCGGCTCCTGATCGTCCAGACACAGAATATCCTGATAGCGGGAAATTATGCCCTTTTCCATTTTACTCCCTCTCTTGTATCTTCCAGGATAATTCCTTTTTCCAGCAGCTTGCCGCGGATCTCATCAGCAAGGGCAAAATTCTTATCTTTTCTGGCCTGCTGTCTGGCTGCTATCATTTCTTCAATCTCGCTGTCCAGAATTTCCTCTTTCTTTTCTGTAATGATTCCCAGCACATCACATAACTTCTCTATGGTGTCTTTCACCATGGACAGATATGCCTTTGTACTGCTTTCGTTAGCAGTGGAATTGGCCAGCTTTACCAGCTCAAACACAGCAGAAATAGCATCTGCCGTATTAAAATCATCATCCATGGCAGCTTCATATTTTTCTACCAGAGCCTGCACTTCCTTTGCATTCTCTGCTTCCTGCCCGGTCATGTCTCCTTCTGCCGCAGACTTCAGGAAATCCTGTAATCTGTCTACACAATTCAAAATTCTTTCCAGACCGTTTTTCGATGCTTCCATCAGTTCTGCACTGAAATTCAGCGGGCTCCTGTAGTGAGCGCTGAGCATGAAGAAACGGAGTACCTGAAGGTCATACTTTTCACTGATCTCCCTGACGGTAAAGAAATTACCCAGAGATTTGGACATTTTTCTGTTATCAATATTCAGGAATGCATTGTGCATCCAGTAATTGGCAAATGTTTTTCCGTTTGCCGCTTCACTCTGGGCAATCTCATTTTCATGATGAGGGAAGATCAGGTCCTCGCCTCCTGCATGAATATCAATCTGCTCTCCCAAGTACTTTCTGGACATCACGGAACATTCAATATGCCAGCCTGGCCGTCCCTGGCACCAGTCTGACTCCCAGTATGGCTCTCCTTCCTTTTTCGGCTTCCAGAGAACAAAGTCTGCCGGGTCTTCTTTCCCTTCTTCTCCCGTAACTTTAATCTCACGGAAACCGGACTGCAGATCGTCCAGGTTTTTATGGGACAGTTTTCCATACTCTTTAAAAGCCTTCACACGGAAATATACGGTTCCATCCGGAGCTTTATAAGCGAATCCCTTATCAATCAGCGTCTGGATCATTTCCAGCATGCCACAGATTTCCTCTGTAGCGAGGGGATGGGTAGTAGCCGGTTTTACGTTCATACCGGCCATATCTTTTTTACATTCTTCAATGTAACGTTTGGAAATCGTATCGGCATCCACGCCTTCCTCAATCGCCTTTTTAATGATCTTATCATCCACATCTGTAAAGTTGGATACATAATTTACATCATACCCTTTATACTCAAAGTAACGGCGTACGGTATCGAATACGATCATGGGGCGGGCATTTCCAATATGGATAAAATTATAAACAGTGGGCCCGCATACGTACATCTTTACCTTTCCCGGCTCCAACGGCACAAATTCATCTTTTCTTTTCGTCAATGTATTATAAATCTTCATACTTTTCTCTCCTTGATCTTTTCCTTATTTGCACGGTATCAGTTCTGTGTTTTCATCTTCAGTCCCTTACGGGACAGCCACAACCACCGCCACAGCCTGTGCTTTTATCCTGAAACCGATCGTAAAAACAATTATCTTCTACCGTAGTCAGCAGAGTGATCGCCATAGAAGAAATCCCCTCTCCTGAGCCGGTAAAGCCCAGTCCTTCTTCTGTCGTTGCTTTTACACTGATCTGATTTTCTCCGATCCGGAGGGCTCTGGCCATGTTACGGCGCATTGCTTCCCGGTATGGCGCCAATTTGGGCCGCTGTGCCACCACAGTCGCATCAATATTTTCAATCACAAATCCCTTTTCTTCCAGAAGTTTTCCGACAAGTTCCAGCAGATAGATACTGGATACCCCTTCATATTTGGGATCCGTATCCGGGAAATGCTGGCCAATATCCCCAAGGGCGGCTGCACCCAGCAGCGCATCCATGACCGCATGCACCAGCACATCTGCATCCGAATGCCCCATCAGACCTTTTTCATAAGGAATCGTAACGCCGCCCAAAATCAGTTTTCTTCCCTCTGTCAGGCGGTGCACATCATATCCCTGTCCGATTCTCATATCCGTTCCTCCATCGTTATCTTTATCAAACAATCATGCGCATCTTTTTCTGAATACAGCTGATTTCTATATCTTTCTGCACCAGGCTGCTTTCTCCATCCACGTGGACCGGCATCGGCCTGTCCAGATGGATCGTCACTTCACGGCATTCAAACCTGCGGACACCCGGACGGGATTTTTTCTTTCCCACCAGTGCATCGATCAGAATCGGCAAAAGCTTCCATCTTCCCGATGGATGTACCACGCATAAAGTAAGCTTCCCATCATCATACTTCGCCCCCGGAGCAAAACGGAAACCTCCTCCTTCATAAGGATGAATATGCGCAGATATGAAAAAAATATGGTTAAACTCTACTTTCTGCACACCGTCTAAAAGGATATATCCTTTGGATGGCTTCGCCTTGATCAGCTGTTTCAGCCCTACTGCCAGATAACGCAGCTTTCTGCCTTTCTCTTTGATCACAGAACCGCCGTGAAGGATACTGTGACATACCGCGGCATCAAAACCGATTCCTGCGCTGACAGCAAATCTCCTGTGCTTTGCCTCCTCTTCCCCATAGGATAATACTCCATAGTCCACCAGCTTATGATATTTGGGATAAAGAATCTTCTTCAGACATCGAACAGGATTCTTAGGAAGCCTCAGACTCCTGGCAAAATCATTCCCATTGCCGCCCGGAATATATCCAAGCGTAAGGGGAGCACAAAAACACAGACCGTCCAGTACTTCATTCATGGTACCGTCTCCGCCAGCTACAATAATGATACGGGCTTCTTTACAGCCTTCTGTTAATTTCCTTGCAATATCTCTGGCATCTCCATGCCCGGTGGTAAAATAGGCTTCATATTCCACACAGGTATCTTTCAGCTGTCTCTCCAGCTTCCGCCAGATCCGGTATCCTTTTCCGCCTCCGGAATTCGGATTCACTATGAAATAATACATGGGAATCCTCCTGTTTCATTCACTGTTTTCTAGTATAACATACTACCCATGAAATGATAAGAAAATTTCTATAAAATTTTTCTTTAAAAAAGTATTGACTTTTTTTCAGTTTCCAGTTATACTATCCAAGCAGTCGCGAGTGAGACAAACACTTAAGACTACAGGATAACTAATAAGGGGTCTTAGCTCAGCTGGGAGAGCATCTGCCTTACAAGCAGAGGGTCATAGGTTCGAGCCCTATAGGCCCCATCAATATCCTTAATTTCATAATATGGCGGAATAGCTCAGTTGGCTAGAGCATACGGTTCATACCCGTAGTGTCGAGAGTTCAAATCTCCCTTCCGCTACTAAAAAACCTCGCAAATCATTTTGCGAGGTTTTTTGTATCATCCATAATAATCGTAATATCTGAAATCTAACAGCTCCCCATGAAAGGTCCTGCTGCTTCTGCTCTTTCACAGGGAGCTGTCTGTATTCATAGCTCTTTTTTATTCCTCTGCTAATTCCATAATCGTTTCACAGCAGACCTCGATTCCTTTTTGCAGCTGATCATAATCCGTCCATTCTTCCGGACAATGGCTGCGTCCTCCCCGGCAGGGAACAAACAGCAATGCTGCGGGAGCAATTTCCGCCATTACCTGGGTATCATGCCCCGCACCGGAAACCATATCCCGATAGCTGAATCCTGCTTTTTCCGCATTCTTTCCAAGAAGACCGCAGATATGTTCATCCAGCTCCACCGGAACCACATCCATCAGCGTTTCTATCTCATAAGACAGCCCTTCTTCCTGTCCGCAGGCTTCCCTGAGTGCCTCATTCACCGTTTCCATTACCTGGTCCAGGCAGCAGGATTTAGAACTGCGGATATCAACAGAAAATACCACTTTACCCGGCACAATATTAAAACCTCCAGGGAATACTTCGACCTTTCCTACCGTAGCCACCGTGCCATGGCCTGCCGCAATCGCTCCCTTGTTAACAGCCAAGGCAACTTTGCAGGCAGCCAGATAAGCATCGGCCCTCATATCCATAGGAGTGGCTCCTGCATGGTCTGCCCGTCCCTGAATCGTAACTCTCAGTTCTTTGATCCCTACGATGGCATGCACTACGCCTACATCCTGCCCATTGCTCTCCAGGATTTTCCCCTGCTCAATATGCATTTCCAGAAAAGCATAGATACTTCCCTTAGACCGGACTGCTTCCCCGATTTTCTCAGGATCCAGTCCAAATGCCTTCATCGCTTCTCCACTGGAGATTCCCTGTTTATCCCGATAGGTTTCCAGCTCCTGCCGGGTAACTTTTCCAGCCATTGCCCGGGAAGCAAACAGACCACCGCCAAACCGCGCCCCCTCTTCTTCAATCATTGCCACAAATTCTACAGGTCTTTTAGGCTTGATTCCCAGGTCCTGAAAGGTCCTGGCTATTTCCAGCCCCATAACAACGCCTGCAGGACCATCAAAATTTCCCCCGTTTGGCACACTGTCATAGTGACTGCCCGCCACCACTGGCGCCAATTCCGGTTCCCTTCCTTCCAGCCGGCCTATGACCGTTCCTGCTGCATCAATACGCACCTGAAGTCCGGCATCTTTCATAGCCTGGACCAGATACTCCTGGGCTCCCCGGTGTTCCGGAGTGAATGACATACGGGTCAGCCCTGCTCCGGGAGTTGCATTAAATTCCGCCAATGCTTCAATATCTTTTTGGATCCGTTCTGTTTTTGTATTCATGTCCTTTCCTTCCTCCTCTGCCTTTTTACTGTTACAAACATATTACCACGACACCGTCTTTTTTTCAAAACCATATTTTTTGCTTTTAGGATGAAACGTAAATTTTTTACATACACTAAGACAAACTACAATTTCCTATCGTTTTCATTAACTTTTATGAAACCCTATTGTACTGACATTTTGTTTGTGCTATAATCCCGTTAACATTGGAAAGGCTGTGACATTATGAAAAACCTGATCAAAAAATATAAACACGCCTGGGTATTTTTATACGCCTTCATTTATCTTCCCTGGTTTTTCTATCTGGAACGGACAGTGACCAAACATTACCATGTGATTCATGTGGCCCTTGATGACCATATTCCTTTCAACGAATATTTCATCATACCTTATCTGTTCTGGTTCCTTTATGTAGGCGGGGCGGTGCTCTATTTCTTTTTTACAGACAAACAAGATTTTTACCGGTTGTGTGCATTCCTGTTTTCCGGAATGACCATCAGCCTGATCATCTGCACACTTTATCCCAATGGCACAGACTTCCGTCCTGTCATTGACCCGGATAAAAATATTTTCTGTTCCCTGGTGTCCATGATCTATCGGGCAGATACCTGTACCAATGTGCTTCCCAGCATTCATGTGTATAATTCCATTGGCGTACACATTGCAATCATGAACAGCAAAGCTTTTGCACATTCTTCCAAGATCCGAGTAAGTTCCTTTATCATTATGGTGCTTATCTGCCTTTCTACCGTGTTCCTGAAACAGCATTCTGTGCTGGACGGTCTGGCCGCTATCACTATGGCTTACGGAATGTATGATGTAGTTTACGGCAGCATGTACGCTCACAGCAGACGGAGAGCTGCAGAAAAAGTAATGGAATCCTGACTTTTTACTTACAAACTAACAGGGGCTGCATATCCTTTACCGGATATGCAGCCCCTGTTTGATATATGGATCCAATCACAGGATTAAAGCCATTTCTTCAACTGCTCTTCTCTTTCTTTTTCTACATCTGTTTCCAGAATCGCCTTTCTCACTGCCAGTACGCTTCCCGGAGAAACAGACAGCTCGTCCACACCAATACTGAGGAAGAACTTGGTCAGTTCCAGATCAGCTCCCAACTCTCCGCAGATACCTGCCCAGATGCCTGCTTTATGAGCGTTCTCTACTGTCATGCGGATCATATTCAGCACCGCCGGATGATGCGGGTCATAGAAATCTTCCAGTTTTGGATTCTGCCTGTCAATTGCCAGTGTGTACTGGGTCAGGTCATTGGTTCCGATGCTGAAGAAATCCACTTCTTTTGCCAAAGATTCACTGATCATAACAGCAGCCGGTGTCTCAATCATGATTCCCTGTTCCACTTCGCCCACTGCAATGTTCTGCTCTGCCAGCTCAGCTTTCACCTCTGCTGCAATCTTTTTAATTTTTTTCACCTCATCCATGGAAATGATCATCGGATACATAACGCTGATCTTCCCATAAGCACTGGCACGGAAAATCGCCCTCAGCTGAGTACGGAAAATCTCTTCTCTGGTAAGGCAGATACGGATTGCCCGGTATCCCAGCGCCGGATTTTCTTCATGATCCATGTTGAAATAAGCAGCCTGCTTATCTGCTCCAATGTCCAGAGTACGGATAATAACTCTCTTTCCTGCCATAGTTTCCGCTACAGCTTTGTAAATCTTAAACTGTTCTTCCTCTGTAGGATAATCATCATGTTCCAGATAAATAAACTCACTGCGGAACAGTCCGATGCCGCCGGCATCATTCTGCAGTACCATAGCCAGGTCCTTAATATTACCGATATTGGCATAAACCATTACCTTTTTTCCGTCAAGCGTAATATTTTCCTTACCTTTCAGAGTCTGAAGAAGTTCTTTCTTTTCCTGGTCCTTCTTTTTCTTTTCTTCCATCTGGGTCATAGTGTCCCCATCAGGATCTACGATAAATGCTCCGGCATAGCCGTCTACTACCGCCATCTTGCCATCTACACTGTCAAGGTCCACAGGAGTACCGATAAGAGCCGGGATTCCCATTGTCCTTGCCAAAATTGCCGTATGAGAGTTGGAAGAGCCATGAACCGTTACAAAAGCCAGGACCTTATCCTTATCCAGCTGTACCGTCTCACTGGGAGCCAGGTCGTCTGCCACGATAATGACAGGCTCATCTGTATCCACTGTGCTCTTGGAACCTCCATTCAGAATAGCCAGTACACGCTCTGATACGTCTTTTACGTCTGCGGCTCTCTCTTTCATGTAGTCATCATCCATAGATGAAAACATCATGGCAAAATTATCGCTGGTAGCAGCAACCGCATACTCTGCATTCACTTCCTGGGTCTCGATCATATTGTGAATGGAATCAATATAATCCAGATCGTCCAGCATCATCTGATGAATTTCAAAAATTGCCGCACTGGCCTCTCCTACTTCCCGTACTGCCTTGTCATATAACTGTTTTAACTGCTCAACAGCTGCCATTTTAGCATCTTCAAACCTCTGGATCTCCGCCTTCACATCAGACACTCTCCAGCGTTTTACCTGCTGTTCACCCTTCTTATATACAAGAACCTTTCCAATGGCAATCCCACCGAAAACACTCTTTCCTTCATACTTTTTCATAGCTTCAAAGCCTCCTGATTTTTAAAGGATCTTCTCAAAGAAAGAGGAGAGCCCAATCTTCTTCCGGCAGCTCTCCTCCTGTAAACATTCTGATTGATACAGACTATCTAAAAATTAAAGATTCATCTTCATGAATTCTTCCATAGCCTGAATTGCCGCATCTTCATCACTTCCGTCAGCAGTTACAGTTACTTCCTGTCCCTGTTTTGCAGCCAGACCCATAATAGCAAAGATTCTCTTAGCATCTGCTGACTTGCCATCCTTGGAAATTGTAATGCTGCATGCAAACTCCTTTGCCTGTTTTACCAGTTCTCCTGCAGGACGAGCATGGATACCTTCCGGATCTGTCAGCGTATACTTGAACTCTTTCATGATATTATCCTCCTTTTGTTTCTGCATCATAGATAATTCTAAAGTTATTTTACTAGTTATACGGCTTTTCGTCAACGGTGACTTGCATACAATATTTTTGTATTTTGAAAAACATCAGCACAAAAATCTTTTTGTTTTCTGATAGTTTTCCCTTTTTTTAGTTTTTCCCAGCTTTCGTTAATTAAACCCAAAAAATTTCTGAGCAATCTTATATCCTGCTGTAGAGACCTTCCGCCCGCTTTTTCCCGGGAGATTGGTCCCCTGTCCTAAAAATCCCCATCTCAGTCTGAGATACAGCGGAAAATTCGTCTGTTTCAGATATTGCCATAACTCTTTCTTCTTTTCCATATTCTCAGGCAATTCTGAACGGATAGCAAGAATCGAGCTGATGGTCATCATGATTTCCAGATATTTGATCATATAACGGCGGAGTTTCCCGCAGGATATCTTCATGACATCATGATATCCCAGCATCAGCTTTGTTACCCGGATCTGCTGGTCGATCCTGCCGATCATCACCTTTTCATTGACCGACTGGTCGTCTCTCCCGATAAAATAACGGTAAAAATTCACATTGAGATAATACAATGTCTTTACATATGGCAACGGCTGGTAAACAAAAATATTATCCACATAAAAAGTGTGCTTCGGCAGTTCCAATCCACATTCTCTGAGCAGTTCTGTACGGTAGATCACAGAATGCATTAAAATATACTGCCCAATCATAAAATGTTTCACATCATTCCAGGTGATCAGCTTTCCTTCTGGAAGCGCCGTCCTGTAATTCATCACCGTCTTTCTGGCAGCTCCCTGTTTCTCATATACAAAATTACTGATCAGCATATCCAGGGTACTATCCCCTTTTACAAAGGAACGGAGCGTGTCCAGAATCTTTTTGTATGCTTCTTCATTCACCCAGTCATCGCTGTCCACCACTTTGAAATAAATACCGGTGGCATTTCTGAGGCCTGCATTGACCGCTTCTCCATGACCGCCATTTTCCTGATGGATGGCTTTGCAGATGCCCGGATACCGTCTCTCATATTCATCTGCAATCTCCGGAGTCCTGTCTTTTGTAGAACCGTCATCTACGATCAGTATCTCCACTTCCTCTCCTCCCGGAAGCAGGCTTTCAATGCAATGCCGCATATAATTTTCTGAATTATAGCATGGAATCGCTATGGACAATAGTTTCATTTCCTTTCTCCTTCCATTTTTCTTTCATTTTCCTGAATACCGGCACTAAACTTACCGCCAGTACTCCGCCAAATACAAGAAGCGCCGCTGCCTGGGCAACCCTGCTTTTCCCCAATAATTCCCCTGCTCTACTCCAGCTGAGAATCACAGAACAGGAATTCAACATCATATGGACCAGAACAGGCGCCATTGGATTGTCATAAGCTTCCATAAAAAGAGCCAGCACAATACCTGTCAGAAATCCGAAACATGCCTGGGGAAGATTCATATGATAAACAGCAAAAAACAATGAGGATACCAATACTGCGTCTCTGACGCATATCCTTCGCCTGAGCCTGCGGTAAACAACCACCCGGAAGATCATTTCTTCTGCAGCAGGAGCCGCAATGCAGACGTTCAGGAAGGTCAGCAGACGGCTGGCTGACTCTACGGTTTCTCTGGCCTGTCCATAACCCGGAAGGCTGCTGATTCCCGTCAGGGACAGCAGACAGTTTCCTCCTATGCTGATTCCCACAGCCGCTCCCATACAAAGTAAGATTCCTCTTCCCGGAAAATGTCCGTAAGGCTGGGAATACCATGTCATTTCCCTTTTTTCGATCTTCCAGAGCAGATAAGCAGCCCAGGCAGCTGCTATCCCAGACAATATCATTACCACATCATACGGATGGGCAGCAACAGCTGGCAGAACATTCCCTAACATCATAGACAGGATTCCGCCGGCAGACAATACGGCAACCGTAGTACCCCAGTAAATAAAAAGAGGACTTAACACTTCCCAGATTGCCTTAAAATAGTTTTTCCATTTTTTCATAATATCATTACTATACCACACACACTCTCTCTTTTCCAACTTATTTCTTGCTTTTTTTCCCCTCTGCCACTATAATTGAAAGTGCAGAAACGAAAGAAAGAGGTATTTCATATGGCAAAAAAAAGACTTGTGATGGCCCTCGGCCATGATGCCCTTGGAACTAATCTTCCTGAGCAGAAGGCAGCAGTTGCAAAAACAGCTAAAATCGTAGCAGATTTCATCCAGGACAGCTGGCAAGTCGCCATTGTCCACAGCAACGCTCCCCAGCTTTCCATGATCCATACTGCTATGAATGAATTCGGAAAGCAGCATGAAGGATATACACCGGCACCTATGTCTGTATGCTCAGCTATGAGCCAGGGATATATCGGATACGACCTTCAAAACGGTATCCGCACAGAACTGATCAAACGGGGGATTTATAAACCGGTTTCAACCATCCTTACCCAGGTAACTGTAGACCCATACGATGAGTCTTCCTATACACCAGTTAAAAAAATCGGGCGCTTTATGAATGCAGAAGAAGCTGCCGCAGAAGAAGCAAAAGGCAACTATGTGACCGAAGTTCCCGGAAAAGGCTTCTGTCGTATGGTCGCTGCTCCTAAACCGGTAGCTATCGTGGAAATTGACGCGATCAAAGCTCTCCTGGATGCTGACCAGCTGGTCATCGCCTGCGGAGGCGGTGGAATCCCTGTTATGGAGCAGGGACATTCTTTAAAAGGCGCCAGTGCTATTATCGAAAAAGACCTGGTAAGCGGCCTGTTATCCAAAGAAGTAGACGCAGATGTACTGATGATCCTCACGGATGTGGAACAGGTATTCTTAAACTTCGGCAAGGAAAATCAGTCTGGCCTGAATAAAATCACTGCAAAAGAAGCAAGTGACTATCTGTCTGAAGGTCAGTTTGGCAGCCAGAATATGGCTCCTAAAATTCAGGCTTCCCTGGATTTTATCAACGCCGGAAAAGACCGTTGTGCCATCATCACCACACTGGCAAAAGCCAAAGAAGCGCTGGCTGGCAAAGCAGGCACCATAATTTGTGAAGCTTAATTTCATATTTACAGAAAAATACCGGAATCTGTCTGATACAGATTCCGGCATTTTCATTTCCCAGCCCTATTCCTCATTCAGAGATTTCCGGTAAATTTCCACAATTTCCTCTTTACTCAACTCAAACGGAGCATTTTTAATATTCTTTGCTCCTGCAGAAATCCCTGCAAATTTTTCAATCTCCTCTTCTGTCAGAGCCGGTTCCGGTCCCAGCAATCGGCTTAATACCTTTCCTGCCTCCTCCGTTGTTTTTACTCCCATGGTATGTAGGATCTCTTCCACTTTCTCCGGCATATATCCTGCTGCTGTCTTCAGGAAAGCTGCCAGCAGCAGTCCATTGGCACGTCCATGGTCAGTGCCATGGAAATAGGTGAGCTCATATCCCATGGAATGTACTGCTGTGGTCCCGGTATGGGCAATCACCATGCCGCCTATGGTAGACGCATACAGAAGCTTCTCCCGGACTTCCATGGAAAGTTCCGTCTCTCCGTCCCACTGGATCAATGCCTCCGCACAGTCCCGGAATGCCCGGATTCCTTCTTTTGCCATGGCATCACTAAGATCCGTACAGCGTCTGGAAATCATACCTTCCACATTATGGGAAAGGGCATCTATGGCAGTATGTATGGTGGTCCGGCGTCCCATCTTCCTCATATAACCCGGATCCAGGAATGATACGCTTGGGAACAGAAGGTCGGAAGAAATACTGGTTTTCGTTTCTTTCTTATCATTTGTAAGGATCGCATACTGGGTAACCTTTGAACCGGTTCCGGCAGTAGTCGGAATCATCACCATAGGTGGCAGACAATCCTTATAATTTCCTCCAAACAGATCTTCTTCTTTGATATCCTGGCTATACAAAAGCGCAATCGCTTTTGCGGCATCCATGGGGGAACCGCCCCCGATGCCAACTACAAAGTCACCGCCGCAGGCTTTCATTTTCTCTGCTCCACGGTATACCACTTCAATCGTAGGATTACTCATGATCTCATCAAAAATCTCATATTCCACCTGTGCTTCCGACAGAGCATACAGCACATCTTCTAACGCTCCATTGGCCCTTGCTGAATGCTTTCCTGTGACAATAAAAGCCTTTTTTCCCATCTTGCCAAATACTTCTCCATGTTCCCGGACACAGCCATTTCCCTGTATCAGCCTCACCGGCATATAAAATCCGAATTTCATTTTTTATCCCTCCTAAAACATTTTTTTCTTTTTAAAGTAATAAATCTCTGCTGCTACGATCAGGATACTGAACAAAATGACCCCTCCATATCCATATTTCCACTGAAGTTCCGGCATATACGCAAAATTCATTCCATACCATCCTACCAGAATACTAAGCGGTAAAAACAGGGTTGTCACTACGGTAAGAAGATTCATGGTCCTATTTTGTTCCAGTTCCATCTGCTCCTGATACATCTCCCTGATCTGTGTTGCATATTCCCGCAGCATTTCCACATGGTCGTGGAGCCTGTCTGCCCTGGATGCGAAACGTCCAAAAGCTGCCACTTCTTCTGCTGAAAAAATACCCTCTGTATTTTCCTGGATATCCTCCCCCATATCTGCCATCTGTTCATAGAACGCATGGAGAAGCATCAGCTCTTTTCTCCATGAAGATAACGTTTCCTGTATTTTCCTATCCACTCTGTCCTGTTTTGTCAGTTCATCTTCCAGCATCATCAGATGCTCTTCTTTTTTCTGCAGCCATATGGTATCATCTCGGATCAGTTCATTGAGTACGCCTGCGAAAAACAACCCTGCTCCCATACGTCCGTCATATTCCAGTTCTCCCAAACGTTTCAGCAGCCCGTCCAGTTCTCCCTGCCTCTTTTCTATCAGAATGCATTGACGTTCTGTAAGGTAATAGCCCATCTCCAGCCGGGTTCCCCACACATCTGTTTTATCCGGTACAGAAAGCGTTCCCAGAGCGCAGTTTCCAAATGTTTCCGCTTTACAATACTGTAAATACTCCATGGACCTGGATAGCTCCCGCTTATGTCCCCGGTATTCCGTCCCACTTTCCCATTCTTTTTCCGTGATTATCTGGATTTCCAATTCATTTTCTGCGGGTTTTTCTCCTTCTCCCGCCACTTTAAGCTTTCTATCCAAAAAATATTTCATGAAAATCCTTTCTTCCGCTTCAAACGATCACATTCTGCGGTTTTCCTGCCAGATATGCCTTGATATTTTCTGCTGTCAGGTTTACAAGCCTCTGTCTGGTCTCCAGCCCTCTCCATCCCATATGAGGAGTCAGGATTACCTGATCCATCATATAAAGAGGGCTTCCTTCCTCCGGCGGCTCCTGTTCCTGCACATCCAGACCAGCGCCTGCAATAACGCCTTCTTTCAGGGCCTGAATCAGTGCTTTCTCATCGATCAGCTGTCCCCTTGCCGTGTTGATCAGAAATGCCGTAGGTTTCATCATATACAGTTTTTCCTCGTCTATCATATGATAAGTCTGTTCTGTCAGTGGACTGTGAAGAGATACATAATCACTGTTTTTCAGCAGCTCTTCCAAAGATACATAACGGATACCGTCTATTTCTCCTCTCTTGGAACGGGAATAGGCAAGGATGTTCATGTCCATGGCTCTGGCCACCCGGATCACTTCCATTCCAATATGTCCTGCCCCCACGATTCCCAGAGTCTTTCCATTTACTTCTCTGTGATCCACCATCAGGCATTTTGTAAAATTGTCGTGATTTCCTTCAAACAGCATGCGCTGCTGCTTTACCATAGAACTGGACAAGTTTAAAATCATCATAATAACTGTATGCGCCACTCTCTGGCTGGAATAAGAAGGTACATTGCAGACTGTAATTCCCCTCTCCTCACAGGCGCTCAGATCGATATTATTATATCCGGTTCCTGCTTCACAGATAATCCGTACCGTATCCGGAAGCCGTTCAATCAGGCTTCTTTTCACTGGAAGTTCTTTTGTTACCAGCACTTCTGCTCCCCTGGACCGCTCGCAGATTTCTTCCTCTGTACTGTCCGGATAAATTTCCACTTCCCCTTCTATTACGGAAAAATCCAGTTTATGGTCATAGTCCATTTTTTCCGCATTTACTACCACTATTTTTCTGCTCATGATTCCTCCATTTTTTCCGCCTTCTTCGGCCATATCTATTAAAAAAAGTATATCACAGGGTTTTTTCCCATACAAGCACAGTTTATGGGCTGCCCTGCAACAGACAGCCCATGCATTCATTATGGAAGTGTTTAGCCAAATGTGTCACAGCATTTAAAATCAGTATCAATATAATGCGCAATCACCCGTGCCTTCAGATTTCTCGTACTGCAGACAGAGTTTTCATTTCCTCCCGATACATCTAAATCCTGGGGCAGTACAAATCTGATGCATGCTATCTGGATATCCCGGCAATACCTGTCCTGATGGGCCGGTATGGTCATGGTTTTCATTCCTCTGGAATATTCAGTCCCATTCCTGTCAATCTCTGTCAGGATGACCCCCAATGCCACCCTCTTTCCAGGACAAACATGTTTCAAAGTCAGATTTAATTCTATAATCCGTCCCAGCGATTCCAGATAGGTGTCTCCCAGATCAATCACTGCAAAATCCTGACAGCCTCCTACTCCAATATCCACTGGCTTTGGACATGGCTCCGGTTCCACATCAATCCCGCATTCCACCATAACGGAAGGTGTGGGGAAGGTAACCGCATTTCCTTCTGTATCAGAGTACTCGATCGACCGATTCACCAGTTTTTCCCCCGAATCCTGACCAATATGACGGATGAAAAATTCCAAAGTAGCTCCTTCATTGCCTGAAACACCCAACCGGTCAATCTTCCACAGAATTGTGTTGGCATCTATCATTTCCGCGGTTCCTTTTACAGGCTGTACCACACTGGTGATCATAAAATCCTGGTTAACCCGCTCATGAATGATAATATTGGTGGCTCCCGGCTTGGAAATATTCACGGCCAGGTCTCCAAATAACGTCTCCAGGTCTGCATCATCAGGAGTAACTGCTACATGGGAATCATCCGGATCGGTTGCCCAGTCATTTAATACCGACTCATCAATTCCATCCGAACCGGTCAGACCAATGCAGTAGATGACGATTCCAGATGCCCTGGCAGCTGCCGCCACAGGCGCAGGAGGCAGTCCTGCTGTTGTTTTTCCATCTGTAAACATGACAATCACTTTTGCATTGGAAGAAAACGGGTCAAACAGCTCCATAGCTTTTTGAAATGCTTCTGCGTGATTTGTAAAGCCTCCGGCCGTAATCCCTGATACCGCTGCTTTCAGGTCTGTCACCGATTCTGTCAGAGGGGTATCTGCCACAGCAGTCTCTGCAAAACTAACAATACCCATAATCTACCTCCGAACTCAATGATAAGGGAATGTTGTCCCTACTGTATCATATGGCGGCTGCTGGTATTTGGACAATGACACAATGTTATATCTCATGATGAACCCCGGATATTGTATTCCTCCTGGTCCAATGCTATGATAACTTATAGAATATGGAAATCTCAAATCCAGAACAGGAGGCACATATATGGAAGCACTGCACCTGGCACAGCCAGAAGACCTGACTATCTGCTATGAAATCATAAATGCAGGGAAACAATTTCAAAAAGAGCAGGGATTTATCCAATGGACAGATGATTATCCCAATCTGGACACTATCAAACATGATATTGCCGGCCAAAAAGGCTATGTATTGAAATCAGAGGGCCGGATTGCCGGCTATCTGTGCATTGATTTCGGAGGAGAGCCTGCTTATGACCACATTGAAGGCACCTGGCATTCTTCTGTGCCTTATGCTGTTGTCCACCGGATGGCATTTTCCAGGGACTTCCAGGGAAAAGGCCTGACAGCATCAGCCTTTCCTCTGATCGAACAGCTGTGTCTTTCCAAAGGGATATCCTATATCCGCATCGATACTGATTTTCCTAATAAAAGGATGCAGCATATCCTGGAAAAGCAAGGTTTCTCCCACTGCGGAACTGTTATGTTCCAGGGAAGTGGAAAAATGGCCTATGATAAACTTCTCCATTCCTTTTCATAAAAAGACAGCCATGCATGATACCTGCATGGCTGTCTTTTTATTTATTTCTCAATGATTACCCTATCTGCGCTTTCTTTTAAATCTTACACATTCTCCACAGTAGCAATGTCAATGAGCGTCAGTTCCTTCGCTCTGTTTTCCAGACTGGTAGCCAGAGCTGCTGCTGTATCCAACGCCGTCAGCACAGTAACTCCTGTCTCAATAGCATTTCTGCGGATTACAAAGCCATCCCGGCTTCTCTCTGCTCCCTGGGAAGGAATGTCAATGACCAGATCAATTTCATGGCCCAGTACCAAATCCAGAAGGTTGGGGGATTCCTGCTCCAGTTTCGGCACCGACAGCACCCTCACGCCCTGGGAATAAAGATATTTGGCAGTTCCCCTGGTAGCAAAAATACGGTAACCAAGCGCCTGGAAACGTTTTGCAATGCCAACTGCCTCTTCCTTATCTTCATCTCTTACGGTAATGATCATATTCTTATATTTCGGCAGCTTGATACCGGCTCCCTGGAACGCTTTATAAAGTGCCTCATTGAACGTCTTTGCGATTCCCAGACATTCACCGGTGGACTTCATTTCCGGTCCCAGGCTGATATCTGCTCCCCGGATCTTTTCAAAGGAGAATACTGGCATTTTAATAGCAATATAATCAGCCTCTTTCTGAAGTCCCGGTTCATATCCCAGTTCCCTGATGGTATGGCCGCAGATGATCCTGGTAGCCAGCGGCACAATCGGGATTCCTGTTACTTTGCTGATATACGGTACTGTTCTGGAAGAACGGGGATTCACTTCAATGATATAAACATCTTCTCCGTCCACAATAAACTGGATATTGATCATACCTTTCACATGAAGGGCTCTCGCCAGTTTCTTGGTATACTCTACAATCGTCTGTTTATTGCTTTCTGTAATGCTCTGAGCCGGATATACAGAGATACTGTCACCGGAATGGATTCCAGTCCTCTCAATATGCTCCATAATACCAGGAATCAGGATATCTTCCCCATCACAGATGGCATCAACCTCGATTTCCTTGCCCATGATATATTTATCTACCAGAATCGGATGTTCCTGAGCAATCTGATTGATAATTCCAATAAACTCATCAATATCCTGGTCGCTGATGGCAATCTGCATTCCCTGGCCTCCCAGCACATAGGACGGACGCACCAGTACCGGATAGCCCAGTTTTCTGGCCGCTTCCTTCGCTTCCTCTGCTGTGAATACTGTATGACCGGCCGGTCTCGGGATACCGCACTGCTCCAGAATGGCATCGAACAATTCCCTGTCTTCTGCCGCATCCACATCTTCTGCCGCCGTTCCCAGAATCGGAACTCCCATCTTCATCAGCGCTTCTGTCAGCTTAATAGCTGTCTGTCCACCAAACTGTACCACGGCTCCATCCGGCTTCTCAATATCTACAATGCTTTCCACATCTTCCGGGGTCAGAGGCTCGAAATAGAGTTTGTCTGCAATATCAAAGTCCGTACTTACTGTCTCCGGATTGTTGTTGATGATAATGGTCTCATAGCCTTCCTTCTTAAATGCCCAGGTACTATGAACAGAACAGAAGTCAAACTCGATACCCTGACCGATACGGATGGGTCCGGAACCTAAAACCAGGACTTTCTTTCTGTCCCTGGTCTCTTCCACCTCATTCTCGCTTCCGAAACAGGAATAATAATATGGTGTCTCTGCTGCAAATTCTGCCGCACAGGTATCTACCATTTTGTAGGCAGCACGAATCTGATGTGCATGGCGCATAGCCTTAACCTCATCCGCTGTCAGCCCTGTCAGTCTGGCGATCACATTGTCCGGGAATTCTATTCTCTTCGCTTCTTTCAGCAATTCTGCATCCAGATTCTTCCCGGCAGCTTTCAGCGCTGCTTCCATCTCCACAAGAATTGCCAGTTTATCAATAAACCAGATGTCAATCTTTGTGATTTCATGAATCGTTTCATAGGAAACTCCCCTTCTGAGTGCCTCTGCGATCACCCAGATCCTTCTGTCATCCACTTTATGGAGCATTTCCATCAGCTCATCATCACTCAGACCTGTAAAGTCATAAGACAGCAGACAATCCACATGCTGTTCCAGGGAACGGATCGCTTTCATCAGGGCTCCCTCGAAATTGGTGCAGATACTCATGACCTCGCCTGTTGCCTTCATCTGTGTTCCCAGCGTTCTCTTGGCACTGATGAATTTATCAAATGGAAGCCTTGGCATTTTTACCACACAGTAATCCAGCATAGGCTCAAAGCTGGCATAGGTTTTTTTCGTTACTGCATTTTTAATCTCGTCTAATGTATATCCAAGAGCGATCTTCGCTGCTACCTTTGCAATCGGATAGCCGGTAGCTTTGGATGCAAGAGCGGAAGAACGGCTTACCCTGGGATTTACTTCGATTACGCAATATTCAAAGCTTTCCGGATGAAGGGCATACTGTACATTGCAGCCTCCGGTGATTCCCAGTTCTGTGATAATGTTCAGGGCAGAGGTACGAAGCATCTGGTATTCTTTATCTCCCAGAGTCTGAGAAGGCGCCACTACGATACTGTCACCGGTATGTACGCCTACCGGGTCGATATTTTCCATATTGCAGACAGTGATCACATTTCCTGCGCTGTCCCGCATGACTTCATATTCAATTTCTTTCCAGCCGGCAATACACCGCTCCACCAGAACCTGTCCCACACGGGAAAGACGGAGTCCATTTTCCAGGATCTCCACCAGTTCTTCCTGGTTATTGGCAATACCGCCGCCGCTGCCGCCCAGGGTATATGCCGGACGGAGCACTACCGGATAACCGATGGTATTGGTAAAATCAATACCGTCCTGGACATTCTCCACTACCTTGGATGCTGCCACCGGTTCCCCGATCTTCTCCATAGTTTCTTTAAATTCCAGACGGTCTTCTGCCTTTTTGATGGTCTGGGCTGTGGTTCCGATCAGCTTTACATTGTGGGCTTTCAAAAATCCTGCTTCTTCCAGTTCCATTGCCAGGTTCAGCCCTGCCTGGCCTCCCAGGGTAGGAAGCACACTGTCCGGTTTCTCTTTCAAGATCAGCTGCTCCACCACCTCTACTGTCAGAGGTTCGATATATACCTTATCCGCAATATCCTTGTCCGTCATGATGGTAGCCGGATTGGAATTCAGAAGGACTACTTCTATCCCCTCTTCTTTCAGAGAACGGCACGCCTGGGTTCCTGCATAGTCAAACTCCGCTGCCTGGCCGATGATAATCGGACCGGAGCCAATCACTAATACTTTTTTAATATCCGGATTCTTTGGCATTATTCTTCTCCCTCCATCATTCTTAAAAATCGGTCAAACAGATAACCGGAATCCTGCGGTCCCGGGCAGGCTTCCGGGTGATACTGCACAGTAAAAATATTCTTTCCCGTATACTTCAGTCCTTCATTGGTGCCATCATTCACGTTTACAAATGCGGGAACTGCTATTTTTTCATCCAGACTATCTGTATCCACCGCATATCCGTGATTCTGGGAAGAGATGTATACCCGCCCTGTCTCCAGATCCTTTACCGGATGATTTCCACCTCTGTGACCGTATTTCAATTTATACGTATCCGCTCCTGTAGCAAGAGCCATCAGCTGATGTCCAAGACAGATTGCAAATATGGGCACATCGGATTCATACAGCTTGCGGATTTCCTTTATGATCTCCACATTTTCCTTCGGGTCTCCAGGGCCATTGCTGAGCATGATTCCATCCGGATTTGCGGCCAGGATTTCTTCTGCTGTGGTGTCTGCTGGATAAACCGTTACCTCACAGCCTCTTTCATTCAGAGAACGGGCAATATTTTTCTTGGCTCCCAGATCCAGCAGCGCTACCTTTTTACCATTTCCTGGCAGAACATATTTTTCTTTTGTCGTGGTAGCCATCACTACGCCTTTTACGGAATATTCGTGCATACGGCGTACAGCATCATCCAGATCATAATTCTCATCTGTAGTGATCATGCCGTTCATGGTTCCCTTTTCTCTCAAAATCTTGGTAAGGGCTCTTGTATCAATATTGCTGATTCCGGGGATATCGTTAGATTCTAAGAAATGCTGAATGGTATCCTCACTTCTGAAATTACTGGGGATACGGGATAATTCTCTGACAATATAAGCATCTGGCCATGGTCTCAAAGATTCCATGTCCTCATGGCAAATACCATAATTTCCAATTAAAGGATAAGTCATCACAACAGCCTGTCCGGCATAGGACGGATCTGTCAACACTTCCAGATAACCAGTCATGGAAGTATTAAATACAATTTCACTGATAACTTCCCGAGGGGATCCGATACTGGTTCCCTGGAATACAGTTCCGTCTTCCAGTATTAAAAATGCTTTCATGTGGGGGTACTTCCTTTCTTTATTTTTTCTATTCGATGCCATTGACATCTTTGGTATTTAAGCATTTTTCCAGGATTCCTGTTTTCTCACCTGACAAAAGCCCAAATTGTAAAGATTATACCCGATATTATAATATTTTTCAAGTAGAAATAGAAAAGATATTTAAAAAATAATCATCGCACATTTTTTATCTTCTATTCTATACTAATAGTAACCAGATAAAATGAGGGTATTTTATGCAATCCAGACTTTCTGCAACAGCAGCGGAAACCTACACAGGCTCCGGTTTTCTTCAGGTTGACGTTGTTTCTTCCCAGAATAATTTTCCCATTCAAGATGCCAGGATCAGCATCTCTGCGGAAGCCACACCCGATACTGTCATCGAACAGCTGACTACCAATTCTTCCGGCCAGACACCCAATCTTTCCCTGGCGGCGCCTCCGCTGGAATACAGTCTTATCCCCAGCGATATCCGCCCTTACTCGGAATACCATCTTCTGGTGGAAGCTCCCGGCTATAAACCGGTTACCATTGACGGAACGGAAATCCTGGCAGACGCCACTTCCATCCAGAATGTGCGCATGGAGCCGGTGGATGACAGCACTCCTGCCAACAACAATATTGTGATCCCTGACCATACGCTCTATGGAAGCTATCCTCCCAAAATTGCAGAAAACGAAGTAAAGCCCGTAACCGATACGGGCGAGATTGTTCTGTCAAGAGTGGTTGTACCGGAAACCATCATTGTCCATGATGGTGTTCCGTCCAACTCCTCTGCCAAAAATTATTATGTTCCTTACAGGGATTACATCAAAAATGTAGCCTCCAGTGAAATCTATGCTACCTGGCCCCAGGCTACCATTGTAGCCAATGTCCTGGCGATCCTGTCCTTTACCATGAACCGGGTTTATACCGAATGGTACCGGGGAAAAGGATATGATTTCACCATTACCTCATCTACCGCTTATGACCATAAATGGATTTACGGCCGTAATATTTACGAATCCATCTCTACCGTCGTGGACGAAATCTTTGATAACTACTTATCCCGTCCTAATGTAAAGCAGCCTATCCTGACCCAGTACTGTGATGGACGCCAGGTGCAGTGCCCGAATTGGATGGCCTAATGGAAAATAGGTATACGGATCATGACTCTCCATCTCTTATTTCAAGAGAAACCAGACCATAAGACTGATAGAGATAGATTTCTGTTCCCTGAGCATCCCACTGTATGTTTCTGCGTCCGGCTCTGCCAGCTGCATGGTCACGGTTGTCACCAGAGAATTTTCATCACAGAGAGTCCCTGCGGTTACCGGTTCCCCAAACAATTCTGTTTCAAAAATCCTGCCGATCAAAATACCATCTTCTGTTACATTCTGTTCCCCGCCGTTTAACATTTCAGCTGTTTCTTCATCTGATTTCCCTATCATGGATATAAGAGTGTTCCATGTTGCTTCATCTCCGGTTTCTTCTTCCTTTTCCACCATGGTCTCTTCCTGCACAGACGTCTCCTCCGGCAATCCGTTCTGACTTCCGGCGCACCCACTGACCCAGAGAAAGGTTCCTGCTAAAATACCAAACCATATTTTTTTCATCCTATTTATTTTCTCCTTTTCCCTTGATTTTTATTGCAGTTTTTCACTGCTCAGGCAATGTCCTACAGAAAAACCTATGTCCAGCCCTTCCAGCTGTTCCAGTTCTTCTTTCAGCTGTTCCGCTTCCTCCCTGGCTGCAAACTCTCCCACAGAGACCACATAATATCCATCACTGGTCCCTGCAATGGAAGGCTTCCACTCTGACAGCTGTTCTGACAAAAGCGCCAGTTCCTCCGACATCTCCATCTTTTCACTGTGTACAAACCAGACTTCCCTTTCCTCCTGTTTCTCCTGGAATAACCGGATTTCCAGTAATCCTGGCTCCTTATATTCCACTGCTTCGTAGCCTGTATCTCTTTCCAGTTCCAATACCACCCGGACTGCAGAATCATCCAGATAAATTTCCCGGTATGCTCTTTTCACATATGGCGACTGTTCTGCCTCTTCTGTAAATCTTTGAGGGTCGAAATCCCGTATTCCATTTACAGTTATCACCAGCCGCTCCGGCGCCAGTCTCCGTTCTATCTCATAGGAAGGCATGGAAGATGCCTGCTCGTTTTCTCCTGACCTGGTAACCGAAAACTTCAGAACCGTTTCCTCGCCCTCCGCTTTCAGTCCCAGCCCGTCTGCTCTCTGGCCACCGGTTCCTATATGAAATACTTTCACTACCGTACCCACTACCGGAATCTCAGACAGCGCCGCATAGGCGGATGGCGTGTTAGCTGTTACCAGCAAGACTGCACAGGCAGCCACTCCTGCTGCCAGCCTGAATCTGGCTTTGTATCTGTTTCTTCTGTTTTCTGCTTTTTCCAGTATTCCGGAAAGTTCTTCCGGAATCTGTATCTCATCATATTCCTGTTTCCCGATACCCATGCAGTTCCTCCTTATCCCGCAGCCGTTTTAATTCCCGGTAGATCCTGGTTTTTACCGTATTCTCCGGCAACGAAAGAATCTCCCCGATCTCTTTGAAACTGCGTTCTTCAAAATATTTTAAGACCAATAATGTTTTCATTTCCGGCGCTACCATATCCAGACACCGGTACAGATCGATACTGTCTTCCACTGTCTGAAAGCCCTGTTCCTCTGTTCCATCTCCATATTCTTCATAAGATACCCATCTTTTTTTCTGTTTTAAAAACCGGTATGCCTCATAAATAATGATTCGGCAGAACCAGGTATCAAAGTATTCAGGCTCACGGATCTGATGCAGAGAACAATAGCCCCGATAGGTGGCTTCTGAGAGGATTTCCAGTGCGTCCGGTTCATTTTTTGTATAGCAGTATGCCAGCCGGTAGTATTTTTCCCTGGAAGCTTCCCAGCGTCTGGCAAACTCTTCTTTTGTCAAATGCCTGATAGAAAACACCCCTCTTCCCTCCTTCCTCTGTTTATCCCCTTCACCAATTAGAACCAGAAGTCCCGCAAAAAGTTTCATCTTTAATTGAAATTTCTGTCAAATCAGTATAACATTTTCACTTGACGGAAGCATAGAATAATGATACCATAATCATATATAGTGTGTTACTGGAAAGCAGGCATTAACTATTCAAAAGGTGTATGTTACACTTTTGGGTGTTAATGTCTTTTTTTATGGGCCCGAAAAGCTTTAATACCCTGACATCTTATTATTTTAAAGGAGATTTGTTATGAAAGACAAAGTATTTGGTGTTTTGCAAAGGGTAGGACGGTCCTTTATGCTTCCTATCGCAATTCTTCCCGTTGCTGGTTTATTCCTGGGAATCGGCGGTTCCTTTACCAATCAGACCATGATCGATGCTTATGGCCTGTCCGGAATCTTAGGAGAAGGCACATTTATCTATTCCATTCTTTCTGTTCTCAACAAATGCGGAGATATTGTATTTACGAATCTTCCCATTCTGTTCGCCATGGGCGTTGCCATTGGTATGGCAAAAAAAGAAAAAGAGGTAGCTGCCCTGGCAGGCGCTCTTTCTTTCTTTATCATGCATGCCGCCATTGGTGCCATGATTTCTGTAACCGGTGTGGCAGACACTCTGCCTTCCGGTTCTGTCACCTCTGTTGTTGGTATCCAGTCCCTGCAGATGGGAGTATTTGGTGGTATCATAGTAGGATTGGGAGTTGCTGCTCTTCATAACCGTTTTTACAAGATCCAGCTTCCTCAGGTACTGTCCTTTTTCGGCGGAACCAGATTTGTACCCATCATCAGTGCCGTTGTCTATCTCATCGTGGGTATTGCCATGTTCTATATCTGGCCTGTCATCCAGGAAGGCATCTATGCAGTGGGTGATGTGGTAAGAGGCTCCGGATATGTGGGAACCCTGATCTACGGTATTATGGAAAGAGCCCTGATTCCCTTTGGCCTCCATCACGTTTTCTACATTCCTTTCTGGCAGACTTCTGTGGGCGGTACTGCTCTTATTGACGGTACGCTGGTAGAAGGTGCCCAGAACATTTTCTTTGCAGAGCTTGCAAGTCCGAATACAGTAAAATTCAGTGTGGAAGCCACCAGATTTATGGCTGGAAAATTTCCTCTTATGATCTTTGGCCTTCCTGGCGCTGCCCTTGCCATGTATACGGTAGCAAAACCGGAAAAGAAAAAAATAGCAGGCGGCCTCCTGCTTTCTGCAGCCCTGACTTCCATGCTGACCGGTATTACAGAACCTCTTGAATTTACTTTCCTGTTCGTAGCGCCGTTCCTCTATGCCATTCACTGTGTTCTGGCCGGCTGTGCCTATATGCTCATGCATATCTTCCAGGTTGGAGTCGGTATGACATTTTCCGGCGGCCTGATCGACCTGACCCTTTTTGGTATCATGCAGGGAAATGAAAAAACCAACTGGATCTGGGTTGTCCTTGTAGGAATCGTATATTTCATTGCATACTACCTGATTTTTACCGTGATCATCAAAAAATTCAATCTGAAAACCCCAGGCAGGGAAGATGATTCAGAAGAAACCAAGCTCTATACCAGAGCTGATGTAAACGCAGCTAAAAAAGAAGAAAGCCAGAATGGCAGTGACCCTGTTTCCCAGCTGATCTGTGCCGGATTGGGCGGAAAACATAATATTTCCGACGTGGACTGCTGTGCTACCAGGCTGCGCTGTACCGTAAAAAAAGCTTCTCTGGTCAATGAAACCTTACTGAAACAGTCTGGTGCTGCCGGAATCGTAAGGAAAGGGGAAGGCGTACAGATTATATACGGTCCCAGAGTAACAGTGATCCGTTCCAATCTGGAAGACTATCTTGCCAGCCCGGAAAGTGAACAGAATCTGGTTCCCGTTCCCGAACCTGTTCCAGAGCCTGTACCGGAACCAGCACAAAAGACCAAAGAAACCTTTTCTTCCCCAATTTCCGGAAAGGTGTGTGACCTTGCAGAATCTCCCGACCCTGCATTTGCCGGAAAAGCTATGGGAGACGGATTTGTCGTCTTCCCAGAAGACAACGCAGTTTACGCTCCCTGCGATGCTTCTGTGGAAGTAGTATTTCCTACCAAACATGCCATCGGACTGACCAGTGAAAAAGGAAATGAAATCCTGATCCATGTAGGCCTTGATACGGTAACCCTTAACGGAGAAGGTTTTACCACCTTTGTGGAAGTGGGGGATAAGGTAACAAAAGGCCAGAAATTGCTGGAATTTGACTCAGAATTCATAAAATCCAAAGGACTGTCTACTGCCACCCCTGTTGTATTCACAAATATGACAGAAAACCAGAAAATAGAGTGGACAAAACCGGCCGGAAGTATATATAATTTTAATGAAGATGTGGTGACCTTACAGTAATATCATAAGGCGGAGCAAGCTTCTTCAAATCTTTCAGGGGAGCTGGAAACAGGTGTATAAAATTCTGCGGATTTTAAATAACAGCGGTGTCCTGGTCATGGACCTTAAGACCAAGCAGGAACTCATTTTTCTGGGAAAGGGAATCGGATTCGGGAAGCGGGTCAATGAAAATGTGGAAGCTTTCCAGGATTCCACCGCCTATGTTTTGAAAAAAGAAAATGCCAGAGGAAACTCCATCCAGATGGTCAAAAGTTTGGACGGGGTCTATATTGAAATAGCCGGAACTATCCTGGCAGAAGCAAAAAAAGTATTTTCTTCTGTAGACGATAACATTCTGATTCCTCTGGCTGATCATATTGCCTTTGCCATACAGCGGATTCAGGAACATATGGAAATACGCAATCCTTTTTCCAGGGAATTGAAAGTTCTTTTTGAAAAAGAATATCAGGTTGCCTTAACAGGAAAAGCGCTGATTCTGGAAAAACTCCAGCTGGAGATCAGCGATGACGAAGTAGGTTACATTACCCTTCATATCCATTCTGCAGTAACCAGTACGGACATTCAAAATGGCATTGATACTGCCCTGCTGATCCGGGATTCCCTGAAGATGGTGGAACAATCCGTAGGCGGTCCGATCCACACAGATTCCCTCTCCTATTCTAGGCTTGTGACCCATCTGAAATACCTGCTGGCACGACTGGAAACCGGAGAAGCTCCTAATGTAGATATGTCCGAATATATCCTGGCAAATTTTCCTGTCTCCTATGGGATTGCCAATACGGTCTGTGATTATCTTGCGAAAAAAGTGGGAAAAACGATTACAGAAGTGGAAAGAAGTTATCTTGCGCTGCATATTGAGCGGGTACG
Source organism: uncultured Lachnospiraceae bacterium (assembly GCA_944383765.1). GTDB lineage: Bacteria > Bacillota > Clostridia > Lachnospirales > Lachnospiraceae > Lachnoclostridium_A. The sequence goes on from CALWQT010000012.1 coordinate 66,802, forward strand.
GGAACTGTAACAGAAATCACTTGACTTATCAGATTTTCTATACTAAACTGATCATGATCATCGGAGGGTGAATAACATTTGAAGTTATGAGCTGGATAAGATGACGGGTGGAACTCCCGTTTTCTTGTCCGGCTCTATTTTTTTAGGAGGTAACCATGAAAACAAACGCTTCACAGAATCTGACCCAGGGAAATATTCTCCATTCTCTGGTTTCTTTTGCCTTTCCTGTACTCCTTGCATTATTCCTGCAGGCTATGTACGGAGCAGCTGACCTGATCATTGTCGGGCAATTTGCCGGAACCAGCCAGCAATCCGGCGTGGCCTCCGGAAGCCAGATCCTTAACATGGTCACTATGGTCATCACAGGGCTTACCATGGGCGTGACCGTTTATGTAGGCAATGCCATCGGAGCAGGAAAAAAAGAGCTGGCAGGAAAAGGGATCGGCTCCGGTATCGCCCTCTTTACCGTTGTCGCTTTTATCTTTACCATGATTCTTGTCTTCTGCAGTGATATGCTTGCCCTGTCCATGCATGCACCACAGGAAGCTTTTATCCCTACCAGCAGCTACGTACGCATCTGTGGAATAGGAACCATATTTATTGTAGCCTATAATGTTTTAGGCTCCATATTCCGGGGCATGGGAGATTCACGGACTCCCCTTATAACAGTAGCTATCGCCTGCGTCATCAACATTGCAGGCGACCTGATCCTGGTAGCTGGTTTTGGCATGGGCGCCGCAGGAGCAGCAATCGCCACGGTCACGGCCCAGGGCGTCAGCGTGGCATATTCTCTCTATCTGATCCGCTCCCGTTTCCTGCCCTTTGCCTTTTCTCGCAGCTATATCCGTTTCTACAGGAATCCTGTACTCAAAATCCTTCTGGTAGGGGTTCCCATTGCCCTTCAGGAACTGCTGGTACAATTTTCTTTTCTCTTTATTCAGGCAGTGGTAAATGGCATGGGTGTGGTGGCTTCCGCAGCCGCAGGTGTGGCAGAAAAAGTATGTGTTTTCCTTATGCTGGTCTCTTCTGCCTATATGCAGTCCATTGCCGCTTTTGTAGCCCAGAATAATGGGGCCGGCCGCTTAGACCGTTCCAGGCAGGCGCTGCTTTACGGAATCAAAACCGCTTTCCTTGCCGGTGTAGCCATGAGCGCAGCTGCATATTTCGGAGGATCTGCGCTATCTTCCATCTTTTCCAGCGAACCGCTGGTCATTGCCAATGCCCACGATTACCTGAAAGCCTATGCCATTGACTGCCTTCTCACCGCTGTCCTGTTCTGTTTTATCGGATACTTCAACGGCTGCGGCAAAACTCTTTTTGTTATGGCACAGGGTATTATAGGAGCCTTTTTTATCCGAATCCCTGCCGTCTATCTGATCAGCCAGGTAAACGGAGTGACTTTATTTCATATTGGGCTGGGAACTCCTATATCCTCCCTTGTCCAGATTATACTCTGCCTGTTCGCATACAGGTTCTTCCAGTCCAGACAGAAAATGTAAGATTTTGATCCATCATACAATCAGAGAAACCGGGTTTTGCCTTTCTTGTTCATTTATGATATGATAAACACAGAAAATAAAAAGGAGAATCCTTATGAGCCTAAAAAAATTATTCCCCGTCTTATTTGGTGTCGGTGTTCTTGCCCTGATCCTGAAATACAGCGATTCCCTGTTTGCTGCGCTTCTGCTGTTAAAGGAAATCCTGACTCCTTTACTCCTGGGATGTGTCATCGCTTATGTATTAAATATCGGAGTCTGTAAAATAGAATCCATTCCTCTATTTCAAAAAGATGGTTCTTTCCTGGGCCGGATCAAACGTCCGCTCAGTATCATCTGCTCCATCGGAATTGTTTTCGCCATCACTGCCCTGGTGATCAATATCGTAATTCCACAGCTGGTGGAGGCCATCGGAGTCCTGGTCAGAGGAATCCCTGCCACTATCTCTCAGCTTCTGGCCTGGCTTTCCTCATCCGACAAAAACTGGCCCCAATTGGAAACCTTTCTTCAGTCCCTGAATCTGAACTGGCCTCAGATGATCCAAAAAGCAATCTCTTATCTTTCCAATGGACTGACAGATTTTTTTGCATCTACTCTGGCAATTTTAAGCAGCCTTGGCTCCCTGGCTGTTAACGGAATGGTAGCACTGATCTTTTCCATCTACATTCTGGCCGGAAAAGAAAAACTGTTCTGCCAATTTCAGACAGCAGCCAAAACTTATCTGAATCAGGGATATTATAAAAAACTGACACTGGTACTCTCTACCGCCCATGACACATTCACCCGTTTCATCATAGGTCAATGCACAGAAGCTGTGATCATCGGCGCTCTATGTGCCGGTGGTATGTTTCTCCTTCGTTTCCCCTATGCCAGCATGGTGGGGACCCTCATTGGAGCTACCGCACTGATTCCTGTAGTAGGAGCTTATCTTGGCGCATTTATCGGTGCATTTATGATCTTCACCGTTTCTCCTTTGAAAGCCCTTGGTTTCCTGGTATTTATTGTTATTCTCCAACAGCTGGAAGGAAATCTCATCTATCCAAGGGTAGTCGGTTCTTCCGTCGGATTACCTGGAATCTGGGTACTGGCGGCGGTCACGGTTGGCGGCGGTCTGGGCGGTATTATCGGTATGCTCATTGCTGTGCCTGTCACCGCTACGATCTACCGGCTCCTCCAGCAGGATATACGGAAACGGAATATTGGCAGAGAATAGATTGTTATTTCCATAAAAAAAGCACTGGTTCTTAGCGTTCCAGTGCTTTTTCTGTTATCTATTTGCCCTTACGACTTTACAGGGATTTCCATATGCAATCACATTATCCGGTATGTCTTTTGTGACAACGCTCCCAGCCCCAATTACCACATTATTTCCAATCGTAACTCCCGGAAGGATAATGACACCGCCGCCAATCCATACATGATCGCCAATGACTACCGGTGCCGTCTGGGTCTTACAGAATTCAAAAGTCCCGTCTGGTTTCGGCGGCCCAAACCGTTCCGCTGCACTGGTAGGATGATATGCCGTATAAATCTGTACATTGGGAGCGATCAGGGCATGATCACCGATGATGATTTTATTATCATCCAAAAAGGTACAATTCATATTCACTTCACAGTTATTTCCAAAGTAAATATTGTTTCCGTAATCCACATAAAAAGGCGGCGTGATCCACAGATTCTTTCCGCGTCCCCCCAATAACCGTTCCAGAATCCGGTCTTTGGCCTCCTGGTCCTGAGATTTCACAGAGTTATACTGCAAAACCAGGTCTTTGGCTTCGTGCCATCTGGATAATAATTCCGGATCCCCGCAATCATATAATTCTCCTGCCAGCATTTTTTCTCTCTCTGTCATAGTAGCCCCCTTTCTGTTTCTCTCAGTCGATTTATGCCTTGGACAAAAGTACTACTGTTTCGACGTGAGCACCAAATTAGAACATATCCTTACAAAAACATGGAAATATGGACAATATTTATACAGTACTAATACTGCTCGTGTATCCCTTTTCCCACAAAATATAGATTCCATCAATTCTGTACTTCCTTGTTGCAAAATCTACTCCTCACTACCAATATTTTCTTCCACTATTTTAATAGATTCCAGAGCTTGATATTCCTGTTTTAATTCCCGCAGCAATTCTTCCTCGCTTGGTAAATATAATTTGTATTTTGACGCAAAAATCTGTGTTTCATTTTCAGGTAACGTATACTTAACTACAGACTCACTTTTGTCTGCACACAAAATAATACCAATCGGTGGATTGTCTCCTTCATTCATGAGTTCTCGTTCATAATAATGAACATACATCTGCATCTGTCCTAAATCCTGATGTGTTAAGTCCCCAACTTTTAAATCTATCAAAACAAAACATTTTAAAATGTAATTGTAAAATACAAGGTCAATTCTAAAGTGTCGTCCATCAAATGTTATTCTTTTCTGTCTTGCAACAAATGAAAATCCTCTGCCAAGTTCCAAAAGAAATTTCTGTAAATGTGTAATTAGCGCTTGTTCTAAATCACTTTCATAAAAATCATCATTCGGTGTCAGTCCAAGAAATTCTAATACATATGGATCACGAATGACATCTTCGGGTTTCTTCATTGGCTCTAACGTCTGTATTTCCTGTGCAACTTGCTCCTTATTTTTACTGGATAATAATCTTTCATAAAAAAAAGAATTTATCTGACGCTCAAGCTGTCTTGTACTCCATTGAGACTTTACAGCTTCCTGCATATAAAATTCTCGTGCATTTTCATTCTCTACTCGCATTAGAAGGCGATAATGCGTCCAACCCAAATCGCTACGCAGTGCGTAGCGATTTGGAAATGTTAAATAAAATTGCCGCATATTTTTCAAATTTGCAACGGTAAATCCTTTACCAAAATCCTGTGTCATTTGCTTTGACAACTCTTTTAACAAACCTGTACCATACTCAGCTTTTTCATTACCGCCCTGTTCTTCAATGATTGATTTACCTATATTCCAGTAGGCTTCAACCATTGCAAAATTGGCCGTTTGATAGACTTTATTTCTCGCTGTGGTTAAAATATTTTTGATTCCTTCATAGAAATTTTGATTCATAAAAAGCTCCCCATTTTTTATATCAATCATCATAATAAATTGCAACCGGATGCACAATATACATCTCATCTATATTTTCAAAGAATAATTTCGTCAATGTATTCATAGAATTTCCTATACCTGAGAAAGTTGAAATTGGGGAATTAGCCTGAGCCATGACTTTATTCGTAATATATCCTACAACAGTTATTTTTCCACCGTACTTAAAAGCTGCTGTTGATATATTATCTCTCATATACTTTTCATCTAAAACCACAGCATAATTCGAAATACACAGTATTCTCGGATATGGAATAATGGCAGCCAACATTTCAACCATCTTTTTTAATGAATCCCAATTTTCATGATTTTTATCAAGAGCTTCCTGTACCGTTTCATTTACTTTACCTTGTACAATTTTACTTCGGCGCTGTTCTCTTGCAAATTCTTCTGTTTGTTTTTCTGCCTCTTTTCTTGTATTCATATCTTGAATCTGTGTAAGCATATCAACAAATCCATCTTTTACAAACAGTTTTTGATAAAACGCAATATCAAAAATATAAAATTCATCTTTTACAATAAGGAAATCACCAACATCTGCCCCATTTAACAAATTATGCTCATTTAAATAATTCATAAATTGGTCAAACGCATTATCATGCATTATCTTTGTCTGCACATCTCGAACCATTTCGTCATCAGCAACTGTTTTCAAATGTTGATACGTTGCTTGAGCATTTGCATCTACTCCCTTTCCAAATAGTTTAAGAGCTATTTTCCCAGCAAGGCTAGTCGTAACAGAATTTTGCTTATTCACTTTTTTCTGATGCTGCGTTTCTGAATCTTCACTTTGAATCAAGCCATCAAATATTTGTGCCAGATAAGAATTCAATGTATCAGTATCCAGATAAATAAACCTTCTCATCAGCTTCTCCTTCCAATTTATATTGCGAAATAATCTCAAAATGCCTCAATGCATCCTTTATCGCTTCCACTTTCTCGGCTGTCGGATGTTTTCTAGGATGTTTCAATTCTTCTACTGCATTAGGAGCGTCATACATCGGCAAGCCCAAACTTCTCTTTACCTCTGCTATATAAGCAGTATGTACCTTGAAGCCATATTTAGCTTCTATGTACTCCTTTATCATCTTATATGTAACTCGCTCTTTCGGTTTGTATGCCTCGGCTCTCTTCGCAATATTATCCAGAGATACTTTGCCCTCACCTTCGCCAAACTCAACTTTTACGTTGATATGTCCATCCGGTTTTTTGTGGGAAAGCAGTACTGCCGTCTCCACATTTGTGGAAGGTATGATAAAGATTCCCGAAAGGCATACTTGTCCTTGGTATAAATCTGCTTCTAAAGCTAGTGATTAAAATGTCATTACTTTCTATCCATCTTTTTCTCTAACAATTTTATCGCATCAAGATAATCTCGTTCCACATCACTGAGCGTTTTCGCCTTATATTTTTTATATTCATTTGTGGCTTTATCAACCGCCTGCCTATGGGAAATACTTCCATTTCCTTCTAACAGCTGTTCGCCACTCATTGTCAGAATCCGATCCAAATGCTCCGCCCAGTCCTTCATTGTCATAATCTGCTCCCGTTCTGCCTGGCGCTCTGCAAAATCAAGATAACCCGACACAAGCTGCCCCATAGATCGAAGTTCCTTTTCATTCAAATAATTCTTCGCAATAATTGCCTCTTTTAATGTAGGTTGATTTCCTTTAAATGTGGTCAGTCCCATAAACTCTTTTTCTGCATCCGCTCTTGTATAAATCACCTCTGCTGCAGTTTGGCCATGAATTGCATAATGGATTTTATTCTGAACCTTCTTAAAAAACTGAACGGAAATGTCTGCCTTCGGATCATAGTCAACGCTTGTTGCATATATTTCCAAAACCTGTCTGTAAAATACCTTTTCTGAAGCACGAATATCCCTGATTCTTTCAAGAAGTTCTTTGAAATATCCGCCTCCCCCCAGGTTTTTCAGACGCTCATCATCCATAGTGAACCCTTTGATCATATATTCCTTTAACCGCTCCGTCGCCCATTGGCGAAAATTTGTAGCAATTTTAGACTTTATACGATAACCAAGGGAAATAATCATATCCAAATTATAATACGTTACATTATAATTTTTGCCATCAGACGCAGTTGTTCGGAATTTCCGAACAACTGCTTTTTCCTCTAACTCTTCCTCCTCAAAAATATGTTTGATGTGTTCGCTGATATTCGATTTACTGGTTTGGTATAATTCACATAGTTGTGTCTGTGTAAGCCAGACCGTCTCATCTTCAATTTTTACGTCAATTTTTGTATGTCCATCTTCTGTCTGATATATAATAATTTCACCTTCTATAACATCCCAACTATACTTTTCTCTACTATCCATAATCTGCCTTTCTCTCAATTCAACGTCTCTTTCGCCGCAATACGCAAAGAAACATCTCCAGCTCTATAGTAGTAACTGTTATCCTAATATCTGTTTCTGAATACTCTAAGCGTTTGCTCCCATTTGCATATTTTAACATTTTCCAAGAGAATATCCTGATATTTCCGTTCCATTTTCCATGATTCACTTTTGTTTTTGCAGCATTTTATCTTATACTTTAATTTCAAATCAATGAATTTATTCTTTGCAATTCTTCTATAGCTTTTAACTCTGGATTAGGAACTACATAATCTTCCCAAAAACTTGGCAAATATTTTTTACATATATCTTCCCTTACAATTGCCTGTCCACCATAAATCAAAAATACTATTGCATCAACGATACTATTAAGAACCATTGGTCTTCCAAATACTTCCGTACATACTTCTATAGCTCCTCTTGGATTTACCGGCCGCAGCCTTCTAATTTCCAATGTATGTGCTTCATCATACCATCCAACCCACATGGTTTGTCCCCCAACATGATCTCTTTCTGATTCTATCCAATAATAAGTTGCATCTTCCACAATTTCATAATCATTTAAACATTTAAGATAATGACCATATAATTCCGTATTTCCATCCACCGCTTTCAATTTTTCTTCTCGCTCTTTGAGTAAATGTTTATAGTCTTGGGTTCCCAATAAATAGTCTACCGAAACATTAAAAAATGAAGCAAGTTTCTTCAAAGAACATGTATCCGGCATGTATCCAGGTTGATTTTCATATCTACTGATGCTCTCTCTTGTAATATCCAATCGTTTCGCTAATTTTTCCTGAGTCAATCCAGCAGCCGTTCTTAATTCTCTCAGTTTTTCTCCTAAATCATTCATTCTGCATATCCTCCTCGTACATTAATTATACCATCTCGAAAAAATATTTTATAGAGACTCTTTTGTCACATTCCGCACGCATACGCCGTATATTTTTTTTAGTTTTTATGGTCGTTTCCACATTTGTCGTTACTAAGATAAGAATACATTAAGTTTACCTCGTTGGTTGTATAGGAACACAAACTGGCTCTTTGGTTCGCTGCCTTGCTGTTCTTTCTCGGCAGCAAGCTGCATACTATATCGTAAAAGCCTTGTTTCCATTGATTCCCTCCTTAATCATATCAGGCAGACAGACGGCTCTGGAAAGTTCCATTGGTATTTCAACCATTCCCATTCTTGTGGGCAACCGCACCATGCAGACGTATCATTATACTGCAATACAGGTCGTCCCTGAGACTTAGTATTCTTTGCTCCCTCTCTTTTTTGAGAGCTCATGGCATACATCTTCTCACGGCTTACTATATTGCAAACGTATCTATCTGCCTTATTTAATTTTCAATATATACTGTTTCTTATTTCTCTTAATGATTTCCGGCCAGCCGGATATTCCCTCCAAAAAACGGGAAAAAATAAGGTAAGTGTTTACCATATGCACATTATGTGATATTTTTGACCATCTGAGCTTTTTCCTAAAATAAAGCTATACTAAGTTCAGCTAATGCGTATGTACAACAACTATTTGCTCTCCAGCACATACCGTACCGGTATGTGCTGGAAATAAGAATGCATAGTTATTCCTCTGGCTCGCCCCAAAGTATTATGTAATCCTCTGTGTCCATATATTCCTCTGACCATTCCATGGCTTATTTCTCTGACAGGAGCTAGATCTGTACTCCTCCTGTCCACTCGTTGGGCCCGCAGGGTTGCGCAAGAGAGGTATTTGCACCGCCCTCGCAAAGTAGAAAATACTTGCCATTCTGCTTGCTATATAGAGTTTCGGCATAATAACAAAACCCTTGCCCTCCATTGCAATACGTTCCCAGACAAGATGCTGTTTCAGTATTATACATTTTTTGATTTTCAATTATTTTCATTAAGATTATCCTCCTGTTCAACTCACATTTTCTTCAAAAATAAGCGCTTATTCTTCGTATATCATAATGTATTTCCATTCATTTGTACGGATATAATTATTCACTTTCAACCGAAAAAACGGATAATTATATCCTTGACTTCTTGGTATATATCATGTACAATATATTCAGGTTAATTGTTTAGTTGTTTATGGAATTTTGTGTGCTATTGCTTTATGGGCATAGTGCACTTTTTTTGTCTAAAATATATACTTGCAAAACAAAAAACTTATTATATACAAGCAGTGCAATAAAAAATATGTTGCATCTCAAAAAACTATCTATACGCAAAGCATAGATGAATATTTTTGAAATAAAAAAAATGAATTGATTGTGAAAATCGAAAATAACCCAAGCCGCAAAAAGCTATGAAAAATAATATTTATATGATTAATTTTATTTTTTATGCGGCTATGTCCGTTGCTACTAATTACTGCAATCTGCCTAATGGGCAGAAAAAGGATCTTGGTTTAACCGAACATTATCGCAAAGAGTTACAGTGTCAGCTTAAGAAGATCCGCTTATTGGAACATACGACCGATGGCGTTTCCCTAGCAGCTAAATTACACTTTCTGTCTTTTTTTCTACGGCTGCTAGACAGCAGTGTATACTGTAGTGCCACACAACCACACCCTCTGGTGTCGGAATGGGATTTAGAAATGAATGCAAATTTGTATAAATTTTCTGACTTTCCGATTTCCGAACAGCAAGCGATTATAGAAATGCTTATTTTGCAACTCGTCAACCTGCCCTAACGAAAGGAGAACCTCATAGCTTTCAAACGCTAGAATATCGCTAAAATATTATAATTTCTAAATTTAAGAAACAAAAAAATCGAAAGTAAAAATAGTTGTCAAACAATATCTAAAGTCAGCCTTGGCTTGCTTTGCTATAGCAAGCCAAGGCTGAGTACCGCAAATATACTTTATAAGCATGCATATAAAGTCGTTTTGATCTATTACTATTGTAATTTAATAATAATAAATGTATGCATTATCATGGTAATGCGTATCGTAAAGTAAGCTTTACTGCTATAAGCCAACTTTCCAAATGAAATAGGCTACGGATCAAGTCCACAGCCTATTAAAATATTCGACAGTCCTATTCGTTGTGAGGTTTTGCTCCCTGAACGAACCGAATTCGAACCGGTCCGTTCAGGGACTCGAACCTCTCTGCACCCCCACAGGATTTCCAAAACCCAATTATTTCCATGTTCTGTATTCTGATTTAAAATCAATGGAAATCTTTCCAAAGACTTCACCAATCCATCCGTATTGACTTAACATTTCCTTATCTGTCGGAATGGTGTATCCCGTCTGAACACAATACTGTCCAAGAAGCTGATACTTTGTGATATCTGTAAAAGCAGAAGTATCTAATCCCGCCTGAAGCATAGAACGATATCCCGGATTGTACTCATACACGTCTGCTACCGTAAAGTATTTGTCCGGTGTCGTTGGTTCATTAGCTAACCAGATGCCATCTACCCAAAACACTGGATCAGTATGACCCACATCTCCCATTTCCATTGTCTTAATTCCCACTGCCATACCAAGAAGATGTGCTGCTTCTGCATATCCCTGGCAAACTGCTTTTCCTTTTACCAAACAGCCATAAGCTCCATAACTTAAAGATTCAAACCAACCTGTCGTGTATGCTTCGTTAGCAGCATCCCAATCATATGTTGCTTTATGAATACGTTCACAGATTCGGGTTGCTTTTTCAATATCAGAATCATTTTTCCAGTCAAAGCTATTCATGAAAGAAACAACTTCATCGTAGAGTTCTGCTACCTCTTGTGTATCCGAAGAAGTGTTCTTATCTGGATAACCTGCCAGTTTCGCAAGAACAGCTAAAGAATATCCGCCTTGCCCCTTTAAGATTGTTGGATCTTTCTGTTCAACTGCATTTTTTCTATATAGGTCACACCAGTCATTCCATCTGGAAGGATATATCCTTGACTCGCACAAATATTACATGGGAAATGAGCATCAGACCATCTCCAAACCAATCCTGCAGAATCCTCATGGCAAAAGTATTTCTCAACTTTCCCCTTTAATGGATATTCGTCAGAAGATACAAGATTCGCAGTCTGCGACTGCCCTGTGGTCTGAGTCTGTACCGTACCATTCTGTGTCCATGCTCCATCTGCATTTACATTATATCCGTCTGGTGTGGTTGTATTGGAAAACATATAGCCGTTTCCATCAAAGTAATAGCTTTCGGATACGCCATCTCCATTCCCATCAATCCACTGCCAGCCGTTTGTTGGATAGCTGCCATCATCATTCTAATACCACCATCCATGGTTGTCACTCTTCCACTGGCCTGCATATGCCGTAGTATTTGTCAACATTGCCATCACTGCAGCTGTCGATAAAATCCTTAAGGTATTCTTTTTTAAACTCTTTCTCATGATTTTCTCTCCTTCATAAGTGTATCGTATTCGAATCAAGCCAAATAATCCCCATTTTTCCTATATTCAGTATATCACCCTATTCACAAAATTTCTACGCTGTTACCCAGCATTTTATGGCATATTTGATTGTGTCAAGGTTCTTTCGCAAAAATAAATCCAGTCGTTTGGCAGCCGGCAGTCAACTGGCTATGATATTAGACAGCAGATTATCTACCGCTTTGAAAAGATGATCCATGTTCATGTAGCGTCTGGCTCCCCAGTTCGTTGCTACTACATGGCGCAGTCTGGCACATACGAGCATCAGAGCACTCTGTCCATCGAGAAAAGCGCCGATTGCTTTTGTCCGGCGTTTGATTTCACGGTTGAGACGCTCAATGGTATTGTTTGTCCGGATCCGGGTCCAGTGCTGTGTGGGAAAATCCATATAGATTAAGGTTTCTTCAATGCCATCTTCAACCTTTTGTGCAGCTTTCGCCAGTTTCATGGCTTTTAGCTTTTCAGCTACCTGTATTGCCTTTTCACGGGCTGCTTCTTTACTTTCCTGAGAATGGATGGCTTTCAGCATGAGGGCTACAGCCTTCATTTTCTTCCGGGGTATTACGGAAAAGATGTTCCTGTAAAAATGTACCGTACAGCGCTGGTATCTGGCATCCGGAAAGACTTCAGAAATGGTTTCCAGCATACCGAGATTTTTATCACCGATGATCAAACGTACCCCAGTAAGCCCTCGGTCTTTCATCCATACAAAGAAAGAGCGCCAGCTTTCGCAATCTTCTTTCATTCCTTCAGCAGCACCGAGGATTTCACGGCAGCCGTCCTGGCTGACACCGATTGCAACCAGAACGGAAACATTCTGGATCTCGCCGCCCCAGCTGCGTTTCAGGTAGACTCCATCTACATAAACATAGGGATAATCCCCGGAAAACGGACGGGTACGCCAGGTTTCGATATGCTCATAAGCCTTTTTATTCAGGTTACTGATTGTTCCAGGAGATACTTTTGTTCCCCATAAAGCTTCGGTGATATCTTCCACACGACGGACGGAGACGCCTGCGAGATACATTTCAATTAACGCTTCTTCAACAGAGGATTCTCTGCGGCGGTAACGTTCAATAATGGCCGTTTCAAAAGGAATCCCTTTGAGTTTAGGAACCTTCAGTTCTACTTCTCCTGCTGTTGTATGAAGGTTTCGCTTATAATGCCCGGAACGATATCCTTGACGTTCAGAGGAACGCTCATACTTTTCAGCGTTGACTAATTCATCGGCTTCCTTATCAAGCAGAGCGTTTAGGGTTTCTTCAACACTGCTGCGAACAAGATCTTTTAAATCATGCTTTATTAAGTCCTCATTTAGCTGTATAATCTTATCAGACATGGTTCTATAGCCTCCTTTGATGAGTTTTGTTGTGGTGACTTAATTCTACCAAACGGCTACAGGCCATGTCTTTATTATTATAAAATTTTATTTTTGCGAAATTTATTATACGTCATCGTTTATTTCTGGATCATGCCGTGGGACATTGCCGGATTGAAGAATAGGGAGGCTCATGGCCTCCCTATTCTTAAGTACGACATTTATTTTTTTTGTGTTCCCACACTCCATATCAATCACTACTGAAACCGTGATATAGTCTTCAATACGCTTATTACGGAATTTATCTTTCTCGGCATCAAACACTATATGACGTGAAAAATGCCTAAATCTAAGGATTTCTACAAGATTTCTCTTTGCAGCAACACACAGGTCTCGACAGTTGTTTCAGTTTCCAAGGGAAGTTCTTTCACTTCCTCGCCATCAACAGGCACAGGGAAATTGAATAC
>CALWQT010000013.1 GCA_944383765.1 uncultured Lachnospiraceae bacterium
TCCCTGTCTATCCGCTGTCCGCAAAACCATTGATTTTATTAGCTTTTTGCCGCTATCGCTATCACACCTCATTATTTTTCAAGCCTGAATACGATCACCAGTATTGTATTTAACAATATTCCTCTGCTGTTTGCCATGGGCGTAGCGCAGGGAATGGCAAAGCAGGAAAAAGGAATCGCTGTATTTGCTTCTGTAGTAGGTTATCTTACTCTGAATGTTGTCATGAGTGTATATTTGAAACAGACAGGAACTCTGGTAGACGCTTCCGTAGCTGCCCAGTATGGACAGGGTACCGTTCTCGGTATCCAGACTTTGAAGATTGAGGCTATGGGAGGTTTGATCTCCGGTCTGGTTGCAGCAAAAGCAGCCAATAAGTTTTATCGTCTGGAACTGCCCCTGGCATTTGCATTTTTCGGAGGCAAGAAATCCATTCCGATCATCACCTTTGCAACCATGATCCCCATCGGACTGGTAGTTCCGATTATCTGGAATGCGCTGACCAGCTTCCTGACCAGCATTTCCTTTATTTTCACCGCTCCGTACATCGGTTCCGGTGTATATTATGCATTAAACCGTGCCCTGATCCCATTTGGCCTTCATCATGTACTGGCATCTCTGGTACGTTTTACAGAAGCAGGCGGAACCTATATGATCAATGGAACGGAATATGTAGGTATTCTGAATGCAACCAATGAAGTTCTGTTTAACCTGGGACCGACAAGTGAATACTGGAGCCAGCTGATGCCAACTCTGACCAGTTATCTGGGCGGCGCACAGATGCTGACCACACTGTTCCGTGTACCGGCTATCGGCCTTGCCATGTATCATACCTCTTTCCTGAAAAACAGAAAGATTGCGAAAGGTGTTATCCTTACCTGCTGTCTGACTGCATTTTTAGGTAACATTACAGAGCCGCTGGAGTTCTCATTCCTGTTTATTTCTCCGCCTCTGTTTATCCTGTACTGTGTAATGAGCGGACTGGGAGTGATTCCTTACCAGCTGTTACATATCTGTATCGGATATATCCGCGGAACAATCTTTGACTTTGGAATTTTCGGTTTACTGTATGAGAACACCAACTGGATCAATCTGATCATTCTTGGCGCCATCAATTTTGTTGTTTTCTATTTTGTTTTCAAGTGGTTTATCTTAAAATTCAAATTAGAGACACCAGGAAGAGAATCTTTTGAAGTGGAAGAATCCGCCAGCATTCTGCTGAAAGAGAAAAACTGGCCGGAAATCGCAGCCATTGTTGTAGAAGGACTGGGTGGAAAAGAAAATATCGTGAATGTGGAGAACTGTATTTCCAGATTGAGAATCGATCTGAGAGAACCGGAGAAGGTAGACCAGATCAGGCTGAAAGACTCCGGCTGCGCCGGTATCTTCTTCCCATCTCAGAATCACATTCATGTGGTATTTGGACCTCATGTGGAATTTGTTCGTCATGCAGTTGACGATCTGTTAAAGAAAAGCTGATAAAAGAGGTAGAAAACATGCGGGCTTTATATGATTCGAAAAGTAAATTAGATGACCGGGGAATTAAGAACCTGCTGAGCGAGAAAACGAAGCTGGAAACCTGGCTGAAAGTGGAACAGGCATTAGCCCTTTCCCAGGCAGAAGAAGGCTATATCCCAAAAGAGGCTGCAGAAAACATTGCTGCTGTGAAACTGGAAGACCTGGACCTGGAAGAAATGGAACGGATCAAGGCGAAGGTGGGGCATGGTTTTGTTCCCTTTGTGAAAGTACTGGTAAAAGCCTGTGAGGGAGAAGGAAAGCGGTACATACATTATGGAGTGACGACCCAGAATATCCAGCAGACCAGCCAGCTGTATCAGGCGATGAAGATTCATGGAATCATAAAAGGATTTTTGGGAGATATTCTCCACAACCTGTCCTGTCTGGCAGAAACGTATGCAGATGCGGTGATGCCGGGAAGAACCCATGGGAAACACGCCATACCCATTACTTATGGTTATAAAGTATCGGTGTGGATCAGCGAACTGCTGCAGGCATCCCAACGTTTGGAAGAATGTGAAAAACGGGTATTTGTGGTAATGATGGGAGGTGCGGTAGGCGGATTTAATGCTACGGGAGAAACCGGCATGCGTGTGCAGGAGCGGGTAGCAAAACGTCTGGGAATGGGAGCTATGGATGTTCCCAGCAGAAATATGAGCCAGATGAAAGTGGAATATATGATGAATCTGTGCTTATTATGCAACAGCCTTCATAAAATGGCAGAAGAAGTTTACTATACAGGAGTGGAGGAGTTTGGAGAGGTGAGCGAATCCTTCACTCCCGGTACCATAGGAAGTTCTACGATGCCCCAGAAGATCAATCCCAAGCTGGCAAAAGGAATCATAGCCAATTCTCAGAAACTTTACAGCCTGCCGGGAATCGGATTGTACTCCGCAGTCCGTATGTTTGAAGGAGACAGCAGTTCTTATATGCTGTTTGACGGTTTGATAGAAGAAGCACTGGAACTGACCTGTGAGGTACTGATCCGGGGAGAGGAACTGACCAGGACGCTGCACGTAAACCGTGACAGGCTGCGCCGCAATGCAGGAATCAATAAAGGACTGGATAACAGTGAGTATGTGATGATGCGGGTGGCTGAAAAGCTGGGAAAAGATAAAGCACATGAGCTTCTTTATGATAAGGCCATGAAGACAGAACTGGAAGGAAAAGATTATTATACGGTGCTTGTGGAAGATGAGACCATTTCTTCCATGTTCTCACCGGAGGAACTGAAGGAAATGATCGATCCGGCCAGTTATACGGGAATGTGCGAACAGATTGCCAGAAATATGGCAAAGAAAGCGGAGCAGGAGTCCAGAAAGCTGAAAGAGTGCAGCGGGGAAGGAGAACAGAAATGACAGCTTTAGAAAGAAAACCGCATGTAATTACCATAGCAGGAGCCGGGAGTGCCAGAGTCCCGGCTCTGGTAGGTACGTTGGTCAACTATAAGGAAAGATTTCCTCTTTCCAAGATCATTTTTTATGATATTGACCGGGAAAGAATGGGGCTGATGGAAGCCTATGACAGACTGGTATTAAAATGTTTTTATCCGGAATGTGAGGTAGTGTTTACTACTGATGAAGACGAGGCATACAGCCAGACAGATTTTGTATTCTGCCAGATGCGGGTGGGAAAGACTGCCATGAGGTCTCTGGATGAGAAAATCCCTCTCCGTTATGGCTTGGTAGGCCAGGAAACCTGCGGACCTGGAGGCTTTGCCTATGGGATGCGTTCCTTGGGAGCCATGAAGCATATGGTGGAGAAGGTGAGATCCTATTCCAAGGATACCTGGATCCTGAATTATACCAATCCGGCTGCCATTGTAGCGCTGGGACTGGACAAGATGTTTCCTGACGATAAAAGGATCTTGAACCTGTGTGACCAGCCGTATTCTCTGATGAAGAGTTTTGCCAAGATTTTAGGGGTTCCTCAGGATATTCTGAGAGCCAGGTATTTTGGCCTGAATCATTTCGGCTGGTTTACGGCCCTGAAAGATACGGAGGGGAAGGATTATTTCGACCAGCTGAGGACATACTTAAGAGACCATGATTTTAAGCCTTTTAATGCGGAGCAGAGGGCGAAATCCTGGCTGGATACTTATGTGCGGGTCAATAAATACATGAAGTATTTTGATGAATATATCCCCACTACTTATCTGCAGTATTATATGTTTCCGGAAGAGATTGTAGAAGAGAGCGATCCTCATTATACCAGAGCAGACGAATCCCGGGATACCAGGGAAAAAGAAGTATTTGAAGCCTGTGCCAAAGCGGAAGGAAAAGATTCCATGGACCGGGCAGATATGCTGGTGAACAGCGTATTCGGAAATCTGATGGTGGAAGTGGCGGAGTCGATTGCCTATGATCTGAATCACGAATTCATTGTTCTGGTGCGCAATGAAGGGATTATTGACAACTTTGAAGAGGATGCCATTGTGGAAGTGGCAGGTACCATCGGAAAAGATGGAGCGAAAGGCTATCCCTTCGGGCCGATCGGACCATTCTATAAAGGATTGATGCAGGGGCAGTATGCTTATGAGCTGCTGACGGTAGAGGCATTTATGGAACAGGATTATACAAAGGCTTTGCAGGCACTTACCTTGAACCGTACCGTAGTGGACCCGTCAAAAGCCAAAGCAGTGCTGGATGACCTGATGGAAGCGAATAAAGAATACTGGTATTTAAAATAAAACAGGAGATAAGGCGGGAGTATTGATGATTCTGCGTTCAAAGCATATTATATTGGAACATGGGGAACTGGATGGATACCTGGAACTGAACAATGGAGTGATTTCCGGAATATGGGAAGATTATGAAGGCCCATATGAGGATTTTTCGGATATGGTTATCTTTCCAGGGTTTATTGATATCCATATTCATGGCTGGGCAACCGGTTCTTTCTGGTTTGAGAAGACGGCAGCAGCCATCAGGGAAATGAGCCGTACTCTGCCATATGCAGGAGTGACTTCTTATCTGGCTACTTCCGGAGCAGATTCCATTCCGGAGATCCGGCAGTGTATTGCGGCAGCGGACGAAGCATGGGAGCAGGATTATCCGGGAGCTCAGATGATGGGAGTTCATCTGGAAGGTCCTTTCATCAATCCCCAGTACCGGGGAATGCAGAAAGAAGAATGCTGTATAGAACCAAGTCTGGAAGTCATGAAGGAACTTTACGGAAGCTTTCGCCATAAAGAACTGTGCCGTCATATGACCCTGGCGGTGGAACGAAACGGCTCCAGAGAGGTGCTGGAATTCTGCCATGATCATGGGATTCAGACAGCGATCGGCCACAGTGCAGCCACATTCCGGGAGATACAGGAGATCAAAGAAGCAGGTATAGGCGGATTTACCCATACCTTCAGCGGTATGAGAGGATTTCATCACCGGGAACTGGGAGTTGCAGGTGCTGCCCTGTATTTTGACGATATGATGTGTGAGTTTGCCAAGCAGACAGGAATGACAGTCAGTCATGAGGCGTTTGACCTGGCTTACCGCATAAAAGGGAGTGACCGCATCATCCTTACCACAGACTGCAGCGGCCTGGCCCAGACTCAGACGGAATTTGACCACTATGTGAGAAAACTGAAGTTTGTGAAAGACGGGGACAGGGTACGGATCTGCCATTATGACGGAAGAGAAGAAAGCCTGGATCCAAGAGATTACGAAGCGGTGAAGGATGTAGAGTTAAGTTATGTGAAGTCTGTACAGAATATGGCACGGCATACGAAAGTCACCTGGAATGACATTATGAAAATGACCAGTCTGAATCCTGCGGTTTATCTGGGAATCTCAGACCGGAAAGGGAGCATTGCGCCGGGAAAAGACGCAGATCTGACCATCCTTGATAAGGAGCTGAATCTGGTATGTACCTTCTGCCGGGGAGAGGAGTTCCGACCATGAAATGTGCAGTAAGCGATTTTGACCGGACCCTTTATGTGGATGGAACAATCAGCAGGGAAGACCAGGAGGCAGTAGAGCGGTGGCAGCAGGCAGGCCACTGGTTTGTCCTTGCTACAGGCAGAAATGAATCTTCTCTTCGGGAAAGACTGGAAGAACTGGGAGATGGGGCAATCTGTCCGGATATCCTGATCCTGAATAACGGAGCCCTGATCCTTGACAAGGCGGGGAAGGAACTGTATCAGAAAACGTTGGACCACCATACGGCCATGGCTGTCCTGGAATATTTTGACCAGGCAGATGAAGCCGGAAGCGGGGTATCTCTGCGGGATAAAAAACTGAATGTGGTAAGAGAAGCAGGAATGAAGACAACCCAGAAAGTCTGTGACGGGGAAATCACGCTGCGGGAAGCGAAATATCTGGAAGATATTCTCCAGATCCATCACCGCCGCCCGGACAATCCGGCTATCATCGACCGTATGTGTGAGGAAATCAATGAAAAATTTCCAGATGCGGCAGCGTATTCCAATGTTTGGAACGGGGACGTGGTAGCAAAAGGTGTTGGAAAAGCAGAGGCAATTCATCTTTTGGAAAAAATGAAAGGACCTTTTGAGGAGATACTGGTGATCGGAGACAGTGCCAATGACCTGGAGATGATCCGGCAGTATGCAGGAGCGGCAGTTTCCGTGGCGGTGCGGGAGGTTCTGGAAGTATCTGCAGAAATTGTAAACAATGTGGCGGAATATCTGGAAGCCCATCTGTGATCAGCGCCGTTACCAATGGCAAACGTTGGTAACGGCTTTTCTGGTTGACGGGCGGAAGCAATTCTGCTAAAATAAGTTGCAAGCGACTGAATGGAGGGTTGTAGGATGGAAATCATGGATTTTAAAATTCTCAACACAGCGATTGAACGAGTATTGAACCAGGAGATGGCAGAACTGGATATCACCTATACGCAGGCAACTGTGATTGGCTATCTGAACAGGAATAGAGAGAATGAAGTATGCCAGAAGGATATCGAGTACGGCCTTGGGCTTACACACCCTACAGTAAGCAGCATCCTGAACCGCCTTGAGGAAAAAAATCTCATTCGGACACAGCCGCTGGAAAGCGATAAGCGTTACAAAAAAATCATCCTTACTGATAAAAGTGCATCCATGACATCTGCCATCAGCAGCAAGATTGGAAAAATAACGGAAAAACTTTTTGAAGGCTGGACAGAAGAAGAGGTGGCCTGTCTTTCTGATGGGATAAACAGGCTGATCAGAACTATAAAATAAAAAATTTAACCAAATAGGTCGCAAGCGACAAAAAGGAGGAAAAAGAATGAAATATTTAGTGACAGGAGCAGATGGTAAACTGGCAGGCCGGGTTGCGGAGAATATGCTGAAACAGGTAGATGGGAAAGAACTGATTTTTACATGTCCGGATATTTCCAGATTATCAGCGGAAAAGAAAGAGAAGTGGGAAAAAAGCGGAGTAGAGATCCGGGAGGCGAATTATGACCGGGAAGAACAGATGACCCTTTCTTTTCAGGGAGCGGACAGACTGTTCTTTATCTCAAGCATTATCAATGGCCCTAAGAGAGTGGAACAGCACAGAAAGGTGATCGAAGCATGTAAAAGAGCGGGTGTGAAGCACATTACATATACCTCATTTTTTGGCGCTGACCGGGAAGGGTATCATCAGTATGTGCTGCCGGACCATAGGGCAACAGAAAAAACGTTAAGAGAAAGCGGCATAGAATACAATATCATGAGAAACAATCTTTACATGGAAAATTATCTTACAACCTCGGTCATGCTTGCTATGTTAAGTAATAATGTCTGGGGAACTACTGCCGGAGAAGGAAAAGTGACAAGTATTGCCAAGGATGACAGCGCCAGATGCGGGGCTGCTCTGCTGTTGGGAAAAGGTGAGCCGAATCGGGCATATGACCTGACCAGTACCATTCCGTTGAGCCAGAGAGAAATATGCGGTATGATAGCTGAAAAATCTGGGATTCCGTTTGTGTATAAACCTATGACGGAGAAAGAATTCAGAGAATATCTGGAAGCTCTTCATATTCCAAGTACCACAGACGGGGATTTTTCACAGGCACCGGTTCCGTTTTGCAGCAATGATATGGTTACCAATGAAGCGGGAATTTCGGAGGGACAGATGGGAATAGTGACCCATGATGTGGAACTGCTGACAGGAAGAAAGCCATTGGAGAGATTTATTTTAAGCAAAAAGAGAAAGGAGAGTATCCAGTTGCGGATACTCTCCTTTCTCTTTTTGCTGTAAAGGATCCATCACCGTGGCGTATTACCAGCCTGCGTCGGTATTGACCGGAATCCGTTTCCTTCCCAGCCTGCTGAAAAAATGGAAATAGATAAAAAATGCGATGGACGTGGTTGTCCAGGACATTGGGTAACTGAACAAAATCGTAGTCATGGTGTGGTTGATAGGAACTGCAATGCTTACCCATACAACTCTCAGTACGCATACTCCCACGCAGGTAAGCAGCATGGGAATCCAGCAGTCCCCAATACCTCTCAGGGAGCCGGAATAAATCTCGATCAGGATATAGGTGATAAAGGCTGGAACCATAAAATGCAGGATATCCATTCCGCTGTCGATCACGGCCCCATCTGTGGTAAACAGATGGAAGATATATTCCCCGAAAAAGTAAAGGAGCAGAGAGAGGATAATGGTAGTGATCAGGGACATGAGCAGGCAGACCTTGATTCCTTTCTTTACCCGTTTTGGTTTATTTGCTCCATAGTTTTGTCCCACAAAGGTGGTGATGGAAATACCAAAAGCACTCATAATCATCCAGAAGATACTGTCAATCTTGGAATAAGCGGTATAGGAAGCGATCGTAACGGTTCCCAAAGTATTGACGCTGGACTGGATAATGATATTGGAAGCATTATACATGACAGACTGCAGTCCCGCAGGGAGACCGATCTGTATGATCTTTTTTACCAGAAAGCCTTCGATCTTTAGCTTTCCTGGGAAAAGCCGATAGGATTCCTGTGTTCTGGTAAGCACCAGGATGACCAGGACGGCACTGACTGCCTGGGACATAATTGTAGCCAGAGCAGCACCTGCCACTTCCATATGGAGAACCACAACGAAAAGCAGGTCCAGTACAATGTTGGTAAAACAGCTGGCCATAAGGAAATAAAGAGGACGTTTGGAGTCCCCGATGGCCCGGAGGACACCAGAACCCATGTTGTAGATCAGGTTGGGGATGATTCCCAGGAAATAGATCCTCAGGTAAACGGTAGCGAAGTCCATGATCGCATCGGGAGCACCCATGGCTTTTAATGCAAAAGGAGCCCCGGCAACGCCAATGACCATCATGCCCACGCCGGTAAGCAGGGAAAAGGCAATGGCAGTGTGGACGGAACGGCTTACCATATCATGCTGGCCTGCCCCGTAAAACTGGGATATGGTCACGGTAGCCCCTGAGGAAAGGCCAATGAAAAATCCCACAAAAAGATTGATCAGGGTTCCGGTGGTACCGCCTACGGCAGCCAGAGCTTCCGTTCCCACAAATTGTCCTACGATGACGGCATCTACCGTATTATAAAGCTGCTGAAAAAAGGTCCCGAACAGGATCGGAAAGAAGAAAAAAAGGAGCTGCTGCCAAATGACTCCTTCTGTAATGCTGTTGCCTGTCTGGGCAGACATTTTTATATTCTTTTGTGCTTTCATAATTTTCTCCGGATATCAGATGATTTCATTCAGTATCTATTGCCATTATATTTACTTTTCTGCTTTTTGTAAAGCATCATTGATGGCATTTAACAGGGCCTGGGAAGTATATCGGGTTTCGCTGGCATAAGAAAGATTATCCGTAGACTGGGATGCGCAGATCTGCTCAGCCAGATCGTCCAGGGCAGGCTGTACGAGAGGGTACATGGTAGCCACGGATTCGCTTAATGTTACCAGGCTGATGGAATTGATGTGGTCGGAATCTACGGATACCTGGACATCTACCTGTTCATTTCCCAGTTTTATGGAAGAAGTATAGACTCCCGGTATGTACTGGGACTGGACCTGATCGATGGAAACCGGAGAATTTTCTTTGCCAGGGCGGAACATGATCAGGAACAGGGAGATCAGCAGAATACTCAGAACGAGGAAAATGGCGGTATAGATGATCTCTTTCATCCGCAGTACCACGATTTTTGTTTTGGAGCTCATAAAAGGGACCTCCGGATACGGTTTGTTACAGCCTATGAGCGCTCCGGACGGAATATGAGAGGGGGAAAAAAGAATTGTAAAAGAAAGTGGGCTGTGATACAATATTTAGAACAAATGTTCTGAAAAAATAAGCAAAGGAAGGTAAAAAAATGGCGCTTCAGTTTGTCATGGGAGGTTCCGGATCAGGAAAGACAAGATATCTGTATGAAAAGCTGATTGAGGAATCCATGAAATATCCTGATCAGCAGTATGTGGTGATTGTCCCGGAACAGTTTACCATGCAGACTCAGAAAGAAATCGTTTCTCTTCATCCACAAAAGGGAACGATGAATCTTGACATTCTCAGTTTTGAACGTCTGGCTTACCGGGTATTTGAGGAACTGGCGGTAGTCAATCCGGCCATTCTGGATGATATGGGCAAATCCATGGTCTTAAGAAAAGTAGCGGCACAGAATGGGAAAAAGCTGGGGATTTTCCGCAGCCAGTTCCGGAAACCCGGATTTATCAGTCAGCTGAAGTCCATGGTATCGGAACTGTGCCAGTATGGTGTTACCTGGGAACAGCTGGATCTTATGGCCCAAGAGGCGGAGTCTCCGCTGCTGCGGGAAAAACTGAAAGATATGTCTGTGGTTTACCAGGGTTTTCAGGACTATATCAGGGAGAAATTTATTACAGCGGAAGAATTGCTGGGGGTACTCTGCCGTGTACTGCCCAGGTCGGAGCGGATGCGTGGCAGTATTGTGGTGCTGGACGGGTTCACCGGATTTACTCCGGTACAGTACCGGCTGCTGGAACAGATGATGGTCTGCTGCCGGGACATTAAGGTGGCAGTTACGGTGGAGCCACAGGCAAAACCCTATGAGAGGAGCGGTATCCAGAATCTGTTCTATATGAGTAAGGAGACGGTCTGCCGGTTGAAAAAACTGGCAGATCAGAACAGGGTGGCAATAGAGAAGGATTTCTGGCTGGACCGGCGGCCGTATCCCAGATTTTCCAGCAGAGAGCTGGATTTTCTGGAACAGAATCTGTACCGGTATTCCAGGAACAGTTATCAGGAGGCTACGAAGGACCTGATCCTGTGCCGGGCCTTAAATCCAAGGGAAGAGATTGCATTTGTGGCAAACCGGATCGAAATGCTGGTCCGCAGGGAAGGGCTGCGTTACCGGGATATGGCAGTGGTCACAGGAGACCTGGACCATTACGGAAAGGAAGCCGCATTTCAGTTTGGGGAATTGGGAATCCCCTTTTTTCTGGACGATAAAACCAGTATCCTGGAAAATCCTCTGGTAGAATTCATACGGGCAGCTGCGGAAACCGTACGGCAGGACTTTTCCTATGAAAGTATATTCCGCTATCTGAAATGCGGGCTTGCAGTGGAAAACGAGGAGAGAGAAATCTGCGACCGTATGGAAAATTACTGCCTGGCTCTGGGAATCCGGGGATTGCGCCGGTGGAATGAAGAATGGGACGGTGTATATCGGAACGGAAAAGAAATCAATTTAAAGGAACTGAATGAATTCCGTAACAGAGTGACGGCTCCCCTGATGAAGCTGCGGGAGAAATGGAAGAAGGAAGAAGTTATCGTTCAGGAAATGACGGCTGCGCTGGCAGAGTTTCTGGAGGAGACAGAAGCAGAACGGAAAATAAGGAAGTGGGCAGAACATTTTCAGGCTTCCGGAGATTATAAACGTGCAGATGAGTACGATCAGGTATACGGAATGGTAATGGAACTGTTTGACCGTCTGGTAGCTCTTCTGGGAGAAGAACAGGCGGGAGTGAAAGAATATACGGAAATCCTGGACGCCGGTTTTGAGGAGATCAAAGTGGGAGTCATCCCTGCCACAGTGGACCGGGTATCGGTAGGAGATATTACCAGGACCAGGCTGGACCGGATAAAAGTATTGTTTTTTGTTGGAGTGAATGACGGCATTATTCCGGTCAGGAAAGAGGATGGCGGCCTGCTGACGGAAATGGAGCGGGAATTTCTGGAAGAACACCAGATGGAACTGGCGCCTACCGCCAGAAAAGAGGGGTTTCTCCAGAGATTTTATCTGTACCGGCTCATGACGAAACCGGAAGAAAAACTGATCCTTACTTGTTCTTCCATGGATGGGGCAGGGAAAGGGCAGAGGCCGTCCAGTCTGATACGGGAAGTGGAAAAGCTGTTTCCACGGCTGACCGTGTGGGAAGCAGAGGAACATTGCAGAGCCGTTGCACCAAAAGAAGGGTTCCGGAAGCTGGCAGAAGAACTGAGAGAACGGGGAACGGGAAATGGAAATGGGGAAGAAGGAGAGTTTCTGGAACTGTACCGGTATTTCTGGAATCAGGAAGAGGGAAGAAAAGACCTGGAACGCCTGGTAGATGCGGCTTTTTATTCTTATGAGGACAAAGGGATCGGCAGGGCTGCGGCCAGAGCGCTGTATGGGACGGTATTAAGCGGCAGTGTGACCAGAATGGAGCAGTACGAGGCATGTGCGTATGCCCATTTCCTGTCTTATGGCCTGGAACTGAAAGAACGTCAGGAATATGAACTGAAAGCGGCGGATATGGGCAATCTGTTTCACGAGGCCATAGACCAGTGCTTTCAGCAGGCAGCAGAGACCGGTATCCGGATCCAGGATATGAACGATGAGGATAGAGACAGGCTGGTGGACCAGGCAGTCAGCCAGGTGGTGGAAGATTATGGAAGTACCATTATGAAAAGTTCTGCAAGGAATTCGTTCCTGGCGGAAAAAGTCGGCAGGATTACCAGAAGAACCGTGTGGGCTCTGGCAAAGCAGCTGGCAAAGGGAGAATTCAGTCCGGCAGGGTTTGAAGTGTCTTTTTCTGCTGTGGATAATCTGAAAGCCATGAAAATTGCCCTTACAGAAGAAGAAGCCCTTCACTTACAGGGGCGGATCGACAGACTGGACCTGTGTGAAGATGAGGAGCACATCTATGTGAAGATCATAGATTACAAATCCGGCAGCACATCCTTTGACCTGGCAGCGCTGTACTATGGGCTTCAGCTTCAGCTGGTGGTGTATCTGGATGCAGCCATGGAGATGATGGAACGGAAAAATCCGGGGAAGGAAGTGGTCCCCGCAGGTATTTTTTATTATCATATTGATGATCCGGTCATTGATGGGGAAGAAGTGGTTGAGAAAGAGGACATTGACCGGGCAATCCTGAAAAAACTGAGAATGGATGGTCTGGTGAACAGTGAACAGGAAGTGATTTCCCTGATGGACAGGGAAATTGAGAAAGCTTCTGATGTCATTCCTGTGGCAGTAAAGGACGGATTGATCCAGGAGGCAAAATCTTCTGTGGCCAATAGAGAGAGATTTGCCGCTCTGGAAGCGTTTGTAGGGAACAAGCTGAAGGAGGGAGGACTGGAAATCCTTTCCGGCCGTGTGGGGATCCGGCCTTATAAGCAGGGAAACCGGACGGCCTGTGATTACTGCCCGTATCATGGAGTCTGTGGGTTTGATTCCAGGATACAGGGATTTGATTACAGGAGGCTAAAGAGCAGGAAACCGGAAGAATTATGGGAAGAGATTGAAAAGCAGAGCGGAAAGGAGGAGAGGTAGCCATGGGGATTTCCTGGACAGAAAAGCAGGAACAGGTGATCACAGCCCGAAACCGGAATCTTCTGGTCTCGGCGGCAGCAGGAAGCGGAAAGACGGCAGTTCTGGTGGAGCGGATCATCCGGATGATTACAGAAGGGGAAAAGCCTTTGGATATCGACCGCCTGCTGGTGATGACCTTTACCAATGCAGCCGCAGCGGAAATGCGGGAGAGAGTGGCCGCTGCCATTGAACGGAAATTATCAGAAGAACCGGATAACGAACATCTTCAGATTCAGGCAACCTTGGTACAGCAGGCTCAGATCACTACCATAGACAGTTTCTGTCTGAATGTGATCCGGAATCATTTTGATTCCCTGGACCTGGATCCGGCATTCCGTATTGGAGATGAGGGGGAACTGCTGCTCCTGAAAAATGAGGTAATGGAAAAGCTCCTGGAGGAATGTTATGAGAAGGGGGATAAGGCGTTTTCTGATTTTGTGGAAACCTATGCTTCCGGGAAGGGAGATTATGGAATCAGTGATCTGATCATGCAGGTGTATACCTATTCCCAGAGCCATCCCTGGCCAAAGCAGTGGCTGGAAGAATGCCGGAAGGAAGCAAGAGGGATGGAGAAACCTGTGTCTATCAGGGAGGACAGCCCCTGGATCCGGTTTTTAATGAAGGACATCAGAAATCAGGTTGAGGAGCTGGTCTGGCAGATGGAAGATGCAAAAGAGATCTGCCAGGAGCCGGGAGGACCGGAAGTTTATCTTCCCACTATAGAGGAAAATCTGTCTCTTCTCCGCCAGATGAAAGAAGCCAAAGATTTTGAAGAACTGGGAAACCGGCTGGAAAGGGCAGACTTTGGAAAGCTGAAGGCGGTCCGCAGCAAAGAGGTTGACCAGGAGAAGAAAAAATATGTAGGTGATGTAAGGGACAGGGCGAAAAAAGCAGTCCAGAAAATCAGGGAAAGTTACTTTTTCATGCCTCTGGAAGAGATGGAAAAAGCCATGGGACAGACGGCTCCGCTGGTGCTGGAGGCCCTTGATCTTGCAGAAGAATTTTCCCGCAGGTATCAGGAAGA
This sequence comes from uncultured Lachnospiraceae bacterium, assembly GCA_944383765.1. Taxonomy (GTDB): domain Bacteria; phylum Bacillota; class Clostridia; order Lachnospirales; family Lachnospiraceae; genus Lachnoclostridium_A. The sequence continues at coordinate 14,241 of CALWQT010000013.1, forward strand.
AAAACGGGAAAAAAATATTGTGGATTTCAATGACCTGGAACATTTTGCCCTGAAGGTGCTGTCATCAGAGGGAGGCCCGTCGGAGGCCGCTGTCCTGTTATCAGAGCGGTTTGAGGAGATTCTGGTAGATGAATATCAGGACAGCAATGAGGTGCAGGAAACTCTGATACGGCTGATTTCCAGAGAACGGAAAGGAACGCCGAATGTTTTTATGGTAGGTGATGTGAAGCAGAGTATTTACCGCTTTCGTCTGGCAAAACCAGAGCTGTTTCTGGAAAAGTATGAAACCTATCCGGATTCCGATGGTCCGTACCAGAAAATTGAACTCCATCAGAACTTCCGGAGCCGGAAAAGTGTGTTGGACAGTGTAAATGAAGTGTTTTTCCAGATCATGACGAAATCTCTGGGAAGTATTACATACACAGAAGAGACGGCCCTCCATGCGGGAGCCGTATTTCAGGAGATTCCGGAAGGACTTTCCGGGGAGCGTCCCGGAAAAACAGAACTGCTTCTGTTGGATGTGAGGGAGGATGTCCTGAAAGATATGGATGAGGAATATGCGGACCTTACAGCCAGGGAGATGGAAGCCAGGCTGGTGGCAGCAAAAATACGGGAAATGACGGATCCAGACAGAGGTCTGGTGGTATGGGATAAAGAAACCGGAGAATACCGGAGAGCCAGATATGGTGATATGGTAATTCTGTTAAGAAGCACGGCAGGCTGGACCGAAATCTTTTTAAATGTTCTGATGAATGAAGGGATTCCGGCTCACGCAGAGTCCAGGACCGGGTATTTCAATACGGTGGAGGTGGAAACGGTCCTTTCCTTTTTGTCTGTGCTGGACAATCCCATGCAGGATATTCCGCTGGCAGCTGTGATGAAGTCTCCTGTGGGAAATCTGTCTGACGGGGAACTGGCAGAAATCATGTCATCTTTTAAAAAGAAAACAGAGAAGGGGCAGGACAGAGGTCTTTACGGAGCCTGGAGATCTTACCTTTCTCTGGATGAGACAAAACGAAACAAAGAACTTTATGAAAAACTCCGGCAGTTTGACAGCCTGGTCCTGGAAATGAGAGAAAAAGCCTCTTATCTGACGATTCATGAGCTGGTGATGGAACTGTTCCGGAAAACGGGATATTACGACTATGTATCCGCCATGCCGGGGGGAGATGTGAGAAAGGCTAATCTGGATATGCTGGCGGAAAAAGCAGCTTCCTATGAGAGCACCAGCTATCGGGGACTGTTTCATTTTGTCTCCTATATCCGGAACCTGAAACGGTATCACACGGATTTTGGGGAAGCTTCCGTGGCAGGCGAACATGATGATACGGTCAGGCTGATGAGTATCCATAAGAGCAAGGGGCTGGAATTTCCCGTGGTCTTTTTGTGCGGCCTGGGCAAAGGATTCAATAAGCAGGATATCCGTGGAAAACTGCTGATCGATTCGGATCTTGGCATTGGGACTGACAGGGTGGACCTGGAATTAAGGACAAAAGTTCCCACCTTGAAGAAAAATGTATTAAAGCGTAAGATGGACCTGGAGGCCATGGGAGAGGAACTGAGAGTTCTCTATGTGGCAATGACCCGGGCAAAAGAAAAACTGATCATGACCGGTACAGACAGGAACCTGGAGAAAAAGCTGGAAAAATGGCAGACACTCCCCAGATATGGAAGAGGGCTTCCGTTTACGGTACTTTCCTCTGCCGCTTCTTATCTGGACTGGATCCTTATGACCCAGGCAAACGGGGAAGGGAACATACTGGTGAAAGAAATCCCTGCAGGCCAGCTGATCGGCAGGGAAATGGCGGCTCAGGTGAGAAAACATGCGGAAAAGCAGGAACTGCTTTCTTTTAACGGTGATGTGGTTTATGATGAGGCATATGGGAAAACCATAGGCAAAGATTTTTCTTTCCGCTATCCTTATCAGGCGGATGTGGGGCTTCATGCGAAAATGACAGTTTCCGAACTGAAACAGGAAGGGCAGATGACGGATGAGTCGGAAAGTGAATTCATACCCAGCCGCCCTGCCTTTATGTCCAGAGATGAAGAGGAAAAGCGGGGAGCTTTCCGTGGAACGGCGTATCACCGTGTGCTGGAACTGCTGGACTTTGCAAAGATGGAGAGCAGAGAAAGGGTGAAGGCGGCTCTGGACAGTCTGGTGGCAGAAGAGAGACTGACGGAAGAATACCGGAAGCTGGTGAGCCCGGGAAGAATCTGGGATTTTCTGGATTCTCCTCTGGGAAAAAGAATGAGACAGGCGGCAGCAGAAGGGCGGCTTCATAAGGAACAGCAGTTTGTCATAGGAATTCCCGCCAGAGAACTTCAGGCAGCAGATTCGGATGAACTGGTCCTGATACAGGGAATCATAGACGCTTATATCCAGGAACCGGACGGTCTGGTTCTGGTAGACTATAAAACCGATTATCTGGAAGAAGGCCAGGAAACTTATCTGACAGATAAATATGGAAGACAGCTTTTATATTATGAGAGAGCTTTGCATCAGATGACGGGGCAGAGGGTAAAGGAAAAAATCCTGTATTCCCTCACCCTTCAGAAGGAAATCCTTCTGTCTGATCAGGAAGAGGAATGGAGGGAAAAATTTGATACCAGATGAAGAGGTAAGGCTGAGCAGAATGGTGAGCGGAGGAGGCTGCGCTGCAAAAATCGGTCCCGGCACTCTCCAGGGGATCCTGGAAAGCCTGCCGGCTTTTCAGGATGAAAATCTTCTGGTGGGGATTGAAACCAGTGATGACGGGGCGGTATACCGGATCAGTGATGAACTGGCACTGATCCAGACACTGGATTTTTTTCCGCCTATGGTAGAAGACCCGTTTGTGTTCGGACAGATTGCAGCAGCCAATGCGCTGAGTGATATTTATGCCATGGGAGGGGAACCGAAGACGGCTTTGAATATCGTAGCATGGCCAAATTGTGTCAATCCGAAGATACTGGGGCAGATACTGGCAGGAGGAGCGGATAAGGTAAAAGAAGCGGGAGCGGTCCTGGCAGGAGGACATTCTATTCAGGATGATGTACCCAAGTACGGGCTCTCTGTCACCGGGTTTGTGGATCCCAGGCGGATGTATACCAACCGGGGAGCCAGACCGGGAGATGTATTGCTGCTGACCAAACCTCTGGGAACCGGGATCATCAATACAGCGGTAAAAGCAGATATGGCTTCTTCCCAGGCAGAACAGGAAGTAATCCGGGTGATGACAGAACTGAACCGGAGAGCGGCAGGTATTCTCCGATCCCATCAGGTACACGCCTGTACGGATGTGACCGGCTTCGGGCTGGCTGGCCATGGAGCGGAGATGGCAGATGGAAGCGGCGTGAGCCTGGAATTTTACGGGTCCGTTCTTCCTGTGCAGCCAGAGGCGGCGGAGTATGCCAGAATGGGCCTGGTGCCGGAGGGCAGTTACCGGAACCGGGAGTATCTGAAAGACAGGACATGGGTACAGACAGAGGAAGCCTGGCTGGAGGATATCTTTTTTGACCCCCAGACTTCCGGAGGCTTGTTGGTCAGTCTGGAAGAATCGGAGGCAGAAGCGGTGGAGCAGGAAGCCAGAGAGGAAGGACTGCCCTTCGCCATATGCCGGATCGGTAAAGTGAAAGAGAGGGAGAGATGGAGCATATGCCTGACAGAATGATCTATCTGGATAATGCGGCTACGACTGCAACAAAACCGCCCCAGGTAGCAGAAGCAGTAGGAAAGGCAATGGAAGCTTCAGGAAATGCAGGAAGAGGAGTTTTTGGCTCTGCCCTGGACGCAGGGAGAACCGTATATCTTGCCAGAAAAGCAGTTTCGGAGCTGTTTCACGGATATGGTCCGGAACAGACGGCCTTTACCGCCAATTCCACAGAAAGCCTGAATATGGCGATTCAGGGACTGCTGGAACCGGGGGATCATGTGATTTCTACGGTGATGGAGCATAATTCCGTTCTCCGGCCGCTCCATAAGATGGAAGACCAGGGGACAGCGGTGACATTTCTGCCCCTGTCTCCGGAAAACGGCTGGCAGATTCCCGCAAAATGTTTTGAACAGGCAATCAGGCCCAATACCAAAATGATCGTCTGTACCCATGGGGCAAATCTTACCGGGGATTTGAATGATATAGAAGCGATAGGAGATATCTGCCGCCGTCATGGTATCCTTTTTGTATTGGATGCGTCCCAGACAGCGGGAGTGATGGAGATTGACATGAAGGCCATGGGGATTGATGTGGTATGTTTTACCGGTCACAAGAGCCTGATGGGGCCCCAGGGGACCGGCGGGCTCTGCGTCCGTCCCGGGGTACGGATAAAGCCTCTTCTGGAAGGAGGCACGGGAGTCAAAACTTACAGCAGGAGGCAGCCGGAGGAAATGCCTACGGTCCTGGAAGCAGGCACCTTGAATATCCATGGAATTGCCGGGCTGTTATCGGCGCTGGAGTGGAGAAAACAGGTGGGAGAAGAGAAGATCCGGAAAAAAGAATGTTTTCTGGCAGACCGGTTTTACCGGAAGGTGAGAGAACTGCCGGGAGTTCAGATTTACGGAAATTTTGAGAGCGGCCAGCGGGCTCCGGTGGTTGCATTGAATCTGTATCAGTATGATTCCGGGGAAGTGGCATCGGAACTGTATGACCGTTTTGGAATCCAGACAAGACCGGGCGGCCACTGTGCGCCTATGTATCACCAGGCTCTGGGAACGGTGGAACAGGGAGCGGTCCGCTTCAGTTTTTCCTGGTTTAATACGGAAGAGGAGGCAGATCTGGCAGCAGATGCTGTGAAGCAGTTGAGTGAGGAAGGGTAAACGATGAGAAAAAAAGAGGATTCTGTGCTGATTTCGTTTGGTACTACCGCCCAGGCTATGGCGATGGAAGAATGCTGCCGCAGAGATGGAATGCCGGGCAGGCTGATCCCCATACCTTCTTTTGTGTCGGCTGGTTGTGGGGTTGGGTGGAAAGCTCCGGCAGCAGAGGCGGAGAATCTGTTAAACTATATGGACAGGCAGGGACTTGGCAGAGAGGCAGTGGGCTTTTATCTGTTATGACTTGAGCGGAAATCCCGGACATCATCCTGACAGGTGCAGGAGCGGAAAGGAGAATGGGTGAGATGCCTGAAGGAGAAAAAGAGTATGGCTGCCTTCTGGAAGCGTTGGATTTTTGGGAATCCTGTCTTAGGTCAGAAGCTCCCAGTCCGTATGTGATCGCACTGGTAGGAGGCGGAGGGAAAACCACGGTTATGGGAAACCTGGCAAAGGAGTTGGAACAGGCAGGAAAACGTGTCCTGGTGACTACCACCACCCATATCTGGGTTCCGGAAGCTGGGAAGGTTATGCTGTGGACAGAAGAATTGCCGGAGATTCCTTTGTTTTCAGAAAAAGGAGAAATCATTACCGCTGGAAGGAAGGAGAAAAGCGGAAAACTGGCTGCTTTGCCGCCGCAGGCTCTGAAGTATATGATGAGTCAGGCTGATGTGGTACTGGTTGAGGCGGACGGTTCCAAAAGAAAGCCGGTGAAAGTGCCGGCCGGACATGAACCGGTGATTCCGGCAGAAACAGACGGAGTGATTGCCTGTATGGGGCTTTCTGCATTGGGAAAACAGGCAAAGGATGTGCTGTTCCGTCTGGAATGCTGGGGAATAGAGTCGGAAGAACGGCTGACAGAGGAACTGGCGGTAGAGATACTGGCGTCAGAAGCAGGTTCCAGGAAATATGTGGGAGACCGGCGCTACCGGGTGGTGCTGAATCAGTGTGACGGAGAAAAAGAACGGGAAGCGGCGAGGAGAATGGGAAGGGCCCTGAGAAAACAGGGGATTCACGGAGCCGCTGTTTCCTGGGGGATTCCCATGGAAATTTTCTGAAACAGAGATGATAAAGAAAGCATAGGAGGAACAGATCCATGAAAGTATTGATAAAAGGGGCTGGTGACCTTGCCAGCGGAATTGCCTGTCGCCTGCACCGGTGCGGGTTCCAGGTGGTTATGACGGAAATCAGCCAGCCTACTACCGTCCGCAGAACGGTGGCGTTTTCCAGGGCTGTCTATGAAGGGGAGGCGGCAGTGGAAGAAATCATCGGTAAATTGTGCAAAAGTCTGGAAGAAGCAGAAGAGATTGTGGGAAAAGACCAGATAGCGGTGGTGGTGGATCCGGAATGCCGGATTCGGAAAACCTGGAAACCGGATGTTCTGGTAGATGCGGTGATTGCCAAAACGAATACGGGAACATCCATCAGTGATGCGGAGACGGTGATCGGTGTGGGACCGGGATTTACAGCGGGAAAGGATTGCCACTGCGTGGTGGAGACTCAAAGGGGGCATCATCTGGGAAGATGCATCTGGGAAGGAAGTGCCGCACCGGATACGGGAGTTCCCGGTAATATTGGAGGCTACAGTCTGGAACGGCTGGTACGTTCCCCAGGGACCGGTGTATTTTACGGAACTGCGGAAATCGGGGATGAAGTAAAAAAAGGTCAGGAAGTAGGATACGTAGCGGCTGGAACAGAAAGAATACCGGTACTGGCCCAGATAGACGGAGTGCTTCGGGGACTGCTGCAGGACGGCGTAAACGTTACGGAAGGCATGAAAGCAGGGGATGTGGACCCAAGGGATGTGAAAGCTCATTGTGATACGGTTTCTGATAAAGCCAGAGCGATTGGGGGAGGAGTACTGGAAGGAATCCTGCATCTGGCAAAGGTGAGAGGGCAGATCAGATGGTAGGGAAAACATCAGAAACAGCACCTATGGCCCTTGTGCTTCTGGCAGCCGGCGCCAGCCGCCGGTTTGGGGAGAATAAACTGCTGTATCCTATAAATGGCAAACCCATGTACCGCTATATGGCAGATATGGGAGAGAATATGGGAGATGTGTTTCAGGAAAAAATCGTAGTTACCGGATATGATGAGATCATCAGGGACCTGTCTGCCAGGAACTGGACTGTAGTGGAAAATCGTGAACCGGAGGCCGGGATTTCCAGGTCCGTGGCCCTGGGGGTGAAAGCTATACGGGAGCGTCTGCTCCAAGGGGCCATCTGTTTTGCGGTCTGTGACCAGCCGTATCTGACAGAGGCTACCTGCAGAAAGTTTCTGAGAGAATGGTCTGGAAGCGGATACGGACTGGGTTCCCTGGCTTTCGGAGAACAGGAAGGAAATCCGGCAGTATTCTCAGACCGGTACTGGGAAGAACTGGAACATCTGACAGGGGACCGGGGAGGCAGACAGGTACTGAGACGCCACCGGGAAGATGTATTTTTCTACCAGGCGTCAGATGCCAGGGAACTGAAAGATATGGACAGAAAACTTTGACATTTCAGGGATTATCCCTTATAGTATAGATTAACCTGTGAAATGATGGCTGTATGGGATACAGGCATACAACGGAGGTAATTATGATAACATTAGAGAGAACCAGTGTAATGAATCTGGAAAACGCCATAAGAGGTGCCAGAAATCCGATGAACAGCTGGGCCAGAATGGACAGCGCTTATGACGAAGATGGAACGTATCGATTAGGTCCCAATGACTTGGATCTGGCGATCCGGCTCAGGAAGGCGGGAAGTGACCACCGGAAATTTATCCGTCAGATTTTTGTGTCCGTGGATATTACAGCGCCTTTATACTGGTGGAAAGAGTATGATACCTATAAAGTGGCAACGGTGGCGAATTCTACCAGCACCATGCATAAGATCCACAGCAAACCATTTTCACTGGAAGATTTCAGCTGTGACCATATGACAGATTCCACGAAAGCGTTCATGCAGACAGTCGTGGACAGGCTGGAAGAAATCCGTCTGAAATTTCTGGAAACGAAAAGCAAGGAAGACTGGTATGATATGATCCAGCTCCTGCCGTCCAGTTATAATCAGATGAGGACCTGTACTTTTAATTATGAAACGCTGGTAAATATTTATTATGCCAGAAGAAATCATAAACTTCAGGAATGGCATACATTCTGTGACTGGATCAGGGAACTTCCTTATGGAAAGGAACTGATCATCGCAGAAGAATAAAAACAGCAGAAGAAAACGGCAAAGGGGCCGCAGCGGGGAGAGACTGCCCTGCCGCGGTCTTTTTGATTCTCTTTATTTTGGAGAAAGAAACATGTATACGGGAAAGGAGAAGCTATGAATCTGATAGCTGCTGTAGACCGTAACTGGGCCATCGGGCGGGCAGGACGGTTACTGGTATCCATACCGGAAGATCAGAGATTATTCCGTGAGGAAACGTTGGGCAAAGTAGTAGTGATGGGAAGAAAGACACTGGAAAGTCTTCCGGGCGGGCAGCCTCTTCATGGGAGGACGACCATCGTACTGACAAAGGATCAGGAATATCAGGTGAAAGGGGCAGATATCTGCCACAGCGTGGAAGAAGTTCTGGACAGGCTGAAAGGTTACCGTTCTGAGGATATTTATATTGCAGGGGGCCAGAGTATTTATGAAGCGTTTCTTCCTTACTGTGATACGGCCCATATTACTTATATAGACTACGCTTATACGGCAGACACATATTTTCCGGATCTTGACCGGGACGAAGAGTGGCAGTTTCTGCTTGCCGGAGAAGAACAGACTTATTTTGACCTGTGTTATGAGTTCCGTCTGTATCGCCGGGTGAAAGGACGGAAGGAAAGACCTTAGGGGAAATTTGTGGTTGGCAGTTGCCAACCCTGACATCCGGTGCTAATATATCATAGAATAAGAAAACGGAGGAGAGTCCCAATGTCAGAAGAGAAGAAGAGCCTGGAAAATGGCAGCCTTTATATTGAGATAAACCGGAAAGGGGCGGAACTGGCCCGGATTTATGATAAATGCCGGAAACAGGAAATCCTGTGGGAGGCAGATCCGAAAATCTGGGGAAGACATTCGCCGGTCCTGTTTCCGTTTGTGGGAAAAAGTTATGAAAATCAATACCGGCTGGACGGAACCATCTACCCTATGGGCCAGCACGGATTTGCCAGAGATATGGATTTTGAGCTGATGTCAGAAACGGAAAAGGAAGTATGGTATACGCTTTCTGACACGGAGGAGACCAGAGAGAAGTATCCATTCCATTTCCGGCTGGACATTGGATACCGGTTGGAAGGAAACACGGTGAGAGTCATGTGGAAGGTGGAGAATCCTTCTGACCGGGAACTGTATTTTATGATAGGCGCCCATCCGGGCTTCCGTACACCGGAAGGAAAAACCATTTATGATTTTACCTTTGACTTCCAGCAGGGCGGTGCCTTTCATTATCAGGCTCCCAATGGAGAGGGATATGCAGATAAGGAGAAAGAAGGGGTCCTTCATACAGAGGACGGCAAAGTACCGCTGACTCCCGGATTTTTTAAAGACACCCTGACCTATATCTTTGACAGGGGACAGATAGAAAAAATAGGGCTGCTGCTGGACGGAAAGCCGTTTGTTACCATGGAATGCAAAGGATTCCCGTATATGGCTCTGTGGACAGAAGAAGATACCCATCCATTGGTATGTCTGGAGCCCTGGTACGGGAGATGTGCGGAGAAGGGATTTTCCGGTGATCTGAGGGAAAGAGAAGGTCTTCTGACCCTGAAGGGAAAGGAAAGTTTTCAGGCAGAATATACCATCAGGGTGGAAGCTGCAGAATAGAGGAAGGGAAGAGAAAGGTAGGAGAGAGATATGTTTCAGATTGTAAGATCCGAAAAGCTTGCAGATAAGATTTATCTGATGGAAGTCAAGGCCCCCCGGGTGGCAAAGACCTGTCAGCCAGGAGAATTTGTGATCGTAAAGACAGATGAAAAGGGGGAGAGGATTCCTCTGACAATCTGTGATTTTGACCGGGAAGCAGGAACTGTGACCATTGTGATCCAGACGGTAGGGGCTTCCACAGAACGTATGGTACAGAAACAGGCAGGAGAGTATTTCCAGGATTTTGTAGGTCCTCTTGGAAATCCTTCTGACTTTATCAAAGAAAATCCGGAGGAACTGAAGGGAAAGAAATATCTGTTTGTGGCAGGCGGACTGGGAACCGCTCCTGTATATCCCCAGGTAAAATGGTTTCATGAGCACGGCATCGATGTGGATGTGATCGTGGGAGCCAAGACAAAAGACCTGGTCATTATGGAAGAAGAAATGAAGGCAGTTGCGGGAAATCTTTATATCACCACGGATGACGGTTCTTATGGGCGGAAAGGCATGGTAACGGAAGTCGTGAAGGACCTGGTAGAAAACGAGGGCCATCATTATGACGTCTGCGTGGCAATCGGGCCGATGATCATGATGAAATTTGTCTGTCTTCTGACAAAAGAACTGGGAATCCCAACTATCGTCAGCATGAATCCCATCATGGTAGACGGGACCGGAATGTGTGGCGCCTGCCGTCTTACCGTAGGAGATGAAGTGAAGTTTGCCTGTGTGGACGGACCGGAGTTTGACGGACATCTGGTAAACTTTGACGAGGCCATGAAGCGGCAGCAGATGTATAAGACAGAAGAAGGCAGAGCTATTTTGAGACTGAGAGAAGGAGACACCCATCATGGGGGATGCGGACACTGCGGAGGTGAGGACTGATGGACGGAATGAAGAGAGTACCTGTGAGAGAACAGGAGCCAAAAGTAAGAGCAAAGAATTTTGAAGAAGTATGTTTGGGATATAACGAGGAAGAGGCGGTAGCGGAGGCAAAACGCTGTCTCCAGTGTAAAAATGCCAGATGTATGAGCGGTTGTCCCGTATCCATCAATATTCCGGGATTTATCAAAGAAGTGGCAGAAGGAAATTTTGCGGCAGCGGCGAAGGTGATCGCAGAATCTTCCGCTCTTCCTGCTATCTGCGGCCGTGTATGCCCCCAGGAGACCCAGTGTGAAGGAGTCTGTATCAGAGGAATCAAAGGGGAACCGGTAGCTATCGGTAAGCTGGAGCGATTTGTGGCAGACTGGTCCAGGGAGCATGGAATTGTGCCGGAGAAGCCGGAAAAAACCAACGGGAAAAAGGTGGCTGTCATCGGTTCCGGCCCTTCCGGCCTTACCTGCGCCGGTGATCTGGCAAAAATGGGTTATGAAGTGACGATTTTTGAAGCGCTTCATGAGGCTGGCGGTGTGCTTACTTATGGAATCCCGGAATTCCGTCTTCCAAAAGAGACGGTAGTGAGGGCAGAGATCGAAAATGTAAAGAAGCTGGGCGTGACCATTGAGACCGATGTGGTAGTGGGAAAATCTGTTACCATTGATGATCTGATGGAACAGGAAGGTTTCCGGGCAGTCTTTATCGGTTCCGGAGCAGGACTTCCTAAATTTATGGGAATTCCGGGAGAGAATGCCAACGGAGTATTTTCTGCCAATGAATATCTGACAAGAAGCAATCTGATGAAAGCTTTCCGTGACGATTACGATACTCCCATTGCAGCGGGAAAGAAAGTGGCTGTGGTAGGCGGCGGAAACGTGGCTATGGACGCAGCCAGGACAGCGCTTCGCCTGGGAGCAGATGTACATATCGTGTACCGGAGAAGTGAGGCGGAGCTTCCGGCAAGAGCAGAAGAAGTACACCATGCCAAGGAAGAAGGGATTATCTTTAACCTGCTTACCAATCCGGTGGAGATCCTGACCGATGAGAATGGCTGGGTAAAAGGAATGGTAGTGAGAAAGATGGAACTGGGAGAGCCGGACGCTTCCGGAAGAAGAAGACCGGTGGAAATTCCAGGGTCTGATTATGTGATTGATGTGGATACGGTGATCATGTCTCTGGGAACCAGTCCGAATCCGCTGATCTCTTCTACTACAAAAGGGCTGGAGACCAACCGGTGGAAATGTATCGTAGCGGACGAGCATAATGGAAAGACCACGAAAGAAGGGGTATATGCCGGCGGAGATGCCGTGACCGGAGCTGCTACCGTGATCCTTGCCATGGAAGCAGGAAAAGCCGGAGCCAGAGGAATCCATCAGTTCCTTTCCGGTGAATAAGAGAACAGAAAGATTCAGTCAAGCCTCCTGACGGCATGGTTCCGACGGGAGGCATTTGTCTGCTGTAAAGCAGCAATACAAATATGGAAATAAAAGGAAGAAAACCATGAAAAAGAATACAGATCTGTTACATGGAAATATTCTGGCGGCGCTGACCAGGCTGGCAGTGCCTATCATGGCAACATCTCTGGTCCAGATGGCATATAATCTGACGGATATGGCCTGGATCGGGAGAGTGGGAAGCAGCGCTGTGGCTGCAGTAGGTGCCGCCGGTATGTATACCTGGCTCTCTACGGGAGTGGTGACGCTGGCCAGAATGGGAGGCCAGGTGAAAGTAGCTCAGCTTCTGGGAACGGGAAATAAAAAAGAAGCTGCCCGGTTTGCCGGTACAGCCATTGAACTGACCATCGCTCTTGGCATCCTATACGGACTGATCATGGCATTGTTTGCCGGCCCTCTGCTGGGCTTTTTTGCCCTGCCTGACCAGGGAACGGTAGACCAAGCCAGGAGTTACCTGATGATTGCAGGAGGATTGATTTTATTCAGTTTCCTGAATCAGACGCTGACAGGATTGTTTACGGCGATTGGAAACAGCGGTCCCACATTCCTGGCAAACTGCATTGGACTGGCAGCCAATATGATCCTGGATCCGGTGCTCATATTCGGTGTAGGTCCATTTCCTGTACTGGGCGCGGCAGGAGCCGCCATTGCCACGGTGACTGCTCAGATGATAGTTACGCTCTCTTTAGTCTGTTTTGTGAGACGGGATCAGGTCCTGTTTCATCAGGTGCGGCTGAAGGCAAAGATGGAGTGGCACTGCGTCAGGTCCATTGCCAAGATCGGTTTTCCGGCAGCTGTCCAGAATTCGGTGTACTGTGGAATCTCCATGATACTGACCAGGTTTGTAGCATCCTTTGGTGTCACAGCTGTGGCAGTACAGAGAGTGGGAGGCCAGGTGGAATCCATTTCCTGGATGGCGGCAGAAGGCTTTGGAGCGGCAATCAATGCATTTGTGGCACAGAATTACGGAGGCGGAAAGTATGACCGGGTGAAGAAAGGGTATTTCTGTGCGGCAGGGTTGATGACCATATGGGGATTCTGTACCACGTCTATCCTGGTATTCCTGGGAGAGCCGATTTTCCGGCTGTTCATCACAGAGCCGGATGTGGTGCCGGTAGGAGTGGATTATCTGCGTATCCTGGGGTATGGCCAGCTTCTGATGTGTATTGAGCTGATGACCGTAGGAGCGCTGTCCGGTCTGGGAAAGACCCTGCGCTGTTCCGTGATCAGCATTATCCTCACGTCAGCCAGGATTCCCATGGCCATGTTCTTAGGCCATACCAGTCTGGGGCTTTCCGGTATCTGGTGGGCCCTGACCATATCCAGCACCATGAAGGGAATTGTATTTTTTATCAATTATCTGCTGGTATTGAAGAAAATGAACGTCCCCACTGCCTTGCCTGATACTGGGAAATGCAAAAAAGGTGTGGACGAAATCGACATTTTGTGAGAGAATATAACTAAGTATGGCGTGATAATTTTAACGATCTGTCATGCTGTGTAAAATACTCTCATTACATATTTGAAAGGAGTTTTAACATGATTTATTCACACGAAGTAGAAAAAATGTGCACCGTGGCACAGGGTGTTAATCATGGTGCAGCACCGATTCCGGAAGAAGCAAAATGGGTACAGTCCAAAGAAATTAAAGATATTTCCGGCCTGACACATGGTGTAGGCTGGTGTGCACCTCAGCAGGGTGCCTGCAAGCTGACACTGAATGTAAAGGAAGGAATCATTCAGGAGGCTCTGGTAGAGACTCTTGGTTGTTCCGGTATGACCCATTCCGCTGCTATGGCAGCTGAGATCCTTCCGGGCAGGACCGTTTTAGAGGCCCTGAATACGGACCTTGTGTGCGATGCGATCAACACCGCTATGAGAGAATTATTCCTGCAGATCGTCTACGGAAGAACCCAGAGTGCATTCTCTGAGGAAGGTCTTCCGATCGGAGCTGGCCTGGAGGACCTTGGTAAAGGTCTTCGTTCCCAGGTTGGTACCATGTACGGTACCTTAAAGAAAGGTCCTCGTTATCTGGAAATGGCAGAAGGTTATGTAACCGGTATCGCTCTGGATGCTGACGATCAGATCATCGGCTATCAGTTCGTAAACCTTGGCAAGATGACAGACAACATCAAGAACGGCATGGAGCCTAATGAAGCATACAAGGCTGCTCAGGGACAGTATGGCCGTGTTGCTGACGCTGTTAAGATCATCGACCCGAGAAAAGAATAATCGGCAGATGCCTTTGTTTGAAAATAGTTCTACGACATTTAAGGAGGATAATTGAATCATGGCATTATTTGAATCATATGAGAGAAGAATTGACAAGATCAATTCCGTATTGAACAGCTATGGCATCGCTTCCATTGAAGAAGCGGAAAAGATCACCAAAGATGCAGGCCTGGAAGTATATGACCAGGTAAAGAAGATCCAGCCTATCTGCTTTGAGAATGCTTGCTGGGCATATATTGTAGGTGCAGCTATCGCTATCAAGAAAGACTGCCGCAGAGCTGCAGATGCTGCCGCAGCAATCGGCGAGGGCCTTCAGGCTTTCTGTATTCCAGGTTCTGTAGCAGACCAGAGAAAAGTTGGTCTGGGACATGGAAACCTTGGAAAGATGCTTCTGGAAGAAGAGACTGACTGCTTCTGCTTCCTGGCAGGACATGAGTCTTTTGCAGCTGCTGAGGGTGCAATCGGTATTGCAGAGAAAGCAAACAAAGTACGTAAAAAACCGCTTCGTGTTATCCTGAACGGTCTTGGAAAAGATGCTGCTCAGATCATTGCAAGAATCAACGGATTCACTTATGTGGAGACTCAGTATGATTACTATACCGGCGAACTGAAAGAAGTATTCCGCAAGGCATATTCTGACGGCCCGAGAGCAAAAGTAAACTGCTACGGAGCAAATGACGTTCGTGAAGGCGTTGCAATCATGTGGAAGGAAGGCGTAGACGTTTCCATCACCGGAAACTCCACCAACCCAACCAGATTCCAGCATCCGGTTGCAGGTACCTACAAGAAAGAATGCGTAGAAGCAGGAAAGAAATACTTCTCCGTAGCTTCCGGCGGCGGTACCGGCCGTACTCTTCATCCGGACAACATGGCAGCAGGTCCTGCTTCCTACGGTATGACCGATACCTTAGGACGTATGCACTCTGACGCTCAGTTTGCAGGTTCTTCTTCTGTACCGGCTCACGTAGAGATGATGGGTCTTATCGGTGCTGGTAACAACCCGATGGTTGGTATGACCGTTGCAGTTGCAGTTGCTATTGAGGAAGCTGCGAAGGAAGGCAAGTTCTGACCGAAAGCAACTTAACGAAAACGAGCCGAGAGGCGAAGTTTGAGTTTAGTGCGAGGTCGATCCCGACCCTTAGCGAGTCATCCCGTAAGGGAGGACGAGGTTAGTGGAGGGAACATACCCGTATTAATTGTATAAAAAATAAGAGAACCGCATCGGCTGTTATGGTTGGTGCGGTTTTTGCGTATGGAAAATAACAGAATCACATAAAAAAATTAAGAATTTCTGAAAAACATGATATAATATAAGCTAAGACTTAAGTTAGATGAAAATAAGATTATGATAAGGGGATAGTTATGGATTACACCCATCCATATATTGCATCCCTGACGGGAAATCATTCTTGTTTTATGAGATGAGAGCAATTGCAAAATTACTGGTTGAAGGTTACTGGAGAGAAGTACAGATTAAAGGACAGGTTTTTGGCAAAATTGATTTAAATACTTATTTCGTATGTTTACAGGAGCAGCAAAAGCTGCCACAGAAAGAGAGGTGTATCTGATGACTATGGAAGAGATTCTTGAGGGGGAATCGAAAAATGTGGAATTTAAAGAGAACCTGCCGGAGAAAAGTGTTAAATTATGAAGTCTGTGGTTGCCTTTGCAAATGGAACCGGAGGGAAAATTATTTTCGGTATTGCAGATAAGACCAGAGAAGTAGTCGGTTTTGCCAAGGAAGATGTGTTTCAGAAAATGGATGCGATTGCGAATGCAGTGTCAGACAGCTGCGAACCGGCAATCATTCCGGATATTACGTTGCAGACGGTGGACGGAAAGACGATTATTGTAGTGGAAATCTCAGAAGGACGGCAGCGACCATATTATATCAAGGCTCTCGGCAAAGAAGACGGTGTATATGTACGTGTCGCCGGAACAACTCGTCCTGCTGATGAGCATATGATAAAAGAGCTGATGTTTGAGGGCAGCAACCGTTACTTTGACCAGGCTTTGTGCACCGGATTAAATATTACAGAGGAAGATATTGATACTCTTTGTAAAGCCATGAAGGAACAGGCGATTAAGAATGCTTATACTGAGGGGCAGAAGGCACTAGTCAAAGAGGTGGGTAGGCAGCAGCTTCGCTCCTGGGGCATTTTGATTGAACGTGATGGGAAAGACTATCCTTCCAATGCCTATGCCATTTTAACTGGATGCGGAGGACTTCATGTGGCAACTCAGTGTGGCGTATTCAAAGGGACAACCAAAGAGGTTTTTGTTGACCGTCGGGAATATACTGGTCCGTTGTGGGAGCAAATAGAGGAAGCATTTCAGTTTGTCCTGCGAAATATTCATCTGGGTGCTACGATTACTGGCGTTTACCGTCAGGACGTTTATGAAATTCCGCCGGATGCCATTCGTGAGTTGATTATCAATGCGACGGTACATCGCAGTTATCTGGATCATGGCACGATACAGGTTGCGGTATATGACGATCGATTAGAAATTACTTCTCCAGGGAAATTGCCAATGGGACAAACCCTGGAGCGTATGAAGGAAGGATATTCCAAAATCAGAAATGAAGCGCTTGCCCATGCGTTTTCTTATATGAATTTAATTGAACATTGGGGAAGCGGGATTCCCAGAATCATCGGTAAGGTAAAAGCCGCTGGTCTGTTGGAACCGGAATTTATTGGCGGTGAAGTGGATTTGCGCATCAATATTTATCGGGGACAAATTAATGGCACTGCCGAAAATAATAATGCCGTTAAACCGCCTTCAAACTGCCGGCAAATGAGCAGGAACAGAAAATTTATAAGTATGTATTGGAAAATGCCGGTATTACAACGGCACAGGCGATGAACCTTCTTGGCATAAAACAACGCAGAACCAGAGAAATTTTAGGTAAAATGGTTCAAAATGGCTGGCTGAGAAGAGAAGGTGCTTCCCGAAGCACAATTTATGTAAATAATACAGAAGGAAGGTAAAGCTGTGTGGATAGAGAGAGCTTGAAAACAGTCTGGAGTAATCATGCTCATCCAGAGGACACACAAAGGAGATAACATGCTGAAACAATCAGAAGGCTTTTACAGTTATCATATTTCAAGGGGAGATCTGAAATTAGAGCATTATATTTATCCCATCAGTATTTACCGCTATAACTGGCATAAGGAAATCGAACTGATGGTAGTCTTAAAAGGGAAGGCGGAAGTTTCCGTGGCAGGACAGGTATATCTGCTGCAGGAAGATGATTTTATTCTGATCCCGCCTAATGTGGGACATGCCTCCCTGGCAACAGAGCCGGATTCCATAGGAATGGTGGTGCATCTGCATCCCAAATTTCTGTCCAGATGGTTCAGTGACATTGGCCAGATCGTATTTCAGGGAAGTACGTTCGGATATGACCGTCATGGAAAAGAATATGTCAGAATACGATATATTCTGGCGGTGGTGATGGAAAATGGTTTAAAAACGGAGTTTCAGGCGCAGATGGTGCTGGAATCCTATCTGATCATGCTTTGGACCCGACTGATTCAGTTGTTTCCTCCCCAGAAGCAGGAAGCGTCAGCTTTTACGGAGACCAATCAGAAAGATATTGAGAAAATCACAGCCTATATAGATTCCCATTATAAAGAAGAACTGGGACTGTCGGAGATCAGCCGTATTTTTCAGTACAATTCCAGCTATTTTTCCAGGTTCCTGAAGAGTCAATTGGGAATTGGTTATTATGAATATCTGACCAGAGTGCGCCTGCGCCATGCTACGCTGGATCTCTGCGATAAAGAAAAATCCATTCTGGATGTTTCAGAAATGAATGGATTTTCCAATCTAAAAGCATTTAATGCGGCATTCCGCAAAAATTTTGGAAAAACGCCATCCGAGTACCGGGCACAGATCCGGGAAACTTATAAGATATCAGATGGAATCAAAAGGCATAAAAGGGAAACACTGCCGGTGGGAGCGGAATATGCGGAAGAGAAACTCCGTCAGTATATAAGAGAGATGGGCTGTCTGGAAAAAGAGGAGTATTCAGACAGGGGAAATCGTATGGTTTTTGAGGAGCGTGAGGATTTCAGAAAGAAGGCGAGGCGGGAAAAACTGCAGAAACTGATAAAAAGTACAGAAAATATAAGGGAAGAATTAGATGCTTTGTACGAAGAGTACTGTAAATAAGTAGATTTTGCAATAATGTATGTAAGTTTTTTACTTTATATTAAGACAAAAACTTGCATACATTATTTTTTTATATAAAAAGTGATCAATATATTCCGAGAAAACAGCTGGAAATTGTCTATAATTGTTAATATAACAAGGAAATGGGAGGCATAGGATGAAAATCACAAAAATTGACATTCTTCCGATCCGGCATTACCTGTTTGTGCAGATGCATACGGATGCAGGCATCACAGGACTGGGTGAGGCAGGAAACTGGGGGTTCTTAAATGCGACAAAGGAAACCATCAGAAAATTTTCAGAGTATCTCATTGGCAAAGATCCATTTCAGATAGAGCATCACTATCAGGATATGTACAGAGCCATGTATTTCAGAGGTTCCGTGATCATGAGCGCCATCAGTGCTCTGGAAATCGCAATGTGGGATATTAAGGGAAAGGCCCTGGGAGTACCGATCTATGAGCTGCTTGGAGGCAGGACAAGAGACCGGGTCAGAGTCTATGCGTCTAATATCAGAAGGGATAAAAGGGATGCGGATTCCATTGCAGAAGCGTTAAAGGACCTGAAAAATATGGGATACACGGCAGGCAAGATCATGCTGGCAGATCCTGTGGTACAGCCGGATGGAAAAAATGAATTTTACTCCAATAAGGTAAGTCTTGCAGCAGAAAAAGTAATCAAGGCCAGAGAAGCGGTTGGAGAGGATTTCGACCTGATTCTGGAGGTGCACCGCAGTATGAATGTTCCGGAAGCCATTGCCTTTGGAAAAGAAGTGGAATCTTGCAGACCGATGGTACTGGAAGATCCCATTCCGCCGGATGATGTGGATGCCATGGCTTATGTGGCCGGAAAAGTAAATATACCTATTGCCACAGGAGAACGGTTTTGCGATTATCATGAGTTCAAAACTCTTCTGGCCAGAGGAGGCGCTCAGTATGTACGTCCAGATGTGTGCGCTGTTGGCGGTATTGGAATTTCCAAGAAGGTAACCGCACTGGCAGAAGCTTTCAGCGCCATGATCATTCCCCACAATCCACTGGGACCTGTTTCAACGGCAGCCTGCATCCAGCTTTGTGCCTGCAGCACCAATGTGGGAATTATGGAGCTACCGGCAACCATGCTGAACAAGAGCGAGGATTCTATGCTGGTGAAACCCATGGAAATCAAAGACGGCTGTCTGATGATTCCGGATGGTCCGGGACTTGGAATTGAACTGGCAGAGAATGCTGGGGAATTATTCCCGGAAAAGGACAGGGCAGAAGCACAGGCACACCTGAATTTTGACGGATCTGTTCGGGATTTTTAAAGAATAGGAAAGAGAGGGAAACAATATGTCACCAATGATAATTACCTTAATTGTTTTATTTTTGGCGATTGTAGGATTTATTTCCGGAAAACTTCCGTTTTCCTGGATCGGTATCGCCTGCTGTGCAGCATTATATCTGACAGGAGTTCTTACAGCGCAGGAAACATTTAGCGGACTGCAGGATACTAACTGTATCCTGATGGCATCCATGATGGTGGTAAGCGCCGGTCTGTCCCGTACGAAATTTACCAAGTATGTTTCCAGCATGGTACAGAGACTGGGAAAATCAGAACGGGCAATCTTTATCGGACTGATTTTCATTCATGTGATCCTGGTACAGTTTATGACCGGTCTGGTTGCCATGACGATCACATTCCCCATGATTTTCGCTCTTTGCGATGATACGGATATGGAACCTTCCAGAGTGATTTATCCTCTGGCGTTGACCAGTATGAGCTGTGTAGGCTGGCTTCCGGTAGCCAATGGTGCGGCAGCATATGCCCGTTATAACGGATTTCTGGAGAAGTTAGGAAGTGAGTACCGGCTTGATATCTGGGATCTCTGTCTGGGAAGAATGCCTTCTGTGATTGCGATAGTAGTATTTCTCTGCATCTTTGCCTGGAAAATGGGACCGCAGAAACCTTCTGCTCCGTATCAGATTCCCAGCGTGAAAAAAGAGGGAGCAGTTCTGGATCCAATGAAAGAAAAACTGGCTTATTTGATTTTTGCACTGGTCACGGTGGGTATGCTGACAACCAATATTACCAAGCTGGATGTATGGATGGTTGCCCTGCTTGGTGCTCTGGCTATGACACTGGTAGGTGTTCTTGACAAAAAACAGGCATTCAATGCCATTCAGTGGGATACTCTGCTGATGCTGGCAGGTCTTCTTGCCGTGGCAAGTGCCCTTTCCAAAACAGGAGCAGCCGATGTGGTAGGACAGTGGATCGTGTCCCTCCTGGGAGGAACCACCAATCCGTATATCATTGGTGCCGTATTCTTTGTAGTGCCTCTGATCCTGACCCAGTTTATGTCCAATACAGCGGTTGATAACGTATTTACACCTCTTGCTATTGCAGCATGTATGCAGCTGAATATGAGTCCTCTGGGTGTGCTTGCACTGTTAAGAGTGGCCGGTTCCTGTTCTTTCTTTACACCAATGGCTTCCCCGGCTTCAGCATATGCCATGAGTGTAGGCGGATATTCCATGAAAGATCTGGTAAAACAGAGTGTGATTCCTGCCATTATTCTTTGTGTGACCTGCGTATTCTTCTGTATGACATTTATCAAATAAAGGTGATGTGGGGAGGCAATAAATAATGAATGTAAAGCAGGATTTTCAGGTTGAGATCACCCGGCAGATGCTGGATGCTTATCCGGTAAAAAAGTATGAAGAAAAAGAGATTCCTGTCCGGTCAGGAAACGTAAAGGTATATCTGTATAATCCGGACAGAGAAGCGGATCAGCTTCCCGTGGTTTTCTATCTGCATGGAGGCGGATTTGTAAAGGGACATCATATAAGAGATAACTATTTCTGTCAGAAAATATGTTATCATGTAGGAGCCCTGGTAATCGATATCGATTATTCCACCGCACCGGAACATCCATTTCCATGTGCGTTGTATGAAGGCTATGATACGGTAGCTTACTTTATGGCTCAGGCAGAGC
Source organism: uncultured Lachnospiraceae bacterium (assembly GCA_944383765.1). Lineage (GTDB taxonomy): Bacteria > Bacillota > Clostridia > Lachnospirales > Lachnospiraceae > Lachnoclostridium_A. The sequence goes on from CALWQT010000013.1 coordinate 35,571, forward strand.
AGTATAGAATCAATAAAGATGCCGTATATCTCATGGGGAACAGTGCGGGAGGAAATCTGGCGGCAGGGATCACAAGACTGTCCATTGAACAGAAAGCGCCGTTCCGGATCAGAAAACTGGTTCTGGACTGGGCGCCCATGGATCTGTTCACTCCTCACAGAGAAAAGGCATCTGAGTGGAATGAGCAGATGGAAAAAACAGCGGAGAGAGGGGCATATTATAATGAGTGTTATGCCAAAGGAGAAGACCTGAAAAATCCCCTGATTTCGCCTCTCTATACGGAAATGGAAATTCTGGAACAATTTCCGGAAACCTTTATCATGGCGGCAGGTCTGGATCTGTTATGTCAGGAGAGCCTTGATTTTGGAGAAAAGCTGAGAAACTGCAAGGCAGACGTGACCGTGAAAAAAATGGAAGAGTGCCATCACGGATTTATCACAAATCTGAAAGATAACTGGGAAGCCGGAGAACAGCTGATTTTCCGGTTCTTAAAGGGAACAGATTCTCAGGATGGGGCAGAAAAATAAAACGGAAAATCGAATCAGCAGAAAGGCATCGATTCACATTTGTGTTTCGGTGTCTTTTTGCATAGGATTTTCTCTGTAAAATATCTTGACAGATTCTGTGAATTATATTAAACTAATGGAGATTAAACAATACTAACAATAGTTAAAAAACTGTAATCAATGATACAGTAAGGAGAAATTATGAATTTATTGGATGCCAGTCCGGGTAAGGAATATATTGTGAAGGGTATTGATACGGATGATGAGGAACTGAATGCATTTTTGTTTTCTCTAGGGTGTTATAAGGGAGAACCTATCACGGTTGTGTCCCATTTAAAGGGGGGCTGTGTAGTTTCTATTAAAGATGCCAGATATAATATGGATACTGATTTGGCGAAAGCCATTTCAATATAAAACAGTGACTTCGGTCACTTTTTTAAAAAACCAGAGTTAGTGTTTGCTAATATCAAATCAGGAGGGTAAATGATATGAGAATTGCATTGACAGGAAATCCTAACAGCGGAAAAACCACCATGTACAATGCACTGACAGGACGGAATGAACGTGTTGGAAACTGGGCCGGCGTTACGGTGGAAAAGAAGGAAAGCCTGATTAAAAAGAGTTATTATCAAGGAGCAGAAGATCTGGTAGCAGTCGATCTCCCGGGAGCTTATTCCATGTCGCCGTTTACATCGGAAGAAAGTATCACCAGCAGTTATGTGAAAAACGAGAATCCGGATGCTATCATTAATATTGTGGATGCCACCAATCTGAGCAGAAGCTTATTCTTTACTACACAGCTGCTGGAACTGGGGATTCCGGTTGTAGTGGCGCTGAATAAAAGTGACATTAACAGAAAGAAGAAGACAGAGATCGATGTAGATCTGCTTTCCCGCAAACTGGGGTGTCCGGTGGTTCAGACTGTATCCACATCTTCTTCAGACAGCGGATTGAAAGAAGTAGTGCAGAAGGCTTCAGAGCTGAAGGGGATGGGCCAGAAAGCGCCTTATTCTCAGGGGCATATTGACCTTAAAGATAAATCTGCTGTGGAAGAAGCGGATAAAAAGAGGTTTGAATTTGTGAACAGCATTGTGAAAGAGGTGGAAAAGCGTAAGATTTTCACCAGAGATAAAAATCAGCAGGATAAAATCGATGCGGTTCTGACCAATAAGATTATCGGAATTCCTATTTTTGCCGCAGTTATGTACCTGGTATTTTACATATCTCAGACAACAGTGGGAACCTGGATTGCAGACTGGCTGGTAGGCTGGATCGAAACTTTTCAGGGATGGGTTGCTGTTCTGGTGGAAGACGCCAATCCCTTCTTACAGGCTCTGCTGGTCGACGGTATTATCGGTGGTGTAGGCGCTGTAGTTGGCTTCCTTCCGCTGGTAATGGTGATGTATTTCCTGATTGCTCTTCTGGAAGACTGCGGTTATATGGCAAGGGCAACGGTTGTGCTGGATCCTATTTTCAAGAGAGTGGGTCTGTCCGGAAAGTCGGTTATTCCTATGGTGATCGGTACCGGATGTGCAATCCCCGGAATTATGGCATGCCGTACCATCCGTAATGAGAGGGAGCGGAGAGCCACTGCAATGCTGACACCGTTCATGCCCTGTGGAGCGAAAATGCCGGTCATCGCCTTGTTTGCCGGTGCGTTTTTTGCAGATGCTCCATGGGTTGGACCTATGATGTATTTTGTAGGTATCTTCCTGGTGTTCCTTGGAGCTCTTCTGGTTAAGAGAATTACCGGATACCGGTTCCGGAAATCATTTTTTATCATTGAACTTCCGGAGTATAAGATACCTAGCCTGAAACGGGCGGTTTTCTCCATGCTTTCCAGAGGAAAAGCATACATCGTAAAAGCGGGTACCATTATTCTGGTTTGTAATGCGGTTGTTCAGATCATGCAGACTTTCAACTGGCAGCTTCAGCTGGTGGAAGAAGGGGCAGAAGGGACTTCCATTCTTGCTACGGTAGCGACTCCTTTTGCTGTATTGCTGATTCCGCTGGGATTTGGAGTATGGCAGCTGGCAGCAGCGGCCATTACCGGATTTATTGCGAAAGAAAATGTAGTGGGTACATTGGCGGTTGTTTATGGCCTGACAAATTTCATTGATACAGATGAACTGGCTCTGGTGGGAAGCGGCAATGAGGTAGCAGCAGTGATGCAGCTGACCAAGGTGGCGGCTTTGGCATATCTGATGTTTAACTTGTTTACGCCTCCATGTTTTGCGGCAATCGGAGCGATGAATTCAGAAATGCAGGACAGAAAATGGTTATGGGGAGGTATTGCGTTACAGCTTTGTACCGGATATACCATTGCATTCTTTGTATATCAGATCGGTACATTGGTGACCACTGGAACTCTGGGGGTTGCTGCAGTACCGGGATTGATCGTAATTGCTGTATTTGTATTGATTCTTGTAACCTTGATTCGCAATACAGACAGAAAATTTGCTGCTGAATATCAGTTGAATTAAAACAACAGGAGCCTGTATCTGCTAGCTGGATACAGGCTCTTAGTGTTTTTTGTCAGTCACATGAGAACTGGCAGTTCCGGGAAATAAAAGTTTTGATTGCATCAAAACTTTCAGGGCTGAGATCGTGTTCAATTTTGCAGGCGTCGTGTGCTGCTGTTTCCGGGTCAACGCCCAGGGAAACCAGCCAGTTGGTGAAAAAAGTATGACGCTCATAAGTTCTCTGTGCCAAAGATAATCCCACAGGAGTGAGAGAAATATATCCTTCATTGGAAATGGTGATATAATCTTTGCTTTTCAGGTTTTTCATTGCAACACTGATGCTTGGTTTGGAATAGTTCAGTTCCGTTGCAATGTCAATGGAACGGACCACAGGCAGGCGGCCGCTCAAAATGTAAATGGTCTCAAGATAATCTTCCACAGATTCTTCGGACCGGTGTGTGATATATCCCATAAAAAAACCTCCTTTCTTATATGATACCATCATAAAGAAAAGATGGCAAGATAAGGGAAAGAAAACACTGTAATTTGCGAACAGGGAGAAGGAAAAATTAAATGACGGAGCAGGAATATAAAAAAGACATACTGGAAAAAATCAGGGCACGGGGATATCGGGTTACCAAACAGAGAGAAATTTTACTGGATATGATTCTGTCGGAGGAATGGTCCTGCTGTAAGGAGATTTATTATAAGGCACAGGAACGGATTCCTGGCATCGGGATTGCCACCGTATACCGAATGATAAATGTGCTGGAAGAGCTGGGAATCATGGAAAAGAAACGGATCCTTGCTCAGATACAGGAAGAAGGGGAAAAGCAAAACAGAAAATATAGAGTCATTCTGGAAGAAGGAAAGGTGTTTGAGGTTTCGGAAGAAACACTTCAAAGGCTGTTTCAAAGATTTAATGATAAAATTTATCATCAAAAGGAAAAGTGATGGAAAAAATAGGATTCAGGCTGTATATTCTATTCATGCGAAAGAATGGATATAGGGAGGTGCGGTCATGAAACAGCACAGGTTTTGGGCATGGGCTATGATCATCTGCCTTGTCATGACAATTTACACAGGATATGAGCATAAATAGGAGGAATACATATGTGGAAATGTCTGGAATGTATGGATGTGAAAAAAGCAGGAATTTTTGCGGCGGGAGTGTTATTTGGTACGGCAGGAGTAAAAATTCTGGCCAGCAAAGATGCGAAAAAGGTATACACGAACTGCACAGCTGCTGTTCTCAGAGCCAGAGAAAGTGTACTGGAGACAGTTGCTGATATTCAGGCAAATGCGGAAGATATTTATGCGGAAGCACAGCAGATCAATGAGGACAGATATAAAGAAGAGATGCCTGAGGAAACAGAAGAATAGGACACAGAACTGACACCTGCGGGAGACTGCAGGTGTTTTTGTGAATCAGAAAGAGAGTTTAGTATGAAGTATGAAATCAAACATCATATACGGGGAAGAATAAGGCTTCGGATAATTCCGGAACGGATGACCTGCTTACAGGCAGATACGCTGCAGTATTATCTGGAAACCCAGCCTTCTGTCTGCAGAGTCAAAGTACAGGAGCGTCTGGGTGATGTGGTGATCTGGTATAGAGGGGAGGGAAAAGAGATTCTGAAAAGCCTGAGACAGTTTCATTACGGAGACGTTTATGTTCCCCAGGAGTATCTTCAGAATTCTGACAGAGAGATGAATCGTCTGTACTGGGATAGACTGGTGAATCATGTCATAGGAAAAGGAATACAGAATCTCTGTTTTCCGCCTTTGTGGAGGATCCTGATCACGGCGGGAAAGTCAGGAAAATATCTGTGGCACGGAGCCAGAAGTCTGGCGAGAGGAAGGCTGGAGGTATCGGCTCTGGATGCAGCGGCCATAGGTGTGTCGCTTTTAAGGGGAGATTATAAGACAGCGGGATCCGTCATGTTTTTACTGGGAACAGGAGAGATACTGGAAGAATGGACTCATAAAAAAACGGTAAGCGATCTGGCGAAAAGTATGTCCCTGAATACGGAACGGGTCTGGCTGTGGAAAGAGGACCAGGAAATACTGGTGGAGGCAGCACAGATCAGTCCTGGAGACTTGATTAAAGTCCATATGGGAAATGTGATTCCTTTTGATGGAGAGGTCCTGGAAGGAGAAGCTATGGTCAATCAGTCTTCTCTCACCGGGGAATCCATGGCAATGGAAAAAAGAAAGGGGGCTTCTGTTTATGCCGGTACAGTGCTGGAAGAAGGAGAATTGCTTCTTCAGGTGAGGGAATGCGCGGGAAGCAGTAAATATGAGCAGATCGTTACCATGATAGAGGACACACAGAAACTGAAATCATCGGTGGAAGGTAAGGCAGAACATATGGCAGATCGTCTGGTACCCTATACTCTGGCAGGTACGGTACTGACCTGGCTGTTTACCCGAAATACGACCAAAGCGCTGTCTGTTCTGATGGTGGATTTTTCCTGTGCTCTGAAACTGGCTATGCCCATTGCGGTTCTGTCTGCTATCAGAGAGGCAAGAAATCATCAGATCACAGTGAAAGGCGGAAAATATCTGGAGGCCATGGCAGAAGCAGATACCATAGTGTTTGACAAAACAGGTACCCTCACCAAAGCAGAACCTGAAGTGGCAGGGATTGTCCCTTTTATGGACGTGGATCCGGACGAACTGCTGAGATTTGCAGCCTGCCTGGAGGAACATTTCCCTCATTCCATGGCGAAAGCTGTGGTAGAGGCAGCCAAGGAGAAGAAACTGGAGCACGAGGAGCTCCACACAAAAGTGGAATATCTGGTAGCTCACGGTATTTCATCTTCAATTCAGGGAAAGAAAGTAATTATCGGAAGCTACCATTTTGTGTTTGAAGATGAAAAGTGCCGGATTAGGGAAGGTTATGAAGAAACCTTCGAAAGTCTGGAAACCAGGTATTCTCATCTGTATATGGCCATGGACGGATATCTGGCAGCTGTGATTTACATTCACGATCCGGTAAGGGAAGAAGCGGTGGATGTGATCAGGAAGCTGAGGGAAGCGGGAATCAGAAAAATTGTTATGATGACCGGAGACAGTGAGCGGACAGCCAGAGCTATTGCAGGACAGATTGGTGTGGACGAATATTATGCGGAGGTTCTTCCGGAGGATAAAGCCGGATTTATTGAGATGGAAAAGGCAAAAGGAAGAAAAGTGGTGATGATCGGAGATGGAATCAATGATTCTCCGGCTTTGTCGGCGGCTGATATCGGGATTGCCGTCAGCGACGGAGCGGAAATTGCCAGAGAGATATCGGATGTGACCATTGCCACAGATGATCTGTATGGAATCCTGACCTTGAAATTATTGAGCAACCGCCTGATGAAGAAAATCGGGGGGAATTATAAAAAGATCATACTGTTTAACAGCAGTTTGCTGCTTATGGGAATCGGCGGCGTGATACAGCCTACAGCCTCTGCATTTCTGCATAACGGGTCGACCCTGGCATTCAGTCTGAAAAGTATGGATAATTTGTTGTAGAAAAGAGTCTTTTCGGAGACTCTTTTTTTTGAGTAAATGATAATTTTTTTTGTTGACAGTAACATATCATAGTGATATAGTTCCAGTTAGTTATTACTAATTAGTCATGACTAATCAAAATATTACAGGAGGATTTACTATGAAAAAGATAGCTGTGTATGGGAAAGGAGGAATCGGAAAATCTACTACTACTTCTAATTTATCAGCAGCATTAGCAGATATGGGATATAAAGTGATGCAGGTTGGATGTGATCCGAAAGCAGATTCCACTAAAAATCTTATGGGAGGAAAAAAGATTCCTACTGTATTGGATCAGATTCGGGAGAAAGATAATCTGGTAACCTTAGACGACATAGCATTTTCTGGATATGGCGGGGTAGTGTGTGTAGAATCGGGAGGACCTACTCCTGGAATAGGGTGCGCCGGGAGAGGAATTATTACGGCGTTTGAAAAACTGGAGGAATTAAATGCTTTTGATGTCTATCGCCCGGATATTGTATTGTATGACGTATTGGGAGATGTGGTATGCGGAGGATTTGCCATGCCGATTCGGGGAGGATATGCGGATCATGTTTTTATTGTAACTTCCGGAGAGATGATGGCATTGTTTGCGGCGAGTAACATTGCATCTGCCATTGGAAATTTTGGAAAACGTGGATATGCTAAGTTTTCCGGAATCATCCAGAATTCCAGGAATGTGGAGATGGAAGATGAGCTGGTGAGAAAGGCGGCAGAAGAGATGGGCAGCCAGGTGATCCATATCGTACCCAGAGATAAAACGGTACAGTTAGCAGAAAATCAGGGAAAAACGGTAATAGAGGCCTATCCTGACAGCGAGATGGCACAGGGTTATCGCAATCTGGCAGAAAAAATCTTGGAGGTAATAAAAGAATGAGCTGTATGTTTGAAGAAACTCTCCATTATTCATCTCCCGGTCATGGAGACTGGGGAGTGGTGAGGATTGGAATGCTGCTTCCGGAAAGTGTTCAGTTGTTTGTATGTCCCAGCGCCTGCGGACGTCATGGTGCCATTGGTGCGATCAGACAGGAACTGAAAGACCGGTTATTTTATCTGTATCTGAGCCAAAGCGATATTATAGACGGCTATGATGATCTGATTCCTGACGCAGTGGAAGAGGTGCTGGCAGTTCTGGAGAAACGGCCAAGAGCTTTTTATATATTTGTCAGCTGCTTGGACGATCTGATTGGAACGGATCATGAGGCGCTTCGGGAAAGACTTCATGAAAAGCATCCGGATATTTGTTTTCTGACCGGTCATATGAATCCAATTTCTTTAGGGGGAAAAACACCGCCGCCGGTATCTATTCAGAACAATCTGTACAGTGTGCTGGAACCTGAGAAAGTCAGGGATTCTTTTGTAAATGCCATAGGGAATCTGGTTCCCACAGCGGATACCAGTGAATTATACATGTTCCTGAATAGTTTAGGAATATCTGGCATTCGCCATATATCACAATACAAGAAGATGGATGAGTATCAGGAAATGGCAGGAAGCTGTGCTAACCTGATTCTGGGAGCAGCCGGAAGGCAGGCAGCTGCTCAGATGGAAAGAAAGCTGGGGATTCCCGGATTATTTATTCCCATCACTTACCTTCCTGAAGAAATAGAAGAAAATTATAATAAGATCAGAGAATTTCTTGGAAAAGAAACATCGGAAGATTTTGATTTTTCTCCTGTAAAAAGAATGGCTCAGGAAGCGATAGAATCTGCCAGAAAAGCAGTGGGGGATTTACCTGTTATCATTGATTCGACTGCGGTATCTCAGCCGTTTGGGCTGGCAAAGGCTATGATCCAGTGGGGGTTTCAGATATCCAGAGTAGAAAGCCAGGAGTGTGCGGTGTTTGACAGGGAACATTTAAAATGGCTTTCAGACTTTCATCCGGAAGTGGAAATCTGTCAGACGGAACACCACAGAGCGGTGCTGTTTGACCGGAGGATGCCGAAAAGTCTGGCACTTGGAGTGGAAGGAGCTTATCTGGCCGGCTCCGAATATGTAGTTGATCTGTTCAATGATGAAGGTAACTTTGGATATGATGGAATTATACGATTGATGAAGAAAATAGAAGAAGCAGCAAAAAAGACTGTGAATCTGGAACAGTTGATCAACAGTTATGGATTGGTGGTGTAAAATGGCAAAATTATCTTTGTGGCTTCCTCCTTTTTCTCCGGATTATTCCGGAGCGGCAGCGGTGTTGTTTGATTTAAAGACTGTAACAGCCATGCATGATGGCTCTGGCTGTACCGGTAATTATACAGGATATGATGAACCCAGATGGTATGGATCAAAATCTGGAATATACTGTTCCGGTTTAAGAGAGATTGATGCAGTACTGGGAAATGATGAAAAACTGATTCAAAAGATGTGCTATGCAGCTGAAGATATAAAGCCGGAGCTGCTTGCTCTGATTGGAAGTCCGGTTCCTATGGTAATCGGTTCTGACCTTTCTGGAATTGCAAAAGATCTGGAATCCAGAACGGGAATTCCTAGTATCGGATTGGATACCACAGGAACAGCTTATTATGATAAGGGGGCATTTTGGACGGCTTGTCAGCTTCTGGATAAATTTGCGAAGCCTATGGAAGCAGAAGACAGAAGAGTAAATATATTAGGCGTTTTGCCTATGGATTTTTATAAAGGAGAAGATCCTGCCCTTTTGAAAAAACGGCTGGAACAGGAAGGGTACCGGGTTGGGATAACCTTTGCTATGGACTATACTCTGGAACAGCTGAAACATGTAGGAAAGGCTCAGGTTAATATAGCAGTTTCCCGATTTGGATATCTGATGGCGGTTTATATGGAGAAAAAATACGGAATTCCCTATTTGTGCGGTTTTCCTGCAGGAAAAAAGACAGAGAAAATCTGGTTGGCCGAGTTGGAGAAGGTAAGAGAAGAGAAACGGTCAGCTGTTTTCGGAATAAGAGACAGGAAAAAAGAGTCGGCAGAAGCAGGAATTCTGATTATCGGAGAGCAGGTAATGGGAAACGCCATCCGAACAGCGCTTGGGACAGAATTTGGAATAGAAAATATAACGGTGGGATGCTTATATGGAAAAGAAGAGGAATTGTCCGGGCCGGGAGACTGTGATCTGACGGATGAAAGAATGATAAAGGAGGAGATGAACAGCGGGAATTATGTCTGCATTATTGCAGATCCTTTTTTACAGTGCCTTAAAAGAAATGATGAAATAATATTTATTCCCTGTTCTCAGTATGCCGTATCCAGCAAACTGGGAGTTGGAGATCAGGTATTGCTTTTAGGAGACAGGTTTAATCAATGGTATGAGAAAAAAAGAGGTGGAATATGAAACATTATAAAAAAATCATAGGGATCACAACAGCGGTATGTATGTTATTATCAGCAGCAGGATGCGGAGCAAATACGGAAACGGAGGCATCGAAAGAAGAAACACAGTCCCAGGAAGTTGTTGCAGAATCTGAAACAGAAAAGACAGAGGAAACACGGATTATCGTGGATCATACGGGAAGGGAAATCGAAATTCCGGTAGAGATTAACAGAATCGTTATCTCTTCTATCTGGCCATTGCCATCAGTATATAGTTTGTTTGAAGGTTCTGCGGAAAAACTGGTGGGAATCCATCCTTCATCCATGGCAGCGGCGGAAAACTCTATTTTGCCGAAAGTAGTGCCGGATATTTTGAATGTCAATACGGATTTTCTTCAGGGAGATGAGATCAATATAGAAGAACTGATGAATCTGGACCCGGATGTAGTATTTTATGGCGCAGATAATACCGCTGAATATGAGAAGCTTGCTGCCAGCGGAATACCGGCAATAGGTTTTTCTACATCCAAATGGGATTATGACTGTGTGGAAACATTTGAAAACTGGGTAACCTTGCTGGGAGAAGTGCTTCAGCAACAGGACAAGGCAGAAGGAATCGCAGAATACGGTCATCAGGTGTATGATGAGATCCAGGTTGTATTAACGGAACAGGGAGAGGAACTGGAAAAACCCAGAGCATTGATTTTGTTTAATTACGGTTCTGGTGTTATGAAGGTTTCCGGAAGCAACTTTTTTGGTCAGTACTGGCTGGAATCTACAGGAGCGGTGAATGTGGCCTCAGAATTGACCGGAACTGCTGAAGTAAATATGGAGCAGATTTATGAGTGGAATCCGGATATTATTTATATCACCAATTTCAGTTCTGTTCAGCCGGAGGATCTGTATAACAATACTATAGAAGGAGATGACTGGAGTTCTGTAAAAGCAGTTCAGGACCAGAAAGTATATAAATTTCCTTTGGGTATGTACCGTTGGTTTCCGCCGGCATCTGATACCCCGTTGGTCTTAAAGTGGCTGGCACAGAAAAATCAACCGGAATTGTTTGCTGATATTGATATGGAGCAGGAAGTAAAGGAGTATTATCAAAAATTCTATCAGGTAGAATTAAGCGATGAGGAAGTAGACCAGATCTTTCATCCGGCAAGGGAGGCTGCAGGAGGAAACTGATGACAGGAATTGGAAAAAAGAATGGCAGATGGCTTAATCTTATACTATTTATTCTTCCCCTTCTGGTTTCGGTAGTGTGTATCGGAATAGGACGTTATCATCTGTCTCCCATAGAGTCATTGAATGTATTAGTATCGGCGTTTATGGGAGAGGAGGTGGAAGCCACAGCCAGATCAGTGGTTCTGAATGTGCGGCTTCCCAGAATTCTTCTGGCACTGGCAGTTGGAGCCGGATTAGCAGTATCCGGCGCATCGTTTCAGTCTTTATTTTCCAATCCTCTTGCCACTCCGGATACCTTAGGAGTGGCAACAGGAGCCTCCTTCGGAGCGGTTATGGCACTGCTGTTAACCAATGATCTATTGGTTGTGCAGATTTGTGCATTGGCAATGGGCCTAATAGCTTTGTTGGTTACCTGTTCCATCAGCAAATTAAGAGGAAAAAGCAGTATCATTATGGTAGTACTTGCAGGAATGGTAGTTTCATCCCTGTTCCAAGCATTGGTATCATTAATGAAATATGTAGCTGACCCGGAGGAAGACCTGCCGACGATTACATACTGGCTTATGGGAAGCATGTCTAAGGCTACTTTGAAGGGGCTGATAGCAGGAATTCCTTTGATTGCAGCAGGAATTTTTGTGCTGTTTCTTCTGAGATGGAGGCTTAATATTCTGTCCTTACATGAAGATGAGGCAAAGTCTCTGGGAATTCCTGTGAGAAGACTGAGAATGATGGTAATGGTTGCAGCTACTTTGGTAACGGCCTCTTCGGTATCCATGTGTGGTCAGGTTGGATGGGTAGGGCTGCTCATTCCACATGGAGCCCGCATGTTGTATGGAAGTGATAACAGAAAAATAATTCCTGCCAGTATTTGCCTTGGTTCAGCTTTTATGGTAGTGATCGATACAGCGGCAAGGGCGGCAACAGCAGCTGAAATTCCGGTATCCATTTTAACGGCAATTATCGGAGCTCCTTTTTTTATCATTCTTCTGAGAAAAACGGGAGGGGCGAAGTTATGAAATTTGAAGTGAAATCAGGGAAATTTGGTTATGGAAAGGAACCGGTTATTCAGGATATTTCTTTTGATGTGGAAGATGGACAGGTACTGGCCATTCTGGGATCGAATGGTGTAGGGAAGACTACACTATTAAAATGTATGATGGGATTGTTGAATTGGCATGAAGGTCATACGGAGATAGATGGAATTCCCATGAGAGAGATGTCCAGCCGGGAAATATGGAAAAAAATTGCTTATGTGCCCCAGTCAAAGGGAACGGCTCTTTCTTATCGAGCGTTGGATATGGTACTTATGGGATGCTCGGCCAGTCTGGGACTTTTTGAGCAGCCTACTGAGCAGGAGATAGAGACAGCTAGAAAAGCGATGGAGGAGGTAGGGATTCTTCATCTGCAGGAAAAGCAGTGCAGCAGGATGAGCGGAGGCGAACTTCAGATGGTATTGATTGCCAGAGCTTTGGCATCAAAGCCTAAACTGCTGGTATTGGATGAACCGGAGTCAAATCTTGATTTTAAGAATCAGCTGATGATTTTGGAAACAGTGACAAGACTGGCCAGGAAGCAGGGGATTGCTTCAATCGTAAATACGCATTATCCGGCGCATGCTTTGAAAATAGCAGACAAGGCATTGATTTTATACCGAGACAGAAATCATTCTTATGGTCCTGCGGAAAAGACCATTACAGAGGGCAATATGGCCCGGGCGTTTTCTGTAGATGTAAAAATCGGGGATTTTTATTATGATGACCAGTGCTATAAAAGCGTTATACCAATCAGGGCATTTTAAAGGACAGGAAGGAAACAGATTATGAAAAGCAACAGGATAAAAATGACAGCTCTTATTTTAGCAGTTGCTACTGCAATTGCAGGGTGTGGAGGAACGGCAGCATCTACAACTACAGAACTGGAAAGTTCTGAACAGTCGGAAAAGACCGTTACTGCGGTGGAAGAAACAACCAGAGTCATTGTGGATCAGGTGGGAAATGAAGTGGAGCTTCCACAGGAGATTAACCGGATTGTAATTGCGTCCGCTTGGCCTTTGGCATCGGTATACTGTTTGTTTGACGGTTCCGTGGAGAAGCTGGTTGGTGTGGATCCAGCTATTATCAGCGCTGCAGAAAATTCCCTTCTGGTAAAGGTAGCACCAGAAATTGTAAATGTAAGCAGCAGTTTCAGCCAGAATGGTGTTATTAATGCGGAAGAATTGTTAAAATTAGACCCGGATGTAGTTTTCTATGCAACTGGAGTTCCGGAAGATTATGAAATCTGTCAGCAGGCAGGCATACCGGCAGTGGGATTCAGCCTGAGTGTAAAAGATTTTAATGCAGTGGAAACCATAAACAGTTGGGTTGAACTTCTGGGGGAAGTATTAAACGAAGATCTTGGAAATGAAGAGTTTATACAGTATGGCCAGGAGATGGAAACACTTGTGGCAGGTCGTCTTAAAGAGATATCGGAGGAAGATAAGCCTACTAATATTTTTATCCATGGATATGATGCTTCTACTGTAAATGTGCCGGGAACAAAGTCTTGGGGAGATTACTGGATTACAGCATCTGGAGGAATCAATGCTGGAGCTCAGGCTGGCTCGGGAACACCTACCGTCGGGGCGGAACAGATTTATGAATGGAATCCCGATCGGATTTTTATTGATAATTTTAATGATGCGCTTCCGGAAGATATTTATGAAAATACACTGGCTAATTTTGACTGGTCAACAGTAAACGCAGTAAAAGAGAAGCAGGTGATCAAAACTCCATTGGGAATGTACCGTTGGTATGTGACTTGTTCAGATTCCGCTTTAATGCTCCTCTGGATGGCAAAGCAGAATCATCCGGATCTGTTTGAGGATATTGATATGAATCAGACTGTAAAGGATTTTTATGAAAAATTTTATCAGGTTTCTCTCACGGATGAGGAAGTAGAATATATCTTTACTCCTAAAAGGGAAGCTGCAGGTGGTATCTGATCGCTTACTATACGGAAAGATATACGCGCACATTTATATAATCTATTATTCCTCATTCCTTGACTTTGACAGCCGGAATCACTATAATATGCACATACCCCTAATGGTATAGGAGGTGCGATATGAGACAGTGCATGGATTCTGAAAATCTCCACAGGAGATTAAAAAAAATCATTGGCCAGGTGCAGGCGATTGACCGTATGATCGATGAGGATGTTCCCTGCGAGGATATTCTTGCCCAGTTAAATGCAGCGAAATCCGCTCTTCATGGCTGCGGGAAAGTGGTGCTGGAAGGTCATATTAAACACTGTGTCCGTGATGGGATCGAACATGGAGATGCAGACAAGACCATAGAAAATTTTACGAAAGCAGTGGAGCGATTTTCGAATATGGGATAATGGGAGAAAAGGCAGTCGGAGCAGGCTGCCTTTTTTATACGTCCTTGACAACCTATACCCCTATTGGTATAATAAAAGAACAATATACCTATAGGGGTATCGAAGGAGGAGAAAAAGTTGAAGAAATGGGTGATAAAGCTGGAATGGCTTTTAGAATTGGGAGGAATCAGGAAAGATATCGGGTTGCTTATCCTGTCCGGTGTGGCTCTGATTTTCAGTTTAACAGGGCTGGTGCATACTCCGTTTGACCTGGCATGGGTTGCCATCCTGCTTTGCGGTCTGCCTATTATCCTGGAAGCGGTGATCGGGCTGGTCACCTCTTTTGATATCAAAGCAGATGTTCTGGTATCTCTTGCGCTCATTGCTTCTGTTGCCATCGGAGAAGATTTTGCAGCGGGGGAAGTAGCGTTTATCATGCAGCTGGGAGCCTTATTAGAGGAACTGACAGTGGCAAAGGCCCGGGCAGGTATTGAAAAGCTGGTGCATCTGACACCCAGAACGGCAAGGGTGATCACCAAAGGTACAGAAACTGTGATAGATGCGGACCAGGTACAGGTAAACGATATTCTCCGTGTGCTGCCAGGCGAGACAGTTCCGGTGGACGGAGTAGTCCTGTCTGGACAGAGTTCTGTCAATCAGGCGGTCATGACCGGGGAATCCATACCGGTAGACAAAAAGGCAGGAGACCAGGTGGCAAGCGGGACAGTAAACCAGTTTGGTGTTTTTGAGATGAGAGCGGAAAAGGTGGGGAAGGACAGTTCCATACAGCGAATGATACGTCTGGTACAGTCAGCTGATGCAGGAAA
The DNA here is from genome assembly GCA_944383765.1 of uncultured Lachnospiraceae bacterium. Taxonomy (GTDB): domain Bacteria; phylum Bacillota; class Clostridia; order Lachnospirales; family Lachnospiraceae; genus Lachnoclostridium_A. Next base: position 50,733 of record CALWQT010000013.1, read on the forward strand.
AGCCAAGATCGTGAGGATTGCAGACCGGTGGGCTACCTGGATCGTTGTGACGGCTTTGTCAGCTGCCGTTATGACCTGGCTGGTCACGGGAGAGATGATACGGGCTGTTACCATTCTGGTAGTATTCTGCCCTTGTGCTCTGGTGCTGGCAACTCCCACAGCAGTAATGGCAGCGATTGGAAATGCTACGAAACACGGGTTCCTGGTAAAAGAGGGAGATGCACTGGAGAGACTGGCAGGTGTATCCAGGATTACATTTGATAAAACAGGAACGCTGACCTGCGGCAAACCGAAAGTGATTCATGTGGAAAGTGTGGATCAGGAGATTCCGGCACAGGACTTATACGGGGTTTGTGCAGCAGCAGAACAGTTTTCGGAACATCCACTGGGGAAAGCGATTGTGGACAGCTATCGTCTGGACAGTGGAAGACAACTGCTTTCGGCAGAAAATTTTCAGATGGTTCCGGGACAGGGAGTATCCGCTGTGGCAGAAGGCAGAACGATTTATGCCGGGAATCCGGAATGGATGGGGCATATGGGCATTAAAATCCCAGAAGAGGTGAAACAGTCGTCCGGGGTTTACCGGAACCGGGGCTGTACCGTCATTTATATAGGGATAGACAGTCGGCTGGCAGGTTATGCGGTACTTTCTGATACGCTCCGGAAAGAAAGTAAAAAAATGCTGGAAGAACTGGTGAGTTTACAGGTGCAGCCGGTCCTGCTCACAGGAGACAACCGGAATGCGGCAGAGACAATCGGAAAGAAGCTTGCCATCACAGAAATCTATGCAGGCTGTTCCCCGGAAAAGAAACTGGAACAGATTGGAAGCTATCAGGAAAATCATGAAAGGGTATGTATGATCGGAGATGGCATCAATGATGCTCCTGCATTGAAAAAAGCAGATGTAGGAATCGCCATGGGCGGAATCGGAAGTGACATTGCAGTAGATGCGGCAGACATTGCCCTGGTAGATGACGAAGTGAAGGAACTGCCCCATCTGATCCGGCTATCCAGGCATATGATGACGGTGATCAGAACCAACATGGCATTTTCCATGGGACTGAATTTCCTGGCTATTATTCTGGCTATGACTGGAATCCTGAATCCGGTGGTAGGGGCCCTGGTGCATAATGCAGGGTCTGTTCTGGTGATCGTGAACTCTGCCTTTCTGCTGAAATGGAAAGACAAGGTGACTTGATCACAGAAAGAAAACGGTATCTGGCGTATCATGCTTAACAGAATAAGAAAGGATTTGAGACCGATGAATAAGAGAAGAATGATATGGCCTCTTTTTGCTGCCCTGTTTCTGACTGGATGCGGAGAAACCGGAGAGACAGAGCAGGGATACCGCCAGGTCAGCATGGAAGAAGCAGTATCCATTATGGAGGAGGCTGAAAATTATATAATTTTAGATGTCCGTACAGAAGAAGAATATCAGTCGGGACACATTCCAGGAGCAATCTGTATTCCCAATGAGACAATTGGAACAGGAGAAATTTCTCAGCTTCCGGATAAAGATCAGATGATCCTGGTGTATTGCCGCAGCGGGAACAGAAGTAAGCAGGCGGCAGGAAAGCTGCAGGAACTGGGATATACGAACCTTGTGGAATTTGGAGGGATACTGGACTGGGAGGGGGAGACAGAAAAAGGAGAATCGTGATAAAGTCACGGAAATAAAAAAGAAAATAGGATAGAATAAATATATGATCAATAGTAGAAAAGCCTTAAAGGAGGAAGAGATATGTCAGAGATAATCATTACCAAAGATAATTTTGACCAGGAAGTATTGCAGGCAGGAAAAACGGTGTTACTGGATTTCTGGGCCAGCTGGTGCGGACCCTGCCGTATGATGGCACCGGTTGTGGAAGAGATTGCGAAGGAGAGAACGGATATTGTAGTTGGCACTGTGAATGTAGATGAACAGTCTCAGCTGGCAGAGAAGTTCCAGATCATGACCATACCCACTCTGATGGTGATCAAAAATGGTAAGGTAGTAAAACAGGTGTCCGGAGTAAGACCAAAACAGGATGTTCTGGCTATGCTGTAACTGGAAGCACAGGATTTATGTAGATATGAAATAAGCAGGTGTACCAAAGAAAAGGTACACCTGCTTTTTGGCAGATAGAAGAAAATCAACTGTGGCTCAGCTGCTCCAGTTTTTTCCGGTCGGATAAGGTTACAGTTCCCCTGGACAGGGTGACCATATGCTCGCTTTGAAAATAGCGGAGCATTCTGGTGACCACCTCCCTGGCGGAACCAAGATGATTGGCAATGACTTCATGAGTGATCTTCAGACTGTCACTTCCTTCCACGGCGGCTTCTTCCAGCAGAAAAGAAGCAAGCCGTTTGTCAAAGCTTTTCCACATGACCTGTTCCATCAGCCACATGACTTCAGAAAAGCGGCTGGCCATGATCTCGTTGGTATAGTTGGCGGCAGCAGTGGATTCTTCCATGATCTGTCGGTATGTGTCTGCCGGTATGACCCAGAATTGGGAATCTTTTTCTGCGCAGATGGTAATATCAAACTGAATGCTCCGTATGATACAGGAAGCAGAGAGAAGACAGATATCTCCTTCAAACAGTCGGTAGATAGTAATTTCCCGTCCTTCATCCGATAAAATATAGGCTCTCAGCTGGCCGGAGCGGACCAGGAGAAGTCCGGTACAGTTAGCAGAGCCATTATGTATGATAGTATCTTTGGATACAGAACGGAGAACGGCTCCGCTGGAGAGCTTGTTTTGCTGGTCTGATGTCAGCTGGTTCCAAATGGGAAAATAAGATGAAAAATCCATGAAAGGACCTCCTTTTTTACTGCTCTTAGTATAAAAGAATTTCCGGCATATGTCAATAAAAGTATTTGACATATGCCGGAAATGATTTATAATATAGGTGATTGAGATTGGAGCAGGGAGGGATGCTATGCCAAGACCGAGAAAATGCCGAAAAGTCTGTTATTTTCCACAGACACTGGAATTTGTGCCGGTGGGTGAGGAACAGGAAAGAGAAGTGGTGATTCTTTCTGTAGACGAATATGAGACGATCCGATTGATTGACAAAGAGGGATTTTCCCAGGAACAGTGTGGGGAATCCATGAAAATTGCAAGGACTACGGTACAGCAGATCTATACCAGTGCCAGAAAGAAACTGGCCAGAGTACTGGTAGATGGGCTTACCCTGCGGATTGAAGGCGGCGACTATGCGCTTTGTGACGGACAGGAGGAATCCTGTGGTTTTGGCCGCGACCAGTGCTTCAAACAGAAATTCAGTCAGATATTTCAAAAACCGAAAGGAGAATTTATGATGAGAGTAGCAGTTACCTATGAGAACGGTGAGATTTTCCAGCATTTTGGACATACAGAACAGTTTAAGGTATATGATGTAGAGGATGGAAAAATTATTTCCTCTGAAGTTGTAGATACCAATGGAAGCGGCCATGGAGCCCTTGCCGGTGTTCTTCAGGCCCTGGATGTAGATGTATTGATCTGCGGTGGCATTGGAGGCGGTGCCCAGTCAGCTCTGGCAGCGGCAGGAATCAAGCTGTATGGCGGTGTGTCCGGCCAGGCAGATCAGGCAGTGGAAGCATTTGCTGCAGGAAAACTGGATTATGACCCGAATGTACATTGTGGCCATCACGGAGAACATCATCATGGAGAAGGCCATCAGTGCGGAGAACATGGTTGTGGCGGGGAACACCATTGTCATTAAAAGCCAGAATATACAAAGAATCCTGAGTGTTCAGGATTCTTTTTTTGCGTCCTGTATTGTAAAACAGCATTTTGATCCGATCATCGGAGAGGCACAGAATGATTATATGATTGATAAATTTCAATCGGTTCCGGCTATTTCCGGACAGATCAGGAACGGATACCGGTATTATCTGGTGACGGATGGTGAGGGAGCATTATTGGGATTCCTGGCATTCTATCCCAGGGAAGAAAGTATGTATTTAAGTAAATTTTATGTAGACGGGAAAAAAAGAGGAAGAGGAATCGCCAGAAAGATGTTCCAGTTTTTGGAAGAGGAAACCAAGAAAGAAAATCTGTCATCCATATTTTTGAATGTGAACCGCGATAATACCCAGGTGATCCGGATCTATGAACACCTTGGCTTTTGCATTATCAGGGAAGAAACGAATGATATCGGCAATGGTTTTTTTATGGAAGATTATGTGATGAAATATGATGTGCAGCTGTGAAGGTTCTCTTACAATTTTCTGAATATGGAGAAAAAGAATTGAAACCGTTTAGTCAGATGATATAATGACTGTATCATAAATCGGTTACAGAAAGGAGAAAACGTATGATATTGACAACAACACCGGATATTGAAGGAAAACGGATTGTAGAATATAAGGGAATCGTATTTGGAGAAGTCATAGCTGGAGTGAATGTACTGAAAGACTTTGCAGCGGGGTTGACCAACTTTTTCGGAGGACGTTCCGGTTCTTATGAGGAAGAACTGACGGCAGCCAGGACGCAGGCCCTGGAAGAAATGGAGACCCGTGCAAAAGCTATGGGTGCAAATGCAGTGGTAGGGATTGATGTGGATTATGAAGTATTGGGCTCGGACAATGGAATGCTGATGGTGTCCGTGACTGGTACAGCGGTAGTGTGCGAGTAGGCAGGTGACAGGGATGAGACGAAAACTGCCTCTTCCGGCCACATGGCTGGGTGGAATTGTACTGGCTGTAGTGGCCCTGGCATTGATGGGAACGGTGGGGAACAGACAGAATCCCCTTTTTGACCATGGATCGGAAGTTACCCTGTACTGTGAGACTACTTTGGGAGTAGAGCCGGAATTTCCTATGGAACGTTTTTTCCCAAAAGATACAGAAGGATTTGAAAATCTGGATTATGGGAAGTTTTCTTTTGATCTTGATGGATGCAATCTGAATGCATCAGGAGTTTATCAGATTCCGGTATATTATGACGGAAAACGTACGGTGTGCACGGTGGAATTGACAGTGCTGGGATTGCCTGAGACTCCGGGAGATTTGAATTTTGGGCAGCAGCTGTATGGACAGCTGGAGGAATGATGGAGGAGGAATTATGCTTTTATTTTTAGAGTATCCCAAATGTTCTACCTGCAGGAAAGCAAAGAAATGGCTGGAAGAAAATCATAACGTGTTTGAGGACCGGCATATTTTGGAAGAAAATCCTACCAGAGAAGAACTGGAGAAATGGGCAGAGATCAGCGGACTGCCATTGAAAAAAATGTTTAATACCAGCGGAATGAAATACAGGGAACTGGGATTGAAGGACAAGCTGGCGGAAATGAACAGAGAGGAACAGCTGGACCTGCTGGCCTCCGATGGTATGCTGGTAAAAAGACCGGTTCTGGTGGGAGATGATTTTGTACTCTTTGGTTTCCGGGAGGAAACATGGAAAGAAAAAACGGGAAATTAAATGTGTGCGCAGACAGGCGCACACATTTTTTTGTGTCATAAAGGGAAATAATTGAAAATTTTTGAGGATATAGTTCGTTATGAAAGAAGAAACGAAAAGAAGAGAACAGCGGTATGGAGGAAACTATGGAATCAAAAGAAAGAGAGAAAGAAGAGTTTGATGCTCAGCTGGAAGAACTGATGAAGCCAGATTCTCCCGGAAAGGGAAAACGGATACATAAAAAATGGAGCAGAAAGAAGAAAGTAGCGGCAGGGGCTGTGGCAGGAGTGCTGTTTTTGGGGATCCTGGCAAAGGCCTGCAGCGGGAGCGGGAATCCCCAGATGAAGGTGCAGACGACTGGTCTTGAGAAAGGCAGCCTGAGAGAAACCCTGGTGCTGACAGGCCCTGTATCCGGCACGGATAGTGTGGATGTAGTCTCAAAACTGCATTCAGAAGTAAAAGAACTGAATGTGAAGGAAGGAGATAAGGTGACGAAGGGACAGATCCTGGCAGTTCTGGATGCGGACAGTGCCAGAAAAGCTTTGGAAATCGCCCAGAATGCTTATGACCTGGCTGTAGCTGATTATGAAGAGCAGAAGATCCAGACTGCCAATGGATATGCGAAGGCAGTACAGGACTATCAGACGGCAAAGGGAAATTATGACAGAAATGCGGTCCTGTTCCAGTCAGGAGATATTTCTCAGGTGGATCTTCAGACAGCAGAAAATGCTATGAATGATGCCAGAAGAGAGATGGAATCTTATCGCCTGGAACATGGAAGTCCGGTCCCAAATGAATCTTATCTGCTGAAGATCAAGGAAGCGGAATATAATCTGGATACCAAACGGGAAGAGTTGGAAGATACCAGTATAGCAGCGCCCATAGACGGAACTGTGGTAAGGGTGAATACAAAAGTTGGCCGGTTTGCCGATGATACGGGAAAAGAGGGAGAACCTATGTTTATCATTGAAAATCTGGAAAATCTGGAAATGGAGATCAAGGTGAGCGAATATTCCATAGGCAAGGTGGCAGTGGGGCAGAAAGCGGTGATCCGGGCCGATATTTTAAATGGCGATACGGTATCAGGGGAAGTGACAGCAATTTCCCCTACAGGAGAAGAAAAATCAGGGAGCGGTTCCAAGGAACGGGTGATTCCCACTACCATCCGGATCAATGATAAGAATACAAAACTGATTGCAGGCATTACGGCCAAAGCGGAACTGACGCTGAATGAAGTGGACGATGCATGGCTGGTTCCCATTTCCTCGGTAGTGGACAGGGAAGATGGAGCGTATATTGCGGAAGTAAACAATGGAACTATACGCTGGATTCCTGTGGAGAGGGGAATACAGAGTGATATTCAGATGGAAATCCGGCCGAGAGAAAAATCAGTTCTTACGGAGGGAATGAAAATTGTCATGACTCCGGATATTACCATGACAGACGGAATGGAAGTGCTGGATACTTCCGGTGTATAAGAGGTGAGGAATATGAGAAATTGGTGGAAACGCCGGGAGGACCTGCTGCCGCAGCAGGAGACAGATGAGCTGATCCGACTGGAAAATCTGGTCAAGATATACGATACAGGGGTTTTGAAAGTTATGGGATTGAAGAAAATCAATCTGACTATACGCCGTGGGGAATTTGTGGCGATCATGGGGCAGTCTGGTTCAGGAAAATCCACTCTGATGAATATTTTAGGGTGTCTGGACCGGCCGACTATGGGGCATTATTACCTGGACGGGGTGGACATCGCATCGTTATCTTCCGATGAACTGTCAGCAATCCGAAACAGGAAGATAGGATTTGTATTTCAGTCATTTAATCTGATTTCCCGTACGTCTGCTCTGAAAAATGTGGAACTGCCCATGACTTATGCAAGAAAATCGAAAAAAGAGAGAAGGGAGCGGGCTATCGAACTGCTGGAGCGTGTGGGACTGGGACAACGTGTGGGACATATGCCTAATGAACTTTCAGGAGGTCAGCGCCAGAGAGTGGCCATTGCCCGGGCTCTTGCCAATGAACCGCCGTTGATCCTGGCAGATGAACCGACGGGGAACCTGGATACAGCCGCATCTGTGGAAATTATGGAATTATTTTCCAGACTTCATGAGGAAGGAGCTACCGTGGTAGTGGTGACTCATGAGGAGGATATTGCAGAATTTACAGGCAGGATTATCCGGTTCCGTGATGGCCAGATCATCAGCGACCAGGTGAATGAACATCCGAGAGAGAGACGAAAGGAGGGATAAAACGTGCTTCTGGAAAATATGAAGATGGCGTTTCATGCCATAAGAGTCAATAAAATGCGTTCCTTTCTTACGATGCTGGGGATTATCATTGGTATCGGATCGGTGATCTCCATTGTATCCATTGGTGATACCATGCGTTCCCTGTTTTCCAGCCTGTATAAAGATGTAGGTCTGAGCCAGGCGTATATTTCCATTGGATACTGGATCGAAGATGTGAGGGACAGTGATTATTTTACCATGGATGAACTGGACAGACTGAAGGAGATATTTGGAGACCGGATTGCTTATATAGACAGTGCGCCTTCTATTTCCGGAGAGGTGAAAGCGGGAGGAAACAAACTGAAATTTAATCTTTCCGGAGTGGATTATAATTACCAGAACGTCCAGCCTGTGAATATGATTTATGGCAGATACCTGACGGAAGAAGATGTAAAAGCCAGAAAACAGGTAGCCGTTATGGAAGCAGGGGCAGCTAAGAAGATTTACGGCACGGAACAAGCAGTGGGGAGAACTTTCCGTACAGAGGTGTATGGAAGTATGACGGAATTTACTGTGGTTGGTGTTTATAAAAAAGAAGTCAATGCTTTTCAGAAACTTTTGATGGGAAGTTCTGATGATACGGGAGCGGCATTTGTGCCATGGACTTTACTGACCTGGCCCAATGACCTGATCTATAGCTGCCGTTTGTTTGCAGATCCGGGAATGAGCCGGGAGGACATGAATCAGCTGTTTCAGGAAATCATGTTTTACATAGCGAAATCCAAAGGCAGGAATTCTCAGGATTTCAGGCTGACCACGGCTATGGATGAAATGGTTCAGGTGGACAGTGTGATGGGAGGGTTATCCGCAGCCGTGGGAGGAATTGCAGCCATCTCTTTATTGGTTGGAGGAATCGGCATTATGAATATTATGCTGGTGTCAGTAACGGAACGGACCAGGGAGATCGGAATCCGAAAAGCCCTGGGGGCAACCACCAGAGATGTGCTGATACAGTTTTTAACAGAATCTGCTATCTTGTCTGCATGCGGAGGCACGATAGGCATCATATTGGGAATCGGAGTTGTCTTTGTGGGAGGGAATGCTCTTGGGCTTCAGGTGGTAGTTAAGCCGGCGGTAGTTCTTCTGGCAGTGACCTTTTCTGCTATGGTAGGGATATTTTTTGGCATTTATCCTGCATCGAAAGCAGCAAAAGCGGATCCGATCGAGGCTCTCCGCTATGAATAAAAATTCAAAAAACGGTCCTGACAAAGAAAAGGACCGTTTTTTATGTAAAATTTTGTAGAATTATGTAAAAAACAAGGAAAATACTTACATTTTCTTAAATTTACCTGCTATCCTATCGCCAATAAAAAACTTTTATGCTATACTAAAGTGATATCTTATGGATTTATAAGGAGCATTTATGCTGAATGAGGACAAGATTGAACTGATGACAAGCATTGCCCTGTTTGAGAAGAGGGAAGGAAAGCAGCTTGCAGCAGCCGGGAAGATGTTTAAGCGTGATTTTGTAGGCAGCCATATGCTGCATGGTTTTTTACGTTTTACAGCTGCGTATGTACTGGCTGTGGGAGTATGGGCCCTGTGCTCGGTAGAGCAGTTGCTGTCTGCCGTTTCCCTGAATGAGATAACAGGCTTTGGGATATCGCTGCTTGTATGGTATGTGGGCGGATTGACGGTCTATGAACTGATCACCAGGAAAGTGTATGGGAAAAAATATGATGAATCCAGGAGGACCGTGCAGGTGTATTCAGCAAAACTGAAAAGGTTGAAAAAAAGATATGATTCTCAGGGCAAGACAAAAGAAATGACAAAGGAGGGCGTGCATCATGATGGCGCTTCTGGTGTTTAAAGAAAGACTGAGGGTATTGTATGGAAGATATGCGGCATATATTGATACGGCGATACGGTTTCTCCTGAGTCTGACTGCTTTGCTGGTGCTGAATGAGAATATTGGATTTATGGCTCAGCTGAAAGGCGCAGTGCCAGTGCTGGTGTTATCGCTGGTGTGTGCATTTTTGCCCTACGGTGTGATCGCAGCGATCATAGGGGCAGTTATGCTGCTCCATGTGAGTGCGGTGTCCTTGGAAATTGCCGGTCTGCTGGCTGCGGCCATGCTGCTGATCCTTCTTTTATATTATGGCTTTCAGCCTGGGGACAGCTGGCTCCTGATTCTGACACCGCTGGCATTTTTCCTGAATATCCCTTATGCCATACCGTTACTGGCAGGGTTATCCTGCAGCCTTGTGTCGGTGATCCCGGCATGCAGCGGAGTGTGCATTTATTACATTCTCCTTCATGTCAAACAGAATGCGGGAACTCTGGTAGGAAGCGGTGAAGTGGATATTGCAGAAAAATATGGACAGATATTAAAAGGTGTTTTTTCCAATGAACAGATGGTGGTCATGGTCCTGGCGTTTGCTGTGGCCATCCTGACGGTATATATTGTAAAAAATCTTTCTATTGATTATGCATGGAATGTGGCGGTAGCCGCAGGTGTGGTAGTTGAGACTGTGATTTCATTTGTAGGAGGATTTGTATTTAATGTATCCTTCTCCATGGTGAATTTTCTGGTGGGAATGGTTGTATCCGTGATCCTGGCCCTGCTTTATACGTTTTTTATCTTTACTGTAGACTATACCAGGACAGAATATGTCCAGTATGAAGACGATGATTATTACTATTATGTAAAGGCAGTCCCAAAGATTGCCGTCTCTGCTCCGGATATCAAGGTGCAGAAGATCAATACCAGGAAAAACGGAAAGAAACATTCCAGACAGCATGAGGATTAAAAAGGAATGATGGGAGGTGGGCAAAGGATATGACAAATCTGGTGGAAAGAGTCTATGGGTGGCTTTCGTTCGTACCGCGGATCAGCCTGAGAAATCTGCTTGAGATTGCCATTATTACTTTTTTGGTATACGAGATACTGGTATGGATCAAAAATACAAGAGCCTGGACTCTGTTAAAGGGAATTGTAGTGATCCTGGGCTTCACCGTATTTGCTTATGTACTGCGGTTGGATACGATCCTCTGGATCATCAGTAATTTTGCATTTGTGGCGACAACAGCTCTGATTATTATTTTTCAGCCGGAACTTAGAAAAGCACTGGAAGAGCTGGGAAGCCAGAATCTCATATCCGGGATCCTGTCGTTTGATGACAGGAAGATAAACAGTGAATTTACGGAGAGGACGGTAAACGAGATTGTAAAAGCTACCTTTGAGATGGCAAAAGTAAAGACAGGAGCACTGATGGTCATTGAACGGGACGTTTCTCTCAGGGAAATTGAAAGAACGGGCATTGAAATCAATGGTCTGATCAGCAGCCAGTTATTGATCAATATTTTTGAACATAATACGCCGCTGCACGATGGAGCCGTTGTGCTCAGCGGAAACCGGGTGATAGCAGCTACCTGCTATCTTCCCCTGTCAGATAATATGGGGATCAGCAAAGACCTTGGTACCCGGCATAGGGCAGCAGTGGGAATCAGTGAGGTATCAGACAGCCTGACTGTTGTCGTTTCCGAGGAAACCGGACGGGTGTCTGTGGCGGAAAGCGGTATGCTCACGAAGGTCAGTGACAGCGAAGACTTGAAAAAGGTGCTGTCTGTGATGGTGGGGCGTGGAGAAACCGCCAATAAGAGATTCAAGATATGGAAGGGAAGGAGCAGAAATGAAAGAAAGACTGGCAAATAATTTTAGTTTGAAGCTGCTTTCTCTTTTTCTGGCTTTTTTTCTGTGGCTTCTGGTGGTCAATGTGTCCAATCCCAGGATTGAAGGGACCAGAGAGGTGGAACTGGAGATCCTGAACGAGAATATTCTGGAAGACGCAGGATTAACCTATGAAATCGTAGGGAAAAATACGGTGACGGTAACTTATAATGTGAGGACACTGGACGGGTATAAGATCAATGCATCTGATTTCCGGGCTTATATCGACCTGGCAGACCTGTATGACGTGACCGGCGCAGTTCCTGTAAACCTGGAAGTGGTAAATAACAATACTCTGATCCAGTCTCCGGAAGTAAAACCGGGAGTGATCCATGTGGAGACGGAAGAACTGCAAAAGAAACGGTTTGACCTGAAAGCAGAGACGACCGGTGAGCTGGAAGAAGGCTATGCACTGGGAGATCTGACTTTGGAACCGGAATATCTGTATATCAGCGGTCCCGTATCCCAGGTGGGACAGATCAGTGAAGTGGGAGTAGAGATTGCAGTAGATGGTGCTAATGCCAATCTGAACGGAACGGCTGAACCGGTATTTTATGATGCCAATGGCAACAAACTGGATATGGGAGACAAAGTATCTTACGATGTGCCGGAAATCGGGTATGAAGTGGAAGTCCTGAAAGTAAAGTCCCTGCCACTGGATTTTCAGGTGACAGGAACGGTGGCAGATGGTTACCGCTATGCAGGGCTGAGCAGTGACGTTCAGAGTGTTCCCGTGGCGGGATTAAAATCCAGCCTGTCTAATCTTACTACGATTACGATAGATGACCCGCAGCTGACCATACAGGGCGCTACAAAGAGTAAGACAGTCAAGATCGACCTGACCCAGTATATTCCGGAAGATGTGACCATTGTAGGGGGTAAGACAGAGGCAGTGGTTACCCTGGATGTGGAAGAACTGGATACCAGAGTGCTGACATTGGACCTGAATGACATCAGTAAATCGGGAACCCAGTCCCATTATCACTACAGCTACAGCACAGAATCTGTGGAGGTAACGGTTCAGGGACTCAGTGAAGATCTGGATGCCATGGCGGAAGTGGACCTGAATGCTTCCATTGACCTTACCGGTCTGGGAGTAGGAACTACAGCAGGAAAATTGGAGTTTGGCCTGGCAGAAGGAGTGGAAGTTCTGGGATACACAGATTTCCAGGTGACGGTATCGGAGCAGGAACAGGCTGTGGATTCTGATCAGGCTTCAGCGGCAGAAGAAACAGAAACCGTTGCGGAACATACAGAAAGCGAATAAGTGAGGAATTTGATATGGTAAGTGCAAAAGTAACGATCAAGAATCCTACAGGCCTTCATCTTCGGCCGGCAGGAATGCTGTGTAAAGTATCTCTCCAATTTCAGTCTACGATACAGTTTCATTATAAGGGAACGACTGCCAATGCGAAAAGTGTTCTCAGTGTACTGGGAGCATGTGTGAAGAGCGGGGACGAGATTGAATTTGTCTGTGAAGGAAAAGACGAGAAGGAAGCCCTGGAAGCAGTGATCCAGGCAGTAGAAGAAGGACTGGGAGAATAAATCTATGATGATATTTACGGTCTGCTATGCGGCGGCTTTTTTAGCCGCCGCAAATGATTATCATGCGGTTTCTGGTGGAATTCTTATTCTGGCAGCGGCATATTTGTATATGAGGGATTATAGAAAAACAGGCAATCTGATTCATTTGCGGGGCCTGTTTTCCTTTTTTTGGATATCGGGACAGGGAGTAGCCTGTTTCCAGCTGAGCAATCTTCAGAAAGACTGGAGTATTCTTACCTGGCTGTGCTTTTATCTGGCCTGGCTGGGATTTTATGCAGTTTATGAAATCCTGGACAGGAGAACAGGCAGGGAACCTGTTGGCCGTCTGACCGGTTATCGTTCCAGAGGAAAGGCAGACAGCTTATTTGTCAGTCTGATGGGAGTGACAGCAGTTTCCCTGGGAGCTTTTTGCTTTGAGGCATGGTATCTTGGATATGTTCCATTTCTGGTACGGGGAGTTCCTCATGCATATTCCTATTTTCATGTGACAGGCGTACATTATTTGACGGTTTCCTGTGTACTGGTACCGGCTCTGGGGGTATTATTTTTTCTGACAGACAGAAAACGATCTGGGAAATGGAAGCAGGTTATGGCTTTGGTGGCAGTGGTGATTTCTTTGCTGATTCCGATTTTGTGCGTATCCAGGTTTCAGCTGATCCTGGCTGTTTTGCTGGCGGTGCTTACTTATATTTTATGTGAAGAACATTTTCCTGTTAGTTATGGAGTGGGAGTAGGCGTTTTTCTGGTGGTCCTTTATGTGATCCTGACCATAGCCAGAAGCCATGATGTAGCATATCTGAATGGTATTTTTGAGATGAAAAATGAACATATGCCTATTTTTGTGACCCAGCCTTATATGTATATTGCCAATAATTATGAAAACTTCAATTATATGGTGGAGAATCTGGGAGAATTTGCATGGGGAATGCGGTCTCTCTTTCCACTGTGGGCATTGACCGGGCTGAAATTTTTTATGCCGTCTCTGGCCAACTATCCTATTTTGGTGAATAAAGAAGAACTGACTACCGTAACTTTGTTTTATGATGCCTATTATGATTTTGGGATCGTGGGTGTGTTGGCATTTTCCTGTATTCTGGGAGCGGTTTGTTTCTGGCTGATGAAGAAGGCAGAGAAGATGAGAAATCCGGTAGGATATCTGTTTTATGCTCAGATGGCGGTATACCTGATGCTGTCCTTTTTTACCACCTGGTTTTCCAATCCGGCTACCTGGTTTTACTTTGCTGTGACTGCAGTGATTGATTGGTATTGTTCCCGAAAGAAAATAGTGATATAATGTGCCCAACATGAGGAAAGGACGGGAATTTCCCATGGCACAGATACAAGTATGAAAAACGGGAGGAGAGAATATGATGATCTCAGAAAAAATGAAACCCATGATACAGAACAGTTCCGTGATCCGGGCCATGTTTGAGGAAGGGATCAAAATGGCTGCAATATACGGAAAGGAAAATGTGTATGATTTCAGCCTGGGGAATCCCAGCGTTCCGGCGCCGGAATGTGTAAAGCAGGCAATCCTTGCGGAATTGGAACAGACTGATCCGGGATTGCTCCATGGATATATGCCCAATGCAGGATATGAAGATGTCCGTCAGGCGGTAGCAGATTCTTTGAACCGCCGTTTTGATATGGATTATGATGCGTCCAACATCATTATGACGGTGGGAGCTGCCAGTGGATTAAATGATATATTAAAGACCATTCTGAATCCTGGAGATGAGGTAATAACATTTGCTCCATTTTTTGTGGAGTATGTATCCTATGTGAAAAATTATGATGGAATCCTGAAAGTGGTTCCTCCTGACACGAAGACATTCCAGCCGGATCTGGACGGTATGGAAGAGATGATCACAGAAAAAACAAAGGCGGTCATTGTTAATACTCCCAATAATCCGACAGGTGTGGTATATTCGGAAGATACGATTCGCCGCATGGGGGAAATCCTGACGAAAAAAAGCCAGGAGAATGGACAGCCGATCGTACTGATCTCTGACGAACCTTACCGGGAACTGGTATACGATGGGGTAAAGGTTCCCTATATTCCTAAATTCTACCGTGATACCGTGGTTGTATATTCTTACAGTAAGTCCCTGTCCCTTCCGGGAGAACGGATCGGATATCTGGCAATTCCCAAGGCTATGACAGATTCTGCGGAAGTAATAGCAGCGGCTACGATTGCCCATCGTATCCTGGGCAGCGTCAATGCCCCGTCCCTGATGCAGCGGGTAATCAAACGATGTGTGGACCAGACTACCGATGTGAGCATTTATGACAGAAACCGGAATCTCCTGTATCAGAGCCTGAAAGAATACGGGTTTGAATGTGTGAAACCGGAAGGTGCGTTTTATTTGTTTGTGAAATGTCCTGGAGATGATGAGGCAGCATTCTGTCAGGCATGTAAAGAAGAACATATTTTGGTGGTTCCGGGAAGCTCCTTCTACTGTCCGGGATTTGTAAGGATTTCTTATTGTGTATCCTACGAACAGATTGAGCGGTCTCTGCCTGCTTTCCAGGCAGTAGCCCGGAAGTATGGTCTGATATAACCCGAATTTATCCGGGAAAAAGGAGGCAATATGGAGTCAGTCAGAAAATATACAAGGATTCTTTTGAATATTATTATTCCAGTGATGTGGATCCTGCTGGTAGTGTTTTTAGGACCTAAACTGCTGAAATTTTTTCTTCCTTTTGTGATCGGATGGATACTGGCTTCCATCGCCAATCCGCTGGTGAAGTTTCTGGAAAAGCGGCTGAACCTGGTGCGGCGTCATAGTTCCATGCTGGTTGTTATTGCAGTGCTTGGGGCTTTGATCGGACTGATCTATTTTGTCTGTTCCAGACTGGCAATGGAAATCATGGCTTTTCTTCGGGATCTGCCGGCACTTTATGGAGCCATGGAAGCTGATCTGAAAGAATTTATGGGAAATTTTGAAAGCCTGTTTCTGAAGCTGCCTCAGGAAGTACAGGCGTCTATCCATAATTTCAGCAGCAGCCTGGGAGAAAACCTGGGAGTATGGGTGCAGAAACTGGCTACTCCAACTGTCACTGTGGCAGGAAATGTGGCGAAAGGCATTCCGGGAGTCCTGGTGAATCTGGTAGTGACAGTTTTATCATCCTACTTCTTCATTGTGGAGCGGGACCGGATGCTTGGGATTCTTGTTAAACTGATTCCTGAGAGCGGAGTAAGGTATTATCAGTTTTTAAAACAGGACGTGAAGCGGCTGATCGGAGGGTATTTTCTGGCTCAGTTCCGGATCATGTTTGTAGTGGCAGGAATCCTTACGGCAGGTTTTTTTGTCCTTCAGGTCAAATACTGTATCCTATGGGCCATTCTGATTGCTCTGTTGGATTTTTTACCAGTATTTGGAACGGGTACGGCTTTGATACCGTGGGCAGTGGTGAAACTGGTGACAGGGGAATATGCTTTTGCTGCAGGACTGGTGCTGATTTATGTGCTGACCCAGGTGGTGCGTCAGGCGATCCAGCCTAAAATAGTGGGGGATACGATTGGACTGCCTCCGTTTACTACGTTGCTGTTTTTATATCTTGGATATAAATGGGCAGGTATTGGAGGAATGATACTGGCAGTGCCATTGGGAATGTTTGTATTGAACCTTTATGAGTTCGGTGCGTTTGATTCCTTGATTGAAAATATCAAGCTGCTGGTTCAGGAGATTACCATATTTCGGAAAGAAAAAGATTAAATAATGAGGGAACATGAGTATGGCAACAGGGATAAGAAATACATTAGATACAGACAATATGGGAGGTCTGGTGTGGAGACTGGCATTTCCTTCTATGCTTGCCCAGTTTGTCAGTGTTCTTTACAGCATTGTGGACAGAATGTATATCGGGAATATTCCTGAAATCGGGGAAGTGGCTCTGGCGGGAGTAGGAGTATGCGGTCCCATTGTAACCCTGGTCTCATCTGCTGCATTTCTGGTGGGGATTGGCGGAGCCCCGTTGGTAAGTATCCGTATGGGACAGAAAAACTACCGTTCAGCGGAAGCAATCCTGGCAAATTGTTTTTTGATGCTGACGGTCATTTCCCTGGGACTGACGGTTGTTTCCCTGCTGATGAAGCAGCATCTGTTAATGTGGTTCGGTGCCAGCGAAGTTACATATGTTTATGCGAATGAGTACATTACGGTTTATCTGCTGGGAACCTTTTTTGCCCTGATGTCCACAGGAATGAACCAGTTTATTATCTGCCAGGGATTTGCCAAGACGGGAATGCTTTCCGTAATGGTGGGGGCAGTCTGTAACATCATCCTGGACCCGGTTTTCATATTTTTACTGGGGATGGGAGTCAGGGGAGCTGCGGTAGCTACTGTGATTTCCCAGATGGCATCCTGCCTGTTTGTCCTGTCTTTCTTATTTGGCAAAAAGCCGGGCATCAGGATTACATTCGGAAAATACCATTGGTTTATCATGAAGAGGGTTATGCTGGTGGGGCTTACTCCCTTTTTGATCGTAGCGTTTGACAATGTCCTGATCATTTCCCTGAATGCGGTCATCCAGAAATATGGCGGGGAAGGGCAGGGAGACGTGCTGCTGACCTGCGCCACGATCCTGCAAAGCTTTATGCTGATCGTCACCATGCCTTTAAGCGGCATTACCACAGGAACGCAGACAATCCTGGGATTTAATTATGGAGCCAAAAGGCCGGACCGGATTATCCGGGCAGAGAAATATATTTTTCTCATGTGCCTAGTATTTACCTCCATTATGTTTGCCATTGCCCAGACGGTACCGGAGATATTTGTAAAGATCTTTACCCAGGACGAGAAGTATGTGAGCCTTACGGTAGATGCTATTCGGGTCTATACGCTGGGAGTGATTCCTTTGGCTGCCCAGTATACGATTGTAGATGGTTTTACAGGAATGGGAATTTCTTCAGTGGCAATTTCCCTGTCCACGTTCAGAAAAACAATTTTTTTGGTATGTGTATTTCTGATCCCTCCGCTGGTGGGAGTAGAGCATGTTTTTTATACGGAGCCGATTTCTGATTTTTTAGGCGCCATTTGTTCGGTGACCGTATTTTGCCTGCTGTTTAAAAAGATTATAGGTTATAAAAAAGAAAGCGCTTCTTGATGATAGGAAAAGGGGGCGTTGCAAAATAGATGAGTAATTCATCTATGGAGCGACGCTCCTTTTTCGTGTTGAAAAACAGAAAACGGACCCCGAAAGGTCCGTAATCCATGGTATAATTAATTATGACAAGTAATTCAAAATACCATAAAAATTATACCGAATTCGGCGAGCCTTATCAACTGGTTTTGCCATTAAATTTGGAAGGTTTGGTTCCTGATGATGATTCTGTCCGACTGCTGAGCCACGAACTGGAGGGATTGGATTACAGCTTGCTGTATCAGGCTTACTCTGCCAAAGGCAGAAATCCGGCAGTGGATCCTAAGACCATGTTCAAGATCCTGACCTATGCGTATTCCCAAAACATTTATTCATCCAGAAAGATTGAAACGGCATGTAGACGAGACATTAACTTCATGTGGCTGCTTGCCGGACAAAAAGCACCGGATCACAGTACCATTGCACGCTTCCGTACTGGATTTCTGGCAGATGCCTGTGAGGATCTTTTTTACCAGATGGTAAAACGACTGCAAAAAGCCGGTGAATTATCAAAGGAGACTGTTTTTATCGATGGCACAAAACTGGAAGCGTGCGCGAACAAATATACCTTTGTCTGGAAGAAATCCGTGGGAAAATGGGAGACAAAAATGTTTCAGAAAATACAGGAAGCCGTATCTCGTTTGAATCAGGAGTATATACAGAGTTTTTTCGTAACGGAAGATACAAGGATACAGGATCTTCAGAAGATCTGCCGTTTTCTGGAACAGATCTGCAAAGAGCAGCATACCGTTTTTGTTCCTGGCAGAGGCAAGCGGAAAAGCCAGAATCAGAAATATCTGGAATTATTCCGTCGTTTTCTGGAACGCCAGATGATCTACGACTGGCATACAGCCAGCTTCCAGGGACGAAATAATTATTGTAAGACAGATCCGGATGCTACGTTTATGCATATGAAAGATGATCATATGCGAAATGCCCAGCTGAAACCGGGATATAATGTACAGATTGCAGTGGACAGCGAATATATTGTAGCAACGGATATTTTTCAGGATCGGAATGATGTCTGGACGCTGGTTCCGTTTTTAAAAGAAATGGAGAAAAAACTGGGTTTGCGATATCCAAGTGTGACTGCAGATTCCGGATATGAAAGTGAAGAAGGATATACCTATTTACGAGAGCAGAAGCAAAAACCTTATATCAAACCTCAGACCTATGAGAAATGGAAAAAGCGGAGCTTCAAAAAAGATATCAGTAAACGGGAAAATATGGGATATGATGAGACAACAGATATTTATACCTGCCATGCAGGGAAAAAACTGCGACCGCTTTTCATAAAGAAACAGAAAAGTAAAAGCGGGTATGAATCGGAAGTCACTGTCTATGAATGTGAGGATTGCACCGGCTGTCCTTATAAAGAAAAATGTACGAAAGCAAAGGGAAACAAGCGACTGTATATCTCCAAAAGTTTTTTGGAAAAGCGTCAGGAATCGTATGAAAATATCCTGAGCAAAAAAGGGATCCAGTACAGAATGAACCGTTCCATTCAGGTGGAAGGAGCATTTGGAGTTCTGAAAAACGATTATGAATTCCAACGTTTTCTACTCCGAGGGAAAAAGAAAGTGAAACTGGAGATTCTTTTGCTGTGCATGGGCTATAATCTTAATAAGCTTCACTCAAAAATACAGAAAGAGCGGACAAGAACGCATCTGTTCGAGATACAGGAAACTGCATAAAACAAAGAAAAGGCAAAGGCCTTTATTAAAGTATGCCAAAAATCCAGACAGAATCCCCAAGCAGGAAGATTCTGTCTGGATTTTTCATAACATGGAGCGAGGGCATCGTTCCATTATCTAATCAGATGATTTTGCGACACCCTC
>CALWQT010000014.1 GCA_944383765.1 uncultured Lachnospiraceae bacterium
AATATTATTTTTTTCGGATTGCAGGCCCCGAAAAGCCTTGTATTTACAGTGTTCCTAATAAGAAACAATCATATGTATATTGCATGACGCGGAATTTGCAGTAATAGATGCCGACTCTCTGGAAGAAGTGAAGGTTGCGGCTGATAAACAGAAGGCTAAGAGACCAGACTATGAAGGCGATGGGTACGATGACGATGGAAATATCATATACGACACCTGGATTTGCCCGAATTGTGGCAAGAGATATGAGGTAGACTATGATGATTATGCTTATTGCCCGAAGTGCGGACAGGAGATTGATTGGAGAAAGGATGAGTAGGATGAGAGTACTGGAAAAGATATTGGAAGAGATAGAGGAAGAAACAAAACAAGAGGATGCACCTATTTACTGTGGCGATGTGGAAATTGATGGATATGTACGAATGAGTGTGGTAGAAGACATTATCCGTAATCACATGAATGACGGATGGATTCCGGTAGAAGAGAAGTTACCAGACACAGAAGATTATATCTTGATATCGTTTAAAAACTTCAGTGTTCCTGCCATAGGAATATATGAAAAAGATAAAGATGGAAGTGGAGCATTTTACATAGGTGATGAACTTGAAACCTGTATTAGACAGAATTTATATGTTAATGCTTGGCAGCAGCTTCCAGTACCTTACAGACCAAAGGAGGAAGATGATGTATAAAAACCATGAAGGATACCCGGCTCCGACAGAAGGGAGAGCAATCCGGGAGGCAGACAAGCCGCCGGAAGAGGTACGGCATTTCCGCCTGGCAATGAAGCTGATGTGCCAGATTTGCCATGTCAGAATTCTGGGGAAAGTAACGGTGGTAGACAAGAAGGGTCAGAGATGGTAGGGGGTGATACCAGTGAACAAGAAAGAAATGACATCAAAAGAATATCTGCAGCAGATACGGGCAGATGATTTGAGAATCGAGCAAAAGATCAAAGAATATGAATCCTTGTTGAGTAGGAAAGCATCATTGGTTGGTATGAATTATACGGCAGAGAGAGTTCAGACTTCTCCGGATGGATCGGGATTTACGAAAATCGTAGATAGATTAGTGGATCTGCAGCAGGAGATCAATGATGATATAGATGCGTTTTGCGATAGCCAACATAAAAAAATATCTGAAATACATAAACTGAGCAAACCTGAATATATAGAGGTTCTTTTTAAACGATATGTAGAAGGACAGGCATTGGAACAGATTGCAGCAGATATGGGGTATTCGTATAATTGGTGTTGCCATATTCACGGTGAAGCACTGAAAGAATTTGAAAAAGTCCGTAACTTTCCGTAGTTTTCCGTAACTGACCGTAAGACTTTTTTGAAAAACCCTGATATAATGATAGCATGAAGTACTCGGAAAGAGGAGTCACCCCTTTTTCTTTCCGGGTGCTTCTTTTTTACTCCTGTGAATAGATAGCCCTTGCCAGGTGTTATAGCTTGGCAGGGAATTCCTTTTATCCACAATATGTTGATAATGCGGTGGATAAGACACAAGATATTGCTATTTTGTTTTGCGTAAATAGTAAAAATATCTGGAAAAGGCATTGACGTACGTATACGTATATAGTATAATTATATCATAAGGAGGTGAAATACAGATGAGAGGCGAAAGCCGAAAGAAAAAGTCCAATAGCAATATAAAAGCTTGGGCAGCCGAATTGCTAAAGGACTTAATCGTAGGAATCATCTTACTGATTCTGAATAAGCTACTGGAGTAGCGGAGAGGGGCGAAAGCCCTTCTCTAAAACAAAGTATAGCATACTCATCTGTAGAAAACAAGAATGAAAGAAATGGTTCGTTTGCTGTTAACTGTTTTAGCTGTCTTTTTCTTTGCAAGGGCTGCTTACTATGGCGTGAAGATTATACTTCGAATGTGGAGGAGCAGAGATGGACGAGAAGAAGAGTAGACCACAGGACAAATGGGATGCTAAGGCAGGGATGGTTCCCAAAACCTACAAAGTGAAGAAGGCTGCAGCGGAAGAATTTGCTGCGTTATGCAAACAGCAGGGGATTGCCGTAGGTATTAAGCTGTCAGAACTGATGGCTGAATACGTAGCAGAACACGGGAAAGACATAGATTCTACGAATGATTAAGGAGGAACCATAATGCCAAAAGGCAGCCCAACCCCTCAAACGATAGCCAGTGAGAAGTACCAGAAGAAAGCCGGATACATGACGAAAGGATTTAAAATCAAACGGGAGGTAGCAGAACGTTTTGAGAACGCCTGCGAAAAAGCCGGAGTTAGCCAGGCGGCAAAGATTACAGAACTGATGCTGGCATTTGCAGAGGAGCAGGAAAGAGAATAAGGAGCGGAGAGGACGTCTGAGAAGGCGTCCTTTTTGTATGCCTCATGTACATAGGTACTACTGGCCCCCACCCCCGATGCGGGTGCGAGGAAGGCCCGGTATTTTTCTCTTTCCGGACAAAAAAAATGGGGTACTTCCTTCCGCTTTTGGGGGTTCATGGAGAGGTGATAAAGTTATGATAGTAAATCAAAAAGAATTGGCCCAGTGCTTGGGGATAAGTAGCCGGAGAGTGCGGCAATTAAAGGATGAAGGGCTGTTTCAATTAAGTAAAGCGGAACGAGGGTATATTCTGGAAAAGAGCATTCAGGAGTACATAGAGTATAAGGTAAATGCGGAAACGGGAAGGCGGGCATCTATCTCAAAAGAGGAAGTGCAGGCGGAGCATGAGGAAGTCAAAATGAAGATTTCTCTTTTGAAGCTGCGGAAGTTGCGCAGAGAGCTTCATGAAGCTGAAGACGTAGAAGCGTTTCTGTCTTCTATGCTTCTTCGATTTCGTAACCGGCTTTTGGCGGTGCCGTCAAAACTTGCGATGGAAGTGGCGGGTGAAACGGATTTGAATGTTATTATGCAGGTGACTAAACGGGAGATGCTTGCAGTACTGGAAGAACTCGCAGAATATGACCCCGATGAGATTGATGGCCAAAAGGGGGAAGATGATGAAGATCTGGAGGAGGACGAAGATGAGGGGGAGTTAGATGAATGACACAGCGCAAAAGAAGCAGAAGAAAAACCAGGGCCTTGTTTCAACGGGTTTTACGCAGATGTCTGGCAAGCCAGGAGGAAATTACTGTCAGTGAATGGGCAGAGAGATACCGGGTCTTAGATGACAGCAGTAATATATCCGGAAAATGGTCCAATGCAGTAACTCCATATTTGGTGGGAATCATGGATACTTTTAATGATCCTCATATCAGGGAGATTTATCTATGTAAAGGCGCTCAGCTTGGAGGAACTGAGGCCCTGATCAATATGCTGGGATATATAGTCAGTGAAGATCCAGGACCTACTATGATTGTCTATCCATCGGATGATCTGGCCAAGGATATATCTAACGATAAATTAAAACCGGCCTTTCGCTTGATTCCGCAGGTCCGAAAACAGTTTTATGAGAATAGTTCCAAGGAATTGCGGCTGAAGTTTAAATCGATGACCCTTTATTTGCGTGGAGCGGGTTCTCCTTCTAAATTGGCATCCAAAGCAATTCGATATTTGTTCTTTGATGAGATAGATAAGATGGGAGGGGCTTCCAAAAAAGAAGCGTCACCCTACAGCCTTGCGATGGAGCGTATTAAAACATTTCGGTCACAAAGCAAGGTGTATGCCTGTTCCACACCTACGATTAAAGAAAATTATATCTGGCAGCTTCACGATAATGCAGATGAGGTAAGGGAATATTTTGTACCGTGTCCGCACTGTGGTGAGATGCAGCGCCTGGATTTTCATCAGATTAAATTTTGTGAAGATCAGGAAGAATCCATGTCTCCGTATGAGAGAGCAAAAACGGCGGTATATGTCTGTCCGGAATGCGGCTGTGAAATCTCAAATGGGGATAAGCCTAAGATGCTGCGAGAAGGAATGTGGAAAGCGGTTAAAAAGAGAGGTGTAGGAAGCCCTAAGACGGTTGGGTTTCGGATTAGTTCCCTGTACAGTATCTTTGTGACATGGCAGGACGTAGCAGAAGCTTTTTTGAAATCTTATAAAGATCCGGAAGAGTTCCAAAATTTTGTGAACAGCTGGCTGGCAGAGGCATGGGAAGATACAAAGCTTAAGACATCAAAGGATTTGGTAAAAGACCGCCAGACAGAATATGAAGAATACGAAGTGCCGGATTGGGCGATTGAATTGACAGGAGGAATAGATGTTCAGGAGACGTCTGTTTACTGGGTGATTCGTGCCTGGGGCGAACACTGGACAAGCCAGTGTATTGCCAGGGGTCAGGAAATTGACCTCTGGAAAGCAGATGAGATCATGAATTTGAATTATGAAAAGAGAGATGGAACCAAGCTGTCTCCATCTCTGGTATTGGTGGATTCTGGTGATCAGACGGATATGGTGTACAATTTTTGTGCAGACACCTCGGATTATACTTTGCCAAGTAAAGGCGCCAGTAAAAAACTGGACTCAGATTATCGTATCAGTATAATCAATAAGCCTGGAACACGGGCTACCGGAATGTCATTGGTACTGGTGGATACAGAGAAATATAAGGATCGCATAGCAGCCAGAATGCGCAGAGAAAACGGGAATGGATCCTGGATGGTGTTTTCCGGCATTGATGATGATTATGCGGAACAGGTAACTTCAGAGCATAAGATCAATGAGCGTCAGGGAAATGGACGGAAAATACAGAAGTGGGTCAAGAAAAATTCTCATGGGGATAATCATTATCTGGATGCAGAAGTGTATGCAATGGCAGCAGCGGATATCAGGGGAGCCAGAACCTGGCATTTGGATAAGTATGAATCTCCAAAGATGGAGAGGCTGGAGCAGCAGCGTTCGCCAGAGGAACAGTGGATTCAGGAAAATGAATTAGAAGGGTGGATATGATATGTCAGAAGAGACCAACGTAGCGTATGGAACAGCAGAAGAACAGCTGAAGGTATTGAATGAAGCCATTTATAAGATTATGGTTGGAGGACAAAGCTATAAAATCGGAACCAGATCTTTAACACGGGCAGATTTGAGTACACTGATTGCAGAAAGAGACCGTTTGGAATCCCAAATGGGAGGAAATACTTCTTTGCTGGATGGGGCTTATGCGGCGGATTTTGGGCCGGATAATCGGAGGTAATGGAACGAATGAAATTGAATATGATAGATAAAGTCATAGGAGCGGTAAGTCCGAAGGCGGGGGCAGCAAGAGCTGCTTGGCGTAGTCAGTATGAGGCGTACCGTGGAAACTATGATGCCGGGGACGCCGGGAGACTGCAAAGCCAGTGGAGTACACAGAATTTGTCAACAGAGATGACAGACCGGTATGACCGGGAACGTGTACGGGCAAGAGCCAGGGATTTGGAACGAAATTCTGACGTTATGAATGCTGTCCTCCGGGCATTTCGCAGAAATGTGATCGGGAGTGGGCTGCAGGTAAGGGTTACTACAG
Organism: uncultured Lachnospiraceae bacterium; assembly: GCA_944383765.1. Taxonomy (GTDB): domain Bacteria; phylum Bacillota; class Clostridia; order Lachnospirales; family Lachnospiraceae; genus Lachnoclostridium_A. The sequence goes on from CALWQT010000014.1 coordinate 5,431, forward strand.
GAGATACAGAAATCAATGATATTCTGGAAAAGACATGGAACCGATGGTGTAAACGGATCAACTGTGATGTAACAGGACAGCAGTCATTCATTCAGATTGTGAGAATGTGTATCCAGAGGAAGCTTACAGATGGCGGAATTTTGATTGTAAAAAGATATACAGATCAGGGATTTCTTCCACTGCAGCTTCAGATTCTGGAGGTTGATGAGCTGGATACCACGCAGCTTCAGCCTAAAAAGAAAGGAAATAAGGTAGTTGGGGGAATTGAATATAATCGATGGAACCGGCCGGAGGGATATTGGATACGGCAATATTCCATTGATGGATATACACAGATGACACCGGTCTATGTAAAGGCACAGGATGTCATCTTTTATTATACAAAAAAACGGCCTTCTCAGATTCGGGAAATGTCAGATCTTAGCCAGACTCTGGTGAGAATCAAGGATATGAATGAATTCATGACAGCGGTCACTATTAAAGAAAAGATTGCTGCGTGTCTGGCTGTTTTCATTAAACGCATCAATCCGGGAGGAGGGACGCCGGGGAAAATTCGGTCAGGAGGTCCTGCAGTTAATTATGAGGGAAAGAGAATCGTTCCGGGAATGATTATGGAAATGAATGCAGGTGATGAGGCCCAGATGCTGAATCCATCCAGTCAGGGAACGGATGCCACTGCATTCATCAAAACGCAGCAGCGTATGATATCTTCGGCAAGTGGACTATCCTATGAGGCAACATCCAGGGATATGTCAGAAACGAATTATGCTTCAGCCCGTCAGTCCATGATAGAGGATGATCTGACTTATGAAGAAGAGAGAGAACTTTTGGTGGAGTGTCTTCTGAATGAGATTTATGAATCTTTTGTCATATCCTGCTGGCTGAAAGGATTGATACCGGCGGCCGATTTTTGGGAACGGAAGGAAATGTATTTTTCCCATGAGTGGGTAGTCAAGCCGAAGCGATGGATTGACCCGTCAAAGGAGGCGAATGCCAACGGAGTAGCATTGAAAACCGGTCAGAAGACGTTTCAGCAGATTTGTGCGGAAAATGGTCGGGACTGGAAGAAAGTAGTGGATGAAATGGCGGAATCCCAGGAGTATGCGAGAGAAAAAGGGATTGATTTAATGGCTATGATTCTGGGAACTGACATACAGACAGAAAAGGAGGAAAAGGAAGATGGGAATCAGAAAGTGCCCGATGAAGAAAAATCCACAGGGGGAAAATGATTTTCACCCGATCCGGTTTATGGAGGCAGGAATCAGAGCATTAGAAGGAGATGAGAATGAAAAAAGATTTGAACTTTCATTTTCTTCAGAAGAGCCGTATACAAGATGGTATGGGGTAGAAATTCTGGATCATTCAGAAGGGTGCATGGATTTGTCACGCTTACAGAGTATGGGAGTAGTCCTGTTTAACCATAATACCAATAAAGTATTAGGCAAAGTGGAAAAAGCCTGGAATGAAGAGCAGCGAGGAAAGGCTGTTATTTCTTTCGATGATGACGATGAGGCGGAAGTAATTCGTAAGAAGGTATCCGGGGGAACATTAAAGGGGGTTTCGGTGGGATATAGTGTGGACGCCTGGGAGGAAGTGGCCGCTGGAAAGAAATCATCGGATGGGCGGTTTACCGGTCCATGTTATATTGCGAAGAAGTGGACTCCATTGGAAATCAGTATCGTATCTGTCCCGGCTGACCCAACTGTAGGAGTGGGGAGAACGTATGAATCAGAGAAACATACAGAAGGAAAATCTGCAGAGCTGTCGCTGCTTGAACGAATGATACAGGTCAATGAAAATCGGATTAGTCTGCAGAATCATTAAAGAGGCCAGAAACTTTCCGCTTTCTGTATAGCATGGGAATCTGACCTCTTATTTACCACTATTCTTTTTCAGGGCGACATAATTCATCAAGAGATACTCCCAAGGCATCTGCCAGAAGTATGGCAGTGGATATACGGCAGTCATCTCTGTTTTCAATTTCTTGTATGGTCCGGCGGGGAACCCCAGAGAGTTCTACAAGTTTTGGAACGGATAGACCTTGCTCCAGGCGTATTTTTCGCAAGTTCATATAGTGTGCCTCCTGTGATAAAGATAAATGATAAAAAGGAAAAGCCAGGCAATCCATTTTATCCAGTCAAAAAGAGTAGGAGAGGAAAATTCTCCTCGGAATCCTTCCAATAGAAGAAGAATAGTGAGAACAGTTAAAATGATACGATATAATTTCATATTTATTTTGGCAAATGAATGTGGTATATTGAGAAGGAAGAAGGTAGGGGCGAGAGCCCCTGACCTTACTTCTTTTTTCTTTTAGACCTTTTAGATTTGCGATCTCGTTTCGTCTTGACTATCAGGCAAATGGCAGTGACGATTGCGAGAAATGCTTCTGAAAGGTCTTTTATTATTTCGCTTAGCGATTCATTCATTTGTTGTTTCCTCCTTTCTATGGTTTAATAATAGCACATATTATAGTGCTAGTCAAGCAAAATATTACTTTTTTTTCAAGCAGCAGGAAAAATTCTTGCTGCTTTTCCTATACAGAAAAATGATCAGAAATCGTGGCAGTATAAAAAAGCGAAAGGGGGTGAGAAGGTGGGTAATTTAGAACAGGAAATGAAACTGTTGGCGGTCACGCTGACAGGGCAGGAGGCGGATATCATTCCGGATAGTCTGGAAGATATCTGCCATTTTATTGCGGAGAATTATAAAGCTCCGGCAGAAGTGCCGTTTGAACAGGTGACTGCTCCGGCGGATGCAGCGGCAGAGAATCCAACAAAAGCAGAGTTCGATGGACTGATTGCAAAGTTGAAAGAAGCAAAAATATTTAAGTAAAGGAGAAAAGATATGACATTACAGGAAATGATTGCCAGACAGAGGCAGATTACAGAAGGAGCGAGAGCAGAGGGACGCAGTTTGACGGAAGAGGAACAGAGAGAATTTGACAATCTCCAGAGTCAGATTGATGAAGAATTGCAGCGCTCAGCAAATGGTAATGGAAGAGGAGTTCCATCAGATGAAAATGGAGCAGGACAAGGAGGAGCAGATGCAGGGCAGCAGGCAGCGCTGAGAGAACGTTCCAGGATTCGTGAGATTTCAGCACTGTGCCAGCGGTTTGGTATTGATCCGGAAACTTACATTTCCAGAGGAGATACCCTGGATCAGGTAAGGGAAGCGGTTCTGGAACAGCTGCAGCGTAACAGTGCTCCGATTTCTGCGAGAGTAACCGAAGATGAAGGGGATAAAAAGCGCAGCGCTATGGTAGATGGCATTTTGCTTCGCAATAACATCCGTGTAGAAAATCCGGCTGCAGGTGCAGGAGATTTTCGGGGAGCGTCTCTGCGCATGATTGCGGCAAACTGTCTGGCAGATGAAGAGGGAGGAAATGCCAGGAATTACTATATGATGGACCCTAATGAATTGTTTGAGGAGACGATGAGAAGGTCTTTTTATAACCCGACTGCAGCTTTCCCGGCTATTATGGACCAGGTCATCAATAAAGCTTATGTGGAAGGGCATAAGACGGCTCCGGTTACATTCGATCAGTTTACGACCAAGGGTACTTTATCTGATTTTAAGAAAGCAGATAATTATTATGTGCAGGGAGGTTTTGGAGAGTTTCTGGAGGTACCGGAAAACGGTGAGCTGAAGCATACGGTGACAGAAGATGAAAAACTTCCCCAGAGACAGCTGAAGACTTATGGAAGGCAGTTTACCATGAGCCGGAAAGCTTTTATCAATGATGATATGGGCGTAATCACAACGCTGCCTGCCAGAGCTGCGAAAGCTTCTCGAACAACGATTAACAGTCAGGTTTATAAGATTCTTACAGGAAATCCTAAAATCTATGATGGAAAGACATTGTTCGTAGCGGACCATAAAAATCTTTTGGCAAAAGGAACCGGAATCACGCAGGAAGCAGTTCAGTCTATGATTCTGGCTTTAGGAGGCCACAGGAAAAAGATTGACGGAACGGAACAGGCTATTATTATCCGTCCTGCAGTTATGGTGGTTCCGCTGGGATATAAATTTGCCATGTATACCCTGTTTAATTCTGCCACCATCAGTGCTTCTGGAGATGTGAATCCATTGTACCAGTACAGGGATATGATTCGGGTGGTAGAAGATGCTACCCTGAATGCTCAGGTTGCAAGCGGGGCAATCCCGTGGTTCCTTGTGGGAGATACCAACGATACAGATTTTATCCAGGTGGATTATCTGAACGGACAGGAGATTCCGAATATCCGCCGTATGGAGGCACCGGGACAGCTGGGATATGTGTGGGACGTTTATCTGGATTGGGGAATTACGGTGCTGGATTATCGTGGGGCGGTGAAGAATCCTGGAATCGAGGTGGCAGCTCCCATCGAACTTGCAAAATAAAGTTGCGATATCGCAAATAGAAAAAGGAGGAAAAAGATATGGCAAAGACAGCGGTATATTGTCAGAAAGGTGATGCGATTGATTATAAGAATTCTACAGAAGAAATGATTGCAGCCAATACAGTAGTGATTATCGGAAAAAGAATGGGAGTGGCAGGAGGAGATATCCTTCCGGGTGAAATCGGGACACTTCATATGACGGGAGTGTTTGAGATTCCCAAGAAAGCCAGTGTGGCTCTGGATGCAGGAGATCCGGTGGTATTTACAGACGCTGACGGCATTGATAAAGCGACATCTGATGTGATGGGATATGCTGTAGAGGCAGCGGCATCAGAAGCAGCAACAGCAAGAGTAAAATTGTTGGGGTAAGGATATGGCTGGCTTTAAAGATATCATCAGCCAGGATAACCAGGAAGTGTTTCTGAATCCGGAAGAATTTGGTGAAGTCCATATGGTGGCCGGAAAACCTATGTGCATTATCATTGATGAAAATGAACTGACGGAACGGGAAAAGAAACAGTTTGGCAGAGGGCGGGACGGGACTTATCAGAAGTCGCTACTGTTCTATGTAAGCGAAAAAGTGTTTGGTCCGCTTCCGGCTCCGAACCAGATTCTTCTTCTGGATGGCAAGAAGTACCTGGTTACTGAGGCAAATAATGAAGGTGGAATTTACAGTATCAGTCTGGAGGCTGGGAAATCATGAGAATCGTAACCATCAGGGCGGAGGTATCCAATGATACCGCCGCCTTCTTTGATGCCGCCGGGAAAGAGAAGCAGGTCAGAAAAGAACTGAAAAATGCTGTGAATGATATGGCCAAAAAACTGAAAGGTGAGTTGTATGATGGGGTTAAATCTTCATATACCATCAAATCAGGACAATTCAGAAAAAGTGACATTAGATTAAAGAAAGCAACATCTTCCAGAATTTCAGCACTTCTTACTATTGAGGGTGGTCCCGTCTCAGCAAGATCGGGCTACCGTTCAAGAAAGAATTCTGCCAGGAATGCCGCCAAGATTGAGGTAAAAAAGGGTTCAGGACTAAAAGAAATAAAAATGAAAAGTGGAAATCTGAAAGCATTTGTGACAGGAGTAGACACTGGACATACCGGAGTGAATCACATTGATATTTTTCAGAGAAAAGGTAAGGGACGATTTCCAATCAAAACAATTTATGGACCTGGGCGTGCAAAACTGTCAGAAGGTGTATACGAAGAACTGAGAGAACAGAAAGAAAGTGAACTGTCAAGGAGACTTGATGCTTTAGCAGCGAGGGTAATGAAATGACGATTGATAACTTTGTACATCAATTAGCGGAAGAGGCGGAAAGGATTCTGAAAGATATTTCCTTTATCAATGTAAAAAAGCAGCAGGTACCAATAAAGGGATATCCATATGAACTCCCTCTTGCGATGATCCGGGCAGGATGGGGAGAAGGAGAGGAGATAGGATCAGAAGAAGAACTGTTTCCCTATATTCTGGTGCAGATTTCAGATATTGACTATGAAGAGGAAGAAGCCTTGGCAAAAGTGTGGATCCTTATGGGAGTGTACGATGAAGATCCTCAGATGTCTGGCTGGACCAATATTACTGCTGCGGTGGAACGATTGGTAAACCGATTCAGGGTGAACAGTGTGTTGATGGATTATTATTACTGTGACAGACAAATGAAGGTAGCATATCCGGAACAGGGGGACTGGCCTCATTTCTTTGCAGGCATTGAAATGACCTGGCATCTTCCGGTACTGGAACCAAATTTATAAGGAGGTAACGATGGCAAGAGCAGACAGAATGTCAAAGACCAGTACAGTAAAAGCCTATATTGGGCCTACGCTGCAGGGAATTATTCAGGGAGGTACCGTTTTTTCTGGAGGTATTCCGCCAAAGGCAGCAGCAGTGGTAGCTGCTTATCCGTTTATGGCTGGATTGTTTGTAAACGTGGATAATCTGGCAGAGGCGAGAAAAGAATTGAAAAGAGCTGGCAGCGAAAGAAATATGCTGTATCGACGTGCGAAGGAGTTAGGAGGAAATCAGGATGTATAAACATGGGATTGAAGTAGAAGAGAAAGCTACGGCATATGAGCAGCCGATGGCAACCAGATACGGAGTGCAGGTGATCATAGGGACAGCTCCCGTCAATCTTGCGGAACAAGTGTTGGTGAATAAGCCAGTAAAAGTTTCCAGCTGGGACGAAGCGGTAAAGGCGATGGGATACTCGGATGACTGGGAGAAATATACATTGTGTCAGAGTATGGCAGCGTGTTTTCAGGTTTTTAAAGTGTATCCTGTTATTTTTATCAATGTACTGGATCCGGTAAAACATAAAAAAAGCAATGAGGCTTCCGATAAGGCAGTTTCCAACCATCAGGTAAATCTGGGGCGGGATATCATTATGAGTTCTGTAGTGGTAAAAGCATCTTCTGAAGGGGAAGCAAGCACAAAAGATGAGGACTATATGCTTTCTTACAATGATTCTGGTGAACTGATTGTGACGCTTCTCAGCACAGGGGCTTTGTATGCAGCGGAACAGATCAATGTGGCGAGCGATAGTCTGGATCCTTCTATGATTACGGAAACGGATATCATAGGATCCAGAGATATGGAAACAGGAGAAGAAACAGGGTTGGAAACGATACGGCAGATTTATTCCAGATACGGAGTAGTTCCCAATCTTTTAGCAGCTCCGGGATGGAGTCATAAACCCAATGTAGGGGCGGCTCTGATGGAAAAATGCAGGGATCTGAATGGAATTTATCGCTGTGAATGCGTTCTGGATCTGGATACCAGCACCAAAAAATATACGGAATGCGGAGCGGCCAAGGCGACTGCCGGTTATACAGATCCTCATGCCATTGTTCTCTGGCCTATGGTTCTTTATGGTGGAAAGAAGATGTATTATTCCGCAGTATACGCAGCTATGGCAAGCTATTATACAGCGAATAATGGTGACGTTCCTTATATGTATCCATCCAATAAGCTGCTGGGCGTAGACGGGGCAGTGGTTTCAGATGGAACAGAGGTGGTATTGGATCAGCCTCAGGCAGCGGAATTAAATGGAGATGGCATTGTGACGCTGCTCAATGATGGTGGCTGGAAAGCGTGGGGAAATAATACCGGCGCTTATCCAGAAGTTTCGGATCCGAAGGATCGGTGGATTGGCTGTCGCAGAATGTTTTCGTATGTGGCCAATTATTTTATCCTGCAGTTTAGAAATCGTCTGGATGGATTGATGAACCGGAACACCATTGATGATGTGGTCAATGCGTTTAATATCTGGGGTAACAGCCTGGTGAGCCAGGGAAGATGTGCCGGACTCAGAATGGAATACAGAAGGGAAGAAAATTCTGAAGAAGATCTGATCAATGGCCGTGTGAAAGTCCGGATTTATTTTGCACCCTACACGCCAATGGAGTATATCCAGGCTACGGAGGAGTTTGATATGAATACACTCAGAAATACGATTGTGGGAGAGGAGGAAGCAGTATGAAAATTCCACAGGTGATCAATCGGTTTAATCTTTATAAATCAGGAAATAAGCTTGTCGGACTGACCGGGGAGGTGGAACTGCCGGTCATCACAATGCTGACAGATTCCTTGGAAGGAGCTGGAACAGGTGGGAATATGGATGTACCTGTGATTGGACTTACAGACAATATGGATATGAGTATTCCCTATATGTCCATTAACCGGGAAATGTTTTCTATGGCAAATCCCAATGAGGCGGCAGATCTGACTTTGCGTGGAGCGATTCAGGGGACGGACCCGGCTACCGGGAAAATTTCCTATACATCACTGGCAGTATCAGTAAGAGGAGTGGTAAAAGAGATTACGCCAGGAAGCGTGAAAGCGGGAGGCAAAATGGAATCCAGCATTACTCTGACATTAAGTTACTATAAGATAGTGCTTGATGAGGTAACCGTGATGGAGATTGATAAGCTGAATGGCGTGTTTGTGGTCAATGGTGTTGATGTGCTGAAGGAAGTAAGAGATATGTGCTAAGGAGGGGCTTATGGAAAAGACAGTGAAAACAAAAGATACAGAAGATTTTTTGGTGTATCCTCTGGAAAAAGAAGTAGTATTTGAAGGGAATAAGATTGAAACCATCGATCTTACCAGTCTAAGGAAAATGACTTTAGATGAACTGGCAGAAATCTATGATGCTTATGAGGCACTTGGAGGAAGCGATACGATTGCGATGGGAGTTCCACTCCGGTTCCTGAAACTGGTGATCCAGAATGTAACAGGGATTCCGCTGGAGGCACTGGGAAGGTTAAGCGCCAGAGATACTCTTAGGCTGAGGGCCAGGGTGTATCGTTTTTTCTATCTGTCAAAATAAATGGAGTCAGTGATATTCCGAAAGTAAGGAAGAACTGTGTGTGCGCGGCAAAATACAGTCACACAGGACTTCCTTTTTTCTATGGAATGAAACTGTCCAGGCTATGGACCGTGATGGAAGACATCGCAGAAACCATTGAAGAGGAGAACCGGATGCGCAAGGAGGCGAGAAGGAAAAATGGCAGGTAAGAAAGGGAGCTATGAGACCCTGATAAAGATTTCCGGAAAAGTGGATCAGTCATTCAAAGGAGCGATTGATCAGGCGGAGCGGGAATTGAAAGGATTATACCAGCAGTCGAAGAGACAGAACAGTATGATGACAGGCATAGATGGGCTGAGCAGCCTGTCAGACCAGACCTTCCGCCTGGTGGCAAAATCGGCGCAGACGGCGGCTGTGGGGCTTATGGGAATTGCTACAGCCTCTACAATAGTAGGAGCCAGCTATGAGAAGCAGATGAGCTCGGTACAGGCAATCTCCAATGCATCTGCAGCGGATATGGAACGTCTGAATGATCTTGCCAAAGAGATGGGGCGCAATACTCAGTTTTCTGCAACAGAGGCGGGGCAGGGGCTGGAGTATATGGCAATGGCCGGCTGGAATGTTGATCAGATGGTAGCCGGACTTCCATCCGTTTTAAATCTGGCGGCTGCCAGCGGAGAAGAACTGGGACTGGTTTCAGATATTGTAACAGACGCCCTGACGGCCTTTGGTCTTCAGGCCGAGGATACGGCTGTGTTTGCAGATGTCCTGGCAGAAGCCTCCAATAAGTCCAATACAGATGTCGCCATGATGGGAGAAACGTTCCAGTATGTGGCACCAGTAACCGGGGCATTGAAATTTAGCATTCAGGATACGGCTGTGGCAATCGGTCTTATGGCGAATGCCGGAATCAAAGGGAGCCAGGCCGGTACGGCATTGCGTTCTATGATGTCAAGGCTGACAAAGCCAACCAAGGAAGTCCGTGGGGCGATGAATACGCTTGGACTATCTATCACGAATTCCGATGGAAGTATGAGATCACTCAGAGAAATCATGCAGGATATGCGTTCTGGGTTTGCAGGTCTTGGAACGGCACAGCAGGCCAGTGTGGCAGCGGCATTAGCTGGACAGGAGGCCATGTCGGGTCTGTTGGCGATTGTAAACGCATCACCAGATGATTTTAATGACCTGGCATATGCCATTGACCATTCCACCGGGGCGGCAGAACGTATGGCAGAAGTCAGGATTGATAACCTAGCTGGTGATTTGACGTTGCTTCAGAGCGCAGCGGAAGGCGCTGGGATTGGTATCTATGAAGCGATTGATGATATTTTGCGAGAAGGCGTTCAGCAAACCGCTTCTATGGTCAATGAATTTACGGAATCGGATTTCCTGGAAGATCTGTCCGAAGAGATGCCTACTATACGGCGCAATGCGAAAGAGTTTGGAAAGTTCATAGGAAAAGCCATAGAGCCAGTGCTGAATATGGGAGAGTGGTTTTTAGAACATCCTGATGTAGTTGCTGGAGGGCTTGCCGGAGTTGGATCGGCTCTCCTTACCTGGAAGGCAGCCAAAGGGGCTACCTCTGTGGTGAAAATGCTTGGAAGTCTTTCAGGGATGATAGGAGCCTGGCCAGTGGCAGCAGCCGGGCTTGCAGTTGGTGGAATCGTAGGAATTGGAACAGCGATTAAAACAGCAGAGAAAGCGGCTGCAGATGCCAACTTAGATGATCACTTTGGAGATATTGTACTGTCTATTGAGGAACTCGATGAGGCGGCCAGGCATATTGTAAGCGGCGGAGGCAGCTTGTTTGACCAGCTGGATCAGTTTCAGGATGCATCGGATTCAGCAGATCAGTTGGCGAAATCACTGGAGGACGGATTGGCAGCTATCCGGAAATTCGATTGGAAGCTATCGATGGGGATTGCTTTCGATGCAGACGATACGGAATCGTATGTGAATACGGTAGACCAATTTGTTAAAAATGCTCAGGACTATATCACCAACAGCGGTTATGAAGTATCGCTGGCGGTGGATATTGTATTTGGGGAAGATGGAGGAGCTTTCTCGGAAGACAGCGATGCGTTTTATCAGTCCCTGTATCAGCGGCTGCTTCCGTTGCAGGAAGATCTTCAAAGTGTAATGCAGGATATCACGGCAAACGGGCTGACGATTGATAAACAGGAACTTGTGAACAGCTATTTGAGTGATATTTCTGATGTTACGTCCATGATCACGAAAGCGGAAAATGCTGCGAAGCTGCAGATGATAGAATCTCAGTACGCCGGAGCGGACCTGCTGTCAGGCGATACATTCCAGAATCTTCAGCAGTCTATTCAGGAATACTCAGATGAAGCAAATACAGGGATTGATGAATCATACCAGAAGATTCTGACCAGTCTGAATTCACAAAGGATAGCCGGGGAAAGTGGCATGGATGGTGGTATTTCCCAGGCTGAATTTGATGAAAAGAAAAATGAAGTTACGGCGGCCTATTATGAGCAGAAAGCTCAGGTGATTCAGAATGGCTATGGCGTGATGAGAGATGCCATTATGTCAGCCTACGGTGATGAGATTGAACCGGCGTTGGAAGCGGTGAACCAGGCGATTACTGAGGGAATTCCAGAAATCATGGAGCAATCAGCAACTCCGGAACAGTTTTCAGCGGGATTTGAGAAACTGATCAGTGATGTAGTAAATGCTTCTTCGATGGCTCCGGATGCGAAAAATGCAGTCAAGATGCTTCTTGAAAATATGATACCCACACAGGAAGACTTGCTACAGATGAAACAGCAGATGGAGGCAGCTGGATTATCTCCGGCAGAAACGATAACCAGCGCATTGGAAGAAATGACAAGTTTATCTGCTGTGACAGGAGAACAGGAAAGCATCTGGAAACTGGTTGGGAATCAGATTTCCAATAATGAAGATTATACGCTTTTGCTTGAAACAGTAGAGCAGCAGTCAGGTGCTATTCCTGATTCAGTCATAGAGGGAATCCATTCTAAAAATGTTGAGGTAGAAACAGAAGCGAGAGAGTTGCTGGAAATTGTGAAAGGTACTCTGGAACAAGGTGTTCATGCAGAGGTTCCGGTAACGATTCAAACGGTAACATCTTATAGAAATGGAACCTTGAAAAAATGGCAGGAGTCTGCAATAGGTCATTATGCCAAAGGCGGTTTGATTGCAGAACCGACATTATCCTGGTTTGCAGAAGAGAGTCCGGAGATGGCTATTCCTATTGACGGTTCTGCCAGGTCTTTGTCCTTATGGGAGGAGACAGGAAGGCTTTTGGGAGCATATCGGGAAAATAACTATGAAAAAACATATTCTGTTATGACTCAAAATGGGAATTCCGGCGATGGAAGTGGGAGTACACCTGCGGCGCCTACTTATGCTCCGGTCATGAATTTTTATGGGAATACCAGTCGGGAAGAGGTAGAGGAAGCAGAAAGGATGAATTTTGAGCGATTCCGGGAATGGTATGACCGGCTCCAGTATGAGCAGGCCAGGGCAGCATTTTAAAGGAGGACTATGGTATGCGTATTTACATTACAGTTCAGGGAGACACCTGGGATATGATAGCCAAAAACGTGTATGGAAATGAGAAAAAGATGGATCATCTGATGAGCAGTAATCCTGGCTTGTTGAATTATCTGATATTTCCTGCCGGAGTAAAGGTATCTGTACCTGATCTGGATACAGAATCACAGGCGGATCTGCCAATCTGGAGGCGATGACATGAATCCCAGAAAATTCAGTGTGGAGATTGCGTACAATGGAATTCCGGCAACAAAGGAGATTATCCCATACTTTAATTCTTTTACGTTTACTGATGCTATAGATGAATCAGACACCATTTCTCTCAGTCTGATCGACAGAGAGGGGACCTGGAAAGGAAGTTGGATTCCTAAAAAAGAAGACAGGATATTTCCAAATATTATCCTGGAGAACTGGTTGGCTGATCAGGAACGAAGGACTATTCTGTGCGGTGATTTTCTGGTGGACGATTTTAGTTTTTCCGGTCCTCCGGATATGCTCTCTATCAATGGGATATCATCGCCGCTTCACACAGATTTTAAGGAAACCAGCCGCTCCCAGACCTGGGCGAATGTGACATTGCAGCAGGTAGGAATGGAGATTTCCGGAAGATATGGACTGGAACTGATCTTTGATGGAACTGATATTTCCATTGCGAAAATAGAGCAGAGCCGACAGTCAGACGGGGATTTCCTGAAAAAACTGGCTGAAAAGTATGGGTTTGCCCTGAAGGTCTATGCTGGGAAACTGGTGTTGTTTGAATGGGATGCCTATGAGAAAAAGCCAGTTAAAGGTGTGATCCGGAGAACAGATGTGAGGAAATGGAATTATAAGAGCAGTATGCTCGGAACTTATACAGGAGCAAAAGTCAGCTATACCGTTCCAAATAAAAAAGAAACCATTGAGATTATGGTAGGAAAAGAGGGACGTTTATACAGTGTGAATGAAAAGGCAGACAGCCCGGCAGATGCAGAGCGGATCGGAAAAAATGCAATCCGTTCTGCAAACCGGAAGGAAACGACCATTTCTTTTACGTGGAATCCAGTCTTCTTTTTTAATGTAGGAGATAAAGTACAGTTGGATGGTTTTGGAAGCTTAAATGGAATTTACCAGATTGGAAAGATTGTCCATCAGATTACTCCCAGCGATTACAGCATTCAGGTCAGTGGATGGGAAATTCCGGAGGTTGATTCCCAGGAAAATTCAGAGCAGCCGCAGGAAGCTTCCGGAACACGGTATATAGTCCAGAGAGGAGATACCTTATGGGATTTGTCCTCTCATTTTTATGGTGACAGCACGCAGTATGAAAGAATTTATCAGGCAAATAAAGAAGTGATAGAACAGGAGGCCAGAAAAAGAGGAAAGAAGGATTCTTCTTCTGGTTATTGGATTTTTCCAGGGACAGAACTTCTTATACCATAAAATGACAGGAGGAGATAGCAGTGGGTGATGGAATCCGGGTTGGTTTTGTATCCAGTGTGAGTCCGCAAGCCGGAACCGTTCAGGTGACGTATCCGGACAGGGACAGGATGGTGACAGGTGATTTTCCTGTCTTGATTTTTGGCGGAGAGTATTCGTTGCCGGAAGTAAATGATTTAGTTCTTGTGCTGCATTTGAGCAACGATGTAAGTTCTGGGGTGGTTCTGGGAAAATTCTGGAATGATCAAGATATACCGGAGCATACAGAGTGGTATAAAAAACTGTCAGATTCCGTACAGTTCAGAAAAGAGAAAGACAAATTATATTTCATTTCTCCGGAAATTATTTTTTCCGGAAATGTAGGAGAAATATCCTTGAAAGACCTGGTGGAATTAAAACGAAAAGTGGAAGATTTGGAGGCTGGAAACACATGAAAGTAGGATCGTTTGGAAATCAGCTGATATTCCGAGTCAGTGATGAAACGGTCATGACCTTCAAGAATATGAAGCGGGAGATTTCCGGAAACTGGGGCAGTATGGATCGCATCGGACAGAAACCGTTGCCATATTTTCAGGGACCGTCGCTGCAAAGCATCACTATGGAGATTATATTGGATGCGTCTCTTGGAATACGTCCCAGAAGAATGCTGCAGCGTATTGAAAATATGGTGGAGAACGGTCAGGCAGAAGTATTAGTAGTCGGCAGGCAACGGGTAGGGAAAAATCGTTGGGTAATCTTAAAAAGTTCAGAGGCATGGGACATAGTACTGCAAAAAGGAGAACTGTATCGGGCAACGGTCAGTTTGACATTTCAGGAATATATGTAGGAGAAGAGATTATGGAAGAAAGATGCAGGATCGATTTGGATATACAAAGTGCAGAAGATGCAGAGATTCTGGAATGTTTAAAAGCGCTTCTCAATATTCGCTCTGGAACACAGCCTGCAGACCGGGAATTTGGAATTTCCTGGAATTGCTTGGACTATCCGCCTGAAGCTGCAGAGTCTATGTTTTTAGTTGAACTGGAAGATAAGGTGGCAAAATATGAACCGAGGGTAGAAATCAAAGAAGTTACATTTTCGGTATCTCCGGAGGATGGGAAGATGAACCCCCATATTGTTTTCTGCAGAAAGGAGGAGTCGGCGTGAGAGGGGATTTGGATAAATATCCGGAAGTAAGTTTTATTGGCGGAATGATGTTTTCTGATTTTCTTGATGAAATGATCAAACATTATGAAAGCAAGTATGCGGAGATTACAGGCAAAGAGATATCTCTGGCTCCGGCATCTCCGGAACGTTTGAGGCTGTACAGTGCAGCAGTGATGATCTATCAGGGGTTCCAGTATTTGGATCGAAGTGGAAAGAATGGACTTTTAAAATACAGCACTGGGGATTTTTTTGGATAATCTGGCGGCGTTAAAAAGAGTTGCACGGAATCCTGCTGTTGCGGCTGTAACAAAGCTTAAATTTACCTTATCCAAACCACAAGGGTTTGCCATTACCGTTCCGGCAGGGACCAGGGCAAAGGTGGATGAGTTATTTTTTGCAACAACGAAGACGGTTGAAATAAGCAGTGGTGAACAGAGCGTAGAAGTGGCGGCTGTTTGTCTGACTCCAGGAACGGTAGGAAACGGTTATGCGGAGGGAAGAATCCAGATATTGGTGGATCCGGTTAACTATGTGAAAGCAGTAGTAAATACCACAGAGACAAGTGGAGGAATTGATGCAGAATCGGATGATGAACTGGCTCAGAGAGTTTATCTGGCTCCATCCGGATATTCCACAGCCGGTCCGGAAGATGCTTACCGATATCTGGTGATGACACATAACCAGGGAATAGAGGATTGCTTCATTGTATCAGAACAGCCAGGAGAGGTGGATATCTATATCATGATGCAAGGTGGAGAAACACCTGGACCGGAAGAAATAGAAAATTTGCAGAACTATCTGGAGGATGGAAATAGAAAACCTCTGACAGATAGAGTAATGGTAAAAGCACCGGAGCTGAAGGAATATGAAATAGATGCTACATATTATATTGCTGAATCGGATAGAGAAAACGTAGAAGTGATTAAAAAGCAGGTGGAATCTGCATGTCAGGAATATCAGAAATGGCAGGCGGCAGTGATCGGCAGGGATGTGAATCCGTCTCAGTTGACCTATATGCTGATTGGGGCGGGAGCCTGTTATGTAGTGATCCGCAGCCCAGTGTTTGAAGAAATCACAGAGGCTGCCATATCGAAAGCGAGATCGGTCAATCTGGAATATGGAGGACTGAAAGATGCGAGGACTTTATGATGCCACACCATTTGATCTTCTTCCGGAATATCTGAAAGATCCGGAAGAGGAAGCGGTATGTTATGCGGTTGGTGAAGCACTGAAAAAACTGCTGGATTATATGGAGGGGATTGCGTTGTATGGCAATCTGGAAAAGGTATCCGATGAAGTGCTGAACAGTATGGCATTGGAACTGCGGACTCAATACTATGATACCGGGGCAGCCAGAAAGACCAGGGAAGATATGGTGAAACAAACGTTATCCTGGTATATGCGTGGAGGGACAAATTCTACCCTGGAAGAGTATCTGGCAACGTTATATGATGGCGGTCATGTGGAAGAATGGCATGAATATGGCGGAAAACCTTATTATTTTAAGTCGAAGGTAACGGTGGGAGAAAATGAGGTGATTGAGGTTGGGGAAACCGAAGAAATCATTCGCCGGATCCATGCTTATAAAAATGTAAGGTCCTGGTTGGAAGCGCTGATTCTCCAGATACTGTTTAAGGTGAATGTAAATATCCAGTATGATCTGAAAAACCGGCTGTATATGGAGTTTTTCCCCAGGCAGAATCTGGAACCTCTGTTGTTAGACAGTACTTGGGTTTTGGACGGTATCCGGAAATTAAATGGCTACCGATCAGGCAGCCAGGTAGATTTCTATCCGGTAAAGATCAAATTGTTTATGAGTAATCAAATAACTCTGTTGGCAGAAGAAAGTGATGTTTGCATTGAGCTTTTTATACCGGTAATGGTATTCGGACAGGAAGCATTAAAACTCATAATGGAATTTGCAGAACGGATACGTTTTACGGAAAGTCTTAAAATTCAGACAGAAGCAGAGGTGACGGGAAACATTGAAGCAGGAATGTACCGGAAAAAGTATTTGGATGGTATGTGGAAATTGGATGGCAGCAGGAAGCTAAACGGTGGAAAAATCATGCTATAGAGCGAAAGGAGATTATATATGGCAACAGCGGTTATCACGGAAACAGGAAGGAAAAAACTTTGCAAGGCACATGCAGGAGATATATCGCTTCCTAAGATATCAAAAATTGCATGGGGGAATGGAGGAGTAGATGAGGAAGGGACTCCGAAAGCTACAACAGGAAAAGAAATCGGACTGTACAATCAGTTATTGGAAAAAGAAATAGAAAGTCATTCGTATCCGGTGGAAGAAGAAACGACCTGCCGATATACGGGTACGATTGAAAAAGGAGAACTGACTGGAGAAAGTATATCAGAGATGGGGCTTTTCGATGAAGAAGGCGATCTGGTAGCCTATAAGACGTTTCTGCCCAAAGGGAAAGATGAAGATGTTCCAATGGAATTTAATATGGATGAAGTGTTTTAAGGGGAGGGGTGATGACAGATGGCAAATTGTGTAATCGGAGATCCGCCGGTTTTTAGTGCGGAAATTTCTAAATGGGACAAGCAGACAGATGCAGATGGTGATGCCATGGGCCTGGTCATCGAACAGCTTCTGAACAATACTGTTTATAACAAAAATCAGGCAGAACGCAGCAGGCAATACCATGAGATTACACTGACAGCGTCTGGCTGGGTAGGTGATTCTGCACCATATACACAGACGGTAGTGGTGGATGGGATGACAGATCAGGACAGACCTACCCCGGTTTTTGTGGACGATGGTGAAAATGACCAGGACAGCAAATCCAGACAGAAAGCGTATGGCTGTATCACATTCTTTGATAGCGGAAACGGTATTGTGACAGCCACCTGCAAATACCAGAAGCCGGAATCAGATTGTACGGTTGGATTAAAGGGGGTATAGGTGCATGGCAAGATTTTATCCCTCCGGAGGAACTGGAGGAGCTGATGTGTCCGTAGTAACGGCAATGGCAGATGATGTAGCAAAAGGCAAGGTCATTGTGGGACCGGATGGGGAGCCAATTACTGGTGAACTGGAACTGACAGGAACGGCTGCAGATAGCCAGGTTCTGGCCGGTCAGACTTACTATAATACCGATCTGCATGAGAAGCGTACTGGAGCGATGGCAAACCAAGGTGCTTGGAAATCTGAAGGTTTGGCGGCAGGGGCAGAAGTAGCTATTCCTCCTGGTTATCATAATGGCGGCGGCAAGGTGACAGCGAAGGATCTGGCCAGCCAGACACCAGGGGATGCCACTGCGGCACAGATCTGGACTGGAAGGAAGGCATGGGTGAATGGTCAACAGGTTATGGGTACACTTGCGATCCAGGGAGGAAGCACCACCATACCAGGGACGGCAGCGAAGACCATTGTCACGCCTAATAAGATTGTGACGGGGAATATTGTAGTTGCCGGAGATCCTAATTTAATACCAGCTAATGTCAAAAAAGGTGTGCCGATATTTGGTGTAATGGGAATCGCTGAAGGGTACTTTCCAACGGCTACTGATTTATATTTAAGAGGAAATAATATAAAAAGTTTTAGACGTTTATCTGGAACAGAATCATCGGCGTCGTTTGACACTGGACAAATTACTATATCAAGTTTTGTTCAAATTGGAACAGACGTTACTGTTAATTTTACAGGGTATAGTCGTATAAATATTCAAGGAAAAGTAGATATAACTAGTGGTTCTCAATCTTCAAGTATTAGGTTAATTGACTATGATAGCTTAGGAGTGCTTGCTACAGTAGTATGGGATTCTAGTCCTTCAGCAGCAGACTATTCTAAGAGTATAGATATAACAGCATTTCAGTACGATAGAAAAGTTCGTTTAGAATTTAGTAAGGCAAAGGGAGCTATTTATCGTGTTTGGCTATCATAAAGGAGGAATAAAATGAAAATATATACAAACTTAAACTATGAAATTATAGGATATTCACCATCACACATTCCATCAGAATATGCCCACGAGTACGATGTAGAAGACGATACGCTGAATGGAAGGGCATTTCCTGTAATCTGTGGGTATAAGTATGAGCCGCAATATGAACTGGATTTTAACGAAGACGGTTCCCTAAAATATGATGAGCAGGGAAATCTTGTCTACAAAACAGACGAAGATGGAGAAAAGATATTCACCGGATATGCGTTCTATCCGTTTGTAGATTATCAGGTTTTGGAAAAACTGCAAGTCATGAACGATGAAAACGAGAAAAAGGTCACAGAACTGCAGCTTGCTCTTACACAGGTGTTTGAGCTGGCAGCTTCTAATATAAAATAAGGAGGTGGAGCAAATGGCAGTGATTTACGCAGATTTAATCTTGAAAGGCATGAAGTCTATTAAAGATGTGCCTTTGATGATCCGGGAAGATGTGAAGAAAGTGCTGGTTTCTTTAGGTTATCCGGAATTGGCAGAGGAAAAGTAATAGGAGGTAAATGCCAATGGATTCACCAATCAGCCGGGCGGAGCATGAAGAATTCCGCCGTCGGATGGAGGCAGAAAACAAGCGTCAGGATAAGAGGATAGAATTGCTGGAAGAAAGCATAAAAGCGATTCAGGATCTGACCATATCTGTACATACCCTGGCTCATGACATGAAGCAGATGCTGGAGGAGCAGAGAAGCCAGGGGCAGAGGTTAAATAAGCTGGAACAGGAGCCAGCGACGGCCTGGAAACAGGCGAAGAATACTATCATTACAGCGATACTGAGCACGATTGCCGGAGGACTGGCGACCGGGCTCATTTTTATATTGTCGCAATCTATTCGATGAGAGAGGAGGTGAAGTGCATGTTTAAGAATTGCGTATTTAAAATTGATGTGGACACCCAGAAGTGGATCAAGGCGGCAGCAGTCAGAGCGGTCAAGACTATGGCACAGACTTTTGTGGCTACCATTGGCACTGCGGCAGTGATGGGTGATGTGAACTGGCAGATGGTAGCGTCGGCATCTGCATTGGCGGGAATTCTGTCTGTAGCCACATCTGTAGCCGGTATTCCGGAAGTTGCAGCAAAATAAGGAGGTGATCCATCATCTCTGGGCCGGGCGGTATCCCGGCGGCTGAATAGCCACCGAATAAATGAGATTTTATATGAAAGAAAAGGAGAACACTATGGAAGAAAAAAAGAGATCTGAAAAGAATGTTATTCACGAGAAGCAGGAACCCCATGACGCAGCACATTGCCATATTAACGATCCAGTTCATAGCCGCCCGGACATGGACTGCGGACATAGGGTAGATGGTCCCGGTCCCGGTGTAAATATTGAACGTGATGAACATACTGGACCTGGAATGCAGATTGAAAAAGATGCCACAACAGGTCCTGGAGTTGGATTGGACAAGTAATCATTGCGACATCGCAACAAAGGCCCGGAAATACCGGGCCGGATATGATTGCTGGATTATGATTGCTATGCTATAATGCCAATGTTACCGCCCCGATACTGGCAACAGGAAGGGGGTGCATCATTTTGGAAAATCTATTATCTTTTCTTATTGCCGTTGTGGCTGGTGTGGTTTGCCACCTCATCAACAAATGGTTGGACGGCGATAAATAGTCGGTAACCAGCCTGTAGATGCTCAACTACATAAAGAGAGAAGAACGCCCCGGAGTTGCGACCTCCGGGGCGTTCGTTTTTGCATCATTTGGATGCTATTATCTTTTCTTGCCTACTGGCATTATAGCATATGTAGAATGGATTTACAAGATACCTGGAATTTTTCTGGTCTGATATTTGCCAGACCTTTCTATATTATCAATATATCATATTAAATAAATGCGGAGGAAAATTTATGGATATTATAAAGCAGTATCTGACTATCAGCAACTATAACCGTCCGGGAACCCGCCGGGACCGGACCACGGCAGTAGCCTGTCATTATATTGGAAATCCCGGTACCAGTGCTCAGGCGAATCGGAATTATTTTGAAAATCTGAAAGATACCCATACCACAAAAGCCAGCTGTCACTATATCATAGGCCTGAAAGGGGAGGTGCTGCAGCTGATTCCGGAAGAGGAAGTAAGCTGGACTACCAATCAGGCCAACAGCTATACAATTTCCATCGAAGCCTGTCATCCGGATTCTACAGGAAAGTTTACAGAAGAAACCTACCGGTCTTATGTGGCTCTGGCAGCGGATATCTGCAAAAGATGGAAGCTGGACCCGCAGAACGGCGGACTGATCCGTCATTATGATGTTACCGGAAAGGGTTGCCCTAAGTGGTGGGTGGATCACCCGGAGGATTGGGAGCAGTTTAAGAAAGACGTGGCAGCGGCCATGAACCCCATTAAATCCGGCTGGTACCAGGAAGACGGAGGCTGGCGCTTTTACCTGGGAAATACAGGAATCTATGTAAAAAACGACTGGTATAAAGATGCAGGGAAATGGTACTGGTTCCGTGGTGATGGTTTGATGGTATCAAACGTGTGGTATCAGTACAAAGGAGACTGGTATTATCTGGGAGCTGACGGGGCCATGTGTACCGGCCTGAAAGACATCAACGGAAAATGGTATTACCTGGACGATGATGGGAAAATGGCTACGGATCCGGTGATTCTCACACCGGACCAGGACGGCGCATTGCAGTATCCCGGACTGGCAAAATAATGGTCCATCATACCCGATAGGTTTCTGCAATTGGGTCCACCGTATTGACTCATGATAAACTGAGCAATTTTAGGATCTGGATTTTTGATTTTTACCGGATACTGCAGTCTTTTTTCATAAACCCACATCAGTCATTACCTCCTTCCCAAGGCCACGGACCTTTTACCCAGGTCCAGCTTGTAGTAGAATTTTCCTGGTCTTTCATAAGAGGACCATATTGATCTATATATGCATTCATAGCCTGGTTTCGGAGACTTTTCACATACTGATAATAATTCAGAGCGTCTCTGTCCATAGGGTGAGTATCCAGATACAGAGTAACGTCGTCTAGAGCAAAGCTGGATTGATCAAGAGCCTGAAGAATCTGTGAGGCATCTGATACCGGAGCGCCATTGGCTGAAATTCCCATGGCAGCCATGTTTCTATTCATATAATTCATGATTGACACCTCCCCATTTCAAATGGAAGATCTAGATCAGGGAAAATGGTTCCCCGGCTGAAGCCCATGCCCAGATCATAAGTCTGTTGCCATTGCTGCATAGGGACATAGGCCATTCCAACGGGAAAAGACATGGAATTGAGAGGGGTTGCCTGGGACGCATTCATAAACAGCGGCCTTACGGCAGGACCAGCAGGAATTGGTGAGATATATCGATCCATAAAGGTGCTCCTTTCCTTTCGGAAGAATTTCTAATATCAGTTTATGAGAAGTGGGGGAAGAGGTGAACGTAAAGAGTAACCTTTTTTTTCTGTCCACATAATATATAGTACAAACACAAAATAAGGAGAATTGATTATGTGGTGTAACAGATGCTGTAATTGCAATTGTAATAATAACAACAATAATAATAACAATGCGTTTCAGAGAGGCTTCAATGCAGGCTATAACGATGGCTTTAATGCAGGTTATAACAGCGGCTATAATGATGGATATCAGAAAGGCTTAGAATCCTGTTCTGAAGCAAACAATAATTGTGGAAATAATTCCTGCTGCTGCAACAAATGCTGTTAAAAAAACGAGGGACGGCTTAAGCCGTCCCTTTAGCAGGTGAATTCAAAGTTATAAAACGCCTGAAAAGATATCCGTTCAAGACTTATTGTTGTCTTGGAAAGAGGATGAATGATGATCTTCTCCATTTAATTCCTGCTTTTTGTTTCTGATCAGATGTACTCCCAGAATTATGATACAGATGGATACCAATGCCCTTAATGAAAACGTGCCTAAGGCATGAAGCATTTCATAGAGAGAATTGGGGAGATGAAGGAAATAAGCACCTATATAAAATAACTCCACCAGATAATTCCAAAGCAGTCCGACTCCGAATAAGATACAGAGAGTGGCTACTGTTTTTCTGTTTTGTTCAAGCCACTCTTTATTCAGAAATGGAAAATCTTTCCGTCGGAACAGATAGTCGTCTTCCATAGCATAAAATTCTTCATCTGGCATGGAATTCAGATTATGCACATGAAAAAAACTATAAAACCAGATAACAGGTTGAACGAAAAGAAGAGCGGGGATATTAAAAAAACCAGTAATAGCCCAGATCAGGAAAAAAGCCCCCATCAGGCTGATGCCCTGCTTCATAAAACCCAGATACATTTCTCCGGTTCCGGGTAGAAGAGAGCAGCAGAATGTAAGAAATTTATTTTTCTTTTTTGTCATATAAATTCACCTCCCATCTTGAAAAAACATGAGTAAATCGGTTTAATTGATCCGTGATTTGCTGTGCTTTCTGATATACGGAAATATTGGAAGAGGTCAGCATGGAAACCGGATTTGTCAGAATTGTACGGGAAGGAGCAGATGCCAGGGCGAAAATGCATACAGCTGCCGCAGCCCCCACTTTGAGGGTATAGAAAAAAAGAAGTCTCTTTCCGTAAGGTTTCTTTTCGGGGACAAGGCTGTTTGTTTTATTGACACATTGTTCCATGATAGAAGCTTTCAAGTTTCCAGGTGCTGATATAAGGAAATGTTCTTCCATATAATCGGCAAAGTCTTCGGCGAGAAGATCACTGTCAGCAATCTTTTCTAAACGTTCTAATGTCAATTCATGCTTTTCCATGGTTATAACGTTCCCTCCTTTCCATACAGTTTCCGCAGCATAGCTTTTGCGCGGTAAAGCTGGGTCTGAAGAGTTTTCAGGTTTCGGCCGGTTTTTCCGGCAATTTCCTGTATGCTCAGTTCGTGATAAAAATAGTCAAGAGCCACGGCCCGGTATGGGGGACTCAGAGAAAGGCAGCATCGAAGCAGCTCTTCGCGGATAGCGTGATCCAGGGCAGTGTTTTCCGGAGAACGGTTATCGGCAGGGACGGTGACGAAAAAACTGTCTTCAGTGGGAACGGAGCGTCTTCCGGCACGTTTCAGATAATCAATGCATTTGTTTGTGGCAATCCGGCAAAGCCAAGCCCGCTCATTCTGACCGTCAAAGGAAGCGAGGTTTTTGTAAGCCGACAAAAAGGTATCCTGAGCCAGATCTTCTGCTTCAAAATAGTCCCCTGTAAGGCGATAACAGATAGAATAGACTAAATTTTGATATTTGTCTATCATCTGCTCTAACTGTTCATTTGCATTTATAGTTCCCGCCCCCTTTCCGTCCTGTATATTATAACGGGGCAATGGGGAAAAAGTCTTCAAAAAAATAAAAATCATGTGGAAATATGTTGATTTTTGAGACTGTCTTTGTATATAATGAAACAATACAAAAGCGGAGAGGAGATAGCTGCATGATAAGAAAGCCCGTTGTTTTCTGGAATATGGATTCTGTTATAAAACTGACAGAGATTATAAGCAGATATCATTATGAAGCGGAATTACTATGTGGCGAAGTAGCTGTGAATGCCAGGTCTCTGTTGGATGTGGTTGCCGTTCACAAATTTCAAACAGTTGAATTGTGTATTTACAGTGATTCCTGTGAAGATCTTCTGAAGGAACTGGATTTGTATATGGAACGTTACAGACTGGAAAAGCAGCCGATGATCTGTTAGGTGGATTACTAATTAGAAAAGACTGGTGGCTGTGGAAGAGAAAACCGTCTTGAAAAACAAAAAGAACTGTTGTATAATGAATTACAGTAAAAAACAAAGCTTGTGATTCCTGGGGTGTTCGACCCTCTTACCTATTTTGAACCTACAGTATGACATAAGGGATTCCAATATTTTTAAATCGATGTCAGGCCTCCAAAGAGTGGAAGACAGAAGTTTAAGTGAGGTTGCCCACCTAGCAATGCTAGGAGTCAAACAGTAAGAGACGGCATTTCGGGATCACGAAAGAGAAAAGCAGCGAGTAATCGCTGCTTTATCTTTTTTGTAAAATATGTTAAACTGAAAAAAAGACAGCAAAACGGGGAGCGGTAAGATATATGAGAAACAGAAGGTTTTCCACTTACATTTATTGGGGCATCACGGCATTACTGGTTATCGGAGTCTGTGTTCTGCTGGTATTTGCCATGATCCATATGGACAAGATTAAACAGGGAGGAAAAATCCTGACCGGCATTTTGATGCCGATTATATATGGAGCCGTATTGGCATATTTGCTGGCTCCTCTCTATAATCGTACCAGAAAAGCAACGGAAAGGATTTTAGAAAAGTTTATCCATGCCAAGAAAACACAGAGCAGGGCAGGAAAGGCAGTAGCTACCGTTGTCAGCCTGGCAGCATTATTTGCAGTTGTGATCGGTCTGCTTTCTATTCTCATTCCACAGCTGGTAGACAGTGTGCAGACACTTTTAGCATCATTGCCTACCAGTCTTAATAATCTGGAAAACTGGCTTCGTGAAGTACTGGCAGATAATCCTGAACTTTCCGATTCGGCGACGGAATGGTTCAGTGAACTTATCCTGCTGCTGGAAAGCTGGGTAAATGCCAATATTATGCCGGATCTGGCAAATCTCAATGAAAACATTCAGAATATCATTCCGAATGTGGGGGCCGTGGTGTCAAGGATTTCCAGCGGCGTTATGGGTGTGGTCACCGTATTGAAAAATGTTCTGATCGGTGTTATCGTGATGGTATATCTTTTGAATATTAAAGATACGTTTTGTGCCCAGGCAAAGAAAGCAACCTATGGCCTGCTTCCCTTGAATCTGGCTAATCGGGTGATACGGGAGATCCGGTATATCCACGAAGTATTCGGAGGCTTTATTATAGGAAAGCTGCTGGATTCTCTGATCATAGGGATTTTATGTTTTTTGTGTCTGAGCGTTATGAATATGCCCTATGTCATGCTGGTGAGCGTGATCGTGGGTGTTACAAATGTAATTCCGTTTTTTGGGCCATTTATTGGAGCGATTCCCAGTGCTTTTTTTATCCTGCTGGTAAGTCCTATGAAATGCCTTTATTTTATTATTTTCATTTTTCTCCTGCAGCAGTTTGACGGTAATATTCTGGGACCAAAGATTCTTGGAAACTCCACGGGAATTTCCAGTTTCTGGGTGTTGTTTTCGATTTTGCTGTTTGGAGGGCTGTTTGGCTTTGTTGGTATGATCATAGGAGTACCTACATTTGCAGTGCTGTACAATCTGGCGAAAGAAGGAATTGAATATTTCTTGCGAAAAAAAGAACTGTCCTGTAATACTCAAGATTATGATGGACTAGATTATATAGAGAAGGAACAGAAAACATACATTAGAAAGCAAGAGGAATAGATGAAGAATTGGAAAGCAATCAGTTGGATCGTAGGAATCCCAGCCCTGATCATCCTATTATTGATAGGAATCGTAATATATGAACCGATGCAGGATGGCATATCCAGAGCACTGGCATCGAAAGCAACCGTGCTTGCCTTGGTTTCCCAGGAAGAGTGTGAAAGTTTTCTGCAGGACAAAGTTTCACATTTTCCGGCGGGCCAGACAGAAGAATGGTATGTGGGATATATGGACTATCTTTATGAAAATGGTCTGTTGGATGAAAAAGTGACTTTGCCTGGTGCAGACAGTGCAGAAGGGTATCTTACCTATGGGGAAGCAGAGAAATTGGTAGAAAGCATCAGCCCGGCATTAAAGGGAAAAGCAAGGGCTACGAAAAACAATCGGGACCAGGCAATCCCTATGGATGAATGGTGGCTGCTTTATGATTCCTTATTGAACGCGGTGGACAGCGGACACCAGGTGACAGATGGGAAAATCACGATCTATGCCATGGGTGGTGAGACAGAAGAACTTCAATGGAGTGTATATACCAGTGCCGGGACCATGGACTGCCATGGATTGATGCTGGAGAAATATGTGGACCGGGAAGTAAAGGCACTTTACAGAGGGAAAACCTTGATCTGGTGTGACCAACCGGAATCAGACAGTGTGATCTACGAAAACGTATGGATTACGGAAGGCGAAGATGGAAAACTGCTTGCTTATGTGGCAGGCATTACAAAGGAGTTAAAAACAGGATTAAAAGAAGATGAAAAACAGAAGGTTTATAATAATATAGCGGACCTGTACCTGGAAGATGGACGGGTAAAAAAGGTTGTTGTCAAAAAGGAAAGGATTTCAGGAAAAGTGCTGGCTGTAGGGACGGACTTTATTGAGATTGAAGGATATGGGAATCTCCCGTTGAGCCCTACATTCCAGGTGTTTAAGACATTTGGGACTTTTGAGAAAAAACAGACGAAAGATATCCTGGTGGGATATGATAATCAGGAATTTGTTGTGTCAAAAGGACAGGTATGCGCAGCATTGATCGTTCGCCAGTTTGATGCAGGCACAATCCGGGTCCTGCTGATGGATACAGGATTTCATTCCACATTTCATTCTTCTGTTGTGCTGAAAAGTTCCAAGGATATGAGTTTGACCTGGAGTGACGGAGGAGAGGAGACCATACCGGCAGGTCAGGAGCTTTCTATTGACACGGGCGAGAGCAGGCTGGGAAGCGGCAGATTGGTCGTGGAGCCTTCAGATGGGGCAGAGATTTCGGTTCAGACTATAGAACGTGGACAGGGAACTCCTGCTTATGGAGGCAGGCTGGAAATTGCGGCAACAGAACAGGGCCTTGTATTGATAAACGAGCTGTATCTGGAAGATTATTTGAAAAAAGTAGTTCCCAGTGAAATGCCTGCAAGTTATGAAAAAGAGGCATTGAAAGCCCAGGCAGTATGTGCCAGGACTTATGCATACCGCCAGATCCAGGCAAATGGTTACAGCGCCTATGGAGCCCATGTAGATGACAGTACCAATTATCAGGTATATAATAATATAGAAACAAACAGCAGGACGGACAGTGCAGTAGATGAGACATATGGACAGATCCTTACTTATGACGGGAAACCGATAGAAGCATTCTATTTTTCCACGTCTTGCGGTGTGACTACAGATGGAAGCATCTGGGGTGGAGACCCGTCTTCGGTGCCATATATTAAAAGCAAACTGTTAGGGGAAAATCCACAGGGGCTTGATCTGTCCAATCAGGTAGACTTTTCCAATTTTATCAAAAATAAGAGTTATAAAGCTTATGATTCCGAATACGCTATGTTTCGTTGGGAAACCTATACAGACAGCGAAATACTGGAGCAGAAAGTCACAGGCATAGGAGAAGTGAGAGAGATTACAGTCAAATCCAGAGGAGCCGGTGGCGTAGTGAAAGAACTGGAAATTACCGGTTCGGAAGGTGTTAAGACGGTGAGCGGCCAGAATCAGGTCAGGTCAGTATTGGGCAATACTGCTTTGAAGATAAAGAAAAAAGATGGGATGGAGATGACCGGACAGGATTCCCTTCCCAGTGCATTCATTACTGTGGAGAAAGAAGGAGAACGGTTCCATATCTATGGAGGAGGATATGGACATGGAGCAGGAATGAGCCAGAACGGAGCTCAGGGTATGGCAAAGCAAGGCAAGAAATATGATGACATTTTAAGCTTTTTCTATGATGGAACCCAGCTACAGGAGGTGGAGCACGAACCGGAAAAATAAAAGTGAAAAAGGATGAATATATGTTCCACTTCTGTCAATACTAGTAATAGTTACAAAAGAAGAAGTGAATACTTATCCTCCCCTTTTTAGTCGGTTCTGGCGCGCAGGGCGCGCTGGGGCCGATTTTTTATCATTGAAAAAAGAAAACTTTTTTGAAAAATCTATTTGCAAATTTTCTGGTTTTGGTATATACTAGCTAAGGTAATCCTAAGGACAAGAAAAAAGGATGGTAATGAAATGGCAACTTTGTTAGAAACATGGAGAAATCTCGCGTATGGCGATGGTTTAGATGATAAAAAGAAGGAAGAACTCTGGAACGGTTATTTCCAGATTGAAAAAGGTATTTATGAGCAGATTCTGTCAGCTCCGGAGCAGGTAGTGGAAGGCACTGTGAAAGAACTGGCTGACAAGTATCACACAGAAGTTCTGATTATGACAGGATTTCTTGATGGTATCAATGAGAGCCTGAAAGGCTATGAAAATCCGATTGAAACCATGGATGAAAATACAGTTGTAAAGATTGAGATTGATCCGGAAAAACTGTATTATAATATGGTGGAAGCAAAGGCCAGCTGGCTGTACGGGCTTTCTCAGTGGGACAGCATTCTGAGTGAAGAGAGACGAAAAGAACTTTATAAGGAGCAGAAGGCTTCCGGAACGGTTCGCCGTGAAGGAAGAAAGGTATATCCAAATGATCCCTGTCCTTGTGGAAGCGGTAAGAAGTATAAAAAATGCTGTGGAAAAAATGCTTAGTTAAAAATGAAAATGCGGTCTGGATGCAGACCGCATAAATACCGGGGTATGGCGTAGCTTGGTAGCGCGCTCGGCTGGGGGCCGAGAGGTCGCAGGTTCAAATCCTGTTGCCCCGATTTTAATTGTGCTGGATGCTTGGATAGGGCGTCCAGCATTTTCATTATACTAGAAAAGGAGAATGGGCGTGAACAAACAGGGAATTATCAGTTTTGATCTGGACCAGACACTTCTGGACCACAGCATATACCGTATACCGGAGAGTGCACTGAAAGCAGTGGAGAAGCTGCGGGAACGTTTTTATATTGTTCTTTCTACAGGAAGGGATATGGATAATTATTACAGTCGGGAATATAAAGAGCAGGTAGGACCGGATGCAATTATTCATATGAATGGTACCAAAATTACAGTAGGGGACAAGATGATCTATGATCATGAGATGGACCGGGAATTGCTGGAACGCATTTTTTCTTATGCAGATAAGGCTGGATATGCGGTAGGAGTTACAATTGGTGATGAAGATTATTATCTTCATCAGGAAATTGTGAGGGCTATGGACCTGGAACGATGGGGAGAATGTGGGAGAAAATTTAGAGATGCCTGGAAACTTCTGGATGGGAGAGTGAGGACACTTGCTTATATAGGAAGAGAAGAAGGGGCAAAAGATCTGGAAGCGCATTTCCCGGAATTGAAATGCCTTTTGTTTGCCGGAAAAAGAGGAGCAGACGTGGTTGAGAAAGAGGCGTCAAAAGCAAAAGGGCTGCAACGTTTATGCGATTACTATGGCTATTCCATGAAAGATGTGATTGCTTTTGGTGATAGTATGAATGATTATGAGATGATTTGCCAGGCAGGTTTGGGTATTGCCATGGGAAATGCTATCGAGGAATTGAAGGAAGTGGCGGATTATATAACCACTTCTGTCAGTGATGATGGAATCTGGAATGGCTGCCAGCATTTTCATTTTTTTGTACGCGAGGAAGAGACAGATTGAAGGAAAAGGTGACGGCGGATGGCAGAAAAATATGATTTGATCGTAATTGGCGGAGGACCAGGAGGTTATACGGCCGCCCTCCGTGCAGCAGGATTGGGATTTCGCACTGCAGTAGTGGAGAAGGATAAGATGGGAGGAGCCTGCCTGAACCGGGGATGTATTCCTACCAAGGCCCTTCTCTATGCATCTCATATGTTTGCAAGCCTGCAAAGCTGTGATGACATGGGGGTTTCCACGGATTTTATTTCTTTTGACTTTAAAAAGATGCAGGAATACAAAAGGAAATCAGTAATCACCTATCAGGAGGGATTGCGGAAACTGTTCCAGGAAGCCGGGATTGATGTGATCCGGGGCAGAGGTACCTTGCGGAGAGGGAAAACCGTAGAGGTAATCGGGGAAGAAGGGAAGGTTTTCTATGAGGCGGACCATATTATCCTGGCATCAGGGGCTGTGCCTAGGAAACTGACAGTAGATGGAGCGGATTCCTGCAGTGTGCTTACCAGTGATGAACTTCTGGCGTCGAAGACCTGGAATTATGACAGGCTGACGATTATAGGAGGCGGTGTGATCGGTGTGGAATTTGCCACTATTTTTAATAATCTTCAGTCGAAGGTAACATTGATCGAGCAAAATGAGACTTTGCTGGGGACAATGGACCGGGAAGTGTCCCTTCAGCTGCAAAAGGAACTGGAACGAAAAGGAATTACCGTGCATTGCGATACGGTAGTGGAGAAAATAGAAAAGGATGGTTCCGTCTGCCTGGTCAGGAAGGGAAAGGAAATTTTTGAGGTGCGGTCTACCAGGATTCTGGCAGCAGTGGGGAGAGACCCCTATATGGAAGGGCTGTTGGGAGAAGATGTCAGCCTGGATAGAAAAGATGGGCGGCTGGCAGTGGATGGGAATTTTATGACGAGCGAACCGGGAGTCTACGCGATCGGAGACCTGATTTCTCCCATCAGGCTGGCTCATGTGGCGGCGGCCCAGGCGTCTTATGTGGTGGATAAATTGGCTGGAAGAGAACCGGATGTCCGTTTGAGTGTCGTTCCAAACGGTATGTACGCAGAACTTCCGGTGGTTCCCAGCTGTATTTATACAGAACCGGAGATTGCGACAGTTGGTATTACGGAGGAAATGGCAAAAGCCATGAGACTGCATGTGAAATGCGGGCATTACGATATGAGGAATAATGGGAAATCAATCATTGCCAGGGAAGAAGGCGGCTTTGTGCGCCTGATTTTTGAAGCATATTCCAACACGATCGTAGGGGCCCAGATTATATGTTCCAGGGCAACGGACATGATAGGAGAGATGGCTACAGCGATTGCAAATGGGCTGACAGCCAGTCAGCTGTCTATGGCCATGAGGGCGCATCCTACTTATGGGGAAGGGATTGCTGCGGCAATTGAAGATGCAATGAAAGAAAGGAGAAACTATGATGGTGAATGAACGGCTGGGGAAAATAAGGGAACTGATGAGAGAAAGAGGCGTAGATGCCTATGTCGTTCCTACTTCTGATTTTCATGAGTCAGAATACGTTGGCAGGCATTTTGCGTGTCGGGAATATATGACAGGATTTACCGGTTCTGCAGGTACGGCAGTGATCACGGCGGATGAAGCCGGTCTCTGGACTGATGGAAGGTATTTTGTTCAGGCTGCTAAGGAACTGGAAGGAAGTATGGTGGAACTTCGCAGAATGGGACAGGAAGGGGTTCCTACAATCCTGGAGTATCTGGCTGAGACGGTTCCGGCTCACGGCACTGTGGGATTTGATGGCCGGGTCATCAATGAGCAGCTGGGAGAAAGGATAGAAGAGTGTCTGGCGGATAAAGAGGTGTCTGTTGTTTATCAGGAGGACCTGGTGGGTATGATATGGCAGGACAGACCGGCGCTGTCTGCGGAACCAATATGGGTTCTTGAGGAAGAATACAGTGGAAAATCTGCGGCTCAAAAACTGGAAGAACTGAGAAAGACTATGGAACAGGAGAAAGCAACTGTCCATATCCTCACGTCGGTAGATGATATTGCGTGGCTTTTGAATATCCGTGGAAATGATGTGCCCTGTAATCCTGTGGTTCTGTCCTATATGATCATCACAGGAGAGAAAGCATTGCTGTTTGTGCAGGAAGAGGCTTTGTGTGCATCTACGGTATCTTATCTGGAAGGTCTGGGTGTTACGGTCCGTGCTTATGATGAAGTTTATGAGGCGGTAAAAACGTTCCGGAATGAGACGGTAATGATTGAAAAGAGCAGAGTGAACTATGCTCTTTGCCACAACCTGGACTCCAGCTGCCGGCTGATGGACAGAATGAATCCGACTGCGCTGGCGAAGTCCGTAAAAAATGAAACAGAAATGGAAAATATCCGGAAAGCCCATATCAAAGATGGTGTGGCGGTGACCAGATATCTTTACTGGCTGAAACATAATATCGGGAAAATTCCCATAGACGAGATCAGTGTGGCTGAAAAGCTGGAAGAGTTCCGCCGGGAACAGGAAGGCTATCTGGGACCTAGTTTCCATACGATTTCTGCCTATGGACCAAACGCGGCTATGTGCCATTACTCTCCATCAGAGGAAAATAAGGCAGCTCTGGAACCGAAAGGATTTTATCTGGTGGATTCCGGCGGCCAGTATTATCAGGGAACCACAGATATTACCAGGACTGTGGCACTTGGAGACCTGACGGAAGAAGAAAAGGAACATTTTACTCTGGTGGCAGTCAGTATGCTGCGCCTGGGAGATGTAAAGTTTCTTCACGGCTGTACCGGTATGAATCTGGATTATGTGGCAAGAGAAGTATTCTGGAAGCGGGGGCTGAATTTTGACCATGGAACAGGACATGGGGTAGGATATCTGTTAAATGTGCATGAGCGCCCCAATGGTATCCGGTGGAAGGTGGTTCCGGAAAGGCAGGATTCCGGTATTCTGGAAGAAGGAATGCTGACTTCTGATGAGCCGGGAATTTACCTGGAAGGAAAATATGGAATCCGGACGGAAAACCTGGTGCTTTGCCGGAAGGCAGAGAAAAATTCCTATGGTCAGTTTATGGAGTTTGAGTTTGTGACATTTGTTCCCATTGATCTGGATGCCATTGATAAAAAGTATATGGAGCAAAGAGATGTGGAACTGCTGAATGCTTATCACAGAGAAGTGTATGAAAAAATTTCTCCTTATCTGAGTAAAGAAGAGGCAGAATGGCTGAAAGAATATACAAGAGAAATCTAATCAAACAGCCGGCTGATGAAGCTGGCGATAATCTGTAGCAAACAGGCGGTATACAGCTGGAAAGGCTGTATACCGTTTTTTTATGGTGTCAAAACAAAAATGTAATTCTATTACATTTTTGTTTAAAATACAAATATAACTTGTAATTCTGTTACATATATGGTAATATAATGGCATAAGCGCTTATATAACAGCAGAAAAATAGACAAAATGCCCATTGAGAGTGATGAGGACAAAAAAAGAAAATGTAAAAATGTAATAAGGAGGACAAGTATGCAGGAGATTTCTGTATGGTTCATTGCACTGGTGGTTCTGTATACTGCAATTGCGGTACTGGATCAGATTTCTATTCAGTGCGGTATTTACACACCGCTGTTTGCGGCAACATTCGTAGGATTTCTGTTAGGAGATTTACAGACAGGTTTGATTGTTGGTGCCACCCTTCAGCTGATGACTTTGGGAGTGGCTACTTATGGAGGAGCTACTGTTCCTGATTACCTGTCAGGTGCCATTATGGGTACCACTTATGCGATTATTTCCGGGGAAGGAGCAGAATATGGCATTGCTCTTGCAATCCCGATCGGACTGCTGCTGACCCAGATGGATATTCTGGGAAGAATGAGCAACTCTTTCTTCCAGCATTACGCGGACAGATGTGCGGAAAGAGGCGATTATAAAGGAGTGGAAAGGGCGAATCTTCTGGGAGCTCTTCCGTGGATGTTATCCCGTATGATTCCTGTGGCAATTGGCCTGATCTTCGGAGAAGTTGTGATCAACAGCATCAATGCCCTGATTCCGTCATGGTTTATGGTTGGTCTGAAGACAGCAGGGGCAATCCTCCCGGCCATGGGTATGGCGATCCTGATGCGTTATCTTCCGCTTAAAAAACATTATGCATATTTTATTATTGGTTTTGTGATGCTGGCATATGCCGGTTCTGTATTTACCATCATGGCAGCAGCTCTGGTAGGTTTTGCTTTGGCAGCTCTTCATTATATGAGAACTCAGGAACGTCAGGCTGCAGTACAGGGAACACAGGCAAGCTATGGCGGTATGGTAAAAATTGACGATGAGGAGGTAGAGATCAATGACTAATCAGACAGATACTTCTACGAAGCTGACGAAGCAGGACATCAAAAAGGTATATACCAGAAACCTGTTCGGTCTTCAGTTGGGTTGGAATTATGAAAAGATGCAGGGTCTTGGTTATGCCTATGTGATCATGCCTGTATTGAAACGTCTTTATGGTGATGATCCGGAAAAAATGAAAAAAGCTTTGAAGATGCAGCTTTCTTATTTTAATACCTCTCAGCCAATGTCTCACCTGATCGTTGGTGCTGATATGGCGCTGGAAGAAGAACTGGGAATCGAAGCAGAGGAAACGGTAATGGCAGTCAAGACAGGTCTTATGGGACCGATGGCTGGCGTTGGTGATACCCTGTTCCTGGCTATTTACCGGGCTATCTGTTTTTCCATCGCTGCTTATATGGCTATGCAGGGTAATGTGGTAGGGTTGATTATACCGCTGATTGCCTGTGCAGCAGTGCTTTGGGTGCGTTATAAATTTACTTATATCGGATATAAATCCGGGCGTAAGATGGCCACGAACTTCTCTGATAAACTGGCACCTGTCACAGAAGCGGCCAGTATCCTGGGCTTAACAGTAGTAGGGGCCCTGATTCCGTCAGTTGTTTCCTATAAGACGGATCTGGCGTTCACCATGGGAGAAGTAACCTTTGCAGTACAGACGGATATCCTGGATAAGATTCTTCCCAGTATGCTGCCTCTTGCTATTGTTATGCTGTCCTATTGGCTGCTGGGGAAAAAGAAAGTCAATTCTACCAGACTGATCTTTATCCTGTTGGCTTTAGGTATGCTGCTTGGAAACCTTCAGAATATCCTGGTATTTGTGACGGGATTGTTTTAATGTGGGAGGCGTGATATGATAGGTTTGATTGTAACAGGACATGGGAATTTTGCCACCGGTATCACCAGCAGCCTGAGACTGATTGCCGGGGAACCGCATGATTACCAGGCAGTTGATTTTTTACCTGAGGATTCTATCGATCTGCTGACAGAAAAACTGAGAACGGCTTTGAACAGCCTTAGTGACTGCAGTTCTGTACTGGTCATGGCGGATTTGGCAGGTGGTTCCCCTTATAATGTGGCATCAAAGCTGCGTATGGAAGGTGCCGCTTCTATGGAAGTGGTCGGCGGGACCAATCTGGCAGCTCTGATCGAAGCAAGTATGGGGCGGGAAGCATCGGAAGATGTGAAGGAATTAGCTGATTCTGTGGCTGCTACAGGAAAAGAGCAGGTGATCCGTTTCCTCACAGATGAGGAACAGAAAGAAAAGAAGGCGGCACCGGCTAAAGCAGTCCGGAGAAAAGTTGATCCTGATGCCCCGAAAGGCAAGATTATTCATGCAAGAGTAGATGAGCGCTTGATACATGGTCAGGTAGCTACGGTATGGACCAATACGGTAGGTGCCAGCCGGATCGTGGTAGTCAATGATGCAGCTTTGAAAGATGAGATGGCGTTATCCGGTCTGAAAATGGCAAAGCCAGCCGGTGTAAAATTATCCATTGTTTCGGTAAAGAGAGCAGTGGAACGGTTTAAGGAAAATGCTTATGCCGGAGACCGGGTGTTTGTAATTACAAAAAATATTGCAGATATGGCGGAACTTGTCCGCCAGGGCGTAGGAATCGAAAAAGTAAATGTGGGAAATGTGGCGAAAAGGGAAGGTTCAAGGAATATTAAAAAGTCTGTGAATCTGACCGAGCAGGACATTGCGGATATCCATGAAATGATCAATAGTGGACACCCGGTAACTGCACAGATGATCCCGAATGAACCGGATCAGTCCATTCTCAGTTATTTGTAGGTTTCTGCGGAGAAGTTTTGAAAAAATACAGATGCAGAAAAGCGCTTTGGCAGATAGCGGGAACAGAGCGGTGAGAGGAGGATTTTATGGATAATATCAAGTTGATGATCAGGGAGCGTTATGGACAGATGAGTAAGGGTGAAAAAAGGCTTTCTGATTTTATCCTGGAGAATCCGGTCAGAATCCTGGGAATGACGGCGGCTGATATTGCAGAAGCCAGCGGGGTTTCCACCGCCTCTGTGATCCGTTATGTGAAAAAGCTGGGAGCAGAAGGACTGGACAGATTCAAACTGGAACTGGCATCTTCCATGGACCCTGATGAAGGGGGAGAGTGGAAAATGGCGGACCCGGTTCTGTCAAAAGAGGATAATCTGGAAAGTATTTGTGAAAAAATGCAGGCCAGAACAGAAAGTGCATTTAAAGATTTTTTTTATCAGCTGGACAGACAGGAACTGGAAAGAGCTGTGAACATGGTGAAGAGTGCAAGAAAATTGTACCTGCTTGGAATCGGAAGTTCGTATACGGTGGCTTATGATCTGTTCCATAAACTGAGGAGAGCAGGGTTTGATGCCAACTGTTATCAGGATATCAATATGGTAACGGAATTTTTTAATTACATTGATGACAGAGATGTGGTGATAGCGGTTTCCTACAGCGGACAGTCCAGCGAAGTGCTTTATGCCTGCAGACAGGCAAAAGAAAAACAGGCTCAGGTAATAGCCATAACCAGGAACAGGGACAGTGCCATAAAAGCAATGGCTGATATCTGCCTGCAGATTCCGGACAAGGAAGATGTGCGGCGGGTAGGAACATTCGAGTCCCTTCAGGCTTCTCTGATGATGGGGTGGCTTCTGTATTTGGGGGCAATCCAGGAAGACTTTGAACGAATAGAAGTGGAACTGGTCAAGACCAGAAAATTAGTGGAAGGTCTGAAAGAAAAAAATGATTGAGGTGTGAAACATGGTAAATATAGAAGGGTTGA
Organism: uncultured Lachnospiraceae bacterium; assembly: GCA_944383765.1. Lineage (GTDB taxonomy): Bacteria > Bacillota > Clostridia > Lachnospirales > Lachnospiraceae > Lachnoclostridium_A. The sequence goes on from CALWQT010000014.1 coordinate 42,593, forward strand.
CCACAGAAACGGTCAACGAAGCCACAAAAAATATTGATCAGTTGGATTCACTGGGAATTGTGACACTGATCAATCAGGAGGATAAAAAAGTGGCGGAAGCCATTGAGGAGGAACTGCCCAGTATTGCAAAGACAATCGATGCCGTGGCTGAAAGATTTAAAAGAGGAGGCCGTATCATTTACTGTGGAGCTGGATCATCTGGCAGAATGGGAACGTTAGATGCGGTAGAACTGACGCCTACCTACAGTGTCTCTCCGGAACAGGCTTTCGGGCTTTTGGCCGGAGGAGAAAGTGCCATGTACCGTGCCGTGGAAGGTGCTGAGGATTCCAGAGAACTGGCCGTGGAGGATCTGAAGGCAGTAGGACTTACAGCAGATGACTGCGTGATCGGCATTGCGGCCAGCGGACGGACTCCCTATACACTGGCGGCTCTGGAATATGCCAATGAAATCGGAGCTTTGAGTGTATCGGTAACCTGCAACAAGGACAGCCAGATGGCAGCAAAAGCCCAGATTTCCATTGCTCCTGTAGTGGGGGCTGAGGTCATCAGCGGATCTACCAGAATGAAAGCGGGAACCGCCCAGAAAATGATCGTGAATATGATTTCAACGGGAGTGATGATCCGCCTGGGTAAGGTTTATCAGAATTATATGGTACATGTACAGCCTACCAATGAAAAGCTGGTAGTGCGTTCCTGCCGTATGGTTTCCCAGATTACAGGTGTAGATATGGAAACCGCAGAAAAAGTGCTGAGAGAAGCCGATATGAAAGTGGCAAATGCGATTGTGATGATCCAGGGACACTGCAGCGCAGAACAGGCAGAGGAAGCTCTGGGTCATGCAGAGGGAAAAGTAAGAGAAGCAATTGCTATGGTAGAGAAGAAAAATAGATAGAATCCATAGGATATAGAGAAAAAAGATAAATGGTACCCTAATAGTAAAATACAGAAAAAGAAGCTGTATAAAACTATTAGGGTATTTTCGTTACATTTAATGGTTATTTGTTTAGAAACTTATAATTATAAAAGAATTTTTCTAAAAGCCGTTGACCTTTCGATGCAGAAGGTTGACGGTTATTTTATTTGGTATTTGTAGTTTTAGCTGTGATGATAATTAGGAAGGGGGACTGCATAATAGAGTAGAGAATGGTACAAAATTTATTGTAATATCTATGAAAAAAGAATAAGGAGGAATTTGCATCATGGAGAAAAAAGAAAATGAGAAAAGAGAGATTACAGAAGTTATGATTGATAAATATTGTCAGTGGCTAAGAGGAAATGAAAAGAGTGAAAGTACAATCAAGAAATATCGTAGAGATCTGATATTGCTAATGCAATACTTAAATGGAAAGGGTGTAGAGAAGAACGATATTATAAATTGGAAAGGATTTCTGAGGGAACGATTGGCACCGGTGACAGTAAATAGTGTACTGGCGGCGGCTAACGGTTTTTTTTCTTACTATGGTTGGGACGATTGCCGAATAAAATTTTTAAAAATTAGCCGTAATGTGTTTTATCCGGAACGTCGTGAGATCGGAAGGGAAGAGTATAAGAGACTGGTAAAAACAGCTTATGCGAAAGGCGATGAGAAAACTGCGGTGATTCTTCAGACGATATGTGCGACTGGAATTCGGATTTCGGAAACAGTATATGTAACTGTGGAAGCAGTAAAAAAGGGAAAAGCAGAAGTAGAATGTAAAGGGAAGATAAGAACGGTATTTTTTACTGGGGAGCTAAGCCAATTATTAATGAATTACGCCAGAAGACATGGAATCACTCAGGGAATGATTTTTATTACTCGAAATGGAAAACCTATGGATAGAAGTAATGTGTGGAGAAATATGAAACGTTTATGTGAAGAAGCAAAAGTAACCTGGGAAAAAGTATTTCCTCATAATTTTCGACATTTATTTGCCCGGCTTTATTATGAACAGGATAGAAATTTAGTAAAGCTGGCAGATATTTTGGGGCATAGCAACATCAATACTACCAGAATTTATACTATGGAAAGTAGTAAAAATTATCTAAAACAGCTGGAGAAATTAAATGTATTGTTTGAAAATTACAACAAAATTCCTCTTTTGTTGTAAATAAATCATAGTAATCTCTTTTAGTTTACTACATATTTCTTAAAATGTCCAGAAAAGAACTTAATTTTGTCTTTTTTTGTCATAAGAAATAGGCTAACAAACAATTTTGGAGGTTAGCCTGTTTTTCATATCCCCAATTATTTCCCGTGATAATTTTTTTGAGTTTTTTTATCTTTTGGAATTACAAAAACAGTCCTTTTTTAAGGAGGTTACAACAAAAGAGGAATTTTGTTGTAGAGGAATAACATAGGAGGTGAAACCTTGCAAAATTTTCTGATTTAAAAGATTACAAAATAACTTAGAAGAAAATGACGATTTTTGAGACTGTTACGAAGAGAGGAGGTTAACGATAAGGAACAAATATATTAATGGTACGGGTCATTATTGAAAAAGTCCCCCTTTTTATCAGATATGTAATAACTATGGAAATAATGGCTTTATGGCTTTTAGTTGTGTTTGATGATGAACAAACATTTTGGGAAGAAGGACTTTCAGGGAACAGGATGTCTGTAGCAGAAACCATGTTGATGGAAGAAATGAAACCTGAGGAATGGATTGGAGCGATTTCCGTAGCAGCATATTGTGAGTGTGAAAAATGCATAAAAAAAGGGAGTTTTGCTAGTGGAATAGAAAATAAACTGAAACCTGGACGGAGTGTGGCGGCTGATCTGAGCATATTTCATATAGGCGATTTACTCAGGATAGGGTCTGAAATTTATCGTGTAGAAGAGGGGATTCAACCGGGAGGAAGCGAAAAAGTAAAGATATATTTTGATAATCATGAAAGAGTAGTTAAATTTGGAAGAAAAACATTTCAAGTATTTAAAGTTCGCCCGAAGAAACGGCAAGAGGAGTTTTTAGGAGTTTTTCAGATTACGGGATATTGTGGTTGTGAAAAGTGTTGTGGGAAATGGTCGGATGGGTTTCTGACAAAATCTGGAACGAGGCCTCAAGCAAAGCATACCATAGCAACAGATCCTAAAATATTGCCGTTGGGGAGTGAGGTGAAAATTGATGGTATTGTGTATACGGCGGAAGATACTGGAAAAAAGGTAAAAGATAATACGATTGATATTTATTTTGAAACTCATGAGCAAGCTTTGAATTTTGGGAGACAGGAGAAAGAAGTATATCTGATTAAGTGATGAAAAATACAGTAGGTAATAGGAGAGAGATTATGAAAAGGAAAACAACTGCGTTAGCGGCGTTTATGGTTGCTACTGGAGTTGCAACAGGAGCTTTTGGAGGAACAGCACAGGCAGCGGGATGGGAAATGTCAGGTGATGAATGGATGTGGACAAGCGAAACTGGTCAGGCTGTAACGGAAGAGTGGAGGAAAAGCGGTGATGACTGGTATTACTTGGATCAAACAGGAAAAATGGCTAAGGATAAAGTGGTTCCGGCAGAATATGGAGGGTATTTCTACTATGTGGACCAGGAGGGGAAAATGGTCCATGATACATGGATTATGATCAACTCGGAAACTGCAGGCACAGAACAGCTGGAAGAAGGCTGGTATTACTTTGGGGCAGATGGAAAAAATTATTGCAGAAAAGGAAATAACTTTAAAAAGAAAATTGATGGTAGCTACTACATTTTAGATGAGAATGGCCGTATGTTAACAGGCTGGATTGATTCTGATGGAAATGAAGTTGATGATACGGATCCGTTTGTTTCCGGAGTTTACTATGCTGGTGAAGATGGCAGATTGCTGATGGAAAGCTGGTTGAATTATTACAATACATCTTATGGATTTCAGGGATCAGACTTAGAAAGCAAAGCTGCTGGGCGTACATACTCTGAGTATGAAGAAATGTGGTTCTATTTTGATAAAAATGGGAAAAAACTAAGAGGTACGGAAGAAAAACTGAAAGAGGAAGAAATTGGGGAGAATGAATATGGATTTGATGAAAATGGCGTCATGCTGTTGTGGTGGAGTGCAGTAGATAAAGAACCCCAGGAAGAAAACCGGCCGGTAAGAAGTGAAAGTGATTCCAGATTTTTTTCAGGCTATGATGGCGGGATCTTGTTGAAAAATAAGTGGGTTTGGATGTATCCAGCTGAGAATCTGGACGCTGAAGAATATCAGGATGGGGAGTACAGCTGGTGGAGAACGGATGAAAAGGGAAAGGTATATCGGGACACAATTCAGGAAATTGATGGAAAACAATATGCATTTGATGGGATAGGAAGAATGCAAACAGGATTTGTTTTATTCCAGGGTCATAGTCATTTTGTGGCTCAGTATGATGTGGACAGCTGGACTTCGGATGATTTTATCAATGGTGAGTTATATGGAATTGATAAGGCGGATTTGTATTTGTTTTCTTCGAATGAGTTAAATGACGGCTCGCTCCAGACGGGTTCTAACCTTCAGGTTGAATTGGCGGATGGAGTTTACACATTTGGTTTCTCTGAAGTGACGGGAAAAGCGTATGGAAGTAAGAATCGTATGCAAAGGAAAAATGATAGCTGGTATATCAATGGATTAAGATTAGAGGCGGAAGACTCTTTCAAATATGGAGTAGTAGGAGTGAAAACAGATATTCCGGATAATGTTGATCCGCAGACGGTGGAACCGGAATATTATCAGGTAGTGGACAGTAATGGGAAGATTGTAAAAGGAAATGAGAAGGCGGTGAAAGATGGAGATGAACGTTATCTTTTGCTGATCAATAATAAATTTGCTGGCTGTGCTGATAATGACGGCAGAAAAGTAGTGTGGAAAAATCTGAATGGAGCAGAGGGCTTTTATTACTATGATAAAGATAAAACGGAAGGAAGCCAGTATGAGGTTATTTTGCTGAAAGAGGATTTTGATATGACGAATCCGGATTTGGAAATGCTGACAATAGAAGAAAAGTTAAATTTTTAATAGAGTAGGAAAGCCATCTGTGGGCATAATCATGGTCACGGATGAAATCTCGCTTGGAAGTATAAAATGCATTTGAATTACAAATTTGAAAAAGGAGAACTAATATGACAAAAAAGAACTGGAAACTGAGGTTAAAGCGCCAGTTGGCAGGACTTTTAAGCATATGTGTGATAGCCGCATCGTCCCTGCCTGCAAACATGACTGTCTGGGCAGCCCCCTCAGAGACAGAACTGGAGAATGAAGACCTAGATCGTATGGGATCTTGCGATTCAACTTCGTATTATTTTAAAGCACCTACTAGTGGCGGTACAGGACAGTCGGGAAATGGACATTTGATTGATTTCAGAGGTCATCGTACACCGAGCAGAGGGTACAATACGTCTGACAGTACTACCATGAAAACTACATATGCTAATTATGGATATGGAACTTATATTAATACTAGTCCGACAGGTGGTTCTGCGTCTAAACGAGTAACAATTGCTACCAATGGAGGAGTATCGACCATGTATGGCGGCGATCTGGAAGTGAAAATGAAAGTTTCTTCCAGTGCAGATGATAAATATGTGCTGTTTGACTATTGGCTATACAATGCTACCGCAGAAAGCAAGACGTATTATCTGGGAAGTGGCACAGATGTTATGATCGGGAATGATGATACCGCTACGTGTATCTTGAATGAGAGGGGCATTCATATGGTTAATGGTAGGCAAGGTACCGCTGATTATTTTGCTGCCTTTGACGCCATCCTCTGTGATGATGAAGAATTGGGGACTACTGCCGTGGATACAAAATGGGTAGGAAGGTATACTGAATTTTTGACTAATATTTATAGGAATTCTTCATCAAATAAAGTGGAGAATATTGACTCTGGGATAGCATTTTCCTGGACAATACCTATGAGGCCATATGAAACCGTGCATAAAAGGGTAGCGTTTTCTGTACGTCTGTCATCTTACTATGTGCATCCAACAGCAGGAAGTGACTCGGCAGAAGGTAGTTACAGCGCTCCGCTAAAAACCATTGGGGCGGCAATGGATAAGATAGGCGGGAAAAAAGGATATATCTTTATTATGGATGATTATTCCATCAGTGCTTCTGAGATTGATACGATACAGAGCAAATGGCGGAATAATATGGATATTACGATCCTGAGTACGGATTTTACCATGGATGAGGAAGTTTCAGATGAAATCATGACAATCCGTGCAGCAGATGCTCAGGCAAGACAGAAAAGTTTATTCACAGTTACTGCAAATCGGTCGCTTCAGTTTAATGATATTAAATTAAGCGGTGAGAATTTTGCAGGAAGTGACAATGAACCGTTGCTGTCAAATCAAGGGGGAACGTTAGGAATTGGAAGCGGCACGGAGATTACCGGTTGTCTGTCAGATCGTGAAGATGTGTTGGGAAGTGTCATTGAAGTAGAGAGTGGAAATCTGTCGATGAATGACTGCAAAATCCAGAATAATTCTGCAAATGGAGAAAAGCGGGGAGCAGTTTACTTTAATGGAACACAATTTACCGTATCCAATAATATACAGATAACAGGTAATACGCCGGGGAATGTGGTCCTCGGGAATGGAAAAGTCATGGAAGTCACAGGTGATTTGGGAGAAGGAGAGATTGGCGTGACAGCCATGCAGGATCCTGCTTCCAGTGATGGCAACATTACTTCAAGTGACCAGGAAGTTGTAGTTGCAAAAGCTTCTGGTTCTTATGGGGAAACTCTGATGGGAGTGCCTTTTGCCGACAATTTTAAGTCGGACAGAGATGCAGAAGGAATCACAATCGGAGTAGGAACATATGGGGCCAATCGTGATAACAGTGTAGTATTGTGGCGGAGTCAGAGAAAACTTTCTGTTAATTATGAATTGGTCGGAGGAGGAACTGTAGGAGGTGCTCCGGAAGAATCTGAAATAGGTTTAGGCGCTGGAGAAAGCGTATCTTATGAGATTCAACCAGTATCAGGATATAGATTGAGTAGCTATGTCATGGAACCAGACTCTGATCAGATTCGTGTAGACTTGGATGGCATGAGAATTACTGGTTCCATGCCAGATTCAGATGTCCGGATTACGCTACAATGGGAACTCATTCAAGGTTCCATTTCATTTGAGACGTATGGAGGAGTTCCCCAGCCAGATGCTCTGACAGGTAATGTGGGAGGTCCAGTAGGCGGGTTAATGCCGACTGGAATTCAGAAAGACGGATATATTTTTAAGGGCTGGAGCCTTACACCAGAACAGGATGGAGAGTTGGTAGATAGTGGAGATTTTCCAACAAATTTCCCACTTATGCCTGTTGTGTATTATGCGCAGTATGAAATGGATCCAAGTGTAGCATTTGATTATACGGTGAAGTATACCAACGCAAGTGAGGACATTACATTTAATACAATAACTACAGGAAATCATCCGGTGGAATCGGAGATTTCCGCACAGAAGAGAGAAATCCCCGGATATACTTTTACAGATGATGATGGTTATACGGTGCCGGCAACTTATCAGTATATTTTTGCAAGCGGCACTAATGTAGGAGCATTTGAAGATGGCAGATTTACAGGGAAAATGCCGGGGCAGAATGCCACAGTAGTCTTCCCATACCGGGTAGACCAAGATGTGACCCAGACATTTACAGTGAAGTACCAGACAGACCGTGGGGATGGACAGGTACCTACAGAGGTCGCATCTCCTGTGAGTGGCCAGTACTGTGCGGAAGCGATCATCACAGCATCCCCAGTGACGGTTGACGGATATGTGCTGACAGGCTGGGAGATCACCAAGGGAAATGAAGCAGGTACCGATGATTCCAATCTGGTCAGCCAGGTACAGGGCAGTTTTGATTCTGCCGGAAATTTCCAGGGTTCTATGCCAAACCAGGAAGTGGAGATCACATATCTTTATGAGGCAACGGACCAGGGATATAGCTTCCAGACCAGATATCTGGATGATGACAGCCGGGATGTGATGCTCCAGGATATCGTGGCTCCGATCACCCATGTGGTAGCAGCGGACCGAGAAGTGTCCGCAGAACAAAAAGAACTGTATGGATATACGGCAGTGAGCCGGGGAGCAGTGCCCAACATAGGAAGCTTTGACAGTGAAGGAGATTATACAGCAGTAATGCCGAATGAGACATTGGCAGTCGATTATCACTATGAGAGAAATCCTGCGGAATGGGTGAGCGTACATTTTAAAAAGGGAAGCAGCAGTTTTGTTGCGTTGTCGGGAGAAGGAATAAGCCCGGATGTGGTAGAAGTGACACCAGGCCAGGAATACCGTTCCGATGTGCTGAAGGAAGACGGGAATGGGAATGGCTATACTCTGTCAGAGATGCTGGAAAAGAATCTGGTGCCCAAGGTGACAGTCACAGATGACCACTATCAGTTTGCAGGCTGGAGTCTGGAAGGCCAGGAAGAGATCTTGGATGGGGAAACTCGTTTTAGCGGGCCAGCAACCTTAGTCCCGGTAATAGAAAAGAACCCGGCCAAATGGGTAAAGGTACAGTTTGCGGCAGGGGAGCATGGAAGCATCAACCCGGGAGAGACGACAGAAAGAGAGTATGAGATCGAAAAGACCTGGGGAGATATTTCAGGTGAGCTGCCTGAGGCGACACCGGAAGTCAATTACCTGGAAGAAGGCTGGTATGACGGGACCGTTCCAATGGAAGGAAGCATGAGCCTGAGAAACGGGGCAGTATATACCATTCAGTTTTACCCGGATCCGTCGATCTGGGGGACCAATGTTTCCCGGCCGGAAGCAACCGGAGGGATCCACCCGGAGACAGGAAAAGGAAGGATCACCATATATGGTGCAGATGAAGGTTACCAGTATGTGGTGACGGAAGCAGATGGTACGATCCTGGATATCCAGGAAGGCACGATCACAGGCCGCATCTATACGGAAGGGCTGTATCCGGAAGGAAGCTATCTGGTCTATGAGACAGCAGGAAGCACGAATCTTTCCAAAGGCGGAAACATCACATCGGCTAATGGGACGGTGAGCGACCCAGAGGAAGTGGTGATCCCGGTAGTAGAGGGCAATTATCAGATTACCTTTGATGAAGAACATGATGGGAAGACAGTCCTGACGATATCCCCGGCGGACCCGGAGTCAAGATACGCACTGCTGGATGGGGCAGGAGAGTTAGTCTATGACTGGCAGGAAGCAGGAGGAAGCATTACCTTCCGGGAGCTGGATTACAATACAGAGTATGTGGTGGTGGCGAAGCCTAAAGATATGTCAGAGGGAACGCCGCAGGACCGTTACGCCAACGGAAGCCGTATCGTAACAGACCCGGGAACCGTGCTTGAGATCGAGAATTATGTAGTAGAAACGGTGGATGGTACGGTGGTGAGCGTAGATGGAGAAGAAGTGGGAGAATCCCGTTATCTGGAAGCGCATAAGGGAGACAGCGTAGTGATCCATGCGGAAGACGAGGACAGCGCCGGAATGGCCTTCCGTTACTGGGAGGTGCTGATAGGGACTGTTCCTGGAGAAGGGCGTAAGATTTATGAGAAAGATGTCACCTTTGTGATGCCGTCAGCCAATGTGGTATTGGCAGCCCGTTACGAGAGCAGCCATAGTTCTGGAAGCCTTGCAGAAGTGGAACAGGAGAGCAGAGGAGGAAATGGGGAACTGTCTATGGACACCACGGTGATACCGGGGCTGGAGGAAGCATTCACTACGGTGAAAGACCGGGAACTGATAGATGTGAATGGAGCCAGCGTGAAATATAAGGTAGTGTTCCAGAAGAACAAGGTAAAAGAAGAAGAGGCAGATCTGGTAAGGGCAGAGTCCCCATATAGCGAGCATGAAGAGGCATTTAAGGATGCCTGGGGCCTGGATGTGGAACTGGAGAGGTATGTAAATGGAAGGAAAGTAGTGGCAACGCCATCGGAACTGGCAACCGTGTCAGAGATACCGGTGTATATACAGTTGGATAAGGAAGATGTGGACATGCTGGACTATGGACTGTATGAGATCAGGGAAGATGAAGACGGGGAAGAATATGCGGTTGCAGTGGAACTGGCATCAGACAGCACAGACCCGGAGGCTAACGGAGGTCTGTTTAAGTTCGAAGCCTATATAGGGAGAAGGTATGTGTTTGTATACTCCAAGGCGTACCGGGTGTATTTCATCAACGATGTGATCGAGAACCAGTACCAGAAATATTTCAAGGTGAGACGGGAAGAGAGCATAGGAGATGGAGAGTATTCCCTGAGTTGGCAGGAGATCCAGGATGATTATGAAAACTGGGACAGCCATGATGCGGATGGAAGGCTGGGAATGTCGCCATATCGCAGCCGGTCCACGGGAGTGGAATACTGGGATGGATACTGGTCATACAGCAAGAAGAGACGGAGTGGGGCCGAGGTGCCAGTATTTGACACAGACAAGGAGATCACCCGTGAGACATATGTGTATATGAATTATCTGCACAATGACCAGGGGAAAGTGGATGAGACCCGGAAAGACCTGGAAGACATGCTGGGAGACCTGATAGAGATAGCAGATGATCCGTTCCTGAAGAAGCATGAGACAGAGGAGATCAAAGAGGTGATCCGTGAAGGGCTGGATATCCTAGATGGAGAGAAGAATGCAGATGGAACCATCACGATGCCGCCGCTGAGTGTATTGGAAGAGTGGAAAGAGCGGATAGAAAGTGTGCTGGAGGAAACGAAAGAGGTCCTGGATGGAAGGTATGACGGTTATGGGGATGTGCAGGATGACACCGTCCATGGAGGAAGCGGAAGCGGAGGCGGAAGCGGAAATGGAAGTGGTGGAAGCGGAAGCAGCGGAGGCGGAAGTGCTGGAAGCGGAAGCGGCCCGTTCAATCCAACCCCGGTGAAGGATTATGTGATCGGGACTAATGGGACATGGGATCTGCTTGATCCGAAAAAGTATGAATGGGCGTTTATATTGAATGGAGGAGAACGCCTGAAAAATATGTGGGCATCATTGAGTTACCAGTATGAAGGGACGAACCGTAAAGGATGGTATCGTTTCAGCGAAGCAGGATTAGTGATGAGCGGCTGGTATCAGGATGAAAAAGGAAACTGGTATTATCTGAACCCATCCCATGATGGCTGGTATGGAGAGATGCAGACAGGCTGGCATTATGAGGGAGGGGAAGGAAACTGGTATTACCTGGATCCGGTGACAGGAGCGATGGCGACAGGCTGGAGAGAGATCGGCGGGAAATGGTACTACTTCAATGAGACAGCCCAGAAGCCATATGGAGCCATGTATGCGGGGACAGAGACCCCGGATGGATATCGGGTAGGCCAGGATGGAAGCTGGTTACAGTAAAGGGAGGAACAGACAGTATGCTTCAAAAACAGTTGAAACGGCAGATGGCGGGAACGTTGGCTGCAGCCATGGTTATGACCATGGCTGCAGGCCCAGCGCCTGTTTATGCAGAATCTACAGGGACATCTGTATTTGAATTTATTACAGAGTCAGGCCCGGATATGAGTTATACCAATTATTCTCAAATGCAAGATGGTGCTTCTGGTCCCAGAAGCAAAATTGCTACGGGTAATCAGGGGCAGCCAATTGTAGAGAGTAATCAATTTATTGGTGTAGATACAGAAATTAGAGGGGGAAATCCCAGACCGGTAATTCCGGAATTTAGAGATGGAATAACGTGGGAAGGTTACCGTTTTATAGGTTGGGAAGGAGAAGATGGAGAGATTCTTCAAAATCTTCCATATGTATATCCCTATAAAGAAAGAACGACTTATACGGCAGTTTATCAGCCAAATGTGGATAATACCTATACATTAACAACTTATCATTTTAGGGATTTAGATGAAGACCGTAATAGTCAGACAGGTGATGCGGCTTGGCCAGGTGATGAAGATCCTAATATTATCAAATTTTTAGGAGGTGTGGAAAGTAAATCAGGGATTATCGCGGATACTGTTGTCAATGTTGCTGGAAAAAGTGGAATTCCAGGATATATAGTAGATAGCGTTTTGATAAAGAATGACCATAAAAGAGATTATGGTGAAGCAAACGGGGCTGGTTCTTTGGATAGTACAGTTACTTATGATAATGGAAAAGTGACTGGAACCATGCCAAACGATAATTTAACATTGGCTTTTCGTTATAAACCAGATGAGGGAAGAACATTTACCTTGAAAGTAGAGTATCGAAGAGCATCAGAGGAAGGTTTGGGAGAGCGGATAGCTCCAACAGAAGAGTTTTATTATTCCGTAGAAGATGAGATCAATGTGGAACCCCAAAATATTCCTGGTTATATCTTAGAAGGAGGAGAAGTGACCTCAGGTACGGTAGATGCTTTGGAAACCAGAGGGGTATATGGAGTAGAGGGAACGTTTAATGATGCATGGAACTATACAGGGAATATGCCCAACCAGAATGTAACCATTGTTTATGAATATGATATAGATCCTAATGCGCAGGCAGTGATTACTGTTAAGGAAATAGATGACCGGGATAATATACTGGAAGAGGCGTCTACTTACACTGTCAATTACGGAGAGACGTTGGAATATTCTTTTTGTGAAGCTTCTCAGGAAGGTTATATAGGAACTCCTAATATTGTCTGGGATAATCTGGGAGGAGTAGAAAGTGTAGCTTTAAATGAAGATGGGGATGGCCTAGTGATTCAAGCTGGAACTGGTGAAGGCACTGTGACAGTTACTCATATAACTAATTATCAGGATAGCAGCCGTTGGGGAAGAATTGTTTATTACAATGGACAGAAAGGAAGCCTTGTTGGCGATACCAGTCCGAAATTGGTTTCCGTGGGAGAGCATCAGCTTTCGGAACTTCTTGGAGAAGGAGAGGCGGAAGGTGGAGAAGATAAATTCACTCTTTCAGCAGAAGATGGTTATCAGTTTAACGGTTGGTATAAAGCCAGCCCAGATGGTTCCGGAAAGGTAGGAGAACGACTGGATACCAATGGTAATACAGAGGTAACGATTCATATTCCCCAGGGAGGTTTGGGGTTATATGCAGACTTTGTAGAAGATCCTTCTCGGTGGATTGATCTTACATTTGCAGCTGGAGCTAACGGAAGAATTGTATCAGGGCAGGTTAATCAGCATCTGAAATTACCGGCAGAAGGAGCTTTAACGTGGAATCAGTTACAGTTACCTCAGGTGCAGGCAGAAGAGGGTTATACGTTTGCAGGTTGGTATAATGAAGCCGGTACGAAAATGGACGATGTGTCTATAACGGAGTTGGCACAGATTATGACTAGCCAGACATTTACAGCTAGGTTTAGTCGTATTGGAGTGGGGACAGATGATATTCTTAGAGTACCCAATGCAGAAGCCAAGATTGGGACAGATGGTAATGGGTCAGTAAGAATTCAAGATGCCAATGCAGATAGAAAATATGTGATTACGGATTCTCAGAAGAACATCGTTGAAGCCAAAACAGGGTTATCAATGGAAACAGGAGCTTTCAGTAATCTGGAATTAAGCTCAGCGTACTATGTATATGAATTGAGCAATGAGGTTAATCTGGAAAGCTTGGTTAGAGGAGAAGCACTGGAAACGGTGGTGGAAGAAGACTTAAGAAGTCAGCCTGCAATAGTAACACTGTTGGCTCTTGGCAATAATTATTCTATTAGCAACGATGAAAATGGAAATCGTAAGATCGTTATACGTCCAGCTGCTTCTAATATGGTATATGGAGTATTAAATAGTTCAGGGGAAGTTGTTTCTCAGAGCGGTTCTGATTGGGTGAGCGCATCTGGAACCCCCAGAACAGCAGAATTGAAGGGCTTGACTTCTAATACTACTTACCGTGTAGTAGCAAAAGCAGAAGGAAATAGTGACACTCCTGTAGAACGTGATAATTATGCAAGTACGGTATGGGTAAATGGTTCAGCAGTTGAAGATCAGACTTATACAATATTGATGGAAAATGGAGGATATGTGGAATCTGCAGGAGGAGAAGTACCACAGAATCCGATGCGTGTATCTGCGACTGCAGGAAGCAGAGTTTGGATCAATGCCCCAGAAGATAATGCGGGAAGAGCATTTGAAGGCTGGGAAGTTTTGGCAGGAAATGTGACTCTGGAAAATGCGATGGCAACCCGTACGTGGTTTAGTATGCCAACTGAGCCGGTAAGGTTAAAGGCAACTTATGCAACAGATCCCTCTGCGACACCATCCAACATTACGGTAGAAGTGGAATCTGCTGGAAACGTATTTGGTTTAAGTACACTTGATGCTGATATGGAAACTTTGAAAGAGGAGCTGACAGATAACTCAGAAGATCAGGAAGCACTCAACCAGGGTAAAGCCATTCAGTATACGGTGAAAATGAATAGTAGGACAGTCGTTGCTACTGCATCAGAAGCAGTTAAAGATGTGGTAGGTGAAGACAGGAAGTTGGCCTGGAGTATGACACCGGAGCTGAGCAGAAAGGTAGATGGTGTAGGTAGAGAGATACCGCAAGGAGTTGATCCTGATCTCCATATTTATGTGTTCCTGGAAGAGAATGATCTGAAAGGACGGGATTATCAGCTTTGGAAAGTAGATTTATCAGACGGATCTGTTGAACTGGTGAATACAGATGGTTTGGTTCGGGATGACAGTTTTGATGGCATCTTTACGTTCACAGGAAGAGTGGGTGAAACTTATGTCTTGTCTTATGAGGAGACCTGTAAAGTCAGGATTGTTGATCCGAGGGGTATCGGTGGCGGAACCATAATGGTCGGAAAAGGAAATAGCTTGGAAGATGAAGGCGGAATGGAGTTGCTCGATGAACTGGGAATTGAAAGCGAGTATACCGATCCGGTAACAGGAATTTCCTATGAATTAGATGGTTTATCTAAACAGGCAGGTTCCTCACAGAAATATGATATAACGGATCCAATTACCAGAGATTTGATTTTATATGCAGTTTATGTAGAAGCAGATGCTGAAGAATGGCAGGAGGCATGGGATAAGCTGAGAGATGAGATTGATACTGCGAATGCTTTGAGTCAGGAATCTTCAATCAGTCAAACGGACAGAGACAGGTTAACGGCAGCTGTAGAAGAAGCTGTTGGTATCTTGAATATGACTAATCCCAGAGCTACTACAGCAGAATTGGAAGCAGCATATAATGATTTGAAAGCGTTGGTTGATGAGATCCGGAACAATAGCGGACAAGGTGGCGATGATGGAGATGGAGGCGGAAGTAGCGGATCTGGCAGTGGAAGCGGTGGATCTGGCAGTGGAAGTACTAGCGGTGTTCGCGTAAATACACAGCAGGCAGATTATATAGCTGGTGTGGATGGTACTTGGAAAATTAGAGACAATGCAGGAAATGTCTGGGGATTTTTATTAAATACTGGAAACTGGGCGATGGGACGTTGTAATATCCAGGAAAGAAATGGAAAAATTCATACATACCATTTTGATTCGTTGGGAGTAATGACCAGCGGATGGCTCCGGGACGAAACAGGGGTATGGTATTATTTCTCTACGGATCATGACGGCAGTTTTGGACAGATGAAGACTGGCTGGTTATGGAATCGGGTAGATGGAAAATGGTATTACCTGGATGCAATCTCTGGCAAGATGCAGATTGGCTGGAAAAAAATTGGTTATGACTGGTATTACTTGACAGAGAGAAATGTAATTACTTCCTATATTTATAATGAAGATTCCAAAGTGTGGGAGTATCGTCAGGTGTCAGAGCATCCTTATGGATCTTTATATGTAAACGCAATCACTCCAGATGGCTATCAGGTAGACAGCAGCGGTAAATGGATTTCAGAAAAATAAAATAGTATCAAAGTAGTAAAAAGAAGGGGAGGCGAAATGTGGAGTCTAAAGTTACAACACAGCCCCCCTTCTTTTGTTACAAGAAAGATAAGCAGCGATTGGTAATAAAATATGAAAAAAGAAATGAAAGGGAAAAAGTTTGGAAGGTTAACCGTTATACAAGAGGAAGGGAAAAGCAAACAGGGAAGTTATCTTTGGAGATGCCGGTGCGATTGTGGAAATGAAACGGTGGTCTCTGGTTCCCATTTACGTTCGGGGCACACAAAAAGCTGTGGCTGTTATGGAAGAGAGCAGATTAGAAGAAGAGAAAAAGATTTAACAGGAAAACGTTTTGGTAGATTAACAGTGATAAAGCCGGCAGAGAAAGAAAATAAAGGCAGAGGTTATTGGCTATGTCAGTGTGATTGCGGAAAACAGGTAATCTGTTATAAAGAAAATCTGTGTGGAGGCATTACCAGAAGCTGTGGCTGCTTGGTGGCAGAGACAAGAAAAAAGAATATGAAAAAAGCCATTCATTTTGTAGATGGAACTTGTGTGGAAAAAATAGCGTTTTCTGTTCGGAATCCAAGTAAAGATGAGAGTCAGAAGGGAGTTTATAAAAGAGAAAATGGAAAATGGAGAGCAGCGATCGGATTTAAAGGAAAAGTTTATAATCTAGGTACATTTTCTAAGTATGAGGATGCGGTACAGGCCCGATTAAAAGCTCAAAATCAGTTATATATTCCATTTTTAAAAGAACAGGGCATTCAGTGGTGAAATGGTTTAAGGGAACCGCTCAGTAGGAAAGTTGCAGGCAAAAGAATATTTTGCCTGCATGAGAATATCTGTGTAAACGTACGCTTTATTGGAAAGAACTTTGAAAAAGCAACAAGAGACGGAGTAATTTGTTGTTGAAAGAGGAAAAGGAGCAGTGGCCATTTTTAAGGAAGCGTTACTGCCATATAAGAATGATGGACTGCCGGCAGGAATTTTTCCAGTATATCAGAAGTTTTTAATTTCAGGCTGGAAGTATTGATGCAGGGGTGGCAGCCCAGATATTCATGAGCCAACACGTCAGAATCAATGAGAAGCTGAACATGGTTTTCCGTGTCATTCATAAGCCCCAGGACCGTAACGGAACCGGGCGTTACGTCCAGATAGGTTTTCATAAACTCTTCTCCGGCAAAGGAGAGACGGGCGGAGCCAATCTGTTTGGACAGAACGGCAGTGCGGAATTTTTTCGTTCCAGGCATCATTAAGAGATAGAAACGTGTTTTCTGGGCATTGCAGAGAAACAGATTTTTGCAGATTTCAATTCCCAGGCGTTTGTCAATATCGTGGCATTCTTCTATGGTGGCGGTAGCGCTGTGATCCAGACGGGAATAAGGGA
Source organism: uncultured Lachnospiraceae bacterium (assembly GCA_944383765.1). Taxonomy (GTDB): domain Bacteria; phylum Bacillota; class Clostridia; order Lachnospirales; family Lachnospiraceae; genus Lachnoclostridium_A. Next base: position 59,684 of record CALWQT010000014.1, read on the forward strand.
TTGACAGGCTGTCCAGCAGGTTATAAGTCCGTATTTCAGAAGGAAGGCGGCCGGATTCATTTTGAGGTCTTCCGGAATACAGGACAGGATCTATGTAATATGTTTCGTCCATAAAAACCTCCAGATTGTTTTTTGTTTTATTATACCGGTATGTCCATGATTTGCAAGAGAAAGATTGCATTTTCCCACGGACCGGGTTATAATTTCGCCATTGGAATTAAAGGAGCTGTATGATATGAAACTGAGATATCCGGATTATTACAGGAGATTTTCCTGTATTGCTTCGGAATGCGAGGATACCTGCTGCAAGGGCTGGGGGATTTCCATTGACCGGAATACTCTGAAGCGATACAGAAAACTGGGGCGGCATAAAATTCTGGGAAGTCAGATGAAAAAGGGGATTGATTATCGTAACCGCAGGTTCCGGCTGGAAAAAGGATACTGTGCATTTCTGAATGAGGATAAACTTTGTTCTATTTGTCTGGAAATGGGAGAAGGAATGATGTGCCGTACCTGCCGCCGTTATCCCCGTCATATAGAAGTTTACGGAACGGTCAGGGAGGCCAGCCTGTCCTTGTCCTGTCCGGAAGCGGCAAGGCTCATTTTGAACCGTCAGGATGAGACGGTATATCTGGAAAAGATGGTTCACAGTGAGAAAGAGAAGCAGAAAGAAGAACAGGAAAAGAATCCGGAATATCTGGAAACCTTGCTGTCTTTGCGGGATTCCATGTTCCGTCTCTTAAGAAACCAGAAAATCCCCATAAAGGTCCGCCTTTCCATGATTCTGGCCCTGGCCCATGATGGCGGCAGAAGGCTGAAAGAGAGGGAATTTTCCAGGGCAGCAGAACTGGCAGAACGATATGAAGCGCCGGAAACGGCAGCCTGGTTTTCCAGACGGCTGGAAACTTTTGGCAGCCGGGATTTTCAGAGAAGGATTCTGATCGGAGAATATCTGGATATGACCATGCAGATGGATGAATTGTCAGAAGGGTGGAAGCAGATGGCAGCCAGGTGCCGGCAGGTGTCATTGGTGGATTTTCCGGACTATCAGCTTGTCAATCTGATGGAGTATTATCTTTATGTTTATTATCCGGGAGCTTTTTATGATGGAGACGGCTATACAAAAGCCCGCTTTGCGGTCCTGAGCCTTCTGATGACGGTACAGCTGGCTTCCTGGTTTGTGCAAGAAAAGAAACTGGAACCGGAAAAGGCGTTGGTACAGGCAGCTTACCGGTATTCCAGACAGACCGAACATTCTGACGGGAATCTGGAACTGGCAGAACAGTTTATCAAAAGAAGCCGGTCATGCCGGCTGGAACAGATGCTGACCTGCGTGATGGCTGACAACTAAGAAAATCCCATTGTGTTTTCCGAACCTTCGTTATATAATAACGGTTAGTGAAAAATGAATATCACAGGAGTGAGATAAGATGAAAAAGATCAGAACAAGATACGCACCCAGTCCTACGGGAAGGATGCATGTTGGAAACTTGAGAACGGCCCTTTATGCCTATTTGATCGCAAAGCATGAAAATGGGGATTTCCTGCTGCGCATTGAGGATACAGACCAGGAACGTTATGTGGAAGGCGCAGTAGATATTATTTACCGTACGCTGGCAGAGACCGGACTGGTCCATGATGAAGGACCGGACAAAGATGGCGGCGTAGGACCTTATGTGCAGAGTGAGCGCCAGGCAGCGGGAATTTATCTGGAATATGCAAAAAAACTGGTGGAAAAAGGAGAGGCGTACTATTGTTTCTGTACCCAGGAACGTCTGGACAGCTTAAAGAGGACAGTGAATGGGGAAGAGATCATGACCTATGATAAACATTGTCTTCATCTGTCAAAAGAAGAGGTGGAAGCGAACCTGAAGGCAGGGATTCCTTATGTAATCCGCCAGAACAATCCTACGGAAGGAACGACCACCTTCCATGATGAGATTTACGGAGATATCACCGTGGATAATTCAGAACTGGACGATATGGTCCTCATTAAATCCGACGGATACCCCACCTATAATTTTGCCAATGTAGTAGATGACCATCTGATGGGTATTACTCATGTGGTCAGAGGAAATGAATATCTTTCCTCCTCTCCCAAGTATAACCGTCTGTATGATGCGTTTGGCTGGGAGGTCCCGGTATATGTACACTGTCCGCTGATCACCAATGAAGAACATAAGAAACTTTCCAAAAGAAGCGGGCACTCTTCCTATGAAGACCTGATCGAGCAGGGATTTATCTCAGAGGCAGTGATCAATTATGTGGCATTGCTTGGCTGGTCTCCGGAAAACAACAGGGAGATTTTTTCTCTGGAAGAGATGGTAAAAGAATTTAATTATCTGCGTATGAGCAAATCTCCTGCTGTATTTGACATGACAAAGCTGCGTTGGATGAATGGCGAGTATATGAAAGCCATGAATTTTGATAAATTCTACGAAAGAGCAGAAGGCTATATCAGAGAAGTGATCAAAAAAGATCTGGATCTGAAGAAGATTGCTGCCATGGTCAAGACCAGGATTGAAGTTTTCCCGGATATTAAGGACCATATTGATTTCTTCCAGGAGCTGCCGGAATATGATGTGGCTATGTACACCCATAAAAAAATGAAAACAGATTCGGAAAAATCCCTGGCAGTACTGAAAGACACCCTTCCAATTCTGGAAGCGCAGCAGGATTTCAGCAATGATGCTCTGTATGCAGTGCTTTCCGGATATGTGGAAGAAAAGGGATATAAGACAGGCTTTGTAATGTGGCCTCTGCGTACAGCAGTGTCAGGAAAACAGATGACACCGGCCGGGGCAACGGAGATCATGGAAGTGTTAGGAAAAGAAGAGAGCCTTTCCAGAATCAGAAAAGGGATTGAACTTCTGGAAAAATCGTTAGCATAACATTGTGAAGAAAAAGGGGCGGCAGAAACAGGCTGCCTCTTTTCCTTTGCGGAGTCTGGGTTATGTTTGAAATATATGGGAGAATCGTATGGCATTTAATCAGGGACAGAAACAGGCAATCAGCCATGGAACCGGACCGGTGATGGTACTGGCGGGTCCTGGTTCCGGAAAGACAACCGTATTGACGGAACGGGTAAAGGTTTTAATTCAGGAAAAGCAGGTGAATCCAGGGGCGATTCTGGTGATTACCTTTACCCGGGCAGCAGCCAGGGAGATGAAAGCAAGATTTGAGCGGCTGGTGGGAGAACAATCTTATCCGGTGACCTTTGGTACTTTTCATAGTGTATTCTTTCGTATTTTGAAGCTGGCATACGGGTATGAAGCGAAGGATATTGTGAGAGAAGAACAGAGGATCCGGTTCCTGAAAGAGATGATAGAGAACGAGGAACTGGACGTGGAAGATGAGGCGGACTTTATTTCCTCAGTTCTGGGGGAGATCAGCGCAGTCAAAGGCGAGATGCTGAATTTGGACTGTTATTATTCCAAAAACTGCTCGGAGGCTGTCTTTCAAACCTTATATGAAGGATATGAACAGAAACTTCGGGAACATGGCTGTATCGATTTTGATGATATGATGGTCATGTGTTATGAATTGTTCCGGCAGAGAAAGGATATCCTACAGGCATGGCAGAGGAAATACCAGTACATTCTGGTGGATGAATTTCAGGATATTAACCGGCTGCAGTATGAGATCGTAAAGCTCCTGGCATTACCGGAAAATAATCTGTTTATCGTAGGGGATGATGACCAGTCCATTTACCGGTTCCGGGGAGCCAGACCGGAGATCATGCTGGGATTTGAAAAGGATTATCCAGATGCCAGCCGGGTTCTTCTGAATGTGAATTACCGATCTACAAAGACCATTGTGGAAACAGCGAACCGCCTGATCGCCTGCAATCATACCCGGTTTGAGAAAGAGATTTTGGCAGCAAAAGATAAGGGCGCCCCGGTACGGACCTGTTTTTATCCGGACGCAGGAGATGAAGCACTGACTGTAGTGAAAGAAATCCTGGCATACCGGAATGCCGGATATCCCCTGTCGGATATTGCAGTCCTGTATCGTACCAGTCTGGAACCAAGGCTTCTGGTAGAACGGCTGATGGAATATAATATACCATTCTGTACCAGAGACAGTCTTCCTAACATTTATGACCATTGGATTTCGGGAAATATTCTTTCTTATATAAAAGCAGCGATGGGAGACAGGAGCCGTGGACGTATCCTGGAAATCATCAACCGTCCGAAACGGTATGTGAGCCGGGATGCATTGGAAACATCAGTTGTTTCCTGGGAACAGGTGAAGTCTTTTTATCAGGATAAAGACTGGATGGTGGAACGGATCGAACGGCTGGAATTTGATCTGCAGGCTATTTGCAGCATGAAACCGGCAGCGGCTGTGAATTATATTCGGAAAGCAGTAGGATATAATGACTATCTGAAAGAATATGCGGAATTTCGCAGAATGAAAGCAGAAGAACTGCTGGAAGTGGCAGACCAGCTCCAGGAAAGCGCTGCCGGTTTTTCTTCTTTTGAAGACTGGTTCCGCCATATGGAAGAGTATAAAAAAGAACTGGAGGAGCAGGCCAGGAACCAGGAAGCTACTGATGAGAGCAGAGAAGGCGTGGCATTGATGACTATGCACGGGGCAAAAGGACTGGAATACCGTATTGTTTATATCATTGATGCCAATGAGGGAATCACGCCCCACAGGAAGGCAGTTCTGGAAGCGGATCTGGAGGAAGAGCGGAGAATGTTCTATGTGGCTATGACCAGGGCGAAGGAACGTCTGTGCATCTGCAGCGTTAAGGAACGGTATGGAAGAAAACAGGAACCGTCCCGGTTTATCAGAGAATATTATGGAAAGGAAGAGGCATGAGGGAAAAAGGGTTGGTCCACATTTATTGTGGAGATGGGAAAGGAAAAACATCTGCGGCTATAGGGCTGGCGGTGAGAGCAGCAGGAAGAGGGAAAAAAGTTCTGATTTCCAGATTTCTGAAAACAGACGATTCCGGTGAAGTAATGATACTGAAAGAGATTCCTGGAATCACAGTACTTCCCTGTGAAAAAAGTTTTGGTTTCCTGTTCCGCATGAGCGAAGAGCAGAAAAAAGAAGCGGCTTCCTATTATCAGGAACAATTTGAGAAGACAGTGAAAATGGCAGAAAGGTACGATCTTCTTATATTGGATGAAATGATGGCATCCATCAGCGGAAAGATGGTGCCGGAAGAAAGGGTACTTCAGTTTTTGCAGGAGAAACCGGAAAATCTGGAAGTGGTGCTTACGGGGAGGAATCCGTCAGACCGGTTGAAAGAAGAAGCAGATTATATCTCTGAGATACTGGCTGTGCGTCATCCTTATGAGAAGGGAATCCCTGCCAGGGCAGGAATTGAATATTGACGGAGAAAACGGTTGCAATTTCCATGGGAGTCTGATAGAGTGAAAGAAAAATGGGAGAGGCTTCCCGGCAAAGAGAGGAAATGAAGATGAGCGATAATAAGAGAAATCTGAATGAAGAACCGTCTGAGGAGATGACAGTAACCCTGACCCTGGATGATGGGTCTGAACTGGAATGTGTGGTATTAACGATTTTTGAAGCGGGCGGCAGAGATTATATTGCTCTTCTGCCAACGGAAGGTATTGAAGCAGAGGAAGGGGAAGTATATCTGTACCGTTATACAGAGATCGATGGAGAGCCAGACCTTCAGAATATTGAAGATGATGAGGAGTATGAGATCGTGGCAGATGCCTTTGATGAGTTATTGGATGCCCAGGAATATGATGAACTGGTAGGGGAAGATGAGATAGACCAGTAATCCAGGGTTATAGCAGGTGACACGATAAAAGAAAAGTCCCGCAGGAAGAATCTTGTTCAGATTTTTTGGGAATATCCCAAAGTTTGTGTAAACCTTCAAACTGATGTAAGATAGACTTACCAGTTTGGAGGTTTATTTTATG
>CALWQT010000015.1 GCA_944383765.1 uncultured Lachnospiraceae bacterium
GCTCGACTTGCATGTGTTAGGCACGCCGCCAGCGTTCATCCTGAGCCAGGATCAAACTCTCATGTTTAAGATTTTGAATCCGGTTCAAAACTATTAGCTTGGCTAATTATTAAACCTTCATTTACTTGGTTTCGTTCTGAATTCTCTTCGAACCCAAGGTCCAAACCAGACCTTTGTTCTTAGAATTTTCAGGGTTTTACATACTGTTTAATCTTCAATTATCAAGGTTCTTGTTCTTCGTTGTCGCTTCAGCAGCAACTCTCTTATCTTATCACAAACAGTTCGCTTTGTCAACAACTTTTTTAACTTTTTTGTTTTCCCGTTTTTCGTTTTTTCCTGTTCCCAACGGGCGAAGATTATAATAACAAAACCTTCCACAAATGTCAACAACTTTTTTAAACTTTTTTATTTTTTACAAAAAGCGCCGGATTTTCCTTTACGGTTCCGACGCTTTCTCCACTTTTTCCTCTTATCTCTTATCCGTCACAATTCCATTTTCTTTCTGGGCTTTTTCCAAAGTAAACCAAAATTCCACACCATCCTTTACATTTTGAGCTCCATATTCCTGGTGATGAGAATCCATAATTGCTTTTACAATGGATAACCCAATGCCGCTTCCCCCATATTCTCTGGTACGCGCCTTGTCTACCTTATAAAATTTAGTCCATAATTTCGGCAAATCTTCGTCCGGTATCCACTCTCCTGTATTAAATACGACCACTTTGACCCGCTCCGCTTCTTCTTTCATGTAGATATTGATTTTGCGCTCCCCGGACAAATGATTCAGCGCATTGCTCAGATAATTGGTGATAACCTCTTCCACCTTAAATTCGTCGGCCAGTACCATCACTTCATGCTGTGGTTCAAAATTTACCTGTGCTTCTTTTTGCTGGAACAGAATGGAGGAAGAAGATAAGATTCCCTCTATAACTGCCGTAAGATCAAAAGTTTCCTTTACCGCTTCATCATTGCCAAATTCCAGGGCAGTAAGATTCAGAAGCTGTTTGACCATGCGATTCATCTTTGTCGCCTCATCCACGATTACACCGCAATAATAATCCCGGCTTTCTCCATCTTCACACATTCCTTCACTGAGACCTTCTGCATAGCCCTGTATCAAGGCGATCGGCGTTTTCAGTTCATGGGACACATTGGCAATGAACTCTTTCCTCATTTCATCAATCTGTATTTTTTCATTGATATCCTTCTGAAGCTGTTTATTTGCCTCCTGCAATTCCCCAATGGTTTCTTTCAATTTATCCGACAGGGCATTCATGTTTTTCCCGAGAATCCCCACCTCATCCTGCTGCTGCCCTTCATATTTTACATCAAAATTCAGATGTCCCATCTCTTCAGACAGCTTTGCCAGTCCCATGATGGGAGAAGTGATTTTTCTGGTGATCACATAGATCACCAAACTGCCCACTATCATTGCCACAATACCTACAATAGCCAGGAATCGATTGGAGAGGTTTACACTATCCCAAACACTGGAAAGGGGAGTGGACATAATAAACAATGTGGTATTATCCGAGAAAAACCCCCACGCCTCCAGATCCGCTGTTCTCTCCACAGGATTATACGTTCTCTGGACAATATAGTTCTGATGCTTTCGTACCAGCTCAGATGGGCCCCCTGTCCTGCCAAATACATATCCTTGTACTCTGCGGGCAAGAAACTGCTGGTCTCTTGCCGATGACACTGCTGTTTTTCCAGTCACACTGTCCACCAGAACAATCGTGGTATTATACTGTTCTCCCAGATCTTTTAACAGTTTAGAAAGTTCATCTGCATCGCTGTCTTCCGAATAGGGCTCCATTTCTGAAAGAGGTTCTTCCTGCAGCATCTGATCAATCTTAGTATAACCTTCTTCCAGTATCTTTATCTTATCCTGGATATAATAATCCTCCAGGAGCCAGTTGTTGATTGCCCAGATTGCCAGAAGGATCAGGGCAGTCAGTCCGATAAAAGCGACCGTGAGCCTGGTTTGTATGGAATGTTTCATTCTCCAACCTCAAATTTATATCCCATGCCCCATATTGTTTTAATATAATCTCCTTTTTCCCCCAGTTTACTGCGGAGCTTCTTTACATGGGTATCTATGGTTCTGGCATCACCAAAATAATCGTAGTTCCATACATTATTCAGTATTTTTTCCCTGGAAAGCGCAATTCCCTGATTGTCAATAAAATAACTGAGCAGTTCAAATTCTTTATAACTGAGTTCCACAGGCGTCCCATCTATTGTCACCTGATGAGCCACTTTATCCATCATGATACCGCCTACTTCTGTAACATCAGATGTTGTTTTATTGCTCCTTCTTAAAATAGCTTCCACACGGGCAACCAGAATCTTGGGGCTAAACGGTTTTGATATATATTCATCCACTCCTAAATTGAATCCCTGCAATTCATCCCGTTCTTCCCCTCTGGCTGTCAGCATGATAATGGGGACCTGGGAATATTTCCGGATCGTTTTCACCACTTCCCAGCCATCCATTTTAGGCATCATCACATCTAGCAAAAGCAGAGAAATGTCTTTCTCAGCGAAAAACAGATCTACTGCCTCCTCCCCATCGCCTGCCTCTATAACTGAAAATCCTTTCACTGACAAAAAATCTTTTACCAGTTTTCTCATCCTGGCTTCATCATCTACTACCAATATTTTTAATTGTTCCATATATCGGCCTCCTGTTCTATCTAATCGCATTTTAGCAGATAATTTCCCACATTTCTACGATTTCACAGGATTTTCACATACTCACATCTCCACCCCATAAACTTCCCTGTAGATTTCCTTTTTATACGGGAGGAAAGCCTGCTCCTCTATCGTTTGGCCCAGGGACATCACCCATAACCTGCACGGTTCATCTTCCGGTTTCAAGGGCATCTGCTCATAGGGGAATGTATTGACCTTAAATCCAAGTCTTTCATAAAATCCTGCACGGCGGCCTGTCATCGGATCTGCTTCCGTTATGGGTTCAATTTCCAAAAAAACCATTTTTCCAAGATTCCTCGCCTCCTGCACGCACTCTTCCACCAGCTGCTTTCCATATCCTTTTCCACGGCAGACTGCGCTGGTAGCTAAATGCTCCAGAAACATACAGCCAGACAACACCCAGTAACCCAAAAATGCCACAATCTTTCCCTCATCTTCTTTGATTCTCACATAATAACATGGGTTTTCCAGCACTGCTTTCTGGTCTTCTTTTTTGCGTCTCTCCACAGGCGGAAACGCTTCTTCATAGATTTCGTAAATTTCCTCAAATCGTGTTTCTGGATATTTCAGCAGCATATATTCTCTCCTTTTCCCGTTCTTTGTACTGCCATTATAGCATTCCTCCATGCCTGCTGCCAAGTTTTCTCTCCCTGTCAGTAAAAATACCGGAGAAACATACCCTGATAAAAAGCAGGCAGAAGACCTCCTGTCTTCCGCCTGCTTTTAGACTGAACTCTTTATTTTGTTATCTTTTTAATCCTGATCCGCTACGATCCCGATTCCCAATTCTTCCAACTGTTTTTCATCCACTGGAGATGGTGCCTCTGTCATCAGGCAGGATGCATCTTTTACTTTCGGGAAGGCAATCACATCACGGATGCTGTCTGCTCCCACCATAAGCATGACCATACGGTCCAGGCCATAAGCCAGGCCGGCATGAGGAGGTACACCATATTTAAATGCATCCAGAAGGAAGCCAAACTGTTCCTGTGCCTTTTCCTTTGTAAATCCAAGGACTTCAAACATCTTAGACTGAATATCTCCCTGATGGATACGGACAGAACCGCCTCCCATCTCCGTTCCATTCAGCACGATATCATAAGCTTTTGCACGCACAGCTCCCGGATCCGTATCAATAAGAGCCAGATCCTCTTCCATAGGCATGGTAAATGGATGGTGCATGGCTACATATCTGTCTTCTTCCTCTGAATACTCTAACAGCGGGAACTCTGTCACCCACAGGAATCTGAAATCATCTTTCTTCAGCAGATCCAGCTGTTTTGCAATTTCCAGACGGAGAGCTCCCAGTACATCAAACACCACTTTATCTTTATCAGCAGCAAACAAAAGAAGATCTCCCGGCTTTCCTTCCATGGCCTCTACCAATGCCTTCAGTTCTTCTTCTGTCATAAACTTTGCAAAGGAAGATTTATAGGAACCATCTTCCTGTACGGCCAGATAGGCCAGGCCTTTGGCTCCATAGCCTTTTGCAAATTCTACCAGAGCATCTATTTTTTTCCTTGGCATATGGCCCTGTCCTTCTGCATTGATGCCACGGACGGAACCTCCATTCTCCAATGCTCCTTTAAATACAGCAAATTCCGTATGTTTCACCACATCTGACACATTGTGAAGCTCCATACCAAAGCGAAGGTCCGGTTTATCGGAACCAAAACGTTCCATAGCTTCCTTCCAGGTCATTCTCTGAAGAGGAAGCTGAAGATCGTAATCACAGATTTCCTTAAACAGCTTCTTCAGCAGCCTTTCATTTACATCCAGAACATCATCTACGTCCACAAAGGAAAGTTCCATATCAATCTGGGTAAATTCCGGCTGACGGTCAGCTCTCAGATCCTCATCTCGGTAGCATCTGGCGATCTGGAAGTAACGGTCATATCCAGAACACATAAGCAGCTGCTTAAACAGCTGAGGAGACTGGGGAAGGGCATAGAAAGAGCCAGGATGCACACGGCTTGGCACCAGATAATCCCTTGCTCCCTCCGGTGTACTCTTGATCAGAGTCGGAGTCTCAATCTCCAGGAATCCTTCCTCCGCCAGGAATGCCCTGGTAAGAGTTGTTACCCGGCTTCTCACCATCATATTTCTCTGGATATCCGGTCTCCTCAGATCCAGATAACGGTATTTCAGACGGAGTTCTTCTTTCGTCTTACTGTTCTCCTCAATAGGGAAGGGCGGCGTTTCAGATTCTGAAAGGATACGAAGGGATTTTGCCCTTACTTCGATTGCTCCTGTAGCCAGATTCTCATTCACTGCTCCGGAACGGGCCTCCACATTTCCTTCCACAGCGATCACAAATTCGCTTCTCAGCTTTTCGGCTTTTTCAAAAGCTTCCTTTCCGCAGTCTGTTTCCTCAAAAATCAGCTGAAGGATACCAGAACGGTCCCTGAGATCTACGAAAATGATTCCTCCCTTATTTCTCTGTTTCTGAACCCAGCCCATTACCGTAACGGTCTCTCCGATATTGGCTGTAGTAAGTTCTGCACATCTATGGGTCCTTTTCAGACCCGCCATTGACTCTGCCATTTGTTCTCCTTTCTCTGCTCCGGATCAGTTTTTCAGAGCATCTCTATAAAATTCCTTAAATTCCGTATAGCCTTCCTTCTGAAGCTGCTCTTTCTGGAACTTTTTATTCTTATTCATCTGTGCTACCAGGATCTGCTCTCCTGCCATACGCTCTTTGGTTGCTTCCCTGATCACCTGGCTCAGGCGGACACTGTCCATCCCCTTTTCAAACAGATAAGCCTTTTTCCCGGAAGCTGCCGGAACCGTAAATCCGGAATCTACCAGAATCGTAACAATACGCTCAAATCCAATGGAAAATCCACAGGCCGGCGTTTCCATACCGGTGAATTTTCCGATCATCTTATCATAACGGCCGCCGCCTGCCACAGAACCGCCAAAACCTTCCATGGAAACTTCAAAAATGGTACCGGTATAATAGCCCATTCCTCTTACCAGAGTAGGGTCAAAGACCAGTTCAAATTCTGCCGTTGCTACTTCGCTGACTGTATCCATGATGGCAGCCAGATTTTCTGCCTTTCCTTCCGGCAGGATTCCTTCCAGTGCCTGTCCCAGTTCCCGGACACCAGCTGCATCATTTTGAATGGAATTCAGAATACCTGTATATTTCTTTACTGCATCTTCCCCGTATCCGCACTCTTTTAATTCGCATTCCACGCCTTCCATACCAATCTTGTCCATCTTGTCCAGGGTGATGAACACCTGATCCATGGAATCTTCTGGAAATCCTGCATACAATGCCATTGCTCTGAGAATCTCTCTGTCATTTATCCGGACAGAAAATTTCTTTCCAGGGCAGATTCTTCCCAATGCAGTGGTCGTAGCCAGAATCAGTTCAATTTCCGCCAAATTGGTGGCATCGCCCAGAATATCAATGTCACACTGCACAAACTGACGGAACCGCCCTTTCTGAGGACGGTCAGCCCGCCACACGCTTCCCACCTGAAGCGCCTTAAACGGATTCGGCAAATTCGCTGCATTATTAGCATAATATCTGGAAAGAGGAAGTGTCAGATCATAACGAAGGCCGCTGTCTGTCAGGTCGGCTTCCGTCTCTGCTGTATCCAGTTTCAGTTTCTCTCCTCTTTTTAAAATCTTAAAGATCAGTTTTTCATTATCTCCGCCCTGCTTACTGGTCAGATTTTCAATATGCTCTACACATGGGGTTTCAATGGAAGTAAATCCAAAACTTCTGTAGGTATCTTTGATCTGATTCAGTACATAATCCCGAATCTGCATCTCTGCCGGCAGAATATCTCTCATGCCGGTGACCGGCTTTTTTTTCAATGCCATAGTTTCTCCATTCTCCTGTATGATTTCAATCCTTTTATTCTTAATCTCTTCTATTTTACCTTTCCTATACGAATTTGCAAGTGTTTTTTTCCAGGCAGGTGCAGTCACTCATTTCCCATTTTAGCGAACTTTTCCCGGGCCAGCCTGATACCGGCCTGTGCCGGTGTTTCCCCTAATGTTATGCAGACCGTATTTTTACATCTTGTCATTTCTCTGAATTGTTTCTGAAATTCAGTCATATAAAAATCACTCTTAAAAATACTGCCGGAAGTCACCAGATCCATGGTTCCTTCTTTTTCCATCTCCATCTTCCTGTATAGAGTCCCGGCCATTGCAGCTGTTTCTCCTGCCGCCGACCTCAATATATGCTGGCACAAAGGCTCCCCCGCTTCCGCTGACTGGCAGATAATCTTCGCACAGGCTGCCACCTGTCCATGGCCCAGTTCCGAAAGACGGTACGGGATCTCTTTCTCCTGTTCCATTCCATAGAAAACTTTCAATTTTTCAAATACCGGACTTTCCCCTGTCTGACCATCACAGAAACGGACCCACGCTTCCAGACCCTGTCTGCCAATCCAGTAACCGGAGCCCTGATCGCTCAGCAAACTTCCCCATCCTCCGCAGCGGCAGGCTCTTCCCTCTCTGTCAAATCCAAATGCCACCGAACCAGTACCGGAAATCACACAGATTCCCGGAAATTTTGCCACAGATAAAAACACCAGCTCCGCATCATTACAGATAAAAGTCTTTGCCAAAGGGATTCCGGCCTGTCTTACCATCTGATGATAAATTCCCATATCTTCTTCCGTATCGCAGCCGGAAACTCCTATCACGATTCCTTTGATCTCTTCCTGCCTGATTTCCTTTTCCTTAAAAATCTTTTCCATCCCCTGTTTCAGCTGACCGGCAGCTGCAGCCATACCAATATTTTTATAATTTGTACTTCCACAGAAAAAACTCTGCTTTTCTCCTTGCTCCTGCTCAAGCAGGCATATCTCTGTCTTAGTCCCTCCTCCATCAACAGAAATCAGATAGTTTTTCTCATTTCTTTTCATTTTTTCTCTCCATCTATTTATTTCTTTTCTATTTTCTTATATTATAGTAAAAAATTCTTTTATCCGGGAGGTTTTTATGATCCATCTGCTTCTTGCCATCATCTATCTTTCCTTTATCAGCCTGGGACTTCCCGACTCTCTGCTTGGCTCAGCCTGGCCCAGTATTTATCCCGGCCTGAATGTGCCCATGTCCTGGGCCGGTATCATATCTATGATCATTACAGGCTGTACCATTCTCTCCAGTCTGTTCAGCGACCGCCTGGTACGAAAACTGGGAACCGGACCGCTCACTGCGGTCAGCGTCGCTATCACAGCAGGCGCTCTGTTTGGCTTTTCCATCTCCCACTCATTCCTGGCCCTGTGCCTGTGGGCAGTGCCTTATGGTCTGGGAGCCGGTTCTGTAGACGCAGCCCTGAACAACTTTGTCGCTCTCCATTACAAAGCTGCTCATATGAACTGGCTCCACTGCTTCTGGGGGATCGGCGCCACCCTTGGGCCTTCTATCATGGGCTTATGCCTGACCAGAGGCTACGGCTGGCATACCGGATATCGGACGATTTCCCTGCTGCAGATTGTGCTTACAGGACTCCTGTTCGTTTCTCTTCCCCTCTGGAAACAGAAAAGCGGGACTACAGGCTCTGAATCCAGCCTTCCTGTTCCTCTCACCCTAAAACAAATGTTTTCTCTCTCCGGTGCGAAACAGATTCTGGTAGCTTTCTTCTGCTACTGCGCCTTGGAACAGACTACCGGGCTATGGGGCAGCAGTTATATGGTGGTAGCCAAAGGAATTTCCACCGAAAAAGCCGCTTCTCTGGCCGCTTTATTTTATCTTGGCATCACTGCCGGAAGGTTCGCCAGCGGTTTCCTGGTCATGCTTCTGCCTACCAGACAGACAATCCGTCTGGGACAGTTCCTGGCTGCTTCCGGAGCCATCCTCCTCCTGATTTCTCATGACCAGGCCTCTCTTTGTGCCGGCTTCCTGCTTGCAGGAGCAGGCTGTGCCCCTATTTATCCAGGACTTCTCCATCAGACACCGGAACGCTTTGGTCATCAGGCATCCCAGTCCATGATGGGGCTCCAGATGGCTGCCGCATACCTGGGAAGCACCCTGGCTCCGCCTCTGGCAGGAATGATAACCGACCATGTCAACATCCATTTCTACCCGTTATTCCAGTTATTTTTTATCATTGTTCTGGTTATTATGGTAGAAACATGCAGACCATCAAAAAAGAGGCCGTTCTGACAGACCGGCCTCCACTGTTTTCTGACTTTCACATAAGGAGAATCTTATATGCAATCTATATTCGTACACGGTCTGGGGCAGCTGTCATCCAGCTGGCTCCCAGTACTTTCCCATCTTCCCGCCAATATACCGGCAGATTGCCCGGATCTGACCAGTTTACTTGCATGCCAGGAAATCACTTATCCTGGTCTTTATCAGGCATTCAGTGACTACTGTGACCAGCAAAACAGCCCTCTGTATCTGTGCGGTCTCTCTCTGGGGGCAGTCTTATCGCTGAACTACACCGTAGAACATCCGCAAAAAGTAAAATCCCTGATTCTCATTGCCCCTCAATATAAAATGCCCCGGCTGCTCCTCTCTTTTCAAAATGTTATCTTTCTCCTCCTGCCGAAACGTTTTTTTCAAACTATGGGCTTTCCGAAAAAAGAGGTTCTCTCCCTGACTCGTTCTATGAAAACGCTGGATTTCACGTCTTCTGTTTCATCTATCTCCTGCCCAGTCCTGATTCTGTGCGGAAGCAAAGATCATGCCAATCAGAAAGCTGCCAGAACATTAGCTGCCCTCATTCCAGGTTCCCGATTTGTTCTGGCAGAATCTGCCGGCCATGAACTTAATCTTGATACGCCTGAAATGCTGGCAGCTATGATCACTGATTTCTGGAATCTTCATCAATCGTGATCGAGTGCCTGCAGCAGCTTTTCTTTCCTTCCTATCATCTCATCTATTCTTGTAATATACTGTTCCACATCTTTTACATTTTCCGTCCGCTCCAGACGGTTTTCCGCCGGAAATACTACCTTTGTTGTGGTTCCGGCTCCACAGGCGGCAATGGTCTGCTTTTCTTCCATGATCAGAATATTATAGATGCAGGCCTTTCCCGGAAGGGAATACCCTACATTCTCAAAATTTCCTGCCATGTTTTTCTGACGGTACAGATAATAAGGCTCCATTCCCATCTCTCTGGCGTAAGCAGCCGTCATATCAATCATTTCCTGTGTATTGACCATCTGGAATTTTTCATATTTTTCCCATTCCAGATTGAGTCTCGCCGCCCGTTTGATCGCCAGGGAATGAACGGTAATACTGTCCGGAGACAGAGCCTTGATCTGCTCCATGGTCTCTTTCACATCTTCCATGGTTTCTCCGGGAAGCCCGATGATCAGATCCATATTGATATTATCAAATCCCAGTTCCCTGGCCAGCCGGAATTTTTCCTTCACCATTTCTACCGTATGATGTCTGCCGATCAGGTCCAGAGTTGCCTGTTTCATTGTCTGGGGATTGATGGAGATTCTGGTAATCCCGTGTTTTTTCAGCACCTTCAGTTTTTCTTCCGTAATGCTGTCCGGTCTTCCCGCTTCCACGGTAAACTCCTGTATCCGGGACAGGTCAAAACATGCTTCAACCTTTTCCAGTATCCTGTCCAGATGACCGGCAGATAAGGACGTAGGTGTGCCTCCTCCAAAATATACCGTGTCCAGTACCTTATCCTTCATACGTTTCGCCGTATATTCCAGTTCTTTCCCTAACGCCTCCAGATATTCCTCCATACGCTTTTCCCATTTCCCTATGGGATAAGAGGTAAATGAACAGTACAGGCAGGTGGTTGGGCAGAACGGAATGCCAACATAAAGGCTGTAACCGTCCTCATAAGAAATGCTGGACAGAAGCCGTCTCTCCCTGTCAGCAATTTCCATACTAAGGGCAATCTTTTCTCCGCTGGTAAAATAAGTATTTCTCATATAATCCCGGATCTGTCCCTCGTTCCAGCCTTCTTCCATTTTTGTCATGGCTATTTTAGTGGGCCGGATCCCTGTCAGGGTTCCCCATGGAAGTCCTTTTCCTGTCCGTTCTTCCAGCAATTGGTACAGGTTTCTCTTAATCCTGTTTTTCGTCTCAAACCGGTCTTCATAATCCACTGGAAATCTTCTCGTCTGTCCATCTACATCCAGCAGAAAATCCCCATCTTCTCTCCGCCCCCGCACATAAAACTCCACGTCTTCCCGCTCTTCATGGGCAAAAGCCTGTCCCGGATAATATGCCATTAACAGTTCCCGGATATCCTGTTCATATCCCTGATCGCTCAATATGATTCCTATCATCTGTTATCTCCTGTAAATTGCCACTGGATTGTACGTTTTTTCGTGGCCAATAGTAGTCGGGTTTCCATGTCCCGGATAAACCATGATATCTTCCGGAAGTACAAACAGTTTTTCCGCAATGGATGCTACGATCTGCTGCATATTTCCTGTGGGGAAATCGGTTCTTCCCAAAGACTCTTCAAATAAGGTATCCCCAGAAAACAGTACTCCTTCTTCCGGTTCCAGATAGCAGACAGACCCTGCTGTATGCCCTGGAGTGGCAAGCACCTGAAACTGGAATCCAGCCAGCACAAGTATTTCCCCATCTGTTACTTCCCGGTCCGCTTTTAAGCTGACACTGGGCATTCCCAGGGCTGCAGACAGATTTTTAGAAGGGTCTGCCAGCAGATCCCTTTCCTTCTCACCGGCAATCACCGGAATCTGATATCTGCTTTTCAGCTTCTCCACTGCCATAATATGATCGCCATGACCATGGGTCAGAAGCAGGGCTTCCGGTTTGATTCCCAGTTCCAGGCACATCTGATCGATTCGGTCCGGCTGAGCTGCCGGATCGATGATTACTCCTGCTTTTGTCTTCTCATGGTATACCAGGTAACAGTTAGTCTGAACGCCCCCCAGCACCATGGTTTTTATTCTCATCTCACTCATCGCCTTATTCCGCCTATCCTCAAGTTTCTATTTCATTAAAATCACAAAAAAGCAGAAGCCCGGCCACCCAGACTCCTGCTCCGGAATGCAGAGCCGCTTTTATCCTGCGGTTCTCTCTATATCCAGCACACCTTCTATCATACGCAGTTTATCCACCAGCCGGTTCAGCTCCTCCACACCATGCGTATCAAATGTCACGGTGATCGTTGCAGTACCCTGCTTGTTTGTTCTGGCATTCATAGACGTAATATCAATCTGCCTCTCGGTAAATACTTTGGAAATATCCACAAACATTCCGATCCGGTTATTGGCATAAATCTGAATCTCTGTGGAATACCTTTCATTTCCTGCATCATTTTCATCCCGCTGCCATTCTGCATCGATCAGTCTTGCTTTCTCATCTTCCGGAAGGTTGATGATATTGATACAATCCGTCCTGTGAATGGATACCCCTCTTCCCCTGGTGACAAATCCCACGATCTCATCTCCGGGAACCGGGCTGCAGCACCTGGAAAAACGTACTGCCACATCATGGATACCTTTCACTACGATTCCACTCTTAGACTTCTTCGCCACCGGTATCCGGTTATTGTCCCCGATTTCATTTAATATGGTATCATCGGTTACATTGAGGGCTTTTTTCTTCCTCTGCTCTTCCAGCATACGGCCCACGACCTGTCCCTCTTTCAGACCGCCGTGTCCAATGGAAGCCAGCACTGCGTCCCAGTCCCGATAGGCATAGCGACGCATGACTTTCTCCATATATTCCGGTTTGTTGATCTCCGAAAAATTAATTCCTTTTGCTTTGCAGTACTGATTGATCAGTTCCTTTCCGCGGTTGATATTATCTTCCTTCAGTTCTGACTTAAACCACTGGTTGATCTTATTCTTCGCCTGCGTACTCTTAACGATGGACAGCCAGTCCCGGCTGGGCCCCTTGGAATTCTGAGAAGTAATGATCTCTATCCGGTCGCCATTCTGGATCACATAATCAATGGGGACCAGTTTTCCATTGACTTTTGCGCCAACCATCTTATTTCCCACAGCGCTGTGGATGGAATACGCAAAATCTATGGGTGTGGAACCGCTGGGAAGGTTTTTTACATCTCCCGACGGGGTAAAGCAGTACACACTGTCAGAAAACAGGTCCAGGTCACTTTTTAACAAACTCAGGAATTCCTTGTTATCCGACATATCCTTCTGCCATTCCAGGATCTGCCTTAACCAGCTTAATTTTGCTTCTTCACTGCTGGCTGCAGCCTGTCCGCTGCCGCTCTCCTTATATTTCCAATGGGCTGCAATACCATATTCCGCCGTTCTGTGCATCTCATAGGTACGGATCTGAATCTCAAACGGCCGCCCGCTGCTCCCGATCAATGTGGTATGCAGAGACTGGTACATATTGGGCTTGGGCATGGCAATATAATCCTTAAACCTGCCCGGAATCGGCTTGTACATCTCATGAATGACTCCCAGCGCCGCATAACAGTCCTTCACCGTATCCACAATAATACGTACCGCAAACAGATCATAAATCTGGTCCAGGGTCTTGTCCTGGTTTACCATTTTCTTATATATACTGAAAAAATGTTTGACACGTCCGTCAACTTTTGCCTCAATTCCGGCATTTTCAATATGCTCCCGCACTTCATCCACAATCTGCTGCACGAATGCTTCCCTGGAATCCTTTTTCAGGGAAATCTTCTCTGCCAGATCATAATAAACCTCTGGTTCCAGATATTTCAGCGCCAGGTCGTCCAATTCTACCTTGATTTTTGAAATACCCAGACGATGAGCTATGGGAGAGAAAATCTCCAGCGTCTCTCTCGCCTTTTCCTTCTGTTTTTCCGGCTTCATATATTGAAGCGTTCGCATATTATGAAGGCGGTCAGCCAGTTTGATCAGGATTACCCGGATATCCTTCGCCATGGCAAGGAACATCTTCCTTAGATTCTCTGCCTGAATCTCCACTTTATCCATGGACCAGGAAATCTGGGTCAGCTTTGTAACCCCATCCACCAGCAAAGCTACCTCTGCCCCGAATTCTTTCTTCAGCTCATCCAGGGTCATGATCGTGTCTTCCACCACATCATGCAAAATAGCCGCCACAATGGTTTCTTTATCCATTTCCAGATCCGCCAGGATAATGGCAACACAAAGAGGGTGAATAATATAAGGTTCACCCGATTTACGCTTCTGGTCTTTATGAGCTTCCGCCGCAATGCGATATGCCTTTTCCACCATACTGATATCATCAGATGGGTGATATCTGCGAATGCTTTTTATTAAATCCTCATACAGAACGTCCGGGCTGGTAAAATCAGCCGGAGCTTCCAGTTCCGTCTCCAATTTCATTGGTATGTGATCTGCCATAAAATCCGCCTTCTTAAATGGTATTTATTCCCCATTATAATTATTTTTCCGCCAAATTGCAACCCCCGCAGCTGTTCCCGAAAAGATTTACATTTCTCTCATAATCTCACAGGTTCTGTCAATATCCTGATCGGTATGGGCGGCCGATACAAACATGGCCTCATACTGGGACGGTGCCACATAGATACCGTTTTCCAGCATACGCCCAAAGTATTCCGAATACGCATTCAGATCAGAAGAAGTGGCGCTGTCATAATCCTTTACCGGACCTTCCGTGAAAAAGGCACAGAGCAAAGAACCGATCTGGTTGACCGTAACCGGAATTCCTTTTTCCCTTCCCCGCTCCCGGAGCGCCTCTGCCAGTTTTTCCGCTTTCGCTGCGATCTGTCCGTAGTACTCCTGATGGTCTTTCAGAATCTTTAAGGTTTCAATACCGGCAGTGGTGGCAATGGGATTACCGGAAAGAGTACCAGCCTGATAAACCGGTCCCACCGGGGAAACCATATCCATGATTTCTTTCTTTCCACCGTAAGCTGCCATAGGCATACCGCCTCCTACGATTTTTCCCATGGTAGTCATATCCGGGCGGATTCCGAAAAATCCCTGGGCACCTCCATAGCTAAGCCGGAAACCGGTGATCACCTCGTCAAAAATCAGCAGAGAGCCATATTGTTCTGTGATTGCTCTTAAAAATTCCAAAAATCCCGGTTCCGGAAGCACAACTCCCATATTGGCAGCCACCGGCTCCACAATAATGGCAGCCACCTGCTCTCCATAGGCTTTCATCAGTTCCTCCACTGACTCCCTGTCATTATAAAGAGCCACCAATGTACTGTGGGTGTATCCTGCAGGAACACCGCTGCTATCAGGAACCGCCGTTGTCAGAGCTGCCGAACCGGCTTTTACCAGCAATCCGTCAGAATGGCCATGATAATTTCCTTTAAACTTGATAATATAATCTCTTCCCGTATATCCCCTGGCTGTACGGATTGCACTCATAACCGCTTCCGTACCGGAACTTACCAGACGTACTTTCTCTACTGACGGAAGGGCGTCGCATATCATATCTGCCAGAATCAGTTCATTTTCTGTAGGAGCTCCGTAAGTCAGCCCTTTTTCACAGGCTTTTTTGACAGCTTCAATCACCTGGGGGTGGGCATGGCCTAAAATTCCCGGTCCCCAGGAGCATACATAATCGATATATTCATTTCCGTCCACGTCCACGATCCTGCTGCCTTTCCCATGGTCAATGAACAGAGGAGTCCTTCCCACAGACCGGAACGCCCGCACCGGACTGTTCACTCCACCCGGTATTTTTTCCAATGACATCTCAAATAATTGCTGTGATCTTTCTGTTTTCATATTGTTTCCTCGATTCTTTTATTCCTGACGGTAAACCTGATATAACAAAGCGTTACAGATGGCAGCCGCAATATTGCTGCCGCCTTTCCTGCCCCTGGCCACAATATGGGGCACAGGAGAAGACAGGATCAGTTCCTTTGACTCCACCACATTCACAAATCCTACCGGTACGCCAATGACCAGTTCCGGAAAAAATTCTCCCGCTTCCATCATTTCATGAAGCCGCAGCAAAGCAGTGGGCGCATTCCCCACTGCCAGGATTACTGGTTCTCCAAGAGCTGCCGCCTTCTCCATACATACGGCAGCTCTGGTGATTCCTCTGTTTTTCGCTTCCCTGGCCACCTCTTCATCTGCCATGAAGCAGCGGATCTGTACTCCAAGAGCTGCCGCAGATGCCTTGTTGATCCCTGCCGCTGCCATGGAAGTATCCGTCACGATAGTCGTTCCCCGTTTTAATGCTTCCAGTCCCCGCTGCACAGCCCCGGGAGAAAATACCAGGTTATCTGCATAATCAAAATCTGCCGATGTATGGATACACCGTTTTACAATCACCATCTCTTCCGGAGGCCATCTACGCTCCCCCAGTTCTCTTTCTATGATCGCCATACTTCTGTCTTCTATTTCCTGCGGTTTCATCCTGTCCTCCCATACCATCTGCTGTCAGATTCCCCTGTCCAGAATTTCATATATTTTCTTTATGTCCAGAGAATTTCTTACCAGATCTGCCAGACGGTCATATTGTTCTTCTTTATACTGTTTCCAGTCATGGTAAGGCTGTACCTGGGCTTCCGGCTCCGTTTCCGCCCGTTTTCTTTCCTTTAACTGGGCAACAAAATGTTCTGCGATTCCGGGAGCGTCAAAAAAGCCATGAAGATATGTACCGATCACCGTTCCTTTCCTGTTTCCCAAGCCAATGACTGGACGGCCTTCTTCTTCCTTTCTGACTGTTTCCACACAGTCTCCCAGATTTCTGGTAATACCCATATGGATTTCATAACCTTCCACCATCATACCGCCCATTTTCTCCCAACCCGGTATGCCGCTGCTCAGCCTGGCTTTTGCCTGGGTGCGCACTTTTTCCCTGGAAAATACGGTTTTGGTATCCAAAAGTCCCAGACCTTCCATGGTTCCCTTATTTTCCACACCATAAGGATCACTCAGACGCTTGCCCAGCATCTGAAATCCTCCGCAGATACCCACTACCGGAATATCCAGTTCCGATAATTCGGTAATGCGGTCTGCCAGTCCATTGTCTTTCATCCATTTCAGATCTGACATAGTATTCTTCGTACCGGGAATGATCACCACATCAGGCATTCCCATTTCATCAGCTGCCTCCACATAACGTACCGAAACGTCTTCCAGCCGTTCCAGTACATCAAAATCTGTAAAATTCGACAGATGGGGAAGACGGATCACCACAATATCCGTTCCTGCTCCTTTTTCCTTCTGATTCAGGCGGTCTGCCAGGCTGTCCTCCTCCTCAATGTCTACCTCCGTCATCGGCACTACGCCTACTACCGGAATATCCACCAGCTTTTCCATCATCTCCAGGCCCGGTTTCAGCAATTCCAGGTCTCCCCGGAATTTATTGATGATGATTCCCTTGATCAGTGCCTGCTCCTCTTCCTCCAGCAGCTTCACGGTACCAAACAGAGATGCGAACACACCTCCCCGGTCAATATCGCCAACCAGAAGTACCGGAGCCTTCGCCAGCTTCGCAATCCCCATATTGGCCAGGTCATTTTCCTTCAGATTGATTTCTGCAGGACTTCCTGCGCCTTCGATCACAATAATATCAAACTGCTGCTCCAGTTTTTTCAGGGCTGCTTTCACCACAGGAATCAGTTCCTGTCTTTTATGGAAATATTCCTCTGCTGAATAGTTGCCCAGAATCTCTCCATTCACGATCACCTGGCTTCCCGTATCGCTGCTGGGCTTGAGTAAAATAGGATTCATCTCCACCATAGGCTCTGTTCCGGCAGCCTCTGCCTGAACCACCTGGGCACGTCCCATTTCCAAGCCATCCGACGTCACATAGGAATTCAGCGCCATATTCTGGGCCTTGAACGGAGCCACCCGATATCCGTCCTGTTTAAACATGCGGCATAAACCTGCTGTAATAAAACTTTTCCCTGCATTTGACATTGTGCCCTGCACCATGATCACTTTTGCCATTCTTCTTTCCTCCCCTTCTTTACGGCCCTGTCCGGGGTCCTGTTCTCCTTCTCTTTTCAGTATATCATCGAACCGTCCGTCCTACAACTGTCGTTCCCTCAGTCTGATGCCTTCCGGAATCCATGGCTGAAAGTTTTATCATACAGCCTGGATAGCTCATATTCATCTCCCAGAAAATCTCCCACAGCAATCAAAGCCGTCTTTCCAATTCCTGCCTGCTCCGTTTTTTCCCCGATATCTGCCAGGGTCCCTCTGATAATTTTCTGGTCTTCCCAGGAAGCTTTGTATATCACCGCAGCCGGCGTCCCGATCCCATAGGCTGGCGCCAGCTTCTTTGCCACTTCCCTGATCTGTCCCACGCTTAAAAAAATCAGCATAGTGGCACGATGACATGCCAGTTCTTCCAGGCTTTCTGTTTCCGGCATAGGTGTCCTTCCTGCCATCCTGGTGAGGATCACGGTCTGACTCACACCTGGAAGTGTATATTCCTTTTTCATGGCGGCAGCTGCTGCCAGAAAAGAACTCACACCTGGAACCACATCATAGGAAATGCCTTTTTCTTCCAGAATATCCATCTGCTCCCTATGGGCGCCATACACAGACGGGTCTCCCGTATGCAGCCTGACCGTATTCTTTCCTGCCGTTTCCGCCTGTTCCATCACTTCCACCACTTCTTCCAGAGTCATTCCTGCACTGTTATAAATCTCTGCCTCTGGTTTCGCATAACAAAGGATTTCCGGATTCACCAGGGACCCTGCATAAATGATCACATCGGCCTCTTCCAGATACCTTTTTCCCTTTACCGTGATCAGTTCCGGGTCACCCGGACCTGCTCCTATAAAATGTACCATAACTATTCTGCGCCTTTCTCCATTGCTTCCCTGGCATGTTCCGCCAGAAGCCTGCGAATGCCTTCATATTCTCCAAGTCCCCGGAACACACACTCTACCTGACAGCCCATGTCTTCAAACTGGCATCTCCAGGACTGGGGATCATCCCCCGCCATATCATGTTTTGCATGCTCTCCTGCTACGATCATAAAAGGAGCCAGGATTACTTTTTTGTATCCCCCCTCTTCAATCCTCCGTTTCAGGCTTTCCATGGAAGGGTATGCTTCCACCGTACCGATATAAGCATTCCGGTATCCCATGTCCTTCATCTGGTAATCCAAAGCTGCATACACGGTATTGGCATAATGAGTGGTTCCATGCCCTAAAAATACCAGGGCGGTATCCTCATTTAAGGTACCAAATTCTTCCATCAGAACCCGGATCACAGCTTCCCCGTCCTCCGATGTGGTAAGCAGGGGTGCCCCGCAGGAAACTTTTTCAAATTCTTCTGCCGCACCACTGACTTCCGCTATCATCTGTTCATTTTCAAATCCATTGATCACATGAGTAGGCTGCACCACCAGTTCCCGGATGCCGTCTGCTTTCATCTGCTCCAGGGCTTCTGTCACCGTATTGACATGATAACCATCCCGCTCCTTTAATTTTCTGATGATCATGCCACTGGTCCATGCCCGATATACCCGGTATTCCGGATAGGCAGCTGCCAGCTCCTTTTCCACTGCATCAATCGTCTTTTTTCTTGTATCCGGATGGCTGGTCCCAAAACTGACCACCAGGATGCCTTTTCTTCCTTCAAACCGGTATCCCCGGGGAGTGACCATACGGTGCCCTAACTTCTGTGTCCTGGAATTCCCCACAAACACAGTGGTAAACATATCTGTTTCCAGATATTCCAGTTCTCCTAATGTCATTACCTGGCTGGACTGCCCGTCTCTTCCAATATTCCTTACAATCCCGCACACTGTTTCCGGTGACCGGTACTTTAACAGGATCCTGCACGCTTTCTGAAGATAGTCATTTCTCTTTTTGCTGGACGGATTATAAATACAGATAGAAAAATCTCCATCAGCTGCACAGGCCAGACGTTTTTCTATGGTTTCCCAGGGTGTCAGAAGGTCACTCAGGCTGATCACGGCAAAATCATGGATCAGAGGCGCTCCCAGAACAGCTGCCCCGGCTAACGCTGCTGTCACCCCAGGCACTACCTCTATGGAACAGTCCGGATACTCCCGTCCCATCTCCAGCATCAGTCCCGCCATTCCATAGACGCCGGCATCTCCACTGCAGATCATGGCCACCGTCTTGCCCCGGGATGCTTCTTCCAATGCCATGCGGCATCTCTCCTCCTCACGCCTCATGGGAGTGGTAAGCATCTCTTTATCCGGGAAATATTCTTTTACCAAATCCACATAGACCGTATAGCCCACGATCACATCACTGGCCTTCAGCGCTTCCACCGCTTCCATGGTCATCTTCTCATAAGCCCCCGGGCCTATCCCTACTACATAAATCTGTTTCATTCTCTGTTCTCCTTTGCAATAATCAGGGAATAATATCCTGCATCTGAGCCGATCTCATCTACCGAACGGTACACTTTTTCTCCTTCCATGCCGCAATTCTCCACCATAGCTACCGACAGATTTTTCTCTTTCAGTTTTTCCTTTACCCGTTCCATCTGACGGCCTGTTTTCATCAGGATTTTAGTCCCGGGAAGAGACAGACTGTCTTCTGCCTGGTAAGAAGCGGGAATAATATGGATTTCTTCTGCTCCTTCTGCCAACCCCATATTCAGCCTGGCCGCTGCCGCACAAAAAGACGGAATACCGCTGACCATCTCCGTACGGTATCCCCGTTCTGTCACCAGTCTGTGGAGATACAGGTATGTGGAATAAATGGTAACATCCCCCAGAGTAAGGAACGCCACATCTTTTCCGGCTTTTAAACACGTTTCCAGTCTGTCAGCGCCAGCCTGAAAGCTTTTTTCCAGTACTTCCCGGTCTCTTGTCATCGGCATATGTACCGCAAGGATCTCCTTATCCTTCAGTTCCGGTACCGCCTGTACCGCAATACCATAAGCCACACTTTCTCTATAGTCTTTCCCTGGAACCGCTATCACATCACATTCCCGGATCAGCCTTACCGCTTTCAGCGTGAGCAGCTCCGGATCTCCCGGCCCGATTCCAATTCCATATAATGTTCCTGTCATAATTTCTCTCCTGTCTCTGTAAAGTGAACCCGATTTTCTTCCGCTTCCGGTCAGTCAATGGGTTTCTGGTAAAAGCCTCCAAAAAAAGTCTCCGTAGGAATCACATTTATGATCACCTTTGGGTCCACATGCTTCATTAAATGAACAATGTCCTGTACCTCATAAGAGGATACCACCGTATGGAGAAGGCTCATTTTTTCTTTGCTGTAGCCGCCATATCCGTCCATGACTGACACACCATGGCGGTAATATTTCACATATTCGTTGACCACGGCCTCCGCATCATGAGTGGTGATCTGCAAAGTCACCCTCTTATATCTGTGATAAAAACTATCGATGGTTTTTGTGGAAATAAACTGGAACAGGATGGAATACCCGGCATATTCCCATCCAAACATAAAGCCGAAAATACACAGCATACAGGCATTGGCCACAAATACATACTGCCAGATGGCTTTTCCTGTTTTATTGGACACATACAAAGCGATAAAATCCGTACCTGCTGTAGAAGCATTTCCTTTCAGCGCTGTGACGATAGCCATTCCATAGGCAAAACCTCCAAAACAGCTGTTTAAGAGCATATCATCAAACAGCGGTGTGAAATGCACATACTTTAACAGAAAACTGGTCAGGAATACCTGGATCATGGAAAATATCACGAACTTCTTCCCTATGTGTTTAAAACAGAAAAGCCCCACCGGAATATTTAAAGCCAGCATTCCCAAAGATGTGGAAAAATGGATTCCATAAATAGAAGTTATTTTTTCAATCAACACCGCCAGCCCGGTGAAACCGCTGGACAGGATGGGAACGGGGTTTAAAAATGTCTGCATGGCAAACGCCTGGATCAGTGCAGAAGCGGTCACTGCCACCGCAGTGACTCCATATCGTTTTAGCCTATGTTGTCTGTTCATTTTACTTTGTCAACCAACTTTCTTACTATATTTTCATCTACCACATCGTAATCATTTTCATGAGGGGCTTCCGCATACCGGTAATGGACTCCTTCACCTGTGGTTGTCCCATCATACTTCCAGCCTTTGCAGGAAGAATGG
Source organism: uncultured Lachnospiraceae bacterium (assembly GCA_944383765.1). GTDB lineage: Bacteria > Bacillota > Clostridia > Lachnospirales > Lachnospiraceae > Lachnoclostridium_A. The sequence goes on from CALWQT010000015.1 coordinate 21,626, forward strand.
ACCTGAGTGACTCCTGTATATTCCATCAGCCAGGCAGCATTTTCCGGATTTACTCCGCTTCCTGCCAGAATCTCTATCTGTTTCCCGTAGGTTTTCTGCAATTCCCGGATCATATCCGCTCCCTCCACTGCCTTTTCCTTCATTCCGCTGGTAAGAACCCGGTCCACATTCAGACGGATCAGCTCCTCGATTCCTTTCCGCCCATCTGTGACACAGTCAAACGCACGGTGAAATACCGCTTCTTTCCCGTAGCTGTGAATCAGTTCCACCATTTTCGCCGTCCGTTCCCCATGGATACTCCGATCCTCTGTCAGGAAACCAAACGCAATCCCATCGCTTCCATTTTTCAGAAGTTCTTCCGCATCTGCAAACATCTGTTCCGTTTCCTCTTCCGTATAACAAAATCCTGCCGACCTTGGACGCACCATGGCTATTACCTTCAGGGCCGTATTCTTTTTTACCAGTTTCAGGCACCCGGCAGACGGAGTCAGACCTCCCAGAAAAAGAGCTGAATTCAGCTCGATCCTGTCTGCACCGCCCCGCTCCGCCATCCGGGCATCTTCATAACTTCCACAGCATATCTCTATCATCTATGCAGCCTCCTTGTCACTTTGTATCTATTCTTTCCCAGGTATTCCCATTCCCATACGGGAAATTTTACGAAAGGAAAAGCGGGTCTGCTCCGGCCCGCTTTCCATATCCATGTTATGTTATCCCACAAGAGCTGTCACGCCAAAATATGCCAGCACCATGATTCCCAGTACGATCCGATAATATCCGAAAAATTTAAAGTCGTTATGTTTAATATAACCCATAAGAAATTTGATGGAGTAAACAGAAACCACAAAAGCTACCAGCATACCAAACAGCAGATAAAACACCTGGGGGCCGGTAAAGCTGTTTCCTTCCAGGAAATATTTCACGATTTTCAGCCCGCTGGCCCCAAACATGACCGGAATCCCCAGAAAGAATGAAAACTCTGCCGCCGCACTCCTGGAGCAGCCTAAGATCATAGCTCCCAATATGGTCGCTCCGGACCGGGATGTACCCGGAATCAGGGCAAGGACCTGGAAGAGGCCGATATACAGAGCCATCTGGAAAGAAATCTGGCTTACCTTCTGTGCTTCTGCCTTCTTTCCTATATTTCTTGTCTCTACCATGATAAATAATACACCATATAAGATCAGCATGGCAGACACTACATACGCATTATCCATCAGCGCAACATCAATCCAGTCATCCAGCAGAAGGCCAAATACAGCTGCGGGAAGGCAGGCAATGATGATCTTCATCCACAGACGCAGGGTTGCTCTTACCTGTGCCGGTTTCTTTCTTTTACTGAACGGATTCAGTTTGTGAAAATAAATCACCACTACAGCCAGAATCGCTCCCAGCTGGATCACCACTTTAAACATATTCACAAATGCTTCCGGCTGTTTAAACTGAACGATTTTATCAATCAGGATCAAATGCCCGGTACTGCTGATCGGAAGCCATTCGGTAAATCCTTCCACAATACCCAGGACTAAAACTTTTAATAATTCAATGAAACTCATACCTTATCCTTTCTTTTCGGACTTATACATTTTCAATCTGCCAGTCAATAGGCTCCACGCCATTCTTTTCCAGATATTCATTGGTCCTGGAAAATGGCCTGCTGCCAAAAAATCCCCGGTATGCCGACAACGGGCTGGGATGGGGCGCTTCCAGGATCAGATGTTTCGGATTATTCAGCATCGCCTTCTTACTCTGGGCCGGTCTCCCCCACAGAATAAATACCATCGGCCGGTCCTGTTCATTCAGGACCCGGATTGCCGCATCGGTAAACTCCTCCCAGCCAATATTCCGGTGGGAATTAGCCTGGTGTGCCCTCACAGTAAGCACGGTGTTCAGCATCAAAACTCCCTGATCTGCCCATTTTTTCAAATATCCGTTATTGGGAATATAACACCCCAGGTCATCATGCAGTTCCTGATAAATATTCACCAGTGACGGCGGGATCTCCACATCCGGTTTGACAGAAAAGCAAAGCCCATGAGCCTGACCTACGTTGTGGTAAGGATCCTGACCTAAAATCACTGCTTTTACCTTGGAAAGGGGGGTAAAAGCAAAGGCATTAAAAATATCATCCGCATCTGGAAAAATCTGCCTGGTCTCATATTCCTGTTTTACCGTATCATACAGTTTTTTATAATATGGCTTTTTAAACTCACCGCTGAGCGGTTCCAGCCAGTCATTACTGATAGCCCCCATCTTTTGTCCTCCTGAACGATTCACAGACAACTTTCGCCTGTTTATTCCCTATCCCATTATTTTAGCATAACTTTCTGACAAATTCCACGGAATTTTGCGCTACCGGCTCTGCCTTCCCTTCCAGCTCCGCAGAAATCTGGGAAAAAGCTCCGTTTATCCGATACATATGCGCCTTTTTATTAAAAAATACAGTCTTTTCCAACGGCCATCTCACCAGTTTCAATTCCAGTCCATGGAATCCGGCCCCCAGTTCCAGCACTTCCAGATTCCTGTTCAAGGTCCGGGACAGCCATGTCGTATATCTTCCCCAGCTTGGAAGATACCCCTCTTCAATATAATGCTCCGCCTCTACGGTGTTGGGGATCAACACCTTGCCGCAATGAGGGCACACACCTCCTGGTGCTTCTCCCTCTTCCCAGATATCCTTGGTACAGGCATCCGGGCATTGGTACCAATGCTGATTGCCACAGGGAGCCGTGATCTTTTCCGAATCCAAAGAAGAAGAAAAGATTTCTCCATCGGTGCATACCGTCAGCACAAAATAATCCTTTCCTTCCAGCAGACCCGCCAGCTTTTCATATGCCTCCCTGACTGCTTCTCTGTGATCTTTCCCGTTCCATTCCAGGCCAAGCCCCACCAAAACCGCGTCTGCACCGGATATTCTGACTTTCAGTTCTTCCATGATAGTTCTCTGATCCATATCGTTTTCCTTCTTATCATTCTACATAAATATACAAGAAAGTTTACCATTGCCGTTTGCTAAAGTCAACGGCAACGGTTTTCCTACAGTTTCCCGGAAGGCAGGTGCATCAGAAAGAAATTTATGCTATACTGATATTCAGACAGCCTGCAACGGCGTATCACAGCTTTTCTATCATATAACGACAAAACAAAGGAGAATTTTCATGGAACAAGCAATCGTTCAGATAAAAAAAGGCGAAGGCCGCTCTCTGAAAGCAGGGGGAATGTGGATCTATGACAACGAAATCGCATCCATCACCGGCGATTTTCAAAACGGTGATCTGGTGGCCGTAGAGGATTTTGACGGCTATCCCTTAGGACAGGGATTTATCAATACAAAATCCAAACTTACCGTCCGTATGATGTCCCGGAAAAAAGGAACCGTAATCGACGAGGCTTTCCTTGAAATGAGGGTTCGAAACGCCTGGGAATACCGGAAAAACACAGTGGATACCAGCAGCTGCCGTCTGATCTTCGGAGAAGCTGATTTCCTGCCCGGCATTGTGGTGGACAAATTTTCCGATGTTCTGGTAGTGGAATCTCTGGCTTTGGGTATCGACAGACTGAAACCTGTGATCCTGGACAAACTGAAACAGGTACTGGCAGAAGACGGTATTACCATCCGTGGAATCTATGAACGGAGCGATGCCAAAGTCCGTCTTCAGGAAGGTATGGAGCGCTATAAAGGATTTATTGGAGAACCTTTTGACACCAAAGTGAAAATCGTGGAAAATGGTGTCACTTATATGGTGGATGTACAGGACGGTCAGAAGACCGGATTCTTCCTGGATCAGAAATACAACCGTCTGGCCATCCAACGTCTCTGCCCCGGCAAAAAAGTACTGGATTGTTTTACCCATACCGGCTCTTTTGCCCTTAACGCAGGTATTGCCGGAGCTTCTTCTGTCCTGGGAGTAGACGCTTCCGAACTCGGAGTCGCTCAGGCAAGGGAAAATGCCCAGTTAAACGGGCTCTCTGACAAAGTGAAATTTATCTGTGCCGATGTATTCGACCTTCTCCCCCAGCTGGAAGCCGAAGGGGAATCTTTCGATGTGGTAATCCTCGACCCTCCTGCTTTCACAAAATCCAGGGCCTCTATTAAAAATGCTGTCAAAGGATACCGGGAGATCAATATGCGGGGATTGAAACTGGTGAAGGACGGCGGATATCTGGCCACCTGTTCCTGCTCTCATTTCATGGATCCGGACCTTTTTGCCAAAACCATCCGGGAAGCCGCTGCCAGCAGCCACAAACGTCTGCGTCAGGTAGAATACCGTACCCAGGCCGCCGACCATCCCATCCTGTGGGCCGCTGATTCTTCTTATTATCTCAAATTCTACATCTTCCAGGTGTGCGACGAAAAATAAGCCAAAAAGTGCCGCTATGCCATCAAGATCCGATGGCATAGCAGCACTTTTATTTTTCTCTGATTTCCAATGATTCTTTACGGCTGCATCTGATAATACACCTGCCCGTTCTGCAGGCCTCCTCTCCGATACTGTGCCATTTCACTGACTGTCACCATCTGGAATCCTCTTGCCTGCAGTTCCGGAACGATCCGGTCTACCGCATCTGCCGTCGCTCCATATAATTCATGCATCAGGATAATATCTCCGTCTTTTACCTGGCTCAATACTTTTTCCACTGTTTTCTGGGCATTTCTTGTCTTCCAGTCCAGCGTATCCACATTCCAGAGCACAATAGGTTCCTGCACAGCTGCCAGAACGGTGCGGTTCTTATTTCCTCCCGGCAAACGGACAGAAACGGGACGCACTCCGCAAATAGACTGGATGGTATCTGCTGCCCGGTCTATCTGCTGCCGTATCTGAGCCGCATTTAACTGATTCAGGTATTTATGTTCATAAGTGTGATTTCCAATTTCATGGCCTTCTGCCACCATTCTCTGCAATTCTGCCTGATACGACGGACACCGGTTTCCAACCACATAGAACGTAGCCTTTGCATCATATTTTCCCAGGGTATCCATAAGTCTGTTTCCCACCGGTGCATACGGTCCATCGTCAAAAGTGAGCGCCACCATAGGCCTGGACGGATCAATGACTCTCCCCTGTGCCGTTTCTGCAGGTTTCTCCTGTTCCTCTGGCTGCTGATTTTCTTCCGCCGGCGCTGCTTCGGTCTGGCTGTTTGCAGCTTCTCCGGATTTCGGGACAATTTCTCCTCCCGGTCCGGCCTCAGCCGATTCTGTTGCCCCTTCCTGGTCCGGCTTTATCCCGGGCTGGTCCCACACGACACCATTTTCATCCACCCATCTGGCTCCTCCCGGTCCCAGTTCCTCATTCTGCCAGTCATTCATGATAACTGACTGTTCCGCTCCATACACTGGCTGCACGCTCAGGATTCCCATAATCCCCATGGCTGCCAGTATTGTCCACAATTTCATCTGGAATCCTCCTTTTACCTCTTTCTTCCAGTATACAGGAAGGCTCCGAAAAAACAACCATAGTAAGGAAATTGTCAGAAATATTCAGATCTTTTTGAGGTTATCTCCATACCCGTCCTGACCAGACGGAAGGCTCTTCCCGCAGCGCTGCGGTACAATTCCTCTGCTCTGGCTATCGCTTCTTCCACAGCCATAGCTCCATTGATGGTAGGAATGATACTTTCCACGCCAAACTCAAAAATTTTCTCAGCTCCTTCTCCCATACCGCCTACAATGGCGATCACAGGAATTCCCTTCGCCTTGCATCTTAAACCAATACCGCTTGGTACTTTTCCAAACGCAGACTGCCAGTCCATACGTCCCTCTCCAGTCACAACCAGGTCTACCCCATCCAGCATCTGGTCAAATCCTATTAAATCCAGCACCGCCTCAATACCAGACTTCATATTTCCTTTCAGAAACACCTTAAAGGCTGCTCCCAGCCCGCCCGCTGCTCCGGCTCCCGGAAAACAGTCCGCCTCTATTCCCAGCTCTGTCCTGATCACCTGGGCATAATGTTTCATTCCTTTTTCCAGCCGGTCCAGAATTTCCGGAGTTCCGCCTTTTTGTTTCCCGAATGTATAGGTAGCTCCCTCAGGCCCGGTAAGCGGATTGGTCACATCGCACATGACGGTAAAATTTCCTTCCTTCACCCCCGGGTGAAGCCTGCTTACATCAATATGCTCTACATTTTCCAGATCAGCCCCGCAGCCTTTCAGTTCGTTTCCATCCTTGTCTAAGAAACGGATCCCCAGAGCAGCCATGGCTCCCATGCCTCCATCGTTCGTAGCGCTGCCTCCGATCGCTATGGTAATATTCCGGTACCCCTGTTCCAGGGCATCCCGGATCATTTCTCCGGTTCCATATGTAGTGGTATAAAGAGGATTTCTTCTATCAGCAGGTACCAGAGGAAGACCTGATGCCTCTGCCATCTCAATGATTGCATGATCTCCCCCAAAAACACCGTAAGAACCCTCTCTTTTTTCCATCAATGGCCCATGAGCCGTTATCGTTCTCTTAATCCCGCCTGTAGCGGCGATCACAGCATCTACTGTGCCTTCACCCCCGTCTGCCACCGGCACGCCTGCCGTCTCGCATCCCGGAAAAATCTCTTTTGCCTGTTCTGTCAGTAATTGAATAATATCCGCAGAAGACAGGCTCCCTTTAAAAGAATCTGATGCAAACAAAAATCTCATAATTGCCTCCCATCCAACGCAGCATACACCAGTTTATCCTGATCATACACCAGTTTCATAGAAAAGAACGGGCCATCCTCCATCAAAAGAGGCAGAAACATCCTGTCTCCTTCCCACAGATTCAGATTCATCACCTCTTCTTTTTTCACCCACTTCAATTCTCCTTCATCGCAGTCCGTCAATTCTCCTTCAAAACCATCTGCGGTGTATACACACATATACTCCACCTGGTCCGGTCCCGGCACAAACGTCACTATGCCGCGGAAACGATATGAAGTAAGCGTGATTCCCGTTTCCTCCTTCACCTCCCGTTTCAGGCATTCCTCCGGGCTTTCCGTACCTTCCAGATGACCTCCCACACCGATCCACTTACCCTGGTTAATATCATTCTGCTTCTTGTTCCGGTACAGCATCAGATAATTTCCATCCTGTTCCAGATAACATAAGGTTGTCATCTTCACCGCTCTCTCCTCCTTTTCTAAAACAAAACGGCGGGCTTTCACAGCCCGCCTGTCTTTTTTATTTTCCGTCATATACCACCAGGGATTCTACGGAATAATCTTTTAAGCGTTCACGCCCTTTAAGACCTGCCAGCTCCATCACAAAACAGATTCTGACTACTTCTCCTCCCAGTTTCTCCACCAGTTTGATAATTGCCTCCATGGTGCCACCGGTGGCAAGAAGATCGTCTATAATCACCACTTTCTGCCCCGGTTTCAACGCATCTTTATGAATTTCCAGCTCTGCGCTTCCATACTCCAGATCATATTTGACCGAAATCGTTTCACAGGGCAGTTTCCCTTTTTTTCTCACAGGAATAAATCCTTTATGTCTTTCATATGCAACAGGTACACCAAAAATAAATCCTCTTGACTCCGGTCCCACTACCACATCATATTCCACATCCTTCAGACGTTCCAGCAATCCATCAACCGCCAGTTTCAATCCATCCGGATCCTGCAGGATGGTGGTGATATCCCGAAAAATGATTCCCGGCTCCGGAAAATCCGGAATACTTCTAACATAGTCCTCTACTTTTTTCATGAATAATCCTCCGGCTTTATTCAGCAGCCTGTACCATGCAGTTTCTGATTCCATTCACAAACGGGAATACGTTGATGCTCACTCCTGACACTGCATCCGTATAACCATTTTCATCTGCAAGGCCGGTAACTGTCTGATTCTCTATCACATACTGTGCCAGAGCCTCTGCCTGTTTATCCCAGGTAAGCCCTGCTTCCGTCATCACATATCTTCCGTCCGCTGACAGCTGGCTCTTTGTCTCTCCATTCTGGTCTTTCGCATCCCATGAAACATAAGTAATGGCTCCATTTTCCACTGTCATGGTAATCATATTTTTATAACCCATACTGTCAAACTCTTCATCTTCATAGGAATATTCCCCATCCAGCAGAACCTCCGGTTCCTCTATATCCATCAGGGATTCTGCTGCCTGCATCAGGCATTCCTCCACTCCATCGATAAATGGCTGAATATTGATGCTGACTCCTGACACTACATCCGTATAGCCGTTTCCGTTCTCCAGACCATCCAGCGTCTGGTTTTCTATCACATACCCGGCCAACGCTTCTGCCTGTTCATGCCATTTCAGTCCATCTTCTGTCATCACATAGCTTCCGTCCATGGAAAGCTGGCTTTTCCATGTTCCATCTTCCGCCTGGGCATCCCAGTTACAGGCAGTGATCACTCCATTTTCCACAGTCAGCATCACCCGGCTGCGATAACCATTGCTGTCCGGCTGATCTACCATATATTCATATTCTCCATCCCGGAGTTTTTCCGGCATGACAAATTCCTGAGAGGCAGAATCTTCTGTATACTCTTCCCCTTTTGCCTGAGCCAAGGCTTTATGGACTGCTTTCATCAAGCCTTCACTGCTGGCAGTGGCTCCACTGACGCTGTCCACATCAGCTGTCTGTCTTTTCAGCATGACCAGTGGGAGGTTGGCAATTGCCTGTCCGCCTATTTCCGGAGTTTCATTCTTTCCTTCTGCTTGGATGGACAAAATCTCTCTGTCTGTCACTTCCACAGTGGCCACGATCGGTCCTCCGTACCCTCTGGCTTCTCCTATATATTCCCCCGGAGTATAAATAGGAACATCACTGATGGGTCTTCCAATCCTGCTGATACTCCTGTAAATTCCTGTAGATCCGGCAATCAGAGCCGCAGAAGCTGCTACCATCACTCCAAGACCAATCCAATTTTTCGTTGCCTCTTTCATATGATTATTTTTCATACTTCCTCCTTATTTTCGCATATTTATCATTCTATCATATTGATATCAAGCACACAACTCTTTTTCCCGCTCCTCTGTTATTCTAACCGCTTTTCCAATTTCCACGCAATAAAAAAGGAAGGCAGCAATCGCAGTCTTCCTTTTCGCTTAATTTCTCGGATGTGCTCCCGCATACGCATCTCTCACATCCCCCATTCTGGAGTAGGCCATATATGCCTGAGTAGTAGCCATATCTGAATGTCCCAGCATAGCCTGTACGGCATGGACATCCGCCCCGTTTCTTAAGAGATGAGCAGCAAAAGAATGCCGGAGCGTATGAGGAGTAATATCTGACCGGATTCCAGCTTTCTCCCCATAGTATTTGATGATCTTCCAGAATCCCTGGCGGCTCATAGGCTTCCCGCTGCAGTTTGTAAACAGCCATTCTGACTCTTTTCCTTTCAGCAGCACTTTTCTCGCCTTTTCCATATACAGCATCAGCGCCTGCTTTGCCACTTTTCCGAATGGAACAGTCCTCTCCTTCACCCCGTCGCGGCAGGTGATAAACCCTACTGTCAGATTGACGTCTTCTGTTCTCAGGTGAATCAATTCCGACACCCGGATACCTGTAGCATAGAGAAGTTCCAGCATGGCCTTGTCCCTGATCTCTTTAGGAGCGTCCCCATCAGGCTGGGCCAGCAAACAATTCACTTCCTCTACGGTCAGAATCGTAGGCGCCTTTTTTTCCACTCTGGGCGCTTTTAACAACTCTGCCGGGTCACGGCACACTTTTCCACAACTCAGTTCATAGTGGAAAAATGCTTTCATGGAAGCCATAACCCTGGAAATCGTTGTAGTGGCCTTCCCCTGTTTTTCCAGATACAGGATATACGAATTCAGGCTGGTCTTTGTGACCCTGGATACTTCTGTAATCCCCTTTTCCTTCAGATACAGTGCCATTTGCATCAGGTCCCGCTGATAAGACACTTCCGTATTCAAAGATGTTTTTTTTACTTCCCTCAAATAAACTATAAACTCTTTTATATCTTCTACCATCGTTTATCCCCCCAGCCCGCACCTTCTACCATAATTACCTAGAAAATCCGGCTTGTTCTCACATTATATCCCCATTTTTCCATAAAATCAAACACATTTTTCCCACTTTCCCCCTGTTTTTTGGTTAATTAACATAAAAAATACAACATATTGGATAGAATTATTTTCTTCACCAATATGTTGTAATAAAAAAATACAGATTTACGGGATTATGTTATGAAAAATCCATGGATTCACCAGTCCTTCGCTCCAGATTCCTGCCAACATCAGAACAATTCCCAGTACTGCGAAACGCACTGGAATCCGGATCTTTCGTCCTGCAGCTCCTGCCAGGAACAGCCAAACCGGAATATAAAAAAGCGCCTGAGGGAAAACCGAACACACGTAAACAGGAAGTCCCATCAGGCCATATTCACAAGTAAGAACCGAAAGGACTGCTCCCACCGCTATTCCCAGAATCCCAGACAACGCACAATACAGGATCCTGGCCATGGGCACCAGTCCTATCACCACCAGAAACGTGATTTCTGCTGACCTTTGGACTGTCACTGCTTTCATCAATTCCCATTTTTCTTCCTGAACCAGATAAAATCCCCCGGCCATGAGTTTGCCCATTCCCCCGGCTTGTTCCTGCCATTCTCCCCCTGCCAGATTTACAAAAACTGTCCCCGCTCCCAACCCCAGGATAAAACATACCAGAAGCCAGTCCGGGTATTTTCTTCCCATCATGCAACAGCCCCGTCCATTCCTTTTTTCCAGGATATGCACGGGGCTGTTTTTTTATGTCTGCTGTAAGATTACTTAATCACCGCAATATTTTCCCACATAGGCCATGATGCCTGCCACTGTTTTTCCATCTGTCATCTTTCCGGAATAGATTAATTTTTTCAGTTCTTCCACATCCCAGGCTTCTACCTGGATCTCCTCGTCTTCGTCCAGATGCTGGCTGGACGGAATCAGATTCCTGGCTACAAAAATATCAATCGCCTCATTACAGAAAGCCACAGTGGTATTGACACTGATCAGATATTCCATATCTTCCGTCTTAAAACCTGTCTCTTCTTCCAGTTCCCGGTAAGCACACTGGATTTTAGGCTCATCCGGCGAATCCAGCTTTCCGGCAGGAATTTCCAAGGTATAACGGTCCAAAGCATTTCTATACTGCCTTACCATCAGAATCTTTCCCTCATCTGTGACCGGCACTACAGCAGCTGCCCCATCATGATGGATAAAATCCCAATGAGCCTTATGGCCATTCACCTCAACCACATCTTCATACACATCTAAAATATTTCCCTTATACTTCAGATTTCTTTCCAGGCGCTTCACCGGCGCATCCTGACATTTTCCTTCCATCTCTTATAAGCCTCGCTTTATTTTTTCTCTCATGGATCACTCCACCCATTTTCCTGTACTATCCACATAATATTGTGTTCCCGGAACGTAAGTATCTGTCAGCATCGCTCCATCCTGTCCCACATAATAATACAGACCATTGGTGAGTATCCACTGGTTCGCCTTCATATATCCATTGGCATCAAAGTAATACCATTTTCCTCCGACCAGCTGCCAGTTCTCTGTGGTATAAGACCCGTCTGAATTTCTGAACCACCAGCCCTGTGCATCCTGCAGCCACTGTCCGGCTGCCACTCCTCCGTTTTCCTTAAACTCCTTCGCCCGGATGCCATCAATATAGACACTGTCAGATTTCACCCATCTGCCTTTGATATTCCAGTCCGATTTATTCACGGGACGAACTTTCACCGTATAGTTGGAAGGAACTGTCATCAGATTTCCCACATTCAGGCTGGTTCCTTCTACCGTCTGGGTACCGCCTACGATCGTGGCATTCCGTATCACGCACACTTCATAGTAACCGGCTCCCTCTGCCTGGCTCCAACTGGCATTTCCATATTCATCCAGGCTTACCTGTTCCAGTTCCCCAAGCCTGGAAGCCATAGATGGCAGGTCCATGGTGATCAGGAGCACCGTGGAATCCATGCCCGACTGTCTGACCGCTTTCACATAGGTGGCTCCATCTAAATGAACATCAGAACTTCTCAGGGAAAAATAGTAATTATCTGCTGCCGTAAGTGTGACCATAATCCTGGGAACATCAGTTTCTTCCCACTCAAACCCTTCATTCAGGATTTCATAATCATCAACCGTATATTTGTCGCTTCTCGTTTCAATCTCTATCTCCGCCAGATCCCTGTCCTCTCCAACCGACATTTCCGACGTGACCGTAAGATTAACAGAAGTAATTTTTTCCCGGCTGGCAGCCTGAGCCGGAAATATAGCCAATACTGACAGCAGGCCCGCAAACAGAGCTACTGCCGGTTTTCTCCACTGTTTCATATATCCCCTCCTCCTTCATCTGATTCTACTCTACCGCCTCCTTACTATAAAGTCAATCTCTGAAAAGAAATCGACTGGAAAACGTAAGGACTTTTCCAAAACGTAAAAAAGCGCCGCTGACAGCTGCTGTCAGCGGCACTCTTCTATTTCGCATAATCCGTTACCCTTGATTCGCGAATGACATTTACTTTGATCTGTCCGGGATATTCCAGTTCTGCCTCAATCCGTTTGGAGATTTCTCTCGCCAGCAGTACCATATCGTCATCGGTAATCTGCTCCGGCACAACCATGATCCTGACCTCCCGACCTGCCTGAATGGCAAAAGATTTTTCCACTCCCTTAAAGGAATTGGTAAGGTCTTCCAACTGTTTCAATCTGTTCGTATATGTTTCCAGAGTCTCTCTTCTCGCTCCAGGCCTTGCAGCAGATATGGTATCTGCCGCCTGAACGATACAAGCGATCAAGCTCTGCGGTTCAACGTCACCATGATGGGATTCTACTGCATTAATCACCACTGCTGACTCCCTGTACTTTCTGCACAGTTCTGCCCCCAGCTGAACATGGGTTCCTTCCATATCATGGTCAACGGATTTACCAATGTCATGTAATAAACCGGCACGCTTTGCCATACGCACATCTACGCCAACTTCTGCTGCCAGCAGACCGGAAAGCTGCGCCACTTCGATGGAATGCTTCAATGCATTCTGTCCATAGCTGGTTCTGAATTTCATCTTGCCCAACAATTTTACCAATTCTGGGTGGATACCATGAATACCGACTTCCAAAGTAGCTGCTTCTCCGTCTTCACGCATATTGGTCTCCACTTCTTTCTGGGCCTTCTCTACCATTTCCTCAATTCTTGCCGGATGAATACGGCCGTCCACAATCAAACGTTCCAGAGCGATTCTTGCCACTTCCCGGCGAATCGGATCAAATCCTGACAGCACCACTGCCTCAGGAGTATCATCAATGATCAGTTCCACGCCTGTCATGGTTTCCAGGGTCCGGATATTTCTTCCTTCCCTTCCGATAATACGGCCTTTCATTTCATCATTAGGAAGCTGGACCACGGAAACTGTGGTTTCTGCCACATGGTCTGCCGCACATCTCTGAATTGCAGTTACCACATAGTCCCTTGCCTTCTTATCTGCTTCCTCTTTGGCCCTGGATTCTAATTCCTTAACCAGTTTTGCCGTATCATGTTTTACGTCTTCTTCTACAGATTTCAACAGATATTCTTTTGCCTGTTCGGAGGTGAGGCCGGAAATTTTTTCCAGTTCCTGTATCCCTTTTTCATACAATGCCTCTACTTCCACGGTTCTCTTTGCGAGGACTTCTTCTCTGGCAGCCAGACTGGCTTCCTTTTTCTCCATCGCTTCGGACTTTTTGTCCAGGTTTTCTTCTTTACTCAGTACGCGCCGCTCATAGCGCTGAAGCTCTGCTCTTCTTTCCTTGGTTTCCTTTTCCAACTCATTCTTTGTCTTCAAAGATTCTTCTTTCGCTTCCAGGAGAGCTTCGCGCTTCTTCGTTTCTGCAGTTTTTAATGCTTCATCTATTATCTCTCTGGACTTTTCTTCCGCGCTGCCAATTTTATTTTCATAAGATTTCTTACGATAAGAAACAGCTGCTATCCAGGTAATAGGAGCTACAATAATCATTGTAACTATCGCAGTTATCACTGACACAGGAGCACCTCCTTATTTAGTTTTCATTGTACAATAATACAACATTTTAATTCTAATATTTTTTGTGCATGATGTCAAGTATTGCCGTATAAGAAAAACCCTTCCTTGACAGAAATGCTACAGTCTTTCCCCACTCCTTTTCATCTGCTGTTTCCGGGTCAAACCCACGCTTTTCCAGCCATTTTTTTATCTGGCTGTCTTCGTCCACCGGATTCTCTTCCAGGCATTCCCTCACGATTTCCTCGCCGATCCCTTTCTGTCTCAGCTCATAGGCAATCTGTCTCCGGCTTTTTCTCCCGCCTTTTAATGCCACATAATTCTCCGCATATCTGACGTCATCAATATAACCATATCGTTTCCCGAACGCTATGGCAGCCTCTACAGCTTCCCTGGGATATAACCCCTCATCCAGCTTTTTTCGCAGCTGGCTTTCTGTCTTATCTGACAGTTTCAGCAGATACAGCAGGCGCTCCCTGGCCCTTTTATACAAAACCAACTCCAGGATTTCCTGATAAGTTTCCTCTGCCAGTTCTTTCCCCTCTTCTATCTGATAATGTCTGATCTCACCGCCATACAGAACAAAAGCAAGGCCCCCGTCACCAAGGACCCTGCTTCTCCTCTTATCCAACGGCTCCATTGATACAATCCGCATCTGAAAAGCCCTTTCTGTTCTCTATTCTATTTATCCTCTAAAGGCAGTATGCTCTGCCCGGAACCATCATGGTCTTCCTGGCTATCCGGCTCCAATCCGTAATGCGCCCGCACCTTATGCTCAATTTCTTCACAGATAAGCGGATTTTCTGCCAGATATACTTTGGCATTTTCCCGTCCCTGACCGATCTTGGCTCCGTGGTAAGCGTACCATGCACCGCTCTTCTCTACAATATTTTCCTTTACCGCCAGATCAAGGATATCTCCCTCTTTGGAAATTCCTTTTCCAAACATAATGTCAAACTCTGCTTCCTTAAACGGGGGAGCTATTTTATTTTTCACCACTTTGACACGGACATGGTTTCCAATCATCTCACCGCCCTGTTTCAGAGTCTCTGTACGGCGAACGTCCATACGGACAGAAGAATAGAATTTCAATGCCCGGCCTCCTGTGGTAGTCTCCGGATTTCCAAACATGACTCCCACTTTCTCACGAAGCTGGTTAATAAAGATTACGATACAGTTGGACTTGCTGATCACAGCCGTCAGCTTTCTAAGCGCCTGGGACATCAGCCTCGCCTGCAATCCCACATGGGAATCCCCCATCTCACCGTCAATTTCCGCCTTGGGTACCAGAGCTGCTACCGAGTCCACGATCACAATATCCACTGCCCCGGAACGCACCATGGTTTCCGTAATCTCCAATGCCTGTTCCCCATTATCCGGCTGGGAAATATACAGATTATCAATGTCTACTCCTATATTCTTTGCATACACCGGATCCAGGGCATGTTCCGCATCGATAAAGCCGGCAATGCCGCCCCGTTTCTGTACTTCTGCCACCATGTGCAGGGCAACCGTTGTCTTACCGCTGGACTCAGGACCATAAATCTCAACGATCCTTCCTTTTGGAACGCCTCCCAATCCCAGTGCAATATCCAAACTTAAGGAACCGGTAGGAACCGTCTCAATATTCATATTGGCTCCCGAATCTCCTAATTTCATAACAGAGCCCTTGCCATATGCCTTTTCTATCTGGGTCAACGCCGCATCAAGCGCTTTTAACTTATCCTCTTTATTCATAAAGCCCTCCAAACGAACAAATGTTCTCTTTTCTGTTATCATCATAATATAGTTCTACGGAAAAGTCAACACCTCTTTTCCTGTGTCTTCTGCTCTGACGGGAATGGCGGACCAGAAACGGTCCTTGGAAAGCCAGTCCTGGAAACAGACTGGTGTACGGGATTCTTTTATCATACCAGATACCAGCTTTCCTGTCAAAAGGCAGGAAAAGGGTGCCGATTTTTCATCCGCACCCTTTATCCTGACAATATTAGATTTTTTACTTCACATCATGGTTCCTGCCTATGAAAGCACAGCCTTTTTCCTGTACTCTGTCCGCATGTCTTCCGGCACCAGACTGCCCCCTGTCGCCCATACAATGTGGGTACTGTCCTGCAAGTGTTCTGCCAGCCCGCTTTGCTCCAGGAACTCCCTGCTCTCTCTGTCACGGAACAGACGGGCAGGGCCTTCAAAAGCTGCACAGGAACTGGGCTCTATAAAGATTCCCTCGGTATCCATCAGTTCTTTCATATAATGATAAAGTTTTTCATCGCAGACCGTAAATTCCCCTGCAAGCATTCGGCTGATCGTCTTGCCCACAAATTTAGACGGTCTTCCCACTGCCAGACCATCGGCCTCTGTTTTTCCAGTCAGACCAATATCCTGCACACAGATGCCATCATGAAGTCCGGTGATCATGCCAAGAGCCATACAGCAGGCCTGAACCGGCTCTTCAAAAAATACATACACATGATCTCCAAATTCCTGTTTCAGCCCGAACGTGATCCCTCCCGGAGCGCCTCCTACTCCGCAAGGAATATAGACTACCAGCGGGTGTTCCCGGTCAACCTGTATCCCCTGGTCCTGCAGCTGCCGTTTTAATCGTCCTGCAGCAACCGCATAACCTAAAAACAGGTCTTTGGAATTCTCATCATCTACAAAATAGCTCTTCGGATCTTTCTCTGCAAGGGCACGTCCTTCTTTTACCGCTTTTCCGTAATCCCCGGCATACTCAATTACCTGTACGCCTTTGGAGCGGAGCAGATCTTTTTTCCACTGCTTGGCATCTGCAGACATATGGACATTTACCTGAAATCCCAAGGCTGCACTTATAATTCCAATGGAAAGCCCCAGATTGCCTGTGGAGCCCACATGGATCGAGTAACCTGACAGGAATTTCCTCATCTCTTCCCCTGCGAATTTCCCATAGTCCTCTCCCTCTTTCAGCATTCCTGCCGACAGAGCCAGGTCTTCCGCATGTTTCAAAATCTCGTAGATTCCTCCTCTGGCTTTTACCGACCCCGCCACCGCCAGATGGCTGTCCATTTTCAGCATCAGACGGCCCTGAATGCCGCAGCCTTCCCGATTCATCCTCTCTTTCATAGACGAAATTTCTTTCAAGGGAGATTCTATCAGCCCCTTCGTTTCTTTCGTTTCCGGAAATGCTGCCTGAATAAACGGCGCAAATCTCTCCAGCCTGGCTCCTGCATCTTCAATATCTTTTTCCGAAACGGAAATTCCCTGCATTGCCTCCGCCACAGGCGCAAGCATAGGATTGATCCAGGTAACTTCATGCCCCAGGGCCATCTCATCGATTATGGGATAAGCCTGCTCCAATTCTTCTGTTTTCATCTTGATGCCTACCTCTCTGTTTTATCATTTCCAAAGACCTACTATCTGTCAGTCCATGATTCTGTGAATATACGTTTCCGACCATTCCCACAGCTCGTCCTGAAGGTTCCATCCGTCATATCCGTGGCCAGCTCCTTCTACCAGATGACGCTCTGCTCCAGGAAGGATATTCAGATAATTTTCGGAATTGACCGGAAGTACATCCGTATCTGCTGTTCCATGGATCAGGAACACAGGACGGTCAAAGCCCTCCATAGCTTTCAAACCGTCGATGGCCGGATCATCCAGATCACGGAAAAATTCTTTTCCTACCCGGTCACCCATGAAATCCACATCAGCCCCGGCCAGACCTGCCTCAAACCGCTCATCTCCCAGGAGATGACGGAAATTCTCACTTGCACGGCTTACAGGGCTCCAGAACAGAATACCATCCAGCGGAACTTCCCGGCAGCAGACTGCCGTTTCCAATCCTCCCATACTGTATCCGAGCACCATCAGTTTTTCCGGTTTCAGTTCGTCCTTCGTCCAGTGAAGAACTTTTTTGAAATCCTCGATTTCTCCTGATATGGTCATATAAGACCAGTCGCCTTCGCTGTCTCCTGCACCTGCACAGTCAAAACGGATTACCGTATATCCTTCTTCCACCAGACGATGTCCCAGATTGACCATCATACGGTGGGGCGTGATCTTATTACCGCAGAAACCATGCTTGTAAATCACTGTCTTTTTTCCTCTGACAGAAGCGTCTTTATATTCTATCAGACAGACCATATCTTTTCCACGGCTATTCAATATTTTTGCTTCGATCATTACTTTCCATCTCCTTCTATCACAATCCTGGTCAATCCTTTGGCATCTCTTTTACCGGTTTTCCGTCCGGTCCTTCATAGATTCTTCCCCAGCCTGTCAGCACGGCAATAAACATTACCACCCATAAAATGCAGGGATAGAAACAAGTGGTCAGGAATGCATTCGGAGAAGGCACTGTGATATAGGATGCATCTGCTGCCAGAGTTTTGATGCAGCCTAACAGCAACAGGACAGAGCCTCCAAACGGCATACACGCATTGAAAGAGTCGCAGGCAACAGCCAGGAAATTCGCCCTGCGGAACGGATGGAGTTTTGCTTTCTGTCCCAGAGCATTCACCAACGGAGATGCACAGATATTCGGAATGGTATTGATGGCACTGATCAGAACGGAAAATGCGGTAGAGAACAGGAAAATCAGCATTTCAGCGCCTTTGGTGGTCTTAATATTGCCAGACAGTTTTTCCACCAGCTCGCCCATATATCCACTTTTGATCAAAAGATTACCCATGGAAACCACTACCATCAGCAGAATGCAGACATTGAGCATCCCTGCTACACCGGAAGGCAATGCCCCCAGAGCCACTCCGTTTTCAATATAGAACAGATCATTCACGCCAAACAGTCCAGCTCCCAGGCCTACAACAGTGGCTACAATAATACCTACAGGAAGGGTTACAAAAAGGTTATTTCCCATAACCGCCATACCAATTACGATCACGGTCGGAATCATCATCAGAAGACCAGCCGGATTCTGATGAGATGCCACCAGGCTGTCAGCTACCGATGCATCTAAGGCTGCGCCTCCTTTGGCTCCGCCAAAGACGAAAAACAGAACCATGGAAATAAGGAAAGCAGGAATTACATATTTGGAACGGTCTTTGACTGCCCCGCCAATCTCTGCTGAGCCTGATTTCTTTGTATAAAGCTGTCCTGTAGTAGAAACAATGGTGGTATCAGACACCGGTGCAATATTATCTCCGAAAATAGCACCGGAAATAATCGCTCCTCCCAGTACTGCAGGATCACAGCCCATGATCACGCCTACCGGATAAAGAATAGGAGTCATAGCTGCTACAGTTCCGAATGCAGCTCCTGTAGCCAATGCAAATGCAGCAGAAAACAGAAAAGCTGCCACACAGAAAGCGGAGCCGGAAAGATGCAGTTTCACAGACAGCCATACCAGACCTTCTACCAGCTGTCCCTGACGCAGAATCGTTCCATAAATTCCTACTACCAACCAGATCAGCACTGCCGTCATGGCCATTTTATCTCCCAGGCCTTCCAGCACCACATCCCAATACTGGTCCTTATTCTTGCAAAAAAGCATTCCCACAATCAATCCGATCACTCCAGAAGCAATCATCATGTTCAGGTCTGCGGCGTTGATAAATGACAATCCTATCGTAATGACGATAAAGACAATAAATGGGAGCAATGATACACCATTTCCTCCCACAAATTCCAGTTTCTTTTCAGTTCCCATAATCCTTTCCTCCTGATTGTAAGGTTTCATTTTGAATGGCAGAATGCCGGCATTTTTCTTCCCCATTCAAAAGTCACGCAGCTGTTAAGTATATTTTAACACAGGATAGGAGGATGTCAATGTTTTTGTTAAATAACGCTAAACTTTGTTAAATATAAATAAATTTTTAGGCATTTTTTCTACAGTGCTCTTTCACACCCGTTAAGTTCATTTAAAATCCAGGAGGTGTTACCGCAAATATCACTCTGGCCGGCACCTCTCCCACATTGACCCAACGGTGAGGGCTTAAGGCCGGAATACGGATACTATCCCCTTCTTCCATTTTTTCTTCCCTTGTTTCCACATAGATCTCTACCGTTCCTTCTATCACATACGCTACTTCCTCCCCATTATGTTCATGAGGAACATCTGCAGATGCTGAATGGGGCGGTATCTCCATCAGGCAGAATTCAATATTTCCATTGGTATCCGGTGTTAAAAGCTGATAAAACACTTCTTCCCCTGGATTTCCTATTTTTTTGTACTGTCCCTTTCTCACGATCAGGTTCTCCGGAAGGGTAGAATCCTGAAAGAATTTAAACATAGGAACCTCCAGCGCCCGTGCAATTTCTTTCAACGTATTGATGGAAGGGTTCACCACATTATTTTCAATCTGACTGAGCATAGACGGTGTCAGCTCTGCTTTTGCTGCCAGCTGCCTGAGGCTCAGTTTTCTCTGATTCCTGAATTCCTGGACTTTTGCTCCTATATTGATATCCTGCATCGATATGCCTCCAATATGTATTCTCTATTTTTATTATAACTGCTGCTCAGAAAATTGAAAAGAGATGAGCCGCTCCTGTCTGATACAAAAAAACAGCCGTATCTCCTGTCTGTCAAGATTACGGCTGTCTGTCAAACTGGGCTAGTTGGATTCGAACCAACGTAATGCAGGAGTCAAAGTCCTGTGCCTTACCGCTTGGCGATAGCCCAAAAATACTCTCTATTTAGTAAAAAACCTTCGAAGAAAATTCTCCGAAGGAATCGGGTGGGTACAGGGATTCGAACCCTGGGCCTCCAGAGCCACAATCTGGCGCGCTAACCAGCTGCGCTATACCCACCATACTGGATATTCATATCCAAACGAGCCTGAAGGGATTCGAACCCCCGACCCACGGCTTAGAAGGCCGTTGCTCTATCCAGCTGAGCTACAGACTCACTTATATCATTGCCTCTTTCATAGGCAAAGCGGGTGATGGGAATCGAACCCACGTATCCAGCTTGGAAGGCTGGTGTTCTACCATTGAACTACACCCGCAAAAATTATTTGAAATCGGGGTGACAGGATTCGAACCTGCGACCCCCTGGTCCCAAACCAGGTGCTCTAGCCAAGCTGAGCCACACCCCGAGTCAGGAATCTTCTGCGTCACCTCATCGGCAACGCAGGATTTATTATATCCTATGATTCCCGTATTGTCAATCTTTTTTTTCAAAATATTTTAACGTATAATGAGCTTCTCCGGAATCATCAATTTCCATCAGCATATAAGTAGGTTTTCTACCCTCCTGCCGCGGAAAAGAAAGACTTCCCGGATTCAAAACCGTGAGCCCATCCCCCTGCCACAAATAACAGCGATGAGTATGGCCAAACATTACAATGTCACAGCCCCTGG
This sequence comes from uncultured Lachnospiraceae bacterium, assembly GCA_944383765.1. Taxonomy (GTDB): domain Bacteria; phylum Bacillota; class Clostridia; order Lachnospirales; family Lachnospiraceae; genus Lachnoclostridium_A. The sequence goes on from CALWQT010000015.1 coordinate 42,881, forward strand.
ATCTAGCCTCCTCTTTGATCCGCTCGGTTCCTACCGAAACTCCATAATAATGTCCATGAGTGATCAGCGCCTTATACTTTCCAATCTGTATCTCCCGTTCCCTGTCCAGCACGGAAAAGAAATCATTATTGCCCAATACCATTTCCATACGGCATTCCGGGTTTACCCATTCACAGATACGGTTCTCACTCCCCTCCGCATCTCCTAAATGGATAAACATATCAAGAGGAAGATTCCTCTCAATCACCTTTTTCAGGTTGTCATCTTTCCGGTGCGTATCACTCACGATCAGTATTTTCATTTCTCATTTTCCTCCCCCAAGAACTCCCTTAATCTCACCTTCATGGCTTCCAATGCCTTTCCCCGGTGACTGATCTGGTTCTTTTCCTCCATGGTAAGCTCGGCAGACGTTTTTCCAAATTCCGGAATGTATAAAATAGGATCATAACCAAAACCGCCCATTCCTGCCGGTTCCTCTGCTATCTGTCCTTCCATTGTCTCCTCCGTATGGATCACCCTGCCATCCGGCAGTACCGCTGCAATATTGCAGACAAACCGGGCACTCCTTTCCTGGCCTGATGTGCCTTCCATTCTTCGGATCAATTCCCGGTTTTTTATCTCATAGGAAGTATCCTCTCCCATGTAACGGGCAGAATAGATTCCCGGTTCTCCATTTAAGTGGTCGATCACCAGTCCGGAATCATCAGCCAGAACAATTCCTCCTGTTTTCTCCCATACTGCTTTTGCCTTGATCGCAGCATTTTCTCCAAACGTAGTCCCGTTTTCCTGAATATCCAGGTCAACGCCAGCTTCTTTCATAGATAAGATTTCCATTCCCAGATCCTCCATGATCAGGCGGATTTCTCTCATCTTTCCTGCATTTCCTGTGGCAAATACGATCTTATGTTCCATCTCTGTCTCCTCACAGCCTTATCTATTTGAAGTATACGCTTTCAGGCAGACATTGCATCCCTGTTCCTTATCTGCTGACCACCTGATGCCATCATAACTGATATACCCCTTACCGTCTTTCAGCTCCACATTTCTTTTCCCATCTCTCATATCACATTCCACTGCTACGGGGTGCACCTTACCCGGACTTGTGATTTTTACGATCACTGCAAAATCCTGGTCTTTTTCCAATTCCAATCCTTTTTTCAGCGGCACCGTATAAAAACCAGCCTGCTCAAACTCTCCTGATGCCACCAATTTTCTCTGATTCAGCCCGTTTTTATCCGCAAGCCCTGTGACCGCATACACCTGGTACTCCGTTTCCGGCCCTGTCGCATAAAATCCTACCGCTTCTAACGTTTCCTTATGGGAGGCCGTATAGATATTGGCAAACCAGGCTGTATCACTTTCATATCCTACCTGGCCGGTCCAACCGCACAGGTCTGTCTGATATATTGTATCATACCTTCCGGCAAGGTCAATATCTGTGTAAGCAATGTTGCAAGTCCCAATACAGGAATCATAATAGGAAACATAAAAATAACCATTTATTCCAAATTCTTTTCCCCAGCTGTTCATACACAGGAAAGCTCCGTCTCCCGCAGGCACTTTTTTAAAATTTTCTTTTGGATAATGGTCATCCCAGCCCACGATCACAATATCATGGTTTGGTTTTTTTGCTCCTGTATAGCAATAGGCCGCCTGAGCTTTCTGGTAATAGGGAGACTCCCCTTCCGGTCCGTTCAGATCCAGATACAGGCTGCTCTGGACTCCTCCATACTGCAAAACAGCTTCTTTCACTTTCTGGAGAGCGCCATCTTCTAATATCTGTATCTCCTGTACATGGCAGGCCGGGGCCAATCCCTTCTGCCGTTTTCCGTCACCATACGGGTCCTGTGATTCCAGGACAGGTCCTTCCCAGGAAAGGAGATATGCCATGGACATAACATAATCTCCTCCATCTCTCTGCCCATTCCGTACTGCTTCCCACAAAGACATATGATCTACCGAAAAACTTTGCTGCGTTCCTGCCGGCAGAGATGCTTCCAATGCGGTAAGGGACGCAAATGCCCAACAGGTTCCCAGGCTTCCCTGGTCTTTTATCTGTACCGTCCAGTCTTTTGTACGGCCATCATATTGCCGGGGCAGCCCAGATGCTGCCGCATCGATCAGCATGGATATGGCAAAAATTCCTGCAAAAAGCCATGTCAGCCGCTGTTTTTTCTTCAATTCCCGCTCTCCCGCCTTCCCTTTGGAGGTTTTGGTCCAAGAAACTGATAAAAATAGGTTTTCATCATACCATTATAAATCTTTCTGTTTTTATCCGCTTTTCTTCCCATGTATGTTTCCACATCTTCATAGGATGTGATCAGATAGGCTGACCAGGAATCCAATGCAGCATACCGTTCTCCCAGCTGCCGGTACAGAGCCGGAAGGTTTTTCTTCTCTTCAATCCTCTCTCCATAAGGCGGATTGGTGATCAGAAAACCATATTTTTTCGGATGGCTCAAGTCTTTTACCGCCCTCTGCTGAAAATGGATCATATGGTCCACTCCGGCAGACTGGGCATTCGCCCTGGCTGCCCGCACAATCTCACCATCAATATCATACCCCTGGATGTCCGTCTCCACATGATCTTTTACAAGGTCATTGGCTTCGTCTCCGGCTTCATACCAGCATTTCTTTGGTATGATATTTTTCCACTCTTCTGCAAGAAAACTCCGGTTCATTCCAGGAGCCATATTCGCCGCGATCATAGCTGCTTCTATGGGAAACGTACCGCTCCCGCAAAAAGGGTCTACCAGGATCCTGTCACTCTTCCAGGGAGTAAGAAGGATCAGCGCAGCCGCCAACGTCTCAGTGATAGGCGCCTTGCTGGTAAGCGTCCTGTATCCCCGTTTGTGCAGGGAAACGCCTGTGGTGTCCAGTCCTACGGTCACAATATCCTTATAAATAGACACTCTCAGCGGATAACTGCTTCCATTTTCCGGGAACCAGGTCACTCCGTATTTCCCTTTCAGCCTTTCTACCATGGCTTTTTTCATAATAGACTGGATATCAGAAGGGCTGAACAACTTGCTTTTGATGGAGGAAGCCTTGGCAACCCAGAATTTTCCATCTGCCGGGATCAGTTCCTCCCAGGGAAGATTTTTCGTCTGCTGAAATAACTCTTCAAATGTTTCCGCCCGGAAACTCCCCACCTTCAGAAGCACTCTTTCCGCCGTTCTCAAGAACATATTTGCCCGGCTGATGGCGGATTCATCACCATAAAATGTAACCTTTCCATCTTCTACCTGGGCAATCTCATATCCCAAATCTGCCAGTTCCCGTTTCAGTACTGCTTCAAGCCCAAAATGACAGGGGGCTATCAATTCGTATTTTTTTTCCAAATTTGTTTCCTCCGCCTCTTTTACAGGACTATCTGTGCCACTGTTTGCCCATCAAAGGTAAGTATTGTAAAGGTTCTGTCATCAAGCAGCCCATATGTGGCAGGATTCCCGCCTTTCGGGATCGACGTGGAACCAGGGTTCAGGACCCCGATTTCCATCTGGCTCCCTTCCTCACCAACCCTTATCTTTTCCGCTTTCAGCAAATGGGTATGTCCATGGATCAGCACATCTCCGGACTGGATGGGAGGCAGATGGTCCTGGTGATAAATATGCCCGTGAGTGGCATAAAAAGTAATCCCGTTCAGCACAAACAGGGCATAATCCGCCAGAATCGGAAAATCCAGGACCATCTGGTCCACTTCCGTATCACAGTTGCCTCTCACCGCATAAATCCGGTCTCTTCTCTCATTCAGCAACCGGATCACTTCTTTTGGGGCATATTCTTTCGGCAGGTCATTCCTGGGCCCATGGTACAGGATATCCCCCAGCAGGATAAGCCGTTCCGCCCCGGAAGCATCAAAAGCTTCCAGCATTTTCCGGCAGTAATATCCGGACCCGTGAATGTCTGATGCAAACATATATTTCATAATCCATACTCCTGTTGTTTTTCATTCTTTACCATTGTAAATCCTGGCTGCTGTTTCTGTCAACATTTCCCTCTGATACCGAACCTTTCTCCATATATTTCCCCCGATAGTAAGCCAACCCGCCTGCAGTATTCACCACCTGATATCCCAGCTGTGCCAGATTGTTGCATGCTCTCATGCTCTGGGCTCCCCGGCTGCAGTACAGGACTAAGGTTCTGTCTGACGGCAGTTCCCCATATCTGGCTGTCAGTTCTCCATAAGGAATATTTACCGCCCCCTTTAAATGTCCCTGCCTGTATTCTTCACGATTTCTTAGATCCACCAGGAGCATATCTTCATTTTTTTCAATCCATTGGTCCACGGCATCAATCCTTACAGTAGGATATGGATATCTCATAGCTTCCTCCCTTACCAATTACAGCCTGTTTTCTTATCATATGCAAAAAACCGCCCCGCTGGCACGGGGCGGCCTTCTGTCCTAAAACAGTTTTAATCATTTTCGTAATTATTCTGGCTCTTGTTTTTATCACTGTTCTGGCTCTTGTTCCTGTCACAATTCTGACTTTTGTTCTTATCACTGTTCTGATAATTCTTGGAACTGTTGTCATTCATATCCTTGTAGTTTCTGTTTGCCATAATCGCAACCTCCTAACTGTTTTTCGTTACAAGGTTAGTATGGCTCCCAAAAACGAAAATATTCCATCAATCACCCATAACATTCATGATTTTTACAGGTGTCCTGTAATTCCACGGAGAGGTCTTGATTCCTGTAGAATAGGTGGATGCATGAACAATCTGTCCATTGCCTATGTACATTCCCACATGGTCAATACTTTTTCCGCTTCCATAAAAAACCAGATCTCCCGGCTGCATCTCAGCTGCACTTACCTGACGTCCATAAGAAGCCTGAGCTGTTGAACTTCTGGGAATGGAGATTCCTGCTCCATGCTGCATCACATAGCGGGTAAATCCAGAACAATCCACACCTGTATGCGGATCCGTGCCGCCATACCGATAAGGACCTCCCACAAACTGAAGCGCATAATTGACAACATTCTGCCGTCTTTCCTCTGACGCCCGCTCTTTTGCTTCTTCTTTCAGAACGGCTGCCTTTAAGGTTTCCGCTTCTTCCTTTGTCTCACTGATCTGAATTTCATCAGTAACCGGGACAAAACCAATCTCATTGCCCACCGCTACGGTCAGCCAGCCATTGCTTCCCTCTCGTATCACAGAAAATGTAGCACCCTTCACCGCTTCTGTCAGGACTTCTTCGCCTGTAACATCCTTTTTAACATAGACGCTGTCACTCAGCACAGTCATCATAGCAGTTTCTTCCAATCCCGGTCCGTTCAAAATCTGTGTCGATGCCATTGCGTCCATGGTATCCAGTGGATTCGTAGCGGTAATCACACCGCAGAAACCGATCAGTCCTAATATATGAAGTGGTTTGAATGTCATGTTGTTCTCCCATCTTTGTTTTATTTGTTACATAATTGTTAAATCTTGTTACGTTTGTATTATACTTCTTTCAGAGAACCCCGTCAACCTTTTTATAATTTCTTAATAATTTGACCTTTTCCAAGACATACAACAGATTGACCTATTTTTCCTTCATTCCATGCTATACTAGGATCATATAAGAATTTTTCTTTCCCATCTTTTTTCATTTCTTTTGGCGGAAGGAGTCATATCCTTCCGCTGTCTTCTACTTCTACTCTGGTTTTCAATTTTTTGTACACAAAAAAACCACCTGTCGTAACGCCGGCTTCTCACACAATCTTTATTCTCTATGCTCTCTCTATCAGGCAACTCCTCGAATGGTCATTTTATTTCTCGGATGCAAAGTCCTCAAAATTTCCGCCTGCCGCCCTGCTGCCACACGGATATAAATTTGAGTTGTTTTTATGGAACTATGCCCTAAAATCTGCTGGACACAGCTGATATCTACTCCTTCTTCAATCAAATATGTAGCAAAAGAGTGACGGAACATATGGGGTGTAAGATTCCTTTCAATCCCTGCAGAACTGGCATATTTTTTTAACATCCGTCTGATCGATTGCTCCGTATACCTGGCGCCCCGGTTATTTACAAAAAAATATCCGCTTTTCTCGATGGCTTTCTGGTTCTGATCATAATATTTTTTTAAAAGCTGCAAAATTCCCGGCGATGCAATCTGGACATACCGTTCCTTTCCGCCCTTCCCCATGATCCGGATCAGTCCCGACTGTAGGTCAATCCTGTCTCTTCTGATATGAGATATTTCATACACCCGGGCGCCGGTAGCAAAGAAAACTTCCATCACTGCCACATCCCGGATCCAGTACCTGTATGTATGGGCATGGCAGCTGCTCCCCTTACCATACATATGGTTCAGCAACCGTTCAATCTCTTCTCTGGGAATAATACGGGGAAGCGTAACCGTTTCTTTAAATTTTATTCTGATTTTTCTGAATGGATTACTTGAAATCAGTTCTTCCTCTTCCAAATAATTATAATACGCCTTTATGGAAGCAATCTTCCGTTTTGCTGTTCTTTGCGCATACTTTTTATGCAGTTCGGTAATATATGCTTCTATCTTATTTTTATCCAGAAAATCGCCCTTAATATACTGAAAAAATTGTTTCAGATCAATCCTGTACGCTTTCAGAGTATTTTTATCCAATTCTTTTCTGAACTGGCAATAGTCCAGATAGTTCTCAGCCTGCTTTTCTAAATCCATAATCATCCCTCCGTTTTTTTTGCAGTGTACCATAAAATCGCCTTTTCTACATCTGGAGGAATGAAGGATAATTGAGAATTATCCTTTGTTCTTCTACTTCTACACCATTTCGAATTAACATGATATCTAATTAATTAAGATATTGATTTCATTATACCACAGCAACCTTTAAAAATCTTATCTTTCTTTACAAAATACAGTACTTTATGTACTGCCATTCCAAATACTGCTGACAGGCTGCTGACCTCTGTCCTGTAACCGTGCTGTATTATCCCTTTCGGCCGCATAGATGACGGCTACTATGCATGATTGATATGACGCTTCTGTTCGTCCCATCTTCATCTGATAAAACCTTTGACATGGCAACGCCTTTCCGGTAGCCAGAAGTCAATGCATAAATGAAAAGAGACCAACCATTTAGTCGGTCCCATTTCATTTACAAAAGAATTTTCATACTTTTCTTTTTCAAAATATCATCGGTGTCCCGTCATCCACAATCTCCATCACATCCCGGACACCGCAGTCCAGAATATTACAGAATCGTTCTATCGTCCGGGTGGATACGTACTCATTCTGCCTCAGCCGGAACAGCTGACTGGAACTGATTTTATATTTATGAATCAGTTCATACTGGGTCACACCCTTTTCTTCCATGGTTTTCCACAATCTGGCGTAACTGACCATACCTTTATCCTCCTGTTTCTTCCAAAACCTGTATTCCTTCAGGCTATTCTGGGGCGCAAATATTATCCCTTTATTGATAATATCATCATACTGTAAACGACATTCTATGTCAAGTTCTGTATGGTCTTATGTCTTTTTGTCCACTATACAGTCACAACATCCTATCGATATAAATCCTGTATGGTGACAAATCTGGTTTCTTGCCCCTGAAATCCGGATCTTGATATGAATACATACTTATAGCAATTAAAACCTGTGGCTTTTACCTGTTCAATATTATATTGAAATATATTTTAATCTTATAATATTGGATGTTTTTTGAAATATATATGTAAATTTGTATGTCGTTCTAATGAACGATTATCTTCTTTTATATATCTCCAGGAAGCTGGAAAGCTATCCGGAACCCCATTCACAACATATTTTTCTAAAAATGGAGGAAACAATTCCGGATGTTCCCAAAAAGCTTCATAAAATGCATTTGAGTATTCTTTCTTTTGTTCATCAGACAAATTCAATTGTCCGTACAAAGCATGATCCAAATTGCAAGACATATAGTATCCCTCATAGGCTATTCCATTTATTTCATTTAATCCTAACAAGTAATCCATAAGTTTCTTTTTATGTTCATTTCGGATTAAAATATTATCCGGATCTTTACACGAAATCTCTGTTTCAGTATAAAAAAATTCCTTTGTATCACCTTCTACAATTCTCGAATCATCTACATACGCACCATCCATATCAAACACTTGAACAACCTGCCATATGTCGCTTTTTTTTACCTTACTAATATCCATATAGGATTTTACATATTTGTATATTTCCGCCTCTACATTTTGTATTCCAATCGTTTCATCCGACGTGATATCCCCATGTGTAAATTCAAATCGTATCGTTCTATTTCTATATATTTTTTGAAATATACTCTCTAAAGCCCGCTTATCTGTAGCCCCTTCCACAATAAATAGCACAATCTTATCCACCGCTTCCCCTCTCCTCTTACGATAAAGTATTCTCTTTCAGTAATTCCAGAAATTCTGACGAAAATCCAAGATTAACTTGACTATCCTCTGCTTTACCAGCTTTTGAAAATGCATAACCTATATCCTGAAGATCTGTATCATCGTATATTCTTTCTTTCTGCCCACCTAATATAAGTGTTCGAATATAAAAATCTCTCCGATTATGTGTTTTTTCAATTCCAGTAAGAGAAATGTACCGATTGAAAGGATTTATTGTAGAACATATAATATTTCGTTTATCCAGTTTTTCCATAATCCGAAGATTATGAGATGTAAAAATAAGCTGTCCTTTTGCTCCTTCTGAAAGTTCTCCAATCAATTCCCCTAATAAATATTCAAATATTCCAGCATCAAGTTCATCAACAACCAAACATATTGCAGGGTCATTGTACAAAGATATGAGATAATTTAACAATGATATAATGCGTTTAATTCCTGCCGATTCATATTTCGTAGAAAATTCTTTTCCATCTCTTACCGAAGATACTTTTGCTTGTACAACCCTAATGCCATCTTTATTAACCTCTTCACTAATTTTATGAAGTTTCAATTTCAGATTTGGAATTATTGCTTTTAAAGCAATATTAATTGCTTCTATAATTTTGACCAATCGAAGATAAATGTCTTCCGGGAATTCACCACTACCACTTACCAGAAGCGGAATACATCCTTGTAAAATTTCATTCTCACTCTCTTCATGAATATTTATTGGGATACATTTATTCGCATAATTGTCTCCAAGCTGATTTACCTTTACTACTTGAAAACTCGTATAAGCAAAATCAAACAAAGATCTCACTATACTTGATAATCTATGTTCTTCCTCGTTACTATTCTCTGAATATAACGCTTTAATAAACTGTTTATTAAAAAATAAAGAACAATTTTTTTGTGCACACAGTACTGCTAAGTTCTGAAGTGATTTAAAGTATCTTATCTCATCTACTATTTTTGAATTAGAAGAAGTTACTTTTGCTTGTTCATTACCAATAACATTATCTAAATTATAAAATGGATTACTAAAAAAAATTTCTCTTTTCTCTTTCCATGTCCTTGCTCTGATCCAATAACGAAGACATTCCGATTGAATTTGTATACGGCGTTCCTCTTCATTTTTCCTTACTCTTAATTCATATGCTACTTTAAATTTTCGCTCTTTGGTTTCAATAAAAAAAACCGTCTCCATCTGCATATCTTTATCATCAGGAAACATTCCTTCGTAATCACTATATGGAATACTTTCTCCACTTAAAATGTGCTGCAAAATATCAAGTGCTTCAATCACCGCAGTTTTTCCAGATCCGTTTGCTCCATAAATCCCATTTATGTCGCCCTGATTAATTTCAGCACTGTTCTCTACATTTGAACGATTGTAATAACGAATATTTCCATATGACACATTTTTAAAATTTCTCACTGTCATTTCAATAATCCTTACAAGCGCTTTTTCTCTCATATTTTAACTCCTCTATTTCAAGTTATTTATGTTCCTTTTTATATTATATTCTGATTCGGATAAAATATCCAGTTATTTTGTTCAAATTTATTTTATTATGTTATCAGAAATTTAAATCAATATAAAATATCTATTATATCTAAATCTTCCCCAGCGCAAACATCCACTCAAACAGTGTGTTGAATATTACGGTGCGGCAGAGCCACCGGAATAATCCATGAAGTACGGCTGCTGGATCTGAGCGGGAAATGTTCCTGCCCGGTAGTGAAAGCTCCGCAAGCTCAAACGAGGATTTTGCTAAAAGGGCCCATTGTTGGTCTGTACACACATGGATGCCATTTTTCTTACAGCTTTCGGATTTTGGAAAGCCAGTAATAATAACTTTTCAAAGAGAGCTCATAAAAAAGATCCATAGGCCTGCTCCTTAGATTAAATTTAGAGTTTTTAGAGTTAAGTTCAAAAACTCCAACCAATCGTTCACAGGCAACAGCGAGAAATTTCGATACACTTTCTTATTTGATGCTTACTCAAGCACTGCAGACCCATTAAACTCAGGAAACATTTTTCATTTTTAACTTATTCTCCTTATCTGTAATAAAATAATTTATCCACAAATAATCAAGTAAAATACCTGTAATAAAAATCTTTATACCACCATTTTCGTTGATTAAAAGCAATATAAAACTTACAGTTGTTCCCCAAACCGTATACAGTTGAAGTCTCTGTTTTATATATGATATTTCTAATTTTTCCGGATTTACATATAAATGAAAAGTAAAATAAAAAAAACTAAAGCCAAAAAATATGATACAAAATAATATCTCTATATTGGGGAAATACACTTTTTGTTCCAGTATGATTTGAATAGTGTAGATTAAAGAAATAATAATACATTCTATATTAACAGAAATAATTACTCCATATATGTATGATAAATGCGTCATGTTTTGTAATAATTGTCTTGGATTATCATATTTTCCCCTAGACATAAAATGAACAAATTTAGTACTTGAATCCAAATACATAAGAAACCATAACAATGCAAATATTACCATAGAAAATAATCCTACTTTCACTGCAATTGTCTTATTAAATCTCATTATAATCGTTCCGATTATAATAGGTAACACAAGAGCAATCCCACCACGTTTAATTCCCAATTGTGTCTCTGTCATCCAAAAATCTATCATTTTCCGATAATTTATTACTATTTGACAAATTAATTTTTCCATTATCTATTCCTTTCGTATATTTTTTGTTACTGATTTCCTTTCTTCTATCGTATTATCCGAATCACATTCAAAATCTCTTCCTATTTTTTACGCAACATTAAGCTCTCATTATTACGTCATTCTCCCATATTTACAAGAATGGTTTTCACCGTTTCAGCTTTCACAAAAGCTGCCGGAGTAATTACCCCGGCAGCTTTTCATCAACTGTCCTATTTCAGACGCCTCTCCAGCTCTTCTGTCAACATCTCTTCCAGTTTATGTGCCCCGCTGCGGTCGTCACCGCTGACAGACATATAAATCTTCAGTTTGGGCTCTGTGCCAGATGGTCTCACCACAAAGGAGCAGCCGCCTTCCAGCCAATATTTCAATACATTGGATTTAGGCAGTCCTTCGATGGTTTCCTGGCGTCCATCTGAGAAGGTCCTTACCTGCTCCTGATAATCTTCTACGGATACAATCTTTCTGCCTGCTGCCTCCTTCGGCGGTTCCTGACGGAAAGACTTCATGATTCCCTGCATGGTTTCAAAGCCTTCCGCTCCTTCAAATTCATAACTGTGAAGGGTGTTCAGGCAATACCCATACTGCTCAAACAGGCTATTCAGAACTTCCAGCAGGCTCTTCCCCTGCGTCTTATAATAAGCAAACATCTCACAGATCAGCAGGGACGCATTGACGGCATCTTTATCCCGCACAAATCCTCCTGACAGATAACCATAGCTTTCCTCAAAACCAAAGATATACCGGTCTTCTTCTCCCTTCTGTTCCAGAAGTCCGATCTGCTCACCGATAAACTTAAATCCCGTCAGAACATCGATTACCTGCACACCATAATGTTCCGCAATCTTCTTTGCCAGATCCATGGTCACGATCGTCTTCACCAGAATAGGATTCTCCGGCATTTTGCCCAGGCTGATCCTGCGGCTGCAGATATAATCCAATAACAGAAGTCCCACTTCATTGCCGGATAACAGGGTATAATCATCGCCGTCTTTTACCGCAATGCCTACCCGGTCGCAATCCGGATCCGTAGCCAGCAACAGATCGCTGCCATTCTTTCTGGCATATTCAATCCCCAGAGCCATCGCCTCCCGGATTTCCGGATTGGGGTACGGACAGGTGGGGAAATTGCCATCTGGCTGTTCCTGCTCTTTTACCACGCTGATATTGGTGAATCCATTTTCTTTCAGCGCCCGGAGCACACATTTCAGTCCTGCTCCATTTAACGGCGTATAGGTAATGGACACCTGTTTGTCAATATCGTCTCCGCACAGCCGCTGAGTGTTCACGGCCGCAATATAGGCAGAAACCACATCATCTCCAATATAGGAAATCTTTCCTTCTTTTACAGCTGTGTCAAAGTCCATCTTTTTCACATCTGCAAACAGGTCAATGGCATTGATCTCAGCCAGGATGGCTTTCGCTGCCTCTGTGGTAATCTGGCAGCCGTCCGGCCCATATACCTTATACCCGTTATACTTGGACGGGTTATGACTGGCCGTGATCACAATCCCACCATTGCAGTGGAGATAACGGACTGCAAAGGAGAGAGAAGGAGTGGGCATCAGTTCCGGATAGAAATAAACCCGGATCCCATTTGCCGCAAACACCTCTGCCGCTGTCTTCGCAAACAAATCTGACTTAATACGGCTGTCATGGGCAATGGCAACGGATACCTGTCCATCTCCCTGCTGCCGGTTCAGATAATTGGCATATCCCTGGGTTGCCTTTGCTACCGTATAGATATTCATACGGTTGGTTCCGGCTCCGATCACTCCGCGGAGTCCGCCGGTACCAAATTCCAGGTCCCGGTAAAAACGGTCTGAAATTGCTTTTTCATCCGCAGCAATCGCTGCAAGTTCCTGATTCAAGTCCTGGTCTTCCAGCTGACGGGAACACCAGGCGTTATACTGTGATTGAATGGTTGAATGATTCATAGTGTTGTCCTTTTTGTTGATAGCGTCATTATAGCATGAAACTTTCTTGTATATCAAATTACCATTTTAATTTTTTTCTATATGTTTTTCAATGGTGGAAACCAATTCCCCTACATTAGCAAATCCCTGAATTTCTCCCATCAAAAACTTTATTTTATATTTCTTCTCAATCTCAGCAATAAAGACCAAATGTGTCAAGCTATCCCAGCCATCCACCTCATCTGCCACTGATTCTTCAGTTAAAACCAATTCATCATCTTCAAATACTTCCTTAGCTATCTCATTAACTACACCCATAATTTCTTCTCTTTTCATCTTAATTGCTCCTCTCTTTTCTAAAAATCAATTTTATTTTCTTTGTAATGCACAGCCAAGAGCAGACATATAACTGGAATATTCCGGTATAATAATTTTTCTTTTAAAAATCATTTCCGCATATGTTTCTATGCCTTTTAGCTTAGTAAGACCACCTGACAATATAAGATCCTGGCACTCTACTTTTAAAAGCAAAGCTTTTGCCTGTTGCAAGATCTGCCAAATAACAGCTCTAATAATTTCATCAGGCTCACAATCTTTGGCCAACAGTCCTACGATTTCACTTTGTGCAAACACTGCGCACGTGGAAGACAGTTTTACTTCCGGTTCTTCAGATTCTGTTATATCAATCTCTTCAAATTTTTTTCCCAGCATATTAAGCGTATTTTTCAGAAACATTCCGCATCCCGCTGCACATTTATCATTGACAAAAAACTCTTTCAATCTGCCTTCTTCATGCACAATAATCTTGGTATCCTGCCCTCCAATATCTAAGATAGTATTCACTTCCGGACATATGAAATTACTTCCACAGGCAAGAGCAGTCAATTCACTTATTGCTTTTACCGCCATAACATTACTTTTTCCATACCCACAGGAAACAATCTGTAATTCCGGATACTTCTTTTTTAACTCCGACATTACATTTTCAAAATAATCCTTCTGGCCAATTGGAGTGCTATAGGAATACAAGTCAATCATAGCATAATTACTGTCTAAAATACATACTTTTGTATAAGTAGATCCTACATCGATTCCTATATAGTACACAATATCTCCTTAAAAATCTCCATGCGAGCTTTGGCTTTTTCCACATCAAGATAGTTTCTGTCAATCATATCTATTTCTATTTCCACCTGAGGTAATCCAACATTTTTAGCCGAAACGAAATCACATTTGCAACTTTTATTCCGCAAAGTAATTGCGCCTACCGCATTTGATTCAGCGATGCATTTGGAAAGTCTTTCCGTCCTGGTCTTTTGGGTTAAATTCAAAAATGTATAATTATAGGCTTGAAACAATTTCTCAAAAGAATCTTTTCCCGAATAATCCAAACTCCACCACGTAATATAGTTAGAACCCGAAATTCTGTATCCATCTAAGATTTCCGTCAAATACCTGGCAGGATGATACCACAGCGGATATCCCAGCCAAAAGATAGGAATCAATTCATCATCTGTTGGCTGCAATTCCCTGTATTCATCTGCCATTGCCATATACAGTTGAGACGTTTCCGCTTTACAACGAGATGTTATCAAGAATGAAATTCCATCAAACAGCGCTGTTGGATTAATATTCCGTTTTGAAAATTCACCTACAACCTTTTGCCAGGCACTTACACTTTTTTCGCTGTTTCGGATTAAGTCTTCCAACTTATCCAACTGTAGCTTTCTGCCGCTAAGTTTTTCCATTTCAGCTATAAATGCTTTATGCTGCTGTGTAACATAATCACAGGCTATATCACGTTCTACCGTTTCACCTGGATAGTCTAAGACAATCAGCGGAACATCATACCGTTCTGCCAGAATATTCCACCAATTAGGAAGAGTATTGCACTGATTATTTGTGGCAATCAAAACATCCGGCTTTGGTGGAATTCCCCTGGGTCCTTGTTCCAAAGAAATGCTCCCCTCAAAACAGCAGGAATAAGAACAGCAATCTGAAGATAACGCAAGCTTAGTACTCTCTTGAATAAGTGTCTGCTCTTTTCCACTTGCTGCAATTACAGCTGCATAACTCTCCGGATAGTAATACGCAATATCCAAGGCTTCCAAAATCTCAACCGGTGTAAACGCAGTGACCCATGCAACCTTATGTTCCGGTATCCTGCCTTTTGTATATTTTGAAAAATCTTTATAATAATCTTTCATTAGCTGTGCCTGAAGTCTCGCTACTGATTGTTCCATTCTTTCCTCCTACATCAAGTCACAAAAAGCTTCCAGTTCAAAGTCCAACTTTTTATTGTCTGTGGAATCTGACATTGTTATTTTTAATATTGGGATATTCATTTCATCCAAGCGTTTCCTATAAATGTAATATAAGTAATCATACGGTTCACAATACTTTTGACTGATATAAATAACTCCTTCAACATCTTTTTTCTTGATCTCAGCCAAATCATTCACTATCAATTCCGAAAACCTATTTTGCGTTGGCGACAATTGTGTATGCAACATACTGACCGCTATGTTTTCATAAATATCACCCATTGCTGAAACTTCCGGTGCAAACACCAGTCTCTTGGATTCTGGAAAATTGTCTCCCACAATACACATTCCTGATTTCTCAATGGATTCTAGCACTCTGCAGTTTGACAAAAAAGATCCAATCAGATATATTCTTTTTCCATCTCCTTTTTTCCCCGCCTCTATGTTTGATATCTGTTGTTCTAATAGAGGTGTTTTCAGCAGATTATGAATCTCTCTCAAATATCTGCTGTAAATAACCCCTTCTCCCAATTTTCCATATTGTTCTTTAAGTGAAGCATTTCTTTCATTGATCCTCTCCACCCTCTTTTCAATATCCTTAATAGATATTTTATAAAAATCCTCTATAGCTTTTTGATACTGCCTAATACTGGTAGCCATGTAACTGACCGCTGCCCTGTCACTGCTGCTCGGCACCGGAATCTGATATAAAAATTTTCCACTTTCCATTAAATAACTGGACAGTACACGGCTACTATCGCAACTTTTAGGAAAAACAGCACCGTCAATGGTCTCGTCTTCCATTACCTGTGATATAAAATCAGCTGCATATCCACAATAATGTGAAATAGTATGGCTCCCATCATACTGCGTAAATCTCACAATATCACATATTTGTTCCGGAACAAATCCGGATAATGACAAAATCTTCATTTCTGCCCCCTAAAAATCCAATTTGCACTGGAATACTTTTGCTCCAGATCATTTAGTTTCTTTTTATCAAACGCCTTGTCTAATGGCTCCATATCAAAAGCAGCAATAAATTGATCAGAAATACTTTCGACCGTAATTTCCCCACAAAATTCTGATAAATTGGCTACTCTGGCAGCAACACTGGGAACCGCATTCCGTTTTAATTTACTTTTATCTGGTGTAAGGAAAGAATTCATAACAGAAATATCAGCATTTATCAATATGGTTCCATGCTGACATATCACATCTTCTTTACTGACATAGGCCGCATTTCCGCTAAATTTATGCCCCTCAATCAGCAAATCATTCCGTCCATTGTAATCTGCAGTAAGTCCGAAAAAAAGAAGTACTTTTTTCAGCATATCCCGATAATCGCATAAATTCTGATGCTTTCTAGAAGCAATAATTGAAAAATTTAAATTTCCCAAATCATGATATACCGCACCACCGCCTGAATTTCTCCTAGCAATCCGTCCTCCCGTTGCTATGAACTCATCAACCTTACACTCCGCATACACATCCTGGTGTTTTCCAATCACAATGGTATGAGCATTTTGCCACAGATACACAATGATTTCATTTTCATTCAACGAATCTACCAGCATCTCTTCTAAAGCCAGATTTCGATATGGATCATTTTCTTTTTGTTTTAAATACTTAAATTTTATCATTGCAATTTACCTTTTAAAGTCCATAATGCATCTGTTATAGCCTCGCAATAACTTGGATGTGGTCTGACAGAATTCAGCAAGTCATCAACTGTTAATTTCTGATTAATGGCAAGCGCAAGTTCTGCGATCAGATCACTGGCTCGTTCACACATCAACTGGGCACCTATGACAATACCAGAGTCTGACTGAGCGATAATTTTTATAAACCCTCTTTCTTCCGTAGCAATTACTGTGCGGGCATTCGCAGACATTACCTGCTTTCCAGATACCACCGGAATTCCCTTTCCGCGTGCTTCTGCTTCACTTAAACCAACCACCGCAACTTCCGGCTGCATATAGATGCAATTCACTATCGCAAATGGTTCAAATTCCATTTCACCGCAAATCGTCCTGATAGCACGTCTCCCCTGTTCCATTGCTACATGCGCTAGCTGTACATTATCCTTTACCACATCACCTACAGCATAGATTCCCGGAATATTTGTCCTCCCATTGCTGTCCACTATAATACCATTGGATACATCCAAACCTGCCTCTTCCACAATAATATCTTGGGTATTTGCCGTTCTTCCAATGGCAGATAAGATTACTTCATTTCCATTTGTTTTCATCTGCTCCATAGAACAGTTCGCAACAATTTGAATTCCATGTTTTTTTAAATATTGTGTTACACTAACCGATATTTCTTTATCAAATTTACGCAATAATCTGTCACTTCGTAAACACATTGTAACATGAGACCCTAACTTGCTATAAATATCAGCAAATTCTACCGCTATCACTCCGCCACCGATAATTTTCAAATATTCTGGTACATAATCCAACTTTAATAATTCATCAGTAGTAATTGCTCCCTCTATAAACGGTGGGGTTGTCCGTGCTCCTGTTGCTATTATAATATTTTCAACATCATATTTTTTATCTTCCGCTATGATATGATGCCTATCTACAATTTTCCCCTTGGAACCAACAATAACTATCTTTTGCTGTTCCAGTTTCTGCTGAAGACCCTTACGAAGTTTCAGAATAATCTCATAATTTGTTTTTCGCATCAAAATAGGTTCTATTTTCCCATCCGAAACGCTGATTCCATATTTTCCTAATTTGGTCAATCCTGCAAATAGTTCTGCCGTATGAGATAAATATTTTGTTGGAACACAGCCACGGTTTAAACAGGTACCGCCAATATCCTCTTTTTCAAACAGAACAACGCTTAAACCTCTTTCTGCGGCTTCAAACGCTGCTGAATATCCAGCCGGTCCGCCTCCTAATATTCCTACATTATACTTCATAACTGTACCACTTTTTCGCGATAAGCCGCCTCGTCCATCAGATTTTCAGGCCTGCTATTTATACAAACTTTGATAAGCCAACTTGCTTCTGTATCATCAATATTTTCCGGATTGTCTATTAAAGATTCATTAACCTCAACAACCTCTCCATCAACAGGACATATCAGATCAGATACTGTTTTTATACTCTCTACATCACCGAAAACATCTCCTATCTGATACTTTTCACCCACTTCTGGCAGATTAATAAAAGCAAGGGTTCCCAATTGCTTTTGAGCATAATCGCTAAGTCCAATTACTGCAATATTATCTTCATATAAAACCCATATGTGGTCTTCTGAATACAATTTTTCCTTACTCATCTTCTGCCTCCTTTATATAACAGTTCTTTTCCTGATATAAGTTAATATTCAATTTATACTGATTATTCCCTACCGTTTCAAATCCCATTGAAGAATAAATATCTTTTACCATAGAATTTTTAGGTGTTGGGATATATTCAGCTTGAATTTTTTGAAATCCCTTTTCTTTTGCTACTGCAACCAATTTATTGATAATAAACTCTTCCATTCCCCGTTTTAACACACGACAACTCATCAGCCATGTATCAATAAATAACGTATCAGCAGATTCCTTTTTCATAATCACAACAGAAACCAGACCGTGGTCTCCAAATTTATCCTTCAACGTATAATACAATGTAACATACTCAGGATTATTCGCTACACGTTCAATCTCATCTTCTGTATACCGTATCGTTCTCAGATTAAACTGATTAGATCTCTGGGTAAGCTGTGCAATTCTTGCATACCTGATCGGCTCAAATGGCTTTGCTTCTGCAATCATATCCAAACTGATTAAATAATCATCTATAGACTCAAACTGCTGCTGTGATTTAGTTCTTTCAAATTCTGCCTGATATTGTTTCGTTCTATCTGAGTTTTCTCCTGCATAAGAAACTGTATCAAAATAATTGCATTGCTGCAGATATTCCAGATACAATGCCGGATCTTCCGGCAATTCAGGAACTTCTATATCCGGGATCATCTCTCTGACCAGATTTCTTTCAAAAGGATTGTCATCCAAAAAAACCATAGAATCCATTCCAATGTTCAAAATCTGCTGAATCATTTTGATATTCGATGCTTTATCATTCCAATTAGCTACAAATACTGAAATATCCGACAATCTTAAAACCATTTCCTCATGCTTTTCAAACGGTTCTTTAGCTGTATCTTCATTATTTTTGCTACACACTGCCAGAATAATACCACATTCTTTCAGCTGCTTCAACCAGCGCTGCAAATTTGTAAAAGCATGCCCTCTCCCTAACTCTCCAATTTCAATATTTCCTATTCCATCATCACCGATTACCCCACCCCATAAGGTATTATCCAGATCGCATACGATACATTTTTTAATTTTTCCGCTCATAGCCATGAGAACATCTGAAACAGCTTTCGCAACATAAGGAAGTGCAGACAAAGAAATCGTTACTTTTGCATTATAATACATAGCTGCGTCATAAAACTCCGCCTGTCCCATTTGAATTTGCACAGCCAAAAAATCAATCGGATAAACATCTTTTCTTTTAACCATCGCTTCCTGTAAAAGAAAATTCAGCTTTCGTATCTGATAGATAAACGTATTTTCCACTTTGCAGGAATACTGGCCAAGTGCTTTATCATCAATTTCAGTAAAATTAGGCTGTAAAATTCTTGCATGACTATGACTAGCAATCAGATTCCAGTAAGTTTCTATCTTTCTCAAATAATGCTCTGCAAATCCTCCTCTTTCAGAAATGGCCATATCCAAAAATTCTTCATACAGCTTATCTGTAGACAGCCATAAAAGAATATTGTCTGGTCCAAACTCATACACTTCTGAACCTGAATCCAACAACTGTGCATCAATCTGATTGTAATCCGCATCATAAATGTTTACATTGAGTCCGGATAATTTTGCATATCCCTGAATGGCCGTTGAAAAAAACTGGGTAGCGCAATTACCTAGAACTGCAACTTTAATCTCTTTTCCTTCAACGTTACTTTTTGATGCTTTTTTTAATTTTTGAAAAGAATACATTCTTTTCATTCCTCCTTTTAAAAGACTTCATAAAGAAATGCTGAATACCCTGCGCTGATAGCGTAACAAAACGCCACAAACGCAGCAGTCACTAATATATTTTTAAAAATAAACTGTGTGAGCATATTCCGCTCAAATATATTTTTCTTTATTATACCATATACTGGAAAAACAAACACGAGTCCTACTACCAACGCAAACACCATATAATTATCAAACTGATGCAATATGATAATACCATCTGTTGTATCCCAAACAAGCATTTTTTTCCAATACTGAACCGTAGTCTGAAGAGAATCCGCTCTAAACATAACCTGCCCAAATATAAAGGCAATCACTGTGACTATGTGATCGGATATGATCTGAATACGAGTATCTTTTTTCAATGGCAGTTTTTTCTGCTTACGCACCTTTTTTCTATGTTCTGCCCTTAGCCGTTCAAAAGCGATAAAGGAAAACCACCATAAACCATATATCAAAAATTTCAACCCGCTACCATGCCAAACGCCTGTGGCAATCCATGTAACCAACAATGCCGCCAGATCACATACCAGCATTTTTTTCTTTTTGAAATGATCGATCCACGGCTGCGCCATAACGCTTCTGGAACATGGCATATAAACATAGTCTCTAAACCACTCTCCCAGAGAAATGTGCCATCTTCTCCAATATTCTGCAACCGTCTGGGATAAATAGGGATGATCAAAATTTTCCGGGAGTTGGAACCCCACCATTTTACCAAGTCCAATTGCCATATCGCTATATCCCGAAAAGTCATAATATAGCTGAAGTAAATATGAAATCAACCCGATCCAGGCCGGAACAGTTCCTACTCCATTAATATTAGAAAAGGAGTATGTAACCAATGGCTGAATCTGATCTGCAATCATAACTTTCTTTACCATTCCTTTTATAAACCGTTCAAGTCCCAAATTCAGCATATCCAGATTGACCATTCTATTATATAACTGCTTTTCAAAGTCTGAATACCGCATAATAGGGCCTTGAACTACTTTAGGGAAAAAAATTACATAAAAATATAAATTGACCTGAATTATTCACGACTTTGCCACGAATGTGGCTGAAAGCCACATAGTTACTGTATTTTAACTGAATATTGCTTT
>CALWQT010000016.1 GCA_944383765.1 uncultured Lachnospiraceae bacterium
CCATTCCAGCTTTTGATAGAAATTCGTTGGGGTTCCATCGGGTAATATGTGCTGATATTCAACCAGCCCAACCGGCAGCGTGTCTAAGGATGGGGAGGCGGTGAACCGCCCTTTCCCCATCATAATTGCACCTCCACATCCGCAATTTCATATGTATTTGCGGTGTAGATCGGATAAACAGTAAAGCTCGTTACCATTTGCCCGGGCTGTCCCAGAACCTGTTGCAGGTCAGCGTTGATTGCTTGCTGTAAAATGGCTTGCTGTGTCTGTGACAGCGGTGCACGTGTAGGGGTTACCATCTGAATCTTAATATATAAGCGCCTGTTTTTAAGATCAGGGTAAGGGTTATACCAGGAGACAGATGGCGGCATATTTTGAAGTGTTTGTATCTGGTTACCCCATGAACCAGATGACAATGCTTGATGTGCCATTCGTTGAATAATATTATTAACCTGCCCCATCTTCGCATTTAATGCCTCTTGTTCCTTGCGGTACTGGTAACGCAACAGACATATAACACATATGGTCACTAGTACCAGGATGAAAAAGCCTTCCTGGATGGTCATTCCCAGCAACAGTGCCAGGATAGCACTTGCAACCGGTATAGCGATCAATAGCGCTGCCACGATTACAAGGAATTTTTTTAGTAGCAAATTCATTGTGCTACCTCCTTTTTCTGAAATGGGTGGGAGGCCGGAAAAACCGGCTTCCCACGGGTTGACGGGTTACTGTTCAGAAGATGGTGGGGCAATCTTTTCCACTACCTTCTGTGCCTTCAATGAGAAGGCTGGCTGGCCGGTGCGGCTATCCGTGTAAACGGTAGCGTAAAATCCGATCAAGTCGATCTCGATCGCGCCGTTCCGGTAAAAGAGATCATCCTCGGTGAATGCCGGCTTCAGTTCGGGGGTCTTAATGATTGCCCGAACATAGCCGCTCGCCGGGAACACTACATCGTAGCGGGTTCCGCAGATCTGATCTGTCGGTTTGCCATCAACATATGCTTTATCCGGTTTGACGCCGGTACAAAGGATAGGGCCGCCGTTGGTGAAGTCCTCCACCTTGGTGACCTTCACACCTCTGGTCTGCATTGGCATGTCCTCCTTTCCGTTTTTCTTTACAAATCCATTATACAGGGGGGCAGGAAAATATTCTGCGACACGGAAATGCAGATATTACGACAGGTTATGACGTCATTTCCATGTTCCTTAATTCCCAGGCAAGTTTTTCCAGTTCATTCGCCACATTGCCGATAGTTCTTTCGGATGTACTGGCGGATGTATTGGCAGCTGAACCACAGATCAGCCAATTCAAATCCAATTCGTATTGGGTATGTAATTTTGCCAAAACATCATACGGAATAGCGCAGTAGCCATTACAATACCTTTGGAATTGCCGTAAATCCACATTCATTTCATCTGCAAATTTCTCCTGGCTTACTTTTTGCCTTCCCTTTTGATTTTCCTTGAAAGTGAAATAAAATTTTGTGAGTCTTTCCCCTATTTCTGGGTATTTTCTTACGCTAGTTCCTTTCTTGCTTTTTTTAACTTCGTTCATCTTGATCTCTTTCCAGTTCTACCATGCGCGCCTGGAAGAATCTTATTTGTATTTAGCTGTATACGACTATGGGAGTATTATACTATCGGCTTGATTGTGAAAAAATGTACCTATTATAGAGTTACTTATGCCAATAATCTCCATAGAGGTTTAAAAATGGATTGCAGCGGATTAATATGGACGATATAATAAAGTCAAAAGAGATGAAGGGGTGAAGTGAGTATGAAAGTATTTATACCAAATACACAGGAAGATCGCTTGCGACAAATTTTGAATCGTGTCGGTCTTTCTTTTGAGCCGGAAGTGGAGCTATTAAAATGCATGTTATTACGGCAGTTTTTACTCTTTGCCATGCAACCCAAAAGCTATGTTGTAGCTATATATAAGAAATATCGTGTAAGAAAGGATGTGGACCAGTTAAATATAAAAAATGTTGAAACGAAGCTTATAACTGATTTGATTGCTGAACTAGATAAGGCACGGGATCGAAAAAAAACTGGGATTACAAAAATTTCAGAAAACTTGATAAAAGATGAACTTTTAGTATCAAAGATGTTAGTTGAAGAAATCAATGCCCTTCATAAAAGTGAATGCGGAAAACGGAAATATACAAAAGCTCAATTTATTACAATGCATAAGCCAAAATATGACTTTGATTCAGAGCATAATGTTAGTATAATAAAATATGTAAATAGACATTGTGAATGTCCTCCTAAATTAAAGAAACTGATGAGAGAGTACAACATCCAGCTGAAATATATGATCTACTATATTTTGTTGTCAGCCAATTTCCCAAATGACAAAAAAGACCAAGTAATCATGCAGCCGCAATATATTAAAAGGCTTGTAGATTTGAAATTGGGGGTGTTGGAATGGTATATAGATGAGGCCGAAAAAAAAGTTCATCAGCGAGATACATTAGATATAATGTATGATGACAAATTTGACAATGCCAATATATTAGCATGGCGTATTCGCACTTATTTAAGAGGCGATGGGATAGTAAAACATGTTACGAAACAAGAACTAAGAAAAGAAATAGTAGACGCGTGGAAAAAATTATCGTAGAATCCTATAAAGGCGGCCGCCGGCCCTCTAAATCGGGCCGGCGGCCGCCTTTCTTTAAATTATTCACTGATATTACTTTTTGGGTTATAGCTATTATAACAGATATTTGTGAAAAATTGAAGAATAAACTAAAGAAGCCTGCCTATCTACCTAGGAGGCTTCTCTTTATCTATAAGGTAAATCCATATTGCTTAGGAGTGTTTTTTTGATTGGTTGAGTCTATGAATTTACAAGTAGACTTGTTGTTCTGTATGGTGTGTACAAGTTTTTGTTGAAATAAAATAGGAGCCTATAAACTCTCGTTATATCTCCTTACTAATTTCTTCGGATTACTTGATTTTGTGAATTATCTATGCGTAAGACTTTTGGGGGTTAGCCTTGCAAGTCTACAACCTCGTTACTCATTTGACCATCGGTGATGACTCTTCCGCCTGTTTCGTACTCTATCAATGCAGCAACTTCTTCTTGTGTCAACTGGTCGATTGGCTTTGCTTTAAGGGAGTTAATGTAATCTTCGTAACTACTGTTTGAACTGCTTTGGGACTGCTGATTACTGCTTGTTTGTCCCCCTGTCTGCTGTGAGGTTCCGCTTTGTGTGCCTGAAGCTGAATCAGTAGGAATTGCTGCTAGGCTGGTCTCCCTGACGCCACTGCTGCGGACTTCATTTAAGCCTGAGGTGATAGCTCCAAAAGTTCCATCGTGCTGCTGATTGAAGGTCAGGTAAACGTTGACTCCGTTTACGTTGTATACGCCGTCGGTAGTAAGCATACGCCCGAAGGTTCCGTCGTGTTGTGTGTTGAGTAAGTAGCTTTTGCCTGTGCTCTGGTCGGTTACGAGGCCGCTGTACATGATTCCGTCGGAACCTAACATGTACCAAGAACCATCTAAGTCTTGGAACCATGAATTGATAAGATAGCCGTTTCTGTTGGCGTTGCGAACTCGCCAGGTATCGCCTGTGCCTTCCCATCTGTCACTCTGCTGTACGGCTTGCTGTGTGGTTGATACGCCTAGGCCGGCTGCTTCTGCGGCGTAGGCTGTCATGGAAGGCTGCTTAATGGCGCCGAATAGTAATAAGCCGAAGCTGGCGACTACTATGAGTCTACGGGTTCTGCGAAAAATCTTTGAGTTTCTCATTGTTTGTTGCTCCTTTCTGTTGTTGTTGAGTTTATTATAGTTTAGTTGTTGCACGTAGACAAGAATCAAACCTAATTTGTTTTCTCCCAATGTCTAGGCCATATTCTGTTTTCAAGGTTCCTTTCTTTTGCTCCTCTTTATTTTAATTCCCATACCTAAATTATACATTATCTGTTCATTCTGTAAAGTCTCTTGGATTACGTTTTTATTAATTCTAGCATAATATTCTGAAATTTCCTTCAATTAATAATTCTCGGTTGCCTATGAAATTACTGCCACTATAGATAAAGGGTAATCAAGCCCGGAATGGGATAAAGCGCTCCATTCCAGGCCCGTTCTATAATGGGGGTGCAATCAGCCGCTAGGCCGGTCAGTCAAGAGCAAGCTGCCGTTGCCTGCGGCAACTCTTGACAGACCTATCTTCATTTTTGCATAGTTATATTAGGCGATTTTGTTTAATGTTGGGGCGTATGGGGTTCGCCAAGAGTTGAAGACAGTTTGAAGACACAAGGAAGACAACGTGCGTTCCTCCTTGATTTTACTAGCTTTTTTCAGGATCCTCTGGTTCGAATCCCGTCTCGCGCTTTTTTTATTTGCAGCGGAAGCCTTGATTTTACAGGGCTTCCGCTGTTTTTTTGTGTGTCTTAGAGGTTGTAGACAGTCTGCAATTCTTTAGAAATCAAGATAAAATCAGATATGAAAATATGCTTCTTCCCAGACATGGATGTTTGTTCGCATAATTGTCTGGGGAGAAGCATATTTTATTTATTGAGACAGTTATTTTCGAATCGTATCTACTAATTCTCTCAAAAGTTTGATCTGGCTGGGGGAAAGTCCGTCCAGAGATAAAAATGGCACGCTGCTGGTAATTGTCCGGCAGAGAAGGTAGTCCGTAGTTGTGTGGTAAATATCAGCTAAGGACGATAATTTTGATGGACTGGGCATTCGCTCGTTCCTTTCATAAGAACTGATAAGAGCAGGCGAAACATCCAAGGATTTTGCAACATCGTTCTGAGATAGCTGATAGGTTTCACGTAGTTGTTTTAGTCGCTCACCGGTATTCATCATAAGTTTACACCTCCATATACTATTAGTGTATAGACAAAAACTACACTTTGGGTTTATAATATATAAACTTAAAGTGTAGTTATAAACTGCACTGATACAAAAAGACTGTTGAATGCAACAGTTTGGGGAAAGGGGAAATGATTATGAAAGTCAAACAAAAGATTGCAGCAGTTCTGGCGTTGTCCATGATTCTTTCAAGTCAACCGATAAGTCCCTGGAATACTAGTTTTGCAGATACAGAGGCGGATCAGGACAGGATATGGAATCGTGTGGCTACAGAAAGTGAGGCAGAGGCAGATTCGGGAGAATCTGGGGAAGAAATTCTGCCGGAGGAAGAGGAACGATATCAGGTATCTTATTTTGTGAATCCGGAAGGCAGCGCGGACATTGTAGGAGACATCGATGTAGAGGCAGGAAAGAATCTTACGTTTCAAGTATACCCGGAAGAGGGATATGAGATTCAGGAAGTGATGGTAAATGGCACAGAGTTAACAGATTTTAAAGAAAAAAAATCATTTTTGTTTTTCTTTGGAGATACGTACTATGAATATAAAGTAGAACATGTGGAAGAAGATCTGGATGTAACTCTGGCAATGAGGGAAATTTCAGACGAGGCAGAAAAGAAAGTGGTACTTTCTGACGGGGTTGAAATTACAGTGGAAGCGGTAGATGAAGGGGCGCTTCAGGCAGTTTCTTATATAGAAGCGGAAATACTTCCGGCTGATGGAGAGATGGAGCAGGCAATCCAAAGTCAGATGGAAGAAGGACAATCCATTGTGGATTATGCAGCGTTTGACATCAGGCTTTATGACGAAGAAGGAGAGGAAGTTGAGCCGGAAGGACAAGTTTCCGTACAAATATCTGGAATTACCACAGAGGAGGAGTATGAGGAAATCGGAATCTACCATGTGGAAAAAACAGATACTGGAGATGACCGGGCAGCGGTGGAACTTGCTGCAAAAGGGAAATCTGAGGAATACCGTGCAGAAGAAGTGATCAAGGAAGACAGGTATTCTCTGGAAAATCAGGAAGAAATCCAGTTTGTAACGGACCACTTTTCTACTTATGTGGTTACATTTATCAAATCTGCCAGTGAATTTACGAATGTTACGATTCATTTGGTAACTAAGATGGATTCCGGTATAGAAGATGTTAATTATAACATAAATAACATGGATATTACTTTGGGAAGCGGTAAGATTGCTGTCACTCAGCTGGTTTCCGGATACAGGCTGTATGAAATACAGGATACAGTTACTGGGGCAAATTATGCTTATGAGTATGCTACCTGGGGAACGGATCCAGCGGAAGAAAACCGGATCACGGAAATCAGTTACGAGGACCTGAAAGAAAAAACGGATCTGTATCTGTGGTATGAAGCTATGGATAATATGAAGATTCCGGTAGCCGTATATTTTGACGGGGTAAAACAGGCAGACCCGGAAAGCAAATATCAGATTTACGTAGGAGAAATCGGATATGAAGACGCCCAGCAAGTTCTGAGAGATGCGGGAGAGATGGGAACTTATGAATTTGAGAAAGCAATGGTGGAATCTGCAGATACCGCTTTTGAGATCACGTCCGTCACCCGTATTAACGATCAGCTATATGTAAGACAGAAAGACAGCGACAGTGTGGTAACGTTTGACCCAGATTATGCAGAAATAGCTCTATACTTTAAGGAGGGACATGACATAACTATCAGTGTAGAGGGAAGCGGGTCTGATATTGGCAATACGGTAGATGGAGTTGCTTATGATACGACAACGATAAACCGTCAGATAGCCGTTGGAGGCGAACGGGTGATTCCTGTTACGATTGCTCAGGGATATGGAATCACAGTGACTGATACAACGGATGGCGTGAACCAGATTCTGTATGATTCTTCTGCGGAAGAGAATCAGATCAGGGATTATACCCTGACCATTAATGATGCAGCTTTTCATCCTGGCAGTGATAAAACATTGAAGGTTACTTTCTGGAAAATGGATCCGCTGAAGTTTGATTATAGCCATATTTTGGATCCGGAAGAAACAGGAGGAGTTATTGTCAATCTTCATGGGGCATCTGTGGCCTTAGACGGAAAAAATCTGGCAGAAGACCAGTCAGGAAGTTTGGCAATTGACAATAATACTGAATTAGTGATTACTCATGTCAGGAAGCGTGATGCATTATCCTGGGATACTTTATTTACATTAAATGCTCTGGCAATCAATGGGCAGGCAGTAGAAGTACCGGTGGATCCGGGAAGAGACAATACAACTCGGACAACCGCTGCCCTTAAGGACCAGAAGGGGGATAAAATTGCAGATGTTACGATTACAGCATCCTGTGAATACCATAATTCAATCATAACGTGGGAACGGAAAGAGACCCGTATCTATACCATAACCTTCACCAATGTAACCTCCAATCTGAAGCTTACCACAGTGAATCTTCATGGAGATAATGCGGAGGCAGTGCTTCGGGAAAAAGGGGAGGGCGTTACTGTCTATGCAGGAGAAAAGCAGGGAGAGGAAACAGCAGAAGTGGGAATTCATGGTCTGATGAATCCGCCTCTTACTTTAAAATTGGTACCGGAATTTGGCCACTATGTAACAGATGTAAGGTTTAATGGAGAAAATTGGGAGATAGAACCGATATATGGGACCTGGTATGGACCGCAGCGGACGAGAAGCGTAAAACAGGATTTTGGTTCGGCGGAAAATGTGGCAGTCCATACGGCAGAAATTCAGTTCATCTTTCAGTATGGAGATCAGGAAGATACGAACCAGAAGTTTTCATTAGGAATCCATCAGGGAGAGACGGCTCCGTTGAATCCGGATATGGCGCCGGAAGCTCCAGAAGGTCAGGCTTTTGCCGGTTGGTTCCTGGAGGGTGATACAGATCAGAATCTGTACCTGCCCAGTCAGGATGTGGAGCGGACGATTTCGAAAGATATGATCCGGAACCATGCTGATACGGCAGTGGAGTATCGTGGAGAAGACCATACAGCGGTGATCAAGCTGGAACCTAAATTTGTACCAGCCAGTCAGGCAGAACAACTGCCGTATCAGGTAAAAGTATCTGCTGAAGGTAAGGGAGAGAAGTTTTTCGGACCATATTTTGGTGTGAAAGGTGACGGTTTTAGCATTACCCAGACGATGGCTATGGCTCATGAAGAGGTAAACAATGCAGTGGAGGAACTGCTTAGAGAAGGATACATTATGGATACTTCTCAGAGCGATGCGAAGATCATACTGAGAGAGGATGAAGAGAAGAATATCTTTCATCTTCATTATATCAAAAGCTATGAAGATGTTACGATTACAAATGCATCAGAGGATGGAGATATTACATACAACAATGCTCCGGTAACAGAATCATTGAAACTGTCATCAGGAGAAGTGGCGGATTTTGTAATCAAACCGCATTCTGGCTGGACAATCAAAACAATTACTGTAAATGGAAATCCTTCCCCGACTCCGGGATCAGATGATTATGTGGAAGGCAAATATACGTTCCGGTATACCGTTTTGCAGGGAAATAATCAGATCGTCGTATCGTATGCCGAAGACAAGAATGGAAATCATATTCCGGACGACAAAGAGAACCGGGTAAACATCACATTTACAGCAGGAACTAATGGAAGTCTGGAGGGAACCCTGGAGTATAAGGATCAGCTGCCAGGCCTGAGATTTGCAGAAGCAGGGATTACCATACCGACACCAAAAGCAAACGAGGGGTATGTGTTCTGGAAGTGGGAGCCAACGATTACAGAATCCACGCTGGTACCGGAAATAAGTACAGAATACAAGGCAGTCTTTGATGAAGATAAGAATGGAGACGGTAAACCAGACAGTGAGCAGACGATCATAACGATCACGTTTGATGCGGGAACGGAAGGAAACATGGAAGGAGCCCCAACGAAGGTGTACTACGTAGCGGCAGGAGAAGATCACTATCCTTCAGCACCGGAAGTAACCGTAACAGCAGAGAAACGTGCATTTAAGAAATGGAACCCGGACTACACGGGAAGCGGTCTTGTACCGGAAGAGGCAGTTGCTCAGACGTATACGGCTGAGTATGCAGATGACCGAAATGGAGACGGAACTCCGGATGATGACCAGTTTTTCCTGACTCCGAAACACACAACCATTTATACAGGTGGAAAGATTGAAGATGTGTCAAGTTTTGGATTCCCGCAGCCGGAAGCAGATGAGGATGTCAAGCAGATTACGGTAAACGGTGAGACAATTTTTGAAAATGGAAATGAAGCTCAGGAAGAAACCGCATTAAATCAGCTGTTCGGCATTCATTACTATGAAGAAGGAGATACCGGATTTACAGCGCCCATTAGAGATGACCGTCAGGCAGGTGTATATATTGGCAAAGGTTATGTGCGGGAAGAGCACCAGGCAGATACGATTCAGATTAACGGAAAAGAAGTAGTCTTTGATACAGGAAAACTGGTAATTCGTGACGTATCGGATCCAGAAGCAGCTGTCAGGGGAGACATTTATCAGAGAATTGTGACAGAAGTAACAGAACCGGTGAAGAAATCAGTAGCAGTCATTCCGTCAGGAAGTCAGATTTACACCAACAATGATTCCAGCCGTCCGGTGGATAGCAGCCATAAGATCGCTTTGATGGATGACTCACTTCTGGCAACGGCAAATACCGAAGACAGCGGAGCAGCAATGCTGATTGCCAAAGGCAATGAATTCCTGGCTGGTTCGGGAATGTCTGCAGATGTGATCAAAAATCTGGTATATGATTTCCACTATCTGGATCTGGTGGATATGGATAACGGAAATGCATGGGTATCCAGTACAGACGGTGCCACTATTTATATGCCGTATCCAGAGGGAACGGACCAGAATATGGAGTTTACAGTGCTCCACTTTAAGGATTTGCATCGGGAATATGGAATGAATAATCAGGCTAACATAGAAGAGGCGATTAAAAACAGCCAGCTGGAACTGGTAGCAGATATAACGAAAGATGCATATGGAATCAAATTCCATGTGGGACAGTCTGGTTTCAGTCCATTTGCTATTGTATATGACCAAAGAGATGCAGACAAAGAGGATGGTAACAATGAAGGCTCTGTGAATGATTATGGAACGGTGGATAATCCTTATGTAGTAGGACTGAATGGACAGTGGGTACATATGGATCCGTCCGATGTATTTCAGCCCATTGCCAATGAAGTTCCGGAAGGAGCTACACCAGTGGCAAATCCTGAGTGGCATAGATGGAAATTTATGCTGACAAATGGGACTATGATTTTCAATAAATGGGTATATATCAGCAATCCATATGCAGTAGGAGATCAGCCGGAAAAAGGATGGTTCTATTTTGATAATGATGGTCTGATGCAGTATGGCTGGTTTATGGATCCGGCTACCGGAAAATGGTATTATCTCCACCGCGACTCAGATGGTATGCTTGGAACTTTACAGTATGGGTGGCATTATGATGAGCAGGACGGAAAATGGTATTATCTGAACATGGCAACTGGAGAAATGATGCTGGGATGGCAGCAGATCAATGGAAAATGGTACTACCTGAATCCGTATGCACAGCAGGAAACCTGGAGTTATCAAGAGCAGACTGGTGGCTGGACTTATAATGGAAGCTCTTCCAGACCATATGGTTCCATGTATCAGAATGAAATGACGCCTGATGGCTACAGAGTAGATGAGAACGGAGCATGGATACAGTAAACCAGCGATATGGCAAAATGGCAGATAGACAGAATATGAAAAAAAATATGGCAGGAAAACGGTTTGGCCGTTTGGTAGCGCTGGAAGAAGCAGGAAAAGGAAAACAGGGGGCATATTTGTGGCGCTGCCGATGTGATTGCGGCAGGGAAACCATTGTTTCCGGTTCTCATCTCCGGTCCGGCCATACCAGAAGCTGTGGCTGCTACAGCAGGGAACTGGCGAAAGCCAAGGGAATGGACCTTACTGGAAAACGGTTTGGCCGTTTAACGGTATTGGAACCGGCTCCAGACAAAAATGGGGTGCCGGGATACTGGCATTGCCTTTGTGACTGCGGAAAAGAAGTCATATGTTATAAAGAAAATCTGTGTTCCGGAGTTACCAAAAGCTGTGGCTGCCTGCAGGCAGAAACAAGAAAACAGAATATGAAAAAAGCAATCCATTTTGTAGACGGAACCTGCATAGAAAAAATTGCCTATACCGGAAGGAATGCCAATAATACCAGTGGCCAGCGAGGAGTATACCGGAGAGAAAACGGCAATTGGAGAGCTATGATAGGCTTTAAGGGTAAAGTTTATAATCTGGGAACATTCAAAACTTATGAAGAAGCTGTGGAAGCACGCCTGGAAGCGGAGAAACAATACTATCTTCCCTTTTTAAAGGAATATGAGGCTGGTCAGCAGAAATGATCATCAGAGAAAGCTGTGGGCAGGAAAACTGTCCGCAGCTTTCTGCTTTTATGATAAAAAACAGATTTACGGGTATACTGTTTGGTATGAGATTATGGAATCATATCAGAAAAATAATGGAAAATTTTTTAAAATGCGGAATCGCAGGCTGGTGCCTGGAAGTGATCTTTACCTCTACGGAATCAATAGTGAAGGGAGATTGGAGGCTGATGGGAAGAACGTCCCTTCTGATGTTTCCCATATACGGTTTGGGAGCATTCCTGGCGCCGATTGGGAAAGGAGTGGACCGGTGGATTTCTGACAGAAGGCTTACGCCGGTGGATCAGGCGGTGCGCCATGGAATGCTGTATATGGTACTGATTTTTCTGGTGGAATACGCTACGGGAGCCTGGCTCACCACCAGAGGTATGTGCCCCTGGGATTATTCCGGGAGACCATCTAACATAAACGGACTTATCCGTCTGGACTTTGCGCCGCTGTGGTTTGGAACCGGATTACTTTTCGAAAATTTAACAAAGGAGAGGGTAAATTTAACAAAAAACAGGCTTTTATAGACTTGTGTTCTGATTCCCGGTTTTATATAATAATGAGAGAAATTGGGGAAAGGAACAAAAAGATGATACGTTTTCTTGCAGTGGCGCTCAGCGTCATCCTGTTTTTAATATTCAGTATACCGCTGTTGGTTGCAGAGTGGGTGATAGGGAGAAAAAATCCGAATAAGAAAAACTGGCAGAGCCTGCACATTGTGCAGGCTGTCTTCCGTTTCCTGCTTTTACTGGCGGGAGTACGGATCACGGTGAAAGGAAAGGAACATATACCGGAAGATACGGCAGTGTTATATGTGGGAAATCACAGAAGCTATTTTGACATCCTGGTAGGGTATGTTACGGTCCCCGGACTGATGGGATTTGTGGCAAAGAAAGAGATGATGCGTTATATTCTGCTCAGGGATTGGATGAAGAATGTAAACTGCCTGTTTTTGGACAGAAAAAACATGAAAGAAGGTCTGAAAACGATTTTGCAGGGTATCGAGCAGGTCAAATCCGGTATCTCTGTCTGGATTTTCCCGGAAGGGACCAGGGCGAGGGGGGAGAATGAACTGGAGATGCTGGAGTTTAAGGAAGGAAGCCTTAAAATTGCAGAAAAATCAGGGCATCCGGTAATTCCGGTAGCGATGACGGGAACGGCAGATATTTTCGAGGCCCATATCCCGTTGATACGGCCGTCCCATGTTATCATTGAATTTGGTGAACCGATTTACATAAAAGAACTGGAACCGGAGAAACGGAAATTTGCCGGTTCATATACAAGGGATGTTATTCGGGATATGCTGCAGAAGCAGCTTCAGGAGAGAAGTACATGGAAGTAGGGATGAAATTGGATCTACAGGAAATAAGAAAAAAACTGGACGGTATTGATAAGGAGATTGTTTCTTTATATGAGAAAAGGATGGACCTTTGCCGTCAGGTGGCAGAGTTTAAGATTGGCACAGGAAAGCCGGTTTACGATGGAGAGCGGGAAAAGCAGAAGCTGGAGGCAGTAAAAAGCATGGTGCAGGATGAGGACAACCGCCAGGGAGCAGAGGAACTGTTTTCCCAGCTTATGACCATCAGCAGAAGGCTGCAGTACCGTTTGCTGGCGGAAAATGGCAAATCACCGGACACTGGTTTTTGCCCGGTGGAAGAAATACGTACAGCCGGAGCCCGGATCGTATATCAGGGAGTAGAAGGGGCATACAGCCATGAAGCTGCCATGAAATATTTTGGACAGGAGGCAGATCTGTTTCATGTAAATACCTGGGAAGAAGCTATGAAAGCAGTAGAGGGAGGAACTGCGGATTATGCGGTCCTGCCGATTGAAAATTCTTCCGCAGGAGCTGTTTCTGACAATTATGATCTGCTGATCAAATATCATAATTATATTGTGGCGGAAGTGATGCTTCCGGTCAGCCATGCTCTTCTGGGAGTGCCGGGAAGTTCCGTAGAGCAGATCCGTACCGTATTTTCCCATCCTCAGGCTCTGATGCAGTGCTCTGAATATCTGAACAGTCACGAGGGATGGAAGCAGATCAGTGTGGAAAATACAGCTGTGGCGGCAAAAAAAATATTGGAAGAAGGAGATGTTACCCAGGCTGCAGTTGCCAGTGAAGGAGCTGGTAAACGCTATGGACTGACAGCTCTGGAAACAGAGATCAATTATAACCGTGATAATGTGACCAGGTTTATTGTAGTGGCAAAAAAACCGGTATACTGGAAAGGTGCAGGAAAGATCAGCCTTTGTTTTGAACTGCCTCATAAAAGCGGTTCACTGTACAATATGCTCAGCAATTTTATTTACAACAATGTGAATATGGTGATGATACAGTCAAGACCGATCCCTGGAAGAAACTGGGAATACCGCTTTTTCGTGGACATTGAGGGAAATCTGGCAGATGCAGCGGTGAACAATGCTCTGACAGGCATTGCAAATGAAGCGGCCAATCTGAGGATACTGGGAAATTACTGATTGCTGTTTCAAGATAAATAGCAGATGAAAAGTAGGAGGAAAAACAGTGGCAGGTAAGATATTTGCGGCAATTGATATAGGCTCATTTGAACTGGAACTGGGGATTTATGAGATCATATCCGGAAAGCCTATCAGAAAAATAGACCATATCAGGCATGCGATTCCGCTGGGAGTAGATACTTACCGTACAGGCAAGATCAGTTACCGGCGTGTGGAAGAAATGTGCAGAGTTCTGGGGGAGTTTGTCCGTATTGCAGAAGGTTATCGGGCAGATTGCTGCCGAGCTTATGCAACCAGTGCCATGAGGGAAGCAAAAAATAACAGGATTGTCCTGGACCAGATACGGGTACGGACTGGACTGAAAGTGAAGATCATCAGCAACTCAGAACAGAGGTTTCTTACTTATAAGGCAATTGCAGGAAAAGATGCGGGCTTTAACCGGATCATACAGAAACCGACAGCTACAGTGGATATTGGATTTGGAGGTATGCAGATATCCCTGTTCGATAAAGATTCCCTGGTCTTTACTCAGAACCTGCCGCTGGGAGTTATGCGGCTGAGAGGCTTTTTGTCACTGCTTCAGACGGAGAGCAGGGAAGCCAGGTCTGAGCTTATTAAAGAAGTGGTAGATAATGAATTGCTGCCGTTTCGGAAAATGTATTTAAAAGACAGGGAAATTAAAAACCTGATTTTTACTGGTGGTATGATGCTGTATCTGTCGAAAGGCCTTGTTCAGGGGGCTCAGGGAGAGTGGATCACAGGCAAGGAATTTCAGGAGTTTCAACAGAGCCTGGAGAATATGGGACAGAGCCGGCTGGAAGATGAATTTGGGGTCAGACCGGAATATGCCTCCTTATTATTTCCCAGCGCTTCTTTATGCAACCGTATTCTGGAGACCACTGGCGCGGAAACGATCTGGATTCCAGGGGTTTGCCTTCTGGACGGTATGGCGGCAGAATATGGGGAAGAGACCAAACTGGTGAAATTTAAACACGATTTTTCCGGAGATATTATTGCTGCGGCCAGAAATATGGCAAAGCGTTATAAGTGCCATATGCCCCATATCCAGGCGCTGGAAGAATATGCCCTTGGCATTTTTGATGCCATGAAACGGTATCATGGGCTGGGAAGGAGAGAGCGGCTGCTTTTGCAGATAGCGGTGAATCTTCATTCCTGTGGGAAATTTATCAGTGTCCGCGATTCCAATGAAAGATCTTATAATATCATCATGGCCACAGAAATCATTGGACTATCCCATGAAGAACGTTCAGTGGTGGCAAATGTAGTCCGGTATAACCAGCAGGCTTTCTGCTATGAGGAAGCCGGGGAGAACAGTATGCTGGTAGCCAAACTGGTGGCTATATTGAGACTGGCAAATTCCATGGACAGAAGCCATAAGCAGAAGCTGGCAGGAGCTAAAATAACAGTAAGAGACGGTGAACTGGTCATCTCTTCCTCTTATGAGGGTGATATGACCCTGGAGCGGGCTGCATTTGAGCAGAAATTGGATTTCTTTGAAGAAATTTACGGAATTCGGCCTGTGCTGAAGCAGAAAAGGAGGATAAGATAATGGCCGCAGAAGAGATTTATACCAATCCGAAAAATTATGTAAATCGAGAATTGAGTTGGCTGGAATTTAATTACCGTGTCCTCAGTGAAGCAAGGGACAAGAGTATTCCGTTGTTTGAGCGGCTGAAATTCCTGAGTATCACAGCTTCCAATCTGGATGAATTTTTTATGGTCCGGGTAGCCTCGCTGAAGGATATGGTCCATGCGAAATACAGTAAGCCGGATATTGCCGGTTTAAAGCCGGAACAGCAGTTGGAAAAGATCGGGGAAAAGACCCATGACCTGGTAAGCCTGCAGTATTCCACATACAGCCGCTCCCTGCTTCCTGCGCTCAAGCAGCAGGGGCTGGTGATCATGATGAATCACGAAGAACTGAACGATCAGGAAGGCGAGTATGTAGATCGGTATTTCCAAAGGGAAGTGTATCCCGTATTAACGCCTATGGCTGTGGATTCTTCCAGACCGTTTCCGCTGATCCGGAACAAAACTCTGAATATCGCAGCATTGGTACAGAAAAAAGATGGCGACGGGGAACTGGATTTTGCCATGGTGCAGGTTCCGGGAGTATTACCCAGATTTGTGGAAATTCCCGGGGAGAATGGTGAGAGAAAAGTCATTTTGCTGGAAGAGATCATAGAGCGTAACATCCAGTCTTTGTTCCTGAATTATGATATTGTGACGGCCCATCCGTTCCGTATTATGAGAAATGCGGATTTTAATATTGATGAGGAAGAAGCGGAAGACCTGCTGGTGGAGATACAGAAGCAGCTGAAGAAACGTCAGTGGGGCGAAGTGATCCGCCTGGAAATTGATGAGAAAGTAGATAAACGGCTCCTGAAAATACTGAAACGGGAATTGAAGCTGGAAAACAATGATATCTTTTTCATCAATGGTCCCCTGGACCTGACGTTTCTGATGAAAATGTATGGCCTGAAAGGATTTGACAGTTTAAAGGAGCCAAAATATGAGCCCCAGAGGGTCCCGGCGCTGATGAACGATGATGATATTTTTACGAATATTCGAAAGGGAGATATTTTCCTGCATCACCCTTATATGACATTTGATCCGGTGGTGGATTTTATTCAGAAAGCATCGAAAGACCCGGATGTACTGGCAATTAAGCAGACGCTGTACCGTGTCAGCGGAAACTCTCCTATTGTGGCGGCTCTGGCAGCTGCAGCAGACAACGGCAAGCAGGTGTCCGTTCTGGTAGAACTAAAGGCAAGATTTGACGAAGAGAACAATATCAACTGGGCGAAAATGCTGGAAAAAGCCGGGTGTCATGTTATCTATGGTCTGGTGGGCTTAAAGACTCATAGTAAGATCACACTGGTCGTACGGAGAGAAGAAGACGGTATCCGCCGGTATGTACATCTGGGAACCGGAAACTATAACGACTCTACAGCGAAGTTATATACAGACTGTGGTATCATGACCTGCAATCCTGCCATTGGAGAAGATGCTACTGCTGTGTTCAATATGCTTTCCGGATATTCGGAGCCTTTAGGGTGGAATAAACTGGTGCTGGCTCCCTTGTGGCTGAGAGGAAGACTGCTGAAGATGATCCGCAGGGAAAAAGAATATGCGGAGGCTGGAAAGCCGGCACATATTATAGCCAAAATGAATTCGCTCTGCGATAAAGAAGTGATAGCAGCTCTTTATGAAGCATCCTGTGCAGGCGTCAAGATCGAACTGATCGTCCGGGGAATCTGCTGCCTGAAAGCAGGAGTGCCAGGGCTCAGTGAAAATATTTCTGTGCGTTCCATTGTAGGGACGTTCCTGGAGCATAGCCGTATCTTTTATTTTGAAAGTGGAGGGCGTCCGGAACTATATATGGCCAGCGCTGACTGGATGCCAAGAAACCTGGATAAAAGAGTGGAAATCATGTTCCCGGTGGAAGATGAAAAGATCAAGGAGCAAGTGCTCCATATCCTGCAGGTTCAGCTGGAAGATAATAGGAAAGCCCATGTGCTTCAGCCGGACGGTTCTTATGAGAAACCGGATCTGAGAGGTAAGATGAAGGTATGTTCCCAGGAGCAGTTCTGCCAGGAAGCGGAAGCGGCAGTGAGAGCAGAATTGGCTAAGCAGGAGCCGGAAAACAGAAGGACTTTTATTCCGGCAGAGGCTCAGAATTCCAAATAAGATAAGAGATGAAATTATTACAAAAAGAGGAATTTCAGGTGAGGAAGCCTGGAGTTCCTCTTTCTGTTTCCGGGAACAGATAAGGAGCAGTTATTTTTTAAGAGAAAAGTAAAGTCAACAGGAACAAAATGTGCTATACTCAAATCAAATATATCCAGTCCGAAGGAGGAGACTCAAGTGGAAACGAATATTCTTGTTGTAGATGATGAGAAGGAAATCGCTGAACTGGTGGAAATATATCTGGTAAGTGATGGCTATAAAGTATTTAAAGCATCAAATGCCCAGGAAGGGTTTGACATATTGGAAAAACAGGACATTCATCTGGTGCTTCTGGATATCATGATGCC
The DNA here is from genome assembly GCA_944383765.1 of uncultured Lachnospiraceae bacterium. Taxonomy (GTDB): domain Bacteria; phylum Bacillota; class Clostridia; order Lachnospirales; family Lachnospiraceae; genus Lachnoclostridium_A. The sequence goes on from CALWQT010000016.1 coordinate 17,782, forward strand.
GGGGATGGACGGAATGGAGATGTGCCGCAAGATCAGGGAGACCAACAATATCCCTATCATTATGCTGAGTGCCAAATCTACAGACCTGGACAAGATCCTGGGACTTGGCACAGGGGCGGATGATTATGTGGTGAAGCCTTTCAATCCTCTGGAGCTGACTGCCAGAGTCAAATCCCAGCTGCGCAGATATACCCAGCTGAATCCCAACAGTGGAACAAGGGAAGCGGAAAAAAATGAAATATCCATTCGTGGTTTGGTGATCAATAAAGATAACCATAAAGTAACTGTGTATGATGAAGAAATCAAGCTGACACCGATTGAGTTTGATATTCTTTACCTTCTGGCATCAAATCCGGGAAAGGTATTCAGTACGGATGAGATTTTTGAAAAAGTCTGGAATGAGAAGGTTTATGAAGCTAATAACACCGTGATGGTACATATCCGGCGTTTGAGGGGCAAGATGAAAGAAGATACCAGACAGAATAAGATCATTACCACAGTCTGGGGGGTAGGATACAAAATTGAAAAGTAGTACAAGCAGAAAATATCATGCCAGGGTAGTATCCAATATCCTGGTCAGTGCAGTGATCGCCTGTCTGATAGAGGTGTTTCTGGTAGCAAATCTGTCTATGGTAGCAGATTATGTGCTGAAAGAAGGCAGCGAAAATATGCTGTTTCTTATGATCGCGGAATCTGATGTGGCAGTGGTCCTGGTGTATCTTTTGATTGGAATTCTGATTTTTTCTGTATCGTTTCTGCTGCTGCAGGAAAAATCCATCCGTTATATCAGCAGGATATCCGATGCGGTGGAAAATATTTCCCATGGAGACCTGAATACCACAGTGGAAGTGGTAGGCGATGATGAATTTTCCGGTATGGCGGAGAACCTGAATAAAATGGTGGCGGAGATCCGGGAACTGATGGATAAAGAGAGGGAGTCAGAACGGACGAAGAATGAGCTGATCACCAATGTGGCCCATGATCTGCGGACGCCCCTTACTTCCATTATCGGGTATATGGAATTACTGTCTGCAAAATGGGACATGCCGGAAGCGGTCCAGCATAAATATATTGATATCGCATATACGAAGGCGAAACGTCTGGAGAAGCTGATCGTAGATTTGTTTGGGTTTACCAAACTGAACTATGGAAAAATCTCCATGAATGTGGGAAAAGTAGATATTGTAAAATTGCTGGGGCAGCTCCTTGAGGAGGCATATCCCAGTTTTATGGACAAAAATCTTTCCTATGAGCTTCAGAGCAATGTACCGGCAAAGATCATTATGGCTGATGGGAATCTGCTGGCCCGTTTGTTTGAAAATCTGATCAACAATGCGATTAAATATGGAGCTGATGGAAAACGGGTCGTAGTGAAAGTGAATGCTGAGGAGGAGATTGTTACGGTATCGGTAATCAATTATGGCTATGTGATACCGGCTGAGGAACTTCCTCTGATCTTTAATAAGTTTTACCGGGTGGAACATTCCCGTTCCACGAATACAGGCGGAACAGGGCTGGGACTTGCGATTGTCAAGAATATTGTGGATATTCATGGAGGTACTGTTGATGTGAGCAGTGACTCCAATGGAACGGTATTTACCATCCGGCTGCAGGTAAACTTTGATGTAAACCGGGAAAATTTTGGAAAGATTGGGTGAATGAGATGAGATACAGGAAAGGAAAAGGGTGTGGACTGGCAGCGCTGGCCCTGGCCCTTTCTTTTTTAGGAACTGGGCTGTCAGGAGGCATATGCCAGGCAGCTGAGACGGATACGGCAGGGCAGCAGTTGGCTCTGGGAGGGGAGATGTCCCTGGAAGCGGAATATGGTTATGATGGCAATGCCAAAAAGGGGAGATTTGCCCCTATGACGATCCGCATGGAAAATCATGGGAGGGAAGATTTTCAGGGTGATCTGCATATTTCCACCATGGAAGCGGATTATACCATATATTCGTATGAATATCCGGTCGTTGTGGAAGCGGATGCGGGATTGGAAAAAGAAATCTGCATTCCCCTGGGAATGGGATCTGATCAGGTATATGTGTCATTAGTAGACGAGAATGGGAAAAAAATCAATCAGAAAAGAGTGAAGATTGAGAACAGCCAGGATACGGCTGAAGTGTTTGTAGGCCTGTTAAGTGACCAGCCTGCTGAACTGGATTATCTGAATGGAGTGGGAATCAGCTATGGGGCTTTGAAGACCAGGGCCTTTTCCATTGCCACGGAGGATTTTCCTTATGATTCTTTAGGGCTGGATATGCTGGATGTGCTGGTAGTCAATGATTACCGGCTCAGGGATCTGTCGGAAGACCAGACAAGAGCCATTATGGAATGGGTGGAAGCAGGAGGGGTCATGATCCTGGGAACGGGAGAACGGGTAGATGATACCCTGGGCCGTTTTGCACCTGAACTTCTGGACGATTCTTATGATAATCCGGTGAAGAGGAAGATATGTCCTTCCGGTGATGGGGAGGAATCTTCCGAGATGGCAAAGATTGAGGTGGAAGTTCCCTGCGTCAGGGTATTGCTGCATGGAGGAACGGTGTTGATGTCAGATTCCGGCTATCCTCTGGTATCGGCAGCTTCCAGGGGAAAAGGAACCGTGGCGGTTACAGCTTATGACCTGGGGGATATCCGGGAGTATGGGCTGAATGATGTGGGATTTGTAGATCGGTTGTTTTCTGAGATACTGGGTGAGGAAAAACTTTCTGAATTATCATCCTATATATACGGGAGTACAGGGGAAGAATATTGGGCAGTGCAAAGCGCCATCAATACCGGAAATGTGGAGAAACTTCCTGATGTAAAATTGTATCTGGTAGTGATCGTTTTTTATATTGCGCTGGTAGGACCGGGATTATATTTGTTCCTGAAGAAGAAAGGAATGAGGTCCCATTACGGAATCTGTGTCACAGTTCTTTCTGTTTTATTTGCCATGATCATTTATATGATGGGTATAAAAACAAGATTCCGGGATACCTTTCTCACTTATGCCACAGTGGAAGATATCACCTCTGATGTGGTCACAGAGACCAGTTATGTGAATGCAAGAAATCCATACAGCAGGCCATATACGGTCCGTTTGGATTCTGCATATTCTGTCCTGCCTGTCACAAGGAACAATTATTACTATTATGAACAGAACACGGTGAAATTTACCGGTGAAGAAGAAAGCCAGACATCTGTTTTTTACGGAAGTGATGGTACGGATGTCACGGTGAGAGATGCATCTGCATTCGATTCCAGGTATTTTAAGCTGACTCGTCAAGAAGAGAATAGTAATGGTGTGGGAATATCCGGCAGTATCCGTTATTTGGACGGTAAGGTAAGCGGGACACTGACGAATGATTTTTCTTTTGGTCTGGAAAATGTAGCCGTATTGCTTTATGGCCGTCTGGTTATCGTGGGAGATATGGAAGCGGGAGAAACGGTTGATCTGGCGGAAAGGGAGAGCCTGAGTGCGCCTGTGGGGAACGCAGGAAGTGTGGCATCACGGATTACCGGGTTAGCCGATTATGAAAAAGCGGATATCAATAATAAACAGTACATGCAGACACTGGAAAGGAATAATCTGTTATCATTCTATATTCAGAATAATCTTCAGGGTTACCGGGCAGAAGCCCAGGTGATAGCATTTGGAAGCGGTGAAGAGAAAAATCAGAGATTCCGGGAAACCGGGTTTGAATCTTATGGCCTGACTATGCTCACCTCTTCTCTGGAAGTAAATTCTTCGGAGGGAAGAACCAGGTACCGGTCAGGATTATTGCGCAGAGCTTCTGTTTTCCAGGGAGGATATGATCCGATAGGCAATCAGGCCTATACCCAGGACCCGGTGACGCTGGAGTATTATCTTGGCAGTGACCTGGAAATCAGCAAGGTTGAATTTTGCGGAATTGATTCCAGTTTTGAACCAAAGGGAAATACTGGAGGGCCGTCGGCTTTCACTGGATCCATATACCTTTATAACCGTTCTACGGGGACTTTTGATCAGATAGAGGACGGAAAGTTTGTATTTAAGAAGGAGGAACTGAAGCCGTATCTGTCGGAGGATAATGTACTTACTGTGAAATATGTAAGTACGAATTCAGATAGTTATGGGTGGGCAGTGCTTCCCATGCCTATGGTGACAGGGAGGGAGATATAATGCTGCAGATTCAAGGATTAAAGAAAAGATATGGAAATTTTCAGGTTTTGGATGGGCTGGATATGGCGGTTCCGGAAGGATCCCTTTATGGTTTTGTTGGCCCAAATGGGGCGGGAAAAACCACGACCATTAAGATTATAGTAGGACTTTTGAAGGCAGATGAAGGAATTATAAAATTTTCCGAGCAGGTAGCTGACCATGGAAACTGGCAGGAACATGTGGGATATGTACCGGATTTTTTCGGAGTATATGATAATCTGAAAGTAACGGAATATATGGAATTTTTTGCTGCCTGCTATGATATGGAGGGGCTGAAGGCAAGAAAAAGGATCATGGCGTTGCTGGAACAAATGGGACTTGAGGATAAAAAAGATTTTTATGTAGATGGGTTGTCCAAGGGAATCCAGCAAAGACTCTGCCTTGCAAGGGCGCTGATCCATGATCCGGAGGTACTGATTTTAGATGAGCCTACAGCAGGGCTTGACCCGAGAACAAGATTTGAATTTAAAGAAATACTGAAAGAATTGAAGGACCAGGGAAAGACCATTGTGATCAGTTCCCATATCCTGTCGGAACTGGCAGAACTGTGTACCGATGTGGGTATCATTGACCAGGGAAAGATGGCGCTCACCGGAAGTATTGATGAAATCCTGTCTCAGGTAAACAGTTCCAATCCCATTGTGATCACACTGCTGGGGGAAGGAAGAGAACTTGCCCTTAATATCCTGAAGAGCCACCCTTATGTGCACACGATTACGGTAAAGGGACAGGAAATCATAGTCCGTTTTACCGGAGATAAGCAGGACGAGGCAGTTCTCCTTCAGCAGCTGGTGGATGCCGGTATTCTGATCACCAGCTTTACCAGAGAGCAGGGCAGCCTGGAATCTTTGTTTATGCAGATTACGGGAAAAGAGGAGGAAAGGACGGTGCTGAAGTATGAAAATGAATCCGGTTTATAAAAGGGAGATGATGGTCAGCGCCAGAAGCCTCAGAATGTCTCTGATCATAACCGTATTTAACAGTATACTGGCGGTGGTAGCGTTATTGAATATGTATTCCAATGTGGTCCAGGTGCGGATCACGGCAGACGTTCAGTATGGAAGCTTTCTGGACCTGTATGAGTTTGTGGCATGTGTGGAATTTATTATGCTGATGTTTATTATGCCTGCCATAACTTCTGGAACTATAAGCGGAGAACGGGAAAGACAGACACTGGACCTGATGCTGACGACTAAGATGAAGTCATGGGAGATTGTGACCGGAAAGCTGGCTGCTGCATTTGTGACCATGTTCCTGGTAGTGATTTCCAGTTTCCCGGTAATTGCCATGGTATTTGTGTATGGAGGGATCACCTGGGGAAATGTAGCCCAGATGATGGCCTGTTATGTGGTATCTGCATTGTTTGCGGGCAGCCTGGGAATCTGCTGCTCTTCTCTGTTTAAACGTTCCACAGTGGCAACGGTAGCGGCTTATGCGGTACTTGCCCTGACTGTGGCGGGGACTTTTGCAGTCAATATGTTTTCCTATTCCATGGCAAGAATGGATCTGAATACAGCGGCTTATGTCATGGGGAATATGGGGGGAGTAACGGTTAATTCTGGAGGTTTCCTGTATACGCTTCTGGTAAATCCGGCCGTGACGTTTCTGGTGATCCTGCAGAAAAATGCCCCTGCCAGCACAACCGGGATTCTTCAGTCTTATGGCAGCCGGGAACCGGGGCTGGTAATGAATCATTGGGTCCTGGTAAGCATGGCAGTACAGCTGGCGCTGTCAGCCTTGTTTTTCCTGATTGCAGTGAAAACCGTGAGAAAGAAAGGAATTGGACGGAATGCTTAAGATAGGGTGTCATTTATCATCATCAAAAGGCTTTCTGGCTATGGCCAGGACAGCGGAGAAGATCAATGCCAATACGTTTCAGTTTTTTACCAGAAATCCCAGAGGTGGGAAAGCAAAGGCGCTGGACCAGGAAGATATCCGGGCTTACTTAAAAGAAGCAGAACGGTTGGGAATCGAGAAAATCGTTGCCCATGCTCCCTATACCCTGAATGCCTGCGGAGCAGAAGGCCGTGTAAGGGAATTTGCGCTGGAAACTATGGAAGATGATCTGAAACGTCTGGAATATTTGCCGGGAACCTATTACAATTTTCATCCAGGAAGTCATGTGGGGCAGGGAACCGAAGAGGGGATCAGACTGATCGCAGATACGCTTAATCAGGTTCTGAAGCCGGATCAGAGCACGATAGTGCTGCTGGAAACCATGGCAGGGAAGGGAAGCGAAGTGGGAGGAAGGTTTGAAGAACTGAGAGAAATCCTGGACCGGGTAGAATTGAACCGTCATATGGGGGTATGCTTAGATACCTGTCATGTCTGGGACGGAGGGTATGACATTGTGGGACATCTGGATCAGGTATTGGAGGAGTTTGACCGGATTATCGGACTGGACAGGTTGAAAGCCATCCATCTGAATGACAGTCAGAATCCATTGGGAGCCAGAAAAGACCGCCATGCCAGAATCGGAGAGGGATACATTGGGGCGGAGGCACTTTTGCAGGTGGTGAATCACCCGGCATTGAAACATTTGCCTTTTGAATTAGAGACCCCGAATGAGCTGGAAGGTTATGGGGAAGAGATCAGATTTTTCAGAGAAAGGGAGCAGGAGTCGGCTTAAAGCCGGCTCCTGTTCTATATGACAATCAGAAAAGCAAAGCGGCGGTGGAAGATACCAGGATGCACAGAAGCATTCCGGTGATGGTAGGGAGAAGAATGGATACTGCCGTCCATTTCAGGCTTCCGGTTTCTTTGTATATGGTGAGGCAGGTGGTGGAACAGGGCCAGTGGAAAAGACAGAAAATCATCAGGCAGACAGGTGTGACAGCGGTCCAGCCATGGGCGGAAAAAATAGAAGAAAGAGAAGCAATGGTGCCTGTTTCCGTGAGCATTCCTGTTTGGAGATATGCCATCAGTATGATGGGAAGTACGATTTCATTGGCAGGAAATCCTAACAGGAAGGCAGCCAGGATCACTCCGTCCAGTCCCATCAGATGTCCCAGCGGGTCTAGGGCTCCCGTAAGCAGGGACAGGAGGCTGGGATAGTCGGTATTGGCTATGGCGAACCAGCCGCCGGAAGGTCCGGTGTAGGAGATATTGGCAAGTATCCAGATCAGAAGACCGGCGGGGGCAGCCACTAATACGGCTCTTCCCAGCACAAAAAGAGTCCGGTCAAAAATAGAACGCAGGATTACTTTTCCGAACTGTGGCCTGCGGTAAGGAGGGAGCTCCAGGGTGAAGGACGATGGTATCCCTTTTAATAAAGTGTGGGACAGCAGCCAGGACATCATAAGAGTCATCAAGATTCCGGCTAGAATGGCAGCTGTCAGTCCCAGGGCAGAGGCGAGAGAAGAACCATGAAAGCCGGAGAGAAGAAAAAACAGGGAGATCATGGTAAATAAAGTGGGCAGTCTGCCATTGCAGGGAATAAAAGCGTTGGTAATAATGGCAATTAACCGTTCCCTGGGAGAATCGATGATGCGGCAGCCGGTAACACCGGCAGCATTACAGCCCAGTCCCATGGTCATGGTCAGACATTGTTTGCCGCAGGCCCGGCATTTCTGGAAAGCATGGTCCATGTTAAAAGCAGCCCGGGGCAGATAGCCGAAATCTTCCAGTAAGGTGAAAAGAGGAAAGAAAATGGCCATGGGAGGGAGCATGACGGATACTACCCAGGCTAGAACCCGGTAGACACCATATACCAGTGCCTGAATGAGTACAGGCGAGCAGCCCAGATTTTCCAAAAGGATCGCCAGCTTTTTTTCCGCGAAAAACAGGCAGGAAAATAATATGTTTGATGGATAGCCAGCGCCCACCATAGACAGCCAGAAAGCTGCCGTCAGCAGAAGGAGCATGATCAATGGTCCTGTTAGTTTTCCGGTGGCCAGACGGTCCAGGAATTCTTCCCGTTTCCGGTAATCCGGCCGTGTATAGGTGACAGCTTCTTCAGCCAGCTTTTTCGGGGAAAAGTCCAGACAATCATAATGGAAATGGTCGTCCTGGATTTCACATACGGTACAGACCAGCTCTTCCAGGTTATGTTTCGATCTGGCGCAGGTAGGACAGACGGGGATCTGCAGCACATCCCGCAGAAGGGAGAAATCAATGGAGATGCCTTTTTTGGCAGCTTCATCACATAAATTGATACAGAGGACAATGGGAGTACCGTGATCCCTGACACGGTCCAGCCGTATGATCTGGTCCAGAAGATGGAGCCCCCTTTCCAGGCAGGTGGCATCGCATACGACTATAATGACTTGGGCCAGTCCGGAATTTATAAAATCCCGGGCAATTTTTTCTTCCGGAGACCGGGCGGTCAGGGAATAAGTGCCGGGAAGGTCGATCAGAAGAAAATCCTGGCCTTCGGCCCGGAATACTCCGCTGGCAGTGGAAACGGTTTTTCCGGCCCAGTTACCGGTCGGTAGACGAACTTAACAGGAAAACAAAATCAGAGAAATACAATGCTGTATCCCTGGCAGGAACGGTCTTTACCGGGAACTCGGATTTCCCGGATAATGGAGCGCCAAAAACGGCGTTTTTCTTCGTTGCTCATATTTTCGTATACCAGCTTAAAATCAGAGGAAAGCAACTTAGATATATCCGGCCGTTCTGATTTGACTTCAGGAATCTGAGGAATGGCTGCAAGCTGCTCTTCCAAAGAAAACCGGTCTTTTTTATATTCGTCCAGTTCGATCACTTCATTGATGTACAAATCTTTTAACCTTTCCAGCTTTTTCTCAATCGCTTTTCTTTTTCCACTCTGATCTATAGCAGCCTTTTGCTGTGTATTAAAGTCTGCGCAGTAGGCATTTAATTCTTCTTCGATATGTTCTAGCAGATATTCCTCAATCCGGATTTCCCGAACCTGTCGGCCATTTGTGCAATGATGCGCTCGATACTGTTTGCATTCATAGGCCGGGTAGCGATAGCGATATTCTTTTCCATTGGCTTTTCTGGATTTGACATTGATATGACATGAGGTCATTTTGTGTCCACATTGTTCGCATACCAGAAGTCCGGAGAAGATATAGGGATACCGCTGGCTGGTTCGGATATTGCTGTTGCTGTCCAGAATACCTTGCACCTGATTCCACATTTCATCGGTAATCAGCCTGGGACAGTAGTCATGATTGCCCCGGTATCTTCCCACCAGTTTTTCATTCCTGAGAACGCTTTCCCGCAGGTTGTTGAGAGTCATGATAATTCCATGGGTGTTTTTTAAATATCGCAGTGTTTTCCCGAGAGACTGAGTTTTGCAAAAGTAGTCGATTGTATCAAAAATAGCAGGAGCTTCCTCGGATAACACCAAACGCTTTCCGTCAATTTTATAACCTCTTGGGACTTTACCGGTAATAACTTCTCCGTGGGCCACTTTTGTTTTAAAAACATCTCGGACACGGATTCCGCCGTTCTGGGCTTCCAGTTCCGCCCAGGTCATGGACTGGGCAACGAAGGCTCTGCCATAAGGGGTTGATGTGTCAAAGTATGGCTGATCCACTGCAAGCCATCCTACATTGGCACGCTCCAGCACCGCCTGGGTATTCAGGTAATGCCGGAGACTCCTGAACCAACGATCCAGTTTGGTAAAGATGATTAAGTCTACCTCTCCATTCCTGACATTCTTAATCAATCGGTTAAAGTCTTCCCGGTCCAGTTTCTGGCCGGATATACCGTCATCAATATAGGTATCCTGAAGAATCATGTCCTTGTGGCTATTGATATAAGCCGTACAGCGTTCGGTCTGGTCCCGGATGGAATCGCCCCGCTCTGCCTGTTCTTCAGAGGATACACGGATATAAACAGCAGTGCGTTTTAATTTTTCCATTGTACCATCTCCTGTAAATCATATTATTTTTGGGTATAAAAATAACAGCTAGCGTGATTTTACTTGCTAGGCTGTCCCGAAGATGGTATTATAATAGTTGGTTTGTTATACATTCTTCGGGGTGTATATAGCTTTGGTTAGAACCAAAGTAATTGAATGGTCTCTGTTGGCGCAGAGGCCATTTTTATATTAACAAGGAATGTTAGAAAAGTATGTAAATAAATAACGTAAAAGACCCTACAAACTGTAGGGTCTTAATGGATACGGCTTCCAGTCGTCTGGAAACATTGTCTTCTATACGGCCGGTAAACGGCTTTGTTTTCGTACCCATTATACCATACTATATGCAAATGTCAATTAAAAAATACTATTTATTTGTAAAATTCTTTAGTAACATTTCATCGATTATATCTAGTTTTTCATTTGAAAGTTTAATTCCACTGAGAATATCATGGTCTGTTTTAGGGTCATAAACGCGGATTTTACTGATTGTGGTTATTTGATTAACCAGAGCAATACTTCCCTTGCGCATTTTTTGTACTTCAGAACGCATTCTGCTTAAAAAGATAATTTCATTACCACAATCATCAATTCTTTTTAGGATATTTGCGGAATCAACATCGGAGGTTTCACTTTTAATAATTTCCTTGAGTAAAGTTAATTCATCGTTTAAATGTTTACTGGTTGAAGATATCTTAGCATTTAAATTTGTAAACAGTTCATTTCCTAAAAAAATACTGCCGTTTTTTAAACGAGATATGTCTGTGTGTGGCTTTACAGATGTAAGGGGAATAATGGTAACAACAGGCGAAGATTTTGCATTATTCTTATCAAGAACGACGGCATAGTGCAGCCCGCCCTCTTCGCTGCCGATATTAAATCCAAGGTGTACTTTTATGATTTCTCCACGCTTATAACGCCGCAAGCTGAGAGGAGAAAAACACGTTTCAAAATTTAAAAATCTAGTCCAGTCTTCTAGCCAGTAACTAAGTTTATCTGCTTTTCCTCTAGCTTTAGAATCTCCATCAGAAATAAGAGATTCTAAGTAATCGTTTATTTTTTGAATCGAGTCCTCCTTGTGCTGTCTTAATTCTGCTATAGTTTTTTCTCTACTCATATTCTTCTCCCATTTTTTTTCTTAAGTGTAATTGCTCCCATTTTATTTTAATTTACTGAGTATCCCTCCTTTTTAAAGAAAAGTTTTTGTTTGGAAATGTTGTACAACCTCCGGGTCTGTACAGAAAATTCATGGAAAGCCGCTTCCGGTTGCCGCCGGAGGCGGTTTTTCTATAGAGAAATTAACGTGCCTGTATTTTGGACATCAATGCTTCCTGGAGAACCTGAGAAAAATTGATACCTATGGCAGTAGCTTCTTCATTAAGCCATTCCGGGATAGTTAAGGTTTTTTTCACAGCTTTGTTGCTGTACATTTTTCGATATTCCATAGTATCGCAAGCAATATAGTTGATAAACTGACCTTCTTCTAAACCGATAGATTGAGAAGGATTGGGTATAGTACGATTATCTTTCTCATATCCGTATAAAATGAGGGCGAGGGCATCTTCTGCCATATAGATAGCGTCAGTCAGGTCTTCTCCTTCGGTATAGCAACCCTCTAAGTCGGGAAAGATGACAGAATATCCACCATCTTCTTCTGGGGTAAAAACTGCAGGGTATGTGTAACGTGCCATAATCATTGCTCCTTTCTGCGTGAAATAAGAGAGGAGGAAGGGGGATTTTCATTCAATCCCCGCATCCTTCAGGATACCTTTCAAGAGTCCAGGCTTCACATCATCTTTGTGCCTTGGAACAGCGAATTGCTTTCCGGTAATTGGGCTTGACCAAATATCATGCCGGCTTCCGTGACGGAGAAGTGTGCAGCCGTTTTTCTTGAGTATTTTTAGTAATTCTGATGTTTTCATATGTCCTCCTCTCTATGATTCTATTATAGCACGTGTTTGCACGTGTGTCAAGGATAAAATACATATAAATACGTGTAAAATACTTTAATCACTGGGAACCAATTTTACTTTTATATCCTCAATACGGAGAAGGTCATTTTCCTGAAAGAATACATTTTGAAATTCGGATAAAATCATAATATCGTTGATATCGTCATAAGTTTCAGAAAAATCAACATAGCTATTATCATCTTCTCCTAACTTTTTTCCGAAGATTTCATTGATTCCAGTGTTGTTGTCATAAGGTTCGGTCTGTACATTTCCAAAGCCTTCTAACCATATGATATTGTAGGTGCCAGCAGGAAAATCGTCACCAGCGGCATAAATACCATATCCTAATTCTATTTCTGTTAAATCCTGATTTCGTGAGGTTGTTTCTCCGGCAGAATCACAGCCAGCTGAGATTTCAAGAGTTCCCGTAATGCTTAAAATATCCCCATCTTTTAGTTCAATATTATGTAGTTCATCAGAAGCCATTCCAGATAGGATTTCGCCTGCAGCAGTACCGGTGTCAAAAATCTCATTGACAGCAAGAGATTCTGAAAAAATATTTCCAAAACCGGATTTTGCAAAAAATTTGTAAGTCCCGGACGGGATATCAACACCTACAGTATAATGACCAGCAGTTAAGGTATCGGAAAAAAGTTCAGTAGCAGAGTTTGCTGATGATTCTGCCTCTAATGTTTCAATACGGGATTCCGGTTGATAAGATGGTTCCATTATAGTGCTCAAAGATTCTGTAATGGAATGTATTGCCGTATAATAACTGAATATTCCAAAAGAAAAAATCCCAATCCATAAAGCGGTGCACCATACCTTCAAAGATTTTCGTTGAAGTGGGGAGTACCAAAGCAAAATTAGACCTATTGGGGCACAACAAAGAAATATTGATAGTAAAATGAACCATTTATGGAAGTAAAAAGGATAATTAGCTGGTGTCTTTTCAATCAGTTTTATATCGGGTACGTTTTGGCGAAAGTAAGCAAGAGCACGAGTTACTGGTTCACTGGATTTTTGAGAAAAACAAAAGCGGTGTTTCCTTCCTGTGAAATTGATAAAGTCAATCCAGCCGCCTTCTATTCCAACCGGGAAACAATAGTCGATTCTGCTGATGGTTTCATAAGGGATTACTTTTTTGTTATAAAACCAATCTCGGAGAAGTATCCCTTCTTTCTGAACAAAAAGTTCTTGCAATTTACCTTTTATACTCATAAATATTCCCCTTACTACCTATTTATTTTATTTAGAATTACATTACCTTTTCAATATCATCAGCGCATTGTTTACTAAAATCGTCTTCCATAATATGGCGAAGTGCATGGTGATAGGCAGCCATCTGACGTTCCCAGTTAAGTCGGGAATTGATAAAGACGGAGAAGCTACCGTCTTCATTAAGAATAACCTGTTCTTCAATATGTGTAGGCATATCAATAAAATATACACCAATAGTTTCTGTCAGTGCGGGATTATTCATAATCAGCACCCCTCATCATCCGTTCTTTTTTCTCTTGCTTTCAGTTTTTTCATGAATTCAATATGAGCTCTCAGTTCTTCCGGATCAATATCCCTGGCCACATGAAACAATGAGCGAAGTTCCGGGTTCTCAAATACCTCTTGGGCAATTTCTCTGGTTTCATCATTAAGATAGTAGTGGTTTACAGATTCTGGAAGAAGAGTGGTTTTATCTGTTCTTCCCAAAAGGTAATCAATATCAACATTGAAGAAATCAGCGATTTTTTCCAGTGTTTCAAAATCTGGCTCTCGTGCACCAGTTTCATACATTCCTATTGTACTTCTTGAAATTCCAAGCTTTTCTGCCATCTCAGCTTGTGTTAAACCGCTTGAAGAACGTAAGCGTTTAAATATATTTTGAAAATTTCCCATGTTATATCCTCCAATACAATCATATTATCACATAAAGTGATAAAAGTAAATAGAATTATGTCACAGAATGTGGTTGACAAGGGTTAGTGTTCATGCTATTATGTATTTGTCACATAAAGTGACGGAAAGGCGGTGAAAGCGATGAGCTCTTACGGAAAGAATCTTGTGGATCTTCGTGGGAAAAAAACTCAATCGGAAGTTGCAAATGCAATAGGAATTGCTACTTCTACGCTTGGTATGTATGAAACAGAACAGAGAATTCCAAGAGATTCTATAAAAATAAAGTTGGCTAATTATTATGGGACAACAGTTCAAGAGATTTTTTTTAACGAAAAATGTCACGAAAAAGGACAATGATATAGGTAAAAGAAAGGAGAGTACAGTGAGCGAGAATGAAAGAGAGTTCCCTCAAGTGAGAAGGCTACTTCTTAAGCAGCTATATTTATTGGGAGAGGCATCTAAGGATGCGACAAACATTGAATTAGCAATCATGTCACATATGATGGCTGAGATTTCTGACCTGCTTTATAAACTACCTCGATGGTAGTAAAAATCAACTGGTCTATGACAGGAGAAAGGATGGTAAGAACATGAGAGAATGGTGGTTTTATGAGTTGACAGTGACAGACAGGACAAACATTGTATGTTTTATCATTGTCATGATGATTTCGGCAATTTGCATTTGGATTGCAAAAAAAATGAAACTCCCATGCTGGAAGTTTCAAATTGGATGGATTTTATTTATGGATGTTTTGGGAGTTCTTCTTTTAATAACCCGCTTAGCAAATGGATAACATCGGGCTGCAGTTTTTTGGCTTCATCATACTTGTATTTTATGGTTAATTGGTAGAAATCATCTAAAAGTGGCCAGTGCTCTGATGGTACATAGGCATACACAACATGAAAGTGTTCCCCGAAGGACATCAAAGATTCAGATTGTGTATCAGCCAGACAAGCTCCGATATGGGAGATACATTGCTGGATAACAGATATTTTTTCTGAAGCGGCTTTTTCCTGAATATCTAATTTCCGGAGTTTGAGCTGATAGCGGTTTGTAAGAATGGTTGTTATGATTGGGCCTACAATGGTGCCGGTGATGGAAATGGCTAAGGCAATCCAAGCAGCTGTTGCACTCCAATCAAGATCGTTAGGAATGGGACGCATGAGAAACCTCCTTGATTTTTTTAGATTTATTATTCAACCAGTTATGTAGCTGTGAAAACAGTATAGCACGAAAAAGATTGGAAGACCAGAAAGGAGAGTGAGCGAGATTACCTTTTTGACACTGACGATAGAAAATGATGAATTATATCTGAATGGTTTGAAATTACAAGGTATTGAAGCATATGAGTTAAAAAAGAACTCAGGGCATCCGAAAGGGACAGCTGAGCTCAAAGTTTCGCTTATTGTGAATTATTCTGGTAATAGAAATTCGGAAAATGAAAGGGAGTAAATTGAGGTTAAGTGGTACAAACAGTACCGCATACATTTCCATATAAGAGAAAGGGGAGAGATGTATGGAAGAAAATAAACTGGATGTAAGAAAAGCTTTTGAAGCCATTGCTAATATCATTGGAGATCGTTATGGCATGGAGATCAAAGTCAAGGACATTAAGAAAAAGGAAGAGGCTGAAAAAACCGCCTGATGGCGGTTAGGGTGGACAAGCATGAAGGAGATAGAGATGAATATGATCAATGTTGAGATGGAGTTGATTGAATGTGTCCTGGTCCGCAGAGATATCTGGGAAGCAGAACAGCGTAGGAATCAGAGACTGGAAGGACAGTTGAGAGAATCCAGGGAAGAAAATAAGCATAGCCGTGAGTGGGCAGCAGCATTCCTGGTGATCATTGGAGTGCTGGTGGCAGCTATCGTACTGATGCTGGCTGGGGGAGTGTGAGGCAGATGAGATATGCGATATGCCAGGTTTGTGGAAAAATATGGAACATATCCAGATTCACCAGGATTCGCAGCAGGGGATATGTGTGTCCAGAGTGCAGTCCTGGAAGCAGGAAAAAAAAAAGAGCCTGCCGAGAAAAGGGCGAGGCCATATGAAAAGCTATTACTATATTACAAAAATGGAAGAAGAATGTCAAGAAAAAAGAAAGGAAGGACCATGATGGCAGTAAGAAAAGCGCATACCATCGCAGAGTATGCCATTCAGAAATGGATGGAACAGGAAGGGTTTTCCATGGAATGTTTCCGGATCGTGTTTGAAGGCTGCGAAGCGTTGGTCACAGATGGAAATGGGGACAAGCTGAAGCTGGTCTATGACCGGAACACCAGGATGGTCATGAGCGTGGATCTATGAGAAGAAAGAGTCTTTATCAGGCACATTCCAGGAAGAGGCATTACCGCATCTGCTTGAGGTGTGGCTGCGCATTGGATCTGGGAGAAGGAGAGATGTGTGAAGAATGTATGGAGGAAATGGAACGGATCCGGGATTATGCGGCCAGGTGGAGCCTTACGTTGGAACAGGCAGAGGAGCTCCATGAAATGGGGTTGATCCATGCGGGATAGGAACAGAAAAAGCCCCTGATGTTACGGCAATAACATCAGGGGCAACTTGTACAGATAACAAACTAAAGTACTCTTTCATTATATCTGTACAGGTGGGAAAAGTCAAGGAACTAAGCGGCTTTTGACCGCTTTCTGACTTGATCAAAAGGATTAAACTTAGGAGATATCATGTACAGATATAAACAGATCGAGTATCGATGCGGAGCAGTGCTGGAGGTGATCCGGTGTATCCCAAGAGGAAGCCGAAAAGGGGCACCGTGTGAGAAGGGCACGAAAAGTAAAGAGGATATGAACCGGGCCAATATGGTCCAGGCAGCAAGGAAGCTGGAACGGAAGATCAATGCCAATTTCCGTCCGGGAGATCTTCATGTGATCCTTACATACCGAAAGGAAGCCAGACCGGGGAAAGAAGAGGCCCAGAAACTGGTCAAGAAATTTCTGGCTGATCTGAGAAGTCAGTATAAAAGGGCAGGGGAGCCGCTGAAATACATCCTGGTGACTGAGTACCGGAGGGCAGCAATCCACCATCACCTAATAATTAACCATATCAATGACGGAAAACGGACTACCATGGACTATATCCGGATGGCATGGAAAGGAAGAGGAAGCCCTAAGTTTGTGCAGCTTTACGATGACGGGGAATATTCTGACCTGGCAGAATACCTGATCAAAGAGACCGAGAAGACGTTCCGGGAAGATGACAGCCCGACCAAGCAGCGGTATTCCTGTAGCCGGAATCTCATTGATCCGAAGCCAAGGAGCCGGATCCGGAAAACGAAGACCGGCTGGAGCCTGGATCCCAAACCCCGGAAAGGATACTACCTGCTTCCGGACAAGCTGTATAACGGGTTTGACCGGATGGGATATCCCTATCAGCGATATCTTATGGTCCGCCTGGATGTGCCGGGAAGCGGTTGGAGACCGGCAGCAGGATGACCGGAAGGAGGGAATGCAGAACGATGTATGAAGTGATCGTCAAAATAGGTGCCAGCGCCAGTCATTACTGGGCAGATCTGGAATTTGAAGCAAGCGGAAAGGTCCATAGGAAACAGGTGGTCGGAGAACGGAAAGCCAGCCGGCAGAGCAACACCCTGCAGGCGTTGATTGAGGCGGTGAAGGTGCTCCGGGTCCCCTGCCTGGTAACCGTGAGGACGGATTCCGAGTATCTTCTGGAGCCGTTCCGGCAGGGATGGATCCAGAACTGGGAACAGAATAGTTGGAAAAATGCCAAGGGAAAAACGGTAAGGAATGCAGAACAGTGGCAGCAGGCAAGGAAAGCCCTGGCCAGACATTCCGTAAGGTTCCGATACATAAAGGAGGAAAAAAATAATGTTTGAAAAATTTGGGGAATTCCACTCGGCGGCAGAACTGAATGAGGCTGCAGCAGGATTTCTGGAAGAAGGGGACAGAGAGTCCATATTTGCGCTGGCGCAGGAGAATGGACTGGACCGGGAAGATGCAGAGGATTATATCGAAGGGATGATGGGAGAACTGGCGTCACCTTCCATGGCGGCAGCCGGACGGATCGCAGTGTGGAGAACGAGTCTGTCGGCACCGGACAAAGACTTTTCAGAAAAAATGGCCGGAAAGGTGATCCTGGATCTGTTACAGACCATGATCACGGATCCGAAGATTGCGGAAGCTGTTATGCAGAAGAGCAACGGGCCGGAAGAGATCTATGGTGCCATACGGGAGGAAGCCAGGAAGCATTCCTCTGGAACCGGTCAGGGACGCATGGCCGTTGCCTGTGGAACGGACCGGCAGCTGGAAGGGATCATAAGGACCTATTTTCTGGAAAGCAAGAAGCTTAAGGCAAGGATCGCTGCGCTCTATACCGTGGACGGGGAGGGAAAGAGATGAAAGTCTATAAAGGATTTAACCGTGATCTGACCTGCACCCTGGGAAAAGGCCGTTACCAATATCAGGAAGGGGTATGGATCCATGAAAACATGGCGGAATGTGGCCGTACCGGTCTTCACTGCGCTGAAAATCCGCTGGATTGCCTGAAATATTATCCGAACTGGGATACGTCTGTGTATTACGAAGTGGAGGCGGAAGAAGATGTGGATGAATGGCAGGGAGGAAGCGAACTGGCAGCCACCAGGATCCGGCTGGTCAAGCGTCTGGATCTGATGGGATTTGTGGAGGCAGCCGTGGAATGGATCGCCGGTCATCCTACCAGATGCGCAGATCTTAGAACATATGGAACGATCCGGGTATATCAGGAACAGGGAGAGGCCGGTGAGAACGGAGCCGTGATCGTATATGGAAAGGAACCCAGGGCAGCAGGAAAACAGGGAAGCATCCTGGCCATGGTCAGGACAGACGGAAGAACCTGCACAGGGTTTGCAATCGGGCAGGTGGATGGAGAGCAGATCAGACCGGGAGTCTGGTATGGGATTTAGGAGGGCGTATGGTACGAAAAAGAAGGATACTGGACCTTCCCCGTATGGAAGAGAACGGAACGGGAGGGGAATGGATCGAGGCCAGGGTATTTGAAGAGATACTGGTCCTGGATTGTTATGAAAAGCATGCGTACATCGGGAGATATTATCTGGAGCCAAATGGACGCCATGGATTTTGGTCAGAAAAGGACCAGAAATGGAGGACATGCCGACTGTCCAGCGCATTTCAGAATGATTGGTATAATAACTTTTCTATCCACAGCAGCAAGGAAACGGATCAGATCGTCCAGGAGTTCTGCGGAAATGGGAACTGCAGGTGGAAGCATCCGGCAAGGCAAGAGATCAGCTGGAAAGAGAGTGAGTATAACGATGGAGAGAGGGAGAAGAAGATGAAGCGGAAACGGGATCGGATCGATCAGCTGATGGAAAAGGTGCCGGTGCTGCCGGAAGCATTCGACCGGTGGCTGAAAGAGACCGTATTTGAAGATCGGGAATATTGGTTTAAGGTCGGAGAAGGGAAATGGAAGTGCACAGCCTGTGGGAAACTTCACACACCTAACATAGCATATAAGCATGGCCAGGAAACGGTCTGCAGGCGGACTGGAAAGCGGGTTCAGGTACAGAACAGGAAGAGGGAGATCCGGAAGCAGGAGATGATCGTGGTATTCCAGAACATGGATGACCCGATGAGAGCTGTGGCGAGGCATTTCAAGGCGGTTCGTATCTGGTCTGAGAGGGAGTGTAGTATAGAGGCATATGAAAATGTCCGCTACATTCTGGGGAAGATCCGACTTCCGGAAGCAATGCAAGATCAGTTCCTGAATGAGAGATCGGGAAAACGGGGAGAACAGATTCCCATTGTGACCTGGTATTATGGACAGCTGCACGAAGCAGATGAATTGGAGCAGGAGTGGTGGGATTCCAATCCCAGGAATAAGAGATGCCAGTTGGAGTACTGTTATCCGGAAGGCGTGCGGGAAGCTCTGAAAGGGACCGTGTATGAAGACCTGCATCTGGAGACCTTTGCGGATCTGGGCTGGAAGGTGCATTATAACAAGATCATGATCAACCATGGATGTTGTGGGTTTCTGGAATATCTGGCCAAATCTGGTCTCAGGAATCTTACCAAAGAGGTGACGGATAACATGTCTGTCTGGTTGCCGGGTGTGTATGATGGAAATATCATACGGGAAAACGGAAGGAATGCAACAGAAGTACTGGGAATCGATATGCAGAGATTTTTCAGGCTGAAAAGGAGAGACGGAGGATATAGGTGTTTAAAATGGCTCAGGTGGGAGCAGCAGAACGGGAAGAAGGTTACGGAAGAGTGTCTGGACTGGATGGAAAAAAGCAGAGTGGATCCGGAAGATGTAGCGTTCATCCTGGATCGGATGTCACCGGTAAAGGTCATGAATTATGTGTCCGGGCAGATGAAGGAATATGGAATCTCCGCCGGAAAGATCCTGGAAAACTGGAAAGACTATCTGTCCATGGCGAAAAAGGAGAAGATGGATACGGGAGATTCCATTGTGTATCGGACGAAGCATCTGCTGAACCGGCATGATGAGCTTCTGGAAGTGATCAACAGCAGAAATGAAGATCAGCGTGCCGAACAGCTGAGGAAACAATATCCGGAGGTGGAAGGGGTGCTCCGGTCCGTGAAAGAGAAGTATGAGTACAGCGGCTCTGAATTCCTGATCATGGTCCCGGACTCGATCCGGGATATCCTGAAAGAAGGAAGGGCCCTCCATCATTGTGTGGCAGCCAGTGAGCGCTATCTGGAACGGATCAGCAATCAGGAAACCTATATCCTGTTCCTTCGCCGGAAATCCAGGCCGTTACATTCCTGGTACACACTGGAAGTCGAACTGGGAGGAACTGTTCGTCAGAAACGGTCAGAGTATAACCGGCAGCCGGATCTGGAAGAAGTAAAGAGATTCCTGACAGAGTGGCAGAAAGCCTTAAAAGAACGGTTGAAAGAAGAGGATCTGCAGATGGCGAAACAGAGCCGGAACCTGCGGATGATGGAACTGAAAGAACTGAGGGAGAGGGATCAGCGGTTTGCGGATACCCTGGAGAACGATCTGATGGAGGTAGGATAAGATGCAGGAACTGATGACATTTAAGGATTATGGAGAATTTAAGGCAACGTTTGACCGGGTGATGATGAGCCAGACGGAAGGATTTGTGCGAATGGGATATTTGCTGAAACGGGCCAGGGATACGGATGTTTTATATGGCAGCGGTTATCGGTCCATAGCAGAGTTTGCCTGGAAAGAATACCATCTGAGGGATGACGTGGTGTCCAGGATGATCGCCATCAATGACCGGTATTCGGAAGGAGGGTATTCGGAACAGATCGCAGAGCGGTATATGGGATTTGGCCATTCCCTTCTGGCAGAGATGCTGACGCTTCCGGAAGAGGTGGCGGATGCGCTTCCCCAGGGGATCACCAGGGAGGAGATCCGGGAAGTCAAACGGGAGATCCGGGAGGAAGAACTGAAAACGCCGTTGGAAGTGATGGCGGAAGAACCGGATCCGGGGCAGCAGCTCCAGGAAAGTAACCTGGGAAAGATGCTGTATCGATATTACCAGGACAATCTGAACGAATATGCCGTTTTACATAAACAGATGAAAGAAGAACCGGGAGCGGAAGAAGCCCTGAATGCGTTAGCACCCAACGGGATCGGGGTAAAGATGGCCAGGATTTCCGGAGTGGGAAAGTTCATGCTGTCCATTCACGGAAAGGACCAGGACCTGGAACTGCTGAACACCAGAACCGGGGAGTCGGAAAGCTATACGTGGGAGGAGTGTCTGGCTGTGCTGCAGGCACTCTGCCCGGCAGCAGGAATGAAAAAGAGCTGGGAAATGGTCTACGGATGTCCTTATCCGGGGGAAAGCCAGGAAGAAATCAGGAAACCGGAGCGGGAACCGGGAGAGGTACAGGAAAGGATGGATGAGCCGGAAAGTCCAGGAAATCCGGAAAGAACGGAGGGAGGATCGGCAGCAGAAAGCGGTAAGACCAGGGAAAAGGGAGAGGAAGAATCCCAAGAACCAGAGGAGAGACAGTCCGAAGAGCCTAAGGAAGAAACAACCCATGAAGATCCGGAAAGTCCAGGAAATACTGACCATTCAGGGGAATTTGCGCCGGCGCAAATGGAGATCGGAGACTATCCGGAATGTCTGCCGGAAGGATACATCAAAAGCCATAACGGGATGGAAGTCGAAGTGGAAAGGGAGGAAGAACTCTGGAAAGAAGCCTATGCCCATGCGGAAAGGATCGAAAATACGCTGAAAAGCAGAACCTGGAATGCCGGAGATTATTTGCTGCTTCCCAGTCTGTTACAGGAAACAAGGGAAATGCTGGGGAATCTGGAAAAGCTGCAGATCCGAGCGCAGGAGAGGGCAGCAGGTAATTGAAAAGAACTGATGGCTGGAAATGCCGATTACTGCTGCTGCGGACAGAGGATTAGAGAGTCATTGAGAAACAGAAAGGGGAGTAAAATATGAACAATCCAGATATGAGCAAAGAATATAGCCAGGAATTTGATAGACTGCGGAGAAACCGCATGGAAATGAGCTATTACAAATACGGACCGGTCCGCAAGAATTATGCTACTGGTAACATACAGGCAATTCCAACACTGAAAAAGTGCCTGGAAAAATATGAGCAGACTGGGAATACCGAATACCTGGTTGATGCTGCGAATTATGTCATGCTTGAATTTATGTACCCACAGCACCCCAAAGCACACTTCCGGGCAACTGGAAGCGATGAGAGTGCCGGAATCGTGGGAATGAGCGTGAAAGAGATGGAGGAGTATAAAAATGCGAAAGATTAAGATTTTTCCATCACCTCATGTAGAAGTAAGAATTTATGTGACTGATGAGATGGAGAAAGATTTTAAAGAATGTAAAGAAGCAGCAGAAAGCAAGGATCCAGAGAAATGTAAAGACTGTAGTGAGTGCAGCTGGTTTGATTCGTCTATTGAGCATATTGGAATGTGCCAGTTTCCGGATATAGAAAGACATCTTTTACTGAATGGAAGTAATGATAATGAGTGATATGGTAAAAGAAATATGCCAAAATTGCGAGGTGGAATGATGGAGAGATTGACTGCTAGAAGCGAAAATGGAACTGCGATATACAAACATCCAGTACCTGAGTTGGAAGGTTTGGAAGTAAATAGACACGCAGTATTAGAAAGGTGCTGCCAATACGAAGAACTGGAAGAAAAGCTTCAGAACACCTTCGGAGAATGTGACGGACTTCTGGAAGAGTTGGTAAACAGCTTTTTTAAACACGCAACCGCTGAAGTTAAAGGAAAATTAAGCGGAGCCGGAAAAGTAAGGCTTCTGACGGATGGAGAGGTTGATAAGTGGCTTCGGTGGAAGGGACTGGAAAAGGACGGAAAGCTGATTGAGTTGCCTTGCAAGACGGGGGATACGGTGTATGTAATGAACGATGATTGCGAATGTCCAGGGGACTGTTACCAGTCACAAACATGCAAATCTTGCGAGTACAGGAATTTGTACATAGATGAAGAAGTTGCGACATTAAGTTTTATTATTGATAATATTGACAATTTTGGCAAAACAGTATTCCTGACCGAGCAGGAAGCACTGGAAGCGTTGGAGGGGAGATGAAGCATGAAAAGGCGTAGGTTGGGTAAATCGGAAAGGCAGGAAGTCTATCAAAAATGTAATGGACATTGTGCCTATTGCGGTATGGGAATTGATTATAAGGATATGCAGGTAGACCATGCAAAGCCGTTAAGGATAGGAGGAGAGGATGATTTGTCAAATATGCTTCCAGCTTGTCGGTCGTGCAACCATTATAAATCAACACTCGACATCGAAGGATTTAGAAGATACCTTTCCGGAATACATAAAAGACTGATGCGTGACAGCATACCGTATCAGGTTGCTGAGAGGTTTGGAATCGTGGAGCATAAAACAGATGATGTCCAATTTTATTTTGAGAAGTTGGAGGGAAGAAGAAATGAAAAAAGAGGAAGCTATTGAATATTTACAGAGCCACATACGAACATATAGAAAACAAATGACAGATGAAGGCTGGAATCAGATGGTAAAAGCAGGAATAGTCAAAGAAACATTTACGGAAAGAGCCGCTTTTTTGGCAGATGCTAATAGACAGATTGAGGCGTTTGAGATGGCGATAAAAGCACTGGAAAATAGCGAGGGAGCGGATTGGATAGACCAATGCTATCTGGGAAGTCCATGTCCGTATCAGCACCAATAATGAAAAGAGGGGAAGCTGCATGAGGCAGCCGGAGCAGCAGGAGTGGGAAGGGAAAATGCTGCATTACCAAAATGTGGTGGGATAATATTGTCACAAACTTGAAAGCCATTTTGCGGAATGGACCAGAATATGACCGGTCTGGCCCATTAAAAAGAAGCTGCAGATTCGAGCGCAGGAGAGGGTAGCAGGCATTTAAAAAATCCATAATCAGAAAGATGATGGGGAATTATAGATGAAAAGTATGTGTTCTATATGCGTCATTATATGAGGACTTACAGGGAGAGAATAAGAGAATATGGACAAACAGAAGCACGATAATAATGATGTTTCTGGGCGATGGGTAGCAAGGAGGGCAGCAGGATGAAAAGTGTAGTTCAGACAGAAAAATACTGCTATTTCTGCGGATCCCATCGGAATCTGGAAAAGCATCATATTTTTGGTGGGGCAAACCGAAGATGGTCAGAGAAATATGGCTTGACTGTATACCTGTGTCCGCACTGCCATCGGGATAACCGGGAAGGGGTCCATGGAAATCCGAACAGGATGGGAGTTCTTCATCAGCTGGGGCAGCAGGCATTTGAAAAGACCCATAGCCGGAAAGAATTCCGGGATATTTTTGGAAAGAATTATCTGGAAGACAGGATGATGCAGCAGGAAAGAAGGAAGAGGGAAACAGGAGAAGAGAACCAGAAAACTGTTCTGGAAGGATTTTCCTGGCTGAAAGAAGAGGAGGTTGGAAGATGAACAGAGTGATCTTAATGGGGCGGCTCACCAGAGATCCGGAAGTGAGATATTCCCAGGGAGAGCGTGCCATGGCAATTGCAAGGTATATCCTGGCAGTAGACAGAAGAGGACGAAGAAGCCAGGAGGGTTCTGATCAGACTGCAGATTTTATCCAGTGTGTGGCGTTTGACCGTGCGGGGGAATTTGCAGAAAAGTATTTCCGTCAGGGGATGCGTGTGCTGATTTCCGGAAGGATTCAGACAGGAAGCTATACCAACCGGGACGGTCAGAAAGTTTATATAACCAATGTCATTGTGGATGATCAGGAATTTGCAGACAGTAAAGCATCATCAGGAAACAGAGGAGCATACCGGAATGATGAGCAGGAAAACCATGGAAACAAGGCTTATGAGGATGCCGGAGATGGATTTATGATGCTCCCGGATGGATTGGAAGATGAAGGTCTTCCTTTCCAGTAACAAGACAGGAGGTGGTGATATGGCATATGCAGAGAAGACAACCGTACCGGTCAGTAAGACCAGGATTGAAATTGAGGAGTTAATCAGGAAACATGGAGCTGGCCAATTCATCAGCGGTTATTCCGGGAATAAGGTGATGATAGGTTTTACGGCAGCAGGAAGGCAGGTGCGATTCATAGTGAATATACCGGACGGAAAGAATCAACGGGATACGGAACAATTAGAGAGACAAAGATGGAGAGCCTTGTTGCTGGTGATAAAAGCAAAATTTGAGGCAATAGATTCTGGGGTTAGCTGTTTTGATGATGAATTCCTGGCACATATCGTTCTTCCGGACGGTCAGACTGCCGGACAATGGATCCAGCCACAGATTGATGCGGCATATGAAACTGGAAATATGCCGGCTATGTTGCCGATGCTAGATACAGAATAGGAGGAAAGGGATGTATAAAAACCATGAAGGATATCCGGATCCAACCCAGGGGAAGGCGATTCGGGAAGCAGACAAGCCACCGGAAGAGGTACGGCATTTCCGCCTGGCAATGAAGCTGATGTGCCAGATTTGCCATGTCAGAATTCTGGGGAAAGTAACGGTGGTAGACAAGAAGGGTCAGAGATGGTAGGGGGTGATACCAGTGAACAAGAAAGAAATGACATCAAAAGAATATCTGCAGCAGATACGGGCAGATGATTTGAGAATCGAGCAAAAGATCAAAGAATATGAATCCTTGTTGAGTAGGAAAGCATCATTGGTTGGTATGAATTATACGGCAGAGAGAGTTCAGACTTCTCCGGATGGAACGGGATTTACGAAAATCGTAGATAGATTAGTGGATCTGCAGCAGGAGATCAATGATGATATAGATGTGTTCTGTGAAAGCAGACATAAAAAAATATCGGAGATCCATAACTTAAGCAAACCTGAGTACATAGAAGTTCTTTTCAAACGATATGTTGAGGGACAGTCATTAAATCAGATTGCAGCTGATATGGGCTATTCGTATCACAGATGTTGCCATATTCATGGGGAGGCATTAAAGGAATTTAAAAAAGTTAGCAACTTTTAGCAACTGATAGCAAGACATTTTGAGAAAACCCTGATATAATGATAGCATGAAGTACTCGGAAAGAGGAGTCACCCCTTTTTCTTTCCGGGTGCTTCTTTTTTACTCCTGTGAATAGATAGCCCTTGCCAGGTGTTATAGCTTGGCGGGGGATTTCTTTTATCCACAATATGTTGATAATATGGTGGATAAAACACAAAATATTGTAATGGCCGTTTGACGGAAATCTATCCTGAATACCGGATAGAGATGGGTTCGATTCCCATAAGGTCAATTTATCCGACAAGGCTTTTCGCAGTAAAAGCGAAAGGTGAGTGATAACATGAATAGTTTTATAGGTTGGATTGGCGGAAAGAAGTTACTACGTCACCAGATCCTGGAACAATTCCCAGAGCCAGGTGCATTTGACCGATACATAGAGGTATTCGGTGGTGCTGCCTGGGTTTTGTTTTCCAGAGATAAGCATGCAAAGATGGAGGTATATAACGATGTCAATGGACAACTGGTAAATTTATTCCGTGTGGTTAAATATCACCCTGAAGCGCTGCAGAAGGAACTGGATTGGATATTGATGTCAAGAGAACAGTTTTTTGATGCGATCCAGGAAGTTCGTGGGCTGACAGATATCCAAAGAGCAGCACGATTTTTCATAGCAATCCAGGAAAGCTTCGGGATGGGTTGCAGTTCTTTTGGAGTAAGATCAAAAAATATAGGCAATGCAGTGGAATTTTTGAGGATGGCATCTGATAGGCTGCAGAGTGTTGTGATTGAAAATGTGGATTTTGAAAGGTTGCTGAAGACATATGACCGAACAGGAGCAATGTTCTATCTGGATCCTCCATATTATGAAGCAGAAAAGTATTATCCGGATCGGTTTCAGCCAGAGGACCATGTCAGATTGAGAGATGCTCTTGCAAATATCAAAGGAAAGTTTTTACTGTCCTATAACGATTGTCCTGAAATCAGGGAACTGTATAAAGACTATGTGATTCAGAAATTAGATAGATGGGATAACTTGGCTGCAAAAACAAAAAGCAGAAGATACAGGGAACTGCTTATCAAAAATTATTGAAAGGAATGTATGTCAGGTGGCCAAAGAATTTGCAAAAGCATTCTATAAAAGTCGGGAGTGGAGGAAGTGCCGGGAAAGCTATATTGCAGAGCGGAGATCTATTGATGGAGGAATGTGCGAGATATGCCATGAAAGACTGGGATATTATGTACATCATAAAGTCCTTCTGACTCCCGATAATATCACAGATCCAATGGTAGCGCTGAACCATGATCTTTTGGAGTATGCTTGTAAGCCTTGCCATGATCGGGAGGAAGGACACTTCCTGGATCGGGGGAAGGAAGAAAAGAGATTCCGGTTTGATGAAGCGGGGAATCCGGTTCCCGTTTGAATAGAAATTGAAATGTAATAAGGCTGAGGCCCCCCTATCTGGATCCAGGGGGGCTGTTTTATTTCACCGTGGCCTTCACATTAAATTTTACGCGTGGAGTTTTACAGCCCCCCCTCCCCCCCTTAAGGAAATAGAAGGAGATGAGAAGAGATGGATAAAGCTGCCAGGATAAAAAAGGAGGAAAATAAATTAAAACGGATCTTCCAGGATCTCCCGGAGAATAAGAAGAGAACAGTAGAAGGCCTGATAAAAAGGGCAGCATTTATGCGGGCATCTCTGGAAGACTTTGAGGAAGATCTGGATAAAAACGGATTTGTTGAGGAATTCCGCCAGGGAGAAAAGCAGGAGCCGTATGAACGGAAACGCCCGACAGCGGATCTTTACAATACCATGAATACGTCATATCAAAAAATCATCAAGCAGCTTACCGACCTCCTTCCGGAAGAAAAGAAGGAGAGAGATGAGCTGCTTGATTTCTTGGACGGTGGTGGCCGTTGACAGAATTTGAACAGTATTTTGGGAGCATTTTAGATGGAAAAATCAATGCTTGTGAGAAAATGAAGCGAATATCGGAGATTCTGATGGAGGATTTTTTGAATCCCGGAGAATTCCATTTTGATATAACCATCGCCAACCGGCACATCGAATTTATTGAACGGTTTTGTAAACTTCCCACAGGAAAGCTGGGGCAGCCGTTAAAACTGGAACTGTTCCAGAAAGCCAGGTTTCAAGCTATATTTGGATTTGTGGATGATAATGACCTGAGGCAATATAATGAGGTGCTGATCGTGGAAGGCAGAAAAAACGGAAAAACCACAGAAACAGCAGCTGTTGAGTTGGATACACTGGTCAACGATCAGGAAGGGGCTCCACAGATCTATAACGTGGCTACTATGCTGGATCAGGCGAAGCTGGGATTTAACGCTGCGGATAAGATGCGCCGGCAGTCACCTCTGTTAAAAAAACATATCAAGAAACGTGCAGCGGATCTGTATTGTGAATTAAACATGGGTTTCATCAAGGCACTGGCCAGTAATGCCAACAGCCTGGATGGACTTGACACGCACTGCGGTGTCATCGATGAACTGGCAGCCATAAAAAACAGAGATATTTATGATCTGGTAAAACAGTCAATGGGAGCAAGGAGCCAACCGCTCCTTTTTTGTATCACGACAAACGGATTTGTGAGAGAGGGGATTTTTGATGCACAGTACAATTATGCGACCAATATTCTTTTTGGAGGGGCGCAGAATAAGAGATTCCTCCCATTCATTTATGAGCTGGATTCTGTGAATGAATGGGACGATGAATCATGCTGGGTCAAGGCCAATCCTGGAATTGGGACCATAAAGTCATGGGATTATCTGAGGCAGATGGTCCAAAAGGCAAAAGATGATGAGACGTTCAAACCCACGGTCCTGGTGAAAGATTTCAACCTGAAGCAGACTTCAGCGGCAGCATGGCTGCGGTATGAGGATTTTGAAAATCCGGAACCGGTTTGCGGTGGATTCCGGTATGGGATTGGCGGAATGGATGCGGCGGATTCGGTGGATCTGAATGCGGCAAAGGTATTGTGTATGCGCCGAGATGATCCAAAAATCTATGTGAAGCAGATGTACTGGATCCCACAGGCAGTTCTGGACAGGCAGGAACTTACCGGAGACCGAAAAGGACGTGATTCCGTTCCTTATCAGCTCTGGAAGGATCAGGGACTGCTGAGAACAGTAGAAGGAAATAAGGTAGATAAACGGGTGATGTTGGACTGGTTTCGTGAGATCCGTGACCAGGAAGATGTTTTCGTTTTATATATCGGGTATGATCCGTGGCACATTGATGATTCCCTTCTCCGTGAATTCCAGATGGAATTCGGAGAAAAGTCCATGATACCGGTACGCCAGGGAGTCATCACGCTGAGCCAGCCGATGAAAGATCTGAAGGCAGATCTCCAGGCCAAAAAGATCGTATATAATGATCACCCGATCGATAAATGGTGCTTTTTTAACACCAACGTAAAGACGGATATCAATGGGAATATCCAGCCGATCAAGGGGCTTGATTCCAGGAACCGCATTGATGGAACTTTAGCTTTGATTGATGGCTATAAGGTCCTGCAGGATAAGATGGATGAGGTTCAGAGCCTGATCTGATGAAGGGAGGTGAAAGAATTTGAAGATTATCGATACGTTCAAAAATTTCAGAAATGTAAAAAGAGGAACAGCGTTCCGGATGTACACGGATACTGGGAACAGCTTTGCGGCTTGGAATGGGAAGGTCTATGAGAGCGATATCGTAAGAGCCTGCATCCGGCCATATGCAAAAGCAATCGGAAAACTGACAGCAAAGCACGTCAGGAGATTAAATGGGAAAGTGGAAGTGAATCCGGAACCTTACATACGGTTCCTTCTGGAGGATCCGAACCCTTATATGAGCGGTCATGTGATGTTGGAAAAAGTTGCCGTTCAGCTGGCACTCAACAACAATGCGTTTATTCTGATCGTAAGAGATGAAAATGGCTTTCCGGAGCAGTTGTATCCGATTCCAGCAATCATGGCAGAAGTAGTATATATCAACGATGTACTCTATCTGAAATTTCTTTTCCAGAACGGAAGAAGCAGCACATTCCCTTACAGTGAGATCATCCATATCCGGAATGATTTTCATGACAATGATATATTCGGGGAATCCCCGGTACAGGCCCTGGCTCCGCTTATGGAAATCGTTAACACGACAGATCAGGGTATTGTAAAGGCCATCCGGAACAGCGGTGTAATCCGGTGGCTGTTAAAATTCACCACACCGATGAGAGCGGAAGATCTGCAAAAAAATGTACAGGAATTTGTCGACAATTATCTGAGCGTGGCCAGAAGTACCTTCGGTGCAGCCGCTGTTGATGCAAAAGCAGATGCGATCCGGATCGAGCCGAAAGATTATGTTCCCAATGCGCTGCAGATGTCAGCAACCCTCCAGCGAATTTATGCTTTTTTCAACACCAATGATAAGATTGTTCATTCATCCTATACAGAGGATGAGTGGAACAGTTATTTTGAAATAGTAATCGAGCCGGTTGCTGTGCAGTTGGGGGATGAGTTTTCCAGAAAAATATTTTCCCGCCGGGAAAGAGGATACGGTAACCGGATCTATTTTGACGCAGCCAATCTCCAGTGCGCCAGCCTCAGCACCAAGTTAGCACTTCAGGCCATGGTGGATAGGGGAGCGCTGACACCGAATGAATGGAGAGATACGTTCAACCTCTCACCGGTTGCTGATGGGGATAAGCCGCTTCGCCGTCTTGATACGGAAACAGTTGGAACCATCAGAGGATTACTGTCTGAGATGACTCTGGAAAATGCGGTTGAGATCAAAGAAAAGATTATGGGATTTTTGAAGGGAGGTGAAGAGGATGAGAGTCATTAACGTAAAAGGTGAGATCATCAACAGCCGGAATCAGTGGGTTTATGACTATCTTGGTATAGAAGCCACAAGTCCGAAAAAGATTTCAGATGAATTAAAAGCGGCAGCAGGAGAAGAAGTAGAGATCCACATCAATTCTCCTGGAGGTGATGTGTTTGCCGGATCGGAGATTTACACAGCACTTAGAAGTTATTCCGGAAAGGTAAGAATCAAGATTGTGGGAATTGCTGCCAGTGCTGCTTCTGTCATTGCGCAGGCGGGAGAATCGGAGATCAGTCCGACCGGAATGTTCATGATCCACAATGTGAAGACTTACTCTTCCGGAGATTACCGGAATATGGAGTACACAGCAGAAGCACTCCGGGCAGCAAATGAATCCATTATCAATGCGTATGTGCATAAGACCGGAATGACCGGTGAACGGCTTCAGGAGCTGATGGACCGGGAAACCTATATGGCTGCCAGACAGGCTGTGGAATATGGATTTGTGGACAAGATCATGTTTGCGGAGCAGGCTCCGGAATTCCGGAACGGTTTTGGTTTGCTTCCGGAAGAAACTATCAGAAAAATTAAAAATCTCATTGATGATCCGACTCATAATGAGCCGGATTTTTTAATGCAGAAAAATAAGGCAGCCACAAGGCTCAGACTTTTAAACATGAAAGGAGAAATGTAAATGAACAGAACAGAGTATTTAGAAAAAAGACAGTCCCTTTACGCAGAGGCAGAGCAGCTGATTGAAGCTGGAAACATTGACGAAGCAAATGCAAAAATGCAGGCTATCACAGACTTGGATACACAGTTTGAGAACGAGTCCAAAGCAGCGGCAAATTTAAGAGCCATGTCTCAGATTCCGGCACCGCTGAAAGGTGTGGGAGAGGGCGAAAAGTTTGGAACTGATAAGAACACAGAGGAAGAGGATATTTATAATTCCATCGAGTACCGCCGGGCATTCATGAATTTAATGGTAAACGGAACTTCGCTTCCAGAGAAATTCAGAAACGAGGCTGGTCCTACTAAAACTACCGATGTGGCAGCTGTCATCTCTCCGGTAGTGGTAAAGCGCATTGTAGATAAGATGCAGGTTCTTGGAAATGTACTTCCTCTTGTTACTCACACAGCTTTTCCGGCTGGAATTTCAATTCCTACATCCAGTGTTAAGGCGGTAGCGACCTGGGTAGCTGAGGGAGGAACATCTGAAAAACAGAAGCTGGGTCTGGATCATATCGATATCAAAGGATACAAGCTTAAATGTGCGGTATCCATGACCCTTGAAACATCTGTCATGACTCTGGATGTATTTGAGACCTACTTCGTGAATTCTGTGTCCAAGGCTATGGTATGGGCTCAGGAAGAGGCGTTCTTCAACGGAACCGGTTCCGGTCGGCCTAAGGGCGTTCTGAAAGAGACTGTGGTGGATTCTCAGAACGTAGATATCGCGGCGTCAGAAGAGCCTACCTACCAGACCTTGACAGAGGCAGAGGGACTGCTTCCGGCAGCATACGAAACAAACGCTGTTTGGAACATGACAAAGCGCACGTTCA
This sequence comes from uncultured Lachnospiraceae bacterium, assembly GCA_944383765.1. GTDB lineage: Bacteria > Bacillota > Clostridia > Lachnospirales > Lachnospiraceae > Lachnoclostridium_A. Next base: position 50,453 of record CALWQT010000016.1, read on the forward strand.
TGAAATTCATGGGAATGGTAGATAATGACGGCCAGCCGGTAGCCAGAGTCAACTATGGTCTTGGCGGTGCTCCTGACAGATATCTGCTTGGCCGCAGAGTAGTAATCAACGAGCACATGACTTCCCTCGGAGCGACCCTGTCCGGCGACACCGTAGTAGCATTCCTGTTCGACTGGACGGATTATATGTTCAATACAAACTACGCAATGCGTGTGAAACAGTACGAGGATGACGATACAGAGGATCAGATTGCAAAGGCTGTCATGATTGCGGATGGAAAGGCTATCGACCTGCATTCTTTGGTTACTGTAACGAAAAAAAACGCGTAGTGCCTCTGGCTGATGAACCGCAGAAAGGAGTGACGGCAAGTGTTAAGTCTAAACGTACCAGTCGAAGAAATGCGGCTGATGTTAAGAGTAAAGCATAGTCAGATTGATTCTGAACTAGAATTTCTGAAAACCTCCTTTCTGACGGATCTTGCCATGTGCGGAGTTGAGCGCATTCCAGAAGATGATTCTCTTGCAAAGACATGCCTGAGGGCTTACCTGAGGTGGCAGGAGAATTATAACGGAGAGGCAGATCGATATAAAGAAGCTTATATAGGTCTTAAGATTGCCATGTCTCTTGCCGAAGAATATCGGGAGGTGACACCATGAGAAATGATATCTGCACCCTGATCGCCACCTACGCAGACGGGGAAGAGATAAAGAGGCGGGAATTAGAAATATTCTGCTCCCGAAAATCTGCCGGGCGGTCAGAATACTACGCTGCCTATGCAGTAGGGCTGAAGCCGAGACTGATCCTGGAGATTGATCCTCTTGACTGGGAATTCATGTGCGTTTCCGGAGAGCAGCCCAACAAAGTTATCTACAAAGATAAGGAATGGAATATTCTCAGAGATTACCAGAAAAATGAGAGTTCTCTTGAATTGACGGTGGGGTGATGGTGATTGAAAGTTACGATGGATTATGGAGAAGGGATCGCATCTATTGATGAATTGCTGAAAGATATGCCGGTTCAGCTGCAGGAGCAGGAAAAGGTGGTGCTTCGAAAGGCAGGGAATGCCATCAAGAAAAATGTGTTGCGGTATATGAGGACATCAGACGTTGAGCAGAGAGCAGAAGAGATTTCGCCTTCAAATTATGACGGCAGCAGGCCCTATGTCCATATGAAAGATGATGTCAAATCATCCGTCCGGAAAGATAAGATGGGAAATAATTATGTCAGTGTTCGTGGAGGAAAAATGACAGGTTATAAATGGGGACCGGTGAGTGATGGGCATATTGCCAGAGACGGGTTTACGTTTGTTCCAGGGAATAATTTCATGGGGCGGGCTGTGAATGCTGCAGAACCGGAAGTGGAAAAATTGATCAACGATATGTTAAAGAAGGTGGCAGATGGCTGATATTAAAAAAATGATAACGGAGGCTCTTCATATCCCGGTAATCAATCTGTTTGATCCGATTCTTCCCCCGTGTGCTACCTGGTATCCTATCAATGAAATCACAGGTCTGACTGGGGATGGAAAAGAAGAAGAAATACTGGAAAGTTATCAGATCGATGTCTGGGATCGAGAGAGGGATACGGTAAAGACCAGGGGAAGAAAGTTGAAAGCAGAATTGATGATGTCAGAAGAACCGATATCGATTCCGGATTTATCATATCAGTTTGATAATAATGGGAAAATCTGGAGAGCAACATTGACGTTTTCACTGATTGGAAAGGAGTAATTATGGCCGGACAGAAGTCGAAAAAGGCAAATAGGATTAACATTAAAAATGCTGTGTACTGCGTTCTTCAGACAGACGAGTCTGAAGGAACTACATATGGTGATGTGAAGTCGCTGAGCCCTGCTATGCAGGTGCAGCTGACTACATCATTGGCAACTGGGGTATTGCATGGAGATGGTGTACAGCAGGAAAATATCGCCAGGATTACAGGAATTGCAATGGTTTTGGATGTAAATAAAATTCCCATTGAGGATCGGGCGATTATTTTGGGAAATAAATATGAAAACGGAATTCTGGAAGAAGTAGCGGGTGATGAGGCTCCTTATATAGCGGTAGGATACGAAGTCCCGGAGACTAATGGATGCAAAGAGTTGATCTGGTTATTGAAAGGAAGGGCTCAGCCGTATAACAGCAATGTACAGCAGTCCACGGAAAATATCAACTTTTCAACAGACAGCGTAACAATCAATTTCATTCCGAGGGATTCAGATGGAAGATTAAGATTTTTCGGAGATACTGCGAATGCGGAGTTAACAGAAGAGCAGGTAACAAAATGGTTTAAAACCGGGCCGTCAGTGCCTCCTACACCAGGAGCGTAAAGTTGCGATATCGCAATTAACAGGAGGAAGATATGAGGAAAAAAATCTGTGTTCAGGAAGCTGATGAGGTAGAGATTCGGTTTCGTGACCGGTCATACCTGGCTACATTTAATATGCGAGCAATCAGATTCTTACAGGAAGTGCTACAGGACACAAAACTGGAAGATATTTCTTATGAGCATTTTGCAGCGATTGTGTTATTTTCAGGAATAAAAGTGAATCATCCTGATATTACGGAAGAAGAAGCAAATGCAATGGCGCTTACCATGAGACCTTCAGATATTGGTGAGATTGTAGAATCTTATGTAAGATCAGTAAATGGAATCGGTATTTCTGAAAATGAAGAAAAATTAAAAAAAGCAATCGCTCAGATGATAGGGGGAAAGGCTGGCCAGTAAAGAAAGAACTTTTAGAGATTGACTTCGATTATTTGTATTATCTTTACTGCGTTGAGCTTCGATTGTCTGAGCGAAATTTTTATGAAAGTCCCCTCAAAAAAGTGATAGGTTTGATTTCCATTCATGAAGAGATTCGGAAAAAGATTGAGATTGAAAAGGAAAATCAAGAAGTTCAGGAAATTCATTCTATGAAAGAGATAGAGGGGTGGCTGAATGAGTAATAATTACAAAAAGACCATTGTATTAGGATTGGATTACAGTGAGTTTTCCGGAGGGATTGCAGAATGTAACAGAAAAATGGGACTGCTGGATTCTTCCATGAAATTGGCTTCAGAACAGGCGAAAAGGTTTGGTGATGAGACTGATCAGCTGAGAATTAAACAGGAGGGTCTTAGTCAAAAAATAATCCTTCAGAAAAAAATCGTGGAGGAATATGCCCAGGCTTATGATAAAGCTATGACCAAATATAATGGAACGGGAAAAGAAGTTGACAGACTGGACAAAACGTTGCTTAATGCAAGGACTACGTTGCAGAAATATGAGAATGAGCTGAAAGATACCACAAAGCGCCTGGAGGATATGGAAGATGCTTCCGAAGATGTGGATAAAACAAGCCGAAGCTTTGGAGATACGATTCGAGATGTGGCGGAGGCGGTAGGAGTAGAGGCTTCTCCAGTAGTGGAAAAATTTGCAGAACATTTTGATGGATTGGATGAAAATATTGGAAAAGCCGTGCTGACTTCGGGAACATTGATTACTACATTGGGAGCACTGTCTTTGCAGACGGCGGAACAGGCAAAACAAGTGATCAATGTATCTCAGACTATGGGAATGACGACAGATCAGTATCAGACATGGGACTATATTCTAAAAACGGTAGGATATGATGCAGAAAGTGCTTCCGGTGATCTGGCAGCATTGGCGGAAAAGGCAAAAGATGCTGCAGAAGGTGGGAATGACAGTGCGAAAACATTCCAAGAACTGGGAATATCCGTAAAGAACAGCAGAGGTGAACTAAAGAGCCAGAATGAATTATTTACAGAATTGATATTTTCTCTCATGAATATGGAAGATGTTACAAAAAGAAATGCCATTGCATCAGATCTTCTATCTACTACTGGAGAAAAGATTATTCCAATCTTGAATATGTCCAGACAGGAATTTTATGAGTTAGCGAAACAGGCTCACGAAACAGGATATGTCATGAGTGAGGAGATGCTGAAAAGTGCATATGACACAAGCGGAAGTATGGAGCAGTTGAATGCTAAAATGGATGCGTTGAAATATACTCTGGGAAGTGTTATGCTTCCGATTTTGGAAACATTTGTGGACATTTTGAACGCTATTCCAACGCCTGTACTTACAGGAATCAGTGTTTTTGCTGGTTTGATGATGGTGCTTGGTCCTCTGGGAAAGGCAATTACAACCTACCAGATGCAGGCATTGTTGGCTTCTGCAGCGAATACTGCTCTCGGAACTACCGGAGCAGCGGCTACAGCCGGCCTTTCTCCCTTGCTGGCAATTTTGATCGCATTGGCGGCAGTCATTGCACTTATAGTGGGTGGGGCAGCTGCGTTGGATGATGCCCTAAGCAGTGCTAATGATGCAGCCAATGCTACTATAGCGAATGCTCAGAATTCTTATAATGCGAATCGCCCTAAATATAATGCCAGAGGGACAGAATATTTTGAAGGTGGACGAACATGGGTTGGGGAAGAAGGGGCGGAGTTGATTGATCTTCCGCCAGGTACCAGAATTTATAATCACCGTGAATCCAGAAGAATCGGGCAGAGCGGAAACACATACTTTTATGTCACCATCGATGCAAAAAATGTCAAGGAATTTAACGATATTGTTAGGATTGCTGAAAATGAAAGAAGATCATTCAGAATAGGAAGGGTGAGGGGATAGTGGCTATAGCGAGAGCAGAATGTTTTTACGATACATACGTCAGGAGTTCCGACGATAACGGAACTTATGAAGACAACAAATACATCAGTATATTTAACACCGGTACAGGACAGCCTGGATTTCCTGGAACCACAACTACCGGAGTCGCTCAGTTTTCCATCCCAAATCTTGGAGAAGTGGTCGTGAATTCGGCTAAGTTGCATTTCAAACTTTATAAATTAGGCGGATTTATGAATGTAGTTCCAGTTCTTTTTGATTGGGATACACCGTTGCAGGGATTAACATATAAGATATTTGAGAATTCTCTGGATAGAAAAAAAGAAATTGTGAGCGACAAGCCGTATGAGTGTTTTGGAAGTGGAGATGTGGTTGACCGATGGGATGAGGTAGATATCACAAATCTGGTTGTTGGGCATTTGGGAAAGCCCAACTATACAATCGGGCTTTATTTTGAAGAAGTCGAAGGAGGAAAAAAATCAGCTACTTTCCTTTATTCAAAAGAAGCCGGCTTTCCGATGTACATAGAGATTGAATACGGGTACGCGCCTCCGTTTAAGCCGACAATCATATATCCGAATGGAGATGCAGTATCAAACAGCGGGAAAGTCAGATTTGAATGGAAATATAATTCAGGAGGCACATCGGATCAGAAAAAATTTGATCTTTGGTGGAAAATGCAGTCTGCAGTCGATTGGAACCAGATCACGCAAATTTCCGGAAATAACTATTATGAAATCGACGGTACAGAATTCACGAACGGAATCGTTGAATGGCAGGTGAGGACCTATAATGACAGGGATATGGTTTCGGAATGGGCAACAGCCCAGTTCGTGATTATTGGTAAACCTGCAAACCCGGTCATTACCGGAGTGAAAAATGATGCTATTACAGCAATCACCTGGCAAGCAAAAAAATCAGAAGAATCAGCAGCCAGAATACGAATCCTGAAAGAAGGAAAGGAAATCTATAACAGCGGCGTTATAGCTGCCGGAATCGAAGATATCCATAAACCCAATATTATCCTAGCTAACGGAAGATATACGGCACTTTTGAGCATCAGCAATATGTATGGTATGTGGTCTGACGAAGTATCCTATTCGTTTGATATCAGCAATCCACTTCCAGCAAAACCAAGCCTAAAGGTAGTTGGGAAAGGCGATCATGCAGAACTTGAATTTTTCAGTGCTACAGAAGGATGCAGCTATATTGTATATCGGTCAGAGGATGGAAATGAATTTATTCCTATTGCCTTTGTGGAAGAGAAGAAGTATTCGGATTATCTTTTAAAGCCAGAGGTCAGATATCAATACTTTGTCAGAGCTTACAAAAAAGCGTATTCCGATAGTGACAAAAAAGATATTTCTGCGTTATATGCAGGATTTTTTTTTTCAGAAATTGATTCGATGGATCGAAAAATCCATATCATTCTTCATGATTCTGAGGAGTATGTTCCGATCAAAATAGCCAGATCTAATAGTAATGTGTTGGTGTCTTATTATGGAAGACCTAAACCTGTAAAGGAATCTGGAGTATTTTCATATTTAGAAGTATCTCTGGAGTTTTTTCTTTGGGAAAAAGATTTTAAAAGGCTCGAAGATATTTATTTGAAAAATGGTATTTTTTGCCTTAGAGGAAAAAATATGCTGATTTTTTGTGATATCTCTGGGTTTGATTACGAAACATCATTTTTCAATAAAGGGAAGTTGGTAGGGATGAGTTTGAAAGAAATTGACCATGATCAGGTGGTGAGATTTGATGAGCATGGATAGAGTCTTTGACTTTCGGTATGACATATTGGATAACCAGGAAAGAGTATTGGATCAAGTAGAGGCTACAGGATCGATATCTTTTGACAGCACCGGAGAAATCATGGGAACGGCTTCCTTTCGCATAAAAGAAGGGAAGTTAAAAGAATATGCCAAATTTTATGCGGACATGAGGATACGTCCTGTTATGATTCGGATTGATAATCATAAAAATAAGCAGGAATATCCACTTGGGGTATATATCATGATGTCTCCGGTCAAATCAGGAGAAGATAATACGGTAATATGGAATGTAGATTGCTATGACAAGTCTATTATCTTGAAAGAAGACAAGCTGCAGGACAGGCTCTATTTACCGTCTGGATCCAATTATGTTACGGAGGTGAAAAAATTATTACTGTCTGCTGGGATGGATAAGTACTCGATCGAGAATTCAGAAGCACTATTGTCAGCAGATGTTGAATTTGAAATCGGAAGAAGCAAACTGGAGGTAATCAATGAATTACTTTATGCCATCAATTATTATCCGGTTCATTTTAATGAAAATGGTTTTGCTGTTTCCAGCCGCTACATTGAACCCATGCAGCGAGAAACAGAGATAGAGTATATCACGGATCATAAAAGTATAATCCTGGAAGGCGTGCAGCAGTCAAATGATTTGTATAATATTCCAAACATTATTATCCGATATGTGGATAATCCGGACAGCGATCCATTGCGAAGTATCTACATAAATGATAATCCGGATTCCATTATTAGCACAGTACGCAGGGGAAGAAATATTGTAGATGTGGATACGGTTGATGATATAGCAGATCAAGACACCCTTGATGCGTACACAAAACGAATCGCCATTGAAAAAAGCCAGGCATGCGATTCTGTAAACCTAAGGACTGGAATTACTGTGAGACATGGCTTCAGAAATTGCATATTTGTAAGAGATGATGAGTTGGATATTGCGACAAAATATATAGAATATGCCTGGTCAATGGATTTGGCCGTAGGAGGAATCATGACACATCAGCTAAAGAGGGTGGTACAGCTATGATTTATCAAACAGCAGAACAAAAAGCAGAAGATATGTTTCAGTTTTTTTCTAAATCTGATTCAACATTCCGGATGGCTGTGGTGACAGAAATTGTTTCAGAACGTCCGAAGATACGTTTTTTTGGAGAGACTAAGCCTGCGGAAAAATTATATAAATTTTTAAGCGGCTATCAAGCACAAGAGGATGATGTGGTGATCCTTGCCAGAATTGGCAACACTTATGTAATTCTCGGAAAGGTAGAGTGACGTGAATACATATTATGTAGAATTAAATTTTTCAGGGAATGTAAATCTGGAGACTGGAATTGCAGTTTCTCAAGGCGATTACGGAAATTCTCAATTTTCCATTGCTACAAAAAAGGATGGGAGTTTTATAGCAGATGCGATATCTGCAGAAATCATATTTAATTTGACAAACGGATATATCGTCACGGGAGACTTGGAAGGAAGCGGAGGACTTTATACTTATACGTTCAAAGGAAATGAGTTGCAATCTCCTGGAAAAACCACCTGCATGGTTACGCTTCACTTCAAAGATGGAAGAACTTCCAGTGAAGCATTTGTATTTGATGTTCGGTATAACCCTTTGTATGACCGGAAAATTGACGCTGGACCATACCTCACAGAATTGGAGAAAATAAAAAACCAAGCTCAGGGATATGTGGATTATTTGGAAGTGCTGATTGAGCAATTAAAACAGAGCGTGGGCGAAACTGCTTTAACAAAAGCTGATCTTCAGAATGATTTGCTGCAGTCAACCCCAGGCTTAAAAGCGTTAGATGCAGCTCTGGGGTCAATTCTGCTGACCAAGACAGATGCTGCGGAAAAATTTGCTTCAAAAGAAGATGTAAAAGGTTTTTTGACCTCTGATATCATCGATAATAACCTGTTGGGAACCGATCCAACTCATGTGTTGGCGTCTCCGCAAGGTAAGGCATTGGCGGACCAGATTACTCAGTTAAATAGTAATTTGAAAGCGAATACAACCATAGTAAGTGCGGAAAGTATACCGAATTACAAAACAGGATCTCTTAAATAC
>CALWQT010000017.1 GCA_944383765.1 uncultured Lachnospiraceae bacterium
AACCGTGACAATAACCGTCAGGGAGGCGGCTTTAACCGTGACAACAACCGTCAGGGAGGCGGCTTCAACCGTGACAACAACCGCCAGGGAGGCGGCTTTAACCGTGACAACAACCGTCAGGGAGGCGGCTTTTCCGGTGGAAGAAAGGATAGCGGCAAAGGCAGTGCTTCCTTCGATACGCCGATCCAGACCAAACCCCAGAGCAACCGCCAGAATAAAAATAATTACAAAAATGATAAGTACGATAAACGGGACAGAGATGAAGAGATGCCAATGAAGAATGGCAGGGTGAACAAACATCCGTTCCAGATGCCTCAGAAGACCGAGCAGAAAGTGGAAGAAACCATAAAATCCATTGTGATCCCGGAAGTGCTTACAATTAAGGAACTGGCAGAGAAGATGAAACTGCAGCCTTCCGCTATTGTAAAGAAACTGTTCATGCAGGGTAAGATCGTAACTCTGAATCAGGAGATCGATTACGAGCAGGCAGAAGAAATTGCTTTGGAATATGAAGTTCTTTGTGAAAAAGAAGAAAAAGTAGATGTGATCGCAGAACTGCTGAAGGAGGATGAGGAACCGGAAGACCAGATGGTGACCAGACCGCCGGTAGTGTGTGTTATGGGCCATGTAGACCATGGCAAAACTTCTTTGCTGGATGCAATCCGTCAGACCAATGTAACAGCAAAAGAAGCTGGTGGAATTACCCAGCATATTGGTGCATATGTAGTGGAAGCTAATGGACAGAAGATCACGTTTTTGGATACTCCTGGACATGAGGCGTTTACGGCCATGCGTATGCGTGGAGCTCAGTCCACAGATATTGCGATTCTGGTAGTTGCAGCTGATGATGGTGTTATGCCTCAGACTGTGGAAGCAATCAATCATGCGAAGGCAGCAGGAGTGGAGATCATCGTAGCCATCAATAAGATTGATAAGCCCAGCGCTAATATTGACCGTGTGAAACAGGAACTTTCCGAATACGAACTGATTCCGGAAGACTGGGGCGGTTCTACAATTTGTGTTCCCGTATCTGCCCATACAAAAGAAGGAATTCCGGAACTTCTGGAGATGATCCTGCTGGCAGCTGAAGTGAGGGAACTGAAAGCAAACCCCAACAGAAAAGCGAGAGGCCTTGTGATCGAAGCAGAGCTGGATAAGGGAAAAGGACCGGTAGCAACCGTTCTTGTGCAGAAGGGAACGCTCCACGTGGGCGACAATATTGCTGTAGGACCATGCCATGGAAAAGTCCGTGCTATGATGGATGATAAGGGACGCCGGGTGAAAGAGGCAGGTCCGTCTGTACCGGTAGAGATTCTTGGTCTGAATGATGTTCCTGGAGCCGGAGAGATCTTCATGGCTATGGACAGTGATAAAGAGGCAAGAAGCTTTGCAGAAACCTTTATTTCTGAAAGCAAGAATAAGCTGATTGAAGATACGAAGATGAAATTGTCTCTGGACGATCTGTTTACCCAGATTAAAGCAGGTAATGTGAAAGAACTGCCTCTGATCATCAAGGCAGATGTACAGGGTTCTGTGGAAGCAGTAAAACAGAGTCTGTTAAAACTTTCCAATGAGGAAGTCGTGGTCAAGGTGATTCATGGAGGCGTAGGTGCTATCAATGAGTCTGACGTTTCCCTGGCATCTGCATCCAATGCGATCATCATTGGCTTTAATGTAAGACCGGATGCTACGGCTAAATCCATTGCGGACAGAGAAAAAGTAGATATCAGACTGTATCGTGTTATCTATCAGGCGATTGAAGACGTGGAAGCTGCCATGAAAGGAATGCTGGATCCGGTATTTGAGGAAAAAGTAATCGGTCATGCAGTGGTTCGCCAGACCTTCAAAGCTTCCGGTGTAGGAACGATTGCCGGTGCATATGTTATGGATGGTAAATTCCAGAGAGGCTGCTCCTGTAGGATCACCAGAGATGGAGAACAGCTGTTTGACGGCGCTCTGGCTTCTTTAAAACGTTTTAAAGATGATGTGAAAGAAGTGGCTGCAGGTTATGAATGCGGTCTGGTATTTGAAAAGTTCAATGATCTCCAGGAGGACGACATGGTGGAAGCATACACCATGGTGGAAGTTCCGAGATAGGAAGTTTCCTTTTAGTTTTCCGGTTCCGGCATGAGGAATCCATTGCCGGAACGGTCCACCTGGGAAATCAGGAAAGGTGGAATCATGCGAAAAAACAGTATTAAAAATACGAGAATCAATATGGAAGTTCAGAGAGAACTTTCTGAAATCATTCGTTCCGAGATCAAGGATCCCAGAATTCATCCTATGACGACGGTGGTATCTGTGGATGTGACTCCTGACCTGAAATACTGTAAGGCATATGTCAGTGTCCTTGGGGATGCAGAAGCGGCACAGGAGACGATTCAGGGCTTAAAGAGTGCGGTTGGCTATGTGCGCAGGGAACTGGCGCACAGAGTTAATTTGAGGAATACTCCGGAAATCACGTTTGTTTTGGACCAGTCTATTGAATACGGGGTTCATATGTCACATCTGATTGATGAAGTGACCAAAGATCTGAAAGAGGATACGGAAGAATAGAGGACGGCTCTGCCGGAATATGACAAGCACCATCCGGCAGATAGTCTGCCTGCGGTGCTTGTTTGATTTTAGATAAAGGGGAGGAAAGGAGGCCTGCAATGGGTTTTTTTGAGACGATACTGAAAAACAGAAAAACAGCAGTGGTACTGGGGCATTTGAATCCAGATGGGGATTGCGTCGGTTCCTGCCTGGCGGTATGTAATTATATTGTGGATAATTGTCCTGAAGTTGATGTGAAGGTTTATCTGGATGAGCCGGCAGATAAGTTTGCATATTTGAGAGGATTTGACAGGATCCATACAGAGGTTCCGGAACAGTTTTCTGCTCAGGTGTGTATCTGTCTGGACAGCGGAGATAAAGAAAGACTGGGAAGATTCGGAGGCTTTCTGGAATCTGCGGAATTCAGCGTGTGTGTGGATCACCATATTACGAATACAGGATATGGAATGGAAAATCGGATTCAGCCGGATGCCAGTTCAACTTGTGAAGTGTTATTTGGACTGATGGAAGAAGAAAAGATTTCCAGGGAAACTGCTGAGTGCCTGTATACGGGAATGGTGCATGATACAGGGGTTTTCCAGTACAGCAATACTTCGGAAAAGACTATGGAAATTGCCGGAAAACTGATGGCGAAGGGAATTCCTTATTCCACGATTATTTCGGAAAGTTTTTACCAGAAGACTTATGTACAGAACCAGATTCTGGGAAGAGCTCTGTTGGAAAGTGTGTTGTTTTGTGATGGACAGTGTATTTTCAGTGTGATCCGAAAAAAGGATATGGATTTTTATGGAGCTGACAGCAGGGATATGGACGGTATCGTGGAACAGCTGAGGAATACTAAGGGCGTGGAGTGTGCCATATTCCTGTATGAAAAACAATTCCAGGAATTTAAAGTGAGCATGCGTTCCAAAAACCGGGTGGACGTAAGCAAGATTGCATCGTATTTCGGCGGCGGAGGCCATATCAGGGCAGCCGGCTGTACCATGAACGGTAGCATTTATGATGTGATCAACAATCTTTCCGCCCATATTGTAAAGCAGCTAAAGGAAGAGTAACGACTGATGTATGATGGAATCATAAATATATATAAAGAAGCAGGCTTTACGTCCCACGATGTGGTGGCGAAACTGCGGGGAATATTGAAACAGAAAAAAATAGGGCATACAGGAACCCTGGATCCTGATGCAGAAGGGGTATTGCCTGTATGTCTGGGAAAAGGAACGAAACTCTGTGAATTCCTTACAGATAAAACCAAAGAGTACCAGGCGGTACTCCTTTTGGGTGTGGAAACAGACACCCAGGATGCCGGAGGCCAGATCGTGTCATATGGAAATTCTCAGGTAATGGATAGTCTTACGGAAGAAGGGGTGAGGGAAACGATCATGAGCTTTGTAGGTCCCTATGAACAGATACCGCCTATGTATTCTGCTTTAAAAGTAAATGGCCAGAAGCTTTGTGACCTGGCAAGAGCCGGGAAAGTGGTGGAACGTAAAGCAAGACCGGTAGAAATCCTGTCTATTTCCATAGATAATATTTGCCTGCCCAGGATTACGATGACAGTGTCCTGTTCTAAGGGAACTTATATCCGGACACTTTGCCATGATATAGGAAAAAAACTGGGGGTGGGAGGCTGCATGGAAAAGCTTCTCAGGACCAGATCCGGGAATTTTGCCCTGGAGACCGCTCTGACATTGGGACAGGTTGAGAAAGCCAGGGATGAAGGAACACTGGAACGATATATTTTGCCTGTTGATGAGGTATTTGCTGATTATCCTGCATGGACCGTGCAGGGTCAGGCAGAAAAACTGGTAAGAAATGGAAATCCATTTTGTCCGGACCTTTCTGGAGAGACCGGACAGAAGGAATTGCCTTCCGTGATCCGGGTTTACGACAGCAGTGGGATATTCATAGGAATCTATGTTTACAGGAAAGAGAGACAATGGTTCCAGCCACAGAAGATATTTGCAGGGGGGCAATGAGATGAAATGTCTGACAGGAACGAAAGAATTTCATATTGATGAGCCTACGGTAGTTACCATTGGAAAATTTGATGGAAAACATCGGGGACATCAGAAACTTTTAAAGACCATGGTGGATATCAAACGGGCCAAAGGCTTGAAAGTGGCTGTATTTACATTCAGCAAAGTCCCTGCAGGAGTATTGAAACAGGAGAACCGTACGGTGATCACCACCAATGAGGAGAGAGAAAACAGCCTGGCAGCAGCTGGAGTGGATTATCTGGTGGAATATCCATTTACAGAACGGATCGCCCATATGCCGGCAGAAGAGTTTGTAAGTACGGTGCTGGTAAAAGAGATGAATGCGAAAGCTGTGGTGGCGGGAACGGACTGCGGCTTTGGCTATCAGAGGGCAGGGAATATCGAATTGTTGAAAAAACTGGCTCCTGAGTGGGGTTATGAAGTAATAGTCATTGAAAAGGAGCAGGAAGACCATCGTGACATCAGCAGTACATTTATCAGGGAGGAACTGAGCAAGGGAAATATCAGGAAAGCCAATGAACTGCTGGGAGAACCTTATTCCATTCATGGAACTGTGGTACATGGAAACCATATTGGCGGAAGTGTACTGGGATTTCCAACTGCAAATCTGATTCCGCCGCCGGAAAAACATCTGCCGCTGTTTGGTGTTTATGTATCCCAGACCGTGGTAGATGGACGGGTTTACGGAGGTGTTACCAATATCGGACGGAAGCCTACAGTGGAAGGAGAGTTTCCAGTTGGTGTGGAGACGTTTCTGTTCGGGCTTGATGAAGACATTTATGGAAAAAAGATAGAAGTAAGGCTTCTTGATTTTATCCGCCCGGAGAAAAAATTTGGAAGTCTCCAGGAACTGAAAGAACAGATTGAACGGGATAAACAGACCAGTATTTCCATTCTTTCCAGTGAAGAATTTGATCAATCATCAGAGGATAAGGGATAAAGGGAAAGGCAGATGCAATCTTTGCATCTGTCTTTTATATTATGTAAAAAATCCCTTGACAAAATTATAGAAAAGGAATATATTATCAATGTAAATATTAGCACTCTTAAAAGCCGAGTGCTAATAAATCGGAAGAAAGGGTGGAAGATATGGAACTGGACGCGAGAAAAGTTACAATTTTAAAAGCGATCATCAAGACTTATCTGGAAACAGGAGAGCCGGTAGGTTCCAGGACCATTTCCAAGTATTCCGATCTGCAGCTGAGTTCTGCTACCATTCGCAATGAGATGTCAGATCTGGAGGAGATGGGGTATATTATTCAGCCTCATACCTCAGCAGGAAGAATACCGTCTGACAAAGGCTATCGGTTTTATGTGGACCAGATCATGGAAGAAAAAGATCAGGAAGTCACAGAGATTAAGGAACTGATGGTACAGCGGGTGGACCGGGTAGAACTGCTGCTGAAAAAGATGGCTCAGATACTGGCGGCAAATACCAATTATGCAGCTATGATCAGCGGCCCCCAATATCATCAGAATAAGCTGAAATTTATCCAGCTTTCAAGGGTGGATGAGAGGAAGCTTCTGGTAGTGACAGTAGTGGAAGGAAACATCATTAAGAATGCCATCATTGATGTGAACGAGGCAGTGGGCGATGAGGAATTGCTGAATCTGAATATCCTGCTGAACACCAGCCTGAATGGGCTGACGATTGAGGAAATCAATCTGGGTGTGATCAGCCGGCTGAAAGAAAAAGCAGGGCTTCACAGCCATGTGGTGGAACTGGTACTGAATGAAGTGGCGGAAGCGATTCGGGTCGATGAGGAAGAGCTGGAGATTTACACCAGCGGAGCCACGAATATTTTTAAATATCCAGAGCTGAGCGACGGTGAGAAAGCAAGTAAGCTGCTTAGTACCTTTGAACAGAAGGAAGTGCTTCAGGATCTGATTGATGAAGTGAATCAGAACGAACATGATTCTGACACAGGAATTCAGGTCTATATCGGTGATGAGATGCCGGTACAGGGAATGAGGGACTGCAGCGTGGTCACTGCCAATTATGAATTAGGAGAAGGACTCAGGGGAACGATAGGAATCATAGGACCGAAACGTATGGATTATGAAAAAGTCCTGGGTACTTTGAAAAATCTGATGAATCAGCTGGATATGACGTTTAAGAAGGAAAAAGGTGATTAGCAAGTGGATAGAGAAGAAAAAGATAAGAAAGATCATGCTGGTATGGCTCCGGATATAGAAGGTGAAACGGAGGCAGCTGTTTTGGAAGAGGAAAGCCAGGCAGAAGAAAACCAGGAGGCTGAGAATCCAGAAGAAACAGAGATACCGGAAGAGGAAAAAGCAGAAAAGAAGGGATTATTCCGAAAGAAGGAAAAGAAAGATCCCAGAGATGAAAAAATAGAGGAGCTTACAGACCTGCTGCGGAGAAATATGGCGGAATTTGATAATTTCAGAAAGAGAACAGAAAAAGAAAAATCAGCCATGTTTGAAATGGGAGCCAGAGATATTCTGGAGAAAATTCTTCCGGTAGTGGATAATTTTGAGAGAGGTCTGGCGGCCATTCCGGAAGATATGAAAGACAGTTCTTTCGCTACAGGAATGGAAATGATCTATAAGCAGTTAATGAAAACCCTGGAAGATGTGGGTGTAAAGCCCATTGAGGCCGTGGGAAAAGAATTTGATCCCAATTTTCATAATGCAGTGATGCACATAGATGATGAAAGCCTGGGAGAAAATATGATAGCCGCAGAGCTTCAGAAAGGTTATATGTATCGCGACACGGTTATCCGCCACAGTATGGTTCAGGTGGCAAATTAAACAGAGTAACTGGTAAAATCAGAATATAGAGTAATGATTTAGGAGGAAAAACTATGGGCAAGATTATTGGTATTGACTTAGGTACAACAAACAGCTGTGTTGCCGTAATGGAAGGCGGCAAGCCGGTAGTAATAGCCAACACAGAAGGGATCAGGACGACACCGTCTATCGTAGCATTTTCAAAAAACGGAGAAAGATTGGTTGGTGAGCCGGCAAAGCGTCAGGCGGTTACCAATGCAGACCGCACGATTTCTTCCATCAAAAGACATATGGGAACCGATTATAAGGTAGATATTGATGGTAAGAAATATACTCCTCAGGAAATTTCTGCTATGATTCTTCAGAAATTGAAAGCAGATGCAGAAAGCTATCTGGGTGAAAAAGTAACAGAGGCAGTTATCACAGTTCCTGCTTACTTTAATGACGCTCAGCGTCAGGCAACCAAAGATGCAGGTAAGATTGCAGGACTGGATGTAAAGCGTATCATCAATGAGCCGACGGCAGCTGCTCTGGCATATGGACTGGACAATGAGAAAGAGCAGAAGATCATGGTATATGACCTGGGTGGCGGTACCTTTGATGTTTCTATCATTGAAATCGGTGATGGAGTTATCGAAGTCCTTTCTACTAACGGTGATACTCATCTGGGCGGCGATGATTTTGACAATGCAGTAACTCAGTGGATGATCGATGAGTTTAAGAAAGCAGAAGGCGTTGATCTGTCCGGTGACAAGATGGCAATGCAGAGACTGAAAGAAGCTGCAGAGAAGGCAAAGAAAGAGCTGTCTTCTGCAACTACCACCAACATCAATCTTCCGTTTATTACCGCTACAGCAGAAGGACCAAAGCACCTGGATATGAATCTTACCAGAGCAAAATTTGATGAGCTCACCAGGGATTTGATTGAAAGAACTGCAATTCCGGTACAGAATGCCTTAAAAGATGCAGGACTGACTGCTTCTGAATTAGGAAAAGTTCTTCTGGTAGGTGGTTCTACCCGTATGCTGGCAGCACAGGAGAAAGTAAAACAGCTGACTGGAAAAGAACCCAGCAAGTCTTTGAACCCAGATGAATGCGTAGCAATCGGTGCAGCAATCCAGGGCGGAAAGCTTGCAGGAGATGCCGGTGCAGGAGACATTTTGCTTCTGGATGTAACACCGCTTTCTCTGTCTATTGAGACTATGGGAGGTGTAGCTACCAGACTGATCGAGAGAAATACAACAATCCCGACCAAGAAGAGCCAGATTTTCTCTACAGCAGCTGATAATCAGACAGCCGTTGATATTCATGTGGTTCAGGGTGAGAGACAGTTTGCAAGGGATAATAAGACGTTAGGACAGTTCCGTCTGGATGGTATTCCGCCGGCAAGAAGAGGTATCCCGCAGATTGAAGTTACATTCGATATTGATGCGAACGGTATTGTAAATGTCAGCGCAAAAGACCTGGGAACAGGAAAAGAGCAGCATATCACCATTACTTCCGGTTCCAATATGTCTGATGCAGATATTGAAAAAGCAGTAAAAGAAGCTGCCGAGTTTGAAGCTCAGGATAAGAAGAGAAAAGAAGCCATCGATGCAAGAAATGATGCAGATTCTATGGTATTCCAGACAGAAAAAGCTTTGGAAGAAGTGGGAGATAAGCTTTCTGAAAATGATAAAGCTGCAGTGAAGGCAGATCTGGAAGCTTTGAAGGAAGCAATCAACCGTGTGCCTGTAGATCAGATGACAGATGCTCAGGTAGAAGATATCAAAGCTGGAAAAGAAAAACTGATGAACAGTGCCCAGGCGTTGTTTGCCAAGGTGTATGAGCAGACCCAGGGAGCTGCAGGAACTCAGGGAGCAGGTCCTGACATGGGAGCAGGTTCAGCATCCCAGAACAGCGGAAGCTACGGTGATGATGTGGTTGATGGAGACTACAAAGAAGTATAAAGGTAAGATATAACATAAATGGAATCACTGCGGCAGGTTCTGCTGCAGTGGTTTTCCTGCGTATGAAAGGGAAACTTACATGGCAGAAAGCAAGAGAGATTATTATGAGGTCCTTGGTGTTTCCAGGGATGCGGATGATGCGGCTTTAAAAAAGGCTTATCGTGCATTGGCAAAAAAATATCATCCAGATGCGAATCCGGGAGATAAAGAAGCAGAACAGAAATTTAAAGAAGCTTCTGAGGCATACAGCGTGTTAAGCGACCCGGAAAAGCGAAAACAGTATGACCAGTTTGGCCATGCCGCATTTGAAGGCGGAGCAGGAGGAGCTGGCGGTTTTAATTACGGTAACTTCTCTGATATGGGCGATATTTTTGGTGACATTTTTGGCGATTTCTTTGGAGGCGGCAGAAGTTACCGGAGCGGTGGCAGAAGCAATGGACCGATGAGAGGAGCCAGTGTCAGAACATCGGTAAGGATTACATTTGAAGAAGCAATTTCCGGCTGTGAGAAAGAAATTGAAGTAAATTATAAGGAAGAATGCAGCGACTGTCATGGAACAGGAGCAAAACCAGGAACTTCTCCTCAGACCTGTCCGAAATGTAATGGAAAAGGTAAGATTGTTTATACCCAGGACTGGTTTTTAGGTTCTATGCAGAATGTGCAGACCTGTCCGGATTGTAACGGTACAGGAAAAGTAGTGAAAGAGAAATGCCCGAAATGTTACGGTGCAGGTTACATTTCTACCAGAAAGAAATTTAAGGTTACCATTCCGGCAGGTATTGATAATGGACAGAGTATCCGTCTGGCAGAGAAAGGGGAACCTGGTGTGAATGGAGGAGGAAGGGGAGACCTGCTGGTAGAGGTAGTAGTATCTTCTCATCCTATTTTTAAACGTCAGAATATGAATATCTTCTCTACTGTTCCGATTTCATTTGCCAGAGCAGCACTTGGAGGTCCAATCCGCATTAAGACAGTGGACGGAGAAGTGGAGTACGAAGTAAAGGCTGGTACCCAGACAGACACCAAGGTCCGCCTGAAAGGAAAAGGCGTACCGTCATTGCGGAACAAAGCAGTGAGAGGTGATCACTATGTGACTCTGGTAGTTCAGGTACCGGAAAGAATGACGGAAGCGCAGAAAGAAGCCCTGAGGAAATTTGATGAAGCGATGACAGGAGTAGCTTCGGAAGGTGAAAAGCATAGGAAAAAGGGGTTATTTAAGTAAATAAGAAAAACGGCATCTGACCGGATTGGTCAGATGCCGTTTTTCTGCTTTCGATACATTACATTCATACAACCGGAAAATACTTTCAGTCAGTTCCCTGTACGATGGTGACTACCACCCGGTTGGGAAGGCACACGATTGTTTCGCCGGTATTATGGATCTGGCCGGTGTGGACGCATACCAGATCAGGGCAGGAAGCTTCTGTGACGGATACAGCCTGATGAGATACGGTAACGGTATTGGTGCCTCCCTGGTAACCGGTGACGGTCAGTACGGTGTCCTGGTTCAGATCCAGAGTGGTGACGGTTTCTCCGTCTACAGAGATTTCCGCATAAGCAGCGGGAGTGGAATTCCGGAAAGAGAACAGGGCGTATAAAAAACAGGAGAAGAGCAAGACTGCACCCATCAGCAGAAAATCTCCTTTTTTAAAAATATGTTTCTGGTTCATTAAAAACTCCTTTTATGATATACTCAGGATATGAAAAATAGTCTTAGGTTATTTATCATAGCACAGAAAAAAAAACGGGACAAGATAGATTTTGAAAGGGGAAAATAAGATGAGAAGAACGGGAAAGACAGGAATGGTGGCGCAATATGGGATTCTCATTGCCCTGGCCTTTCTGCTTAGTTATCTGGAAGCCATGTTCCCTCTGCCGGTTCCCGTACCTGGAATGAAACTGGGCTTGGCAAATCTGGTCACGATTGTAGGATTGTATACGGTGGGAATCAAAGGAACGGTAATGGTTTCTGTGGTCCGTGTAATCCTGGCTGGTTTTACGTTTGGAAATCTGTTCAGTATGTGGTATTCCATGGCAGGCTGTATTCTCAGTCTGGTCTGTATGATCGGCTGCCGCCGTCTGAAACGATTTGGCATACTGGGAGTGAGTGCCATTGGCGGTGTGGCACATAATGTGGGGCAATTATGTATGGCTGCGTTCCTTGTAGAACATACAGCTGTATTCTATTACCTCCCCGTCCTTCTGGTAGCAGGTATGGCGGCCGGCTGTGTAATCGGCCTGACAGGAGGGATGATCATAAGCCGTATCGGAGATGTTTTAAGGAGATATGGGGACTAAAAGGAAAGTTTGATACAAATTTCATACTGAAGTATAAGATATTGTATTGTTTTTCACAAAAGTGCCTTGCTATAATAGAAGAAAGCTCAGGTTGTTTAAGACTGAAACATGAGGTGAGAAAAGATTTCCCAGGGGGGCAGGAGGTTTCGTATGGTATGTGAAGCAATTAAAAAACTGGTAACGTATGGTCTGAATACAGGATTGATCAAAGAGAGAGATGAAATATATGCCAGGAATCAGATCCTGGATGTTTTGGGGATGGATGAATATGAAGAACCGGGAGAGATAACGGAAGAGATCGATCTGGAGGCAGTACTGAAAGAATTGCTTGACTATGCCGGTGAGAATGGTGTGCTGAAGGAAAACAGCGTAGTATTCCGTGACCTTCTGGATACAAAGCTGATGAACTGTCTGATGCCGAGACCCAGTGAGATCAATGAGAGATTCTGGAATCTTTATCAGGAAGAGTCACCGAAAGCAGCTACTGATTATTATTATAAACTCAGTCAGGATTCGGATTATATCCGGCGCTATCGAATAAAAAAAGACCTGAAATGGGTGACACAGACAAAGTATGGAGATCTGGATATTACTATTAACTTGTCAAAGCCGGAAAAGGATCCTAAAGCGATAGCGGCAGCGAAACTGATGAAACAGAGTGGTTATCCAAAATGTCTGTTGTGTATGGAAAATGAAGGCTATGCAGGCCGCGCCAATCACCCTGCCAGAAACAATCACAGAATCATTCCGGTTATCATCAATGACAGCGAATGGGGCTTCCAGTATTCACCGTATGTATATTATAATGAGCATTGCATCGTCTTCAACGGGCAGCATACACCGATGAAGATTGAGAAAGCAACGTTTATCAAACTGTTTGATTTTGTGAAGCAGTTTCCCCATTATTTCCTTGGGTCCAATGCAGATCTGCCTATCGTAGGCGGTTCCATTCTGACACATGACCATTTTCAGGGAGGTCATTATACCTTTGCCATGGCAAAGGCACCTATCGAAACTCCGGTGACATTCCAGGGATTTCCTCAGGTAGAGGCTGGGATTGTAAAGTGGCCTATGTCTGTGCTGCGTACCAGATGCAAAGATACGGAACCTTTAATTGAACTGGCGGATAAAATCCTGAAGGCATGGAGAAGCTATACGGACGAGGAAGCTTTTGTATTTGCGGAAACAGATGGAGAGCCTCACAATACCATTACCCCCATTGCCAGAAAAAATGGGGATATGTATGAACTGGATCTGGTGCTTCGGAATAATATCACCACAGAAGAATTTCCCCTTGGTGTCTATCATCCCCATCAGCAGCTGCATCATATTAAGAAAGAAAATATCGGGTTGATCGAGGTGATGGGATTGGCGGTGCTTCCATCAAGACTGAAGGAAGAACTGAATCTGCTGGGAGAATATCTGACAGAGGGAAAAGATATCAGAGAAAATCCCATACTGGAAAAACATGCAGACTGGGTAGATGAATTTAAAAATAAATATGATTCTATTACAAAAGATAATGTTTTTGATATATTAAAACAGGAAGTAGGGCTTGTATTTGAGCAGGTTCTGGAAGATGCCGGAGTATTTAAGCAAACAGAAGAAGGAAAGATGGCATTTTTGAAATTTATTAACAGTATATCATAATAAAAATGATATAAATAAAAGGGAGCGGTGCATCACCCCATAATCAGCCCGCTCTCTTTTGTTTTTTATTTTTGGAAAACTACAATAAAAAGGCTGTGAAACTTTCATATAGATTGTGTTTGAAATTGTTTGCTGCCAGCAGTATAGTATGGAAAGAATGAAAGAAGCAGGAAACAGAGGAAAGAAGGATTATGGAAAATCAGATAGAGAAAAAAACATGGCAGACAACGGCAAAAGAATACGGAGTGATCACTGGAAGTATTCTGGTCATGGTGGTGGGAATCTATTTTTTTAAGTTTCCCAACAACTTTTCTTTTGGAGGAATCAGCGGTTTTGCTTCGGTGGTCAGCGGTGTGACCAACTGGTCAGCTACAGAATTTACCAATATTGTCAATATGCTGCTGCTGTTGCTGGGATTTTTCTTTCTTGGCAAAGATTTTGGATTTAAAACCGTGTATGCCACACTGGTCATGACAGTTGCTTTAGAATTGATGGAATCATTCTGCCCGATGGAACATCCGTTGACTAATGACCCTTTGCTGGAATTGGTTTTTGCCATTTTTCTGCCGGCAGTTGGCTCAGCGGTTCTGTTTAATATTGGCGCTTCCAGTGGCGGAACGGATATTATAGCCATGATATTGAAAAAGTACACCAGTTTTCATATAGGGACCATGTTGCTGTTTGTAGATATGGCGGCAGTTATTCTGGCATTTTTTGTTTTTGGACCGGAAACAGGATTATTCTCCAGTCTGGGACTTTTGGCCAAGTCCCTGATGATCGACCAGGTAATTGAAAATATGAACCGGTGTAAGTGCTTTACGATTATCTGTGATAACAGCGACCCAATCTGTGATTTTATTATCCGGGAACTCCATAGAAGTGCTACGGTATATGAAGCAAAAGGAGCATTTTCCCATCACCAGAAACAGGTTATCCTGACCACTATGAAGTCAGCTCAGGCTGTAAAACTGAGAAATTATATTAAAAAAACAGAACCAGGGGCTTTTATTCAGATTACAAATTCCAGTGAAATTATTGGAAAAGGTTTTTTGACATGGAGTTGAAAGAAGAAAATAGGGCTGTTGTGAAGGCAGATGGTTGTCTGCCTTCACAACAGCCCTTATTTGATTGTTCGGAACAGAAAATTCTATTGAAAAAAGTGATAGCAGAAAGCAATCAGGACCGGAACAGCTGCAGAGCATATGACACCATTGAAAACAGAAATGACCACCGTTTCTTCGTTGGTATAGCGGATCATCATGGGAAGAGTGGTATCTTCACTGGTGGCACCTGCAGGAGCAATACAGCTGTAAAAATTCAGGTGTCTGGAAATCCAGGGAATCGTGAAGAAAGAAAAAATTTCCCGCATCAGGTTACTGAGGAAAGCGATACTGCCTAAATGGGCACCCATCAGATTGGTGATGGTAATTCCGGTCAGGCTGTACCAGCCCAGGCCGCTGGCGATAGCGGTGCTTTGATAGACGGGGATTCCGGTAAGAAAGGCGCAGAGAGCGCCGCCTGCTACAGAACCGACGATAATGCCAATGGGGATCACCAGGATCTTGATGTGATATTTTCTGATGTTATCCAATAATCCGTGATGCAGGCCTACACTGATACCTACAAAAAACATAAGAGCGTATAAAATAAAATCAGCCCCGGAGGTAAGCAGGCTGGTGAAGCTGTTGTCCATCAGCAGACCGGTTGCAACGCCGCCGATCAGGGCAGCAAGAGCGATGATAACCATATTAATTTCTCCCTTTTTTGTCATTCATCAGCCATTTAGTAAGAAAGAATACGAGAATTGTGGAACATACGGCTGGAATCAGAAATAACAGGAAGCTGGTAAAACCAAGGGAAAGCAGCTCTTCCACAAAATTTTCCCGCTGTCCCAGGGTAATGCCCATGGTAAAGATCAGCAAGGCAGTACAGATGACCTGCAGCCTTTCGTTTGATTTTCTGTATTTTCTTGGAAACAGCCGGTTGCCGATCACAACTCCCGCCAGCATGATAATCAGGATATCCATAAAATAGACCTCCGAAAGTCGATAAAAGAGTGAACAAAGTATCCGTTGGGTATTATAAAGTCCTATTCCGGACACGTCAACCCCGGTGTAAAAATAAGGTTACAAAATAATTCCATTGAAGAATAAACATGGAACTTATGGAAAAAGTGTGATAGAATACTGTATCGTGGACAGAAAGACTAGAGATCAAGCAGAAAACGGAGAGATTGACATGAAAATAAGAGACATCATTGGGAAAGGAAAACCTACGCTCTCTTTTGAGGTGTTTCCGCCAAAGACCCAGGAAACTTACCAGACAGTAAAAGATGCAGCTTTGGAGATTGCCAAGCTGAATCCGGCTTTTATGAGTGTTACCTATGGAGCAGGCGGGGGAACCAGCCAATATACCGTAGATATTGCTTCTACATTAAAAGAACAGGGAAATGTGGTCGCCCTGGCTCATGTAACCTGTGTTTCCTCTACCAGAGAAAAGGTTCATCAGGTTTTGAAAGAGCTGAAAGAAAGAGGAATTGAAAATATCCTGGCTTTGCGGGGAGATATTCCGGCTGATGGGAAGGTGGAACAGGATTATCGTTATGCCTCTGAACTGATCAGGGAGATCCGCAAAGAAGGGGATTTCTGCATTGGCGGGGCATGCTATCCGGAAGGCCATGTGGAGTCGGAAAATAAAACGGAAGATATCCTTCATTTAAAAGAAAAGGTAGAGGCAGGATGTGATTTTGTGACTACCCAGATGTTTTTTGATAACAATATTTTATATAACTTTTTATATCGGGCGAGGGAGTGCGGGATTACCGTTCCGGTTGTGGCAGGGATTATGCCAGTGACCAATAAGAATCAGATAAAGCGGATCTGCCAGATGTCAGGGACTCAGCTTCCGGCCAGATTTAAAGCTCTCCTGGACCGGTTTGGAGAAAATCCGGCAGCGATGAAGCAGGCGGGCATTGCTTATGCAACAGAACAGATTATTGACCTGATTGCCAATGGCGTAGATGCCATTCATGTCTATTCCATGAATCATCCGGAAGTGGCAAAGCAGATCAGGGAAAATCTGTCGGAGATTATAGAATAACAGGTGGAACATGGATGACAGCCGTATTTTAAAGGAAACGCTGCGATATCTGGGATATGGGAACGGGCAGCCGGATGGGAGAACAGAGGACCTGTTGCATCAGTGTATGGAAGAATTGAAGCGCGCCTGTTCGTTTCGGCATATCTGCCGGACGGTACCGCTGGAACTGGACCAGGACCATATTGTCACAGAACTTTTCCGGACAGAAAGCAGGAATCTTGGAAAGAACCTGAAAGGCTGCAGCAGCGTACTGATCTTTGCAGCTACAGCAGGTCCCGGACCGGATCAGCTGATACAGAGATATGAGAAAATAAGAGTGAGCCGGGCCGTAGTCATACAGGCCATGTCAGCCGCTATGATAGAAGAGTATTGTGATTGCCTGAACCGGGGATGGAAAGAGGATTTTGAAAAGAAAGGACAATATCTGAGGCCTCGTTTCAGTCCGGGATATGGAGATTTTCCTCTGGAGTGCCAGAAAAATATTCTGGCAGGTCTGGAAGCCGGGAAGAGGATCGGGCTGACACTGACAGACAGTCTGTTGATGATGCCATCTAAATCTGTGACGGCAGTGATCGGAATCAGTGAAAGCCGGCAGCTATGTGTGCTGTCAGGCTGTGAAGCTTGTGAGAAGACGGATTGTGAGTATCGGAGAAACTAACATGGACATACGGAAAGAATTAAAGGAAAGAATTCTGTTTTTTGACGGGGGAATGGGAAGCCTGCTTCAGGAACGAGGACTGAAAGCAGGAGAATTGCCGGAAACCTGGAATCAGAAACGGCCGGAGGTTGTGACAGAAATTCATAAAGAGTATCTGCTGGCTGGTTGTGATATTGTGACTACCAATACGTTTGGTGCCAATCGTCTGAAATATCAGGACCAGGTGCCGGAAATCGTCAGGGCGGCGGTGGAAAATGCGAGACAGGCTGTGGAAGAAGCCGCTGTACTTACGGGAAAATGTGGATATGTAGCTTTGGATATGGGACCTACAGGCAAGCTGTTAAAGCCTATGGGAGATCTGGATTTTGAAGAAGCCTGCCATATTTATCAAGAGGTGGTCATTGCGGGAACCATGGCAGGAGCTGATTGTATTCTGATCGAGACTATGAGTGATGGATATGAAGCGAAAGCGGCGGTGCTGGCAGCGAAGGAAAACAGCAGCCTGCCTGTGTTTGTGACGATGACTTTTGATGAGAAAGGGAAATTGCTTACAGGAGGAGATGCGGTTTCTGCCGTTGCCCTTTTGGAGAGCCTGGGCGTAGACGCGCTGGGAATCAACTGTGGCCTGGGACCGGTTCAGATGGAGCCGGTGGTAAAAGAAATCCTTCGGACAGCTTCCGTGCCGGTGATCGTCAATCCGAATGCAGGGCTGCCCAGAAGTGAAGGAGGAAAAACCGTATACGACATTGATGCGGCTGCATTTGCCGGGGAGATGAAAAAGCTGGTGGAAGCAGGGGCAGCAATGGTTGGGGGATGCTGCGGAACGACGCCGGAGCATATCCGCCAGCTGGTAACCCTGTGTTCCGGGATAAAACCGGTTCCACTTGTGAAAAAAAACCGGACTTTTGTGACGTCCTGGTCTCATGCGGTAGAAATCGGAGAAGACCCGGTGATTATCGGCGAGCGGATCAACCCTACGGGAAAATCCAAATTAAAACAGGCCCTCAGGGAAAATAATATTACGTATCTGCTGGAAGAGGGAGTGACTCAGCAGGAGAATGGAGCACATATTCTTGATGTCAATGTAGGGCTTCCAGATATTGATGAACCGGAGATGATGGTTCGGACTGTGAAGGAACTGCAGGGAGTGACAGATCTTCCTCTGCAGATTGATACCTCAAATATAGAAGCCATGGAACGGGCGATGCGTATCTATAACGGAAAACCTTTGATCAATTCGGTAAATGGAAAACAGGAATCCATGGAAGCAGTATTTCCTCTGGTTAAAAAATACGGAGGAGTAGTGGTAGCACTGGCATTGGACGAACAGGGGATTCCGGAAACAGCTGACGGACGGATTCAGGTGGCGAGGAAAATATATGAAAAGGCAGCAGAATATGGAATAGAAAAGAAAGATATTCTGATCGATGCTCTGTGTCTGACCATCAGTTCGGACAGCCGGGGAGCTATAACAGCCCTGGAAACGCTGAAGAGAGTGAAAGAAGAACTGGGAGGACAGACAATTTTAGGGGTTTCCAATATTTCGTTTGGACTGCCTCAGAGAGGCATTATCAATTCCGTATTCTTTTCCATGGCTTTGCAGAATGGTCTGTCAGCTGCTATTATCAATCCCAATGCGGATGGGATGATGCAGGCATATTACAGCTACCGTGCTTTGGCGGGACTGGATCCTCAGTGCGGTGGTTATATTGAAAGATATGGCAGCCAGGCTGCAGAGAAAGCCACATCGCTGCCAGGAGAAGAGAAAAGTCTTGGGGAATGTGTAGAAAAAGGTTTAAGGGAGAATGCAGTTACAGTGGTAAAAAAACTGCTGGAGCAGAAAGACCCCTTGGAAATCATACAGGAAGAGATGATTCCTGCATTGGACCGGGCGGGAGTCAGGTTTGAAGCGGGAACTTTGTATCTGCCCCAGCTGCTTATGTGCGCAGAGGCGGCAAAAGCAGCATTTGAACTGATAAAAGATAAGATGCTTTCCCGGGGAGAAGTGGAACAGAAAAAAGGAAAGATTATTCTTGCTACCGTAAAAGGGGACATTCATGATATCGGAAAAAATATCGTGAAAGTGTTACTGGAAAATTACAGTTATGAAGTGATCGATCTGGGAAAAGATGTGCCGCCGGAGATGGTGGTGGAGACAGCTGAAAAAGAACAGGTGAGACTGGTAGGCTTAAGCGCTCTTATGACCACTACGGTTCCCAGTATGGAAGAAACCATTCGCCAGCTTCATCAGAAACTGCCAGAAGTAAAAATCATGGTGGGTGGAGCTGTCCTTACAAAAGATTATGCGGAGACGATCGGAGCAGATTGCTATTGCAAGGATGGAATGGCTTCAGTCAAGTATGCGGAAAGTCTGTTTTCATAACCGGAATTTTTGACAGACTGAACAGGAAAGGAAGGATAAGTATGTATCGCTGCTGTATCTTTGATCTGGATGGGACACTTCTGGATACCATCCATGCTTTGGCGTATACCACGAACCGTGTGTTGGAGCGTTTAGGACTGGGGACGGTAGATGAAGAGCATCTGAAGCATTTTGTAGGGGACGGTTACCGGAAGCAGATGGAACGCTGTCTGGCTTATGCGGGAGATCCGGAAGGCCGATTGCTGGAAAAATCTTTACCCATATATATGGAAGAATTTGCAAAATATTGTCTGTATCAGGTGAAGCCTTATGATGGGATTATGGAGATGGCAGATTTCCTGAAAGCCAGAGGAGTCAAGCTGGCTGTGCTTTCCAATAAACCGCATGCCAGGACCGTGGAAACCATTGAAAGTATATTTGGAAAAGGGTATTTTGACGGGATTGCAGGAGAGCGGGAAGGCGTGCCGAAGAAACCAGATCCTACAGGGGTATTTGTGCTGGCAGAAGAACTTCAGGTAGAGCTGTCTGAATGCCTGTACTTTGGGGATACCAATACGGATATGCGGACGGGAATCAATGCCGGTGTGGATACCGTAGGGGTTCTCTGGGGATTTCGGGACAGGAAAGAACTGGAGGAATTTCATCCTTCCTATCTGATCAGCCACCCCTCTGAAGTGAAAAGGATATTCGGAGAAAACGTATGAGATATAAAATGCTATGGGCGGCAGCATTGCTGGCTGCAATTGCTATAATGGTTACCGGTTGCGGGAGAGAAGAGAGACAGAAAGCGAAAGAAGATGGAAGACTGAATGTGGTCACTACAATTTTCCCATATTATGATTTTGTGCGACAGGTGGGAGGTGACCGGATAGACCTGACGCTGGCAGTTCCCGCAGGAATGGACAGCCATTCTTTTGAGCCAACTCCGGCAGACATGAAGCTGATTCAGGAAGCGGACCTGCTGATTTCCAACGGCGGAGAGATGGAGCACTGGCTGGAGGAAGTTCTGGAGGCGATTGACGCACCGGATCTTCAGGTAGTTACCATGATGGATTATGTGGATGTATTTGAAGAGGTACTGGTAGAAGGTATGGAAGAGTCTGCTCATCACCATGAAGAGATGCTGGGAGATGATGGTCATGAGGAAGAGATTGAGTATGATGAGCATATCTGGACATCTCCGAAGAATGCAATGGTGATCGTTGACAGGATTACAGACAGCCTGTGCCGGTTAGATGGAGAGAACCAGGAATTTTACCAGGAAAACAGCAGAAAATATCAGGAAAAATTAAAAAAGCTGGACCAGGAAATGGAACAAACGGTAAACAACGGAAAACGCCAGGTGATCATTGTGGCAGGAAAATTTCCGTTCCGTTATCTGGCAGAATCCTATGGATTGGAGTACCGGGCGGCTTTTTCCGGCTGCAGTACCGATACAGAACCCAGTGCCAGGACAATCGCTTATCTGATTGATAAGGTAAACGAATATGGAATTCCGGCAGTGTATTATCTGGAGTTGTCCAGTCCCAGGGTGGCAGAGATCATCAGTGAGGAAACAGGGGCAGAACCTCTTCTTTTCCATTCCTGCCATAACGTGACCAGAGCAGAATTTGATGCGGGAGTTACCTACCTGGATCTGATGGAGCAAAATGTTGAAAACCTAAGAAAAGGATTGAATTGATGAAACCGTTGATAGAATGCGTGGAAGCCGGATTTGGCTATGAAAATGTGGATGTAGTAACGGAAGTGACCATGGAAGTGCTTCCAGGAGATTACATTGGAGTAGTGGGGGAAAACGGAGCCGGAAAAAGTACTCTGATCAAAGGACTTTTAGGTCTTCTGAAGCCTACCTCAGGTGCAATCACCATAGCGGAGGAACTGAAGAAAACAGGGATAGGTTATCTGCCTCAGCAGACAGCTGCCCAGAAAGATTTTCCGGCTACTGTGTGGGAAGTGGTGTTGTCCGGTACTCTCAGCCGGGCTGGTTACCGGCCTTTCTACTCCAGAGAAGAGAAAAAGCTGGCAGAGGTGAATATGGGGCGCTTGGGGATTGAAGATTTGAAATATAAATGTTACCGGGATCTGTCAGGCGGACAGAAGCAGAGAGTGCTGATTGCCAGGGCTCTTTGTGCTACGGAAAAATTGCTGATCCTGGATGAGCCGATTACTGGCCTGGACCCGTCTGCGGCTCAGGAATTTTATCAGGTGGTGAAACATCTGAACAGGGACCAGGGAGTAGCGATCCTCATGGTATCCCATGATATTCAGAATATGGTGCGCCAGGCAGGAAAGATTCTGCATCTGAACCAAAAAGTTCTGTTTTATGGTACTGTGGAACAATATCGGAACAGTTCTGTGGGAAGGCGTTTTCTGGGAGGTGAGGATACATGAACGTGATCGGAGAAATGTTATCTTATCCATTTTTAGTGAGAGCCCTTGTGGGGGGAGTCCTGGTTTCTCTGTGTGCCTCCCTTTTGGGAGTCAGCCTAGTGCTGAAACGGTATTCCATGATCGGAGATGGCCTGTCCCATGTTTCTTTTGGGGCTTTGTCCCTGGCAATCGCATTCGGATGGCAGCCTCTTCAGGTGTCCATACCGGTAGTGGTCATTGCGGCGTTTTTCCTTCTGCGGATCACAGAAAATGGAAAAATCAAAAGTGACGCAGCCATCGCGGTGATTTCTGCCAGTGCGTTGGCAATAGGTATTATTATCACATCTCTGACTACAGGAATGACGACAGACGTAAGCAGTTATATGTTTGGAAGCATTCTTGCCATGAGCCGGGCAGATGTAATTTTGTCAGCAATATTGTCAGTGATCGTATTGTTTTTGTTTGTCTTTTTTTACCATAAAGTATTCGCAGTAACTTTCGATGAAAATTTTGCCCGGGCTACAGGAGTAAAGGTATCCTGGTACCATATCCTGTTTGCTGTGCTGACAGCAGTGACAATCGTACTGGGAATGCGTATGATGGGAGCCATGCTGATTTCCAGCCTGATCATTTTTCCGGCGTTGACTTCCATGAGGCTGTTTAAGAGTTTCCGGGGAGTGATGATTGCAGCAGGAGTAGTCTCGGTGGTGTGTTTCTGCATTGGCATGGTCATTTCCTATGAGGCTTCAACCCCGGCAGGAGCCAGTGTGGTAGTGGTGAACCTGGCTGTGTTTTTGCTTTGTACAGGTCTTCAGTGGGTGCGTGGGAGGTAGGAAATGAAAGAATTTGAAATTGGAAATAGAAGAAAGGCAATTTTTTTGTGGCAGAATCATCTGTCTCAGACGCAGTTTATTGCTTATGGCTTTTTCTGTGTGATACTTGCAGGAGCTCTTTTGCTGACGCTGCCTTTTGCCAGCCGGGACGGACAGAGCATCGGCTTTTTGAATGCTTTGTTTACGGCTACTAGCGCTACCTGCGTGACAGGGCTGGTGGTAGCAGACACCTGGAGCCAGTGGACGCTGTTCGGGCAGATTGTGATCATCTGTCTGATCCAGATAGGAGGTCTGGGATTTATCACCATAGGAGTCTGCCTGTCTATTATATTGAGAAGAAAAATTGGTCTGAAGGAACGGGGGCTTCTGCAGGAGAGCGTAAATACTTTGCAGATTGGCGGCGTGGTACGCCTTGCCAGGAAAATATTTATCGGAACGATCATTTTTGAAGGGACAGGAGCAATCCTTCTGGCGATTCGCTTTGTTCCTCAGTATGGCTTTTTCAGAGGCGTGTTTTATGGCTTTTTTCATTCCATTTCTGCCTTTTGCAATGCCGGATTTGATCTGATGGGATTTCAGGGGAAATACAGTTCTTTTGTCAATTATTATGACGACTGGCTGGTAAATCTGGTTATTATGTCTCTGATCGTGATCGGAGGCATTGGCTTTGTGGTGTGGGACGATATCAGCCGCAATAAGTGGCATATCCGTAAGTATATGCTCCATACGAAAATTGTCCTGCTGACTACATTTGTACTGATATTTGGAGGAGCCTATCTGTTTTATCTGCTGGAACGGAATGCGCTGATGGAGGATATGACGGTGAGTGGAAAAATCCTTTCCTCCCTGTTCAGTTCCGTGACGGCCAGGACAGCCGGATTTAATACCATTGATACGGGAGCTCTTACAGATGGCAGTAAATTACTTACCATTGTTCTGATGTTTATCGGAGGAAGTCCGGGATCCACAGCCGGCGGTATTAAAACAACAACGATCATCGTACTGCTGTTCTGCGTGGTTTCCAATATCCGCAGGGAAAGCGGACTGAATGTGTTTGGAAGAAGGATTGAAGATGATACGATCAAACGTGCCAGCACGATCATGACGATGAACCTGACTCTTACGCTCATCGTTGCTCTGGTCATTATGGGCATACAGCCGGACCTGATTATGTCAGATGTGTTGTTTGAGACTTTTTCAGCGATTGGCACGGTGGGAATGACCACGGGAATCACCAGGGATCTGCTGCCGGTATCCAGGATACTGATCATATTTTTGATGTATTGCGGAAGAATCGGAAGTTTGTCATTTGCCCTTGCTTTTACTCAGCAGAAGAGGACTTCCCAGATCAAGTTACCGGTAGGGAAAATTACCATAGGTTAAGGAGGAAAATATGAAATCGATTTTAATCATTGGAATGGGACGTTTTGGACGGCATTTATGCATGAACTTGTCAAAACAGGGAAATCAGATTATGATAATAGATGAAAAAGAAGAGAATCTGGAAGGAATGCTTCCATATGTGGTCAGTGCCAAAATTGGGGACTGTACCAATGAGGAAGTGCTGAGAAGCCTGGGTATTGCCAATTTTGATGTGTGTTTTGTCTGTATAGGTACTAATTTCCAGAGCAGTCTGGAGATTACCAGTCTGATCAAGGAAATGGGGGCAAGGCATGTGGTGAGCAAAGCTACCCGTGATATCCATGCAAAGTTCCTTCTGCGTAACGGGGCAGATGAGGTCATTTATCCGGACCGTGATGTGGCAGAGCGCCTGGCTGTCCGTTTTTCCGCCAATCATGTTTTTGATTATATTGAACTGGCAGATAATTATTCCATTTATGAAATTCTTCCTTTGGAAGAATGGATCAATAAAACGCTGATCGAACTGGATATGCGGAATCGTTACCATATCAATGTGATCGGTACCAAGCAGAATGGAAAGGTGGCCTTAATGCCTGCGGCTACTCATCAGATCCGTCCCAATGAACATTTGATCATTGTGGGAAGAAAAGACGATATCGGCGTATTGCTGAAAAAATTATAGAATCAAAAGGAGGATACTGTCATGACTAAGATTGATATTATTTCCGGATTTCTGGGAGCCGGAAAAACGACATTCATTAAAAAGCTTTTGGAAGAAGCTATCAGCGGAGAGCAGGTCGTACTGATCGAAAATGAGTTTGGTGAGATCGGCATTGATGGTGGTTTTCTGAAAGATGCAGGGATTGAGATCAGGGAAATGAATTCCGGGTGTATCTGCTGTTCCCTGGTGGGGGACTTCGGCAAATCTCTGGAAGAAGTGCTGACGAAATATCAGCCTGACCGTGTGATCATTGAACCGTCAGGAGTGGGAAAGCTTTCTGATGTTATGAAAGCAGTCCGTGATGTATCAGCGAATCTGGATGTTGCACTGGGAAGTGCGGTAACAGTGGTTGATGCCCAGAAATGTAAAATGTATATGAAGAATTTCGGGGAATTTTTTAATAACCAGGTGTCCTTTGCAGGAACGATTGTGCTCAGCCGGACAGATGTGGCAGACAGCAAGAAAGTGGATGCAGCTGTAAAACTGCTTCGTGAGGCGAATCCCAAAGCAACCATTATTACCACTCCCTGCAGCCAGCTGACAGGAGCACAGCTGCTGGATATTATTGAAAAGCCGGATACGATGGAAGAAGACCTGATGGCGGAAGCTTTGAAAGTTTATGAGGAAAGCCATGAGCACCACCATGACCACGAGCATCATCACGATCACGAGCACCACCATGAGCATGAGCATCATCATGAGCATGGGGAAGCATGCAGCTGCGGCTGCCATGATCATGACCACCATCATGCAGATGAAGTATTTTCCAGCTGGGGTATGGAACATGTTGCTGCCATTACCAGGGAAAAACTGGAAACTGTTTTGGATGAACTGGCGTACGGATCCGATTTTGGTGAGGTATTGCGT
Organism: uncultured Lachnospiraceae bacterium; assembly: GCA_944383765.1. Classification (GTDB taxonomy): domain Bacteria; phylum Bacillota; class Clostridia; order Lachnospirales; family Lachnospiraceae; genus Lachnoclostridium_A. The sequence continues at coordinate 25,498 of CALWQT010000017.1, forward strand.
TCCAAAGGCATGATTCCGGGAGAAGATGGAGAATGGTTTTATTTTGATCTGGTTCCGGAAGAATATGAAATCCGTACAGGCAAGCCGGAATATACTGGAAAAGTGTGCGTAATAGGGGCAAACCTGAAGGAAGATGAGCTGAAGAAAGCATTTGGCAGGAGTGAGTGACCATGGGACCGATGATAGATGATGAAATTATGCCGGTATTTTTGATCAATGGTTTTCTGGAGGCAGGAAAAACAGAATTTTTAAAATTTACCATGGCTCAGGAATATTTTCAGGCAGAGGGAAAAACCTTGCTGATCGTCTGTGAGGAAGGTGATACGGAATATGAAGAAGAACTGCTGAAGGATACAAAGACGGCAGTGGTGTACGTGGACGATATGTCCCAGATAACACCGGAGCGTTTGGAAGAATTGGAACTTTTTTATAATCCGGAACGGGTACTGATCGAGTGGAATGGAATGTGGAATCAGGATGAACTGCAGATTCCGAAAGACTGGACCATCTATCAGCAGATTACCATTGTAGACGGCTCCACCATTGATCTGTATCTGAAAAACATGAAGCCATTGTTTGGTGCCATGCTGAGAAATACGGAACTGGTTATCGTGAATCGCTGCGATGGCATCCCGGAAGAGCAGCTGGGTGCTTACCGCCGTACTCTGAAAGCGATGGGACGGCAGGCAGATATTGTATTTGAAACTTCCGAAGGAGAAGTAGAGCCGGAGATTACAGAGGAAGATCTGCCCTATGATATGAAAGAAGATGTGGTGAAGATTGCCCCTGAATACTATGGAATCTGGTATATCGACTGTATGGATAAACCGGAGCGTTATGTGGGAAAAGTAGTGGAATTTACTGCAATGGCCATGAAATCACCGGAATTCCCGAAAAATTATTTTGTGCCCGGGCGTATGGCAATGACCTGTTGTGAAGCTGATATGGCATTTCTCGGGTTTATCTGCAAAGCCAGAGAAGCCAGACTGCTGGAAACAGGTAACTGGGTTACAGTCAGGGCCAGGATAGCATTGGAGTATTGGAAGGATTATGGCGGAGAAGGCCCGGTCCTTTATGCAGAATCTGTAGAACCGGCTGAAGAAATTAAAGATATTGTGCAGTTTTGATCCATAGGTATTCTTACGAGAGTCCGTCTGATGGGGAAAAGTTGGAATAAATTCCCTGTCAGACGGATTTTTTTCTAAGATGTCGGATATTCCTGGGTTTTCAGCGGAAAAAATGAGGAATAAATTTGTTAGAAAGCGAAAAAAAGATGGATTTTTATTGCTTTCTATATTATACTAAGTGGTAGCGCACTAAAGTGTCCGCAATATTTACAGGGCAGAAGAAAGGATATGGCTTGAAATGGAATTACAATGGAATTGGAATTATCTTACTGAGGTCATGAAGGAACTGATCGAAACGCCAAGTCCTGTCAGCTATTATGAGGAAATCAATCCTGTGATGGAACGTCTGGCAGGAGAACTGGGATATGAGGTTTCTTACGACCGGAAACACACTGTATATATTAAAGTGCCTGGAAAAGACAGAAGTAAAACCGTATGTGTGGGCGCCCATCTGGATACGTTAGGCCTGATGGTGAAACGGATCGATGCAGACGGTATGATCCGGGTGAGAAATCTGGGTGGAATCAATTTTAACAGTATAGAAGGGGAGACGGCTACGATTCATACCAGAAGCGGCCGTACCTATACAGGCCTGGTAGCCTGTCAGTCCCATTCCGTTCATGTATTTGATGATGCCAGATCTCTGACCAGGGATGAGAATACCATGATGATCATATTAGATGAGAATGTGCATTCGAAAGAAGAGGTGAAAGCCCTTGGAATTGAGAATGGAGACATTATTTCCCTGGAACCTCATTTTACGATCACGGAAAACGGATTTATCAAATCACGTTTTATCGATGATAAAGCATGTGCAACCTGTAGTCTTGCAGTTCTAAAGCTTTTGAAGGACCAGAAGCTGACGCCGGCCTGTGATACCTGGTTTGTATTCCCTCATTATGAGGAAATCGGACATGGCGGTTCGTATGTACCGGCAGAGGTGAGCGAATATGTGGCACTGGATATCGGTGTGATCGGTCCGGACCACAATGGTAAAGAAGACAGAGTCAGCATCTGTGTGAAGGATAATTTCTCTCCTTATGACAGGGAACTGACAGACCGCCTGGTAAAGAAAGCGGAAGCCTGGGGATTGAATTATGCAGCGGATGTATTTTACCGTTATGGAACAGACGGAAGCGCTGCTGTCCGGGCAGGAAACAATCTGGTTGCCGGAGCGTTTGGTATGGGAACGTTCTGTTCCCACGGTGTGGAACGCACTCACATGGATGGAGTGAAAAATACGGCAATCCTGCTTGCAGCCTATGTATTGGAAGGCTGAAAATTAGAATAGAACGTATTCTGATGGGAAAAGGAATATGTTTTAGATATTATCATCGGCGGAAGGAACCAGTCAGTGGGATGCAGATGCCGAAAAGAAAAGGAGTGTAATCAATGAAAAAAACAGGAAAAATTGTTCTTGCATGCCTGCTTGCAGCAGCCATGTTATCAGCAACAGCCTGCGGCGGCAGAAGCTCAAGTACCAAGAGCAGCTCTGGAACTCATGACACCAGTGCAGATGCCATCATCAAAGCGGGAATGTCTGCGGACATTTCTTCACTCGATCCCCATGATCATAATGATGTACCATCTTCTTATGCAACTCGTCATATTTACAGCAATCTGGTAAGAGTAAATGAAGAGAATGAAGTAGTAGGCGATCTGGCAGAAAGCTGGGAATATGTAGATGATACTACTGTAAAATTCAAACTGAAAGAAGGCGTACAGTTCTCTGATGGAACGCCTCTGACTTCTGAAGATGTAAAATTTTCACTGGAAAGACAGAAAGAGTCTGCTAAAGTTGGTCATCTGGTATCCATGATTGATAATGTGGAAGTAGTGGACGACCTGAACTTTATCATTCATATGAACCAGCCCAGCAATACCCTGCTTACTTCTTTGGCACATTCCGGCGGAGCAATCCTGTGCAAGAGTTACACAGAAAAGCTGGAAGCAGAAGGAAAGAAGATTGCAGATGCTCCTATGGGAAGCGGTCCTTATACATTTGTATCCTGGCAGGCAGGCTCCCAGCTGGAGTTAAAGAGAAACGACAATTATTTTGACAAAGAAAGAGCTGCTAAAAATGGCGGTATCATCTTAAAACCGATCACCGAAGAAACTTCCAGAACCATCGCTCTGGAGAACGGAGAACTGGATCTTCTGCTTAACGTAGGAACCAACGATGCTCAGAAGATTCGTGATAACGAGAATCTGGCTCTGGACGAATATCAGTCTTCTCAGGTTGAAATGTTCGTGATGAATACACAGAAGGCTCCGTTTGACAATCCTCTGGTAAGACAGGCTATGAACTATGCGATCAACAAAGATGATGCTCTGATCGTAGCAGTAAACGGAGAAGGAGAGGTAGTGGATACTTATCTGGCTCCTGGTGCGATCGGTGTTCAGGATACAGCAGTAAAATATGAGTATAATCCTGAAAAAGCAAAAGAACTGCTGGCAGAGGCAGGATATGCCAATGGATTTACCTTTACTACTTTCCTTTCCGGAGATAAGAGAGCAAGAGCAGCTACTGCAATTCAGGCAAATCTGCAGCAGATTGGTGTAACCATGAAGATTGAGCAGATGGAATCCTCTACATTCTATGAGAGAACTGGAAATGGTGAGCATGATGCTTGTATGGCAGGCTGGGTAGCTAATGCAGAACCGGATAATACCTATCGTCCTCTGTTCTACAGCACCAATGCAGGCGCAGGTGGAAACCGTGCAATGTATAAGAATCCGGAAGTGGATGCGCTGATCGATGATGCTGTGACCAACCGTGATGCTGCACAGGTGGAAGAGGATTATAAAGAAATTCAGAGAATCGTTTCTGAAGATGCTATCTGGACTCCTCTGTATTCAGAAAAAGGTCTGATTGCTAGAAACAAAGATCTCGCTGGCTTGGAAATTTCTTCTTTCAATATGCATGTTTTGACAGGACTTCATTACGAGCAGTAATTGGAAGATAAAAGTGGTGTAAAGCTGACAGGGAAGTAAAGTACCTGAATCATAAGCAGGAAAACGGGGGAAAGCACATGCCAATGGGGGTATGTGCTTTCCTGTGGTTTTTCCGGACATAGGACAAAAGACTTTTCAAAGTCTACAGAGAGGAGAGAAGATATGTACAAGTATGTACTCAAGCGATTGCTGATGCTCATACCGGTTATTTTAGGCGTATCTTTCCTGGTATTCTTTATTATGTCATTGGCTCCTGGTGATCCGGCCCGTACGATTCTGGGAGAGACGGCGCCGATTGAGTCAGTTATGGCTTTAAGAGAAGAATTGGGATTGAACGATCCCGTGATCGTCAGATATGTAAATTATATGGCAGACCTGCTTCATGGTGATCTGGGAGAATCTTATAAGACAGGTCAGCCGGTAATTTCTGAAATTTTATCCAGGTTCCCTGCGACTCTTACCCTGGCTTTCTGGGGTATGCTGTTTGCGGTAGTATTATCCATTCCTATTGGAATTATTTCAGCAACAAAACAGTATTCCATTATGGATCGTGTCAGTATGGTTTTTGCTCTTTTAGGTGTGGCAACCCCTAACTTCTGGCTGGGCCTTATGCTGATCATTGGTTTTTCCTTAAATTTGAAATGGTTTCCTTCCGGTGGTAATGATGGCTGGAGCTCTCTGGTACTTCCGGTCATCACATTGGGAACTGGCTGTATGGCCAGCATCACCAGAATCACCAGGTCTTCCATGCTGGAAGTAATCCGTCAGGATTATATCCGTACTGCGAAGGCAAAGGGTGTAAATAAAAAAGCAGTTATCTATAAGCATGCATTGAAAAATGCTTTGATCCCGGTAGTTACCGTGGTTGGATTACAGTTTGGCTCTCTGTTGGGTGGTGCGGTTCTGACAGAATCTGTATTTTCCTGGCCGGGTGTAGGAACATTCTTGGTAAACAGCATTAAGGCACAGGATACACCGGCAGTATTGGGCTGCGTAATCGTATTCTGTATCTGCTTCAGTATTGTAAATCTGGTGGTAGATATTCTGTATGCTTACATTGACCCGAGAATCAAGTCAAAATATAAATAGGAGGTGAGCAGCATTGGCAAAAACAACAACAGTACAGAAAAAACGCAGTATGGCGTCAGAAATATGGCGCAGGCTGAGAAGGGATAAATTGGCGATGCTGGGTCTGGCTATCTTGGTCATATTGGCATTGATGGCAATTTTTGCAGACGTGATCGCCGACTATGATACAAAAGTAATCACTCAGAATATTTCCAATCGTCTTCAGGAACCAAGCCTGGAACATTGGTGCGGAACCGATGAATTCGGCCGTGACATTTTTGCCCGTCTGGTCCATGGTTCCAGAGTTTCTCTGGTAGTAGGTCTGGTATCGGTTACCATTTCTCTGGTACTGGGAGGTACTTTAGGGTCTATCGCCGGATATTATGGCGGTAAGGTCGATAATGTCATTATGCGTATTATGGATATTTTCCTGGCTGTTCCCAGCATCTTGCTGGCAATGACCATTGTGGCAGCTTTGGGAACCAGTCTGTTTAACGTGATGCTGGCAATCGGTATTTCCGGTATTCCCGGATATGCCCGTATTATCCGAGCTTCTGTAATGAGTATTAAAGATCAGGAGTTTGTAGAGGCGTCGAGAGCCATAGGTGCCAAAAGCCCTACAACCATTTTCAGGGAAATTCTTCCAAACTGTCTGGCGCCCATTATTGTACAGGCTACATTATCCGTTGCAAGTGCAATCCTGTCCACTGCATCTTTGAGCTTTATCGGACTGGGTGTACAGCCACCGGATCCGGAATGGGGAGCAATGCTTTCCGGCGGAAGAAATTATCTGAGAGATGCTCTGCATCTGACGCTGTTCCCGGGACTTGCGATTGTGATCACGATCCTGGCCCTGAACCTGCTTGGTGATGGTCTTCGTGATGCCCTGGATCCTCGTCTGAAACAGTAGGAGGTGCCAAATGGAAGATAAGAAATATACCGTTGACATTAAAAACCTTTCGGTGCGTTATGAGACATCGGATGGAATCGTAGAAGCTGTCAATGGAGTGGATCTGAAAATTGAAAGAGGAAAGACCCTGGGACTGGTAGGGGAAACAGGAGCAGGAAAGACAACTACGGCGTTGTCGATTCTCCGTCTGATTCCCAATCCTCCGGGAAAGATTACCGGCGGAGTCATTGAACTTCAGGGGAAAAATGTTTTTGATTATAGTGAAGAAGAAATGGAATCCATCAGAGGAGATCAGGTGTCCATGATTTTCCAGGATCCTATGACTTCTTTGAATCCTGTTATGACAGTAGGGGACCAGATTGCGGAAGAAATCCAGCTGCATAATAAAAAAATGGATAAAAAGCAGGCACTGGAGAAGGCAAAAGAGATGTTGGAAATGGTAGGAATTCCCGGAAATCGTGCGGGAGAGTATCCTCATCAGTTTTCTGGCGGAATGAAGCAGAGAGTTGTGATCGCAATGGCGCTGGTATGCAATCCTGACCTGCTGATCGCTGATGAGCCTACGACAGCGCTGGATGTGACGATACAGGCACAGGTGCTGGATCTGATGCAGAAGCTGAAAGAGCAGTATAACACTTCCATGCTGATGATCACCCATGATTTGGGAATTGTGGCTGAAGTGTGTGATGAAGTCAGTATCATGTATGCCGGCCGTGTGGTAGAGCATGGCACATTGGAGGATATTTTTGAACATACCAGCCATCCTTATACAGAAGGTCTGTTCAACTCCCTGCCTGATATTGAACACAGAGAAGAAGAATTAAAGCCTATACCAGGTCTGATGCCAGATCCTACTAACCTTCCGGAAGGCTGCCCGTTCCACCCCAGGTGCAGTTATTGTACGGAACTTTGTAAAACAAGACGGCCTGTAGAGACCAGACTGTCAGATACCCATACGGTTGCCTGCCTGGCTTATGAGGAAGGCACGGGAGTTTCATTAGGAGGAAAACTGCATGAGTGAGCCGATTTTAGAAGTAAAGAATTTGAAAAAATATTTTAATACCTCCGGCGGCGTTCTCCATGCGGTAGACGATGTGAGTTTTACCCTGGAGAAAGGGAAGATCTTAGGCGTAGTAGGAGAGTCTGGATGCGGAAAATCTACTACAGGAAGAGCCATTCTGAGACTTCATGAACCTACCAGCGGCGAAGTGATTTTTGAGGGAAGAGATATTACCAAGATTTCCAATGCGGAAATGAGAAAACTCCGTTCCGATATGCAGATTATTTTCCAGGATCCGTTTGCTTCCCTGAATCCGAGAAAAACAGTCAGCGAATTGATCGGTGAGCCTCTCCGCCTGCATAAAATCTACAAATCAAAGGCAGAGAGACAGGAGAAGGTCCTGGAACTGATGGAAGTGGTAGGACTGGCGGAAAGATTGATGAGTTCCTATCCCCATGAGCTGGACGGCGGACGTCGCCAGAGGATTGGGATTGCCAGAGCGCTGGCACTGAAGCCGAAATTTATCGTCTGTGATGAGCCGGTATCTGCTCTTGACGTGTCCATTCAGGCGCAGATTCTGAATCTGCTGAAAAAGCTTCAGAGGGAAATGGGGCTGACCTATATGTTTATCACCCATGACCTTTCTGTTGTAAACTATTTTTCCGATGATATCATGGTTATGTATTTAGGAAAAGTAGTGGAGTATGCGTCTTCGGAAGAACTGTTCAGGGCGCCTACTCATCCATATACAAAAGCACTGCTGTCAGCAATTCCGGTTCCCAGACTTGGGGCGAAAAAGGAAAGAATCCTGCTGAAAGGCGAGATTACCTCTCCCATTGATCCAAAACCGGGCTGCCGTTTTGCTCCCCGTTGTGCGTATGCGAAAGATATCTGCTTTTCCCAGTCTCCGGAACTGCAGGATATTGGAAATGGTCATAAAGTGGCATGCCATTTCTGTAAGGAATTTGCCGGACAATAGTCATGATCCGGCAGCATGACCGGAGATAGACAGGAGGAGTAAAGATGGACATTAAGATTGACAGAGAATTTCTGGTAGAGTGTTTTCGGGATTTTGTAAATACACCAAGCCCGGTAAGTTATTATGATGAGATTATTCCGGTTTTGGAACAGTATGGAGAAAAATTCGGTTATCCGGTTACTTATGACAGAAAGAGAACCGGTTACATTACCCTGGATGGGGAGGATAACTCTAAAACAGTTATGGTAGGAGCCCATATGGATACGCTTGGATTGATGGTGCGCAGAATTGATGCGGACGGAAGTATCCGGGTTCGTGCCCTTGGCGGAGTGTCGTTCCAGAGTATTGAAGGTGAGACTGTGACAATCCATACCAGAAGCGGGAAAAAATATACCGGCCTGATGGTATGCCAGTCCCATTCCACCCATGTATTTGACGATGCCAGGAGTCTGGAAAGAGACGAAAACACGATGATGATCAGCCTGGATGAAAAAGTGGAGTCCAGAGAAGATGTGCGTGCCCTGGGAATCGAGCATGGAGATATCATATCTTTTGAGCCTCACTGTACTGTGACAGAAAATGGATATGTGAAATCCAGATTCATCGATGACAAGATGGCCGTAGCTGCAGTGTTTGCTGCTTTGAAGTTTATGACGGAACAGGGACTGAAACCAAAGTACCGTACACTGCTGTCCTTCCCGTTTTATGAGGAGATCAACCACGGAGGCGCTTATATTCCGAAGGAAGTGGAAGAATTTGTAGCTGTGGATATCGGCTTGATCGGACCGGATTATAACGGCCATGAAAGAGCTGTGAGTATTTGTGTAAAGGATAATTTCTCTCCTTATGACAGAGGACTGACAGACAAGATCATCCGTGAAGCAAAAGCTAACGGTATTGACCATGCGATTGATATTTTCTATCGTTATGGTACGGATGCCAATGCGGCTGTCAGAGCAGGAAATAATGTATATGCAGCAGCGTTTGGAATGGCCTGCTATTGCAGCCATGGCATGGAGAGAACCCATCTGGACGGTGTTGTGGAGACGGCAAAACTGGTGGTAGCTTATCTGATGGGATGGGATGGCCAGTAACAGAATCGTATAACAAAAAACCCCGAAGCTGTAGGGCAATACAGCTTCGGGGTTTCTTTTGATTTTTCAGCTCTTAATCCTGCAAAAATACAGATGCAGGAGGATAAGAAAGCTGCTCATCGATTTCCAGGTCAAAAAGTACAAGACGGCGGACTGCCTGGCCTGTCTGTTCCGTAATACCCTTGGGAATGGTACGAAGTTTTGCTTTTTTCAGAACCTGGGGAACGGATAAGGAAGTTTCTTCCATCAGGGTCTGCTTAAATACCAGATAATAGAATAACAGTGATTTCTGGTCGGCAGCCGGGCAGATTTCCTGTAAAATCCCGGTTATTTTTTCACGCTGGGGGTCTCCATAGGGAAACATTTTCAGGCTGTATTCTTTCTCCTGCTGGCGCCGCTCCTCCGGGGTGTAAAAGTTAAATCCAAGTATATTTATCATAAGGGAACTCCTTTCTGTTAATAATTTTCGGTCTGAGACATAGGAGGTACAGGGGTTGGCCTGCTCCGGTCGAATACTTCTTCCACATCAAACAGGTCGCTTAAGTAAAGCTTGGAAGGATTGCTTTCCGGAAGATCATAATACATACGGTATCCATCCAGATTCCGCCGTCCCTGGCGCATATAGTCATCTCCGATCTGTACCCAGTACTGGCTGGCGTCAACATTACAGAAATAACGGAATCCTTTTTCATGGAGATAAGCATAACGTTCATTATCCATGGTATAAGGATGCCAGTCGCCAATCTCAGCACCGAAAGGATAGAGGATGATATCAGTAGGACCGATCAGCGATTCCACCTGGCTTTCCCATTTATCAGTATCCGCCACAAATTCTTCATAGGAAATGGTTCCCAGATTCCGGTGACCCCAGCTGTGGGATGCCAGTTCCCAGCCGTTATCCCTGAGACACTGGGCTAACTGACGTACGGTTTCCCGATCCTGTTCAATATTCGGATTGATCCCCTCGTAGGAGGCATCAGTCCGGTATCCCATTACTCCGTTGTAGCCGGTAAAGGCGATGACGGCTCTGGCGCCCCGGTAAGAGAAATCCGGATGTTCCTGGATAAAATCTTCCAGAAGAGGTATCAGGTCATAAGAACCGGTGACGGTGGTACCGTCGTCCAGATCCATCTGACAGGTAGGTTTTCCGTCTTCTCCGATCACCAGCCGGGAGGCGAACCCGTCGCCTTCCATATATTCATAATAACATACATCGTCCTGGGACATGACAAAAGGCTGTTTTCCCTCGGGAAGCATAATATCTCCCGGAACAAAACTTACATTCCCGTTTTCATCAGTCACTTCATGGGCAACATCATGGAGGCGGACCAGTACAAAACCACGTTCATACATGGACTGAAGAATTTTCAGGAATTCATCTTTTGTGGTCATCATCTGGTTGTAGCCGTTCTGCATGGAATCTCTGTCGAAAGCTTTGGAAGTATCCATGATCAGTGTATGAAAAAACACATGGGTCACTTTATTGGGATCCGCCCGGACCAGAGTGGCTTTGGTTGCTTCATAACCGGAAATGGCATTCTGGACATTCGGTTCCTGGGCATATTCACTCTGGGAAAGGAGAGCTATGGCAGCGTCATAATCATATCCCATGGCCAGACGATCAGCCTGAGCTATGAGGGCGTCGGCTCCGGTGAGTGGCTCTTGGGAATCATTTCCATAAGATGGGTCTGTTGCAGCCGGTTTTGTTGTCTGGCCGGAATCCGATGTCTGTCCCTGGGAAGAGAAAGAAACGGAAGTTCCCTGGGAATCTCCAAAATAGACGGATATCAGATAAATCGTTCCGGCTATAATAAAAATAGTAAGGAATATAACAGCAAGAAGCGGTAAGATACGGTTGATATTCCGCATTTTTCTTCGGTATTGCCTTTTTTTGTATTCAAATCTGCTCATATAGAAAAAGGAACCCCCTAAATATCAATGGTACATACAGAATCAGTATAACATAAAGCAGGTGAGTTGTCATAACTCCTGAAGAATTTTTTCTTACATTTTTTGGTAGGAAAAAAGTATACTTGTAATAGATGAAGAAAATGGGAGAAAATATGAAACGGATTCTAGCATCAGTGATTGCAATGGTATGTTGGCTGACTGTGTGTCTGGAAACACTGGCTTCAGGACCTGATCTGCAGATCGGCGGGTATGGAGATGAGGCAGTACAGGCAGCAAGTGTGAGTAAAGTCTCGGCAGAAGCGGAAGGAAGGGTGGATATTCAGGCACCCAGCGGGATTCTGATGGAAGCCTCTACAGGTACGGTAATTTATGAAAAGGCAGCCGATGAGCAGAGAAGCCCGGCCAGTATTACAAAGATTATGACGCTTATCCTGATTTTTGATGCGTTAGAGTCAGGAAGAATTTCCCTGGAAGATGAGGTGGTGACCAGCGCTTATGCGAAATCTATGGGGGGCTCCCAGGTTTTTCTGGAAGAGGGGGAAAAACAGACGGTAGAAACGCTGATCAAATGTATTGTAATCGCATCAGGAAATGATGCTTCCGTAGCCATGGCGGAGTACATAGCCGGCAGTGAGCCGGAATTTGTCCGTATGATGAATGAAAGAGCGGCAGGTCTGGGAATGACGGGCACCCATTTTGTGGATTGCTGCGGCCTGACAGAAGATCCGGCCCATCTGACCACAGCAAGGGATATTGCCATTATGTCCAGGGAACTGATCAACCGTTATCCTCAGATCCATGATTATTCCACGATCTGGATGGATACCATCACCCATGAGACAAAACAGGGAACAAAAGAATTTGGTCTTTCCAATACCAACAAACTGTTAAGAATGGCTACCAATTTTACGGTTACAGGATTAAAGACAGGTTCCACTTCCACAGCAAAATACTGTCTTTCTGCTACAGGAGAAAAGGACGGGGTCCGTCTGATCGCTGTGGTGATGGCGGCTCCTGATTTTAAAGCCCGCTTCTCTGATGCAGTGAGCCTGATGAATTACGGATATGCCAACTGCCGGCTTTATGAAGACAAAGAGGGTCTTCCTCTTCCGGAACTGGAGGTATTCCGGGGAGAAAAAGATAGAGTGGCTCTTCAGTATCGGGCACCGTTTTCCTATTTGGGGACAGAAGGAGAAGATTTTGCTTCTGTGGAGAAGGAACTGGTGCTGCCAGAATCCCTGGAAGCGCCTGTGGAACAGGGGCAGAAAGTGGGAAGTCTTTCCTACAGCCTGAATGGAAAGAAGCTGGGGGAGATGGATATTGTGGCGGCAGAGTCAGTACCGGAAGCCGGGTTACTGGATTACATCAGAGACGTATGGAAGATGTTTGGAAGAATATGTTGTTTCGCTGGTAGATTTATGGTATGATTTTAGCCGAAGGCGCAACATGCTGTTCACATCCGATGAAATATGAAAAAAGAAGGAGACAATACAATGGAAAGAATGGTTGGAACTGTTTCAAGAGGCGTAAGGGCACCGATCATACGGGAAGGAGATGACCTGGCGGAGATCGTGGTGAGTTCTGTGCTGAAAGCAGCAGAATCAGAGCATTTTGAAATCCGGGATAAAGATGTTCTTGCAGTGACAGAAGCGGTGGTGGCAAGGGCACAGGGAAACTATGCCAGCGTGGACGCCATTGCAAAAGATGTAAAACAGAAGTTTGGTGACGATACGGTGGGAATCATATTTCCTATCTTGAGCCGTAACCGTTTTGCAATCTGCCTGAAGGGAATTGCTATGGGGTGCAAAAAGGTGGTATTGATGCTCAGCTATCCTTCTGATGAAGTAGGGAACCATCTGATCGATGAGGACCTGTTAGATGAAAAGGGAGTGAATCCCTGGAGCGATGTGCTGACAGAAGAAAAGTACCGGGAACTGTTCGGGTACCGCAAGCATTATTTTACAGGCGTAGATTATGTGGAATATTATAAAGAACTGATCCAGAATGCAGGCGCTGAGGTGGAGATTATTTTTGCCAATAATCCAAAAGCAATCTTAGATTATACGGATACTGTATTAAACTGTGATATCCACACAAGAGCAAGAACTAAGAGAATTCTTCTGGCTAACGGGGCAAAAAAAGTATATTCGCTGGATGATATTATGACAGAAAGTATTGACGGAAGCGGATACAATGACAGGTATGGCCTGTTGGGTTCCAATAAGGCAACGGAAGATACGGTAAAACTGTTCCCAATCCATTGCCAGGAGATGGTGGATCGTATTCACCAGAAAATGGTAGAGAAGACCGGGAAAAATGTGGAAGTCATGATATATGGCGACGGAGCGTTCAAGGATCCGGTAGGAAAGATATGGGAACTGGCTGATCCGGTTGTTTCTCCTGCCTATACCAAAGGGCTGGAGGGAACTCCTAATGAGGTGAAGTTAAAATATCTGGCAGATAATGATTTTGCGGATCTTTCAGGAGAAGAACTGCGTGAGGCCATCAAGCATTATATCCACGAGAAAGATGAGAAGGCGGCCAGCCTGGTGGGAACTATGGTTACTCAGGGAACTACGCCAAGAAGGCTGACAGACCTGATCGGATCTCTGGCAGACCTTACCAGCGGCAGCGGTGATAAGGGAACTCCGATTATCTATATTCAGGGTTATTTTGATAACTATACAAAGTAATCAGCATACAAAGGCAGGAACGAACAGTTCCTGCCTTTTTGACGATGAAAGGGAAGTTATTCCCGGTATTTTCCATAGATGTACAGGTGATAAACCTGTTTATTTTTATAGACTGCCTGTTTTTTGATTCCTTCCAGGACAAAACCGTTGTTTTCCAGTACCCGCCTGGAAGCCAGGTTAGGTTCATAGACAAGACCGGTGATGCGCAACAGTCCCAGTTCCTGAAAGGCAAGAGGGCAGATCTGACGGACTGCTTCTGTCATTACACCCTGGTTCTGAAACCGTTCATCCAGAAAATAGCCGATTTCCCCGTCCTTTTCATGGACATCGGAGCAGCGTTCAATAGTCAGATTGCCGGCTGGTATGCCGTCCACGGTAATTGACCGGAATAAACCTTCCCGTCCGTCCTGTTCCTTTACCATATTCAGCCACCAGTCGGCATCCTGTAAGGTGTAAGGGTCAGGGAGACGGTTGGAGAGATAACGGCGGTCAACCCGGCTTATCAGATCGGCCAGAATAGCCCTGTCGTCCGTAGACCAGGGTCTGAGACAGATTTCCATAAATCATACCTCCTCTTAGATAATTGGATTCATTATATAACTGTCCGGAGGAACTGTCAATTTACTGCTATCTGGCTTTCCTGGAATATTCCGGCGCCACCAGCTGTTTGTAGGGAACCCGTTGAGTAAGGATTCCACATTCTTCCAGCAGGTTCTGGAGGAGAGCAAAGCTTTCTTCCGTAAAATCAGAACTGTCATTCCATACGTCCAGGATTTTGTACTCTTCTATCATGGCAGCGAGGACAGTGGGATCCGTATCTGGGAACTGGGGCTGAATCACAGCGGCAATCTCTTCAGAAGAATGAGCATGGATATAATCCAGTCCTTTCTGGATTCCATTTGTGAATCCCTGAATGAGATCGGGATTGGTGGTAAGAAACTGTTTTCCGGCGGAATATACCGCACAGGGAACAAAACCGGATGCTTTTCCTAAAGAGGCTGCCAGATGACCATTCTGTTTCTGTCCGGCTGATGCGGTAAGGAGATAGGAGGAAGCAGATTCCGGAAAAGCCAGGTCAGAACTCTGAAGGATGGAAATATCGGTATCAGGTTCCAGACCATGCTTTTTCAATATGTATTTCAGCACCAGAACAGACATATCGTCCGGATCTTCTGTCAGGACAGAGGTACCTTTCATCTGTTTCCACTGAAAATCTTCGTCAGGCTGGGAAGAGAGCAGAAAATGTCCGGACCTTTGCCCAATCTGGGAAAATATGACAGGATATTCTTTGGGATTTTCCAGGGAGGAAACAAGAGCAACCTGGGGACCGGATAATCCGATGCTGTCCGGCTGAGACGCCAGGGAAGTCTTGACAGCCGTATCGCCGGATACTGTGGTAAGAGCGATGTGAATCCCCTCCTCTTCAAAATATCCCAGTTCCATGGCAGCATATTGGGGTGCATAAAAAACAGAGTGGGAAGATTCCCACACCGATACGGAGGTGAGAGAAGAAGAGCGGGAGGAACAGCCGGTCAGAGAAAAGAGGAAAGACAGGATAAGAACCAGAGCTTGTATTCGTTTTTTCATGAAAAATTCCTTTCTGTAACACTGATAAGATATTGTATGACAAAGGGAAGGATTCTTTTACAAAAAAATAAGAAATTGTCAATCTGGCAGACACAGTTTTAACACAATTTTTCCTTAAACTGGAAGTTAAGTGAGGTGAAAGCGGCGTTGGAGGAGAAAGAATATCAGGAATTGATCGTTCCCTACAGGGAATGTCTGAAAAATATGGCAAATAGATTAGATATCCTGGCAGGGGATTACCTGGAACGTTATGGGGAAGAACCCATTCATCATATACAGAGGAGAATCAAGACCAAATCCAGTATAGAAGGGAAATTAAAGAAAAAGGACTGTGAGGATACGGCAGAGGAAGCCAGGTATCATCTCAGGGACATTGCGGGTATTCGTGTAATCTGTTATGAGATGAGGGGAATTGAAATGCTTGCTGAGGCACTGAAACGCCAGAATGACCTGGAAATCGTAAAGGAAAAAGATTATATCAGTCACCCGAAAAGCAATGGATACAGAAGTTATCATCTGGTAATCGGAGTTCCGATCTATCTGGTAGACCGAAAAGAGTATTATCCGGTGGAAATTCAGTTTCGCACCATGGCCATGGATTTGTGGGCAAGTTTGGAACATAGAAGCTGTTATAAGAAAGATGAGCGGGAACGGAGAGAATGGTCGGACCGTTTTTTGCAGTATGCCTTTTTTCTGGAAGAGATGGAGCGTTCCATAGAACAATATGGAGAGAAGAGGGAAGAGAGGGAAAGAAAAGAGGGCTGAGGAGTTGCATTTCATAAAAAATTGTCGTACACTGAGACATAAGTGCGCTAAGGCGGACTGTTGACTCAGGAGGAAAAGAGGGAATGGAATATCAGGTAATCGTATTGGATCTGGATGGTACTTTAACGAATAAAGACAAGATTATTACGCCAAAGACAAAAGAAGCATTGATGCGAATACAGAAGATGGGAAAAAAAGTGGTGCTGGCTTCCGGAAGACCGACAAAAGGAATTTCCCATCTGGCGGAAGAACTGGAATTAAAACAATATGGAGGATATATCCTTTCGTTTAATGGGGGAATGATGATTGACTGTGCCACAGGAGAGACGGTGTTTTCCAGGCTGCTTCCAGTGGAAACAAATGCCAGGATCGTGGAGCTGGCCATGGAAAACCGGGTTGATATCCTGACTTATGAAGGAGAGGAGATTATTACCAATAACCGGGAATGTCCTTATGCCAAAACAGAGAGCAGGATCAATTCTATGGATATCAGGGAAGTAGACCATATGGAAGAGTATGTGAAGTTTCCTGTTCCCAAATTCCTGATGCTGGAAGGCGGGGACTATCTGGGACTGGTGGAACCCAAGGTGAAGGCAGCTTTAGGGAAGAATTTCAGTGTGTACCGGTCGGAGCCCTTTTTCCTGGAAATTTTGCCGAAAGGGATAGACAAGGCCCAGTCTCTGGAACGTTTGCTGGAAATTCTGGGTCTGAAACGGGAAGAAATGATAGCTTGTGGAGATGGCTACAATGACCTTTCCATGATACAGTTTGCCGGGTTGGGAGTGGCCATGGAAAACGGAGTGCTTCCTGTCCGTCAGGCGGCGGATTTTGTTACACGGTCCAATAATGATGACGGTGTGGCTTATGTAGTGGAAAAATTTATGCTTTCTTAATAAAAAATATAGAAGATAGAGTGGACTTCACGGCTTTAGTATGATAAAATGCAAAAGAAGGTATCTGCAAAAGAAAGGCAGATTGACAGATTAAATACTAAAGGGGAATGGAATCATGAATAAAAAGATCAAGACTGAGGCGGTAGACCATCTGTTTCAGGCAATTTTGACTTTAGAGAATATTGATGATTGCTACACATTTTTTGAAGATGTATGTACAGTAAATGAATTGTTGTCTTTGTCACAGCGGTATGAAGTGGCAAAAATGTTGCGGGAAGAAAAGACATATTTAGAGATTGCAGCGGCTACGGGAGCTTCCACAGCGACGATCAGCCGTGTAAACCGCTCTTTGAATTATGGCAATGACGGATATGATATGGTATTCAACCGGATAAAAAAAGCAGAAGGAAATCCGGAATAGAGAAATAGGATTTGGTCACAGAGCAAGGGTGATTCATAAAGCGATTTTATTGCCTTATGAATCACCCTTTTGTGATGTTCGGAGTTATTTTTTTTTGTCTTTCCCAGATGGAGATTCGGAACGGTACTGATCGATCAAAGATTCAATCACCATTTTCTTCAGATAAACATCAAAGGCCAGCTCACTGATGAACGAAAAAAGACGCAGATATTCCTGCTCTTTTTCCGGTGCAGTTTCAAATGTTTTGGAAGCTGCATCAAATTTCTGGATGATATCTTCTTTCAGCCGCTGTTTCTGCTCATTACGGAGAGAAAATACCTCCTCATAAATATCAGCGAGACGTACAGGAGAATCTCCTTTAAAATGCCGTTCTGTAAGCGGATTCAATAAGGTATCAATATCATTGATGGAAAGCAGGTTTTTATAGTAATAAATGAAAATAAGGAGAAGCATATGTTCCCTGGAATATTTTTTCTTTTCCGGGGGAGGCAGCAGGTCGTTTTTTGCATAATTATTGATCATGGTTTTTGTGAGAACTTTGTCTTCGCTGTTCCGTTTATAATCCTGCAGATGCTCTTCCATAAATGTGGTAACCTGATCCATATAGAGAGGAATTCTGGGAATTTCATCTGCCGGTATATGGGACAGATGGTCCAGATGTTCCATAATTTCAGCTAATCTTTCTTCATTCGTTTTCATGATGTCACCTCATCTTTATTATATAGTATTGAAAACTATATGACAAGAGGAGAAGATAAGTTTTATTTTTTGGGTAGACGAACGGGAAGCTATGGTTTAATATGTTTACTGAGTGAGACAGATCATAGTTATGAGTATGGAGGTAGAAAATGGAGAATCATCGAATCATTCAGGTAGAAGAGAAAGTACCCGTTCAATTGCTCGTTCCCCTTAGTATCCAGCATATGTTTGCCATGTTTGGGGCGTCTGTGCTGGTACCGTTTATGTTTGGGATCAATCCGGCAGTGGTATTGTTTATGAATGGGGTAGGCACTTTGCTTTTTATCCTACTCACCAAGGGAAAAGCTCCCGCATATCTGGGTTCCAGTTTTGCTTTTCTGGCTCCCGCTCAGATTGTAATTGAAAAATTTGGCTATTCCTATGCGCTGGGAGGATTTGTGGCGGTAGGGTTTGCAGGCTGTATTCTGGCGTTTGTGATTTATAAATTCGGTTCCAAATGGATTGATGTGGTACTGCCTCCGGCAGCCATGGGACCGGTGGTGGCCCTGATCGGTCTGGAACTTTCCGGCAGCGCTGCCAGCAATGCTGGGTTTATGGATGATGTGATAGACCCGAGAAAGATAGGTGTTTTTTTGATCACCTTGGCGGTTGCTGTGTTTGGGTCTGTATTATTCCGGGGATTTTTATCCGTCATTCCCATTCTGGTGGCCATTATCGCAGGATATGTGGCTGCTTTGCTCACTGGTCTGGTGGATTTTTCCCAGGTTGCAGCAGCACCTTTGTTTTCCATCCCCAATTTTTCTACGCCCAAGTTTGATATGCAGGCAATCCTGATCATTCTTCCGGTAATCCTGGTCATTACTTCCGAGCATATCGGCCATCAGGTGGTCACCAGCAAGATTATAGGACGGGACCTGATCAAAGATCCGGGACTGCATCGTTCTCTGCTGGGGGACAATCTGTCCACCATGATATCCGGATTGATCGGGTCAGTGCCTACTACCACTTACGGGGAGAATATCGGCGTAATGGCCGTGACGAAGGTGTATAGCGTCAGAGTGATTGCGGGAGCGGCGGTTCTGTCTATCTGCTGTTCTTTCATTGGAAAACTGTCTATGCTGATCAATAGCATTCCTGGTCCTGTAATTGGTGGAATTTCCTTTTTGCTTTATGGTATGATCGGGACTTCCGGACTCAGGATACTGGTGGATTCCCAGGTAGATTACGGAAAATCCAGGAATCTGGCATTGACTTCCGTGATTTTTGTGACGGGACTTTCCGGAATCACTCTGAATATTGGGCAGATTCAGTTAAAAGGCATGGTGCTGGCCTGTGTGACCGGGATGGTCCTCAGCCTTATTTTCTATGTGCTGGATCAGTGCCATCTGACCAATGACTGACCTGGAAGCAGGAGAAAGGTGGGTCAGAACGTTTAAATGTAAAGGCAGGTATGACAGATATGAGTATTTATGATACATTGAATCCCATGCAGAAGGAGGCGGTCCTCTGCACAGAAGGACCGCTTCTGGTACTGGCGGGAGCAGGTTCGGGAAAAACCAGAGTGCTGACCCACAGGGTCGCTTATCTCATCGAAGAAAAAGGGATAGCCCCATGGAATATCATGGCGATCACATTCACCAATAAGGCAGCCGGTGAGATGAGAGAGAGGGTGGACAAACTGGTAGAGCAGGGGGCTGAAGCAGTATGGGTGGCGACTTTCCATTCTTCCTGTGTGAGAATCCTGCGCCGCCATATTGAATATCTGGGTTATGATACGAATTTTACCATTTATGATACGGATGATCAGAAAACTCTGATGAAAAAAGTATTCAAGTCTTTGGAAATTGACCCCAGGCAGTACAAGGAACGGGCAGTGATGGGAGTGATTTCATCAGCCAAGGACAAGCTGATCTCCCCGGAGGAATTTGAGCTGAATGCAGCCGGGGATTTCCGGAAGAAAAAAATCGGGGAAATTTACAAAGAATATCAGAAGCAGCTGAAAAAGAATAATGCCCTGGATTTTGATGACCTGATCGTGAAGACAGTGGAACTTCTGGAGCAGTACGAGGAGGTGCGGAATTACTATCAGGAACGGTTCCGTTATATTATGGTAGACGAGTATCAGGATACCAACTATGCCCAGTTTAAGCTGGTAAGCCTGCTGGCAGGGAAATATAAGAATCTTTGCGTGGTAGGAGATGATGACCAGTCTATTTATAAATTCCGGGGAGCAGATATTGAAAATATCCTGAATTTTGAAGAATGTTTTCCGGGGGCAAAAGTGATCAAACTGGAACAGAATTACCGGTCTACCGGAAATATCCTGAATGCGGCCAATGAGGTGATCCGTCATAACCGGGGCAGAAAGGATAAAACCCTCTGGACTTCCAATGGAGAAGGAAGTAAAGTGCGCTTCCGCCAGTTTGACCAGGCATATGAAGAAGCAGATGCGGTGGTCAAAGATATCAGGGACCAGGGATATGATTACAAAGACTGTGCAGTCCTTTACCGGACCAATGCCCAGTCCCGTCTTCTGGAAGAAAAATGTCTGCTGTATAACATACCCTATCGTCTGGTAGGCGGAGTGAATTTCTATCAGCGAAAAGAGATCAAAGATATCTTGGCATATCTGAAAACCATAGCCAACGGCAAAGATGACCTGGCGGTGCTGCGTATCATCAATGTGCCAAAGAGGGGAATCGGAGCAGCATCGGTGGCCAAGGCAGAGATTTTCGCTTCTGCCAACGGCTATTCCATGTATGATGCATTTGCCCGGGTGAGAGCGATTCCGTCTATGGGAAAAGCAGCAGAAAAAATACAGGGCTTTGTGGATCTGATCGAGGAATTCCGCCAGAAACTGGAGGATGATACATACAGCCTTCGGGCACTGATCGAGGATGTGCTGGAATCTACCGGATATCAGGCAGAGCTGGAAGAAGAAGGAGCCGTAGAGGCGGAGACCAGACTGGAAAATATTGAGGAACTGATCAACAAGGCAGTAAGCTATGAGTCGGAATGTGAAAATCCCAGCCTGGCAGAATTTCTGGAAGAGGTAGCGCTGGTAGCGGACGTGGACCGGATGGATGACTCGGAAGACAGGGTAACCCTTATGACTCTCCACAGCGCCAAAGGCCTGGAGTTTGATCATGTGTATCTTTGCGGGATGGAAGACGGACTGTTTCCCAGCATGATGGCAATTGCTTCTGATGATAAAGATGCAGTGGAAGAGGAAAGGCGTCTTTGCTATGTGGGCATTACCAGGGCAAAAAAGGATCTCCTTCTCACAGCGGCAAGACAGAGAATGGTCAATGGGGAAACCAGATATTCAAAAATCAGCCGGTTTCTGGAAGAGATACCGCCGGAACTTCTGGAACAGTCCCGGTTGGAGCCCAGACTGTCCAGCAGACAGGTGTCCTTTGATGACAGCAGTCTCCCCTGGAACCAGAATTCCAGGCCGGCGGGAGTCAGCAGTTTCGGGAAGCCGGCATTCGGTAAGGCATTTACTGTGGAAAAAGCAGATTCCCTGGATTATGGCCCGGGAGACCGGGTTTCCCATATCAAATTCGGGGAAGGAACTGTCCGGGAAATCAAAGATGGCGGTAAGGACTTTGAGGTGACGGTAGAGTTTGACCGGGCTGGTGTAAAACGAATGTTTGCATCGTTCGCAAAGTTGAAAAAGCTGTAATAATTACAAAAATTTTAAGTAAAATAAGATAGTAAAAGGATATCGAATGTGATATACTGTAAACATCTGAATACTGCCGGCATTCTGATGGATCCGGGAGAAGGCTGAAAGGAAGTGGAGTCAGTGGGAAAATTTGATTTATTGGGAAAAGAGACCATGAACCGATTTGATACTGTAGGAAAAGACGCGATGAACCGTGTGGAGGAAATTATGAATGCTACCAGATTAAATGAATTTTTACACAGAAAAGAAGAGGAAGAAAAGAAAAAAAATTGTATTCTTTGGGTATTGGCGATCATCGGAGCTGTGGCAGCTGTAGCAGCGATTGCTTATGGGGTATACCGCTTCTTCACTCCTGATTATCTGGAAGATTTTGAAGATGATTTTGATGACGATTTCGACGATGATTTCTTCGATGAAGATGATGATAAGGACGAGAAATAATCCGTTTTTTGAATAAGGACGAAAAAAGACGTTGTAAATATTTTTTACAACGCCTTTTTTGTGACAGGGCAGATAGGAAAGGAAGAGAAGAATTGAAAAAAGGCGACAGATGTGAAGGACTGATCCAGAAGATCGAGTTTCCTAATAAAGGAATCATGTACATAGAGGATGAAAAAGTAGTGGTAAAGAACGGGCTTCCCGGTCAGGTGGTATTGGCGGGAATTGCCAAAAAACGAAAAGGAAAATGCGAAGGACGGCTGCTGGAAGTGGTGAAACGCTCTCCTTTGGAAACAGCAGCAGACCCATGCCGGCATTTTGGAATCTGCGGCGGCTGCCTGTATCAGACCATTCCCTATGACGAGCAGCTGAAGATCAAGGAAGAGCAGGTGAAAGCCCTTCTGGATGGGGTATGCCAGGATTATGAGTTTGAAGGGATCAAAGCCAGTCCTATCTCTGAGGGTTACAGGAATAAAATGGAGTTTTCTTTTGGAGATGAGGAAAAGGACGGCCCGTTATGCCTGGGAATGCACAAAAGGGGAAGCTTTTATGACGTGGTGAATGTGGACGGCTGCCGCATTGTTCATGAAGATTTCCGCAAGATCCTTACCGCAACAAGAGAGTACTTTACAGAGCAGGGAATATCCTTTTATAAAAAACTGAGACATGAAGGTTATCTCCGCCATCTTCTGGTTCGCCGTGCCGTGAAGACAGGAGAAATCCTGACAGATCTGATCACGACTACTCAGACCGATAGTCTGGGACGGGAGGAAACAGAACTGTTAAACGGCTGGAAAGAGTGTCTGCTGAATCTTTCCCTGGAAGGACAGTTTGCTGGAATCCTTCATACCCGGAATGACAGTCTGGCTGATGTGGTACAGGATGATGGAACGGAGATTTTACATGGTCAGGATTTCTTTTATGAGGAATTATTGGGGCTGAAATTCAGGATTTCTCCATTTTCCTTTTTCCAGACCAATTCCTTAGGAGCTGAAGTGCTGTATGACAAGACCAGAGAGTATGTGGGAAGTACGGAAGGAAAAGTGGTGTTTGACCTGTACAGCGGCACAGGAACCATAGCTCAGATTCTGGCTCCGGTGGCGGAAAAGGTAGTGGGAGTGGAGATTGTGGAAGAAGCGGTGGAAGCAGCCAGAAAAAACGCTGCCATGAACGGACTGGGAAACTGTGAGTTTATTGCCGGGGATGTGCTGAAAGTAGTAGGCAGTCTGGAGGACAAGCCGGACCTGATCGTACTGGACCCGCCAAGAGACGGCGTTCATCCCAAAGCGCTGCCTAAGATCATCGAATTTGGCGTGGACCGTCTGGTTTATGTTTCCTGCAAGCCTACTAGCCTTCAGAGAGACCTGGTGACGTTGCAGGAAAATGGATACCGGGTGGAAAAAGCCTGTGCTGTGGATATGTTTCCGGGAACGGCGAATGTGGAGACGGTTGTCTTGCTTTCCAAGGGCGAGGTCGACTCGAAAAAGATTCGGGTTGAGTTCTCTTTGGAAG
>CALWQT010000018.1 GCA_944383765.1 uncultured Lachnospiraceae bacterium
CATAAAATAAACCTCCAAACTGGTAAGTCTATCTTACATCAGTTTGAAGGTTTACACAAACTTTGGGATATTCCCAAGCATACTGGCTGCTTGTGGTTATAATTCTAATGAATTTTCCACATCTACCCACATCTGCATAGTACCATCAAGATATAATCTTGCATATTCAAGTGGTTCATCAATGGCAAGTGCGTTTAATGCACAGTCTGATCCGGGTGTGGTTTTTAAATCCTTCTCAGCTTCCCAACAATCAATGCGAAGCATGTAGCCAGCAGAAGTATAAACATCAATACTGTTGCGTTGTGGATTGTATTCTGCAAATATGGTTTTCATCGTATCAAATCTCCTTATCATTCAATCAATCATCAGTTACAAAAATCAGAAGCATTTCAATCAGTTCACCATGTCACTTTTATTTTGTGTTATACTGTTTTATATGATTTTCTTGGTCTCCGCTGCCGCTTCGGTCGGCACAGAGCAGATGTCCACTGGACATCTTGTGCCCTTGTATTTGCCCTTATCAGAGTTCGTAAACATTGGTGGGACGATATAACACAAGGGAAACAATAAGGGAAAGCTCACCTGCGATAAATCCAGTGTTTTCAAGGGGTTGCAGAGAATTTAATAACAAAATATAATAGATATTAAATCTCTTAAAACAGGTGAAATCTCAATCGGAATTTAAGTAATACGGATGCGGAAGGAAGGGTTGCGGTAGGTGGGAATGCCACATTAAGCAACTATGGCATCGGCGCTAATATTACTCCCCTGCCTCCAGCCGGCACAGATCCCAGTTTTGTAGTGAATGGGGATTTGAATGTAAATGCAGGCTCCAATGCAAGCGGAAATACGGTGATCAGTCCCACCAGTACGGTAATCAGTTATACCATGGGAAATCCTAATGGGCAGCTGATTGTAGGAACTCCCATCGATTTTGCAGAGGCAGAACGATATTTAAAATGTGCTTCCCTGTTCTGGAATACCCTGGAGGCAAATGGTACGGGAGAGATAGTATTCGGTCAGCTGAATCTGACAGGAACAGATCCCGGATTGAATGTATTTCGCTTTGACAGCACGAATATATATGGTACCGGATTATCATTAAACCAGTTAAACGGAATCAATATTGTGGCTCCGGCGGAATCTACGATCCTGATCAATGTGACAGGCAGTAATATCCAATATGGCAGCTATCAGATTTTCCGAAATGGCAGCGGGGCTTCCAGGGAGAATGCCAGAAGAATTTTATGGAACTATCCGGAAGCATTGACCTGGTCTAACAGCACCACAGCAATCTACGGTTCTGTGTTAGCTCCTTTTGCTGCAGCTAATACAACTTTCAGCCAGATCAACGGGAATATTATGTTTGACAGCTTTTCCGGAAATGCGGAAAGCCACAATGAGTTATTTATCGGTGAGCTGCCGGATCCTATGGCCTGTTTTGTGACAAGCAGTACGACGACCAGCAGCAGTACAACAACCAGCAGCACGACGACCAGCAGCAGTACAACGACCACTAGCACCACCACGACAACGACCAGTACCACTACAACCAGCAGTACTACCACGGTTGCTCCGCTTCCACGATCCCAGGCAATTACCGACCTGTTTGAATCGGTGGCTCTGCAGCAGACGGCATTGTCTCATATTCTGAATGCGGAAGGGGAAAAACTTCAGAAAATTTTGTCAGCAGATGTTTCAGTGGAAAAAATATTATTGACTAATAAATCGGTGGAATCCATGGTAAATTCCGTTGCGGATCTGGAGATGATACTGGAGGATAAACTGAATCTGTTTAAAGACTGTCATTGCCGATAGAATGTATGTAAGCAGGAGGAAAAAGTATGAAGGTTGCCATATTGACCATGTTTTCCGGATTATCAACTACTTATTCTCTGGTAAATGTTGTGGCAGATCAGCTGAAGATGCTGCTTTCAGCGGATATGGATGTTAAGGTGCTGGTAAGTGAGACCTGCCCGGACCATGAGAGATGGGGGATTTATGCCGATAAAAGGATTGAATGGGTCAGGATCACGAATACGTGTCATGGCAAACCAATCCACTGGCATGATTATTCCGGCTTTTCCAGAAGCGTGCATGAGACCTTTTATGATGAGGCAAAAGAAATTGCAAAAGATTTTGTCAGATATTTAAAAGATGTGGACGTATGTATCATGCATGACATTCTTTATCAGGGATGGCATCTGGTCCACAATATCGCCATCAGAGAGGCACAGAAAAAGCTGCCGGATGTAAGGTTTTTGGAATTTACCCATTCTTTTCCGGTTAACCGGCCAAAGGAGATGGAGTATCCGTTTTCAGCCAGGTATTCGGATATGCCCCGGACCAAATTTATTTATCCTACCTATTCCGGTATCGCTGCTCTGGCAAAACAGTATGACATTCCGGAAGGGAAATGTGCTGTGGTGTATAATACCATTCCACTGATTGAGTCCATGAGTCAGGATGTGCAGAACGTAGCGGAGCACATGGACTTGCTGAGCGGGGAAATCCTGATCGTTTATCCGGGCCGGTTAACAACAGGTAAGAGATTTGAGAAGACAGCAGCCCTGGCGGGAGCCATAAAGAAAAAAACGGAAAAGAGTACGAAGGTTATTTTCTGCGATTTTCCCAGTGCAGATATTCCCAGTGGGATCTACAAGGAAATGATACGGACAGAAGGGAAAAAATACGGACTTTCTCAGGAAGATATGCTGTTTACGTCGGATGTGGGATATCCGGATGGATTTCCCAGGCAGGGAGTTCTGGAATCATTTACTTTATCCAATCTGTTTATCTGTCCATCCTATTCCGAATCCTTTGGACTGACCGTTCTGGAAGCGGGAAGCAGGGGAAATTTTCTTGTCCTGAATGAGGCGGTTCCTGCTTTGAAAGAGCTGGGAAATGCGCTGGGACGGGAGAAATTTCGGATATGATACCCATGAAACCTATCATCCGTCTGAGCAGGCATATTATGAGGAAAACGGGGAACGGATCGTGAATCTGATGCGGGAGGACAGATGCGTCAATGCTAAGACCATCATACGAAATCAGTATCATCTTCAGTGGATCAGCAGAAATCAGCTGATGCCTCTGCTGGAGCCGTAAAATAATCCTTCTTTTTCTTTACAGAAACCTGTGATATGGTAGAATAGAAAAATATGGAGATATGGACTTTCTGCTCCATATCTCCAATAAGCAGGAAAGAAGGGGAAGAACAGATGAAGATAGCAGTAACGTATGATAATGGAAATGTGTTCCAGCATTTTGGAAAAACGGAGTTTTTCAAAGTATATGAAGTGGAGAACGGCCAGGTAATCTCCAGTGAAGTGATCAGTTCCAACGGGGAAGGGCACAGCGCACTGGCGAAACTGTTAAGCGGTGAGCTGGTCAATGTGCTGATCTGCGGCGGGATTGGCGATGGAGCCCAGTCTGCGCTGTCAGGAGTCGGTGTTCTGGTGTGCTCCGGTGCGGAAGGCGATGCGGACCAGGCAGTAGAAGCTTATCTGAGAGGAGAGCTGGTATCCTGCGGAGTTAACTGTGACCATCACGGGGAAGGTCATTCCTGCAGCGGTGACTGCGGAAGCGGATGCGGAGGTTCCTGCGGATCTCATGTGGCCCTGACCGGACGGAATGTGGGAAAAGTCTGCCGTACCCATTACAGGGGAACCTTCAATGACGGAACCCAGTTTGATTCCTCCTATGACCGTGGGGAGCCCCTGGAATTTATTTGCGGAGCCGGTCAGATGATCCGAGGGTTTGATGCGGCAGTGGCAGATATGGAAGTAGGTCAGGTGGTAGAGATCCATCTGATGCCGGAAGAGGCCTATGGCTACGCAGATCCGGAGAATATCTTTACCACTGAAACCGCAGACGTTCCCGGTTCCGAGGAGCTGGAAGTAGGGCAGCAGGTTTATCTGAGCAACCAGTATGGCCAGCCTTTCCCGGTTAAGGTGACGGCAAAAGATGACACTACCATTACGTTTGATGCCAATCATGAGATGGCGGGAAAAGAACTGAATTTCCAGATTGAACTGGTAGAGGTGGAATAAAGAAAATCAGGGGGCTGATCGGAAACAGATCAGTCCCCTGATTTATAATACCGGAGAACAATTACAATTCACATTCACAATTCCGGCCTTCGTACATATCCACTAGACCGGAAATTCCACATCTTACCATACTGTCTGTATTGATATCTGTATAAAAGGCCATATGCTGAGTCAGGACAACATTTGGAAACTGCCTGAGATAAGCCATCTGGCGGTTTTTAATGATATCATTGATCCGGCTCTGATGGTAAATGCCGTTTTCGTTTGCAAATACGTCCATGGCTACAGCGCCAATCTGTTCGGTTTCAATTCCGCTGGTAAGGGCCTCAATATCAGTGAGTTCGCCTCTGGACGCATTTACGATTACAACACCTTTCTTCATTTTGCTGATGGAATCCGCATTGATCAAGGCTCTGGACTCTTCTGTGAGCGGTACATGCAGGGTAATAATATCGCTGCTGCCCAATAACGTATCAAGACTGACATATTCAGCCATAGCTTTCACAGTATCTGAAGGATAAGGGTCATAGGCAAGAATCTTACATCCGAAACCGCCAAGAATCTTTATGACAGCCTGGCCAATCTTACCGGTACCGATTACACCGACTGTCATTGTTCCCAGTTCTTTTCCCAGAAGGCCATTTAAGGAATAATCATTGACACCCTGGCGCCACATAGCCGGTTTATATTTCCTTAAAGCAAGTAACATGAGCATGACCGTGAATTCTGCTACCCCGTTGGGAGGATAATTGGCATTGCAAACCCGGAGACCGGCTGATTTTGCATAATTCAGATCAATGTGGTTAAAGCCGACTGTGCGGGTAGATAAAAAATGAACGCCGGCCTGTTTCAGCGCATCCACGATTTCGGGGGTAATATTGCTGCGCCCGAGAATGGAGACACCGTCCACACCATTCAGTTCCTGGACTGTGTGAGAGTCCAGATTATTCTGGGAAGTTTCTACTTCGATGTTGTAAGCCTGAGCGTATTTTTTGATGGAATCCAGTTCGTCATTTCTGACTTCATACATTTTGATTTTCATACAGCACCTCATAAATTTAATCGTTATTGATACATCTGCATCTGCTTTGAAAGTATTTCTTCCATATCTTTTACCACATCCTCAGGATCTGTGATTTTCACACTGGTGCCAAGACCGATGATCCATCCCAGAAACTGATGGCTCGGAATAACTTCCACATGGGCAGTGAAATGCTCTTCATCTTTACGCAGTATTACAGTATTTTGTCCAAAGCGATCGATGATAATACCGGCCATACGATTATGGCATTCTAAGGTAACACGCTTGGATTCTCCGCCCAGCATGCCGAAAAGACTGCGGGAATATGCGGTAATATTCAGATGCCTCATGGTTTCTTGCCCCTTCCTCTTTTCAGGGGAAGGAGAAATATCAAGCATTTTGTCAACGCGGAAGTGTTTAATCATTTCAGAATCAAAGTCATAACCGATCATATAGTAGTTTTCATGATCCCAGACAAGATACCAGGGGCTGATCTGATAGCGCTGTCCATTGTGGCGCAACTCACGTTTTTTATCAGGAGTCCACTGGAAATACTGGAATGAAATCTGCTTATCATCATTGATGGCAGAATGAATGCGGTCCACATTGATCAGGATGCTTTCATTCATGGTTTTTATGCGACCGGCCGTAATGACCTGACGGTGAAGCTGCCTGGCTTCCTGCTCACTGACCAGGGATTCTAATTTTTTGATCAGAGCGTTTGATTTCTTTTCTGTTATAAATCTGGCAGCCTGAACAGAATCAACCAGAAGTTTCAGTTCAGCAAGTTCAAAGTTTCTGGATGCCAGGTAATAAACAACAGTTTTGCCCTTCTGTTCACTGACAAGGTCAAGTCCGTAATGTCTGAGCTCTTCAAAATCAAGATATAACGTCTTGCGATCAGCATTGACTCCATAACCATTCAAATGACCTGTGATCTCTGCGAGAGTAAGTCCGTGGTGGTCATCGGTTTTTTCCATAAATATTTTTGCCAGATAAAGAAGTTTTAATTTCTGATTACTTCCCTTTGCCATGAAAGATTCCGCCTCCCGGATGCATGCTGTAACAATGATACAGGGCCATTATATCATGGAAGAAGAATTTTGGATATCAAATTTGCATCTAGGGAGTTTTTTCACTCCTGTTTTCTGGTATTTTAAATATAGGCAAGGAAGAGATGTATGATTTTATATACAGAACAGGAGGAAATAATAATGTCAACAATTTATTTCACACTTACAGGCACAAAATATCATCATGGAAACGATTTTTTAAAACCTGGGATGAAAGTGATGTTAGAGAAAGAACCAGATAACAAGCACGACAGAGAGGCAATCGCGGTTAAACTGGAAGGTCTTGGGTGTATTGGCTATGTGGCAAACAGTCCTTACACAGTACAGGGAGAGAGCTACAGTGCTGGCAGACTTTATGACAAGATAGGAGATCGTGCTTTTGGGAAAGTAATGTATGTAATGCCTACAGGGGTGCTTTGCAGGCTTAGTAAAAAATCTCTTACAGGAGAAGAGATAAACTAAAAGAGATGGTTTTCATGTCCGATTATATGTTATACTGTAAGCAGTTTGTAAGATAAAGGAGCTGCTTATGAACATACAGATTTTCGGAAGTAAAAAAGATTTTGATACCAAGAAAGCGGATCGTTATTTCAAAGAGCGGGGAATTAAGGTTCAGTTTATCGATATGAAGGAAAAGGGCATGAGCAAGGGAGAATTTACCTCGATTTGCCAGGCCGTTGGCGGATATCAGAATCTGATCGATCCGAATTGCAAGGATAAGGATCTTCTTGCGTTGATTACCTATATTGCGGAAGAGGATAAGGTGGAAAAGATTCTGGAAAATCAGAAGATCATCAGGACGCCTGTGGTTCGTAACGGCAGGCAGGCGACTGTAGGATATCAGCCGGATGTCTGGAAGGGATGGAAATAATCAGGTGAGCTACCAGACCAGGTGGAACTGAGACAAATTTTGGGGAATTTTAAAATACTGTGCAACGGATTGGGATTTAATAAGGCTGAGGAGATCTGTAATCCGATTGCTGATATGAAAGAAAAAGATTGATGAGGAATTAAACGATGAAAGAATTAAGAAATCAATTAGATATGCTTGTAAATGAGTTTGATGGAGATAGAAATATAATCGAGGTAATAAAAAAAGAAAAAGCAGTTTTTCCTTTTAGCGTAGAAGGGAAAATACTTGCATATTTATTAGCAACGCAAACTATCAATTATGAAAAGTATATGGAATTACATAATGAATATGCAAAAAGGAATCAGTATTTAGATTTATTTGATATGTCACCACGTACGTTTGGTGAAACATGGGGGGAAAAACATATATTAGGATTATTCCCGGAATTTGTAAAAGCTACGAAGGAAAATGTATCATCAATTTATCCTGATTTTGATGGTGAGTTTGATTTATGGATCGATGGAATAAGAGTTGAGGTAAAAGCTTGTAGAGCTAACAGTACAAAGACAGGTGGAAGTCTTGCCAGTAGAGCATATCTTCATTCAGAGGCAGTAGCTAATTCATTTAAGTATCATTATCAGCAGTTAAAACCTTCTTGTTGTGATGTATTTATTTGGATTGGAGTATGTCGAGACGATTTATTATACTGGGTACTCACAAGTGATGAATTACAAAGGACTGGGAAATTAGGTTCTCAGCACAGAAATGAAAATACTGGGGTTATCGGTATAGAAGTATTTGAAGGTCAGGTGTTTATGACCGAAGAAGAATTAAGACCTTTTTTGGTAGAAGAAAAAGATGTTCTTAATGCAGTAAAAAGAAAAGGAAAATAAAAGTAATGAGCCAATGTTCATTTTAAGACATTGGCTCCCTTTGTTTTAGGCTAAAAATTTGTTTTCTCCGTCGACAGCTTTTTTAATGATTTCCATTTCGTATGAATTCAGGTTAAATACTTCAGCAATTAGTGTATCTAATTCCTCGTAGACCATCTCAGCTTCTTTTAGCTCGAGTCCAGCTATCAGTTTGTCAGTAACTGTGATAATTCTGTTTTGAGTAATTTCATCAACTAATGGAATAGGGATGTTCTCAATATGTGAACGTAAAACTTTTACAGAATTGAATTCTCGCTTATAAATGAATTGTGCAATTCTTGAATTAAGTATTGCTAATACATACTTTATTTTTATTCCTGCTATTTTAGGAATGACAATATTGCAGCTATTTAGTGAAAGTGTTTGGTGGTCATCATAAGCAAAAACTAATTGACTACTTATGAAACGATATAGTAATTTTTCATTAGCTCGGTACATTTCGGTGGGAGCAACCTGCTGGAAACTTTCTGGTTTGAAAACGATATAATTAGTTGCAGGATTAATGTGATACTTGCTAATATCAGCTCCTTTTAATACCATTTCATTTTCGACAGTTTTTTCACCAGAAATATACTTGTTGTTATTACCGGTTACGATGCCTAAGGCAAACTCTGCATTTCCAAGTAAGAAAGAAGCAGTACTAATGTTTTTGATTTTATTTAATACATTATATTCTTCATCAGTAGTTACAAAACTAAAGTAGTCTGGTGTTATTTTTCGTTCAGTGTTTATGGTAAAGGATTCTGTACCAGTATTAACATTCATACCTAAAGTGGAGAATGTAGACTGTGTATATTGCAAATCAAGAATGATGCAAGGACATTGAACCCCATTAAATGTATTTCCTAAGAAATCGAGATTTTTTATTGAACAGTTTTTTAGTATTAGTTTTCTAATATTGGTGTGAGCTTTTACATTGAGTATGGCTTCAGGAAGAACAAACGTCAAATGCCCATTGTTAGAAAGGTGATTAAATGCTTGTTCAATAAATGCATCGTATGATTCTATATTTTTGCCAGCGACTGATTTGAATATATTTCTTAGTTTGCTTTTTTCTTCTTCTGAGAATTCATATCCCCAAGGTGGATTTCCGATTATATACTGGAAATTTGTTATCGTATAATCGGTTAAATAGTTTAATTCAGTAATATGTTCATAAATGGATGTGATAGGTGCACCGTACTTAAGAGCCATATTGAGTCGCGTGATTTTGACACTTGCTGTATCTATGTCATTACCAAATATTGAATCAAATGAGATATTGGTAGGTAATTGCATAAGGAAATTTCCAGTGCCACAACAAGGATCCAGTATTTTTTGAGTGGATTGAAAATTAAGTTTACTTATTAGGCGTTTTACAACTTTTGTTGGAGTGTAATATGAACCAGTAGCTTTTCTATTTCCAATGTTTTTACATGAAATATAGATAAGCCCTAAAATATCTTCATTTGGTTCATAGATATAATCTATGTTAAAAATTAAAGGATTCTCCTGGCAGAATTTGATTGCGGTTTCAATATTGTCAATTAGATCGTTAATTAACCTATCATACTCACCAATTGTGAAATGCCCTCTTAAAAACTGTAATAGGAGATTTTTTTTCTCACTAATTTGCAATTCCTGTTTATGTGTGAATAACTGCAAAGCACAATCTGCTATTATTAACTGAATAGTGGAAACATCTAAATCAATCTCGTTATCAGATATTAAAGCTAATAGATTTTGTAGGGAAGGGATATTCTGACATTGTTCAGAAACATAAAAATTGTATAGTGAATTGCCAGAAACGAATTTTTTGTTCCTTCGACTTTTTAATGCTTTGTTTTTGCCAGATTGTAATTCTGCACGCAGACTAGAAACATATTTTTTTGAAAAATAGGGGGTTTGCTTTTGGGTATATTCCGGAGTGAGTTTTCCAAGTTTAATCCAATTCCTTCCTGTAGCAGTGGAAATGCCTAATTTCTCGCATAATTCTTTTAAGGTCATATAGTTTTTAGATTCTGGTATTGCAGATAATCTTTCGTCTGAAGGTTTTGTGGCTGTTGTGGGAATTAACCAAATACCACTTACCATTTTGCAGCCATCAATTCTATTTGTTTCGCAGAGTTTTTGCACACGACGTTCGGATAGCTGAAATTTCTCTGCGGCTTCTTTCACTGCTATGTAATCCATAATAGCCTCCTGAATGAATATAATGAATATTATATGCGCAATAACGAATAAAATCAATATTAATTATTTGCAGAGCTTGGGATATAATGAAGGAGGAAGAAATTTCCTATCACTTAAAGCTGTAAAATATAAATCATCTGGTTTCAATGTAAGAATATGTAATGAATTTTTAGCAAACACAAGTATTCTTTAATTAGTTAATGTACAAAACAATGGTATTCCTTAAGATTAAATGAAGAAACAGAAAAGAATTGACAACCAGGATTTTGAATGATAGAGTGATAACAAACCAGTGAGAAAGAGTAAGTAACTTCAGTGATGCTTTCCAGAGAGCTGCAGATGGTGGGAGTGCAGTATGACAAAGCTGGAGCGAATGGGCTTTTGAGGGCGAGTTGAAACATGGAGTAGGCGAGCCGGAGAGAAGACTCCGTTATCAAAGGAAGCATATGTTTGTATGCATGAGAGGATACAAGGAATTGTATCAAGCCGGGTGGCACCGCAGGAGTATGATGATAGCAAAGCTCCTGTCCCTGCAAAGACAGATCAGTTGCAGGGGCAGGGGCTTTTTCTTTTTTGAAAAGACAGGTAGAGAAAGGAGAGATAGCAGATGAAACTGGAAAATTATGAGGTACATCTTCCAAATTACTCGATAGGGGATCAGATTTACGATAAAATCGGTCCGGTGTGTGAATCTTACGGAAAAAAGGTTCTGGTGATCGGGGGAAGAAAGGCGCTGGCAGCCGCCTATGATAAGATTGAGAGATATGTCAAACAGACAAATCTGACAATTATCGGAAAAGAGATTTACGGAGAAAACTGCACGTATGATACCGTTGAGAAACTCCGGCAGATGCCTTTATATCAGGAAGCGGATATGGTGTTTGGTGTGGGAGGCGGAAAAGCGCTGGATACGGTGAAGTGCCTGTGTATCACAGACGACAAACCGGTTTTTGCATTTCCAACGATTGCCTCAAATTGTTCGGCCTGCACGTCTGTCTCGATTATGTACAAGGAAGACGGCAGTTTCCTGAAACCTCACTTTTTCGTCCGTCCGGTCATGCATTCCTTTATTGATACGGAGATCATTGCAAAGGCGCCAAGCCAGTATATGTGGGCCGGAATCGGGGATACCTATGCGAAATATTATGAAGCCATGATTTCCTCAAGAGGGGAGAGGCTGGAACATTTTACTGCTCTTGGCGTGGCGACCAGCGTGATGTGCCGGAATCCGCTGATCGATTACGGCAGGCAGGCTTTTGAGGACCATAAAAAAGGACTCTGTACCTATGATGTGGAGCAGGTGGTTCTGGCTATTGTAGTAACCACAGGAATTGCTTCTATCTTTTTGACCAAGGATTTTACTCCGGATTACAACAGCGGTCTGGCCCATGCGGTATTTTATGCCATGACGTCGTATCCGGTCATTGAGGAAAGGCATCTTCACGGAGAAGTGGTGGGATTTGGAGTGCTTCTCGCCCTTCTTGTGGATCATCAGTATGAGGAGTTTGAAAAAATTTATGATCTTAACCGGTCTATAGGGCTTCCTATTTCCCTGGAAGAGATTGAAATTACAGAAGCCCAGTGGCAGGAATGTATGGAACGGATTCCGGACATGTCGGACATCGCCCATTATCCATATCGTGTTACAAAAGAAATGCTGGAAGAAGCCATGGATCAGTTGAGAGAAAGAGTGAAGAAAGATCAGGAAAAATAAAGACTAAGGGTACCGGCCGGCTGGTTCAAAATGGAACCGGTTGGCCGATTTTCTTATGTGCCTGCCCTGGATTTACAGATGTATATTTTGGCAATAGAAAATAAGGCGTGGCAAGTTGGAATGTAGAGTAGAAAATGGTATAATCATGGTAATTTGAGACAACTGCAGCCGAGGGGATATCTGGTGCAGGATGACTGAAAAGAGCAGTTAAATATGCTTTTTATTTTTTGATGAGTTACCCTAGCAGATTTAGAAATATAATTCGCGAGATATGCATGCGTTGATATGAGGCGTGTATTCCTCAAAAAATTTACACAGGAGAAGGCTTTATGGAAAATCGTATCCATTTAGAGAATGATGACGAACTTCAGTTTATAAGTAAATCAGGAGTAGCAGCCGTGACAGAATCCTTACTGGCAGACGTAAGAAAAAACATTGATAAAGGCGAAATCATAAGTGTTCCAATTGCGGAACTGGCTACTTTGGGTGCAGGTGTATCTTCACTGATACCGGTATTTAACACGGTTACACAGACTGCCACAATTTCAACAGCTGGTCTGTTCAGAATTGTGAATGCAGCAGCTGGCGATTCTTTGAAGCTGGCGAAAAATGGAAATGCTTGGGGGGCATTGCAAACAGCGACTGGTCGTTCAAAAATGGCTCAGTTTGCGGAAGCAGGTCCGCTTTCTGTAACGACACAGTCTGTAGCAGCCCTTAACCCGTCAACCATTATGATGGCAGCGGCTCTGTATTCTATTGAGAGACAACTAAAAACTATCTCAGAAACACAGACACAGATTTTGTTACATCTGGAAATAGATAATGAAGCCGTTGTTGAAGGAGATCTTGAAACATTGACAGAACTCATCAATAACTATAAACACAATTGGGATAACCAGATTTATGTTCAGAACAGTCATAAGATGGTTATGGATATTAAGAGAACAGCACGAAAAAATATGCTTTCTTATCAAAAAAAGGTTGATGAAAGTGTTTCCACTAAAAAGCCGATTGTGGCTCAGAAACAGGTGAAATTGGTGTGTTTGGATTTGGAGAAAAAGCTCAAATACTATCGTTTATCCTTATATACCTATTCACTTGCGGCCATGATGGGGGTTATTCTCGGAGGTAATTATCAAGAGGAATATATCGCTGGTATCAAGAATGAAATTCAAAAATTGACAGAAACATACAGAGAACTATTTGAGAAAAGTTCTCTGTATTTGGAAAAGCTGGGATCATCTGCTGTAGAAGTTAATGTACTTCAAGGTATTGGTGCAGCTGGAAAGGGTGTTGGTAAGTTTCTTGGCAGTATTCCGCTTGTTAAAGAGGGGACTGTTGATGCGTTCTTTCAGGATAATGGAGTGCAATTTAAAAAGAATGCATTAGAAATAGAAAAGAAGGCAGTACATCGATTAGCATCTCTTAGTAATCCAGGTACGGGAATCTTTGTCAAACAGATGGAAGATATGATTCGGATTTATAATCATACGGAACAGATCTGTTTTGATGAAAAGAAAATTTATTTAGTATGTGCAGTTTGATACTATGGAAAATATGAAAACATCTCTTGAAAAAATCAGAATCCCACGAAAAGGAGTTCCCCTTAACATACAGATCATAACAACAATGGGAATGATGCTGTGCGGATTTGTCCTTGGGGTATTGCAGAAATGGATGGATGGCTCACCCAATCATATATTTCCAGTGGTGATGCAGCAACTTGATATTAGAAACTTTTTCGGTCGGCTGGCAATTTGGATTTTACTGGCAACAAGTATTTCGGTATACTCAAAATCACCTTTGAGGGCATCAATCAATACGTTTTGCTTCCTGATCAGTATGTTATCCGGGTATTATTTATATTGCAATTATGTGTTGGGTTTTCTTCCAAGGACCTACATGATGATTTGGATAGTGATTTCATGTATATCATTTTTTGTGGCATATATATGCTGGTATGCAAAAGGAGAGGGGATTCTGTCAGTTATTATCTCCAGCGGAATAATGGGTGTACTATTTGCCCAAGCTTTTTCGCTTACGAAAGGATTTTATGTATACAATCTGATGGAGGTTATTGTCTGGATCATTGGCGTGATGATCCTACGCAGGAAGCCAAAAGAGTTTGCTGTTGAATTGGCGTTATCCATTGTGGCTGCATTTTTGTATCAATTGGTGATCCCATACTGGGGATAGCGCTAATCTGTGTTTGAAAAATCGTAATCGAGAGTCCGACAGAAGTACGCAATGATTACCAAGGAATGCTGTAGAAAGTATTGAAAAAACATGAATTGAATAAAAAGTTAATAATTTTTTGAAAAATAAGAAAATAAGGAGTTTTTGGATATGGTAAAAATATTATTCGTATGTCACGGCAGGTGATACATTGAGAACTAAAAACTCTTTGAAATCCAGGATTTTTTTAAAATATGATATAAATTTACGACACATTTGCGACAGAGAAGACCAAGCTATGATAACAATGTTGTGAAAGAGGTTAAAGCAATGAAAGAACAAGATGCTGAAAATAGAATTGATTATATTTTTGTTGGAGATTATTACATACCGAAGTTGAGAATGCCGGAAGAAAACATAATGATTGGAAAATAAGGATTTCTGCGTAAGGAGTATATAAAAGAAAGACATCCCGGCGATGTAAATGAATAGATAGTGTATAGTTGTTATTATCATTGAATGTTAGGAATGGTTTCAGGATTACTAAGTCCGTTTATAATTAAGAAGCATAGTAACGGAGATTGGATGAGATAGTGTTGAATACTAGAATATATTGGAGAATAAGAAAAATAATACTTAATTGGATTTTTCATATAAAAAAAATAATCTTTGGTTATTATAATTGGAGACAGTCAGCTAAAGAAAACAAATCATTTAGAAAAATCCTACTTAATAGGGTAATAGATGGGTTTTTTAAAGGATTAATTTGGGTAGTTTTTTTTCGCGCTTTAGATACTACACTTCTAAAAGTACTTGATATATCTTCCGTTGAATCTAACATTTTTGCAGACGTAATCATCGCGGAAGTAGGTGTTTCTGGCGTTATTTTAGGTTTGTATTGTTCTAATATTTCCAGTGTTTATTCAACGAGATATTCAAATGCTCCTGAGAAAATAGCAAGGGCTTTTCAATATGATAGGCTGACTGTAAAATGTATGAAGAATATTATCAGTTTCATTATTTATGGAACCATTGTTCTTATAGAGCTAATGCTTGGTTGGAATGTTGGTTACATTTCAGGAGGCGCTTTAATTATATGGTCTTTAGTAGTGGTTATTTCTTATGGAATAGCAGGAAATAGGACATATCAACTATCTGATGTATTCAAAGTATCGGATGATGCTTTTGTCTTATTAAATCGTATAGTTGCAAAAAATCTAAATAGAAATATTTATTCAACAGATTCCAATTATCAAAATCACTTCAGTGAACTTGCTGCAAAAAATATAGATCTTCTTAAAGTAATTCAAAAGTATGGATGCAGTATTGATGTGAAGGATAACACGTCAATGCTTAACTTTATGTGCAAAAATCTTGTGTTACTTGAACAATATTGGAAAGTTAAGAAAAATATTTCAAGAGATTCTTTTTGGTTTAGAAAAAAGGGTAAATACCAGAAATGGCACCTTGCTAATGATTCAGAAACTTCATTAGCTTTGAAGACAGGAACTGCTCTTAAACCAAAAGAAGAACCAGATTATTATTGGTTTGAAGATGAAATAATGTCAATAAATCATGTTTGTATAAACTACTTGGTAGAGAAAGGCGACTTTGAATCAATATACAATTATTTGGTAGTATTTGAGTCAATATGCAAAACCGCGATTGTAAATAAAGAAGCGAATTATTATGTAAGTCAAATCGATTGGCTAAAAAACATAATTCAGAAAATTATAAACAAGAAAAAAGTAGATGGTAGTACTGCATTCGCTGGAATTATTGAACATATCTCGGTTTTATATTTAGATATTATTTTAGAATCTAGTAAATACTTTCAAAACTTTAATATTAACAGTATATATAAATCAATACAAGATGCTATTGATTCAGGCAAACGTGCTGATAGGATAAAAGAAATACGTGGCAGAGATAATATTGAAATATATAAGAAGATATTATTAGAGGTATATGCAGAAGGACATCGCATTACACCAGACTGGCTTGTTAAACAATATGTAGCTAAAGAAGAGTATGTATATATGAATTGTCTGGTTGATATGGTAAAGGAAGGAATTGAACATGCGTATTCATTAGGTAAAACTTTTATTGATAAAAAAATGTACTTCGAGGCATGTATATTGCTAACAAGATTTTACGAGTATGAATCAAAACTATCGAATTTCTATAAATTTGCTCAGCAAAAAGATACGGAACTTAAAAAGTGCCATTTAGAGAAATCAGATAGATGGGATGATAGTCGATTGAGTGGAGTAAAAGAGGTGTTTTTAGAATGTAAGAAATGTTTGCCTGAACTTTTGTTGAACTGCGCAAGTGAGTTTGCTATTAGGAATTGGAATGACAGAGAAGATTACCCTGATTTTTTAGGTGAGTGCTATAATCATATCTCTGAAGATGCAGTAGAGGCAATTGTCAATAATGACAAAAAACAATTTGAGAGAGACTTCGAAAATTTAACAAAACTAATGTTGCTGTACCAGGAATATATTAGATCAGATTTTATTAAGGATAAAGATTTGTATAGGGTTGAATATGCCTATTATGTGTTTACTTCTCCAATTGTTGAATGGGCGCAAATTGGAGGATTAGGCATATTGTGGGGTGAATTCTTTAATGATACAGATTGGAGCAGTATGGTAAATAAGGCTATAAATTTGATTTTTAAAGGGGAAGAGGATAATAATTCAACAGAACTAGCTGAAAAATTAATAAAATATGTACAACAACGTAATAAATTTATGTTTGGAATAGGTTTTAGAGGTTTTTTGGAGACGAGTTGGAATCAGTATGTAGCAAATACAATAAGAAAATCTGAAAATATTGAAACGGAATATGTAATGTTTGGGCAGAGAATAAAGACAGATAGTAAATTGATAAATGCTTTTTGTCCTAACTTTTTGGATATGGGATTCACAACAGATCCGTCAGAGGTCTTTTGGGTAGTTTGTGTCAATCCGTTACTTCCACTTGAAAAGCGGTTTCATACAAGTTTTTCTTGGGAGGACAAATTAAGTGAGTAATATTAACAGAATTAGAAGAAAGATTGAAAAAGAATATAAAAAACGTAAAGAAAACATATATTCACATAGATTTTATCAGGATCTTTTTTCTGGATATGCGTACTCATTCGGAGTTAAGGCATCCGACAAAAAAGAATTCTTTAAAATTGTATCAAATGATAAGAAGCTAGAAAAAATATTTTGTAATGTAAACCATTATAATTTTTCTTATGAATTGCAACAAACAATTGATAGGGTGTTATATAGTTTAGCAAGATATGGTAAAGCATATTTGTACGTGAAGCCGGAGTATATAGAAATAGAAAACGAGAGCGGAAAAACAAATAAAGAACTACATTCTTTATTAATTAGAGAAGTTAAAGGTATTTTGAAGAAAAAAAGTTTCTATTATAAAACGTATTCAGATAAGATTTCTAAATTTGATATTGGTGAAGGGGCACTTATTATTTTCAATTTAAAAGAATTGGGTTATAGAAAATATTATTTCACACGTTTAGTAAAAAAAATAGGGAAATGGGATGCCACGTCTGTTTCATTTGAATTATTAGGCAAAGAACCATTATATGATTTCAATATTCATCTTAAGAAAAGTCAAAAGCGATTTCTTAGAAATGTTAGTAATATTGGTTGGAGGTTCGGAACTGATGGTCTATCTGATAGCTATATTTTGTATAAAGAAATTAAGATGAGATTGTTCAAGATGAAATTCCTTCGATATGTGCTTGAAAAAATTAATCATTCTTTGGTTGACAATTTTATAAATGACGATTCCTTTAAAATAGAGACTACCATAAAAAAAATTGATTATAAAAATCTGTGGGAAAACTATCAAGAAGGGAAATTGACAATTTCTGATTTAAATAAGATTTTATGGTGAAAAATAACTATTAAGGTTATGTGGTGAATTAAATTTAAAGGTAATTATTTAGTCAAAAAAAGAAAAAATGAAGGGGATTTTATTGACTTTCAATGATTGTGTAAAATTCAAAAAGTTCAAGATGATAATAGGTGAACATCTATAACTGTAGAAGAAATTATAAGTACTGTATATGGGAAAGATATCCTTCTCGAATTTGTAATCCTGAATAGAAAAAATATTTATTACCAATGTGCTGCACTGTGAATTATATAGGAATCACATTGGTGTGGTATAAAAAATGGGAAACCTATGGTGGCGCTGCACTGGGAAAAGTACTTTCAGCATATTCGTGAGAAGTACAATAAAATGTACAGAGTACAGATGCCGCTTGTTACGCCGCACGTCTGCAGGCATACATTTTGCAGTAATATGGCCAAGTCAGGAATGAATCCAAAGACGCTGCAATACATTATGGGACATAGTGATATTTCGGTAACCTTGAATGTTTATACCCATGTGGGATTTGAAGATGCGGAGAAAGAAATGCAAAGATTAACAGATGCAAAGTCTGAGAAATCCACGGCATATCGTAAAATATCTGTGTCGTAAATCTTTTAAATTTACGACAGAATTTACGACAGATGATGGCTAAAATAAGCAGATTTATGCGAAGTTATACTAGTATAAGATGAAAATGCCTCTGCCGCAGAAATGCCGGAAAGTGGCGTAAAATCAAGGAAAATCAGCATTTTAAAGGAGTTTAAGAGATATGATAAAAGTTTTGTTCGTGTGCCACGGCAACATCTGCCGTTCTCCCATGGCGGAATTTGTATTCCGCAATATGGTCAACAGGCGGGGCTTGGGAGACCGCTTTCAGATTGCCTCCGCAGCCACCAGCCGGGAGGAGATCGGTAATCCGGTCCACAGGGGCACCCGGCAGAAATTAAAGGAACATGGAATTTCCACAGACGGAAAGACGGCGGTGCAGATGACAGCAGCTGATTATAAAGAGTATGATTATCTGATTGCCATGGAAGACTGGAATATCCGCAATATGCTCCGGATCGTGGGAAAAGACCCGGAAGGAAAGATAAAACGTCTGCTGGATTTTTCCAGCCGGCCAAGGGATATTGCAGACCCCTGGTATACCGGGAATTTTGACGTGACCTATGATGACATTGTGGAAGGCTGTGAGGCTTTCCTTCAATATCTGGAGGAACAAGGTGAAATCTGACAGGAAAGAACTATTTACCATTGGGGAGATGGGAAAATTATTTGATTTAAGCATCAGGACGTTGCGGTATTATGATTCGGTAGGCATCCTGAAGCCGGAAAAGACGGACCCGGACACGGGATACCGTTATTATTCCACCAAACAGTTTGAACGTCTGAATACCATTAAATATCTTCGGGAGTTGGACATGCCGGTGGAACGGATCCGACGTTTTTTCGAAAATAAAGATACGGATACGCTGATGGAGCTTCTGGTGGAGCAGCAGAAGGAGACAAAACTTCTGCAGGAAAGGCTGGAACGGATCTCCAGAAAGCTGGAAAGACGGATCGACCAGCTGTCAGATGCCCTGTCGTCCAGGCTGGATGAGATACAGATCCGGCATTTTCCAAGAAGGCGGGCGGCGGTCCTGAAAAAAGACATTTCCCTGGAGGAAGACTTGGAATATCCTATCCGTGAGCTGGAACGGCAGAACCGCTTGCAGGCGGTGATGTTTTTAGGAAAAGTGGGAGTTGCCATTTCCAGAGAGCGGCTGATGAATCGGGATTTTCGCGGATTTTCCAAGATTCTGGTGCTTCTGGAGCAGGAAGATGGAGATACAGGCGGGGAAGAATACCTGGAAGAACAGGACTATGTCACCATCCGTTACCGGGGAACTCATCGGAATGCAGGAGAATACTATGAGAAACTTCT
Source organism: uncultured Lachnospiraceae bacterium (assembly GCA_944383765.1). Taxonomy (GTDB): domain Bacteria; phylum Bacillota; class Clostridia; order Lachnospirales; family Lachnospiraceae; genus Lachnoclostridium_A. Next base: position 19,814 of record CALWQT010000018.1, read on the forward strand.
CTCCTATCTGGATGAGTATGGGCTGGAGTGCTGCGGGGATTCCCTTGAGATTACCCTGATCGATTCCGGCTTTACCAATGATACAGAGAAATATATTACGGAAATTCAGATTCCCATAGAGAAAAAAACTTGACCCTCCAGTTACTGGAGGGTTTATGATTTTCCCAATACTAACATGGAAAGACAGAAAATGGGAGGAAATGAGCTATGATAGGAACGATTGCAAATACGGCGGCGATTCTCACAGGGAGTATTGTGGGGAGCCGCATTAAGAAAGGAATCAAAGAAGAGCACCAGGAAGTGATGTTCGGAGCTATGGGGCTGGCTGCATTCGGTCTGGGGATCAATTCGGTGGTCCAGAATATGCCAAACAGCAAATATCCGGTGCTGTTCATTGTCAGTCTGGCAGTAGGCAGTATGGCAGGAGAACTGATGGGGATTGACCGTCAGTTTAAAAAACTGACAGACCGTTTTTCAGGCGGGACTAATCTGGCCCAGGGGCTATCCACAGCGATCCTGCTGTTTTGCATCGGCAGCCTGTCCATACTGGGGCCGATCCAGAGCGCTTTGAATGGGGATAATACCTATCTGTTTACCAATGCTACTCTGGACCTGATGTCTTCCACAGTACTGGCATCCACCTATGGAATCGGAATTGCAGCAGCGGCGGCTGTACTTTTTTGCTGGCAGGGAGCTATTTACCTGGGAGCCGGATATCTGTCTCCGTTCCTGACACCGGATCTGCTCACGGAAATATCCATTATAGGAGGTTTCTTGATAGCCAGTTCCGGCCTCACCATTTTGAATATGAGGAAGTTTAAAACCATGAATATGCTTCCTTCTCTCCTGGTACCGGTGATCTGGTTCCTGGTCAAAGGGCTGTTTGGCCTGTAGGTTTGGGGAAAGAAAAAAGTGTGCGTTTTTGCACACTTTTTCTTGCTTTATGGCAGTTTTTTAAATCCAGCCTCCATCTAATCCGATCACCTGTCCGGTGAGATAATTGCTCTTATAGGCCAGGTGGTAGATCAGGTCGGCCACTTCTTCCGCTTTCCCCAGACGTCCGGCTGGGATTTCCTCCACCAGGCTGATCAGGTCGTCTTCTTCCATCCACCGGTTCATCTCGGTGTCAATGGCGCCGCAGGCAATGGCATTGACCTGGATATTGCTGGGAGCCAGTTCCTTGGCCAGGGCTTTGGAAAAGGCGTTGATGCCTCCCTTGGTGGCAGAATACGCTACTTCGCAGGAAGCGCCTGTCACTCCCCATACAGAAGAGATATTGATGATTTTTCCTGATTTTGCTGCTACCATATCGGGAACGGCCAGACGGCAGCAGTTGAAGACAGAGGTCAGATTGGTCTTTACGATCCGGTCCCAGTCTGCAGATGACATGTCCTGCAGCAGTCCGATATAAGAAATCCCTGCATTGTTTACCAGCACGTCTATGGAGCCAAACTGTTTTTTCACAGCCTGGAACATGGAAGCACAGGTATCCCAGTCGCCCACGTCTCCCACAAAGGCCATGCAGGAAGTCTGAAAAGATTCGATGTCCTTTTTGGCCTGCATCAGCCGGTCTTCGTTGTGGACACAGTTGATGACTACATTATATCCTTTTTTTGCAAATTTTACGGCGGCAGCCTTTCCGATTCCCCGGGAAGCTCCTGTTACTAAAACTGTTTTTTTTGCCATAATGATCACCTCTTCCTTTATTATAAAATAGGGGGACATGGTTTACAAGGTTTTGTAATTCTTAAAACTTTATTACAGCAGAAAATCCAGGATTGTATTGGAAGGGTAAAACGTGATATACTGCTTCATAGAATATTTATGTAAAGATAACATTTATGTAAAAACTGGAAAAAATATTGAGAAATGAGGGAATGCCATGGCAGAGAAATATGATGTGGTGATTATCGGTTCCGGTCCGGCAGGGCTGGCAGCGGCAATCTATGCAGAGAGAGCAGAACTGAATTCCATTGTAATAGAAAAAAATGTAGTCAGCGGCGGGCAGGTCTTGACTACTTATGAGGTGGATAACTATCCGGGCGTAAAAGGAATCGGAGGCTATGACCTGGGAATGAAATTCCGGGATCATGCGGATGGACTGGGCGCTACGTTTGTGGAAGATGAAGTGGTGCGTATTGAGACAGAAGGCAAGACCAAAAAGGTGGTCTGTGAAAATGATACCTATGAGACCAGCACTGTGATCATTGCAACCGGGGCAAGCCACAGGAAACTGGGAGTGCCGGGAGAAGAAGAATTTTCCGGTATGGGAGTATCTTACTGTGCTACCTGTGACGGCGCATTTTTCCGCAATAAGACCACTGCTGTAGTGGGCGGCGGAGATGTGGCCATCGAAGATGCGATTTTCCTGGCAAGACTCTGTAAAAAAGTGTATCTGATCCACAGAAGAGATGAATTGCGGGGAGCAAAAAGCCTGCAGAAAAAACTGATGTCCCTGGAAAATGTGGAAATTATCTGGGACAGTGTGGTAGATGCCATCGTTGGGGAAGATAAGGTGGAATCCATTGCCGTATCCAATGTGAAAACAGGAGAAAAGAAAAATCTGGAACTTCAGGGCGTATTTGTTGCAGTAGGAATCAGTCCCAACAGCCGTATGTTTGAAGGACTTGTGGAGATGGACGGCGGCTATATCAAGGCAGGAGAAGATTGCGTGACGTCCTGCCCGGGTATTTTTGCTGCAGGAGATGTGCGGACCAAAGGCCTGCGCCAGATCGTGACGGCAGTAGCAGACGGTGCCAATGCCATCACCAGCGTGGAACGTTATCTGGCAGAAGAATAGGGAGGCAGTCGGACAAATGAAAAAGGGAAAAAAGATACGGCTGTTTCAGGCATTCTTTCTGGCAGGCTGCATGACGGTCGGCTCAGGAATATGGGCCTATGCAGATGTGATACCACCTCTGTCCATCAGTGGAAACCCGGTGCAGACAGTGGCGGTCACGGGAAACTCTTATGAAAACATTGCGATCTGCCGGGTCAGCAATTATGTAAATGTACGGTCACAGCCTAACACCGCCAGTTCGATTGTAGGTAAGATCTATGATGATTGTGCAGCTACGATTCTGGCAGTGGTAGATGGAGAAGGCGGTAAATGGTACCAGATGAAATCCGGGAACGTGGAAGGATATATCAAAGCCCAGTTTTTCCTCACCGGGGAAGAAGCGGAAAAAGTAGCGAAGGAAGTGGGTACCACATATGCTACCGTTACCAGCAATTCCGGACTGCGGTTAAGGCAGGAGCCTTCCCTGACCAGCGGGATCCTGACTACCCTGGATTCAGGAACCAGTTATGAAGTACTGGGAGAACAGGACGGATTTGCAAAACTTTTGATCGACGATACCCTTCAGGGTTATGTCTCTTGTGATTATATCAGCACCAGAGTGGAATTTAACCTGGCGGTGACACTGGAAGAAGAGGCGGCGAAAAACCAGGAGAAGGAACAGCAGAAGCAGGAGGCAGAGGCGGCAATCCAGAAGCTGGAAGAGACAAAGCAGGAAAATATCATTCCGGTCAATCCAGCAGGAGAAGGTACGTCCAACAGCACAACGGCTCCGCCGGTGACAGGAGACCAGTCTTCCGGAAGTGGTGCGGTAACTTCAGGTGCCAATGGACCGGGGTATTATACAGCAGAAGGAGAAGCCAAAGTCATAAGCGCTACTAGGGAAGCAATCGTAGCCTATGCAAAACAGTTCCTGGGTAATCCTTATGTTTATGGAGGCACCAGTCTGACAGAAGGAACCGATTGCTCCGGTTTTACTATGAGTGTATACAGCCATTTCGGCATCGATACCGGCCGCAGTTCCAGAGACCAGGCAGCGAAAGGCAGAGAAATCGATATTTCTGCGGTACAGCCGGGAGACCTGCTGTTCTATGCCAGCGGTGATACCATCAATCATGTTGCCCTTTATATCGGCGGAGGACAGATTATCCATGCGGCTACTTCCAAGACAGGAATCGTGATTGCCAATGCCAACTACAGGACACCCTGTAAGGCAGTAACATTTCTGGATTGAGACACAAGAAATTACATAAAGAAATGACAGAGCTCCGGATATGGAAGATTCCATACCGGAGCTTTTTGCAGCTGAAGGAGAAAAGGAGTGTTGACAGTTTAAATATTTAAGAATATACTTAAATAAAAAAGAGGAGAAACAGTATGAGTCGATATCTTGCAGTAGTTGGGGAGAGGTGCGTGGCCTGCGGGGCATGCATGAAGGTGTGCCCGAAAAATGCCATTGCGGTGAAACACGGCGTAAGGGCTGTGGTAAGCCCGGAACAGTGCATAGGCTGTGGCCTGTGCGTGAAGACCTGCCCTGCAGGCATTATAAAAAAAGTGGAGAGAGAATAGCGATGAAGAAAAAAAGATGGTATGATTATCTGTGGATCTATACACCAGTGTATCTGGTTCTGGGAATGTTTAACATTTTGTTTGCCTGGTTGGGTATGATTGAATTTTTGATTCCATTGGGGATTGCCCTGTTCGGCGGAGGAAAGTTATTCTGTAACCAGTACTGCGGCAGAGGACAGCTGTTTGACCTTTTGGGGAACCGGCTGAAATTGTCCAGGAAAAAGACACCTCCCCGGTTTCTGTCATCTCCCTGGTTCCGGTATGGATTCCTGGCATTTTTTATGACCATGTTTATCCTGATGATTATAACCACAGTCCATGTATTTTCCGGAGCCCAGGATCTGAAGCAGGCGGTGACGATTCTCTGGACGTTTAAACTTCCCTGGCAGTTTGCCTATCATGGGACGCTCCTGTCGCCGGGGGTGGCCCAGTTTGCATTTGGCATGTACAGTATTATGCTGACTTCCAGTATTCTCGGGTTTGTGACCATGGTACTGTTCCGCCCCAGAACCTGGTGTGTCTATTGTCCTATGGGGACCATGACCCAGGGAATCTGCAGCTTGAAGGAAGGAAAGTGACACGATATGGACATGGAAGAACATGCAAAAGAAGTGGCGCAGATTTTAAAACTCATTGCCAATGAAAACCGGCTGATGATCTTATGCGCATTGGAGGAAGGGGAACATACGGTTTCGGAAATCCATGACTGGACGGGAGGCATCAGTATGGCGGCCCTTTCCCAGCATCTTTCGCAGCTGAAGCTGGCTGGACTGATCGACAATGAAAAAAAAGGCCAGAATGTGTATTACCGGTTGAAAGATAGCCGGATCAGAGCAGTCATGGGAGTATTAAAAGAGACATACTGTAAAACATGAGGACATAAAAACACCCCGGCAGATTGATGCCGGGGGCGTTTTTTATAAAATTGGAAAGATTGCTGTCCTATCAGAATTCAGGTTCGATCAGACCATAGGTATTTCCTTTTCTCTTGTAAACCACATTGACTTCTTCTGTCTCAGAATTTAAGAATACATAAAAACTGTGTCCAAGAAGTTCCATCTGTACGCAGGCTTCTTCCGGGTCCATGGGTTTGATGGCAAAACGTTTGGATTTTACGATTCTGACTTCGTCATCAGCTGCATCATATTCTTCCTGGAGAAATGCCTCTGAGAAGGATAAAGCAGACTGTTTTTTATCAATCAGTTTCTTTTTATACTTTTTAATCTGTCTTTCAATGATTTCTTCTACCAGGTCAATGGATACATACATATCATTGCTTGTCTCTTCTGCCCGGATCAGATTGCCTTTCATGGGAATGGTTACCTCAATTTTCTGCCGGTCTTTCTGTACGCTCAATGTAACGATCACTTCTGTATCAGGAGTAAAGTACCGTTCCAGCTTTCCAATCTTTTCTTCTACTGCCGACTTGAGTCCAGGAGTCACCTCTATATTTCTACCTGTAATCGTATAACGCATAAACCATCAACTCCTTTTTCTTATGATGCTGTTATTATAGCACATAAATTCAAAAAACTCAATCTAATTATCAGAAATATTTTGACAATTATTCTTAATATTTTATAAAAATTCTATTTTTGTCTGTTTGGAATCCATTGCAAAACTATAGGTACGGATGGGAAAATGTCAATAGGAAACCTTGTATTTTATGTCGAAAAAGGAAAATTTATGACAAGTAGACAAAAACAGAAGAAAGGGAGTGCTTGTCTGTTCCTGTACTGGATGTGGGGAAGAACAATGTGGATAATGTGGATAACTTGGTGTATAACTGGTTTTTGCGAAAAAAAAGAAGTTTTTCTGTGTGGACAAAAAAGGAATATCTTGTCGAAAGAGAGTGTGGATAATGTGGAGAATGTGGAAAAGAACCTGTGTTCTTGTGCAATATGCTAAGTTTACCATAAAATTATGCTTATGTAAACATATGTGTCTTTCGTGTGAATATTGTTAATTTTTCATGAACAAGTTGAATAAGAGAAAGGTTGGTGTTACAATATATAAGATTATCGTATTATTTCGATGTGTTAGTAAGAAATAAGAAGTAGGAGAACTTAGATGAATATTTTTGAAAAAGTCTTTGGCACACACAGTGAGCGGGAATTGAAGCTGATCTATCCCATCGTGGATAAAATAGAGTCTTTGAGACCGGAGATGCAGGCGCTGTCTGATGAGGAGCTGCGGGACAAGACAAGGCAGTTTAAGGAACGTCTTGGAAATGGAGAGACGCTGGACGATATTTTGCCGGAAGCGTTTGCGGCAATCAGGGAAGCTGCAAAAAGAACACTGAATATGGAACACTATCGTGTCCAGCTGATCGGTGGTATTGTTCTTCATCAGGGAAGAATTGCGGAGATGAGAACTGGTGAAGGAAAGACTCTGGTTTCCACAGCCCCCGCATATCTGAATGCGCTGGCCGGCAAGGGAGTCCATATTGTTACGGTCAATGACTATCTGGCAAAACGTGACGCAGAGTGGATGGGACGCGTCCATGAATTCATGGGCCTGACAGTAGGCGTTGTGTTGAACAGTATGACAACCGCTGAGAGGAAAGCGGCTTATGCCTGTGATATTACCTATGTGACAAACAATGAGCTGGGCTTTGACTATCTGAGAGACAATATGGCTATCTATAAAGAGCAGATGGTTCTGAGAGACCTGGATTATGCCATTATCGACGAGGTGGACTCTGTACTGATCGATGAGGCAAGGACTCCTCTTATTATTTCCGGACAGAGCGGAAAGTCTACCAAGCTCTATGAAGTATGCGATGTTCTGGCAAGACAGCTGGAAAGAGGCGAAGAATCCGGAGAGTTTTCCAAGATCGGCGCTATTATGGGTGAAGAGATTGAGGAGACAGGAGACTTTGTTGTTAATGAGAAAGATAAGATTGTCAATCTGACAGAAGCCGGTGTAAAGAAAGTGGAGGAATTCTTCCATATTGAAAACCTGGCGGATCCGGAGAACCTGGAAATCCAGCACAATATTATCCTGGCTCTTCGTGCCAATTACCTCATGTTCCGGGACAAGGATTATGTGGTAAAAGACGATGAAGTTCTGATCGTAGATGAATTTACCGGACGTATCATGCCGGGACGCCGTTATTCAGACGGTCTCCATCAGGCAATCGAGGCAAAAGAGCACGTGCAGGTAAAGAGGGAGAGTAAAACCCTTGCTACGATCACATTCCAGAACTTCTTTAACAAGTTTAATAAGAAGGCAGGTATGACCGGTACGGCATTGACGGAGGAAAAGGAATTCCGTAATACCTATGGTATGGATGCGATTGCCATACCGACGAATAAACCGGTGATCCGTATTGACCATGAAGATGCGGTTTATAAGACCAAAAAAGAGAAGTTTGAGGCAGTGGTCAATGACATTGTGGCGACTCACGAAAAAGGTCAGCCTGTTTTGGTTGGTACCATTACCATTGAAACGTCTGAGATGCTCAGCCGTATGCTGAAAAAACGGGGCATTCCCCATAAAGTACTGAACGCCAAGTACCATGAACTGGAGGCAGAGATCGTAGCAGATGCCGGAATTCATGGAGCGGTGACCATTGCTACCAATATGGCTGGCCGTGGTACGGATATTAAACTGGACGAAGAATCCAGGGCTTTAGGCGGTCTGAAGATCATTGGTACGGAGAGGCATGAATCCCGGCGTATTGATAATCAGCTGCGTGGCCGTTCCGGCCGTCAGGGCGATCCGGGTGAATCCAGATTTTACATTTCTCTGGAAGATGACCTGATGAGATTGTTCGGTTCTGAAAGACTGATGGGTATGTTTAATGCCTTGGGTGTTCCGGAAGGAGAGCAGATTGAACATAAGATGCTGTCCAATGCCATTGAGAAAGCCCAGATGAAGATTGAGAACAATAACTACGGAATCCGTGAGAACCTGCTCAAATATGATGAAGTGAATAATGAGCAGCGGGAAATCATCTATGCAGAGCGCCGTAAAGTGTTAAATGGCGGAAATATGAGAGACCTGATTCTCAAGATGATCACGGATATTGTGGAAAATGCAGTAGATATGTCTATTTCTGATGAGCAGACACCGGAAAACTGGGATCTGAAAGAGCTTAACAGCCTTCTTCTTCCCATCGTACCGTTGAAGCCGGTAACGCTGACGGACGAAATCAAGGGGATGAAGAAGAATGAGCTGAAACATCATCTGAAAGAGGCAGCGATCAAACTGTATGAAGCAAAAGAGGCAGAATTCCCGGATCCGGAACAGATTCGTGAAATCGAGCGTGTGGTACTCCTGAAAGTCATTGACAACAAATGGATGTCCCATATCGATGATATGGACCAGCTCCGTCAGGGTATTGGCCTGCAGGCTTATGGTCAGCGAGATCCTCTGGTGGAATATAAGATGAGCGCCTATGAGATGTTTGAAGGAATGACGGCTGCAGTCCAGGAAGATACCGTCCGCATCCTTCTTCATATCCGTGTAGAGCAGAAGGTGGAGAGGGAACCGGCTGCGAAAGTGACGGGCACCAATCGGGATACCAGCTCTGTGGCAGAGCCTAAGCGGAGAGAGGTAAAGAAGATATATCCCAATGATCCGTGTCCCTGCGGAAGCGGAAAGAAATATAAACAGTGCTGTGGAAGAAAACCTGTTTAGGACAGGGAGAATTCCTGAAAGAAATATAAAATGAAAGAAGGTGACATTAGTGGTAGAACTGGATCAGTTTAAATATACATTATCAACCTTTGAAAAACCATTAGTGGAAGTGAGGGATTCACTTTGACCTGGATAATAAGGTCAAACGAATCGCAGAATTAGACAAGTCTATGGAAGAACCGGATTTCTGGAATGACCCGGAACGTTCCACCAAGATCGTGAAGGAAGCAAAGAATCTGAAAGATACTGTGGAAGGGTTCCAGAAGCTGGAAGAGGAATTTGAAGAAATCGGTCTGATGATCGAGATGGGAAATGAGGAAAATGACCCTTCTCTGATTCCGGAAATTGATGAAATGCTGAAAGATTTCCAGGAAAAACTGGAGAGCCTGCGCATCGGAACGTTGCTTTCCGGTGAATACGACAACAGCAATGCAATCCTGCGGCTGAATGCAGGGGCTGGCGGAACAGAATCCTGTGACTGGTGTGGTATGCTTTACCGTATGTATTGCAGGTGGGCAGACAGCAAAGGATTTTCTACAGAGGTTCTGGATTATCTGGATGGAGATGAAGCTGGAATCAAGTCGGTGACCGTACAGATCAACGGTGAAAATGCTTATGGCTATCTGAAGTCGGAACGGGGAGTTCACCGTCTGGTAAGAATTTCTCCCTTTAATGCGGCAGGGAAAAGACAGACTTCCTTTGTTTCCTGTGATGTGATGCCGGATATTGAAGAGGATCTGGATGTGGATATCAATCCGGATGATTTAAGAATTGATACGTACCGCTCCAGCGGCGCCGGAGGCCAGCATATCAATAAGACTTCTTCCGCAATCCGTATTACCCACATTCCTACGGGAATTGTGGTTCAGTGTCAGAATGAACGTTCCCAGTTCCAGAATAAGGATAAGGCCATGCAGATGCTGAAAGCGAAACTGTATATGCTGAAGCAGCAGGAGAATGCAGAAAAACTTTCTGATATCCGGGGAGATGTGAAGGAAATTGGCTGGGGTAACCAGATCCGTTCTTATGTCCTGCAGCCGTATACCATGGTGAAAGACCACAGGACCGGTGCGGAAAGCGGAAATGCCCAGGCAGTGCTGGATGGAAATATCGATCTGTTTATCAGTGAATATTTGAAATGGCAGAGCCTTGGAGGCCCGGACAGAGGGGCCGATGAGGAAATGTAGGCATGATGGCGGCTGAGATGAGAGAAGAATCCCCGGAAAGGGATTCTTTTCTTGCATTAACAGGCAATGTGTCTGCAGATGGAACAAAAGAGGTATTATGAAAGAAAAAAGCAGATATTTTGTGATCAAACAAAAAGCAGTTCCAGATGTGTTGCTGAAAGTAGTGGAGGCAAAAAGACTTCTGGAATCAGAAAGAGCGATGACGATCCAGGAGGCAGTAGACCAGGTGGGCATCAGCCGCAGCTCTTTTTATAAATATAAGGATGATATATTTCCCTTTTATGATAATACAAGGGGAAAAACCATTACTCTTGTGGTACAGATGGATGATGTCCAGGGAAGCCTGGCTGGAATCCTGAACCGTGTGGCGTCCTATAAGGCGAACGTACTGACAATCCATCAGAGCATTCCTGTCAACGGAGTTGCCACGGTCACGATGAGCGTGGAGGTTGGGTTTCAGACCGGAGATATATCCGGCATGGTGGATGAAATTCAGGATATGGAACATGTCCACTATGTAAAGATACTGTCGGGGGAATGATGGATATGCTGGGAAAGATGATGGAATTTTTCGAGGCTGCCGGCATTCCCTGTGTGTTTCACCTGGTAACTGGATTCTATTGCCCCGGGTGCGGAGGGACCAGAGCGGTAAAAGCTCTGCTCAGGGGAGAGATAAGGGCCAGTATACGCTATAATCCTATGGTGGCTTATGGGGCCGGGGTTTTAGTCCTTATTGCAATATCCTGGGGATTTTCCCGTCTTATGGGAAAACCAGGTCTTTTTATAAAAAAATATGGGATTTTTCTGGCGGGAGGTCTGGTGATTGGGCTGATCAATTGTATGTATAAGAATTATTATCTGATTGTAAAAGGTATAGATCTGCTCCAGCCCTGAGAAAAGATAAAAAACGGAACCGCTCATGGTGTTTTGCCATGAGCGGTTCCGTTTTTATAGCGATGGAATCACACCGCTTTGAATCAGATCCATCATCTGATGATACATTTTGATATACATAGGACCAAATTCAGGATCAGGTAAGATCACCCGGTATACACAGATAATAATAAGATAGGAACAAAGGCTGATCACAATGCTGATAATAGACAGGATCAGTCCTGCCATGGCAACTCCGGTAAGATGATTTCCGCTGCGGTTCCTTTCGATCAGGGCAATGGTAAGTCCTGCCATGGCGATAGGAAACTGAAGAAGGGGAGAGCCGCAGACAAAAAAAGAAAGTATAGCGGCGACCAGCGAAAAAAAGCCTATATTTGGAGTGGTGTTTTTCTTTGTTGGTTCCATTGGTGTCCCTCCGTAAGTCAGATACATTAAAAAATATGCTCTAATCTTAGCACGAAACGTGGAGAATGTCCAGACGGGAAGGAGACAGAAAACACTCAGCCAATAAATCTCTGGACAAGAGGGGGAAACGGGCGGTATAATGCACCAGTAGGGTTTTTCCCTGCCTGGAAAGTATTTGAGAGTCTGTATAGATGGAGGAATGTTCGGCAACATGGATATTATAGAAGTATTACAGAAAGAACTGAATATTAAACGTTCTCAGGCGGAAGCAGCAGTAAAGCTGATCGATGAAGGAAATACCATTCCTTTCATTGCCCGATACCGGAAAGAGGCTACCGGCTCCCTGAATGATGAGGTGCTGCGGGCTCTTGACGAACGTTTGAAATATCTTAGAAATCTGGAGGAAAAAAAGGAGCAGGTGTTATCGTCCATACGGGACCAGGAAAAGCTGACGCCGGAGCTGGAAGCCCAGATCCGGGCTGCTGAGACTATGGTGGCAGTGGATGATCTTTACCGCCCTTACCGTCCGAAAAGAAGGACCAGGGCGATGATCGCCAAGGAAAAGGGGCTGGAGCCGCTGGCAGATATGATCCTCATGCAAATGCTTCAGGAACCGGCAGAAAAGGCTGCGGAAGCTTATGTAGATCCGGAAAAAGACGTGAATACGGCTCAGGAAGCGCTGGCTGGTGCGATGGATATTCTGGCTGAACGAATATCTGACAATGCCCAGTACCGGACATATATCAGAAGAGCTACCATGGATCAGGGGATGGTCCAGTCTGTGGCAAAGGACGAGACCGCTCAGTCTGTGTATGAAAATTATTACCAGTATGAGGAACCGGTGAGAAAATGTGCAGGTCATAGAATCCTGGCATTAAACAGGGGAGAGGCAGAGAAATTCCTTACGGTGAAGATCCAGGCTCCGGAAGAAGTGATTATCCGTTACCTGGAGAAACAGGTGATCGTAAGGGATAATGAATATACGTCCCCTGTGCTGAAAGCAGTGATCGAGGATAGTTATAAACGTCTGATCGCTCCTGCCATTGAGCGGGAAGTGAGAAATGAGCTGACCGAGAAGGCGGAGGAAGGAGCTGTTAAGATTTTCGGGAAAAATCTGGAGCAGCTGCTGATGCAGCCTCCCATTGCAGGACGTACGGTATTAGGCTGGGATCCGGCGTTCCGTACCGGCTGTAAACTGGCAGTGGTAGACAGCACCGGAAAGGTTCTGGATACGGTGGTGATCTATCCCACTGCGCCTCAGAACCGTGTGGAAGAATCAAAAGAGATATTGAAGAAACTGATCAGGAAATACAACATTTCTCTGATTTCTGTGGGAAATGGAACGGCGTCCAGGGAGTCGGAACAGATTATTGTAGAATTGTTGAAAGAGATTAAGGAGCCGGTTCAGTATGTGATCGTCAATGAAGCAGGCGCTTCCGTATATTCTGCCAGCAAACTGGCTACTGAGGAGTTTCCTCAGTTCGACGTGGGGCAGAGAAGTGCGGTTTCCATTGCCAGAAGGCTTCAGGACCCATTGGCAGAACTGGTAAAGATCGATCCCAAATCCATTGGAGTGGGGCAGTATCAGCATGATATGAATCAGAAACATTTAAGTGAAACCCTTCAGGGAGTAGTGGAAAGCTGCGTAAACCGGGTAGGGGTAGATCTGAATACGGCATCCGCTTCCCTGCTGGAGTATATTTCCGGTATATCCAAAGCTGTAGCAAAAAATATCGTTACTTACCGGGAAGAAAACGGAGCCTTTACCGATAGAAAGCAGCTTTTGAAGGTGGCCAAGCTGGGACCGAAAGCTTATGAGCAGTGTGCAGGATTTATGAGGATCCAGAATGGGAATAATCCTCTGGATGGAACTAGTGTCCATCCGGAAAGTTACGGGGCAGCGGAGGCGCTGCTTCAGAAACTGGGTTACACTCCAGAAGATATTTCCCATGGGGGATTAAAGGAACTGGGTAAGAAAATCCACGATTACAAAAAACTGGCTTCCGAACTGAATGTGGGAGACATTACATTAAAAGATATTGTAAGTGAACTGGAAAAACCGGCTAGAGACCCAAGAGATGAAATGCCAAAACCGATTCTGCGGACAGATGTCCTGGATATGAAGGATCTGACTCCGGGCATGGTTTTGAAAGGGACGGTACGAAATGTCATAGATTTCGGGGCTTTTGTGGATATCGGTGTCCATCAGGACGGGCTTGTCCATGTTTCCCAGATGACAGAACGTTATATCAAGCATCCTCTGGAAGCTGTGAGCGTGGGAGATATTGTGGAAGTGAAGGTGCTTTCTGTAGATCTGGCAAAGAAAAGAATTGCATTGACTATGAAACTGTAGGCGGAATCCGGACCAAAAGGGAGGTAGATGATGAAATTTGAAGTAAGGCTGGGTACTGTGGATCTGTGGCGTTTTTCCATGTACCATGTGAATAAGGGGATTCAGGGGATTTTCAATCTTCTGTTTACCGCAGCAGCCATTTTGACCCTGGTTTTTGCCTGGGATCAGCTTTCCGGCGGCTATATTGCGTTTCTGGCGATGTGCGCCTTGATTTTTTCTGTATGGCAGCCGTTTCTTCTTTATCTGAAATCCCGTAAGCAGGCACAGACGGCGGGAATCCGGGAACCTCTGACCTTGGAGTTTGGTGAGGAAAATGTGAAAGTATCTCAGGCAGGACAGGAAATGGAACTTCCCTGGGATCAGGTAGCGAAGATTGTGAAGACCAGACACATGGTCATTGTATATACAGATCGTATCCATGCTTATCTGTTGCCTGTGGAAACGGTGGGGAATGATATGGAGAAATTTTCGGCCCTGCTCCGTGCACGTTTGCCAAAAGAACGGCTCAGGGGCTTGTAGAGGAAAGGATTATAGTATGGTAATGGAAACTTGGAAGGCGGAAGAAACCTTTGAATTGGGAAAAAAACTGGGAAAGAAGGCAAAGGCCGGGGAAATCTACTGTCTGGACGGAGACCTGGGGACGGGAAAAACTGTGTTTACCCAGGGATTTGCGGAAGGCCTGGGCATCGAAGGACCGGTAAACAGCCCTACGTTTACCATTTTACAGGAATATACAGATGGGAGACTGCCCCTGTACCATTTTGACGTATACCGGATTGGGGATGTGGAAGAAATGGAAGAGATCGGCTATGAGGATTGCTTTTACGGGGACGGCGTATGTCTGATCGAATGGTCAAGCCTGATTCCTGAGATTCTTCCGGATTCCGTGATACGGATCTGTATAGAAAAAAATCCGGAACAGGGATTTGATTACCGGAAAATAACGGTGGAGGGATTAGAATGAAAATATTGGGGATTGAAAGCTCTTCTTTAGTGGCGTCGGCAGCGATTGTGACAGATGATATTGTGACAGCGGAATATACGGTGAACTTTAAAAAGACACATTCCCAGACACTTCTTCCCATGATTGATGAGATTGTAAGAATGACGGATACAGACTTGAATACCATAGATGGGATTGCTGTTTCCGGAGGGCCAGGGTCCTTTACCGGTCTGAGAATCGGGTCAGCTACAGCTAAGGGGTTGGGGCTGGCTTTGCAGAAACCTTTGATCCACGTTCCCACTGTTGATGCGATGGCGTACGGCCTCTGGGGGGCAAAAGGACTGGTGTGTCCCATCATGGACGCTAAGAGAAATCAGGTCTATACTGGAATATACAGGACAGAAAGCGGCTTTTTAACGCTGAAAGAAGCCTGTCCCATGGATATCAGGAGGCTGATGGAAGAACTGAATCTTTTTGGGGAAAAGGTCATCTTTTTGGGGGATGGTGTACCGGTATATAGCCAGGTGATCCGGGAATGCGCATTGGTTCCTGCGGAATTTGCTCCGGCTCATTTAAATCGTCAGCGTGCAGCCAGTGTGGCGGCTTTGGGAGCAGTGTATCTGGCGGAAGGCAGGACAGAAACGGCTGCAGAACATAAACCGGAATATTTAAGGAAGTCTCAGGCTGAGAGAGAACGCCTGGGAGAAGAATTGTAATGTGGGAAGTAAGGAAGCTGGAACAGGGAGATGGGAAGGCGGCGGAATCTGTGGAGAAAAGCTGTTTCCCGGATCCCTGGAAGACGGAAGAACTGGATGAGATGCTTGGGAATTCCCTGGATACCGGGATTTCCATTTGGGAGAATGAAATAATTGCCGGCTATTGCCTGCTGCGGGTCGTAGCAGGGGAAGGGGAATTGTTCCGGATCGGGGTAAAGCCGGAATTCCGAAAAAAAGGATTGGCGAGAAAACTGATGGAAGCCATGGAGGATACTGCCAGAAAAAAACAGGCAGAAAGCATCTATCTGGAAGTGAGAGCGGGAAATCTGCCAGCCATCAGTCTTTATAAATCCAGAGGTTTTTCGGAAACGGGAAGAAGAAAACATTATTATTCATCTCCGACAGAAGATGCGGTGCTGATGGAGCTTAGGCTGACATGAAAGAATTACCACTTAAAATCCGGAAAACGTATGGTATCATATAGGGGTATCCCAGGTGGAGATTCCCGGAGAGTCACCGGAAAGAGAAAGGTGAGGAAAACATGCGAAAGTACGGATATGGCGGCCGTTTAGAGAGAGTGATCTGCAATGGCTGCGGGAAGAAGCTGGTGGTGGAAGACGGTATTGTCAGAGAGGGTGTGATCAGTATTGATCATGTATGGGATTTCTTCTCTGAAAAAGACGGAGAGGTCCATCATCTGGATTTATGTGAGAACTGTTATGATAACTTTGTCAGAGAACTGAAGCTTCCGGTGGAAGTGGAAGAACAGACAGAGCTGCTGTAGCAGACGGGGAAGCGGCAGGAGCCGGGCGTGTGACAAGCCTGGTCCCTGCCGTTTTGCATATCCGTCTGGGAAAACAGGGTGGAAACGGAAAAAGGGTTGATTCTGCCGCGACAAATGTGCTATGATTCCACATAGATTGAAAAGAAATGAGGAATTTTATGTTAGATATATGCTTGCTGGGAACGGGAGGCATGATGCCTCTTCCCTATCGATGGCTCACTTCCATGATGGCCAGGTGTGATGGAAGCAATCTTCTGATTGACTGCGGAGAAGGGACGCAGGTAGCCCTGAAGGAGAAAGGGTGGAGCCCGAAACCCATCGATGTGATCTGCTTTACCCATTATCATGCAGACCACATCAGCGGATTGCCGGGACTGCTCCTGACTATGGGAAATGCAGAACGGACAGAGCCTTTGACCATGGTGGGTCCCAAAGGATTGGAGCGGGTAGTCAATGCGCTGCGGACCATAGCACCGGAACTCCCGTTTCCCATTCGGTTTGTAGAACTGACAGAAGCCAGGGAACAGCTGCAGATGGGACCTTACGTGATCGATGCTTACCGGGTCAACCATAATGTGGTGTGTTACGGATATGCCATTTCCGTTCCCAGGAAAGGGAAATTTGATGTGGAACGGGCGAAAGCCCAGAATATTCCCCAGAGATGCTGGAACAAACTGCAGAAAGGGGAGACCCTGGAGATAGAAGGCAGGATTTTTACCCCTGAGATGGTGCTGGGACCTGCCAGAAAAGGTCTGAAAGTGGCTTATTGTACCGATACAAGGCCGGTTCCGGTAATCGCGGAATACGCAGAAGATGCCGATCTGTTTATCTGTGAAGGAATGTACGGAGAAGATGGAAAAGAGGCCAAGGCGAGAGAGTATAAACATATGACCATGTATGAAGCAGCCAGACTGGCGGATAAGGCCCAGCCTAAAGAAATGTGGCTGACCCATTACAGTCCGTCGTTAAATCGCCCGGAGGAATATATGGAAGCAGTCAGGGCCATATTCCCCAGGGCAAAAGCGGCAAGGGATGGTTATACCATGGAGCTTTCGTTTGAAGAAGGAGAGAAAGAATGAATGGAAACGAAGATGTGCTGATACTGGCGATAGAAAGTTCTTGTGATGAGACGGCAGCAGCTGTGGTGAGAAATGGAAGGGAAGTATTGTCTAATGTAATCTCTTCCCAGATTGCCCTGCATACCCTGTACGGGGGAGTAGTGCCGGAAATTGCTTCCAGAAAGCATATTGAAAAGATCAATCAGGTAATAGAGGAGGCACTGGCTGAGGCGAAGGTCGGTTTGAGCGATATTACTGCCATAGGGGTTACCTATGGACCTGGACTGGTAGGAGCTTTGTTGGTAGGAGTGGCAGAGGCGAAAGCGATTGCCTATGCAGCGGGGAAACCATTGGTAGGAGTTCATCATATTGAAGGTCATGTGTCAGCGAATTTTATTGAACACCCGGATCTGGAACCACCGTTTGTATGTCTGATCGTATCCGGTGGGCATACTCATCTGGTGGTGGTGAAGGATTATGGGAAATTTGAGATTATTGGCCGGACGAGAGATGATGCAGCTGGAGAAGCGTTTGATAAAGTGGCCAGAGCTATAGGATTGGGTTATCCGGGCGGACCCAAGGTGGACCGGGCAGCCAAGGAAGGCAACAAACATGCGGTGGAATTCCCGAGAGCAAAAGTAGAAGGCGCGCCTTATGACTTCAGTTTCAGCGGCTTGAAATCTTCCGTATTGAATTACATTAACCATGAGAAGATGCTGGGGAAAGAAATCTGTGTTCCGGATCTGGCTGCCTCTTTTCAGAATGCGGTAGTAGAATCTCTGGTGAGCCGTGCCGTAGCAGCGGCGCAAGAGTATGGCTATGATAAACTGGCGATTGCAGGCGGAGTGGCGTCTAATACGGCACTTCGGGAAGGGATGAGAGAAGCCTGCGAAAAAGCCGGGCTTAAGCTGTACTATCCATCGCCGATCTATTGCACGGATAACGCGGCCATGATCGGTGTGGCGGCATATTATGAGTATCAGAATGGAACCAGGGCCGGCTGGGATCTGAATGCAGTTCCGAATCTCAGATTAGGGGAACGGTAAAAGCGGCTTTGAAAGGCTGCCATCAAACATCTGGAGGGGAAAAGGATGGATATGGAAAAGATAGAGGGGAAAACAGGAGCTGTGGTATTAGCGGCGGGGCAGGGAAAACGAATGCAGAGCCGGGTACAGAAACAGTTTATGGAGCTGGAAGGGAAACCTCTGATCTGGTATTCTCTCCAGAAGTTTGAGGAAAGTGCTGTAGATGAAATCATCCTTGTTACGGGAAGAGATGAAATGGATTACTGCAGGCATGAAATTGTGGAAGCATACGGATTTCAGAAAGTAATCGGCGTGGTAGCAGGCGGAAAGGAACGGTATCATTCTGTTTATGAGGGCCTGAAAGCTTTGGAAAACAGGGGAATTTCGTATGTACTGATCCATGATGGGGCCAGACCTCTGGTGTCAGACCGGATCATAGCAGATTCCATAGAACAGGTAAAACGATATGATGCCTGTGTGGCAGCGGTACCGGTGAAAGACACCATAAAAATCAGTGATCAGGAGCAGTATGCCGCAGATACGCCTCCCAGGAATCTTCTGTGGCAGGTTCAGACCCCCCAGACCTTTTCTTACCCATTGATTTACTCTGCTTATAAAAAATTGTTTTCCGGGAAAGAATATGAAGGGGTGACAGATGATGCCATGGTAGTGGAGAGCATGACAGAACATAGGGTAAAACTGATTCTGGGAGACTATCAGAATATTAAGGTTACCACTCCGGAAGATATGATTTTGGCGAAAGCATTTCTGCAAAATAGGGAATCAGGAAAATAATTGAAAAAAATCAAAAAAAGGGTTGACAAAAGCCGAATGATTGGATAGAATAAATGAGCGCTTCGGCGAGAGCTTCCAGAGAAAAGGAAGAAAAAACTGAAGAAAAGCACATGGAGAGATATCGAAGTGGTCATAACGAGGCGGTCTTGAAAACCGTTTGTCCGAAAGGGCGCGTGGGTTCGAATCCCACTCTCTCCGCTAGGACGAACGCGAGACGTCCTTCAACATCATATGGAAGTGCGATTCAGCAGAAGTACCCAAGTGGCTGAAGGGGCTCCCCTGGAAAGGGAGTAGGTCGTTAGTAGCGGCGCGAGGGTTCAAATCCCTCCTTCTGCGTTTTCGTTTCTTCAAAAAAAGAAATGAAAAAAATAAAAAAGTTGTTGACAAAGCGAACTGCTTATGATAAGATAAGAGAGTTGCCGCTGAAGCAACAACGAAGAATAAGAACCTTGATAATTGAAGATTAAACAGTATGTAAAACCCTGAAAATTCTAAGAACAAAGGTCTGGTTTGGGCCTTGAGTTCGAAGAGAATTCAGAACGAAACCAAGTAAATGAAGGTTTAACAATTAGCCAAGCTAATAGTTTTGAACCGGATTCAAAATCTTAAACATGAGAGTTTGATCCTGGCTCAGGATGAACGC
>CALWQT010000019.1 GCA_944383765.1 uncultured Lachnospiraceae bacterium
ACGCAATACATTGTTGATTTTATCAAAAGCATCGAACATAACGGAGCGCAAGAATATGATGGGATTGAATACAACAGTACAACTAATCCAGGCGGGTATAACCTTGCAATTTTTAATCCCGACCTATTTGAGTGTATATCAGTAAGCGTATATGACATAGAAAAACTGCAATATACATCCAAAAGGGTATTATGAAAGCAGGGGAATCATTCTTTTTCAGAATGACTCCCCTGCTTTTTCCAATCTCGCCTGACAGATGCCGTAAGTGTAATTTTAAATGGATTACTTTCTTATGAGCACTCGCCTAATCTGCAGGGATTTCTTTTTCCATTATAAGGACACTTATACCAGATGTCCCTTCTCTTTCATCACATGGATGACCTGATCTACATATTTTTCACAGGTATCATGGTCCGGCGCTTCCACCATCACACGCACCAAAGGCTCTGTGCCAGACTGACGCAGAAGAATTCTTCCGTTATCCCCTAACGCCTCAGTTACCTTGGCTACTTCATTCTGGACATCTTGATCATCCTGAGCCTCTTTTTTATCCTTAACCTTTACATTTTTCAGGACCTGAGGATAAATCTCCACTTCAGAAGCCAGTTTATCCAGAGGCTGTTTTGTCTCCAGCATCACTTCCATTACTTTCAGGGAAGTAAGGACTCCATCACCGGTGGTAGCGTTCTTGCTGAAAATAATATGGCCTGACTGTTCTCCGCCCAGGCAATATCCGTTCTGGGACATATTTTCATAGACATACTTATCGCCTACTGCAGTTTTTTCATAACCGATGCCTTCCCGGTCCAGCGCTTTATAAAGGCCAAAATTAGACATTATGGTAGTAACGATCTTATTGCCTACCAGAGCTCCCTGAGACTTCATGTACTTTCCGCATATGTACATGATCAGGTCTCCGTCTACCACATTTCCATTTCTGTCCACTGCCAGACAACGGTCTGCATCTCCGTCGTAAGCAAAGCCAATATCGCATCCTTCTTCCACCACATATTTCTGAAGCCCTTCAATATGAGTGGAACCACAGCCCGTATTAATGTTGATACCGTTCGGCTCATTATTGATCACATGGGTTTCCGCACCAAGAGCATCAAACACATTTTTGGCGATGGCAGAGGCGCTTCCATTGGCACAGTCCAAAGCTACTTTCTGATTCTTGAAAGACCGGGTAGCTATGGAGATCAGATATCCGATATAGCGGTTCCTGCCGGCAGCATAATCCACAGTGCGTCCAATGTTATCTCTGACAGCAAACGGGATTTCTTCTGTCTTTCCGTCCAGATAATCTTCAATCTCCCCGATCACTTCTTCTTCCAGCTTTTCCCCTCTTTCATTGATCACTTTGATACCATTATCGTAATAAGGGTTATGGCTGGCAGAGATCATAATGCCGCAGTTAAAGCCTTCTGTCCGTACAACGTAAGCTACGCTGGGTGTAGTAGTCACATGAAGAAGATATACATCGGCGCCAGATGCGGTAAGACCGGCTACCAGAGAATACTCAAACATATAACTGCTTCTTCTTGTATCCTTACCGATCACGATCCGGCATTTTTCTTCCGGTCTCTTTCTGGCGTAATACCATCCCAGAAAACGTCCCACTTTATAAGCGTGTTCCACAGTCAGATCCACATTAGCTTCTCCCCGGAATCCATCTGTACCAAAATATCTGCCCATAATTATGTCTCTCCTTTTAAATCAATTTCAAGTATCTCCCAAGCGCATCCTGCCAGGTAGGAAGACGGTCAAACCCATTTTCTGTCAGTTTCTCTTTGCTCATCCTGCTGTTTTCCGGCCTTACCGCTTTCGCAGCAAATTCTGACGATGTCACAGGAGTTACCGACACATCCGTCATTCCTGCCTGTTTAAAGATCTCACAGGCAAATTCATACCAGCTGCAAATGCCTTCATTGGTGGCATGATACGTCCCGTATTTATCAGTGAGTATCATATCTACCAAAAGCTTCGCCAGGTCATAGGTATAGGTAGGTGAACCAAACTGATCGTCCACCACACTTACCGCTCCCCGCTCTTTTCCCAGCCGGAGCATGGTTTTAATGAAGTTCTTTCCGTTTACCCCAAATACCCATGCAATACGCACAATAAAATATTTGCTCAGCAGTTCTTCCACAGCCAGTTCCCCTTCATATTTGGTCTGGCCGTATACATTCAGCGGATGTCTCTCATCATCCGGCTCCCAGGGTCTGGTTCCATGTCCGTCAAATACATAATCCGTACTCAGATACAGCATAGGGATATCCAGTTCTTTACATACGGCTGCGATATTCCTGGTACCATCCGCATTGATCTTCCGGCACAGTTCCACATTATCTTCTGCCGCATCTACTGCAGTATATGCAGCACAATGAATCACCGCATCTGGTCCCACGGATTTAATCACCTGGTCACAGATTTCCCCGTTGGTCACGTCCATATCATCCACGTCCGTTCCCACTGCCTGGATGCCCCGTTTTTCCAGTTCATTGACTACATCATACCCCAGCTGTCCTTTTACGCCTGTTACAAGAATTTTCATTATAACCGCTCCCCATACATTTTTTCAAAATACTGGCTGTATTCTCCGCTGATGATATGCTCCCACCATTCTTTATTGTCCAGATACCACTGGATCGTCTGCTTCATTCCGGTGTCAAATACATACTGCGGCTTCCATCCCAGCTCTGTCTCCATCTTGGTAGGATCAATAGCATATCTTCTGTCATGGCCTGGACGGTCTGTTACAAACTTGATCAGGCTCTCCGGCTTGTCCAACGCCTTCAGGATCGTCTTTACCACTTCCAGATTGGTCCTCTCATTATGTCCGCCGATGTTGTATACCTCACCTACTTTTCCTTTTTCCAGGATCAGATCGATGGCCACACAGTGGTCGGACACATGAAGCCAGTCTCTTACATTTTCTCCCGTTCCGTATACCGGCAGTTCCTCATCGGCCAGAGCACGGCTGATGATCAGCGGGATCAGCTTCTCCGGGAACTGATACGGGCCATAGTTATTGGAACAGCGGGAAATGGTCACCGGGATTCCAAACGTCCTGTGGTATGCCATCACAAACAGGTCTGCGCTGGCCTTGGATGAAGAATAAGGGCTGGAAGTATGCAGCGGTGTGTCCTCGGTAAAGAACAGATCCGGACGGTCTAACGGCAGGTCTCCGTATACCTCATCGGTGGATACCTGATGGAATCTTTTGATCCCGTACTCCTTGCAGGCATCCAGAAGGGTAGTGGTTCCCATTACATTGGTACGCACAAAGCTCTCCGGGTCCTCGATGGAACGGTCCACATGGCTCTCAGCCGCAAAGTTTACGATGATATCCGGTTTCTCCTTCTCAAACAGGTCAAATACAAACTTCCTGTCTGCAATATCTCCCCGGATAAAGCGGTAATTAGGGGCATGCTCCACTTCCGTCAGATTTTCCAGATTTCCGGCATAAGTAAGCAGATCCAGATTGATGATTTCATGCTCCGGATATTTTTTTACCATATGGATTACAAAATTAGCGCCGATAAATCCGGCTCCCCCCGTTACGACGATCTTCATTTCTGATTCTTCCTCCTGATTTCCTATTTTTCTTCTTTTGCAATACGGTCTACATATTTACCGTCCAGCACATCTTTCAGATATTTTCCGTACTGGTTCTTCTTCAATACTTCATAGGTTTCCATCACCTGTTCTCTGGTGATCCAGCCATTCAGATACCCGATCTCTTCCAGACAGGCAATCTTTCTGTGCTGATGGGTCTCCAGAGTCTTGACAAAATTAGTCGCTTCCACCAGGGACTCATGGGTTCCCGTATCCAGCCAGGTAAAGCCCTGTCCCAGCAGGCTTACATCCAGTTCCCCGTTCTCCAGGTAGATCCGGTTCAGGTCTGTGATCTCCAGTTCCCCTCTGGCTGACGGCTTCAGTCCTTTAGCATATTCCACTACTTTATTATCGTAAAAATAAAGTCCTGTCACACAATAGTTAGACTTTGGTTTTTCCGGTTTCTCCTCAATGGACACTGCCTTACCGTTCTTATCAAATTCCACAATGCCAAACCGCTCCGGATCATCCACATAGTATCCGAACACAGTAGCTCCCACTTCTTTTTCCGCCGCTTTCTGAAGCCGCTCTTTCAGCCCCTGTCCCTGGAAAATATTATCCCCCAGGATCATGGCCACATGGTCCGTTCCGATAAATTCCTCCCCAATGATAAATGCCTGGGCAAGTCCGTCCGGGCTTGGCTGGACTGCATAGGACAGATTGACTCCGAACTGTCCCCCGTTACCCAGCAGAGACTCAAACCGGGGTGTATCCTCCGGTGTGGAAATGATCAGAATATCCCGGATTCCCGCATCCATCAGCACGGAAAGAGGATAATAGATCATAGGCTTATCATAGATGGGAAGAAGCTGCTTGGACGTTACCTTTGTCAGCGGATAAAGCCTTGTACCGGAACCTCCGGCCAGAATGATTCCCTTCATACCTTTTGTACCTCCTGTATCATTATCTTCATAAAATATCCATTTTTCCTATTATCATACTACAACCCTTCTGGAGAAGCTTTAATAATCTATTATTTTATTATTAAATTTCCCCCTGACGGATCAACAATTCAATGGCCTGGCGGAGTGCCTGTGATTTTCCCATATTCATCTTTCTGCAGTATGCTTCCAGACGTCTCTTGGTCTCCTCATCCAGGCGCAGCGAACAGACTGCATCTTTATTATGTGTTCCTTTGGGTCTTCCTGTCCTTGCCATCTCCGTCACCTCCATCTCATCATTCCATAACTTTTATTATACTTTATGTATTACACCCGAACAAGCCTTTTTTCATATATTTCTTTTAAAATCGCAAAACGGGCAGCTTTCCTGCTGCCCGTAACGCTAAGCGTCTTCATTCATTTTAGCCAGTTTGGCTGCCTGGTCCGCAGCAATCAGGCTGTCAATGATTTCCTGGATATCCCCATTCATCACAGAATCGATTTTGTATAAAGTCAGCTTAATCCTGTGCTCTGTCACACGGCCCTGAGGGAAGTTATAAGTACGGATCTTTTCTGAACGGTCTCCGGTTCCGATCTGGCTTCTTCTCTCCTCTGCCTCTGCATTCTGGCGTTTTTCCAGTTCCAGGTCATACAGCTTTGACCGGAGCAGACGAAATGCCTTCTCTTTATTCTGAAGCTGGGACTTTTCCGTCTGGCTGTAGATCACAATCCCTGTAGGCATATGGGTCAGACGCACCGCCGAATCCGTAGTATTGACACACTGTCCTCCGTTTCCGGACGCCCTCATCACATCGATACGGCAGTCATTCATATCAATCTGCACATCCACATCTTCCGCTTCCGGCATTACCGCTACCGTTGCTGTAGACGTATGGATACGGCCTCCTGACTCTGTCTCCGGCACACGCTGTACCCGGTGCACGCCGCTTTCATATTTCAGTTTGGAATAAGCGCCTTTTCCCGTGATCATACATACCACTTCCTTAAATCCGCCAATTCCATTTTCATTCACACTGACCATTTCCACTTTCCAGCCCTGGCTTTCCGCATAGTTCACATACATACGGTACAGTTCTGATGCAAACAGCGCAGCCTCATCACCGCCGGCCCCTGCACGGATCTCCATGATAATGTTCTTGTCATCATTCGGGTCTTTCGGCAGCAGAAGAATTTTCAGTTCCTGTTCCAGACTCTCAATCCGCTTTTTCGCATCAGAAAGTTCTTCTTTCGCCAGTTCCCGCATCTCCTCATCGGACTCTTCCTCCAAAAGCGCCAGACTGTCTTCCACGTCCTGCTTTGCCTGCTTATATTCCCTGTAAGCCTCCACGATAGGAGCCAGGTCCGACTGTTCCTTCATCAGCTTGCGGAAACGGTTCTGGTCTTCTGCCAGGGAAGGACTGTTCAGTTCCTGCATCAGTTCTTCATAATGAATCAGTATATCATCTAATCTGTCAAACATCTTAACCTCCGATCATTTTCCACTTACCGGCCATTCTCCACAGACCACTCTGTGATTTCCTGCCGCATCTTTCACGATCCTTCTATTTACAAATCCTCTTTGTCTCAGCAGTTCTTCTACTGCCTCCCCCTGGTCATATCCGATCTCCAGATAAAGCTTTCCTCCAGGATTCAGATGACCGGGACATTCTTCTGCCAGCCGGCGGTAAAATTCCAGTCCATCGGCGCTTCCGTCCAATGCCAGCCTGGGCTCATAATCTTTCACTTCCGGTTCCAGACCCTCGATCACCGCTGAGGGAATATAAGGGGGATTGGAAGTGATCACATCATACCTTTCCTGCTCTTCAAAAGCCCCAAACAGGTCACTCTGGCGAAATGCCACACGACCTGACAAACGTCTGTTATTTTCTTCTGCTACCCTGAGGGCTTCCCGGGAAATATCAGCGCCTTCCACGGTCTCATAATTCCCAAGCACAGACAGACTGATCCCGATGCAGCCGGAACCGGTACACATATCCAGAACCCTTTTTTCCTTCTCCCGGTTTTCCGTTAACACCAGCTCCACCAAGGTTTCCGTATCCTGCCGGGGAATCAGCACATGCTCATCTACCAGGAATGATAAGCCCATAAATTCCTGGCTTCCAATGAGATATTGCAACGGCACCCTGCTTTCTCTGGCCTGGACCGCCATGCTGTACTCTCTTGTCCTGCCGTCTGTAGTAGGAACTTCCTCCCGCTGTTTCAGCAAAAAATGGGTCATATCCATTTCAAAGGCTTCCAAAAGAAGATATCTGGCATCTAATTCTGCCTCAGAGATTCCTGCTGCTGCCAGCCTGTTCTCTCCCCATTTCAACAAATCATAAAATGTCATAATTTCACGCCTCACTATCCGGCACATGATCATGAGCCGGGAAATTTTCCGCCAGATAAGCTCTCCAGTCAAACACTGCTTCCACAGCAGCGATTGCTACCTGAATCATGGAATCATCCGGTTCTTTCGTAGTCAGCCCCTGCATCCAGAGCCCCGGCTTACTCACCAGATTCACCAGCGGAGAATCACTTCTTCCCGCCAGGCGAAGAATCTCATAGGAAATTCCTGCGATCACCGGTATCAGTACCACCCTGGTTATGATCCTCAGCCACAGAGTATCCACACGGATGACCATAAACAGTAAAATACTGATGAGCATAACAAAAATCAGGAAACTGGTACCGCATCGTTTATGCTCTTTGGAACTTTTCCTCACATTCTCCACATTCAATTCCATGCCATGTTCAATGCAGTTGATACATTTATGTTCCGCTCCATGGTACATAAATGTACGGCGTATTTCTTCCATACGGGAAACCAGTTTAATATATCCGATAAAAATTCCAATCCGGATCAGTCCTTCCACAAAGGCCATAAGACTTTCCGAAGTAATAAACGTTCTCAATACATTAGCCAGCAGCAAGGGAAGAATCATAAAGATGACTACTGCCATTACCACTGACAGCACCATCACGGCTCCTGTCAGGAACTGCTCTGCTTTCTCTCCAAATACCCGGTCCAGAAACTGTTCCCCTTTCCCCGGCTCCTCTTCCTCATCATCTTCAAAAAAGCTGGCCGAAAAGGTAAGTGTCTTCATTCCCAGAATCAGAGAATCTGCAAAACTGAAGATTCCACGGATAAATGGCAGGGAAAACAGCCTGTACTTTTCCGTCATACTGACATACCGGTCTTTTTTGACTTCAATCTCACCATCAGGTTTTCTCACAGCTGTGGCATACTCATCTTTATTTTTCATCATGATGCCTTCAATGACTGCCTGACCGCCGATGCCTGAATATTTCATCTGCCTGACCTCCAAAAAAATGAGGCTGAAGCATAGCGTTGCCGCTAAACCCAGCCTCTCGTCAATCTTACTTCTTATTTAGCAGTATTAACACCATACTTACGATTGAACTTATCAATACGTCCGCGGGCGGTAGCCGCTTTCTGCTGACCGGTGTAGAAAGAATGGCACTTGGAGCAAACTTCTACGTGAATGTCCTCCTTGGTGGAGCCGGTTACAAACTCATTGCCACAGTTGCAGACAACCTTTGCCTGATAATACGCTGGATGGATTCCTTCCTTCATGATTTTCACCTCTCAATTCTATTTTTGCGGTTTCCAACCGCAAGTGCATTTCACGCACCAATGTCTATACGATAGACAGCTTACTCAGTATAGCATAGTTCTCTTCGTTATGCAAGTGCATTTTCCCGAAATTCATGATTCTAAAAAAAGCGGAGTTTTTTTGCACTTTCCACAAACTCCCGGTTATTCTTGGTTCTGGCAAACAGATCCAGGATCTTCTCCACCGACTCTTCTGCTTTCATGGAATTTGTGGCTTTTCTCACAATGTCCACAGCCTCCATCTCCTCTGCAGTGAGAAGCAGGTCATCACGCCTGGTACCGGATTTCAAAATATCAATGGCCGGGAATATCCTCTTTTCTGAAAGCTTTCTGTCCAGAACCAATTCCATATTTCCCGTTCCCTTAAACTCTTCATAGATCACATCATCCATACGGCTTCCCGTATCAATGAGGGCAGTCGCCAGGATTGTCAGGCTTCCCCCTTCTCTCATGTTTCTGGCAGCGCCAAAAAACCGTTTCGGCATGTGCAGGGCAGCCGGATCCAAACCACCGGAAAGAGTTCTGCCGCTGGGGGGAACCACCAGGTTGTACGCCCTTGCCAGACGGGTCATACTGTCCAGCAGGATCATAACGTCTCTTCCATGTTCCACCAGACGTTTTGCCCGCTCAATCACCATTTCCGACACCCTCTTGTGCCGTTCTGGCAACTCATCAAAGGTAGAATAGATTACTTCCACATTGGGACCTACAATGGCTTCCTTAATATCGGTAACCTCCTCCGGCCGTTCATCGATCAGCAGAATGATCAAATGCATTTCCGGATGATTCGCTGTCACCGCTTTCGCTACCTGCTTCAGAAGAGTTGTTTTTCCTGCCTTCGGCGGCGAAACGATCATTCCCCTCTGCCCCTTCCCGATCGGTGACAACAGGTCCAGAACTCTCATAGCCGTACTGCGATTACCAGCAGTTTCCATATGCAGCCTTTCATTTGGGAACACCGGGGTCAGGTCTTCAAAATTAGGCCGTCTTTCCGCCACATGGACCGGGTACCCGTTAATCGTCTTCACATACAGCAGGGCTGCAAATTTCTCCGCAGGGCTTTTCACCCGTTTGCTTCCCTGGACGATATCTCCTGTTTTCATATTAAACCGGCGTATCTGGGATGGAGCCACATAGACGTCATTCTCTCCTGGGAGGTAATTTTCACACCGTATAAACCCAAAACCGTCTGACATCACTTCCAAAATTCCCTTTGCCTCTTCCCCGCTGTCCAGTTCCTGAAGATCCGGGTTCAAAGAACCGCCGTCTGTCTTCCCCTCCTGTGGACGAACCGCGGTCTGAGATGCAGAGCTCCTTCTCTCTGTTTTTTCTGCTGTTTTGTCTTCTGTTTTCTCTGCCTCTTTACAAAGTATATCTATTAATTCTGACTTTCTGAAACCGCTTACACCTTTCAAACCCTGTGCCTTTGCCAGTTCACGCAGCTCAGACAAGGGAAGGGTCTCCAACTTTTCGCGCATGTTATTTCTCCTTTTTCATAATTCAGTGTGGGGATTTTTACAGATCAGTGATAGATGCTCTTCGGCATATGACTTCATTTCTTATTATATACTCTATCTGAAGAAATGGAAAGAAGTTTTTTCCTGGCTATGCCATCAGCAGAATCCAGCCTCACTTTAAGAGCCGCCGCCAGAGTAGGGCCTTCGTCGATCAGATCCATGGTCTCTTCCCATCCTCCCCGTTTGAAATCCGGCCCTTTCCCTCCAAAAAAAGTGGTATATCCCTCTCCATCCGGATGGTAACCATGAGTCGCTTTCTGCAGTTTTGATTTCTCGGTACAAACAGGTTTTTTCCACCCATTCTGAAAATAGGTTCCTTTTACACCTTCCAGCATGAACGTACAGTCCGGATCCGCACCCATAGCAGCTGCCTCTTTCCCCCTGTATATACGCAGGCACAGGTGCTGCCTTACCATCTGCTGCAGCACTTCCATTACCTGTCCCATCAGGCTTTTATCCTTTACATAAATGTAACAGGAACCATCACATTCCCAGGCCAGGACCTTCCATTTATGGATCCTCCCATTCTTGATTTCAATCCAATTATGTTTCCGAAAAAAATAATTGGGGCAGACTGCCTGCTCCACATTTCTCTGATAATGGTCTCCCAGTATCACCACATTGGCACGTTCGCCCCACCCTATCTGGTCTAACAGGTCAAGCAAAGCTCCCAGCCTGCCATCATGACGGTGCAAGGCTTCTTTCGCTTCCCGGCTGTCCACTCCACATAAATGCCGGTTCGTATCCACATCTGTAAAATGTACCAGAGTAAGGTCAGGGCGGTATCGCTCAACGGTATATAACAGAGAAGCCTGGACAAAATGGTCCAGTTCCGGCTGCCGGATTCCTTTTCTCAATGGCCCAAATCTCTTTTCCAGTTCCAATTCATATTTCAGGCTTCCGTTCCACGCCGATACCATGATCTGGTTCTGCCATTTCCGGTTGGGAAACACTTCCGGAAGATTGTACCGGATTTTCCCTCTCCCGGTTACAGGCCAGAGAAGAGCTGCCGTTCTTCCGCCATTCTTTCTTACTGCATCATAAAGAGTTTCTCCCCGTATATATTTCCGCTGCCAGAACCAGTCAGGAGATACCCGTTTCGGCTGAAATCTTACATTATTGACGACCCCATGGCCGGACGGATACCTTCCTGTCACAATGGTCGTATGGGCCGGATAAGTCAGGCTGGGATATACGCTCTTTACCTTCTCGCACATAGCGCCTTCCCGCCAGAACCTGGAAAAATGAGGCAGTGTTTTTAAATACGGCAGATCTTCCGTTCCCACTGCATCAAAAGAAAGAATGATCATCGGGTTTCTGTCATCTGTCATCTTCTCCCGTCTCCTTTGCTTCCCTCCGGATTCTTTCCATATGCTCTTCCACCTGTTTTTCATAACCATTCCCGGAAGGGCGATAAAAAACGGTTCCCTCCATCTCTGCCGGAAGGTACTGTTGTTTTACATAATGATTGGGATAATTATGGGCATATTTATAATCCAATCCCCTGCCCAGCTTTTCCGCTCCGCTGTAATGCCTGTCCTGAAGATGAGGAGGAACCAGGAACGTCTGATGTTCTTTCACATATCCGGAAGCCTCTTCCACTGCCATATAAGAGGCATTGCTTTTCGGTGCTGTCGCCACATAAGTCACGGCTTCCGCCAGAATAATCCTGGCTTCCGGCATCCCCACCCGTTCCACAGCCAGGGAGGCATTGACCGCCACCACCAGCGCCTGGGGATCCGCCATTCCCACATCTTCTGCCGCACAGATGATTACCCTTCTGGCAATAAATTTAATATCCTCTCCCGCATACAGCATACGGGCCAGATAATAAACCGCCGCATCCGGATCTGATCCCCTCATACTTTTGATAAAAGCAGAAATAGTATCATAATGACTGTCACCATTCTTATCATACCGGACCGCCCGTTTTTGAATACATTCCTGGGCCACGTCCAGATCGATCCATATTTTTCCATCTTCACTCCGGTCCGTGGTAAGGATTCCCAGCTCTACCGCATTCAGCGCAGCCCTGGCATCTCCATTCGCCGCATCCGCCAGGAAATCTGCCGCCTCTTCCGTAATCTCCGCCTGGTAAGTTCCCATGCCTTTGACTTCATCATGGACTGCCCGGAGAATCAGCTCCCGGATATCTTTCTGATCCAGAGGCTTCAGTTCAAAAATCTTAGAACGGGAGATCAAAGCCCCATTTACCTCAAAATAAGGATTTTCTGTAGTAGCCCCAATGAGAATCAAAGTTCCATCCTCCACATAGGGAAGCAGATAATCCTGCTGGCCTTTATTAAAACGGTGAATCTCATCCACAAATAAGATGGTCTTTTTCCCATACATACCCAGAGCATCTTTTGCTTCTTTCACCACGTCTTCCATATCCTTTTTTCCTGCCACCGTTGCGTTGATCTGCCGGAACTGGGCGCTGGTTGTATTGGCAATCACTCTGGCCATAGTTGTTTTTCCTGTCCCAGGGGGGCCATAAAAAATGACTGACCCCAGTTTATCCGCCCGGATTGCCCGGTAAAGCAGTTTGTCTTTTCCTATGATATGCTGCTGCCCCACGATCTCGTCCAGCGTCTCCGGTCTCATCCTGGAAGCCAGGGGAGATTCCTGCTCCATGGTGTTTTCTCTCATATAATCAAATAAATCCATACCTTCCTCCGCTTCAGTCAACCAACAATTCATCTACTGTAACAAAAGTATATCCCTGGTCTTTCAGCGTGTCAATGACTTCAAAGGCAGCCTCTACCGTAGATGGATAAGAGTCATGGAGCAGGATTATACTCCCGTTTCTCACATGGGTCATGATATGCCCTGCTACCTTCTCTCTGTCCAGTACCTTCCAGTCCAAAGGGTCCACATTCCAGAGTACCTTCTCCATATCTATCCTCTCATCCAGCTGGTCATTCCATTCTCCATAAGGAGGTCTGATATACCGGGGGCTTTCTCCCGTAACCTCTTTGATGGCATCATTCGTCTTCTCAATTTCTGCCACCGCTTCCTCCACAGGTACTTTTGACAAAATCACATGATTAAAACTATGATTTCCCACCAGATGCCCTTCTTCCACCATTCTTCTTACCAGTTCCTGATTCTCTTCCACATATTTCCCCAGGAGAAAAAAGCTTGCCTTCACTCCTCTCTCCTTCAGCCCGTCCAGCAGAACAAGCGTATATTCCGGATTGGGTCCATCATCAAAGGTCAGTGCAACATACTGATTCCCTGTATCTTCCCCATACGCCTCTTCCGCCTGCGCCTGCCATCGCCCATATCCGGCCCATCCCAGCAGCGCCATGGCGGCGATCAGACAGAATACCGTTATTTTTTCCATCTATTTCCTTCTTTGTCATCTCTTACTCATTATTATATGATGCCACTTTTTCTTTTTTTCAGGAAATTTTCAGTGGACTGGTCACTTTTTAGTATTCTGGCTATTTTAAACCAGTCCATTTATTGTTATACTCTTGCTCATACAAAACAATCCGCTTTCGGAGTTTCCATAGCCGTGACAGTACCCAGGCCAAGAATCCCCGTTATCTATCACATACAGGAGGACAACATCATGAAACGAATCATCACTCTGCAGGATATTTCCTGTGTAGGCCGCTGTTCCATCACCGTGGCCCTTCCCATTCTTTCCGCCATGGGAGTGGAATGCGGTATTTTGCCTACAGCAGTGCTTTCTACCCACACCATGTTCCATACTTTCACCTGCAAGGACCTATCTGATCAGATAGAACCCATTTCCGATGCCTGGGAAAAAGAACAGATTACCTTTGACGGTATCTACACCGGCTACCTGGCTTCCGGTCAGCAATGTGAACAGATATGCCGATTTTTTGACCGTTTCTCCACAAAAGAGAATCTGATCCTGGTAGACCCGGCCATGGCAGACAACGGAAAACTTTATGCTGCCTTTGATGATTCTTTCCCTGCAGAAATGGCAAAAGTCTGCTCCAAAGCAGACATTATCCTTCCCAACATCACAGAAGCAAGTCTTCTTACCGGTATTCCCTACCAGACCGAATACGGGCCTGACTATATTCAGCTTCTTCTGGAAAAACTTCTGGAACTGGGCTGTCAGACCGCTGTGCTTACTGGTGTCAGCTATCAACCCGGGCTTCTGGGCGTTGCCTATCTGGACCGCACCGGAAAACAGTTTTCCTATTTTACCCGCCGCTGCGCCCAGAGTTATCACGGCACAGGAGACCTGTATTCCTCCACTGTCCTGGGCGGTCTCATGCGTGGCCTGGAACTGGGCGATGCCCTTGCCCTGGCAGCTGATTTCGTGGTTCTCTGCATTGAAGCTACTTCTGTTTCCAAATCTGCCAGATGGTATGGGGTGGAATTTGAATCTCAGATTCCGAAGTTATGTGAGATGCTGGAAGAAAAACTGAAAAATTCAACAGACCGCTAATTTTCAGCTTCATCTAACCTGGTAAATCGAAAAGCAAAAAACACGTTTGCATAAGAAATAAAACTTCTTTACAAACGTGTTTTTTCCTGTTACGCCTTATAAATGTTATAGTTTTTCATCAATATATTTTTTCAAATCTTCTACTAACTTATATACCATCGTTCCCGGGTCATACTCTGAAGGTTTACAACTATTTTCTTCATATTGCGCCATTCTGCGTTTCGCATTTTTTATTGCAGCATCAACCCCACCATAAGTATTGACTATATTGTAAATATCTTCATAATTCTTTCGATACTTTCCATCACCCAAATCATATTTTTTAAAAATTTCATCCAGTTTCCCAACCCACTCATCTCTGTGCAATGCTGAATCACTATAATAAAAATGTAAATACAGCCAATATTCAAATGATTGATTGCTCCACGCTATCTTATACCCTTTATCTGTTCCTTCCTTTATTGCCTGGTCAAAATCATCGAAATCATCTTTATCAAAGACCACCCAAATATTCTGATATATGATTTTCGCTTCTTTGACCATCTGATCTGTAATTTCTATTAACTTTCCAGTTGAGCTCCCTTTCCCATGTATGTCAATTACAGGTGCTTCAACTACCTCAACCATTCCCCCAATTCTTTCCCTGATTATTTTTTGCATTCCTTTCAAATATAAAGGTTCCGTACGTTCTCCTTCTGTTACGATCAAGAAAGAATTTGCTTTTGGCTGTTTATATTCATACTTTCTTTTCTTTCTGTCTTCTCTTCTTTTTTTAAATAAGTCATCACTCCCCATCTATTCACCTTCTTTCATTGCAAACTCTTTCAGCAATGGGATACCTCCATATACACCAGATAAATAGTCTTTCTCAAAAGAAGCGTCTGGTCTGACCTTAAAATCTGACAACGCAACCAACTCCGAATATCCATATTCGTCCTTTTGAACAAACCATATCTGATCTCTTCTGAAGAATTTTTTATCCATCAAGGTCGTATCATGGGTGGTATAAATCAACTGTGCGGTGGAATTTGGATCATAAAACAAATCAATAATAAATTTTAAAAGCAATGGGTGCAGCTTAACATTCAGCTCATCTACAAAAAGTGAACAATTATTAAAGATTGCTGTACGTGCATAGATAAAAAGCACAATACTCTTTATGGTTCCTTCTGACTCACTGTATAAATCCAAAGGATATTCTTTTTCGTCCCGCCCTTTATGATAAGTTAGAAACTTAATCTCTTTCTGGCTATCATCATACTCAATATTTTTTATTCCTGTATCAATCGCATTCAGAAACTCCAGCAATTTTTCTTTATCATGCTTAATCACTCCAGGTAAAAAACGCTCAAGAATCCCGGTATCTTCACAGAAATCTGTTGGAACAACTAACGTATTCATAATTCCTGAATATATCTCTTTAAATATATCTGTTTTTAATTTCAATTTATTAAAAAAAGATAATACCAGAGTTTCCACTGGTATCTGTTCCTTATACAGATCGCATTCTTTTCTTAATGAAGCTCCGAATTCTACCGTTTCCGTTGTCCTCTCAAAAATAACTGCTTTTCTGTTTGTTCGCAGATTTTTTCTATATAACCATTCTGCCACAACGCATTCTGCATTATATTCAAATCCATATCGATATTCAAAATCGCCAAGAATCTCAACAATCTGAAATTCTGAGTTTTCTCTGTTATCATTCTCAAAAGAAAAGGGTACATAATACTTTTCGATGGCAGTGCTCTCTCCATCATCAACATTATTTAATGATTCCATGATAATACTTTGAAAATAAGTCATAGCTAAATACAGGTTAGATTTTCCACTGGCATTTGCTCCATAAATGGCAGCTACTTTTAAAAATTTTTCTTTTGTACCGTTCTCAATCAAATTATCCTTATGTTCTTTATATGCATGAATTGCAGTCATATCTAAAATAGTTTCTTTTTTAAAAGATAATACATTCTTTAACATGAATTGCACCAACATACCACACCACCTCCTATAGATATAATATACTATTTTTCATTTTTTATGTCAATATTTTGGAGATTTTTTCACGTTTTATTTGATATAGTATTCAATATTCGATATCTATAATAAAAATTCTGGCGCTTTGACATAACGCTATAACCGTATTCCAATCGGAACACACCTTCTCTGCAAATTGAGAATACATGCAGATTTTCTTTTGATGCCCAGGGATTCGTATATTATGATAAGCTTTTTTCCTGGAAATTCATATTAAAGTTGGTACACCTCCAAGCCTTCCGTTAATCCAAAGTCTAGACAAAGGCTGTCCCTCATTAATAAGTTCCTGGGAATCTTTGACTCTTATGGTTTCTTTCGGTGTTGTGAGATGAACATCGTATCGGAAAAGGTCAGAATCCTCTGTGTCTTCCCACTCCAGAGAAAGATCTACTGTTAATTTTGTCCTACCAGTATTTTTAAAATTGGATTTATATAAGGAAGGGGTACTTAAACGAACACCTTTCCGTTGAAGGCTGGCGGAATCCACCCGGTCAGTCATAGCAGCACTTAACAAGCCAATAGCTTCCAAAACAGTAGATTTTCCGGAACCATTTGCCCCAATAAATACATTGACTTTTCCCGGTTCAAAGGATGCATTATACAAAGATTTAAAATTTCCAAAACTGATTTTCTTTAAATTCATGCGGCTGCTCCTTTCTGCCAATATAGAATAAGTATAGGACAAACGCCAAATTAAATACAGTATATTATGCTTGTTTATTTAATATCTAATTTTCATAGACCCGTAACTATATTTCCATCGTCATCATATACTTCCAACACCGAAGTCCATTTATCGAAATCTCCTCAAAATATACCTTTGAAAATCCCCTGATATCAATAGTTACCAGGAAGACGTCAACAATGTAATTAAAAAAGTCCTATTTTTCTAATTTAAAAGGAGACACAGGTGATACACACCTGTGCCTCAAAAAAGCTTTACCCCAACTCCTGACAAAGAGCCTTAATTAATGTTCATGATCCTTATCATGTTCCGTACATTTTTCATTGCTGCTTCTGGTCACACGGCCATATTCATCGGTACAGTAATAGATACCATTGGCATCCTGTACATTCTTGCGGTTTTTGGAAATGCTTCCGCTCTGGCTGATCAGGAAATTGCCTTCTTTTCGTTCACCAGGTCCCACCAGCTGTCCCTTAGCTGTAAAAACCTGATATTTCTCTCCTTCCACAGCTTTTATCTTCTTGCCATCTACATACATCTCAGATTTACCATAAACATATGTATCCTCATATCCTGCATAATCACTATTCAGAAATTCATTTCCATATCCCATACCAGTGTAGGTACCGGATTGAGCAAAGAAATAATCATAGTCTACACCGTCAATATGTACTTTCTGTTTTCCGAGACGCATGGCTCCATTCTCTTCTTCGGAATCTCCAAAGTAATAGAGACAGGTATTTCTGAAATTAAAGTTTTCATAGTTTTCATCTCTCCTTGCATAGGCAAGTAGATCACTGTCTCCATCCAGTTCATGATGCTTTACAATTTTTTTGGAATCGTCAAAATCCACCTCTATCGCCTGAAGTCCGGTGAGCATCTCTCCATTCTCTCCAAAAGCATACTTCTTGCCATTGATAGTCTTGAAACAACTATACATCACATTACCGCTGCCGTCTGCATAAAACCATTTCTCCACCTCTGCATCATGGTTCTCTTTATCCATAGCTTCTCCCGGTACTGCATAGAACCAGCCGCTTACCCGGTTTCCCATATCCTCATAATTGTAATACTTGTACTGGGAAATGGT
Source organism: uncultured Lachnospiraceae bacterium (assembly GCA_944383765.1). Lineage (GTDB taxonomy): Bacteria > Bacillota > Clostridia > Lachnospirales > Lachnospiraceae > Lachnoclostridium_A. The sequence goes on from CALWQT010000019.1 coordinate 17,895, forward strand.
AGCAACGGAACCATCCAATTCCGAATCTGTGGTCTTCACCCACTCTGATTCCATCACACCACACTCATCAAAGGAATACCGCTCTCCATTGATCAGCTTCTGGTCATCCTTCACCAGTTTTCCGCTAGCTGCAGCATAAAAATAGTACGTAAACACTCCTGTGTCATCCGGATCCCGGTCATCAGCCACATCTACCACTATCCAACCAGTCTGAAGCGCACCGTCATTATCAGCACCACAATAATACTTCGCGTCTTTCCACTCATAATCTCCGATCAGCAGTTCGGAATCTGCACCTACAAAGCCATAGAGCATTTTCCCTTCCTCATCAAAAGCATACTTTTGACCATTGATAATTTTAAAAGAAGTACCATTTTCTCCTGCCACATAGGCCCTTCCGTTGTTCTGGAAATAGTACCAGTTTTCCACCGCCTCATTATCTTCCGGATCTTCATTGGTTCTCTGAACCCAGCAGTTTTTTACCATGGCACCTTCGTCATTGACATAATAGTAATAGCCTTCGTCTTCCACAATGGTATCCACCGCCATCAGGCCATTCTCATCCAGCCAGAACCAATTGTCACCGTTTTTTCTCCATTCGTTGGAAGCCAGGACTCCGCCTTCATCATAATAATGCCAGCCTTCATCTCCATACACCCAGCCCAATTGTTCTCCCTCCGCAAAAGAAGCAAATGCCATACCTGCAGATAGAGAAGCTGTAGCAGCCATCACTGCCATTACTCTCCCGTATTTCTTCATATTTCTCTCCTTTAACAAAACGGGCGAGGGGAAGACCCCTCACCCGTCAGGCAATTAGAATTTCCTATTCATTTTGTTTAAGATAATTATACCTTACTGATGATAACCACAGCTCGGAGCACCTGTGCTACCACATTTAAGTTCATCATAGTACTTAATCTTACCGTTTTCGTCTGTACAGATGTACATATCATTGCCATCTTTTACATTTTTCTTCTTTTTCATGATAGAACCAGAAGTATTTACTAAGTAAGCATCTGTTGTACCGTTAGCCTGTTTTTTACCATCAGCAGTAAATGCTTCATATTTCATGTCAGAATCAGCTTTTGCTTTTCTACCATGTACATAGATAGCGCCATCTTCAATGTAGTTATCTACTCCATTGTTATTATTGTCAGAACCAAATCCCTGACCCTTCTTAGATCCAGTCTTAGTGAAGAAGAATCCATAGGTTTCGCCATCTACTTCTACATTCTGGTTGCCCAGTTTCATAGAACCATCAGAGCTAGCGCCAAAATAGTATACATCCCAAGCGAAATTATCTGTTCTAGAAGCCTCGAAGGAAGCAAAGTCATTCAGTTCAGCCTCTGTATCGATTACTACATAATTTGTAATCTCACTGTTAGCAGCATTGTACTGAACTGCAACCAGACCGCTCAGCATTTCACCCTTCTCGTTGAAAGCGTATTTCTTGCCATTGATGGTCTTGATGGTGGAGTTGTACAGAGTACCATCGTTCTTAGCATAATACCATTTAGCTTCCTCATCATCGTAAGCATCTCTGTTTACATCTTCATCCGGAACAGCCTGGAACCAGCCTTTCTTCATGTTACCAGCAGTCTCAGCACTGAAGTTTCTGTAAGGAGCCGCAACTGCATCCGGGCTTGCGATTACGGAAGTAGTACTCATACCGTTAACCCAACCAGACAGCATCTTACCGTTGCTATCAAATACATACTTCTGACCATTGATAGTCTTAGTTGCTCTGTCATTATCATTAGCTTCAGCTTTTACTTTCTTACCGTTAGATCCAAAGTAGAACCAGTAATCCTGGTCTTCTTCGTCTTCCGTAACATCAATTACATGAATCTGATCCCAACTGGTTCTCTGAGCGCCGTCGTTCTCATCACCACAGTAGTAAGTACCATTCTGCCAAGCATCATCACCAGTTACTCTGTTAGACTGATCATCAATCCAACCATACAGCATCTGGCCTTCGCTGTCAAATGCATACTTCTTGCCATTGATAGGCTTGAAGGAAGTACCGGAAGTACCAGCCTTGTAAGCCTTACCATTAGCCTGGAAGTAGTACCAAACGTATGCCGGCTCATCTTCGCCGTCAGCATCCTCGTTCTCTACCTGAACCCAGGTGTTGCTAACCATAGCACCGTTCTCATCTACATAGTAATAGTTGTCTTCATCTTCAACGATTGTGGAAACAGCCATCTCGCCGTCGCTGTTTAACCAGAACCAGTTGTTTACGGATTTTTTCCAAGTATCGGTTACTTTGTAGCCATCGTTATCATAGTATACCCATGTACCGTTCTCCTCTACCCAGCCAGTAGCTGCGAAGGAAGTCATGGATGCACCAAGAGCTAACAAAGCTGCTGCAGATAATACTGCAACTAATTTAGTCTGCTTTCTCATAATGAATGCACTCTCCTTTTCCTTTTTTGAAATTCTCTGTTCGAAATTCTTAATTGCACTACGAGGTCATTATACTTCTCCATTCCAAAATTATCAATACTTTTTTTGTCAAGGTGCAACAAAAATTTTTTCATAATCTTGTTCTGAAGAGGTGACCCCCTCATCACAATCACAGTATAGTACAGTTCTCTTAAAAATACCATAACTTTTATCTGTGCATTTTCTTACATAATTATTACAAACTCTTATTTTTCTCCAAAAATTGTACAGATATAGATACAATTTTGTTTTTTGCCCTTGAAAACTTTTCTCAGGTGGTATAAGATGTTCATATATTTTTTGCTTTTAACATTTTTGAACATTAAAAATTGGAGGATCATCATGAATCGTTATGGTTTACTATGCAGATGTATCAAAGAAAATCCCCAAATTACCCAGCGTGAACTGGCATTACAGCTGAACCTGTCCCTGGGTACTGTCAATCATTTGATAAAGGAAGCAGTGGCTTCCGAATACCTGTGTCAGGCTCCGGATAAATCCTATACTTTGCTTCCAAAAGGAGAAGCCCTTCTGAAATCCTGTCAGGTAGACGGAGCAGTTATCCTTGCTGCCGGATTTGGTTCCCGTTTTGTCCCGCTCACCTTTGAAATGCCCAAAGGACTTCTGGAAGTCTTCGGAGAACGAATGGTGGAACGGCAGATCCGTCAGCTTCACGAAGCAGGTATCTTTGATATTACCATCGTAGTGGGATATCTGAAAGAAAAATTTGAATACCTGATCGATAAATATCAGGTAAAGCTTCTCTACAATCCGGAGTATTCCTGCAAAAACACCCTGGCTACCGTTTACCATGCCAGAGAACTTTTTAAAGGAAGAAATGTCTATCTCCTTTCCTCCGACAACTGGCTCCGCCATAATATGTATCATTCTTTTGAATGCGGTCCCTGGTATTCCCTGGCATATTCGGAAGGAGACACCTCGGAATGGAAAGTTTCTTTTAATAAGAAAGGAAAGATCACTGACGTGGAAATCGGCGGTAAAGACTGCTGGTATATGTACGGTCCTGCCTACCTTTCCAAAGAATTTTCCGATGCTTTCTTCCCTTTTCTGGAGCGTTATTATGAACTCCCGGGAACGGAATCTCTTTACTGGGAAAGCGTATATATGGAACTTTTATCAGGGACATGGGAAAAACGGTACCGCAGCGCCGGTATACCAATTCCCCAGGAATTTGTGATCCCGGAACTTTATGCCAACTGCCAGCCCGAAGACCAGGTATATGAGTTTGAAAATCTGGAAGAACTGCGCCGCTTTGACCCTAAATACCAGACTCATTCTGATAATAAAGCATTAGCTTTAGTTTCCCAGGTTCTTCAGACTAAGGAAGCCGAAATCCACAACATTAAATGCCTGAAAGCAGGAATGACCAATAAATCCTTTTTATTTGATGTTCAGGAACATTCTTATATCTGCCGTATCCCAGGTCCTGGAACAGAAGTTCTGATCAACCGGAAGCAGGAAAAGGCCGTCTATGATGCAGCAAAAAATCTGGATATTTCAGAACAGGTCATTTACTTCGACCCTGAAAATGGCTATAAGATTGCCAGATACTACGACGGTGCCAGAAACGGCAACCCTGCTTCTTTAGAAGATATTCAGAAATGTATGTCCCTGCTCCATCGTTTTCACGATTCCGGTCTGACAGTGGAACATTCCTTTGACCTGCGGGAACGGATCGGATTCTATGAACTGCTCTGTAAAAGCCACGGCAGTATTCTTTTTGAAGATTATCAGGAAGTTCACGGTCATATGATGGTTCTGTTAGACTACCTGGATAGCCTGAACCGCCCTCATACCCTCTGTCACATAGACAGTAACTTCGACAATTTCCTTATTCTCCCTGACGGACAGGTCCGCCTGATCGACTGGGAATATGCGGGAATGTGCGACCCCCTCATTGACCTTGCCATGTGCGCCATTTATTCCTATTATAAAGAGGAGCAGACAGAAACCCTGATGGCCGCTTATTTTGGCCGGGCTGCCTCTGAAGAGGAACGGACCATTGTATATGCTTACATGGCTCTGGGCGGATTTCTGTGGAGCCTGTGGGCTGTGTACAAAAGTGCCCTCGGGGAAGAATTTGGAGATTACACGCTGATCATGTACCGGTATGCCAAAGACTTTTTCCGGGCTGTAGAGAAAAATCTGCAGAAATTGTAATAAAAATGTCAGCTTTCATCACGCTACTTATGGTATAATATGGACAAATGCGTGATTTCACATTTATTACTTTATGATAAGGGGGATTTTTATGAAACACAAATGGCTTTTATCCGCTGCTATCTGCGCCGGGCTCACCGGTTATATGACTGCTGCGCAGGTTTTCCCTTCCATGGCCGCTTCCTGGAAACTGGATGGGTCCAGTTATGTATATGTGAATGATGATGGATCCTATTATAAAGGATGGGTCCGCACCACAGACGGCAAATATTATTATATGGATCTGAAAACCGGCCATATGGTAACAGGCTGGAAACAGATCAGTGGAAAATACTATTATTTTAAATCCAATGGAGAAATGGCGGTAGGCTGGGTTCAGGATAATGGAAAATATTATTATCTGAATTCCAGCAGTTCCGATTATGGCGCCATGATATCCAACAGCTGGATCCATATCGGAGATGCTTACTATTACGTAAAAGGTGACGGTTCCATGGTAACCGGCTGGCGTTCTATCAACAATAACTGGTATTATTTTAACGGAGACGGCACCTGTGCCTTCGGCTGGAAACAGATTGACGGTTCCTGGTATTATATGGATTCCAGTACTGGTATCATGAAAACAGGATGGCAAAATATTGACAACCGTTATTACTATCTGAATACGGATGGCAAAATGCTGACCGGATGGCTGACAGACAGCAACGGCAATAAATATTATATGGCCCCCTCCGTAGGCAATATGTCCATTGGCTGGAAGCAGATCGGCAATTCCTGGTACTACTTTAACGATGTGGGGCATATGCAGACCGGATGGCAGAATCTGAACGGAACCTATTATTATTTAGACCCCAGTACCGGAGCCATGTATGCCAACACGACGCTGACCATTGACGGAAAACAGTATACGTTTAACAGCAGCGGTGCCTATACCAGCGGAAGCAGCGGTGCTCCTTCCGGCGGAACCGTAACCTCTCCCGGTAACTCCAGTACCAATGTTGTAACCGGAGCTCCTGACGGGTCTTCCGGGTCTTCCAGCATCAATTCTCCTTCTGGTAACGGTTCCACTTCAATCGTCACAGGACCGTCCAGCACCTCCGGGTCTTCCAGTTCTTCCTCCTCAGGAAGTTCTTACTACAACAACAAAAAACCGAGTTCTGATGGCACATTGCCTGAATTTTCCACCACCGGGCCGACAGGCTGATGCCTTACAGGAGGAATGAGAATCATGCACAGATATACGTTTACTTCTTTGGCTCTGGGCGGAATCCTGTTTTTATCTTCCTTCCTGATTCCTGTTGACGCTTATGCCCAGGCTTATGGAAAAGATGAATCAGGAACTTACCGGATGGCCGACGGCACTCCCATCGAGAATGTATATGCCAGAGGAATCGATGTCTCGCATTGGAAACAGGAAATTGACTGGAATGCCGTAGCTGCTGATGATGTCTCTTTTGTTATGCTGGGAACCAGATACCAGGGGGATGTGGATCCTTATTTCCGTGTCAATGCAGAAGGTGCCCACGCTGCCGGCATTCAGCTTGGAGCTTATATCTATTCCTACGCCACCACTCCGGAGATGGCATCCCAGGAAGCCGACTTCGTACTGGACCTGGTAAAAGATTATCCCATTTCCTATCCCATTGCCTTCGATGTGGAAGATAATGGTACATTAGGTAACCTTACTCCATCCCAGGTCAGCGATATTATCAATGCGTTCTGCAGCAAAATTGAAGATGCCGGTTACTATCCGCTGGTATATGCCAATGACAACTGGCTGGCTAATAAAATTGACATGAGCCAGGTCCCTTACGATGTATGGGTAGCCCGGTATGGAAAAAAGCCTGCCTATTCCGATCCTGTCATGTGGCAGGCTACCAGCACCGGGGCTATTTCCGGTGTGAACGGTTCCACCGACATTGATTTTCAATTTACAGATTTCTCCGGTCTGATACCGGATTCTCTGTGGCGCACCATTGGGGATACTACTTATTTTTATAAAAATTACACCATGCAGAAAAATACCTGGGCCGATGATCAGGGAACCTGGTATTTCTTTGACCAGAATGGTCAGCCCAAGAAAGGCTGGTTCCTCTCCGGTACGGCCTATTATTATCTGGACAATTCCACCGGCGCTATGAAAACCGGATGGCTGGATCTGGACGGTTCCTGGTACTATCTAAACGGAAGCGGGCAGATGCAGACCGGATGGAACCAGATCAACTCTTTTTGGTACTATTTAAACCAGAGTGGGCAGATGCAGACTGGATGGCTGAAAGACGGAAATGAAACCTACTATCTTGGATCCAGCGGTGCTATGAAAACTGGGTGGTCCAATATTGGAAACTACTGGTATTTCTTTAATCCGGCAGGACAGATGCAGACACAGTGGGTATGTCCGGACGGAAACTGGTACTATCTGGACCAGGAAGGTAAAATGCAGACCGGATGGCTGAAGCTGAACGGTATCTGGTATTATCTCACCGGTTCCGGCCAGATGGCTACCGGACTTACGGAAGTAAGCGGAAACCGGTATTATCTGAATGGCAGCGGAGCCATGGAGACCGGTATGATCACAATAGATGGAAAGTCCTACTATTTTGATCCGGCATCCGGAGGAGCTATGGCAGTCAACCGTACAGTAATGATCGACGGCATCTCCTACCTGGCAGGCACTGACGGTGTGCTGACGGTTCAGGAAACAGAAGCGCCGGCAGAAACAACGGAATCCCAGCCTGTACCGGAAACGGAACCTGCCGGCGAAAGTCTTCCAAGTTCATTAGGGCCAGGAGCATTTTGATAAATTCTCCAGTCAAAACATATAAAAAACGTCCTGCAGAAGCATTTTTTCTTCTGCAGGACGTTTTTCTGTTTTTCCTTACACCTCAAACAGCAGATCGCCGTAAGAAGGCATCGGCCAAAGGTCTTTATCCACAATTCTTTCCAGGCTGTCTACCGGACGTCTCAGTTCTTCCATTGCAGGTACAAGACGATGACGGCAGGCCAGCGCCCGTTCCTTCGCATCTTTGATTCCCTTCAGTTCTTCCTGGAGAACCACTAACTTGGAATGAGAAGTTTTAATCTCCGCCAGGCGGGCTGATGCCTCCAAAAGCAGATCTTTCTGTACACTGATATCTGCTTCCGGACATACAGACGACACTTTTCCAATGGAATCCGCAAGCCTTGTGGTATAGCGGATAATCGCCGGAATAATCTGTTTGCCGGCAATGTTGGTCATAGTCAATGCCTCAATGTGTATGATCTTGGAATAGGAATCATACTCCACCTCTGCCCTGGATTCCAGCTCTGCCCTGGTGTATACCTGGAAATTTTCAAACAATTTCACTGCCTTTTCCGTAACCAGTGCCGGTATGGCATCTACCATACAGGTAATGTTAGGAAGCCCTCTTCTGGCTGCTTCCTCGACCCATGCCTTCGAGTATCCATTTCCATTGAAAATAATCCGTCTGTGCTCCATAAACAGTCTCTTGATCATATCGTGAACTGCTATCTGGAAATCTTCTGCTTTTTCCAGTTCATCAGCCGCTTCCTGGAAAGCCTCTGCCACGATGGTATTCAGTACTACGTTGGAGGGAGCGACGGAGTCGGAAGAGCCTACCATACGGAATTCAAATTTATTATTAGTAAATGCAAACGGTGAGGTCCGGTTCCGGTCCGTTACGTCCTGATCCAGATCCGGCAGCATGGCAACACCGGTTTTTAACGTTCCGCCCTGTTTGGAGTGAGTTGCCTCTCCTGTATCGCACAGCTGGTTGATCACATCTTCCAGCTGGTCTCCCAGGAATACAGATATGATAGCCGGCGGCGCTTCATTACCGCCTAAACGGGAATCATTTCCCACATCAGACGCCGACTCCCGAAGCAGGTCCGCATGAACATCAACCGCCTTCAGGATACATGCCAGCACCAGCAAAAACTGGACATTCTCATGAGGAGTATCCCCCGGATTCAGCAGGTTAATGCCATCATCGGTGGTGAGGGACCAGTTATTATGTTTTCCGGATCCGTTTACCCCGGCAAAAGGCTTCTCATGAAGCAGACAGGTCATACCATGGCGCCCAGCCACTTTCTTCAAGGTTTCCATGATCATCTGGTTATGGTCAACCGCCAGATTTGCCTGAGCATAAATAGGAGCCAGCTCATGCTGGGCCGGAGCCGCCTCATTGTGCTGAGTCTTGGCCGTCACGCCCAGTTTCCACAATTCCCGGTTCACTTCATTCATAAAGGAACCGATTCTTTCCCGGATCGCTCCATAATAGTGGTCGTCCAGTTCCTGACCCTTGGGAGGCATTGCCCCAAACAAGGTACGTCCCGTGTAGATCAGGTCTTTCCGTTTCAGGTATTTTTCCCTGTCTACCAGAAAATACTCCTGTTCCGCCCCCACAGAAGGCGTTACCCGGGAAGATGTGGTATTTCCAAACAGACGCAGGATCCTTACTGCCTGCTTATCGATTGCCTGCATGGAGCGGAGAAGGGGAGTCTTTTCATCCAGCGCTTCCCCTTTATAAGAGCAGAAAGCTGTGGGAATACAGAGTGTTACCCCAATCGCATCTTCCCGCAGGAATGCAGGAGATGTACAGTCCCATGCCGTATACCCCCTTGCCTCAAATGTGGCACGCAGTCCTCCGGACGGAAACGATGACGCATCCGCTTCTCCCTTTATCAGTTCTTTTCCTGAAAACTCCATGATCACTTTTCCATCCTGTCCGGGTGCAGAGATAAAAGAATCATGTTTTTCTGCCGTGATTCCGGTCAGCGGCTGGAACCAATGGGTATAATGGGTTGCTCCTCTCTCGATCGCCCAGTCTTTCATGGCATGAGCCACTACATCCGCAATGGATGGGTCAAGTTCTTTCCCGTTCTCTATCGTCTGTTTCAGCTTTTTAAATACATTCTTGGGAAGGCGTTCTCTCATCACGCTCTCGTTAAACACATTCTTTCCAAATACTTCCGATATGTTTACCAGTTCACTCATTCCTTTTCAATCTCCTTTTCAAGGAAACGGCGCCCCTCCCTTCCGGGAAGAACGCCGCTGTTCTTCAGAATCTTTCTCAATCTCAGGCTTTTCCAACGGAGCCAAACAGTTCCATTTTCTCTTTTACTGTCTGTTTGATTGCTTCTGCACCGGGTGCCAGAAGTTTACGAGGATCAAATCCCTTGCCTTCCAGGTCTTTACCGGCTTCAATGTATTTTCTTGTTGCTTCTGCAAAGGACAACTGACACTCTGTGTTTACGTTGATCTTTGCTACGCCCAGGCTGATTGCTTTTTTGATCATATCCTCCGGAATACCGGTACCGCCATGAAGTACCAGAGGCATATCGCCAACTGCTTCCTTAATGGATTCCAGAACATCGAAACGAAGTCCCGGCCAGTTCTCCGGATATTTTCCATGAATATTTCCGATACCTGCTGCCAGCATGGTCACGCCCAGATCTGCGATCATCTTGCATTCTGCCGGATCTGCACACTCGCCCAAGCCTACAACACCGTCTTCTTCGCCACCGATGGAGCCTACTTCTGCTTCCAGGGAAATTCCCTTTTCTGCACAGGCTTTGATCAGTTCTCTGGTCTTTTCCACATTTTCTTCGATGGAATAATGGGAACCATCAAACATGATGGAAGAGAAACCAGCTTCGATACATTTATAGCAACCTTCATAGCTGCCGTGATCCAGGTGAAGAGCTACGGGAACTGTAATATTCAGTTCTTCGATCATTGCCTTAACCATAGCGGATACGGTCTTAAACCCTGTCATGTACTTTCCTGCGCCTTCGGATACGCCCAGGATAACCGGGGATTTTAATTCTTCAGCGGTCAGCAGAACAGACTTTGTCCATTCCAGGTTGTTGATATTGAACTGTCCAACTGCGTATTTTCCGTCTCTTGCCTTGGCAAGCATTTCTTTTGCTGAAACTAACATGATCAAATACCTCCAATATATAGAATCATTGATATTTCCTGCCGCATATCATACCACACTTTTCCCTTTTTGGGAAGGGGAGAAGCAGATTTTTCTCAGCAGCCCAGTATTCCGGCAACCTGTTTTTCCATATCTGCCACATCACATTCTGCTGTATGGCGTATGGGCGCCGTACGAATTTCTTCCACTGCCTTAGGGACTGCCATGCCTGACACCCGGGCCAGTTCATCCACTACATCAAATTCACTTTCCCCGTTCTCCGGCGCTTTACCGGTGATGGCCTTTAATACACTTCCGGAAAATTTGTATGGACTGGCCGTGGATACGATCAGCATTTTTCCATGGTCTCCGCTTTCCTTCCGGTATTTCCCGCTCACTGCCGCTGCCACACCCGTGTGAGTATCGATCAGATAGCCATGCTTGACAAACAGATCGCGTATGGTTTCCTCATTCTCTGTTTCATCCGCATAACCTCCCCAGAACTCTTTCATTCTCTGTCTCATGGCATCGGTAACCGTGTATTTTCCTGTATCTGCCAGTTCTTTCATCAGGCCTGCCGTCTTTTCTCCGTCACAGCCGGTGCTGAGGTAGATCAGGCGCTCCAGATTGCTGGATACCAGGATATCCATGGACGGTGAGGATGTCAGGATAAACGGACGGTTTCTGTCATATGTTCCCGTTGTGAAGAAGTCATAAAGGACCTTATTGTCATTAGAAGCACAGATCAGCCTGCCAATAGGGATACCCATCTCCCTGGCAAAATAGGCCGCCAGGATATTTCCGAAATTTCCGGTGGGTACGGTCACATTCAACGGTTCTCCCTGCTGCAGTTCTCCATTCCCCACCAGCTTTGCATAGGCATAAACATAATATGCCACCTGGGGGATCAGCCTGCCAATATTGATGGAATTGGCTGAGGAAAGCTGATATCCTTTTTCCGCCAGCCTTTTTCCAAACTCCTGGTCTCCAAAAATCTTCTTTACTCCTGTCTGGGCATCATCAAAGTTCCCATGAATGGCCACTACAGCTGTATTTTCCCCTTTCTGGGTCACCATCTGCAGTTCCTGTATCCGGCTGACTCCTCCTTTGGGATAAAAAACAATGATCCTGGTGCCCGGCACGTCAGCAAAACCTGCCATGGCCGCCTTTCCCGTATCACCGGAAGTAGCCGCCAAAATCACGATCTCATTTTCCACTCCGTTTTTTCTGGCAGAAATCGTCATCAGATGAGGCAGGATAGACAAAGCCATATCTTTAAATGCAATGGTACTGCCATGGTACAGTTCCAGGAAATAGTCGCCGCCCGCTTTAGAAAGAACCGCAATTTCTTCTGTATCGAATTTCTCATCATAAGCCCTGGAAATGCAGCCCTTCAGTTCTTCTTCCGTAAAATCAGTAAAATACCGCTTCATCACTTCATAAGCAGTCTCCTGGTAAGTCATAGCTGCCAGTTTTTCCACAGGAATATCCAATACCGGAATCTCCACCGGCATGAACAATCCTCCGTCATCTGACAGCCCTTTTAAAATTGCCTGAGAAGCTGTCAGCCCTTTCTCTCCTCCTCTGGTACTCTGATACAGCAAATTCATGATCTTCTCCCGTCCTTCCTCATGCTTGTTCCATGCCATCTGATAAATCCTGGCATTACGTTCCGGCAATAAATTTGTCCCAATTTTAGCACACTTTCCCTTGGCATACAACCTGTTTTCGGGTAGAATCTTTCTCAGAAGGAGGTCTTGTATGATCTATTCCAACATTGAAACCGGTATTTTTTTATCCCGCCCTAACCGTTTTACCGCCGAAATATCCATAGATGGAATCCGCCGTATCTGCCATGTGAAAAACACAGGCAGATGCCGGGAACTGCTGGTCCCCGGTGCCCAGGTACTGGTCCAGTTTCATCCAGACGCTGCGGTCCTGGGAAGAAAAACGGAATATTCCCTGATCGCTGTATACAAAAACGGAATCCTGATCAACATGGACTCCCAGGCTCCCAACCAGGCAGCCCGGGAATGGCTTTCCAGGTATCCGGATATTCAGCAGATCCGCCAGGAAGTAACCTGGGGAAATTCCCGTTTTGACCTGGCGTTTATGGAAAACGGCCAAACCGGCTACATAGAAGTAAAAGGCGTAACCCTGGAAGCTGACGGAATCGCCCGTTTTCCTGATGCTCCCACATTGAGAGGGCTCAAACATATACGGGAACTGACCCATATGGCAAAAGAACAAATGGATGTTTCTATCATATTTGTGATCCAGATGAAAGGAGTATCCCGGTTTGAACCGAATATGGCAACCCAGCCGGAATTTGGCATGGCACTTTCTGAGGCAGCTGAGGCAGGAGTAAAGATCCTGGCCTTTGACTGTACCGTATCTCACGATGCTGTCAGCCGCACTCTGTCTCTGCACATGGATCAGCCTGTACCTGTATCTCTCCCCTGAACCATTCTCTGCCTGTTCGCATACTATATACATAAAGGACTTTGTCTGCGGTGAATGTTTCATGGTGATTCCATTAAATCATATATCTTCAGGAATAAAAGCCCAGGTTGTCTGGATAGCCAGTGAAGACAGTATGGCGTCCAGGCTCAGCGACTTAGGCTTTATTCCCGGTGAGATCATCTCCTGCGTCCTTCCAGGACGCAAAAACGGTATGCGGGCCTATCTTGTCCGGAACACCGTTATTGCCCTTCGCAATTCCACTGCTATGGAAATTTTTGTAAAACCGCTTTCCCAGGAAGATTCCTGAAAAAAGGGGAGGCCAGCAACTGGCCCCCTCCTTTTTCATGCTGTCCTCTATGCTCCTGGCTTAATCGGTGAGGACGTTTCCATCTCCCCTCCTTCCAGGAAATGATAAAGCTTCCCATCTATGGTCTGTCTGCCTGTAGCCATTTTTCCGCATACTCCCAGATAATACCAGTTCCCTTTATAAGAAACCCATGTCTTTTCCACTGCATATCCCTGCTGATCAAACCAATACCAGCAGCCATCGATCAGTTCCCAGTCACTTTTCGTGTCATTACCGTCTCCTCTCCTGTGCTGCCAGCCTTTTCCGTCAAATCTCCATCCTCCTGCCGGCCAGGTCCTGATAAAACGCTCAGGAGTACCATATTTACTTTTTAATACAGACGGGGTCGATCCCCAATCCGGGAGCTGAAAATGAGGTTTATCCACAATCGATTTCCAATCTCCTCCCCATTCCAGGCCACATTTCTTTCCTACCTGCCCCACTTTTGCAAAAAATCCATCTCCATCTTCATAAGCTCCCCGTCCATCATTTCTGTAAAAATCAAACGCCACTCCCCACTGATGCATGGAGGAATAGGTCGTCCCTTTCGCTTTCGTAACAATCCGCCCCGGCTCAGTCCTGCCTTTGGCATATAATTTGTTCTGCTCCTCCACAGTTCTCAGACATTCCCCTATTCCAATGGGCAATCCCTGTTCTTTGCAGACTGCATACATTTCTTTCAGCTTTTTCCGCAACATGGGATGAAGCTGGTTAATTTCCCTCATAATGAGCACTCCTTTTCTTTTTCCTTCTCTTTATCTTATGCGGCACACCTCAAGGTTGTCCCCCGCATATTTAAGAATATAAGGCTTTAACCGTTTGGAGAGATATATGGACGAAAAACGAGTCATTACTGCCCTGGCAGGAAATCCTAACGTGGGAAAAAGTACCATATTCAACGGACTTACCGGTATGCGGCAGCATACCGGTAACTGAAATTATCGGTAAAACTTATATACTATTTTATAAAGAAGCCGGAGAAGAAATCTCCAGCTTCTTCCTTAACTAAAATATATACTTATGGCCATCGAAGTCGTATTGTTCAGCAATCTTCAGCACGCCACGTTCGTCTGTAATCATGCACTGTCCTTCATGCGCTCCTTCTGGGCACAGGAAAAACCATTCTCCCGCCGGATCCTGCTGATAGCCAGTGATCATATATCCCTCACTATCAAAAAGATACCAGCCGGAAGAACCCGTGGTCTGTTCGGTCAGCCAGTACCATCCATTCTTCGCAAAAGAGCCGTCTGCATACTGATACCACCAACGCTTGCCATCTGCTGCGCCTTTGAATCCTTCAGTATATACCGGTTCCTGGCTATAATCAATATCACACAGTTTCAGTACCTTTTGCCATGCCGTAGCAGATACTTTGCTCTTAATCGTGCCGTAGTCGATTCCTTTCGCCTCGATGCAATAGCCATCACCGATATAGATTCCGATATGGCCGGGCTTCCACAATGCCCATCCAATCATACTCTCATTCAGCGCACCGATTGCCACTCTCTGATCTGCGGTATCATGGTAGTTGTAGCTGCCACGTAACACGCCGGTGTACCAGCTGATCAGGCCGGAACAGTCCGTGCAGTGCTGCCCGATAAATTTACGAGCCTTGTTGACGTAGGTACTGGTAAACATAGATGGATTCTGCTTTTTGAGGATCTGTATCCGCTCCTCTGTCATTACCTCCCCCTTTGCTCCATAAACATATGGTGTACCTACCTTGCTTTTGCAAAATTCAATCATACCTTTTACTTTTCTTTTATCACTCATTGTTACCTCCATATAAAAAGCCCGGATTCCTCCGGGCTTGCTTGTTGCGATATCGCAATTATTTTTTTGCTGACCTTTGGCCGCCGGGATACCGCCCGGCCCGGAGATGATGGATCACCTCCTTATTTTTTCTGCGACTGGGTTCCGAAATAAAACCCCACTATCATGGTGAAGATAGACAGGAACTGTTCACCTGTAATCTCGCCACTGCACGTCAACGCCACAAATCCAGCCGTGAGCGTCAACGTCATAATGGATTTTACGTCGATCAGCTTAGCTAATCTTTCAAGCATTACTCTCCTCTCCTTTCTATATATTGCTGATCTGCGCCGCAACACCGATTATGCAGTTTCACAATCTCGTCAATGCGGTGGTGCGCAGATTTTGCAGATTCTTCCACTTTTGTAATCCTGTTTCCCTGCTGTACAATCTCTTCCCTTAATTTCTCTACGGACTTACCGGTTTCCCTTACGTCTGTGGAGATTCCGTCTAATTTGGTTGCGATCCGTTCGCTTTCCTTTGCTCTTCTCACCGCCTCGTCCAAATCCTGCTTTTTGCCGTTTTTATTACTGTAGTAAACAGACGCCAAAAATCCGAGGGTGGCGATTGCTACGCTGATATATTCTGTCACTTGGCATTTTCCTCCAACCATTTTTCTGTAACTGCCTTCCACAGCTTCGGGACCTCTTCAATGGTCATTTCCCCAGCTTTTATTTTTGAACCGTAATATCTTCCCATTATGCCTTGCCTCCTACCTGTTCTGCCAATGCCGATGTAACTGCTCCGAGGTCGCCCACAGCGCCATCCAGCACATCAACACGTTTTTCTAAGTCTGTTTTTTCTCGCAAGTAAAATGAGGTAAGGATTGTTCCATCCTCTCTCTCTGTTGATGTTTCCGATACCAGGGCCAAATCTGTATAAGTCCCACAAACCAATCCTGCTCCATTCAGTATCTGGACTGAAGAAAGATTATCCACGGTCATCTTGTTCCACACATCAATCATATCAGCTTTTGAAGCAGATATTACTTTGATGTCACTAAGCGATGCACCAGCCTCCAATTCAATTTCTGTTTTGTCTTTTAATACAATTTTGTCTTTACTCATTTTTCTTTTTCTCCTTTTCTTTTTTTAATTTATGTAATGGGAATCTCCCTTACATTTCTTGGTTGTATAGTAATTTGA
>CALWQT010000020.1 GCA_944383765.1 uncultured Lachnospiraceae bacterium
ATGGGACTTGAACCCACACGAGCATACACCCACAAGATCCTTAGTCTTGCCTGTCTGCCAATTCCAGCACTCCCGCGAACCTGCAGAAGAAGAGACTTGAACTCTCACGGTATTGCTACCACACGGACCTGAACCGTGCGCGTCTGCCAATTCCGCCACTTCTGCATTTGAATTGTGCCAATTGAATCATCAATTAGCACAACTATAATACTATAAAAAGTAAAAATAGGCAAGTGTTTTTTTAATTATTTTTTTCTTTCTTATAAAAATCTTTTCCGGCAGCATCACATTCCATGATTTTCTGGATCAAGGTTTCCTTATTCATAGGGTAAGGAGTACATTTCCATTCGGTTACCGTACTTCCTTTTTCAGCAAGAGCAGGCAGGTCGTTTTCTGTCAGGCCGATATCTTCCATAGTAATAGGAAGCCCCATTTCCCGGTAGAACTTCATCAGGCGGTCACGTTCCTCCAGCTGGCCATCATAAGTAAGAAGGCAAAGCACGCCAAATGAAACGATTTCTCCATGGAGATGGTTTTTGATCACCGATGGCACCACCGTAGAGCCATTATAAATACAGTGAGCAATACTGCTGTTATAATAATATTCTGCATTTACTCCTGTTACCATGTTGGAGACCAGACCGGTGGTAATGATGATATCCAGGGCAACTTCCTGAAGTTCGTAGGAAAAGCGGTTTGCTCTGCAGTCTTCCATGGCTTTTGTTCCATAGCTGACCAGAGGTTCGGTACAGGCATGGCTTAAAGCAGCGCCCATGAGAGGAGTATGGAACAGGGATTGGTCACGGCTTGCCAGCTGGGCCTCATATCCTTTTGAAATGGCATCGCCGATACCTGCCCAGAGAAGTTTTTCCGGGGATTCAGCAATGATCTTGGTATTGATAAAACAGTGTATTGGGGAACGTCTTGGAAAATAATATCCGTTCAGGGAATCATCGCTGTTGTACATAACGGAAATGGCAGTAATACCGGCGCAGTTGGAAGCAATGGTAGGGAATGTGAAGATAGGCTTTCCCATCTGGTCGCAGACAACTTTGCAGGCGTCCACAGCCCGGCCTCCGCCTACGGCAAATACCATATCGGCTTCCTGTACTGCAGGGCAGGAACGGATCTGATCTACATTTTCATAAGTAGCATTTCCGCCGTACCATATAAAATCGATGATCTGGATGGAGGTTCCTTTGACGCCCTCTATCAGGGCGTCTCTGGATTTTTCCATAGCGGTTTTGCCGCCGACAACTACGGCTTTTGTGCCATAGCTTTTTACTACAGATTCGATTTCCTTATAACAGTCAGCTCCAACGCTGTAACTGGGAAGATAAACGGTATAATCGGTTTTGAATAAAGACATGATGCAAATTCCTCCTTGATGTTAGTTAGATAGTAAGATCAGATAGCCGGCTCTGCAGTGGTGCTGGCTATTGTGTTAGCAGTATCCGCAGTTTCCGTTTCCGGATGTTCTTTGATATATTTCCGGTTCTTATAGACCCCAACGGTAAGGAAGGGCACGATGATGATGACAATGCCAAGATAACCGCAATACCCGTATCCGTATTTGATAATCTTGTCAAGTCCTACCATGGAAACGCCCATGGAAATGATCATGCAGAAGCAGGATACAACAGCCCGGCGGGCAACCGGTTTTCTGATTCCCGATAAAGCTTTCAAATGTTCAAAACGGGAAACAAACCCATATACGGTGGTTACTCCTGTGGAGATAAAGCAGAACAGGAGAGCTACGTTATAAAACCAGTAAAGAGCAGGAATTCCGATCTGGTTGCAGATGTACAGGGACGGAAGGGTGGTTTCTCCGGCAGCGGTAAATTCCTGATACCAGCCAAGAAGCATGATGCAGGACATAGCCAGGGCAATGGCATTCATGACAAAAGAAATGGTCATGGCCTTGCTGGCATTTCTGCTGTTCTTTAACGGAACTCCGCATTTTATCATGGTAGGGATCACCACGGCCTGGAATCCGGCATACACAAATGCGTTCAGGATTGCATTGCCCATGTGGAATCCTTCGGGTGCCTGGAAATTAGAAAAAATTTCATGGATGACGTCTGTGCGGGCTGCAATCCCCATGGTGAAAATGACGGCGCAGCAGGCAAGGATTACGATGGACATTACCGTAGATGCCCGGGAAACCAGCTGTGCCCCGAAAATAGTCAGGCATAAGAGTACAGCACCCACCAGGACAACTGCCGCCGCATAGGGGAAAATACCAAGCCGGTCAAACAGAGAAGCGGCTCCGGCGATGACGGCGCTTACGGCACAGATGACCATGATATTAAAATAGATTTCAAAGATCCATTCCAGCCGGTCAAAAGGGTGGTACAAAGTCCGGAACAGTTCTTTATAACTGGTGAGCCCGCGGCTGTTGTACATGACCATACATTCCCGGATCGTCCAGGCGAGAAGTCCCATGGCAATGACAGCGGCGATGGGGGCAGTCCAGCCATACTGGGCATAGTACTGGGTTGCCTGATTGCCGGTAGCAAAGCCGCCCCCGGCATGGGAACTGAAAAGTACGCAGGCTACGGCGAAAATACCGCCCATGCCGGCTTTCTGCGGAGAGATGGTAGAAGTTTTCGAATTGTTCATAATAAGCACCTCGCTTTGATTTTTTTGAAAATCAAATCCGCACAAACCATAATAAGCGGTAACTTTTTATGGAGAACCAGGATAAGGGAAATAAAAAAAGCTTTCCGCTCCCCGGGATATAAAATCCCTGAGAGACGGAAAGCTTATATGCTTTTCGCGATACCACTCTCGTTCATTTCCACAAAAAGAAATGCACCTCACCAGATACGGGCTTATCATAAGCCTTATATCCTGTCACTGTAACGGTTGACTTCCGTATCTGCCTACCCTGCGGTTCAGCAGATCCACTCCAAGGCCAGTTCGGACTTTCTTCAGACGCTGTTTTCCACCAACCAACAGCTCTCTGTGCTCCTTCAAAAATCTTACTACTCCTTTTCGCAATGTTTGCCGGTTCAATTTTCTTGGTGCTTACTTTACACCCGATAGGCTTGTTTTGTCAATACATTTTTTGAAAAAATATTTAGATTGCATTGACATAGCAAAAAATTGAACATACAATAGTTGTATATACAATATATGGAGGTGTGAATATGCTGAGACGGATTTTTTCCTACATGGGAAAATACAAAAAATATGCGTATTTGGCAATTTTTTGTGTAGCAGCAGAATCGGTATTTGAATTGCTGGTACCTTTTCTGATGGCAGATCTGATTGATACAGGTGTGGCAATGGGAGATCAGAGGTATATTTATGCAAAAGGAGGACAAATGCTCATCTGTGCGGTCCTGGCTTTGCTCCTGGGAATGGGGAGTGCCAGATTTTCTGCTCTGGCAGGGCAGGGGCTTGGGGCAGAACTTCGGAAAGCCCAGTATGAAAAACTTCAGCACTATTCTTTTGGGAATATCGATCATTTTCGGGTATCGTCACTGGTCACCAGACTTACCAGCGATGTGACCAGTATTCAGAATTCTGTTTCCACGGGCCTCAGGCCTTTCTGCCGCGGACCGGTCATGCTGGTCATGGCTACAGCAGTGGCGGTGTCCCTGAATGCAGAACTGGCGCTGGTATTTTTCGTGGCGCTGCCTATACTGGCTGTGCTTCTGTTTCTGATCATCAGCCATGTACGCCCTCTTTATACCAGAGTACAGGCGGCAGTTGATACGGTAAACCGGATTGTCCAGGAGAATCTGACGGCCATAAGGGTAGTGAAGGCATATGTACGTGGAGATTATGAAATCGAAAAATTCAGGGAAGGGAATGACCAGCTGAAGGGACAGTCGGAAAAGGCATTCCGTCTGGCTGCTCTTAATATGCCTGCCATGCAGTTTGTGCTGTATGGAACGATTCTAGGGATACTCTGGTTTGGAGGAAGCCTGATCCGTACAGGGAAGATGCAGGTAGGGGAGCTGACAGGATTTTTAAGCTATGTGATGCAGATCCTCAATTCCCTGATGATGATTTCCAATGTATTTCTGATGATGACCCGTTCCATTGCTTCCGGAACCAGAATCCTGGAGGTTATTGATGAGCCTGTTGATATTACGGATGAGGAAGCAGAGGATATTGAGGTGGCACGGGGCAATATTGAATTTGACCATGTATGGTTTAAATACAGGGAGAATGCGAAAGAATATGTGCTTTCCGATGTGAGTTTTTCCATACCGGCAGGAAAGACTGTAGGGATTGTGGGGCAGACAGGTGCGGCCAAATCCACCCTGGTCCAGCTGATCCCCAGGCTGTATGATGTGAACCGGGGAGAGGTGAGGATTGATGGGATTCCAGTGAAAAAATATCCCATGGCCAGGCTCAGGGATTCCATAGCGGTAGTCCTGCAGAAAAATACCTTATTTTCCGGGACTTTACTGGAAAATCTGAAATGGGGAAAGGAAGACGCCTCATTGGAAGAGGTGAAAGAGGTATGCCGGATCGCCTGCGTGGATGAGTTCCTGGACAGGATTCCAGGAGGATTTTATGGGGAAATGGGACAGGGAGGCACCAATGTGTCAGGCGGTCAGAAACAGAGAATCTGTATTGCCAGGGCTCTTCTGAAAAAACCTAAAGTGCTTATTATGGATGATTCCACCAGTGCAGTGGATACGGCAACGGAAGGCAAACTCAGGGAAGGTCTCCGGGAACTGAAGGATATGACAAAGATTATCATTGCCCAGCGAATATCCTCCGTGCGCCATGCAGACCAGATCATTGTACTGGATGATGGCAGAATCAGCGATATCGGGACTCATGAGGAACTGATGGAGAACAGCAGGATATACCGGGAAATCTATGAATCTCAGAAGGAAGGAGCTGATCTGTAATGGCAGGACCGAGATATGTGGGTTATAAAAGACCAAAGAACACAAAAAAGACCATCCGATACCTGATGGGATATCTGGGCAGGCATAAATGGATGTTCGTACTGGTGGCAGTGATGGTGCTGTTAAGCTCTGGCGCCAATATTATGGGAACGTATCTGTTAAAACCGGTAATTAACCGGTTTATTGTGCCGGGGGATAAAGCCGGTCTGGTACGGGCAGTGGCAGGAATGGGGATCATGTATGGGGTAGGAGCTCTGTCCTGTCTGGGATATAATCAATTGATGGTAAAAACATCACAGAAAGTGATCCATGAGATCCGCCAGGACCTTTTTACCCATGTCCAGGCTTTGCCGTTACCCTATTTCGATGCCCATACCCATGGGGAGCTGATGAGCCGTTTTACCAATGATGTGGATACGGTCCAGGAGGCCATGAACAATAGTTTTGCCATGATCATTCAGAGTTTTATGATGCTGTTTGGAACGATTGTCATGATGATGGTACTCAGTATACGCCTGTCTCTGATCGTAGTGGTGTTTCTGGCTTTGATGCTGGCATTTATTAAATTTAACGGCAGCCACAGCAGAAAATATTTTATCCGCCAGCAGGCAGAGATTGGAAAGATCAATGGATTTGTGGAAGAAATGATGGCGGGGCAGAAAGTGGAAAAGGTATTTAACCATGAAGCCAGGGATTTTGAAAAGTTTTGTGAAATGAATGAGGCTTTGCGGCAGGAAAGTACCAGTGCCCTGACATTTTCCGGTATGATGCTTCCCACCATTGTCAGCTTATCTTATGTGAATTATGCGGTATCGGCTTGCGTGGGAGGGTTAATGACACTTTCCGGAATTCTGGATATCGGGAGCCTGTCTGCATATCTGGTCTATGTAAGGCAAAGTGCCATGCCTCTTAACCAGTTTACCCAGCAGGTAAATTTTCTGCTGGCGGCTCTTTCCGGTGCGGAACGTATTTTTGAAATGATGGAGCAGGAACCGGAAATAGACGAAGGCACCGTAAGCCTGTGCCGTGTGGAAGGAAAAGAGGGAGAATTTGCCTGGAAAATGCGGGAAGGGGAAGAACCTCAGTTTGTGCCGTTAAAAGGAGATGTGAGATTTCATGATGTGGTGTTTGGGTATGGAGAAGGGCAGACCGTTCTGGACGGCATTTCCCTGTATGCCAAACCTGGCCAGAAAATAGCTTTTGTAGGTTCCACAGGAGCGGGAAAAACTACGATTGTAAACCTGATCAACCGGTTTTATGAGATTCGGTCAGGCTCTATCACTTATGACGGCATTGATATCCGGCGCATACGGAAAGCTGACCTGCGCCGTTCCCTGGCTATGGTGATCCAGGATACCCATCTTTTTACAGGAACGATCCGGGAAAATATCCGTTATGGGAAATTAGATGCAACGGACGAAGAAATCTATGAGGCCGCCAGAATTGCCAATGCAGATTCGTTTATCCGGAGACTTCCGGATGGGTATGACACCATGCTGTATGGGGATGGAGAAAATCTGTCCCAGGGGCAGAGACAGCTGCTGGCCATTGCCAGGGCAGCAGTGGCAAAACCTCCTGTGCTGATCCTGGATGAAGCGACCAGTTCCATTGATACCAGGACGGAACGGCTCATTGAAAAAGGAATGGACGCCATTATGGAAGGAAGAACCGTGTTTGTCATTGCCCACCGGCTGTCTACGGTTCGGAATTCACAGGCAATTATGGTGTTGGAAAAAGGGAAAATCATAGAACGGGGCAATCATGAAGAACTGCTGGAAGAAAAAGGACGGTATTATCAGTTGTATACCGGGCAGTTTGAACTGGAGTGAGGATAATGGAAAAAGAAAAAAGAGAAATCAGGAAAATGCTAAGGCAGGTAGAATTGCACAGGAGAAAGCTTTTAAGAGCCCGGTTCCTGGAACTGGGACTGACAGTGGGGCAGGGGCAGCCCGGAGTTCTTCAGAGTCTGCTGGAAAAAGGACCGCAGACTCAAAAGGAACTTTCCGACCATTGTCTGTTAGATGTGACTACCATGTCAAGAACATTGGATAAAATGGAGGAAGCCGGATTGCTGAAACGGCTTCCGGATCCTGGCTGCCGGCGCTGTTATCGGATTTTTCTTACCGATTCCGGTAAGGAAAAGGCAGAAGAAGTGGAACATATTTTTCAGCAGCTGGATCAGGTGATGTTTTTCCAGGTGGAAGCGGAAGAGAGGGAAATCCTCTACCGTATCCTGGAAAAACTGGACGGGAATCTGCAGAGAAGGGCAGAAGAAGGGGGACTTTAGAAATCATCCCGGTCATGGGATTTCCGGTAAGATGCTACATCATCTTTGAAGGCATTCCATTCACTTTCATTCTGCACAAAGTATAAGGGGCACAGCTTCCCATTTACATCATAGTGGCGGATGATCGCCCGTTCTTTCAGATTCAGCTGGAGTTCCAGCCAGGCACACAGTTTTACCAGAGATTGGTAAGTGGCATCGGTGAATTGGCCGCTGGAATCCGGATGGCAGCATTCAATGCTGATGGTATTTTTGTTCCGGTCATTGGAAGCGTAGGAGATTTCTGACAGGGGGATACACTGGATGATTTCTCCTTCCAGTCCAATGATAAAATGGCTGCTGACAGAGGTGGCAGATTCTCCATTCTGTTTCGCCAGACTGTTGAAATAGTTCCGGTTCTGCTGGGCAGTGGTGCCGGGATTGGCTGTATAGTGGACGACGATACCGTTTACTTCTTCCAACTGGGTGCCAGGACGGGAATAAGGATTTACTTCCAGAAACTGCTGGTCAATCCAGTCAGGGGCAGAAATGGAAGCAAGGTCAACCTGTTCCGGGAACAGAAAGAGTCTGATCAGGGATACTGCACCCCATATTACCAACGCCAGTATGCACACCATGGCACAGATCAGGACGGCTCTTTTTCGTTTGAGACGGCGGAGACGCATTTCTTTTGTTTCTTTGCGGCGCCGTCTGGATTCAGAATTTGTGTAAGCCATAGAAACAACTCCTTTGTCAGGTACCTCCCTTTATGATGCGGGAACAACAGGAAAAACTGTCTGTATTATATCGAAAAATAAACGGGGTTGCAATGACAGGTTGACGGTTTTTGCTGAAAAATGACGAAAACGGAAACACCTGGGAAAAGAGATTGAAATGAAGTCGGACTATATGCTATATTAAAAAAGTGTTAAAAAATAGTAAAATATAGTGGAAAACACCATAAGCGAAGGAGGACATTATGTCAATCAACGATGTTTCCAACCTATTTCGGTTCGCTGGCGGTCTGGGAATGTTCCTTTATGGCATGAACATCATGGCAGACGGAATGCAGAAAACGGCAGGCGGACGGATGAAACAGTTTTTGGGAATGCTGACCAATAACCGTTTCATGGCGGTGGTGCTGGGAGCGCTGATCACAGCGATCATTCAGAGCAGTGGAGCAACTACCGTTATGGTAGTTGGTTTTGTAAGTGCCGGTGTCCTGACACTGCAGCAGGCAGTTGGAGTGATCATGGGAGCCAATATTGGTACGACGATTACGGCATGGATTGTGTCCATGAGTCAGCTGGGAGATGCTTTTGCGGTAATGAAACCGGATTTTTATGCTCCTCTTATTATCGGAGTGGGAGCACTTTTGATGGTTTTTGCCAAAAAGCAGAAGAAAAAACAGGTAGGTGAAATTTTTGTAGGTCTCGGTCTTTTATTTGTAGGCCTGGCATTTATGTCATCTTCCATATCACCTTATACTGATTCTCCAATTTTTGCAAAAGCTTTTGAACTTCTTGGAGGAAATCCGATACTGGGAATGCTGATCGGACTTGCAGTTACAGCTCTTTTGCAAAGTTCTTCCGCATCTGTGGGAATTTTGCAGACGCTGGCAATGAATGGGGTTGTTACTACCAATGCAGCGATTTACATTACCTTAGGACAGAATATCGGTTCCTGTGTGACGGCGCTGTTGTCTAGCGTGGGAGGTTCCAGGACTGCCAAAAGGGCAGCTTGTATTCATCTGAGTTTTAATATCATCGGGTCTCTGTTATTTGGTATCCTGGGTTTGGCCATCTTTACAATTTCTCCTGCGATTGCCGAGAGCAATATTACTGCGGTGGAAATTTCCATGTTCCATACGGTGTTTAACCTCACCAATACGGTATTGCTGTTCCCGTTTGCCAACCAGCTGGTCCGCCTGTCCGGGCTTATGGTGAAAGAAAAGACGGAGGGAGAGGACGCAGAGGGCGAAGAAATGCAGACTCTGCGCCATCTGGATGAAAGGATTTTCGAGTCGCCGGCTTTTGCCTTGGAGACAGCCATGTCCGAGGTGATACATATGGGCGAACTGACCATGGGAAATCTGGAGAGGGCTGTCAATGCGCTGATCAGTGGAGATGAAACAGAAATCCAGGCAGTCTATGATGTGGAGAAAACCATAGATAAGATGGAAAAACTGCTGACAGATTATCTGATAAAGGTGGACAATCTGTCGCTGAATGAACATCAGAAGCTGGTAGTGGCGAATTTGTTTTACAGTGTCAGCGATATTGAGCGGGTAGGCGACCACTCAGAAAACCTGGCAGAACTGGCCCAGTCCATGGTAAATGAAGGATACCATTTTTCTGATACAGCCCTGGAGGATCTGGAAGCGATGAGCAGCGTGGTGATGGATGCGTTCCGTTATGCCATTGATGCCAGAAAGAATGGAAATATGGATGCTATCCGAAAAGTGGGACAGCTGGAGGATGCAGTGGATAATCTGGAAGAGGAACTGAGGGAGAAGCATATTGAACGGCTTTCAGCCGGAAAATGCAAGACCTCAGCAGGGATTGTATTTTTAGATATCATCACGAATCTGGAAAGAATTTCAGACCATGCCTACAATGTGGCAGGTTATGTGAAAGACGAACTGTAGAGAAATCCGAAAAAAAGGCTTTACAATTTGTTTACAGTTTTGTACAATGGAACTGAATGATGATTTGTTAACAATCATAATATTTATTCTTAGGAGGAATACAATTATGGCAGTAAGAGTAGCGATCAATGGTTTCGGACGTATTGGACGCCTTGCATTCAGACAGATGTTTGGAGCAGAGGGTTATGAGGTTGTAGCAATCAACGATCTGACTGATCCGAAGATGCTGGCAAACCTGTTAAAGTATGATACTGCTCAGGGCGGATACTGCGGCCACATCGGTGAAGGAAAGCACACCGTAGAGGCTGGTGAGGATTCCATCACGGTTGACGGAAAGAAGATCACCATCTACAAGGAGCCGAAGGCTGAGAATCTTCCTTGGGGAGAACTGAATGTAGATGTTGTTCTTGAGTGTACAGGATTCTACTGCTCTAAAGATAAAGCAATGGCACATGTACAGGCAGGAGCTAAGAAAGTTGTTATTTCCGCTCCGGCAGGAAATGACTTAAAGACTATCGTTTACTCTGTAAACGAGAAGACGCTGACTGCTGATGATCAGATCATTTCTGCAGCTTCCTGTACCACCAACTGTCTGGCTCCTATGGCTAAGGCACTGAATGACTATGCTCCAATCCAGTCTGGTATCATGAGCACCATTCATGCTTACACCGGTGATCAGATGATCCTGGATGGACCGCACAGAAAAGGTGACTTAAGAAGAGCAAGAGCAGGCGCTGCTAATATCGTTCCCAACTCTACTGGTGCAGCTAAGGCTATCGGTCTGGTAATTCCGGAACTGAATGGCAAGCTGATCGGTTCTGCACAGCGTGTGCCGGTACCGACAGGTTCTACCACAATCCTGACAGCAGTAGTTAAGGGCGCAGATGTGACCAAGGAAGGCATCAATGCAGCTATGAAGGCAGCAGCTTCCGAATCCTTCGGTTACAACGAAGATCAGATCGTATCTTCTGACGTTATCGGTATGAAGTACGGTTCTCTGTTCGATGCTACCCAGACTATGGTTTCCAAGATCAGCGATGATGAGTATCAGGTACAGGTTGTTTCCTGGTATGACAACGAGAACTCCTATACCAGCCAGATGGTAAGAACAATCAAATACTTCGCTGAGTTAGCATAATCGAAATAACAGAATTGGCCTTAACAGGGGTCCGGTCGTTCAGGACCGGGTCCCTGTTTTCGTTTTTTGTAAACTTGGTTTTCAGGATAACGAAAAGAGACAGGAAAGGAGATTGTAACAATGTTAAACAAGAAGACTGTTGATGATTTGAAAGATTTACAGGGAAAAAAGGTACTGGTACGCTGCGACTTTAATGTGCCGTTAAAAGATGGCGTGATCCAGAACTACAACCGTATTGACGGTGCAATCCCTACTATTAAAAAACTTCTGAGCGAGGGTGCTGCTGTTATTCTGTGTTCTCACCTTGGAAAGCCGAAGGGAGAGCCGGTTCCGGAGATGTCTCTGGCTCCTGTTGCTCCAGCCCTCAGTGAGAGACTGGGTGTGGAAGTAAAATTTGCTGATGATGCAAAAGTTACTGGTCCGGAGACTCAGAAGATGGCTGCAGAGCTGAAGAGCGGAGAAGTGATGCTGCTTCAGAATACCCGTTACAGAGTGGAAGAAACAAAATATGGTAAAGATGAGAATGCAGAAGGCTATGCAAAAGAACTGGCTGCTCTGTGCGATAATGACATTTTTGTAAATGATGCGTTTGGTACAGCTCATCGTGCTCACTGCTCTAACGTAGGTGTGGCAAAATATGCTTCCCAGACAGTAGTAGGCTATCTGATGGAAAAAGAAATCAAGTTCCTTGGACAGGCAGTGGAGAATCCGGTTCGTCCGTTCGTTGCTATCCTTGGCGGAGCAAAGGTTTCTGATAAGATCAACGTGATCAATAACCTGCTGGATAAGGTGGATACTCTGATCATCGGCGGCGGTATGGCATACACATTCCTGAAAGCTCAGGGCCAGGAAATCGGTAATTCCCTGTGTGAAGAGGACAAGCTGGATTATGCTCTGGAGATGATCAAGAAGGCAGAAGAAAAGAACGTAAAACTGCTTCTTCCGGTAGACCATGTGGAAGGTAAGGAATTCTCCAATGATACAGAGAAGAAAGTGGTTGATGTTCTGGAAGCAGGCTGGTCAGGATTTGATATCGGACCGAAGACCATTGAGAACTATAAGAAAGCCCTGGAAGGTGCTAAGACCGTAGTATGGAACGGACCGATGGGTGTATTTGAATTTGCTAATTTTGCAGAAGGTACCCTGGAAGTCTGCCGTGCAGTTGCTGAACTGAAAGATGCAACTACCGTAATCGGCGGCGGTGATTCTGTAAATGCAGTAAAACGCCTTGGATTTGCAGACAAGATGACTCATATCTCCACAGGCGGCGGCGCTTCCCTGGAATTCCTGGAAGGCAAGGAACTTCCCGGCGTTGCAGCAGCAGATAACCGTTAATTTCAGGATATAGAAAAAGAGGTAAATACTCATGGCAAGAAAGAAAATTATTGCAGGCAACTGGAAAATGAACATGACTCCCAGTGAGGCAGTGGCATTGGTAGAAACATTAAAACCCCTGGTACAGAATGATGAGGTGGACGTTGTTTTCGGTGTTCCGGCCATTGATATCGTACCGGTAGTGGAAGCATGCAAAGGTACCAATATTGCAGTTGCTGCTGAGAATATGTATTTTGAGGAGAGCGGTGCTTATACAGGTGAGATCGCTCCTAAGATGCTGGTAGATGCAGGTGTAAAATATGTTATTCTGGGACATTCTGAGAGAAGAGATTATTTTAAGGAGACTGATGCAGATGTGAACAAAAAAGTGCTGAAGGCAATTGAGCACGGCATTGTTCCCATTATGTGCTGCGGTGAGTCCCTGGAGCAGAGAGAGCAGGGAATCACCATGGATTTCATCCGTCAGCAGGTGAAGGTTGGACTTCAGAATGTAACAGCAGACCAGGCTAAGAAAATCGTGATTGCTTATGAACCAATCTGGGCAATCGGTACTGGAAAGACAGCTACTTCTGAACAGGCTGAGGAAGTATGTAAAGGTATCCGTCAGTGCATCGCAGAAATCTATGATGATGCAACGGCGGCAGAAATCCGTATCCAGTACGGAGGTTCTGTGAATGCAGGCAATGCAGCAGAACTGTTTGCTATGGAAGACATTGATGGCGGTCTGGTAGGCGGAGCTTCCCTGAAACCTGATTTCGGAAAGATCGTATGCTACAATAAATAAATGTTACGCGGCAGGCGCTTCATCAACGCCTGCCGTGATTTCCGTAAGACTTTCCTGCCGTGAACGGGAAACGATTATGTAGAACAGAAAGCAGTATGAAAGGAGAATATCATCATGGATAAAAGACCAGTCGTTCTTATGATTCTTGACGGATATGGATTAAATGAAAACTGTGACCATAATGCAGTATGTGAGGCAAAAACACCGGTGATGAGCCAGCTGATGAGCCAGTGTCCTTTTGTAAAGGGATATGCCAGCGGTATGGCAGTGGGCCTGCCGGACGGTCAGATGGGAAACTCAGAAGTAGGACATCTGAATATGGGAGCAGGAAGGATTGTATATCAGGAACTTACCAGAATTACCAAAGCCATTCAGGATGGAGACTTTTTTGAGGTAGAGGCATTCCAGGAAGCTGTGGAAAACTGTAAAAAGAATGATTCCGCTCTTCACTTGTTTGGCCTGGTTTCTGATGGAGGCGTGCACAGCCATAATACCCACATTTACGGTTTACTGGAACTGGCAAAGAGAAATGGCCTGGAGAAAGTATACGTGCACTGTTTCCTGGATGGCCGTGATACTCCTCCTGCATCCGGAAAGGATTTTGTGGCAGAACTGGAAGGGAAGATGAAAGAAATCGGTGTAGGTGAAGTGGCTACAGTCATGGGACGTTATTATGCCATGGACAGAGATAACCGTTGGAACCGTGTGGAGAAAGCATATCGCTGCATGACTCTGGGCGAGGGAAATCAGGCGGATTCTGCAACTGCAGGAATCCAGGCTTCCTATGATGATGAAAAGACAGATGAATTTGTGGTTCCGTTTGTGGTGATGAAGAACGGCGCGCCGGTGGCGAAAATCCAGGATAAGGATTCTGTGATCTTCTTCAATTTCCGTCCGGACCGTGCCAGAGAAATTACCAGGGCATTCTGCTGTGATGAATTTGACGGTTTTGCAAGAGAAAAGAAGCTGGAACTTACCTATGTATGCTTTACAGAGTATGATGAGACCATCCCCAATAAGCTGGTGGCATTCCACAAGCAGAGTATTACCAATACTTTTGGGGAATTTCTGGCAAAGAATGGAAAGACCCAGGCGAGAATCGCTGAGACAGAGAAATATGCCCATGTTACATTTTTCTTTAACGGCGGCGTAGAAGAACCGAATCCGGGAGAAGATAGGATACTGGTAAAATCTCCTAAGGTTGCCACCTATGATCTGCAGCCGGAAATGAGCGCTCCGGCAGTGTGTGATAAGCTGGTAGATGCAATTAAATCCGGTAACTATGATGTGATCATCATCAATTTTGCAAATCCGGATATGGTTGGACATACTGGTGTGGAGGAAGCAGCGATCAAAGCAATCGAGGCAGTGGACGCCTGCGTGGGACGTGCAGTAGATGCGATCAAAGAGGTAAATGGTGTCATGTTCATCTGCGCAGACCATGGAAATGCAGAACAGCTTGTTGATTATACAACCGGTGAGCCGTGGACAGCTCATACGACCAACCCGGTTCCGTTCATCCTGGTGAATGCGGATCCGTCTTATAAACTGAGAGAAGGCGGCTGTCTGGCAGATATTGCTCCGACTCTGATTGAACTGATGGGTATGGAGCAGCCTGAGGAGATGACAGGAAAATCCCTTTTGATAAAAGAATAAATAAGGTAAAAACAGGCATGAAAAGAGTCAGATGATGAAAATCATCTGGCTTTTTTGCGCTTTGAAAAGAAAAATTTTACAAACATTTAACTGAAACACCGGAACGGATTTAACGTTTTTTTTATATACTTCTGCCTGTAACAAAGAAAAGAAAAAAGGAGAGAATAAATTATGAAAAAGGTAAAATATGCAGTACTTGCAGGAGTTATGGCTTTCGGACTGACCGCTTGCGGACAGAGTGCAGAGGAGACAACAGCAGCGTCTGCAGCGTCTGAGACAACAGATACAGCAGCTGAGGAAACTACAGAAGCAAAAGAAGAAACAGAGGCAGCAGCAGAACTGAGCGGTTCCATTACCATGGCAGGTTCTACTTCTATGGAGAAGTTTGCCAATGCTCTGGCAGAGGCTTTTATGGAGATCCATCCGGATGTCTCTGTACAGGCTGAGTTTACTGGTTCTTCTGCTGGTGTAGAAGCAGTGCTCGCTGGTCAGAGCGATATCGGAAATTCTTCCAGAAATCTGGCTGATGATGAGAAGAGCGCAGGAGCTGTGGAAAATATCGTTGCCATTGATGGAATTGCTGTAGTAGCGGATCCGGCCAATACGGCTTCTGACCTGACCAAAGAGCAGCTGGTTCAGATTTATACTGGTGAAGTGAAGAACTGGAGTGAAGTAGGCGGTGAAGATCTTCCGATCGTAGTAGTGGGAAGAGAAGCTGGTTCCGGTACCAGAGGAGCTTTTGAAGAGATTCTGGAAATTGAAGATATGTGCCAGTATGCAAATGAACTGGATTCCACCGGTGCTGTTATGGCAAAGGTTGCATCTACTCCTGGAGCAATCGGATATGTTTCTCTGGATGTGCTTGATGATACAGTAAAGGCTTTAAAGATCGGCGGAGTTGATGCCAATGAAGAAAATATCAAAGATGGCAGCTACATTTTAAGCCGTCCGTTCGTAATGGCTACAAAGGGCGAGATTTCTGAGCAGAACGAACTGGTACAGGCATTGTTTGACTATGTATATTCTGCAGAAGGCCAGGAACTGGTAAAATCTGTAGGGCTGATCGCGGTAGAATAAGACATAACATAGACTGCAATACAGAAAACGACGAAAAGCGGGGGCCTAGATAAGTCCCTGCTTTTCTCATAAAACAGGAAAGTGGAGAGAACGATGGGAAAAGAACAGCTTTCAATTGTAGCAAATAGAAAGAATAAATCGGTTGTGGAAAAGGCAGCGGAGGTTATCTTTACCGGCTGCGGACTGCTGGCAGTGCTTGCAGTCATCTCCATTACCGGATATATGGTTATCAGTGGCGCACCTGCACTGTTCCAGGTAGGAATCACCGATATTCTGTTTGGAACGGTATGGGCTCCCGCAGCAGAAGTTCCGTCCTTTGGAATTTTATATGTCATTCTGACTTCTATAGTGGGAACTTTTATGGCAATCCTGATTGGAGTACCGATCGGTTTGTTCACAGCTATTTTTCTGGCGGAGGTGGCGCCGCCCAAACTGGCAGCCACTGTGCGTCCGGCAGTGGAACTTCTGGCAGGAATTCCTTCCGTTATTTATGGATTGTTGGGAATCCTTCTGCTGAATCCGCTGATGTATAAATTAGAACGTATGATATTTGCAGGTTCTCCGGATCATCAGTTTACCGGAGGAGCAAATCTGATTTCTGCTGTGCTGGTACTGGCCCTGATGATACTGCCCACTGTGGTGAATATCAGCGAATCGGCACTTCGCGCAGTTCCGGCTCATTTAAAAAGCGCGTCACTGGCTCTGGGTGCTACACAGATGCAGACCATTTTCCATGTGATACTGCCGGCGGCCAAATCTGGAATTATGGCGGCTATTGTGCTGGGCTGCGGAAGGGCGATCGGAGAAGCGATGGCAATTACTCTGGTATCCGGAAGTTCTGTTAATTTCCCGCTTCCGTTTAATTCCGTCCGTTTCCTGACAACCGCAATCGTGGCGGAGATGTCTTATGCAGAAGGACTGCACAGACAGGTACTGTTTACGATCGGACTGGTACTGTTTGCCTTTATTATGTTTATCAATGTGGTATTGACCCGTATCTTCCGGAAAGGAGAAGCAACCAATGACTGATGGAATGGTAAGTGAGGTGCGTTTGCCTGCATCTGTGGAAAACAGTCTTTATCATAAAAAAATCCGTGTAGGTGACCAGGTTTTACGAGGATTGATTTATCTGGCGGCAATCATAGCAATGGCTATCTTGGTAGGAATTATGGGCTATGTGTTTGTTAGGGGGATTCCTCAGGTAAACTGGGAATTTTTATCTACGGTACAGAGCGCCAGAAAAGGCACGTTTGGTATTTTAGGCAATATTGTGAATACTCTTTACATTATTGTACTGACATTGATAATTGCAGTACCGGTAGGCGTGGGATCCGCCATTTATCTGAATGAATATGCAAAACCGGGAAGGCTTGTAAAGAGTATTGAGTTTACAACAGAAATTCTTTCCGGAATCCCGTCTATTATCTTTGGCCTGTTTGGCATGGTAATCTTTGGTACGGTATTGAAACTGGGATATTCAGTTCTGACAGGTTCATTTACCTTGACACTGATGGTACTTCCTTTGATCACCAGAAATACCCAGGAAGCTCTGAGAACTGTGCCGGACAGCTATCGTTCCGGAGCTTTGGGAATCGGTGCTACCAAATGGTATATGATCCGTACGATTTTGCTGCCCAGTGCGGCCCCTGGAATTTTAACGGGAATTATCCTGTCTGTGGGAAGGATCGTAGGAGAGTCAGCAGCTTTACTGTTTACAGCAGGAAGCGGCTTCCTTCTGCCCAGAGGATTATTTTCCAAGCTGTTTGAGTCCAGCGGAACTTTGACCATCCAGCTGTATCTGTGTATGCAGAAGGCAAAATATGACCAGGCATTTGGAATTGCAGTAGTACTTCTTGTTATTGTACTTGGCATTAACCTGCTGGCCAGATTTGTCACAAAAAAATTTGGAACCAAAAAATAGAGGGAGAAAGATATGGAGACAAAAATTTCCACAAGAGACCTGAATTTATACTATGGGACAAACCATGCCCTTAAAAATATCAGCATGGACATTTACGCCAATAAGATTACCGCATTCATCGGACCTTCCGGTTGCGGGAAATCTACATATTTGAAAACATTAAACCGTATGAACGATCTGGTGAGCGGAGTTAAAATTGAAGGCAGTGTTTTGCTGGATGGTGAGAACATCTATGATCCCCGGGTAGACACGACAATCCTGAGAAAGAAGATCGGTATGGTATTTCAGCAGCCGAATCCATTTCCTATGAGTATTTATGACAATGTAGCTTATGGTCCCCGTATACATGGAATCAAAAATAAAGCCCAACTGGATGAGATCGTAGAAAGAAGCCTTCGGGGAGCGGCTCTTTGGGATGAGGTCCATGACCGCCTGAAAAAATCAGCACTGGGTCTGTCCGGAGGACAGCAGCAGAGGCTTTGCATTGCCAGAGCATTGGCTGTAGAACCGGAAGTTATCCTGATGGATGAGCCGACATCCGCTCTTGACCCGATTTCTACTTTGAAAATTGAAGAATTAATGGACAGCTTGAAAGAAAAGTATACGGTGATCATCGTTACCCATAATATGCAGCAGGCTACCAGAATTGCAGATTATACCGCATTTTTCCTGGTAGGGGAAGTAGTGGAGTATGGTCCTACAGAGGAACTGTTTGCCCATCCGAAGAACAAGAAGACAGAAGATTATGTAACGGGACGTTTTGGCTGATGCATAAAAAGGAGGTAGCATAGTGAGATCAGTATTTGAACAGGAATTAGACGAACTGAACCAGGAACTGTCCGGTATGGGTACAAGGGTGGAGAGTATTATTGAAGACACATTTGAGGCTTTTAAGACCAATGACCGTGATACTTTGACCAAGATTGCCCATGGGGACAGTGAGATAGACCGCATGGAGAAAGATATAGAAACGAAATGCCTTTCCTTAATGCTCAGGCAGCAGCCGGTAGCAAAGGACCTGCGCCATATTTCCATGGCTTTAAAGGTAGTTACTGACCTGGAGCGTATCGGAGACCATGCGGTAGATATTGCGGAACTGGCCCTGCGTCTGAATGACAAGGACAGTGATACTATGGTGAATTATCTTCCGGAAATGGTAGACAATGTAAAGATTATGCTTCGGGAATCCATTGATGCTTTTGTGACAAAAGACATGGAGCAGGCAAAATCGATTGAAAAAAGAGACGATATCATAGATGGTCTGTTCTGTAAAGTAAAAGATGAAGTGGTGGAACTTCTGAAGGCAGATTCCGCTCTTTCTGATAAAGCAGTGGATCTGCTGATGGTTGCAAAATATCTGGAGCGGATTGGGGACCATGCAGTGAACGTATGCGAATGGACAGAATTCTTTGATACAGGTCTGGTAAAAAATGTGAGAATTTTGTAAAATGGGGTAAGAATGAGAGAAACAGGAGGAAGGTAACGTGACAAAAAGGATTTTCCGCTCCATTTTGTGGGTAAGCGCTATGGTGCTGCTGGCTACCCTGATCATGACCATGGGGGCAATCTATGGATATCTGGGAAGCCAGCAGAAAAGGGAACTGCGTGATGAAATCCTTTATCTGGCGCCTGGGGTGGAAAAAGAGGGGATATCCTATCTGGAAAACCTGGAAACTACAGGAAAGAGGATTACTCTGGTAGACTCGGACGGAACGGTCCTGTATGACAGCGAGGCCGATGTGGAGCAGATGGAAAATCACCGGGACCGTCCGGAGATTGCCAAAGCTTTGGAAAACGGAGAAGGAGAAGATTCACGCAGATCGGATTCTCTGGCAGAAGCTACGTTTTATTATGCAAAACGGCTGGATAACGGACAGGTGCTCAGGTTGTCAGGAAGGGAATATCAGGTAATGGCTTTATTTGTCAATCTGCTGTATCCCATTTCTGTGGCATGTCTGCTGATGATCCTGCTGGCAGCATTTTTTGCCATGAGGCTTTCAGAGAAAATACTGGAACCAATCAACCGGCTGGATCTGGATAATCTGAAGAGTGGAGATGGGTATGAGGAAATCACTCCGCTGGTAGAGAAAATACGGCATCAGAAAGCAACGATTGTGAAGCAGACACTGGAAGCCAGGGACAAAGAAGAACAGTTTGATGCCATGAAAGAGCAGATGAGGCGGGAATTTACTGCTAATGTATCTCATGAATTGAAAACACCTTTGACGTCCATATCCGGATTTGCTGAGATCATTAAAGATGGTTTTGTAAAGCCGGAGGATATCCCAGGGTTTGCCGGAAAGATATTTGAAGAATCCCAACGTCTAATCTCCCTGGTCAATGACATTATCAATATTTCCCAGCTTGATGAAGAAACCATGCCTTATGAAAAGGAGAAAATAGACTTGTATGAGATCGCGGAGGGGGTATTGAAGCGTCTGGAAGCGCCGGCAAAGAAAAAGAATATCAATCTTCAGCTGATGGGAGAACATGCTTTTATTGAGGGGGAAAAGCATATTGCAGAGGAAGTTCTTTATAATCTCTGTGATAATGCGGTGAAGTATAACCGGGAAAATGGTACGGTGATCGTACGCCTCCGGAATGATTGGGAGGGAGTACAGGCAGTAGTGGCTGATAATGGGATCGGTATCCCCAGAGAGCACCAGGAGCGGGTCTTTGAACGGTTTTACCGGGTTGATAAGAGCCATTCTAAGGAAATAGGAGGAACTGGGCTGGGGCTTTCCATTGTGAAACATGGAGCCGCCTATCTGGGAGCGGATATTGATATGGACAGCCGCCCGGGAGAAGGTACTGTGATCAGCCTGACATGGAAGGGGGGAAATGCAAAGGAAGGATCATAAATTTCCTTAAAACCCTTGCATTTCCCACAGTACAGTGTTATACTAACCAATGATAACATGATAGACTGACAGTGAAGAGTGGGTAGATGCCCACTCTTTTGTTTGCTTCACAGACAGGAAAGAAGGTCAACAGCGGGAAGGAGAGGTGGTGGAAGAATGGCAAAAAAAGCGAGCTACGAAGAGAGAGTAGAAGAATTTTTAATTCCGTTAATGAAAGAACATCAGTTTGAACTGGTGGACGTAGAATGGGTCAAGGAAGCGGGAACCTGGTACTTAAGAGCGTATCTGGACAAAGAAGGCGGCATTTCGGTTGACGATTGTGAGGTCATCAGCAGGATTTTAAGCGACTGGCTGGATAAAGAAGATTTTATTTCGGAAAGCTATATTCTGGAGGTCAGTTCACCGGGACTTGGAAGACCGCTGAAAAAGGAAAAGGACTTTGCACGGAGTATCGGGAAAGAAGTGGAAGTGAAACTATATCGTGCCCGTGATAAAAGAAAAGATTATACCGGAACGCTGAAAGCATATGATAAAGATACGGTGACGGTTGAGGAAGATGGAAACGAAATTGTATTTGAACGTTCAGAGATTGCGCTGATCAGGCTGGCATTCGATTTCTAAGATAAGGTGTAGGAGGAAGAAAAAAATGAACAAAGAACTGATGGAAGCATTGGATATGCTGGAAAAGGAGAAAAACATCAGTAAAGAAACACTTTTGGAGGCCATTGAGAATTCTCTGCTGACTGCCTGCAAGAACCATTTTGGCAAGGCAGACAATGTAAAAGTGACCATCAATCCGTCCACAGGAGATTTTTCCGTTTATGCGGAAAAAGAGGTGGTGGAAAAACTGGATGGGGAAGATAACGACCCGCTGCTGCAGATCAGTCTGGCTGAAGCAAAAATGATCGACCCGAAATACGAAGTGGGCGATGTGGTGCAGATTCCTATTAAATCCAAAGAATTTGGACGTATTGCTACACAGAATGCCAAGAATGTCATTCTTCAGAAGATTCGGGAAGAGGAAAGAAAAGTCCTTTATAAAGAATACTTTAATATGGAAAAAGATGTGGTCACCGGTATCGTACAGCGTTATCTGGGAAGGAATGTGAGCATCAATCTGGGCAAGGTGGATGCCATCCTGAATGAGGCAGAACAGGTGAAGGGAGAAGTATTTAAGCCGACAGAAAGGATTAAGGTGTATATCCTGGAAGTAAAAGATACTCCCAAGGGACCGAGAATTTCTGTTTCCAGAACCCATCCGGACCTGGTGAAACGGTTGTTTGAAGCAGAGGTAGCAGAAGTAAAAGACGGTATTGTCCAGATTCGCGCCATTGCCAGAGAGGCCGGCTCCAGAACAAAAATTGCAGTGAGTTCCACAGATCCTAATGTAGATCCGGTAGGTGCCTGTGTAGGATTGAACGGAATCCGTGTAAACAGTATTGTGGAAGAACTCAGGGGAGAAAAAATTGATATTATCAACTGGGATGATAATCCGGCATATCTGATTGAAAATGCCCTGTCTCCGGCAAAGGTAATCTGTGTTGTGGCAGATGAGGACGAACGGGAAGCCCAGGTTATTGTTCCTGATTATCAGTTGTCCCTGGCTATTGGCAAAGAAGGACAGAATGCCAGACTGGCGGCCAGACTTACCGGATATAAGATTGATATTAAGAGTGAGACCCAGGCGAGAGAGATGGGCTTGTTTGAGGAATTAGGTCTGGAAGGCTATTCTGATGAGGTTTCTTACGAAGGGGATCATGAAGGAGCATATGAAGGCTACTCCGAAACAGACGAGGAAGAAAATCAGGAACAGTAAGAATAGGAAGTGAAAATCAGTGAGTGTAAAAAAGATTCCGCTTAGGCAGTGTATAGGCTGTGGAGAGATGAAAAGTAAAAAGGAAATGATCCGTGTGCTGAAAACGGCAGAAGATGAGATTATTCTGGATGCTACAGGCAGGAAAAACGGCAGGGGAGCTTATCTGTGTCCTTCCATGGAGTGTTTAAAAATGGCAAGGAAGAAAAAAGGACTGGATCGTTCTTTCCGAATGACAGTACCGGAAGAAATCTATGACCAGCTGGAAAAGGAGATGGAAAACCTTGGAAAGCAATAAGAAGTTATTGAATCTGATTGGCCTTGCAACAAAAGCAGGAAAAACAGTAAGCGGTGAATTTTCCACAGAAAAAGCGGTAAAGACAGGGAAGGCATATTTGGTGATCGTGTCAGAAGAGGCATCTGCCAATACGAAAAAAATGTTTTCCAATATGTGCACTTACTATAAAGTTCCGATTTACTATTTCGGCGGAAAAGAAGAGCTCGGTCATGCGATGGGAAAGCAGTTTCGCGCATCACTTGCGGTTACTGATGAAGGGCTCTCAAAGGCAATCATGAAGCAGATGAATTTAAACGGAGGTAGCGAGTATGAGAGTAAGTGACCTGGCTAAAGAAGTGGGCAAGACCAGCAAAGAAGTGCTTGAGATATTACAGAAGAACCATGTGGAGGTGAAAAGCAATTTGTCAAATGTGACTGATGAGCAGATTTCCCTGGTGAAAAAATCGGTAAACGGAGGAGAGAAACCAGTGGAAGAAGATAAGAAAACAGAAGCGCCAAAGAAGAAAATAGCAGCCGTATTCCGTCCTCAGAATTCCCAGCAGATGAAGAGCCGTCCGGCACGTCCTCAGGCTCCGAAACAGACTGTTCAGGAAGTTCCGGCAGGAGCAGCTGCGGTTTCCGGAAATACCAATAAGGAAGTCCGCCCGGCCAAGGAAAATAGTACAGCTGTACGGGATAATAATTCCAGCCGGGAGGCCGGTGTGAACCGTGATAACAACCGGGAAGGCGGTTTTAACCGTGACAATAACCGCCAGGGAGGCAGCTTTAACCGTGATAATAACCGGGAAGGCGGCTTTAACCGTGACAATAACCGCCAGGGAAGCGGCTTTAACCGCGATAACAACCGTCGGGAAGGCGGCTTTAACCGTGACAATAACCGTCAGGGAGGCGGCTTTAACCGTGACAACAACCGTCAGGGAGGCGGCTTCAACCGTGACAATAACCGCCAGGGAGGCGGCTTTAACCGTGACAACAACCGTCAGGGAGGCGGCTTCAACCGTGACAATAACCGCCAGGGAGGCGG
>CALWQT010000021.1 GCA_944383765.1 uncultured Lachnospiraceae bacterium
TCTGTCTGGATTTTTCATAACATGGAGCGAGGGCATCGTTCCATTATCTAATCAGATGATTTTGCGACACCCTCATTGACATGCCATCCTCCAGATGGTATATATAAACAAAGGTGGAATGCCCAATTTCTGAGCATTCCACCAAATCTTATCATAGAAGAATCCTATTTACAGACTTTTCTTCATACCCTCTGTGATGCTTCTGCTATAAAAATGTATCAATACATATATGCTGAGCTACATATATAGGGAAGTATTTGATACAATACGTTGAGGCAAAAAGAATATATCTCCTCCTTTCTAGGGTGCTTAGGTTGACGGGTTACTTGTGATAGGTTATTTGACAGGTTTTCAACTTTTCAAACAGCCTATTCTTCAATGTTGCATCATGTTCAAGCCTCTGTATTAAATAGTCTAATAATCTATCAGCTAGATCTGCATTATTGTCAGCATTATCTAATAGATTACAATATAATTTGTCAGAAAAGGCTCTGTATTCCTTAGATTCGTCTGGACTATTTTCTACTTCTAGCAGACAATCACATAATTTGTTTGCAACTGTTATATTGTTTTTTGCTTTTTTGATAAGCAAAATGGTTAAATCATCAAACATCTTATCGTTAAATGTTTGATGAAAAACATCTTTGAATCCATTTTCCTTTTCAGAATCTCCAGAATAATCTAGAGATAGTAGATGGAAAACATAAGCAAGTAAGGCATATTGCGATTCGATTTTTGTTTCATTATAATTATTGCATAGATAGCGCAAATGCTCATACTTTCTTCTTTTGAGGTTAGTGCTAGTATTTAGCACGGCCTGCACTGTTTTGTATACAACATTGCATGCAAAAACAGATATTAACATATATCATTGTGTGATATACTCTCTTCCCGTATACTTTCTGGTTTCGAGTTTTTTTATTTTTGCTTCCGTATAGGAAGTGCATGTACCCCACTCCCCTATGGGGTATATGCTAAATCTTGGATTCGCAAGGCTTTTTGCAAAGCCAGGCTTCTCCATGTTCATATTTTTTTCTTCCAACACCCCTTAAAATATGGATTTAAGTATCTCAATTCTAATAGGTATGTGGGTCAATTATTATCTTACCTTTTTGTATTGTTTTGCAGCTTTGGGAATAAATGAAGTCAGCCAGCAATGGAGACGTCCTCAATGGCAGCCTCCAGCAGTTCGTTGAGGGGTTTTTTCTACGCTTTCGCGCACAAGTTCGTTGAGCTGTACAATCTTTTTCGATATGGTTTGCTGTCTCCTTTTGAATGGTGTGTTATAACTTCATTCTACCAGAGATCTGCAAACCATATCTTTTCATTTACTTTTTTTCTTTGCGAAACTTATTCTACCTTATCCTTTGTCTTTAATTATGGTGTGATATTTCCAAGGCCTAGCTAATCCTTCATGAATATTCCTGCAGATGAATTTTGCTCCGGAGTATTCGTATTTCTATTTACCTTCTATATTTTCACGTATTTTTTAGTCCAATTCCTATTTTTCAACAAAAAAAGTGCACAATACCCCTTGGGGTAATGTACACTTTAAATTCCAAACAACAAATGATAAACTAACATTTTTTGTTATAACATGTAAAAATAAAAAAGTCAATATAATGCAGAAAAGTTAGGTGCACATAACTGTGCAATATTTTATGATGGGCTCTTTTGAATTATGTACATTTGTGAGCACACAGAACGGAATATATGTAGTATTATTTGAATTACAGAGATCAGATATCTAGATAAAGGAGAAACTACCATGAAAATCAGAAAACCTATAATATTGATACTGTCATCTGTTTAGGAGTGTATTGCAATGAAAGCCAAAGGATCAATTACTATGGTGGAACCTTATATTGCAAGAAGAATGGCGAGTGTTTTGCATGCTGCAAGGGCGGGACCACTACCTCCCTTGCCCAACCTAGCGAGCTCAACGAGTGGAGAGGAAAAGTACAGATTGAGCTTTCCTTCTTTTTTAAAAAATCAATTCCTGTTAACAGGAATTGATTGTACATTGACAATTAAATAAAAATTACGTCTATGAAAAACCACATAGTGTACGAGTTATCAGTCATAAAATAATAAAAAAAGAAAGGGGCGATATCTATGGCAAATTCAGAGGTGAAAAGCGTGCACAATATTTTCAAAAATGGAAAAAAGCTTACAACAGAAGAGTATACTTCTACCTGGATTAAAGTGATCAATCGACTTGAAAGTCATGGAGAACATAAATCGCCAAAAGTATAATGATTTACATGTGGATAAATAGTGTATATAATGAAGGAGGCAGGCTTGTTTATTATCTGGAGGGAACTGAATGAAAGTAGCTATTTACTGCCGCCTATCTGAAGAAGATAAAAACAAGCAATTTGAGACTGATGACAGCAAC
Source organism: uncultured Lachnospiraceae bacterium (assembly GCA_944383765.1). Lineage (GTDB taxonomy): Bacteria > Bacillota > Clostridia > Lachnospirales > Lachnospiraceae > Lachnoclostridium_A. Next base: position 2,399 of record CALWQT010000021.1, read on the forward strand.
AGCATACAAAATCAAAAATCTATGTTGTTGCAATACGCTATGGAACAAGGATGGGAACTTTACAACATCTACAGTGATGACGACTATGCTGGAGCAGATAGACGCCGCCCGGAATTTAATCGTCTGCTGAAAGATGCGGAGCAACACAGATTTGACATAGTCCTTTGTAAAACTCAATCCCGTTTTACGCGTGAATTAGAGTTGGTGGAAAAATATATCCATGGATTATTTCCTTTATGGGGTATTCGCTTTATTAGTATTGTAGATAATGCTGATACTGCTAACAAAGGAAATAAAAAATCCCGGCAAATAAACGGACTGGTTAATGAATGGTACTTGGAGGACATGTCTGATAATATCCGCAGTGTCTTGACTAACAGGCGCAAAAATGGTTTTCATATTGGTGCATTTGCCCTTTATGGATATAAGAAAGACCCAAACCAAAAAGGACATTTGATAATCGACGAAGAAGCTGCAGCCGTTGTCCGAGAAGTATTCACCCTATTTTCACAAGGCTATGGAAAAACTGCTATTGCCCGTATGCTTAATGACAGGGGTGTACCAAATCCGACAGAATATAAACGTTTGCATGGACTACGTTATCAGCAGCCGAAAATGAAAAACAGTACATTGTGGAAATATTTTTCTATTTCCGATATGCTGACCAACGAAATCTATATCGGCAATATGGTACAAGGGAAATACGGTAGTGTGTCTTATAAGACCAAACAGAATAAGCCACGCCCTAAAAGTGAATGGTATATTGTCGAGGGAACACATGATCCGATTATTGACCGAGAATTGTGGGACAGAGTACAAGTATTAGTTGCACAGAGAGCAAAGCCCTTTAATGTTGGTACAGTTGGTTTATTTGCTAGAAAAGCTCGCTGTGCAAACTGTGGTTATATCATGCGTTCTTCCAAGACGGCATCTCAATGTGGTGGAAAATATTATCTGAAATGTTCCAATCGTCATATTGCAAAGGACTCTTGTATTGGTTCTTTTATCGCTGTAGATAAATTGGAAAGGATTGTCATTGAGGAACTGAACCGTTTATCCGCGGAGTATCTCGATAAAGACGAGTTAGAACAGAACATAGAATTTTGTGATAACTTGCAGGGACAAAAATCCCGGTTACTTTCTGACATTACAGTCTATAAAAAAAAGGTTGATGAATATTCTAAGGGTATTAGAGAACTTTATATGGATAAGGTAAAAGGGCTGATTTCTGAAAGTGACTTTGCAGATATGTCAAAGGGATTTGTTACGGAACGTGACCGCTTGGAGCGCGTAATCGCTGACGAAGAAAAGCAGTTAGCCGAACTGGAAGAAAAAATTGCGGCAGGTGATAACCGCCGCGAACTGATTGAGAAATATACCAATTTGGACCATTTGACTCGTGAGATGGTAGAAATGCTGATTGATTACATATCTATCGGGAAGCGTATTCCGGGAACAAGGGACGTTCCCATTGAAATTCATTGGAATTTTTAATCTTAATTATAACTTTTTAACAGAACATTGTTCTTGCATAATTGCACCATCTGCTGCCATATTTTCAAACAGATCGGTGATAGGGTCACCTTTGGACTGGAACGCACAGGCGCTGAAAGGAACGCCTCCTGCTGACTGAGGCCATATTCCGGTGGTGTGGTCAATATAGTAAGGTCCAAAGCCGCTTTCCACAATCTGCTCCGGTGTCAGGTTCCTGGTGAGCTGGTGAACGATAGCTGCTACGATTTCCATATGCGCCAGCTCTTCGGTACCAATATCAGTAAGAGCAGCTTTGCATTCATCATAAGGCATGGCATAACGCTGGGAGAGATAGCGGAGAGAGGCTCCAATTTCCCCGTCAGGTCCACCGTATTGTAAAAACCTATCGGGTAGGAAAAACCCAGTATTTATCAGGGTTTCAGCTGATGTAGTAGGTAAAATGGAAGGTGTTTTCTGACCGGTTATACACAATCTCTTTGATAATCCGGCGGGCAGCGGCGCCCTTGATCTCATAAGAGATTTCCGGGTCGGACAGAAGGCGGTAGGTGTCTTCCACGGCGGACAGGATTTCCTCTTTTGACGGCGGAGCAGGGGGAGCAGGAGCGGAGGCAGCCAGATCAGCCGCCTGCTGTTCCAGACTGATCCGTTCTGCCTGCAGCCGTTCTTTATTCCGGCGGTATTCTTCCAGAGTGTCCACTCCGCCTTCATAAGCGTCGTGTATCCTTCGCTCTTTCGTCTCAAGGCGGGAGAGGGCGTCACGGATCCGGTCCAGTTCATCTGACTGAGGGGATTCCTGATGGGGAGGAAGATATTCGCAGCAGATATCTCCGGAAGCCAGAATTTCTTCCAGGGAAGATATGATGGCTTTTTCCACCTGCCTGACGGAGATGGAACAGGAGCCTGGGTGGATTCCCTTGGAATATTTCCAACACTGGAAGAAGTCAGACCGTTTTCCATTGCTGCCGGTCCGGTTAAAGGAAAGGCTGGAGCCGCAGATACTGCACCGGAGTAGCCCAGAGGCCCAGTGGGAGCAAGAGGAAACTTCCCGGCGTTTCAGGGGACGGTATTCTTTCCGGATCCGCTCCTGGTTTTCCTGGAACAGATCGGTGACGGAAGAGCGGGTCTCATGTTCTCCCTGGAACTGGATCCCGTTCCATGACACAATACCGGCATAAAAAGGATTCTGCAGAATCAAGGCCACGGCTCTACGGTCAAACCGGTTGCCCCGTTTTGTGAGGTATCCCAGCCGGTTTGCTTCCCTGGCAATGGCTGTCATATCCTTCCCCTGGTGGTAGGAGCTGTGTATGAATTCTACAATGCGGTATTCCGGTTCCACGATAACGAAAGGTTTTCCTTCCCCTACAGCGGCGTAGCCCAGGCAGGGAGTGGTCTGGTAGCCGTTCCGCAGAGCCTTTTCTGTCATGCCCCTGGTGACTTCTCCGGACAAGTTGATGGAGTAGTATTCATCAAACCACTCAATGATCATCTCAATCAGACGTCCGAACATTCCTTCCATGATAGGTTCGGACACGCTTTTGATGTCAACATTGCATTTCTTCCGCAGGATTCCCTTGTAAAAGGTGCTTTCCTCCTGGTTCCTGGCAAACCTGGAAAACTTCCAGAGATAGAGCCGGGAGAAGGGAGCAGGCTTCTGGGATTTTGCGGTAGCGATCATTTTCTGAAATTCTGGCCGGTTTTCTGCCCGGCGTCCGGAGATTCCCCGCTTTTCGATGAATATGAATTCTTTTGGAATGACGAACCCGTCAGCCTTGGCTGCCTTTAAAATTTCCCGCAGCTGTGCATCGGGGGACAACTCTGTCTGGTCATCAGTACTTACCCGGATATAGGCAGCGCCGATCTCAAGAGGTACGGAAGTTTTTTTCATAGTATCATCTCCTGTACATCATACTGTTTTTGGGTACAAAAAATACGCCCCTTGCCAGGACGCTCCAGGATATGATATAATTCAGGTGTTCAAGCTGGATTTATCATATACGGACTATTGGAGCGTCCGGTAAGAGAAATCTGTGGAAAGCCGTTCGGTGTTGGTAGCACCGGACGGTTTTTATGTTTTACAGTAAATTTAGTATTGCTGGGCAAAAATAAGTTGTATTTCGTGATTTACCGTCCGTGTGTAATATTCCTTTTTGAACAAATTCATCTAACATATTATAGAGTGTGCCTTTGCTGCCAGGAATCATTTCTTGAATTTGTTTTGCTTTGAACATAGGTCTTTTGAAAATTTCGTCTAATAAAGAGATTGCATATTTTGAACTTATACTAGATACACAAATATCCTTAAATGAGTTGTAATGATCAAGCATTGCCTTCGCTTTCAGTGTATTTATTTCAGCCTGTTGTATTACACCCTCTAAAAAGTATTTAATCCATGTTGCATAATCGTTATTTTTTGATACGGCAGATAATTTTTCAAGATACATAGTTCTATCTTTTTCAAAAAAAGCACTCATGTAGAATGTAGGAACTGGAAGCATTTCTCGATAATATAGGAATAGAGGAATTAACAATCTGCCAATTCTGCCATTTCCATCTTTAAATGGATGAATCATTTCAAATTGACAGTGTAATAAAGCTGCTTGAACCAATAAATCTATCTCATCGTAGTGAATATATTGTTCTAAGTTGGTCATATATTCTAAAGTCAATTCGGGCGGGAGAGGAGTGAATGTAATTTCAAGTGAATTTCCAATGTAGTTCTGTTCGGTCTTAAATTCTCCCGGATTTTTAGACTGTCCCCTTACATTATCCAACAGAATTTTATGCATGGATTTTATCAAACGAATACTTAAAGGTAATTTGTGTTTTCCTTCTTCTGAATCATCAGAAATTGTGGACATTTTTTCTAATGCATAAAATAATGCACTTCTATAGTTCATTATTTCTTGCATTTCATCTTTTGAAACAGATACTTCATTTCCGGCATCGTAATTGACAAAGTCTTCGATGGTTGCATGAGTTCCCTCAAGTTTTGAAGAAAGAACGGCCTCTTGAGAAACTAATGGTGATATTAAAAGCATTGGATTTATTGTATTAATTAAAAATCCCCTATAAGCTCCCATTGCGTTATTTGCTTTTGATATCAACTTGATTATTTCACAGTCAAACAATGCAGAGGAAAGTTCTACTGGTAATTTTTGTGGTATATGTGGATTTGGCACTTTCTTATAAATCTCCTCAAAATTCATTGCGTGTTCCGCCTTTCTCTTTAGTTCAATATTTTCCTATATTTATAATACTATGAATCTTGGTGCAAAATATTAGTCATTTTTAAACCAACTATTCTGCAGTTTAATATTCTATAATTTTTTAGAATATATTCTAATTTAGTTCAAAAACAAATAATTTTTTATACTAACTACATATAGTACTCAAAAACATCCAGATATGTCTAGTGGAGCAAGTATATGAAAAGTCGATTCCTGTCGGCGCAGGGATCGGTTTTTTGCATATTTGACATATGGTGTGGTTGGACATATAATAATTTAACAGAGAGCCGGTACGATAGAACACACCTATCCGTTTCCGGTGTTATAAGGTTTTAGAAAATAGCGCCTTACTTTACCAGAGCAGGGGCGCTATTTTCTGTGTGTATAGGTTAAAATTGCAACAATGAGTAGAGTCACAGATGTAATTAACTGCAATTCTTTATATGTACTTATAGAAAACCACCTTCGCCCAACAAGGATGGAAATAGATGGTATGGACGCCCTACCGGCTCCCGGGTAAGTATATTATATTGTCAAAGTGGTTCTCCTTGCAGAAGCAAGGAGAACTTATTTTATTTTAGCGGACGCAAACATTACAAGGATCTGTTTTTCCAGCAGATAAGGCATCGTTTAACGATCCTTGATTGATGGTTTTGGAACGTTTTAAGGTGACGCAGTCGTGGCTGTTATGATAGGATTTTCCATTGGGAGTCCAGTAGACAACGGCAGCCGTTTCCTGATCAGCGGTAGAGGTCTGTTGAGGCTGTGCCGGAGTCTGAGCTGTGGCCTGTCCTACTTCTATAGTCTGAACTACTCCGTTTATAATCCAGGCACCGCTGGAATCTACTGCTGATCCATCGGGAGCCGTGGTATTCATAAGACAGTATCCATTAGAATCAAAGTAATAGCTTTCAGCAAGTCCGTCCCCGTTTCCGTCAATCCATTGCCATGTATTTACAGGATAGCTTCCGTCATCGTTCTGGTACCACCAGCCGATGGAATCTTGCTGCCATTGACCAGCAAAGGACGTCATGGCCATGGTGGCTGACATACAGAGAGTAGCGATAAGAAGTTTTGCTTTTTTCATACGATTTCCCCTTTTCTTTTTATTTATCTGTTCAACATAAATGGATAGACTATTATCCAGCTGATGTTGAGAGAATTTTATTCAGATTGTTTTTTACAATCCAGAGCATAGTGGATGTAAATGCAAATCCATACAGAACCCCGGAGATAATCCGTTTCATATTGTTGGATTCATAGTGAGTAAAATATTGCAATGTACCGTCAATAGCCAGAGGAGCCATTAGCCATGCCACTGCGGGCCGGAATTTGAAAAATGGTGCGGCCAGAAAGGCGGCGATATGACCAATGGCAATTCCGGAGCATCTTGCACACAGCGGAAACTGATAACCTTTTATAAAAAAACTTCTCTCAGGCATTTGATGGCAATGACAATATTTCTTTGCGTGATCCATCCACCAGATCCATCGTCTGTCGGCCCTTGTCATGCTTTAAATTTCCTTCCGCAGTTAGGGCATACCCAGTATGTGGTGGAATGAATCTGTTTTCCTTCTCCGCAGGCTCCGCACAATATTCCGATGGGACCGAATAAAAGAGCACCGCAACATCCCTTTCCGAAAGAAAAATCGGTTCCAGATGAGGTGGTTTCTGTTGTAATCTGACAGTTATCACTTCCGCATTTTGGGCATTTCATGTTTGTACCTCCATTTTATGTTTTAAAATGCCATAGGCTGTTTTAATCTTAATGCTATCAATTCTTTTGGGTATCCGGTACCTCGGAAAAACTGATCCTCAGTATATTCGGAATATCTTTCCAACATTTTCTTTGTAATAAGCAGATGAGCTGCAAACAGGTTTTTCACGACCAGAGTAGAATCGCAGCCGCTTTGCGGGCTTCCCGGGTAAGTATATTATATTGTCAAAGTGAGTCGGCTCCCCAGATGGAGCCGTTTTTTGGGGTTAGAGACTAAATAGCTGCTATAAAATCTTAGATGCGATTATCCTTTCAATTTCAATGATATCACTTTCTCCGATAAACTCAAACTTTACTTTCCCAAGCCCCGAAAACCACAACTCCAGCTCGCTGTCCATGTCCAGCACGCCAGAAGTCTCAATCGAAAAAGCCTGAATTTTGGAATACGGCAATGTGGAAAAATCTTTCTTCTTCCCAGTCAAGCCCTGCACGTTAACGGCAATGATTCGTTTGTTGGTAAAGACGATAAAATCCCGGATGGCCTGGTATTCTCCTACAAATACCTCTCCATCAACAAACAGCGGGGCGACCAACTTCTCATTGGAAAATCCTTTGTTCTTTTTCATTTTGAAGATGGAACCATTCTGAAAATCGATCATACTAATTTCCTCCTTGAATGTATTTATTAAAATGCCAAAGGCAGCTTTAATTAAAACTTTGCTCTTAATTCCACAACACGCCCAAGAATTTTAACTGGTTTAGTAATGATCTCTTCATTACTAAAAAACATTGGTGCATAAGCTGGATTATTAGAAACCAATTCTATTCCATCACGATACTTGCGGAGACGTTTGCAAGTAGCCTCGTCACCGTTTACGGTAGCAATTACGATATCACCAGATTCGGCATCATTTTGTTGACGTACAATAACTACATCGCCATTGCTGATTTTGGGTTCCATAGAATCTCCATGAATTTTAAGACCAAAAAATTCTCCTGTAGAAGCCATTTCTTCAGTTATTTCTTCAGTATCTATGATATCGGTAATTGCCTCTATAGGAATTCCAGCAGCTACACGGCCTAATACGGGTATGGAAATACCGCCCTTTTTTTGTTTGGTGCCACCAGAAATGGGGGCAACATTGTTATCCCAGCCCATGAGATACGCAGGTGAAACATTGAATACTTCAGCTATTTTTGCAATATTATCACGGCGCATATTTGCTATAATTCCATTTTCCCATTTTCTTACGGTGCTTTTCCCAACACCAACCCTGTCACCTAATTGCTCCAAGGTCATGTTATTTTCAAGACGTAATTTCTTTATTATATTTCCAATGTCGGTCATTGAGTATAACCTCCTTCTATAAATGAGTGTAACACATAAGTGTCTTTTTTGCAACATGAATGTGTCCTAAAGGACAAAATAAGTATTGACAAATAAAAGGTGCTGTACTATACTGAAAGTGTCTTATATGACACTACGAAAGGACGGTGATAAAATTGAATAAAGAACGATTGGAAAAAGAAATGAAAGAAAAGGGGGTAAGCAAAGAAAGAATGTGCCAGGAACTTGGTATAAGCCGTTCTGCATTTTATAGGAAATGTCGAGGAATATCCCAATTCACATTAGAAGAGATTCAGGCAGTTGTAAAAATTCTTCATTTGGAATCTCCGATGGATATTTTTTTTGATCATGAAGTGTCTTAAATGACACTAAAGGAAGGAGATTAAAAAGGATAAATAAGGATTCTGTAACAATCTTAACATTGAGGAACTGTTGGAAGAGAAGGGAGAGTGAGAGAGAATGGAAGATAAAAAATATTTAGTAAATCTGAAAATAGATGTAGATGAAATCAACAAGATTTTTGATGAAATTGATGAGGCTAAATGGGCTATTCGCAATGCTGTCAGAAAGCTAGGTTTATATGATTTTGTTCAAATAGTCGGGACCATCAGAGAGGACAGTCCCGAAGAATCTTAGGATTCCATGCTGTTTACAATGCATTCTAATGTATCTGCGATAGCATTGCGTAGGTTTTGCAAATCACTGACAGTGCAAGGGGCATTTCCGTCAGCATTAGAAGATACAGAGCGATAGCGTAAAGCATTGATGGCCTCTTGCATAGCACGAATATCTGATTGCATAAGTTTTTTCTCCCTTCTATACTACTCGACCCTGGCGGGGGTCTGTAAGAGGAGTATAGCATGAAAAAAAGGGGAAAGCCAAGAGAGCGAGAAGGTGGAATTTGCCGAATATGGAATGAAAGGGGAAGGAGAGTAAGAGAGGTGAAGGAAGAAGATTTTGGAAAGAAGAAAGACCGACTAAACATTTTTGTTTCAGCTATATCTTTAATCTGTTCAATCGGTCTCGAAAAAATTGTAATTAGAGAAACACTAACAAGCTATGAAAAAAGCATACTATTTTTGCTTATGTGGCTGTGTTTAAATAAAATTTTTAATGATTGAATTAATTAATGATTTTATTTCATTGCTATACACATTTAAAAGATAAGCAATAATCCAACAAGCTAAATTTAATACTCTGGATGAATAACCAATGCGAGAAAAACCTAGCCAGTGTAAAAATTCACCTGGTAATAAAAATATTGTTTGGAGAGAGCATATGGGATTTAAAGATGTTTTGAAGCTTTCAATCAGGTAATTTTTCTTCATAAGTAGTCGGTTGTAAAGATTTATTGCAGAAGAATAATTCTCTATATCTGGAGCACCGTATCGCAGGAAATCTAAATGGCATTCTGAGTATTTTCGGATACGAGGAAAGTTATATAAGAGTTCATTTAAACATGCTGAGTAGTTATCTTTTTTTATCAATCTAGCCCCTGCAGCCTGATAAAAGGGAGTTTGGTATGTGGCAGATTCAAGATATTTATACAAAATATCGATAAGTGAGGAAATTTCGTTCAGTTTTAACAAAGATGAAATTATGGAATACAAAAATACAATACCCCAAAGTAAAAGAAAATAAATATACATAAAATTGGACTCTTTCTTTGTATATACTCGACCTCGGCGGGGGCCTGTAAGAGGAGTATAGCACGAAAGAAAGGAAAAAGCCAAGAGAGTAGTAAGGTAGAACCTGCCGAATATGGAATGAAAGGGAAAGGAGAGGGCGTGCGAAGTGTGGAAGTAAAGACAGCAAAGACCTGTGAATTAGTTGACGAGATAGGAGAGAGAGAAGGAGTAGAAAGAAAAGAAGTAAGGCCTTACCAAACGGAGATAATTACCGTGGAAGGCCCGGCAGTAGTTTTGATTGTTACCGATTAGCTAATTTGCTTATAGGCATATCGATTCTTTATGTAGTCAGAAAAAATCTTCCGTGTGAACGGGCTGTTAGTAATCCGTTGTAGACAGAGATTGGAACGTCAATATATTCATATAGGCTCCCAGATTGAAATCTAATATGTAAGATTCCATTTTCCCAGCCTATGGAATGAAGATTGGAAGACGACACAGAAATCATATTCATAGAGCAATCTCCTTTCTTGTACTTGGCGCTGGCACGCCTGTATAAGGAAGTATAGCATGGGAGATGGCGAAAAAACCGAAAAGGAAGGAGCGTGGGGAGAATAGAAAAAGGTAAGGAAATCCGTGTAGTGAAAGAATTAAGTATTCGTAGACTGGAAGTTGAGAAATTCTGTATGGTTATGAAGCAGATATTTGAGCCGTTGGAATTAGGAAAAAAGACTCAGGTTCTAGTTGATTACGATCCAAGTCAACCAGTTGTTCGATTCAGCTTTTTGGAAGAGAAGTAGCAACGAAATCTTGGAGGGAAAGGAGAGTGAGAAAGATGTGGATTTCTAAAAGGAAATGGGAAGCTCTGGCGGAAAGGATTACTGACCTTGAAGTGGAAATTCAAGGTCAGCGTATGAAAAACGAAATCACGTTTGAATTTTGCCGAAGTGTAGCCAACAAGGAAAAATTATCATTACTTTCCTATCAACAGTTGTACAGCCCATCTGCCGACAGCAATGAGAAGATCCTTATGCTTCTGAAGGGGGTGAATGAATTCGATTACTTTTTTCCTATGAAAAGTCGTTTTTATATGTGTTTGAATTGGTTTATAAAACACGGACAAAAAGATAAGGTTTTAAGAAAAATGGAAGAGGAATGGCCTGAGATTAAGTGGTGGATGTGGATTCCACAGTCAGTTATATCAGCCATTGTGATTATTATTTCACTAATGCAATTATTGAAATAATGCAGCGGATGAGAATAGAGGAGAAACAAGATGATTCAAATCATACCAATATCAATCGTATTCTTGATAATTCTTACAATTGTATGCTCAGTAATTATGAACAAAATAGCACCCGGCAGTTTTTTACCATATATGTTGTACGGTATTTGCATCACAGCTTTATATGCGTTTTTTGTTTGTAAAGTTTTCGGTATTTTTTAAACTCATATAAATCTTTTTGCATAGCTAATATGGCAATGGCTTGTAATTCACCGGACTTGTCTGAAGGAGTGCTTTGTAAAATCGAATGGCAATATGAACCGATGCAAACTTGTGTTTCTGGAGAGGAAAGAAGTAATGCATAACTCATGACATCATTAAGTTTTATAGATTCTTCTTTAGAAGTAGTATCCGAAAAGGAAGAAGTGACTTTTAACAAGTTTTGATATGCGGTCAGTTTTGCATTAAAAAATAAATCTATAGTTTTAATTTTGTATTGATGATGGTTATTTACCAATGCAACTATGATGGGAGAAATGATGGCAGCAATAGCAGCAATAATGGAAGCAATAGCAGCAATATATGCGTTTGGGTCAGTCATAGATACACCTCATGTTATGTATTTCAGTACAGGAATACTGATAAAAACAGTATAGCATACAAGGGAAAAAAGTACCAGAAAAGAGTATGGCAACCGGTACAAACGGTATCGCATACAATCTATCAGAAAGGAGTTGGTGAAATGCGAGAGCCGCCGAAAATTATCAACTACATAGAGATTGATGGAAAAGAAGTGCTGTTTAATGATTTGTCAGAGGAGCAGCGGAGGCAGATTTCCCAGGTCCTTCTTGACAATTTTATGGACGGCTTGGGATACAAGAGAAGGACCGCCTGAGTGCGGCCGGTGTGGACAAGCAGGGAGGTGAGACATATGGAACGGGTTGAGCTTATAGCGGTTTATAAAGATGAATGGGAAGCAGATCAGCGCCTGATCCAGAGATTGAAAGGTCAGCTTAGGGAATCCAGGGAAGAAAATAAGCATAGCCGTGAGTGGGCAGCAGCATTCCTGGTGATCATTGGAGTGCTGGTGGCAGCTATCGTACTGATGCTGGCTGGGGGAGTGTGAGGCAGATGAGATATGCGATATGCCAGGTTTGTGGAAAAATATGGAACATATCCAGATTCACCAGGATTCGCAGCAGGGGATATGTGTGTCCAGAGTGCAGTCCTGGAAGCAGGAAAAAAGGCCCACCGGCGGCAACCGGACAGGCCTCAAAATAAAAAATTAACACACCCTCATTATACGAGGGAACAGGAGAAAAAGTCAATGGTAATGACTGATAAACAGTATTATCCAGGCACAGATATCCGGATCACATCCCCATTTTTTCTACATATCTGCACGGTTTGTGGAAAACGGCAGTGGTCCGTACTGGGAGATCTGGAACAGTGCCCGGAATGTGGCGGAAAGATGGAGTTAAGGCATGACACATAATGACAAGATAGCGGCTTTGATGGCTGCAATCAATGACAATATCATCTTGGGCGATGCGGAAAAGAGCGTGGTTGCTTCGGCATTGGTAGAGGGATTTATCCGGATCCTGGAGGTTGAGGATGCAGAACAGAAGGCGCAGCAGCCGCATTGTTATTTCCCGGTGGAATTCTCCCCAGCGGAGGGGTTCAGTTTGTGGAACAGTGGCGGATTCCGGGGATCAGAAGGAAAAGGGACATCCTTGGTCAGCGTAGGAGTGGATGGAAACCATACCAGGATATTGAGGACCATGGCAGAAGTGAATGGAAGGCATCAGCTGACAGTGGTGTATCCAGGATGTTATATCGCCCAGGGAAATACGGTTGATCCGCTGTCCAGTCCGGTCATAACCATATACCAGATCCTGGGGTTTTCCCGGTCAGAAACCGGATTCCAGGCCAGATGCAGCCGGATCCTTCGGACAGTGGATAATCTGGAAGAGGACAAGCGGGAGCGGTTTGGGTTGTTGGTATCGGTATGCCGGGAAGTCTGCATCACGCAGAATGCCAGGACCATTTTATGGAGAGAAGGTTAGGAAAATAGATGTACGAAACGGGAGAGATCATTGGATATGACGTGGATCAGGATGGCAGCAGGCTGAATATCGCGTTTCCGGGGAAGAATCTGATCCAGCTGGTGGCTGAAAAGAGAGCCAGAGCCTGTACCGTGTGGATCGATGATGGACGGGCCATCACCGCAGATCAGAGGAAGAAGGCATATGCCACCATAGCGGATATCGCTGTTTATATGGGGGAACTTCCGGAAGTGACCAAAGAATGGCTGAAATACCTTCATATCGCCAGGACAGGAAGCCGGTATTTTTCTCTGTCAGACTGTTCCAGGGATACGGCCAGAGCCTATATATCCACGATGATGGACCTGGTCCTGGAATGGGGGATCCCGTTGGGTGATCCGGGAGTAGAACGGGCAGATGATACAGAGAGGTATCTATGGAGTTGTTTACAGTATCGGAAATGTGCTGTGTGCGGCCGTCCGGGAGAGATCCACCATGTGGATGCCATTGGTATGGGCAGGGACCGTAGGACGGTAGATGATTCCAGGCACAGGAAGATATGCCTATGCAGGGGACATCATACAGAATCGCACAAGATAGGACAGCCGGAATTCATGGAAAAATACCATGTTCATGGAATTATATATCAGGAAAAGAAAGGGGGAGAAAACGGTGGGATTATCGTTTGATACGATTGACGGCGGCGAGCTGGCGGCACAGTTCAGGCGAGCGTTAAGCGAAATCGGGAGGAACATCATGGATCCGAACACGGATCCGGAAGCAGCCAGGGGAATGACCGTCAATATGAAATTTAAGCCATCCGGGACCGGAACGATTGACATTGAATATGAGGTCAAGCCGAAGCTGGTAGGGGCCAAGAAAGCAAAGACCACATTCCTGATCGGCCAGGATGCAAAGACAGGAAAGATTGAAATGCGGGAATACGGAGCCAGCCGGCGCCCAGTAGTAGCTGCTGTGGAACCGGTAGGGCAGCAGGACTGTGATCCGGAAACCGGAGAAATCTATGAGACCAGCCAGGGACCGATCGATTTGAGAGAAATGGCATAAAGGAAAGGAGAAAGAATCATGGAATCAATGAAAGAAGCAATGGAGTATATGGTGAATTTAGGTAAGAAAGCGGATACTCCTCAGGTGTTGGAAATCTGCGGGAAAACCTATGGAAACAGGGAATTGGTAAGGTATGGCAAGGCAGAAAAGGCCCGTCCCATATCAGCGAGGACTCTGAGTTCGTTGTCTGACTACATTGAGAACTGCAGTGGAGAATTCCCTGATAATATGATTATACATATCGTAAGCCCGAAGGAAGTAAGACTGATGTCCGCATTGGACAAGGAACGGGAAAGAGAGACATTATTCGTTGCAGAGGCAGAAGTATCGGAATTCCGGTTTGATTCCTGGTACGACCAGGAGCGCTTCATGATCGAGCTGCAGTCCAATTTCCAGGAGAATGAGGACCTGAAGCTGGTGATGAAGCTGGCCGGTAACGTGGAGCAGAAGAATAACCAGACTTACTCTGATGATGGCGTGACACAGGTAGCTACCATGACGGTAGGGGCAGCCTCCAAGGCGGATGTAGTAGTCCCCAACCCTGTGGAGCTGATCCCTCACAGGACGTTCCAGGAGGTAGAGCAGCCGTCCAGCAAATTCGTGTTCCGGATCGGAAGCGGAGAGCAGCCATCTTTTAAGCTGATCGAGGCAGAGGGCGGCATCTGGAGGAATGAGGCGGTAGCCAATATCAAGGATTACCTGTTTAAAATGCTGGAAGAGATGCCGGAAGAGATCCGTAACCGGGTTGTCATCATCGGATAAACAATCAGGCAGCAGGACATCAGCCTGTCAGTAACTATCAACGAAATGTTTCTTTTTGTATGTCGCGATCTGAAAGGAACGTTACCTCATATACGGGGAGAGGTGGTCCCTCTCCCTTTTTCATAAAATAGCGGAAATGTAGGTGGTACAGAAATGGCCAGACCAGTCAAACAGGGGCTTTCCTACTTTCCGAAAGATGTGGATTTCTATAATGATTATAAGATCATGGATCTGTTGGAAAAATATGGTCCGATCGGCGTGACCGTGTATGATGTGATCCTTACTGAGATCTACCGGCACGGATATTACCTGGAGGAGCCGATTGATAGAGTAGCGGCAAATGTTACGCGGATCATCGGCAGCAAATGGGTGCAAAAGCGCCTTGTGTCACAAGTCATTCTTGATTGCGGGGATCTAGGACTCTTCGAGAGAAACCTCCTTTCGCATGGGGTCATGACCTCTGTGGGAATCCAGCGGCGGTACTCCACCGTCACTTCACGAAGCAAGGCCTCAAAAGAAAAATACTGGTTGATGGATAAGGACAGTCAACCCTTATTAAGTGCACCCGAAAATCCGGTATCTGAACCAGAAACAGGGGTTTTTGATGCAAAAACCGGAGTAAATGACGAGGAAATCCCACAAAAGGAAAGTAAAGAAAATAAAACAAAAGAAAATAAAAAGATAGGCCAGGAGCCGCAGGACGGCCCTGCCCCTGTGCCGGTGTTTCAGTTATTGATGTTGAATGGTGAATGGTATCCGGTCTACCAGGAAGAGATCAACCGTTATCGGGACCTGTATCCGGCGGTTGATGTGGAGCAGGAATACCGGAAGATGATAGGGTGGATTGACTCCCATCCCAAAAACCGGAAGACACCGAATGAGATACAGAAATTTATCAATGGGTGGCTGAACCGGGCACAGGATTCGGCAAGACCGAAACCGGAAAACCGGAAGGCAGCCAACCGGTTCCACAATTTTGAAGAACGTGAGATCGATTATGATGCCATGATGGTGAAAGAATGGGGAGAGGCATAATGAAATGTGAAAATAACAGCAATGATGGTTTAAGGATAGATGCAAGGAGCAGAACAAGATGGGAGGATGCCATCACGCAGGAGAACATTGATCAGATAAAAAAGCGGATTCGGATTGGTAGCAGGGTGGTATGGAGAGTTTTAGTGGGAAATGCTGAGAATACAGTGGCTCAATATCCAACAGAGCTTAAGAAGTTAAAGGTGATCGGGAAATACCGCTATGTGGTGACTGCCAGAGATGAGAATACAGGACTGATCTACTCTATGACATGGAAAGAACTGGTGATGGATGAAAGAAGGAGGGGAAAGCATTGACGGATCAGATCATGGATCCAGGAAGCAGGAGCCTGGAAGAAGCCAAGGCAGGAATACGAGATCATATCACGGCAGCGGCACAGAATTTTATTGCCATCGGATACTGGCTGAAATGTATCCGTGATGGAAAGTTATATGAACAGGACGGATACGGAACGGTGTGGGATCTGGCAGAAGCAGAATACGGGATCAGCAAAAGCACGGCCAGTCGGTACATGAAAATGAATGATCGTTTTTCCGCAGGTGGGAACAGCCTGGAGGCGGATGAAAAGTACAAAGCATTCGGCAGAAGTCAGCTTCAGGAGATGCTGTATCTGACGGAAGAACAGTTGGAAGGGGTAGCGCCGGGGGATACCGTGGCCAAGATCCGGGATATGAGGCAGCAGGAAAAAGAGGATGATCAGATTCCGGGGCAGCAAGAGATCGAAAGGGATTATCCGGAATGGTGTCCTTCATCCGGAGGGAGCGTGACGATATCAGCAGAGGATTTTGGAATCCCGGAAGAGGAGATACCAAAAGAAGAAAAACGGGAACCATTTACCATCAGCCTGGATGATCTGATGGAGCCAGTTGCGATGTCGCAACCAGAAAAAACACCATGTATCCATCGGCCACAATTTGACTGCCATCTGACAGCGGAACAGATGTTGATTCCGGGAGACGGGAAAGACTGTCAGGGAAAATGCTGCTGGGATTGCACCAATAAGGAGAATTGTACGATTGAGTGTTATAGTTCGGCCGGGCGTCCGGAAAACCAAGAACAGCTTTCTGTATATGGAACACCTAAAAAAGTTTATCCTGAGGGAAGTCTGATTAGTACGGAGGGATGTGAAGGCGGGCATGATTGTTTTGCTTGTGCCGCTGAATGTGGGATCAGGGGAGAAGAGCGGCACTGTAGGTATGCTCCGCTTGGGAATCCGTTTCCATGTGATCAGCTACATCATGGTCTGCAGGATATCCGGAAAGAAATAGGGGAAACGTGTCAGTTTATCAATCACGATCTGGCAGAACATTTTTCTGGAACAGGAGAGCCGAACCCTTGCTGCATGAATTGTAAAAACCCATGTGTTTATGTGTGCGATAGAGCCAAAAGAGAATTGCATCAGAAGGAAGAACATGATCCGGTTGTAGATGTTGAGTTTGAGGAAATACCGCAGCAGGAAGAAGAGGCATCGGATATGGAACTTCTGAAAGCGATGCTGGAAAAAGAGAAAAAAGACCTGGAAGAAATGGAAAAGGTCAATGTGGTAGAACCTGACCAGACTTTGGAAAAGATAATCCGGAAGAAGAAACTGCTGGTGGGAGCAATGGCAGGAATGTTGTGTAATCTGGAGCAGACTGGAGTTGAGGCGCCAGAAGAAGCGGAGCGGGAGCAGCCAGAACTTCCGAAATTGAGAAACAATGATCAGAGAAAAGCCTGGCTGAACGCTTATCCAGCCTGGCCGGTATGGTTTGAGGTTCCAGAGGCAAATGAAGTTTACTACCGGTATGATCTTCCAGATGGCAGCAGCCTGGTAATCTGTGAATATCGTTACTGGATTGAATGGTTAGAGAATCCGGAAAGGGTTGGGACCAGGGAATATATCCTTACTTCTGGATATCATTATTTGGAAGATTGCAAGAGCAACCGGTCGGCGATGGTGGAACATTTGAAAGGAATCCGGAGAAAGGAGAAAGAATGAGAAATACATTGACTGATTTGAATAACTATTTATTCGAGGAACTGGAACGGCTTCAGGATGACAGCCTGAGCGAAGAAGAACTGGAAAAAGAGATACGTAGGAGTGAAGCAGTCCAAAAGGTCGCAAAAACTATCATAGATAATGGAAATTTGGCACTTCAGGCAAAGAAGCACTTGGATGAATATGGAAAAGGAGACAGTGTTGAACTGCCAATGCTGGGAATGACGGAAAAATGAACAGAAAAGGAAAATCGTGAGTTAAAAGAAACAGTGAAAAATCTTCAGGAAAGAATAAGGAAATTTGAGGAGTGGAGTTGATGGGCGGTCACTGTTATACCCAGAAGGAAAAGGAGTTTTTTGAAAAGTATGTTCCAGGGCATACCTATAAAGAGATACAGGCAGAATTTATCAGGATATTTGGGTGGAAGATAACTGTCAGCCAGGTAAAGGGATACATGGGGAATCATCGTCTTAATAACGGACTTACTGGACGATTCAAAAAAGGACAGATTTCACACAATAAAGGAAAAAAAGAAATCTACTATTCTGGGTGTGAAAAAGGGTGGTTTAAGAAAGGAAATATACCCAAAAATCACAAGCCAGTGGGAAGTGAAAGAGTATCAAGGGATGGATACATAGAAATTAAGGTAGCAGAACCGAATAAGTGGAGATTAAAACACAGGGTTTTATGGGAAAAGATTCACGGCCCCATTCCTTCTGGGAAATGTATCATTTTTTTGAATGGAAGAAAGACTGATGTGAGAATCGAAAATCTGATGATGATTGACAGAAAGGAAAATGTCCGGATGAACCAGATGGGAATTCGGTTCGATGATGCGTCTGCTACGGCAGCAGCAGTAGGAGTTGCCCGATTATCGTCAGTGATCGGTGAAGTAAAAAGAAGGAGGAGTAAAAGATGAACAATCCAGATATGAGCCAGGAATATAGTAAGGAATTTGATAGACTGCGGAGAAACCGAATGGAGATGAGCTATTACAAATACGGACCTGTACACAAGAATTATGCCACAGGAAATATACAGGCAATCCCAACACTGAAAAAGTGCCTTGATAAGTACGAACAGACTGGGAATACCGAATACCTGGTTGATGCTGCAAATTACGCCATGTTGGAATTTATGTACCCGCAGCACCCGCAGGGACATTTCCGGTCTACTGGAAGCGAGGAGAGCGCCGGTATCGTGGGTATGAGTGTAAAAGAGATGGAGGAGTATAGATGCGGAAAAATAAATCTGGAATAAGACTATCAGATATAGATAGGATTGAAAAATCTATGACGATTGCAGCAGCAAATGACAGAGATAGAGCACGTGTGACTTGGGCAAAAGCCATATGATTAGATCTTATTAGGAAAACACACTGCCAGAAAGGATGTAGCGGGACTCAGCCCGCCACGGCGGGAATTTCAGAAGTGTTG
>CALWQT010000022.1 GCA_944383765.1 uncultured Lachnospiraceae bacterium
CAATTTTCAATGTACCATTTCATAAGAAGCAACACTATTTTTGTTAATTGTTAATTTTCTTATATATAGAGCCACATTACAATGTACCAACTCATACCAAGCCAAACAGCGTAATTATATAAGTACATTCTCAAAGCACTTCTTATTTATCAAATCTATCATCCGAATTTTGCCCTATATATAGGACCAGCCAGCATATTATTCACTATTTCTATGCTCTGTTTCCCCGTCATCATCGGGGACAGAAATGTCCCCGACATATGGCAGGTGTAGAAGAGGGGCTACAAACCGCCTCATCATCCAACTAATCGGCCAGATTTTTCATGAAGAGGTCTCAGATAAACAGCCATCTGCTTACCCTAGCTTTTTATTGTTAATTGTTAATTGACCCTACAGCTTTTAGAGAAAGGGAGCCACCTATTGGCGACTCCCAGTCAAACCTCTTACTTGTTCTTGCTTCTTCTGCCTCTCTTTCCTGTACTACGGGTTTCCCCATCTGCTTCATTTTCTTCTGATACAGCTTCATTATCCCCTTCTTCAAGCTCAGGCTCAGACTGCTCCACCAGAGGAATATCAGAGCTTTCAATATCCTGCTCGAATGTCTGGAACGGAGCTTCTTCCTGAGGTTCCGACTGCTCAGGGATTTCCGCCTCCGCTTCCAGATTTACATTGGAAGCCTCACCTGTCTCCATACCATGCACCTTCTCTAAAATAGCCGCCATCTCAGCCGCTTTCTCACGCACATAGTTCCGAAGCTCCAATGCGCAGTCACAAAACTCCCCGTACACACTTCTTTCCGCATCCGTCAACTCCAAGGCGTTGAAGGTACATCCTCTTTCAAGGTCGCAGTCAAACCTCTTACAGATGTTATATATCTTTTCAAAAGCTGTCGCTTTTGCTTTTCCAGTACCTCTGATATATCTGCCCCTGCTTACGGGATAGATTTCTCCAGAAGAAGCCATTATCTTGATTGCCCCTGCAATCACTCCGTCTGTCACATCCGTGGTGACGTGATCCAGAACATATTCCGCGATTTCCTTACGCTCCACTGGCTCTTCCTTATCTGCCATAAAAGAAGCAATGATTGCTTTCACCTCTGCGGTTCTGCTTGAATAATTAGTAAGTTCCATATAAAATGTCCTCCTTCATCTTTTTGATTTTTATTATTTATTGTATCTATACTTTAACGCTGATTTCACTGGGTGTCTGTGGTCGAAATGCAAGGAACTATGCCCGCTTTTTTAGAGCATTCGCACAGGGATTTCTTATGCCGAGTGCTGTTGCACAAGTCCAGCTATAAGGTTCTTATTTTTCTTTAGAGAGGTCATACAATCAATCCGCTTTTATCATCTGAACATTGCAGTCCATACAAAGAATGTTGACGTCTTTCGTGGCCCTGACACTGTTCCCGCAAACAGGGCAATAATATTTCCTTGTACTGGTTTTCTTCCTAGGCTTATCTGTCCCATTGGAGCTATCTGTCTGTAATGCCCCAAGCCGATAATTCTCACAAGCGTCATACAGCCGCCAAGCCTTGAGGTTCCTTATAAACACTTCTGTAGGTTCCGTCACGCTCCAGCCAATTGTCGGAGCATAAGCGATTTTAAGGTCACGCATTTCCGCCTCTGTCTTAAACCGCTTATTATGATATCTCCCATTATTGGACGTATCCTTGATACCTGCTTCCATACAGTAGATATGAACCATTTCATGAACCAATGTCGCCAGCACGTTTTCAATAGGCCTTGAAAGATATTCCGCGCTTAAATTCAGTTCATAGTATCGGTCACTACCAGAAGCCCAGATTTTCCTTGTAGTGCAGTGGCCGTAGGCTTTCAAACTGCTTTGAATGGTAATCATCACCATTGGAAGCTCCCCATTGAAATACTCCCTGTTGAATACCCCATAAGCATCCTCCAGTCTCTTTGTATCAGTACTTAACATAAAGCCAAACTCCTCCGTCCTGATTTTATATTTTTATTTTTTTAACACTGCACTGTTAAAAGGCTCAGTACGGATAAGGAGCCATGAGCATACGCCCATGGCTCCCCAGTCACTTATTCACTTTCCTGTACCAGTTTCTCCACCATATCCAGAAACTTCTGGCACACCTGTTTGATCATACGGTATGCGGATAAAGATAAAGCCGCATACATGATAAACACCGCCACAATCACCACTGTAATCAGTATCTGGTTAAACATCATGTCAAAACCCTCCTTTCAAAGTGGAGCCATTCTAACGCTGATGTCCCATTTATTCTATAGTGCTTCTGCACGGGATTTAAGACAGATTTTTATGATGATTTACCAAATCGGATAGATATCCCATACCACTATCTCAGGATCCCATATCCCCATTAAATCGGACATCATAAGACCCCTCTGTGGCTTGCAAAACACCCCCTTAAACCCATTTGAACTGTCTCACCCTACAACTTATACCACCTTTGAAAGAACTCCCCTTATAGCCCACAGCAGTTTTGCATTTCCATTTCTTTATTGCAGTTTTTGTAATTTTGTAACTTTTCTATTCCAAGTATCATTTATCCTTTCCCAGCTCCAGCAAACCGTATTTTTTCAAGCAGGCTTCCGTATATTCTTTTATACTGGCTGGTTTTGATGGCGCATTTTTCAACTCTATATCCCCTGCCAGAATTTCTCCCCATGTATGGGATTTTATGCTTTCATTTAAACCTGCCAGCAAAGCAGGAAGCTGGTTCTTCACATTATCGTATAAGCACCAGTATTTATCTACAGTACGCCTTGACAGCCCACTGTATTTCATACAAGCCGTTTTCTCACCCTCAGGGCATACAAGCCTATATGCAAATGTAGGCCACCATTTTAAAGGCCTTCCTCCACCGTCAACTATCTCACCCTTTGCACGTTTTTCCTTACGAGCTTCCTGCATATATTTCATATGGTCTTTTCTCTTGCGCCCGCTCCTCTTAACTGGCTCAGGCAATTTTACTCCAGTCCATTCTTCAAAGGTTTCCCTTTTCATAAAGTATTCGTTAAAATAATAAGCATGTAGAGCTTTCTGGGCTTCTTCTACAGTAAATTGATTATTCTCTGCACCTTCTATACTGTTTAGGACATCCATTAAACCATCCTTAAGTATAATCTTTTCCAATTCTTCATACGGAATACTGCACATCTTCGCCGTAACCGCCAAACAGTAAACAGCAAAGTATCTATGCCCTACTTTCACCTGCTCACAAACCCGAGCCAAAGCGGAATAGAATGCATTTCTGTGCATAGTCCCCTTTCTTCCAAAGTTAGGCTTCACATCCCCTGTACTTGAAGAGTTTTCCTTCGCTTCTTCCATATTTTGATAAAGCTGGCTTTTAGATTTCTCATATAATTCTTTAATAGGCCTGCACCCCAATACTTCGCAAAAGCTGTTTAAATATTCCAGAGACACGCTACCGCCAAACTTGAAAGCTCGACAGATACTTCCATACTTTGTAGGGGTTCCCACCACTCTGTATTTCTGTGCAATCCCCTGTACCTGTGGCTCTGATGTCGAAACATCCGAAGTCCATATATATTTCATTAAGGACTTTTTATAACTGTTTAGTCTTTCATATTGATACCGAATGTATTTCCGGTTTAATCGGATCGGCTTCTCAAATACATAGTATAAATGAATACCCATGCCTGAGCATACCAGATAAGTTGGTTTGGGGCAGTCTCCGTTTTGAAGTTTCCGCAATAAACTCCCCATTCCTATGCACGACTTCATAGAAGAGTCTATCTCGCCTGCACCTTTTATGTCATCAATCTCCACAATCAAAGCGAACAGCTGATACATACTGTCTGCTTTGGTTCCTTTCTTGAAATAGGAGCAGGCATTAGTAATGGTGGTAATGTAAACAGACTCTTTCCCATATATGCCCTTTCGACTCAGCTGTTCATATTTATCTACAGAAGCCTGAATTGCCCTATTCAGATTTTTCAAATCATTAAAAAATGCTACCGTATGCTCCGTCTCGGCGTATTGCTGGTACTTTGGTTCTTTTGCCAATACAAGTGTCTGCACTCTGCCTGGACGTTTATACAAGTCATCATCCTTAGCCGTTTCCGATAAACAGCCCTCCTTAAAGATGTTCCTGTAAAACTCCATCGGCGCAATCTCACAATAACCATGAGCTTCCAAATATTCTGCCAACTGGTTTGGCTGTGGACACAGCGGTACCTGTTCTGCCAATAATGGTATCTCCTCATTTACAGGTATATCTGCTACATTTCCAGTATCTTCATCAATGTAATAGATATCATCGGATCCGCAATCTTCTTCCAAATCTTCTGGTAAATATTCTTCAATATATGTGTTCTCGTCTATTACTACTGTATCATTATACTTTTCCATATGCTATTACTCCTTTTCCAATGCTTCTTCGTCATAAAATCGCTAATCTTATCTCTCTTTTATCTTTTACAAAAAGGGGAAATCTCTCTCGTACTATACAGAGAAGTTTTTATCACTTTTTAAAACTTCTTTGAGCAACGACGCTCCCGCACATTACCCGAATGTTCCCTGCGATTGAGCAATGGTCTGAACGATTTATCCTTAATGTATCTGCCCCCAATCAAGAACTGATCCATTCCCTGTTTTTGACGCTCCTGACAATCAAACTAGGACTGTATCATGTTTTTAATAAAAGATACTTTTATATATTTTTAAGCTCATGTCCTCTAAACCTATATGTTCCTTATCATTCAACCACTGTATCGAGAATTCTTTTTTCATGGTATATTCGTTTTTATGCAAAGAAAAAGAGCACTGGAATGCTCCAATGCTCTCTCTGCCGTCATGCTCAAATAGTTCTATCTGGTTACAGTATCATCGCCGCAATCAAATCACTTGATAATACTCCAGCGCATCCATGATGTATCCGCGCTTCTCCTGAGTACAGTGCCGGATCTTCGGATTCTCCTTTTTTGAAATATTGTAATTCAGTCTCATTTCAACGCCACAGTCCCGCTTGACTTCCGCGATGTCCTTCGTATGGGTGTTCACTCCATACTTTGCCTTGATAAACTTCTTTATGTTCTGGTATGTGGATTTTTCTTCCGTATAGGTTTTACTGCCATCCACATCTATAGGTATCTCTATCTCCACCTTATAGTCCTTACTTTTCCTTTTTTGAGTTAATAAAACTACCGTCTCCACATGCCCCGTCCACGGGAACAGGTCCACCGGCCAGGCTTCCTTCGCCTGATACCCTTTTTTCTTAAAGTACTTCAGGTCCCGGGCCAGGGTTTCCGGGCCGCAGGAAATATAGACCACCCGTTTCGGTCCCATTTTGGCTACCGCATCCATGAATACCTGGGTGCTGCCGCTGCGGGGCGGGTCCATGAATACCACGTCCGCTTTTTCCCCTTCTGCTGCCATTCCGGTAAGAAAATCCCCTGCGTCACCGCACCAAAAACGGATATTTTTTATCTGATTCTGTCTGGCATTTCCTATGGCATCCCGCACGGCGTCCGGATTCAGTTCCACGCCGATCACCTGTTTCGCTTTGCCGCTGGCAGCAATCCCTATGGTTCCGATCCCGCAGTAGGCATCCACCACCGTCTCCTTTCCCGTAAGACCTGCCAGTTCCATGGCCTTTCCATACAGGATTTCTGTCTGGACCGGATTGACCTGATAAAAAGACCGGGCAGAGATACGGAAGCGGTAGCCGCAGAGCACATCTTCAATGTATCCTTTCCCATACAGCACCTGCTCCCGGTCTCCCAGCACCATACTGGTTCCCCTTCCGTTAATATTCTGGATAATGGTGGTGATATCCGGATGTTTCTGGCGCAGCGCTTTTACAAAATTGTTTCTGGAAGGGAATACGGGAGAAGCCGTTACCAGTACCACCATGATCTCCCCTGTGGCAAATCCTCTTTTTACCAGCACATGGCGCAGAAGCCCGTATCCCGTATCCTCATCATAAGTCTTGATCTTAAAAGATTTCAGCATTCCCCGTATGGTCCCGATAATCTCGTCCGCTTTTTCATCTTCGATCAGACAGCGTTCCACCGGCAGGACGATATGGCTGTTTTCCTGATAAACCCCGGAAATGGGATTCCCTTTCCGGTCATGGGAAAACACTGCATGTACCTTGTTCCGGTAATGCCAGGGATCTTCCATTCCCGTGATGGGACGGACCGGGCAGATTCCCTTCAGAAGAGTTTCCATCATTTTCTGCTTTTCTTCCAGCTGTTTTTTATAATCCAGATGCAGATACTGGCAGCCGCCGCATTTTCTATACACCGGACATGGTTCCGTTTTCTTTTTTCCTACTGTCATGTTTCTATTCTCCGTTCTTTTATTTTTTTCTGCTGTCAAAATAGGCAAAACTGTCTACGGCATCCAGAATGTCCTTAAAATCATCCCTCGGTGCCAGATCTATGTATCGTTTTAACAGTTCTGTCTCCTGTTTCCGGTATCTGCCGTAAAAAATATCATACAGGTTATGTCCCCGCAAATGGATCCTGATCTCTTCCATATGCTCCCTGATATCCTCCGGAGACGTCAGGTCCCGTCCCAGTGCCTCTCTCAGTTTCTGTCCGCTTTTCAGCTTTTTCAGATAGGAATTCCACTTTTCCCACAGAATCCGGTAAAAGGCATCTTCTGACTCCACCACTCCCAGCCGGACCATTACCCTGGGATTCAGGAAATAGTTTTCAAAAGAATAATATTTCAATACCAGCACATGCTCCGGCCTGACTCTGGGAAGCTTATCCACATCCAGCCGGTTCTGCTCTTCGTAATAGTCACACAGCTGATTCTTCAGTTCTTCCGGATTTTTTCCGTCCCCGTCCCGTATCATCAGAAACTGGTCCTTCAGGTATACCTTATTCATATATTTCAGGTTGGCATAGGTTTTGATATTGGTACAGCTGTTGGTCGTCAGGATCTCAATACGGTACAGCTTTCCGCCAGGTCCTGCCGTATCCTCATAATATTTCCGCAAAAGCAAAGGCAGCCTGCTTTTATCCTGTTTCCCCTCTACGATAAATACAAAGTCCACGTTCATAAAGTCATTGGCCGCATATCCCAGGTCATTCAGGATCACGTCAATATTGGTCCTGTTCCGGACCACAGAATAAAATTCTTCATCTAATACCACCTGCCTGATCTCTTTTCTTGTAAAGTTAATGAGCAGATGGGGAGAATGGGTGGTGAAAATAACCTGATTTTTCTTGGACAGGCGGTACAGGATCTCGCTGGCTGTTTTCTGGAGCCTGGGGTGGAGAAACATCTCCGGATATTCCATCACAATGATGGACGGCAGTTTTTTTTCGTCCTCCACATAAGTTTCCAGAAGGGATAACAGATAAATGCTTTTCATACCTTTTCCCATGTAATCAAGAGGACTTTCCGTTCCTTTTTCCTGATTATTCATGGTAACCTGGATATGGAACATATCCTGAGCCGAGCAGGTCAGGGTATACCGGATTTCTTCATAACCCCCATTCTTGGCAAAGTTTTCATTGACTCTCCTGGAAAACTCATTTAAGTTGGTCTGATACAGTTTATATTCCAACAACCTGGACGTCTCTCCAATCGTCAGGTCCTCCGGTTTCTTTTTTCCGATCACTCCGATACACTGGAAACAATGTCTGCATTCCTTGCCTCCGTCAAACAGGCAGAATCCCGCCCGCAGCTGATCCATCAGGGCTTTATCCTGAAAAAACAAAAGGTCTTTTTGCAACTGATCCATCTCTCTTCCTGCATCAACCGCATACAGATGGGGAAGTACTTCCGGAATCCACCGGTTGTCTTTTCTGATCCCATCTCCATACCGGACTTCCCCTGCATGATTGCAGGTAAAGGTAACATACAGATTCTTTCCATCATAGGACGGCAAACGGCGTGAAAACTCCCGTTCCCATACTTCATACCGTTTATACTGGCTGACACGTCCCAGTTTATGCAGTCTTCGCCTGTCTTCCTCTGTAATCTCCAGCCAGAATTCCACTTCGATATTTTGTTTTTTCTCATTAAAATCCTGTTCTTTCGGGATATAGGAACCTGTGACCATACATACAGCATCAAGCACAGATGTTTTGCCTGTATTGTTTTTCCCCACCAGAATCAGGGCATTATCAATTCCGTCAATCTTCATCTCTCTGATGGACTTAAAATTCCGGATCACCATGCGGGAAAACTTCATCGTCTCCTCCTTATCAAAGGTCATTTTTTCTTTCTTCAGTATAATACAAAACCCTGATTTCTTCCAGTATCCCCTCCCATTTTGACAATCCTGAAAGGGAATTTTGAAAAAAAGCTTTTCAACCGCTGTTGTTTATGGTATACTATACCTGTTTGATCCACGATCAAATCTTTGGGGCATTGGCGCAGCTGGGAGCGCGTTTGAATGGCATTCAAAAGGCCACGGGTTCGAATCCCGTATGCTCCATAAAAAACCTCTGATCCTTACGTTTTCCGTAAGGATCAGAGGTTTTTGCATTACATGGAACGACTATCAAACTCTGAAACAGGAGGACCTGACCATGAACTGTCCGGAACATAATCCGTCATCTTTTTTAACCTGCGAACGCAACTGGATCTACTATACCCTGATTTTTACAGGGGGATTCTGGGGCGCCTATACCTATATCCTGAAAGGCGGCGTTTTCTGCAATGCACAGACAGGAAATGTGGTCCTCATGGCCATTTCCCTGGGCTCTGCCAGCTGGGGCAGGGCCATCTATTATCTGATCCCTATCTCCGCCTATATCATGGGGGCTTTTATTTCAGAAATGGTTCCAAACACAGTCAAACACACCCTTTCCATCCGTTGGGATACTCTTCTGATCCTTATTGAAATCGCCGCTGTACTGATACTGGGCTTTCTTCCCGAATCAGTGCCCGTACAGGTTTCCCAGGTGATCATCAATTTCATTGCTTCCATGCAGTATAATACGTTCCGTCAGGCGGAAGGCATACCGGTGGCTACCACATTTGTTACCAATCACGTTCGTCAGGTGGGTGTGGGACTGGCAAAAGAATTCCAGCACAGACATAAAGATAATACGGGACCTCATAAAAAAATGATGACACATCTCAATATGCTTCTGTCTTTTATCATTGGAGGCGTTTCCGGAACCATCTTCTGCGGTCTGTTGGCAGGAAAAGCCATCTGGATTACTCTGATCCCCCTGGCTGCCATTTTAACCACACTGCTCCATGCAGATCTGACTACTGAAAAAAATCTGATGGAAAAAAAGCCGTCCGGTCATTAGGACGGCTTTTTCTGTTAATCTCCCAGTGTCAAACTGCCTTCTGCCGCTTCCCACGACATATCATCACAGAGAATAGCGGTTCCCTTTAATTTCTCCGTATCCTCTACCGGCTTCCCGTCAGAAACCCTGGTATATTCCCCATTTTCATAAGTAAGCATTACCACCTCAGCTGCCGCTCCTCCTCCGGAACGTTCCAGAATCAGTTCTTTATATCCGTTTTTCTCTTCTTCTGTCACCAGAATTGGTGCATTGACCAGAGTAAATGACTGTTTTACCTCCATATCCGGTCCCAGCCATAATGCAGAAGAGCCACCGGTACCGCTTAACGAAGGACTGATAACCACAGCAAACACTTCCTGCTCCCCATTATTATCCATATCCACATAATTATAGTAATACCTGGTTTCCGAACGTTCTTCCTCGGGAATCTGATAGTAATCTATCATTGCCTGCTCCAGATCTTCCCTTGCTTCTGTTTCTGACACCATTTTTTCCACTTCATCCGGAAGCCAGTTTTCCATTTCCTGTTCCGCCGCAGCCACAGTTTCCGATTCTTTCTGTCCGGCATCTGCAGGTTCTCCCTGATTCTTTCCACATCCTGCAAGCAATCCTGCTGCCGCGCCTGTACAAGCCAGTATTATGATCTCTTTTTTCATAGGACTCCTTTCTGTTACTGCCATTTTTGATTTCTACATTATATCAACCGCCCTGCAGAAAGTCAACGAAAGTTCCCTTACGATTTCCAGAGAAATACGACTTTTTCCCTTAAAAAAAACTAACGCCCTCTCATCGCGCCAGCAATGAGCGAACGTTTTTTCTGTTTCTTCTATAATACCTTACTTCCGTTTACTGTAAATTTAAATTTCAGTCCCAGCACTTCCGATGCTCTCCTGCACATCAGCATACGTTCTGTAAAAATCTCAAAATAATCCAGTACGGAACAGATCTGTTCATCCAGTTTTATGTTCAGATGGATTACTTTTTTCTCCACATCCGTGGTTACCTTTGTTTTCACTGCCGCATAATTTACCCGGTCATGTTTATCAAAAAAAGCGATGTCCGTGTTTCTCACCCGGTTTGACCGGACATCCGTTTTATCCGCAATGATCACTGCCGCTGATATGGGAGTCACTGCCGTCCCGGTAGACTCATCATGGTTTCCAATAGCCGATACGATCACCGCAATCTCTTCCGCAGGCATCTTCAAATCTCTGAGAATCTGAAACGCCATGATCGCCCCGCTGTGAGCATGGTCATGCCGGTTCACACAGTTTCCAATATCATGCATATATCCCGTAATCTTAGCCAGTTCAATCTCCCTCTTGGAGTATCCCAGCTCCTTCAGGATTTCTGCCGCTCTTCTGGCTACAATAGCGGCATGTTTCTGGGAATGTTCCGTATATCCCAGTTTACCCAGGACTTCATTTCCCATGGTAATATACTGATTGATCTCTTCATTCTTTACAATATCGTGATACGTAATTTCCAATTTTTCTTTACTCTCTTCCTGTCTCCATTTTTACATCCGGCTGATGGCATCCATAGCCAGCTCTGACCTTTCACATTCGTCTGCTGTCATGGTGATCTGGCAGCACAGGGAACTTCCTTTCATATGCTCTGCCGCATAGGATAACCCGTTCGTCTGCTCATCCAGATAGGGGTTGTCAATCTGATGGGGGTCTCCCAGAAGGATTACCTTAGTACCTTTCCCTGCCCTTGTAATAATCCCTGTCACCTGCTTGGGAGTCATGTTCTGGGCCTCATCAATGATCAGATAGGTTTCCACAAAAGAACGGCCTCTGATAAAATTCATGGCTTCCGCCGCAATGATCCCTCTGTCAAACAATTCGGTTATCTTCCCATGAAGTTCTTCTTCATCCTGATACCGCTCCCCCTCATCGGAATCCACCAGCTGCTCCAGATTATCAATAATCGGACGCAGCAAAGGAGCAATCTTTTCCTGCTCGGTTCCCGGAAGAAATCCGATATCATCGTCAAACTGAGCCCCAGGCCTGGTAACCAGAATTTTCCTGTATTCTTTTCTGTCACTGTTATATACTTTTTCCAGTCCCACTGCCACAGAATAAAAGGTCTTCGCTGTTCCAGCCATTCCGTTTACGATCACCAGAGGAATTTCCTCTGCTGGCATCATCAGAGCCTCCTGGAGAAAATACTGTCCCACATTTCTTGGCGATACGCCAAAGGGCTTACTCTTTTTATAGGCCAGGGGAACCACTTTTTCCCCATTATATCTTCCCAGCTGGGTTTTTCTGGCAGACTGGTCTGCCTTCAGGATCACAAACTCATTGATCTCCAGATGGACTTCCTGCCTTCTCCCATTCTCATCAATCTGGTACAGATGCTCTTGTGTAATCCCTTTTTTCTTGAAGTCTCCGAAACATGCTTCCTCTGCAAAAACTTCCGTTCTTCCCGTGTACCGTTCTGCTCCTTTGGGAACCTGATCTGTAGTATAATCTTCAGCAGTGATTCCCAGAATCTGTGCCTTGATACGAAGCAGGATATCTTTTGTGACCAGAATGGTCTGAACCTCTTGATTAGCATCTGCCACACCCCGGCATACTTTCAGAATCCGGTTATCGCTTTTGCTGTCCGGCATATCTTCCGGAAGCGTCACATCTACATAATTTTTCTCAATACGAAGACTTCCTCCCCCAGGAAGAACCACTCCGTCCAGCAGATTTCCTTCCTGACGGAACCCCTCCAGAATACGGATTGCCGCTCTGGCATTGCTCCCTTTCTCCCCATCAGCCGTTTTCAGAGAATCCAGTTCCTCAATCACTACCATGGGAAGGATTACATCATTGTCCTGGAAATTTAAAACCGACTCCGGGGAATGGATCAGAATATTCGTATCCACAATGTAGATTTTTTTCATAGGCCGCTTCTCCCAACCAAGATTTTATGATTATTTATTGTAATCTCATGGTACTATTTCCCCTCCTTTCTCTCCACCTCTTTTTTGTTAAATCTTGTAAAACCTATGTTATATTTTCTCCCTATCATCCAAAAAAATCCTGAAATCATATTGACAACAAAACTTGGCAATTATACAATGGAGATACCAAGTAAACTTGTCATCCTTTCAAGGAGGGAGTATCATGAACAAAGATGAAGTATTAAAACGGGCTCAACACAGGTCACCCTACCAGATGGACGAAATGGAACAGGATATCCTGCAAAAAGGCTGCCGCCTTGGTATCCTGTTTGGCCTCATTGTCTGCCTGGTCCTGATGGGGATCAAAAGTGCAGCTGGCCTGCCGTTTTCCGATGTCTATTCTGTTTACTGTTTTATCATGTCCGGCCTGTATCTGTACCGATGGCTGCGGTTAAAAAACAGACGGGATCTTGCCGTCACCTTCCTATGGGGAACGGTTGCGTTGGTCCTATGCATTTCTTATATTGTCAGAATCTTTTAAGCAGAGGTAACCTATGGACGAACCGTTAATCTTAAAAAACAATCTGAAAGCTGCCCGGGCAGAAAAAAAGCTGTCTCAATCCCAGCTGGCTGCCATGGTAGGCGTATCCCGCAATACCATCAGTTCCATTGAAACCGGCCAGTTCAATCCTACCGCAAAGCTGGCTCTGATCCTGTGCATTGCTCTGGATAAAAAATTTGAAGAACTCTTTTATTTCTAAAAAACGGAGGAAATCTCATTGACTATATGGAAAAAAGCAGGACTTATCGTCCTTATTGTCGCCTTTTCCGCAGGCATTTTCTTTTTTTATCATTACTTTCAGACATGGCCACTCCGTTTCCATAAGGAACTGGACAATTTCTTTGGAAACGGAAACTGGAAACACATTTCCACTGAAACAGAAGAAAGCATCCTTTACACTGTTTCCTACCGTTCCAGCTATGAGGGAACTTACAAAGAACGGCCCGGCCGTTTCCACAACTGGGATATCCTGTTTACCAACCGGAACGGTGAACAGGAAGTCTGGTCTATCTCTGACCATACCATGAAAATCAATCACGATGACAACTGGTTTCTCAGTCCAAAGAGATACTCCGCCAGGCAGGCTCTTACTCTGGAACTGATGGACATCTCCTTTGCTGCTGCCAGCGATGCCATTCAAAACGATATCATCCGGACCATACTTCCCCAGCAGGAAGCCGACTGCCTGGAGGTGGATATTTCTTACCGCAATGGAAATCCTTCTCCGGATGTATATGACAGACTTCGGAAAGAGCCCTGGTTTCAGGCAAATACCGTCACTGCTGCCCATTATCTGGAAACGAACCTTTACGATTTCTATATCCGGATTTTTGCTCATGACTACAAAGTAGAAAAACTGACGGAGGAGCAACAGGAACATCTGAAGAACAGTCTTTCCGACCTGGAACAGGCCTTACAGAATGCCTATCAGGAAGCAGCCGATTATGAAATTTATCTGGGAGAAGGATATTCAGCCAAATATCCGGGAGAATCATACTGACCGGCACGTACATCAGAAAACGGAGTGCTCCCCTATGACTATTCAAAGCCATAGGAAAACACTCCGTTTTTCTTTTTCCTTACTGATAAGGATCAGGGTTTCTTATATCCGCATTTGGGGCAAACTCCATTTTCATCCAACGCAATGCCGCACAATGGGCATCTCTCTATATGCAGTCCAGGTTTGTATTCTTCTGATGCTGCATTCACTCCACTGGTAAAGGTAAGTTTCACAATATTCAGCTTATCTTTCAGCAGATCATAAACAATCTTGATCATGCCTTCCACCGTCATAGTCTCTTTCGTTACTACCAAGCGGCATTCCGGATAGGCGGTAGCCAGATCTGTCTGAAATGCCGGACCTTTCATCACATTATGGGGGGCACCGTCTTTAATTCCCTGCTTTTTATAAACCTCAAGAATTGCCGGCAGCAACGGGTCATCTTCTCTTAAAACCAGTGCATGGTCAAAGTTTTTCAGCACTTCCCAGGCTGTCTTCTGAATCTCATTACATGGAAAAACCATATTCACTCCGTCATTGACAGAATCTTCTACTTCAATCGTCAGTACTCCCGTATGGCCGTGAAGGTACTGAGCCTCTCCTTTAAACCCAAAGAAACGATGGGCATACTGCAGTTCCAGTGTTGTGATACTTCTCATTCGCATTTCTCCTTCTCTTTATTATTTACGGAATCTTTGGCGTCCGCATCCGCTCTATTTTCCAATGCCTGTGAACAGTCCGGGCATATTCCCTTAAACACAAGATCATAACCCTTTATTGCAAATCCATAGGCATTTTTTACTGATTTCTCCAAATCTGAAATATAGTCCATATCAATATCAAAAACTCTTCCGCATTTCAAACATCGTATATGGTAATGTTCATGGCAACAATGGTCAAAATGGTCAGGACACGAAGGAATCTCCATTTTCCGGATTTCCCCACTGTCTGCCAGCTGGTTCAGATTTCTGTATACCGTCCCTTTACTGATCGTAGGATGTTCTGCGGAAATCTCCTCATACACTTCATCAGCAGTAGGATGATTTTTCAGTTTCTGTACTGCTTCCAATGTTAAGGAGCGTTGTATGGTATTGCGTTTCATTTCAAGTCGCCTCTTTTTGATATTTATTTCTTAATAAGAATATATACTATTAAGGAATATTTGTCAATACTTTTTTAATTTGACTTCAGTACGAATCCGCATTATAATATCAATACGAATCCGTACTAAAGGAGGAACTTATTTTGAAACATGAAAACGACCAAATACGGAAAATCATGATCAGCATCAATCAGATTGACGGCGTGTATTATCGGTGGGCACGCAAAATCGGCCTGCCAGAAAATATGCTTGCCCTTCTATATGCTTTGAGTGACGGAAAATCCTATTCTCAGAAGCAGATCAGCGAAGAATGGCTGATTCCAAAGACCACCATCAACACGGTAATTAAAGAATGCATCCTGAAAGGATATGTGGTATTGCGGCAGGAGCCTCATACAAAAGAAAAGATGGTATGTCTCACAGATGCAGGAAAAGAATATACAGAGGACCTTATGGAACATATCCGTCTGATCGAACGGGAAGCTTTCCATCACGTACAAGAACAATATCCCATAGACTTTCCTGAGATTTTTGAAGCATTTGCCCATCAGCTAAAACTTGCCTATGAAGCAAACAGCATGGAAATCAATAAATAGAATGAGGAGTATCCGGACCTATGAATAACCATTTATCTCAGAATTTCAATCTGTATTCCTTGGTGAAATTTACGTTACCCACCACGATCATGCTGGTTTTCATATCTCTGTATCAAATGGTGGACGGCGTGTTTGTGGCAAATTTTGTTGGGGAACTGGCCTTATCTGCCCTGAATATCATATACCCGGTTCCCAGCATCATCCTTGCGGTTTCCATCATGCTGGCTACCGGCGGCAGTGCGATCATTGCCAAAAATATGGGCGAACAGAAATACAGGGAAGCAAGAGAAAATTTTTCTTTCATCCTGCTGACAGGCTTTCTTTTCGGAATGCTGTTTATGATTTTCGGAATCCTGTTTCTGGAAGAGACGATCCTGCTTCTGGGTGCAACCCCGAAACTGTATTCCTATTGCTATCAATATCTGTTGATCTTACTGTTATCCGCACCTCTGGCCGTCTTTCAGCTGCTGTTCCAAACCTTTTTTGTAACAGCCGGAAAACCTCACCTGGGGCTGGCCATGACCCTGATCGGTGGTTGTGTGAATATCGTGTTTGATTATATTTTTATCGCTATCTTCCATCTGGGAGTGACCGGCGCAGCCATTGCCACTTCCATGGGCTACGCAGTTCCGGCCATATCCGGTCTTATCTATTTTAGCTGGAACCGGAAAGGAACTCTGTATTTCGTCCGTCCTGTTTTCCGGAAAAAAGTTCTGTTATGCAGCTGTACCAACGGTGCCTCTGAAATGGTCAATAACATTGCGGTATCCATCACCACATTCCTGTTCAATATTCTCATTCTTGCCTATGCAGGCGAAGCAGGTGTGGCAGCTGTCACCGTTGTCTTATACGCACAGTTTTTAATGACTTCTGTGTTCATGGGCTTTTCCAGCGGAATCGCCCCCATTATCAGCTATAATTATGGCAGGCAGGATCACCGCCAGCTTCAGACTGTTTTTCAAATATCCATCAGCCTGATCACGGTTCTGTCCATTTTTGTATTCGCGATTGCAGAATTACTGGCCCCTTGGGTCATCCGGGTCTTTTCTTCTCCTGGCAGTGAAGTATTTCGGATTGCCCTGCACGGCTTCCGGCTGTTCAGCTTAAGCTTCCTTTTTACCGGAATCAATATTTTTTCCTCTGCCATGTTTACTGCATTTTCTGATGGAAAGGTGTCTGCTATCCTTTCCTTTTTAAGAACCTTTGTTTTTCTGGTCCTCTGCCTTCTGATCCTTCCAGTTTTCATCGATATAGATGGCATCTGGATTGCCGTTCCTGCAGCAGAAGCTCTGGCTTTTCTTGTCTCTGTCTGCTATCTGGCAATTCACCGGAAAACCTATCACTATATGGAAAGCAAA
The DNA here is from genome assembly GCA_944383765.1 of uncultured Lachnospiraceae bacterium. Taxonomy (GTDB): domain Bacteria; phylum Bacillota; class Clostridia; order Lachnospirales; family Lachnospiraceae; genus Lachnoclostridium_A. The sequence continues at coordinate 16,763 of CALWQT010000022.1, forward strand.
AAATAAGGAGGAACCTTATGAAATCTTTGATCATATACGGCAGCCAGTATGGAACAACCAAACGCTATGCTGAAACCTTTTCTCAAATGTCAGGAATTCCCGCTGTCAGCTACCAAACTATTCCGTCTCTGACCGGCTGTGAGCTGATTTTTCATTTCGGAGGCTTATATGCCGGCCATGTAAAAGGACTGCCCTCAACCCTTAAATCCTGCTCTCCGGATACCAGACTGGTCATTGTAACCGTAGGGCTGGCAGATACCTCTGAGGAAAAGAACACAAATGCCATAAAAAAAGCTGTCTTACGACAGCTTCCCAAATCTTTTCCTTCCCATGTTGATATCTTCCATCTGCGGGGCGGCATAGACTACAGCAAATTAAAAATGACACATAAAGTTATGATGACTCTTCTGTATCATAAAGCGAAAGCCCTTCCGGATGAACAGAAAACCGGGGAAATTCAGGCTATGATCGAGACTTTCAATCAGAAAGTGGATTTTACAGACTATCATACTCTGAAACCTCTTTTCAACCTGCTGCCAGAGCCACAGGAATTATCTCCAATATTTCAAGGTGGGCAATAATGCCTCCATATATTCCCGTATTTGCTCCTTCGTCCAGTTATCACTGGACATATGTTCTGAGCAATAAGAAATCAGATCTTCCATATTGGAATATGTAAATTTCCCACCGTCATAACACCACTTACAATATTCTTCATTGAATGTACCATCGGTTTCTTTACTAATGGTGGAATCATCAAGGGGCATACCACAGCACTGGCAGATCAGGGTTCTTGGAGAACCTAACAGTGTATTGATTGAAACATCAAACAAATTTGATAACAATTTTAATGTTTCTGTATTCGGTATGGTCTCGCCGGTATCACATAGTTAAAGATATTGGTGTCATTCAATCAATTTTGCCGATGAAGCGGTAGAAGATTTCTACCTCC
>CALWQT010000023.1 GCA_944383765.1 uncultured Lachnospiraceae bacterium
ATCTTCCAAAGAGAACTCAACCCGAATCTTTTTCGAGTCGACCTCGCCCTTGGAAAGCAAGACAACCGTCTCCACATGCAGTGAAAGTTATTTCTTATACTAAATAGCAAAAATATCACCTTTTGCGAAAAGATTTATACCCTCTTTTAGGGGGTATATTTTTACCCACCTCCACATCACTTATCTAAAATCCTATTCTTTAAATCCATATCATTTATCCAGTCTTGAAAAACCGAATAATTTTTCACATCTTGTCCTGCAGCATTTATTCTGTCCTCTACTTTCTTTTGTTGTGCTACACTCATAGCCTCAGATGCTTTTTTAGCCGTTTCCATGATGTGTATTAACTCATTTCCAAAAACACTCTGTATCTGCTGATTTTTCGCCTCAATACGCCCTACGCCATTCACAATTTCTGTATTATTCCATACCTCTCTTTGTCCTTTATGATACAGAGTAATAAGTATTACTCCAAGCATATTTGTTAATGTTCCATATGTCTTTTCATTTTCATAACAAAAAGTGTAGCTACCTATCCCTCTATGAAAGGTCGCATGTGGTCTCAAATCAGCAACATTACTCGCTCCGGCAGATAATTCTTTTATATCATCAAAGAAGAAGATATGATTTTCTATATTTCCTAAATCACTACGTTTCCCTAACAGGAACTCTTTCATTACTTTTTCAGATTCTATCAAACATTCCAGCGCATCTATTCCAACCACTGAATGTTCAACGAAATCTAAAATATCCAAATAAAGACTTCTCCAATTAACAGAGGTTATAAAGTAAACCAAATTTTCATCATAGTCAAAAGTAGTTTTCTCCTTTTTTAAATATGGATGAAATACTTTATTAGCAAACCAAGTCTCTTTTTCACTAAATAGATCTTCACAATCCCCACACAGAATATACAATTTCTCACTATCCTGTATAGTTTTGTTAGGATTCTCTGTACTTCGTATAGTACCTATTGCTGTTTTCTTTAACGTCCTTACAGCCATCTTTGGTACAGTATGACTCAATTCCAATTGTGTTTCTTTTCCACACAACGCACATTTTGTTAAGTTATACATTCAAATCACCTCTATGTATATTTTCATTTCTATTTAACCACATCCAACCTACTTTTCTTCTCTGTCTACTCTGTAATGTACTTCATCATAAACTAGGAATTCATAGTATTGAAAAACATGTAAACAACTTTCTACACATATTTTTTATCAAATTTATAAAATCAGCGTATCCTCCATTCATTTTTAAATGGGTTTATGATTTTTCAGTCATCCCAGCTTTTATATAATGTGTCCCAAAAACATATACAAAAATAACGAATTTGATATGTAGTTGTCTCATAAGGAAATTTGTAAAATTCCATACAGGTTAGTATTTTATCAGCATTCCCTTCAGTTTCTTAGGGATTCCTAATTTATTAGTAATCATTGTACATTTGATATAGCTGATACCGCTATGTCTGTTAAAGCATCTACTTTACCACGTCCTTCATCCGATGCAACTTCATCTAGAAGTTCTTTTGCCAACTGTTCTCTGTCATATTTTAAACGCTTCAAAATTGGTGCATGTCTTAGTTCAAAACTTTTAAACACATCGTCCCATGTATAAGCATACACCTCATAATTCTCTACTTGTACCACTAATCCTATTTTCCCTTTATCCTTAAAGGTTTCATAACGACTTTTTATATCTTCATCAACTTGTTTACATACAGCAATAAATTTCCACTTTCTATACTCACTATTAAAATCTGGTTGTTTTCTTATAAAATCCATATAATCTTCAACTTGTCTTAAAACTTTTTTTGATAATGGAACTTTTGGTGCTTTTAATTCTACAATGATATTCTCTTCTAACACTGTTTCAAATGAAGTCTCGACCTCCCTTGAATTGCACATAAAAATATCCATTCTTCGCTCTTGTTCAGCATCTTCCTTTAATGTTGTATTAATATCATTTTCTCCATATAAGATATTGATATATTTCTCTAATGCCTTTTTCATCCGCTGATCAGCACTGGCAAGATTATATTGTTCTCCAAAAAGCCAAAAATGTTGTTCTATAATTTTCTGGATATGATTTCTTTCATTAGCAAATTGCGTTAAATCATATACTATAGTTTTCAGCAATTCTATAACTTTGTATCTACCCTCTATAAATTTTATAGACTCTATAATATTTTCCAATTTAGTTTTTTTCAACATATCCGAAAAATCCCGCCTTTGTTCTGGCGATAGCTCAACAATTTGTTCAATTATTGATAATACATTCTCTCTTTCCTCAGAACTTAAAAGTAAATTTAAAAATCCAAGCAAAGATTTTTCCTGAATAGGTTTAAGTTTATAGAATATTTTAGGTTCAATTTTATACATTTCTTTTGTAACCTTTACTAAATCTTGCTTTCTCATCCTCCCATAAGCATCATCAGAAAATATCGGAAAGGTTTTTCTTTCCTCCATCATCTCTTTTATCGCCTTTTCAGCTCGTTGTGACATATATGTTCCAATCTTCTTTTCAATAAAAGAAGATATAAATTTTTTCAATTTTTTAAATATCTTTTTATCGTCCTCAGATTCAAACATACCAATTTGTAAAGACTCCAGTTGTTTTTCTACATCATCCTTTTCATCGAAGAATTCAGACTTTACAAAAACACTATGATTAAAATCAATAGTATTTCTATTAAATGTCGTAGTTTCTCTGCCTTTTACAATATCAGTACTATCAAAATAATAACAACAAAATTTTTCTTTTATAGATTCTTGCCATACAACTAAATTAATTTCAAATCTGATATTATCAATTATTTTAAATACTTTCTCACTTAATTCAGTATTTATATATTTTCCATAATCAATAGGCATTCCATTTACACAAATACTTATATTTCGATTCTTAAACAAATATAAAAACCATGCAAATTCTTTTAGCAATACAGGCTCAAGTAAATCAAAATCCATGTTCTCTGTTGTCAAAGAATAAATATTATTAAAAGACACTTCAGTACCTGTGCTTTTTTCTAATGATGTTGTTGGTTCCGTACAATTTATTATTTCCTTTTTATCATTTTCCAAAATAATATCATATGTTTTTAATTCTTTACCATTATTATATACTGTAGTCCATTTTGCACTACACGCAAATGCCATAAAAGAAAATCGACCCTTTCCTTTATTTGCTTTAGATTTCATTTTCAAAGACATAAGATTCTTCTTTGAAGCCAAAAATGCCCCAAAGGTATCCTCTAACTCCTCATAATTAATCCCATCACCATTATCTTTAATTGAGAGGTTATCAATACCATAAGCAATATTATGACTAAAATTAATATTAATTTCTGTCGCATGAGCTTCAAGACCATTCCAAATATATTCACATATAGCTTCCTTATAGTCATTCGTAATCCCAGATGACTCTATACTTTGGTTTTTTACACTTAACGGTAGTATCATTTTAATTCCTCCCAGATTTTTTATCTTCATTTAGACAAAACTATTTATCAATTATACATAAAGTAATTCTAAAGTTGTACATTTAACAATTTATTCTAACCAAATCGCATATGGCTTAATTTGATAAAAATCAGGACTCAATTTCAAAATATGCCCAAAAACTCCTAAAGGAATGTTCTTACCGCCCAATTTTCTTAGATAAGTTGCAAAATGTGAAGTAAATCCCGAATACGAAGTTTGCATTTTGTCAATTCCCAAGCTCATTACTATTTCAGCATTGATGGCATTAGCGTTCTTGAAATAATCGTCTCTTTCGTCATAAATATTCATACCGTTATTGTAAAATGGTATATATCCCCATTGCTGTATAAATCCAACCGCTTCTTCCCAATTTTTTACATTCAATTTTGTATCAAATTCGACATTGCCAAAGACAAAATTTGTTTTCCCCTGCTCATATTTCGTAAATATTTCATGTTTATTACATAATAAAACTTCATTTTCTTCAATATACTTCTTTAGATGTTGAATTTTTGTTTCATAAGGTTGTATTTCTACTTTTTCAACAGTACGAGTAGTTTCAACCCCACCGGTCAAGTTTACATCTGCATTAAACAATTGTTTAAGTAATTTCGCAAAGCCTATATTTCCAGAAACGCTTCCTGTTCCTTTTTGTGTCATCTTTATATGCTCTTCCTGAATAAATTCTGAAGATATCTGGGACAATAAACTATCTATCCCTTGCTTGTCAATATACCAATAATTAACTAATCTCATTATTAAGCCTCCTCTAACGTGTAGAAAACTCTATATGCACATTTTATCATCTTATTAGCCTTTTCTCTATACAATTTTGACGCATTATGAAGAAAAGCCAATCAGGAATCAAAACTCCAAATCGGCCGCTTTTCTTACTCCTCTTCATTTTTGCATTCAATCTCCGTCCCGTCCAAGAACACCACCAGCAATGTGCCATCCTCAAAGACCTTAATGTAATCCAGTGTTTTCAACATGAAGTCCGTATCCATCTCCGTCAAAGGCTGCGCCCCATCCGTGTACTCTATGAACTTCCTCGCCCGATAACCTTCTAACAGATTCTCACTCTGCATCTGTTCCCTCCAACGCTCTATAAAGGCTGCCCGATTCTCAACTAGGGCATTCCAGGCCATAAGATATGCCTTTATCAGTGTCTCTTCCTCCACATGGCGGTTATCACACCCCTGAACACCTTTCACCCGGTACCTTTCGCTGCATTGCCACACTTTCCTGTCATATCCAGCACTGCTGCGCCATCCCTTTCTGGAAAAGACTTTATTGCAGGTTCCGCAGACAATCCTGGAGGCAAAGGGATTTGTCTCCGGATTTCTAGAATAAGAATGGGTTCCATGCTCCTTTAGATATTTTTCTCTCCGTTTAAATTCCAACTGGACACATTCCCAAATATGTGGATCTATAATCGCTTCATGATCGTCCTCCACATAATACATCTGGACTTCTCCGGCATTTTTCGCCCGCTTCTTGGTCAGAAAATCCACAGTGTAACTCTTCTGCAGCAGAGCATCTCCTTTATATTTTTCATTCTGAAGCATACTATTCATTGTAGTGGCATGCCAGTTGGTACTTCCATCCCAATTTACCACCCCTTCCCGTTCAAAGATCCGCTTGATATAATCCGTAGTCTTTCCATCCAGGAATTCCTGAAACAGCCGGACAACGATCTTTGCCTGTCTGGAATTGACGATCAGTTTCCCTTTGTCATCGCTGTCATATCCCAGGAACCGCTTGGTACTCATCTTATGCTTTCCCGTTTCAAAACGCCTGCGGATACCCCATGTGGAGTTTTCAGAAATCGACCGGCTTTCATCTTGTGCCAGGGAAGAAAGGATTGTAAGCAGGACCTCCCCCTTTGCATCCAGGGTATTGATATTCTCTTTTTCAAAAAGAATCCCGATGCCAAGTTCTTTCAATTCCCGTACATAATTCAGGCAGTCCAATGTATTTCTGGCAAACCGGGAGATGGATTTCGTAATGATCATATCAATTTTTCCCTCCCTGCAGTCTGCGATCATGCGGTTGAATTCTTCTCTCTTTTTGGTATTGGTTGCGGAAATTCCTTCATCTGCATAGACCCCGGCAAACGTATACAGCGGATTGTCTTTGATGAATTTCGTATAATAATTCACCTGGTTCTCATAGCTTAATAACTGTTCTTCTTGGTCGGTTGACACCCGGCAGTATGCTGCCATCCGTATCCTCCGGACATTCTGGCTGGAATTCTCCTGTGAAGTCGAATTCTGCCTTGCTGGTATAACGGTAATGCTTCTTGCCATCCTTCAAAACCTCCTCTACTACCGTTTGTTCCGTGATGTGCAGTCCTGCAAGTTCCGCATCGTCAATCCGGATTCCCTTGCACGCCTGTTTCCCATGCTCAATGTAAGTGCTGCACAGCCATTGGATCTTTTTCTTGTAAACCTGCCTCCGCCGAAGGGTCCTTCCACAATGCGGGCAGATCAGCATTCCACTTAAGGGATACCGGTTCTGAAATTTCCTCGTTCCATCCTGCCCGATATTTCTGATCTTTTTCCGGTAATCCCGCATCTCCTGCGCCTGCTGCCACACTTCCGGTGAAACAATCGGCTCATGGTTTTCAGAAATGTAATAGCTTTGTACTTCCCCACGATTTTTCCGTGAGAAATTCCGCTTGTCTGGCGGCGTATAATATTTCTGTAAAAGGAAATCCCCTTTATACTTTTCATTAGCGATCATTCCGCCAATAGTCCCACCTTCCCAGGTTCCCCCTGTCACTGTAGGAACTCCAAGATAATCCAGCAGGCTCGCAATCCTGGTGCTTCCTACAGCCATCAGATAAAGGTCAAAAGACAGCCGGACAATCTCTGCCTCTTTGCCATTTACCACCAAATCCCCATATTCGTTTTTGTCATAGCCGCAAAAACTGGAAGTGGTGATCATCACCTCTCCCCGCTCAAATTTCTTCTTGATGCTCCATTTATTGTTTTCACTCATGCTCCTGCTCTCTTCCTGGGCAAAAGAAGCGAGGACGGCAAGCATCATCTCACCGTCCCCTGAAAGAGTGTTGATTTTCTGTTCTTCAAAAAAAATACCGACACCCAGTTCTTTCAGTTCTCTCGCAACTTTCAGAACGGTGACGGTATTTCGCGCAAACCTTGATATGGACTTTGTTATGATCAGATCGATCTCCCCTGCTCTTGCTCTCTCCAGCATCTTCTGGAACTGCGGCCGGTTTTCACAATATCCGGAGATCCCCTGATCTGCATAGACACCAGCAAACGCATATTCCGGATTCGACCGGATCAGCCTTTCGTAGGTTGCCGTCTGGTTTTCCAGAGATTCCTCCTGCCTTCTGCTGTCAGTGGAAACCCTGGCATAAGCGCAAACTCTTTTTTTCTTTTCTGCCGTAGGAACCGCAGTGATAATCCTTATCCGCATGTTTCTTCACTTCCTTCAAAATAAGCCGCAATAAATTTCTGAATCCTTTGAAAAATACGCCCTGCATCTTCCACTTCATCCAAACAGAGGACTTCCACCTGCGCCTTTTCACAGATTTCCATAAACTCCATAAACTGTCCCCAATCCCTGGCAATCATCGCTGCCCGGACAGAAACCACTACATCAATCTGATCTTGTGAAATATCCTGTTTCAGACGGTTGAACTCCTTCCTGTCCGGATCAGCGCCAGAGGCTTCTTCAAAATAGATTTTCAGTTCCCATTCCTGTTTTCCATAGGCTCTTTCCAACCGTTTTTTTACATCGTCCAAAAACTGGGTATAATCATGATCCCTATGATTCATACGGCAATAAAAAGCCACCCTATTCACTCTTCCTGCTATTACCATTCTTACAAGTTCTCCTTTCTTTTTTGGTAGTCTATCTATCACTCTAAAGCCCCTGAAAGTCAAGCAGTTTCACCATTTCCACCGGTTTTTCCTTCCACTCTCGCCAAACTTATCCTCTGCAAAAAATTTTGCCGGACAGAAGATTGTTTCTCCCCTGCCCGGCACTTTTCACTTTCTTTTACACTCGTTTAGCATAATCCAGACTGATCCATCCGGCTCCGGATTTCAGTTTGCCCCAGCCTGCATTGGAACCCTGTCCGGATCGGGTCTCCACAATCGTGAAGGTTCCTTTTCCCGTGTACTTTCCAGTAGTTCCGTAATTGGTCCCCGGCCCTTTCCGGATGTTCAGGTCTGTGGCAGATACCTGGACCAGAAAAGAGCCGCTGGAGGAGCCGCCTCCAGAACCGCAGGACTGCACGGTGCAGTAGGATGGATTCTCCAGATAAATCCAGCCTGCTCCACTTTTTAAATGGCCCCAGCCATTTTTCACTTCCACAATGGTAAAAATTCCTTTTCCTGTCTGCCCCTTTACACTTCCGCTCATGGACGGAGCAGACCGATAATTCAGATCCGGAATTATCACCTTTACCGTAAAGGGAGCCGCTGGGAAACCGGAAGTTCCAGAGCTGCCGCTGCCAGAAGAAGAACCGCCTCCGGCCACACTTCCTCCCATGGCCGCTTTCACAGCCTTGCGGAATCCATCCATGGTATATCCCATCCCCAGACCGTTCCAAAGATGCTCCGGATCGCCATGGTTGGACGCAATCCCACGGCTGTGGCCCTCCCGGTGGCTGACGATCACACCGTCTGCGATCGGATTCAGATTGTACTGCTTGCACAGCATGGCGAACAGTTCCATCGCCGCTTCATAGGTGCGTTTTGCCACAGCCCTTGCCGTGGACAGGTCGGAACAGGTAAAGTTTGAGCCTGACGTGTACCGAATACACGCAGGCTCGCACATCTCCACTCCGATATGGGTATTATTTCCGCTGCCTCTGCTGCCGGAACCGCAATGCCATCCCCGGTGGTTCCAGGGAAGGGTCTGGTATACCGTCCCGTCATTGCCATCAATAAACCCATGGACACAGGCACTGTCATAGGACGGGATGTTCCAGTTATTGATAAACACAGACGCCTTCGGCTGTGGGCATCCCACGGAATGGAGCATCAGCCCCTTGACCGTGATCTTTCTTCCTGCCGTATAGCAGGGATTTTTCGTTAAAATGCTCTGTACTAACTTCATCTCATTTCTCCTCCGTTTCTGTTTTTTCCGCCCGGTCATGGAGCTGTTCCAGGACAGCCTTGATCTTCCCCGGCACCGGCAAGCCTAAGTGCGCCGCATTCTCCATCAGGCTTACGCCCTCATTAGAAATGTAGAAAAAGATCACCGCCGTCCGCAGCACCGATCCAGTGCCGATAACATGGACATCCAGGATATTGGCAATTCCTACCAAAAGGAAGATCAGCACCTTCCTGCAAATACCCTTAAAGCCTACGTTGCTGGATAAGGTCTTATCAGAAACAGCACACATCACACCAGTCAGGTAATCCACCACCACAAATAACACCAGGGCGATCAGCAGCCCGTCATTGCCGCCAAGGAAATACCCTAGCCATCCGCCCACAGCGGCAAATACCATCTGGACCATGTTCCAAAATTCTTTCATTACAAATACCTCGCTTTCGTT
>CALWQT010000024.1 GCA_944383765.1 uncultured Lachnospiraceae bacterium
AAAGTACCTGTATCCGACGAACAGAAATTCCCCATTTCTCGGAAATCTGTCGAATTGAACAATACTCCATCATAAGGTCTCCTAAATATGCTCTGGATCTCCCGTAAAAGCTGTTACTTTGATAAAAATATACAAAATATATTATATACCAAATTACGAATAAAATCAATTTAACGTATTGAAATATTATTGTTTTAGTAGCCAAATGGCAATTCTATAAATCCAAATAGCAATCCTATAAAGGTTTACTCACTTTCAATATGATTTTCTGGATTATAAAGCCCATTAGCTACTGTCAATATAAGCGATATATTATCCATTAATTCATCATCTATATCGTCTGATGGTTCCAGTCTTTTTAATTCTGATTAGAACTTCACCAAGCCGATCAAATACTGCTCTATGAACTTTACAATTAGCTTGTACATTGATCGTTCTATCCAATAGTTTACTGGTAATAAAATCTTGTTTAGATAATCCTGTTAAAGACACCGCAATATTTATCTGTTCATCTTCTTCAGGCGATACTCTGAACGCAATTGTTTTTGAGCGAAACCTATTGTGATTGTCTGGATCTGTTCAAGCAATACCATTGACGGTTTCTTTAAGCCAAATTCCTTACCTAATATTATGTGCGACGGTAAGTATCTTTTCTTTAATACTGTAGTAAGCGAAGCAACGATAATAGTTGGAGCGTTGGTATTAAACTCATTAGCTTGGACAACCAATACCGGACGCACTCCAGATTGAATCGATCCTTCTCTTTCTCCAAAATCGTAATAGAACAAATCGCCACGTGAAATCTTCTTTTTTATTTCCATTCCTCATTTCAATTTGTCGCTTTTATTTCTTTAGGAAAAAAAATTAGCATAAAACCAAAAATAAATCTACTTCTTTTCAATCCACCTTCACGATCCGCCCCGTATGTTTATAGTACTCGACCCTTACGGTTTGACCCTGTTGCAGCCTGCCATAGTCTTCGCCCGAAATCTCTAATCGAAGAATTTCATCCTCATTATCAGAACCAGTCAGATAATAATGGTGCGAAAAAATTCCCGTATGTGCCAAAGATTCGCTGACTTGTATATCCTTTAATTCAACCGTTTGCGAACCTGACGACAAATCAAGCACCAGATCCTTAGAAAACCAGAGCGCTAAAGCAAAACACACGATAACAACGCCTGCTCCCAGAGCCTTTCTGGAAGCCGACAGCAAAGTCCTGTTTCGCACCACCCGGATGACCAGATAAGCACAAACGCTCCATATAACTGATAGATCACAAAATTCATCCAGCAGTACCAGTTCTCCTGTTTTGGGCAGAAGCAGACCAGCGGCTATGACTGCCAATACAAGAACAAAAAAATGATTTCCTGTTTTTTTAACCTTTTCATATTTAGAATATATTGCTCCCTTCCAACAAATGGATCAAATCATTTCTCCATGAAAATTCTTCAGCATAATCAAGGCAAGTTTTGCCAAAGTTATCTTTTTCACAAATATTTGATCCTCGATCCATCAAATATTGATATACCGGCATGATTGTCTTCGTCGGCAGTTTCACAGCGGTAATCGCATACTGCAGCGGTATCGCGCCATATTTATCTTTTTTATTGATATCCACTCCAGCCGCAATCAGAAGCTGCGTTATTTTTAACATGTACTGAGGCTCAGGTCTTAAAACAGAAAAATAAAATATATGCAGCGCATTTCTTTGATCTTTTGGACTCAGAAAGTTAACATCCGCTCCCTCAGAAATCAAAAAACGAAGGATCTTTATTTTTTCATCTGGATAACGGTCATTGACAACAGACAATTGAAGCAGACTCATCCCTGCATACTTATTGAACAAATTCGGATTTCCGGAATAAAAATCCATAAAGTCAAAGTAAGTTCCATCTCTTACAGCATCAAAAATGTCTGTGATCCTCATAAATCTTCCTCCTCAAATCACTAATCTTGCTCAATAACTTTATCGTCCTTTTCCTGCAGATACCTTTCTGAATCAAAGTGTGCTTCAATGATATTTTTTAGGAATTCAGTTTCTACAACTCTGTCATCCTCGTACAGTACAATTTCCACCCCTTTTTTCTGGAGCTGGTCAATGAGCTCGTTCATACGCTGCAGTCCATCTATGTTTTCCAGGCTGCATATATCGATTTAGCCATTATTACGTAAGCATTCTCTTATTTCAACGTGTTCGACCAGCTCTTCCTGCTCTTCTTTTGTAAGCCGCCTGTTCAAAGCGGGCATACTATGGTATGTTTTTCTGCAATATCTGATCAGGCGCGGCAATGTTAGGCCTGCACCCGCCAAGGCAAGGACACACGCCACCAGCGATGGAATATTCTCCGGGTGCGACAATATTCCGGCAAAGCCTGCGAGCAACATCAATACCCACACACACAGAGCCAGGTTTTTCTTAATGAGATATCCTTTTTGCCATTCTGTTTTTCTCAACTGCTTCATTATTTTTCCTTTGACAGCTTCGCAATTTTATCGATCTCAAAGAGGACCGGATTTTGATAATCCGTAGTTTCATCGACAAAACAGCGCACCATGCCTACCCAGTCAACATCAGGAAGTTCATCGCAAGATAGGATCTGCAACATAACATCATATATTTTTTTGATGCTTCCCGGATATTGTAACTGCGCAGGATAATCCAAGCGAAGCATCTGGATCACCTTCTCACAATGTTGTTTTATCTCTTCCATTGCGCACCTCATCTAACCACTTCAAAAAAATCTCACTGGAATCGATCCCTGTCTTTGCAGAACAGATACTGTTATATTGATATTTTGTGTCTATTTGACCGGTTTTACAGTCATATATCATTTTTAATTCTGTAGGAACAGGTTTTCCATAGTGGATGCATATTTCTTTTATCTTCTCAAGATCCGATTCCCCTAAATCCAGAAAATCCCATATTGTGTCTGTATCGGTTACTACATTATTGGTCGTTTTGATTTGGCCGCCAATGTTGAAAAATGCATTAAAAGAAATACTGTTTTCTTCAATGGAACCATAGGCATAAACCTTATCGGCCTTGTTATCCGCGAATTCGACACACAGTGCAATGATTCGTGACTGTACATCCAGAAAATCATCTTCAAATACTTTGTTCACGTTGTTTTTCTCCTTAGATATTTCTCTAGCTTTTGTTGTATTCTCCTGACAAAAGCATTTCTCTTACTTCCTTATACGCCCCTGGCAGCACCTGAGAGAGTAAACCCGATGCTTCTATACGGAACACGGTTCCGTCTGCATATTCTATTGCCAGTACCATGGATTGAGGATCTGTGATTTCTTCTTCATCCGTTTTGGATTCCCAAGTGAAAACTTTGTACTTATCCAGTCCCTGCAAAATTTGTTGTCCATTACTATAATATCCTGCCTGTGTCTGATACAGATTGTCAAAGAGATACGCATCGGATGTTTGATATCGTCTATCCTGTAACAAATCATAATAGACACATTCTGTACTTGTATTCTTGTTTTCCATGAAAGCGATCGCAATTGCATCACGAGTAAAATCCGATGTACGGCTTTCTATATCGTCTTCAAGAAGATAACTCACATCGATCACTCGGCCCTTGTAATCTGGTTCGTATTCTTTCAGAAGCAAAGGTATATTGAGTGTATTCACATCTTCTTTCGTCACAGAGAAATCTTCAATAAACTGTTCGAGGTCAACGCCGCTATACTGTTCTTTTGTAAGATCTGCTGCCTGGATCAGTTCTTCGGGAGTGATCTGCTTCTGTCTTGAGAGATCCTCTTCTCCCTCTTCAGTCACATAGATTCCTGGTCGCTGGTCCAAACTCCAGAGAAAATCCTCCTTGTCAAAGTTTTCTTCCGTAGTGATCTCTATTGCGGTAAGTCCTTCTTTATCCGGTTCTTCTCTGTGAAAAGGAATATAAGTATAGGCTATTTCATACTGCGCTTCATCCGTGATGATTGAATAATGCCCTCTCAGTTTTCGCCAGATCGTTTTTCCGTGTTCACTTTTTTCCTGAGAACTTGCATTTCCTTTCCAGCTTTCACATTCGCCTTGAAAAAAATCTATGAAGTCTTCTTCCTGTTCCGCTAAATTTAATGTACTATCCTTGGCATATGGCGAAAATAATTCTGTCAGACCCTCTGCATCTTCCTTTTCTACGCAAGCAATAATTTTTTCTATCATTTCATCAGCCAATTCTTCATCTGAACGAAATTCATTGGATGATCCGCTCCCGAAGAAAGTGCATCCATTCAGGCCACACACTAAAGTGCAACATACCATAAACAATAGAATCTTCCTCATAACATTTTTCCCCTTGACTAATTCACTGTCACTTTCCCGCTGCCGGAGATCGCACACTCTGCTTCTTTGGTATAGATATCTTCCCGAAGCTTATCTTCATAATTCGATCTGTCGATCTGCTTCCAATCTTCAGAATTTGCCATCCGTACATAGATCCCGGCCGGCACACCCTGGCAGTTCTCTGTAAGCCAATCCGGCACTGCCTTTAGAAATGCTTCGTACTGTTGAAAACACAAGTCTTCATTCATAAAAATATATGTCGCAGCCGAAACAGTATTCAAAATAGAACCTTCTTTAGGCACATTGCTTGTACCACCCTTTACTTCTGTATAGATCTTTATTCCTTCTAAAGGCAAGTACTCTTTTGCGAATGTAAGAATCTGTTCTTCATACGAAGGCCGTACCAAAATGGATCCGTAATCGTCTTCATACTGGTAACGTCCGTTTTCATAAGTGCGATACACGGTTACAACATCCGATTCATCCCCCTGTTCCGGATAGACTTTCAGATGCTCCTGCTCAAGTGCATCGCCTGGCACATAGGATATGTAATGGAATTTTTGTCCATATTTTCCTTCGATCCAATCCATCATCTGCCCAACAGAGGTGACGACTCCTTTCTGGGTATCCGTCAATTCCTCATAAGCCGTGCCGACAAGACCTGTCATAGCCATAACTTCTTCTTGTTTTGTTTTGAGCCATGCGCCGTTATCGTAACTGGCCTTCCATTCATCCGGTCCAAAAGTAATGCTCCCCTGCGGAAATGTGGTTTCCCCGACAGCCAGTCCGGTATGACAATTCACGATCCTGGCCTGTACATTCCAGTTTGGATCTTTAGTCTCTAAGATTCCGATCAAAACGTCCGAAGTCGTAATTGTCAACAGCATTCTCGCCTGCAGAACATTATCAATTTTTTCATCGTAATGATATACGAACCGGCTGTGATCCTTATCGGTCTCCACATAGTACCCTGGTTCTTCTTCTGTCATTGTTTCAAGCACATCGTCAATGGAAGCAGCATACATTTCTATAAGTTCTTCTTTTTGCGGCGGCGTAACTCCAAGGATCAGATCGTTTCCATCCCGCTCTACGCTATAACAATAATCACTGAACTCTTCAAAATTATCCTCGATATCAGAATTTGCGAACTCAAATATCGAAGCAGGTATAGTAATTTTTTCTAGCGTTTCCGGCTGATCCCCTTCTACCGCAGGATCTGCAACCGGCATACTTGCACATGCACTGCAGGCAAGTACCGTGGAAACCACCACTGCATCTAATAGATATTTATACAATTTCTTCATGATCACACCTTAAAATAATTATACCTGATTTTTATCGAATATTGAAAAGATTAGGAACAAAAATAGATCCAAAACTGCATTTTTCCATCTCAAAAAAAAGATCCTGCTTTCGCAAGATCAAATGTGTTTATGATAAGCATCATACAGCTCATTTTTAGAACCATTCATTTCCTGGGCTACCCGTTTGATGGCTTCTTTGGTTTTCATTCCTCCATCAATGAGCTTTTGTACTTGTTTGAGAGCCCCTTCCATATCAAAAGCTTTTGTTTCCGATACCTTTAGCACCTTTATTGACCCATCTTCCAAAACGATTGTTCCATTTCTCGATTTCTAAAACAGCAATAGCATCTGGCCTTTGAGCATAGATAAGTATCTGTTCATCAAAACGAAGGCGAAAATTTCTTCCTGCCGTTTTTAAGAAAGATTTCCAGCTATCAGCATTTTCACTTACTTCGTTAATCGTTTGATAATAAAGATCGGTGATAAGTTCATATTTCCTAGCCATTATTTTCACCTTGTTTATCTACTGGTCCTATGTCAAGAAAATGGACACCCAAATATGCCAAATTTTTCTTATTTTTTTGAAAATTATTTTTAATCTTGCGTCTATTTAGAACTCGAAAACAGATGGTATAATGAAAATGTTTAAGCACGATCAAATTGGAAGTTGTCAAAATTTTTCAAACAGCCTCATTGCATAGAAATGACGAACAGACTATCCTTAAAGTAGGAGGTGGCAGAAATGGCAAACGAAGATAAAAAAGATTTTAATGCTATGTTGCATGATAATAAGGATATGCCAAAATTTCAAATCATTACAGACCAGAAAAGCATTGAAAAATATGGTGGAAGTAAAATGTATTTTGCACCACCAATCGACTATGACAAGGTAATGAAAAAAATTCCTTATGGAAAAGTGATTACCGTTGGAAAGATACGAGAATACTTTGCGGAGTTGAGCGGTGCGGACTTTACAGAACCGATTACAGCAGGGATTTTTGTTTCTATCGTGGCATGGGCGAGCTATCAGCGTTCAGAAGATGAAACGCCTTATTGGAGAACATTGAAAGCGAATGGAGAACTCAATGCTAAATATCCAAATGGTATTAAAGCACAGAAAGAAAAATTAGAAGCAGAGGGACACACCATTATTCAAAAAGGGCGTAAAAATATACGATACTATGTAAAGGACTATGAAAACTCCCTCTTTGATTTGAAATAGAAAAATCCTAAGTTGTGGAGGTGAAACATAGATGAACCTAGGTAGAATTATTGTAATCACAGGTTCGCCGGGGACAGGGAAAACTACAACGGCATCTATTGTTGCAAAAGAATCAGATTTGGAAAAGTCCGTACATATGCACACAGATGACTTTTATCATTATTTGAGTAAAGGGGCAATTCCACCGCATTTGCCAGAGTCAAATGAGCAAAATTTAGTTGTTATTGAAGCTTTTTTGGATGCGGCAAAACGATACGTTCGTGGGGGATATGATGTTATTGTAGACGGCATTATCGGACCGTGGTTTTTAGAACCGTGGCAAAATCTTATCCGTGAACATTATGAGGTACACTATATTATTTTAAGAGCCAGTAAGGAAGAAACTTTGAAACGAGCTACGGAAAGAGCGAAGCTGGATAGAGACACAAATATTGAATTGGTAGAAACAATGTGGGAGCAATTTTCCAATTTAGGAATCTATGAATCAAATGTCATAGACACAACCACGCACTCAATTAGTGATACTGTTTCCGCAGTAAGGGAAATGGTTGCAAGCGGTTTGGTTTTACTATTTTAGACAAATTACAATTTATAGAATTCTTATACATACCTATCGCACATTTCTCACTTCTTTTATCTATGACTATAATGAAATCATAAAGGAGTGGTGAAGATGTTCTTTAATAAGAAATATTGGTTATATCTATCTAAAGATGAATATGACTTGATCATCCATTGTTTGATCGATTTAAAGAATGATCTCATCAGACAAGGAAGATATACTGATGCAGTTGATGATATCCTCATCAAATTCCTTAGATGTAAGAAGGTAAGTTTCTGATAAAAAGAGTCCTCTGTCTTGAAGATGTTTAAACTTCAATTCAGAGGATTTTTTGTGTTTAATCTAATGAAACGGCATTAAAAAAAGAGCCTCTGCATACAATGATATGTACCCAGAAACCTGGACACGTTGATTTCTAATCTAGAGTCTAGCATATGGATGACAACCTGTACTGCAC
>CALWQT010000025.1 GCA_944383765.1 uncultured Lachnospiraceae bacterium
TTAGTTTTCTGATTTCTTCAATTAGCTTCTTTTTCGTATCTTTTTTCAACATTATTTTTAGTATATCTATATCTGCAGCATCCTGATTTTTATCATGCAGATCATCTAAAGAATCTACGTCTAATTTCTTACTATCACGTAAATAATTTTTACAGCGATTACGAGCAATTGTAATAATGTAATTTCGGGTTTGTGTCGGATTTGATAAATCACATTTATCCAAATGTTTGGATAATGCAAGAAAAACATCTTGAGATAAATCTTCTATTGTGTAAGGTTCAGATACAAAACGCGTCACTGTATAATATACTGTATTTAAATAGTGCGAGTACAAATATATAAATTTGTCACATTCCTCTTTGGTATCGAATGTTAAAAAGATAATCATTCCGTTATCCCTTCTGTTTGTTGTGATGTAATAATTCGATTGAAATAATAGAGTCAATCATATCGAGGATTTTCAGCTGTTCCTGTTCAGGGAGTTTTTTCAGCTGTTGCTCAATGTCTTTCAATCGTTCTGTGTTATAGCTTGCCAAATCTTTTCCCAGCAATATGTCTACGGAGACATCCAATGCATTTGCGATTTTCATCAGCTTATCTAATCCTGGAGATTTAACGCCACGTTCAATGTAGGAAATAAAAATAGTGCTACATTCTATTATTTCAGCTAATTTTTCCTGGCTGTAGCCGGCCCTCTCTCTATACTTTTGTATTTGTTTCCCTAAAGATTTTCTATTCATTTAATCTCCCTATTTGGTTAGTGACATAATACTAATAGTTTGCAAGTGGTAAAAAAATTATACAAAAGTCAATTTGGAATCACCAATGAGCAATAGTTGTATTACTAATACTATTGATTATGTTATGGAAATTTTTATGCAAAATGTTTTCTGAACTGTAAAAATGTGACTTATTAACTAAATAGCAGAAAGGAGGATAGTTGTAATGGAAGAACTTGTAACACAATTAATTCAATCGCAAGGTATTTGGGCAGTACTATTTGTTTTTTTGCTTTTGTATACAATTAAGAAAAATGACAAATTGGATGAAATGCAGGATGCCAGAGAAAAAGAATATCAGAAATTACTGCTAGAGTTGACTGATAAATTGTCCATAGTAAATTCGGTAAATGACAAATTGGATAAATTGTGCGCTAATTTTGAAAAGCAAACATAAAAAAAGAACCCATGGTTGGTATTCTGATACTTTGTAGAATATCCATGGGTTTTTTTGTGTTAAGGATTAGTTTTTTAATATTTTCTTTTTTAACCGATTTATGTATTGGCGAGTATATCCTAAAAATCGTCCAATTTCTTCATCAGTGTATCCTTGAGAAATCATGTAAATAATTTTCTGCTCTAAAACAGTTCTCTTTTTTAAAAGGCTTTCTAAATCAGTCTTAAAAATGCAGTCATCAGTTTTCTGATAACTGGATTCTAAGTCTTTGTTTTCATCGATAGCTAAATTGATGGATTGTAATTTTTGCACTTCTTTACTCTTATGATAAAGTTTTGTGAAACGGTTTATAATTGATTTTTGAATATAAGAGATACAAGCATATTCATTACTGGAATCTTTTATAGTAAAGATTGCTTCGTATAAGGCAATCGACAACTCCTGAACGCTATCTTCATATTCTAAGTAATATAGTTTCCGAGCGTATGAAGTAATTAATGGTTTAAATTTATCAAGAAGTTCTTCAAAATAGATATTCTCTTTTGTGAGAAGGTAGTTTTTCACGAGCGAAGATATAGTATTTTCCATTATTAACTCCTTTTTTTGTATAAAAAGGAATCAATAGCGGAATTAGAAACTGAAAAAAATAATTTCTTCGCTTATGCAGGTGGTTTTACTATATCTCCGGTTGTTGTTTCATGTAAGTGACAAATTCATGACATTTTAGTGCCATTTATAAAATTTTGTAGAAAACGGAGTGATATGGGGGTTAATAGAAGTATCTACAAAAGAAAGGGATATAATGGCGGAGTGTTATGACAAAGGAAGAATTGAAGATTCTATTACGTGATTTTCGCAATATGCAGGCACAACTAAACTATTTGAAAGAATTGTCAAATGACCAGACTATTTCACAGACAACTTTTCATGAGAAGGAAAGAATGCTCAGGTTAATCGAGAGTGCTTTGACGGTATTAGATAAAAGGGAGCGCTTCGTTATAGAAACTCATTTGATGAATCAAGAGACTTGGACTGAAACATCTCGAAAATTGCAGGACTGTTTTGGTATGGAATGTCTTAGAAGTGACCGTACTTTAAAAAGGATACAGAATAGGGCATTAGAAAAGATCATTACCTTTATGGAAGAAGTTTCTATATAGCTAAACAGAACAGTAAAAGTTGATAAGTTAAAACGGCAGGGAAGATTATAGATACCTGCCGTTTTTCTTTTATCCAAATTACAGTTGAAGGATTTTAAGATTTACCGGAGTCGTCCACCACCTTTGTTTCGTTCTGATTGCAACGCAAAAAGGATTGAAACGGAGGAATCAATGGGATTTAATTACGGACGTGAGAAACGAAAATTTGATAAAGAGTGGGAAAGACTGGAGGCAGAGTATACTGCTGCTGGTATGCCTCGTAACGCAATAGAATGCATAAAAGCCTACGATTGGGCTTGGTTTTGTAGCCAAAGAGTGTATCATAATCGTATCCAAAATCTCCCAGCAGAGAGTTTTGATGAAACGATAGGGCAATCCACTCTTTTTCAGAAATTCTCTTCTTTATCTAAAGAACCGCTGCATGAAGAATTATTTTATGGGCGGTTGGCATGGGTAAACAGTATAGAAGATCCTCAGTTGTATCGAGGACTAAAACGGCTTAGTACCTATGATTTGGAATTATTGACTTTAATTGTTTTTGAAGGCTATAAAAAATCAGAGGTGGCAGAAAAGTTAGGCTGTAGCAGAAGTGCAATAACACAGAGGATGAAAAAAATCAAAAAAAATTTAGAAAATGCTTAACAAATAGACTTTCCCAACGCCTACACATTGAAGGACGCAGATTCCTAACTGTCTCTTTCAGGCACCATGACAACTGAATACACAATATCAAAGGTACATAACCCGTGTATGAGCGAGTAAGGGACGGCGCCAGGAAGAAACAGCCAGGGAGGTGATGGACAAGCTGTTTTGGAGCGATCAACGAATCCTTAATCCCGGAAGTGGCGTTTCGGGCGCGACGACTGCGCGGGGGCTTAAAGATACTTCCTCACGGCCTCCTAAAGACTAGGGGGGAACCCTGCGGCGCACGATCCGAACGGCGCTGCGGAGTTATGACAGCCGCGCCAGCGGAGACCTTTGATATTCCCGGCTGTTCGGGGCGCGTGGCAAATAGAACAGCAAGCAAAGCGTATAAAAGGGGCAGCCGGACTGATTTTAATCATATATGTAAGGATGATTCTGACTGAAACAGTCCGGCTGCTTTTATAAATGTGATATAAGAGGCTATTTCAAAAGCCTTAGTTTTTGAGGTATCCTGTTGTATTACAACGTGTCCATGGAACAGAGAACAACAAATCAGAAAATGTCAAGGATGCCGTTTGGAAATCGGCATCGTGGACGGAGGCAGGGCTTATGGTTATGATATAACCATAAGGCCGCTCCGAGAAGGAGGTGGCTAAAATAGAGGCTCTAGGAACTGACAAAAAAGTATATGATGTGGAAGATATTCAGAGGCTGTTGGGAATCGGCAGAAGCAAGGCATACTCCTATCTGGACGAGGTGTATCGAAAGCAGGAGCCGTTCCGTGTAATCAAGATTGGAAAGCTTTTCAGGGTACCCAAACAATCTTTTGACAACTGGCTGAATGGAATCACTTAAGGAAGGTGGAACAGTTGAAAAAAGAAAATCCGCAGAAAAGCAAGTCATTTTTTGAAAATAATTCGTGGTATCACCGCACGAAGGTCCTTCAGGAGGATGGAAACGTCAAGTACAGTAAAAAGGGCGGTTTCGCTACCAGCAAAGAAGCGGATAAAAGCTACGAGCAGTGTGAGGCAGAGTTTAAGAAGGCGTATCGTGCCTATCAGATGGCCCACCAGGTCAATACGGAAATTATGCTGAAAGACTACCTGGTGTATTGGTTTGAGGAGATTTTCTCGGAACGGGTAGAAAGTACAACCCGGATGGTGGGCGCGTATGCACTCTACAACATCATACTGCCGCAGCTGGACTACGATATTAAGGTTCGCTATGTAAATTCCGATTATCTGGATACGGTACTGGAAAAAGCGGCGAAGGTCACTTCTTCTGCAGGCAATAAAGCCAGGGAACTTCTGAATCTGGCGTTTAAAGAAGCTGTGATTGGCGGATATATTAAAACCAATCCGGTAACCGGCACAAAGCCTTACAAACGGCAGAAACCGAAAATTATCGTACTGGGAAGAGAGAAAGTGAAGCTGCTGCTGAAAGCAGCTTCAAAGACCAACTGGTATTTGGAAATCCTGCTGGGACTGTTCTGCGGGCTTAGAAAAGGCGAGATTATGGGGCTGAAATTCAGCGATTTTGACTTTGAGAAGAATACCGTCTATATCAATCGTCAGGTTGCTTCCGACCCAAAGATAAAAAAGAGGAGCGGCAGCAAGATTGAAGAATATGCTCTGGTAGAACGGGAACCAAAGACGCCAAACAGTTACCGGACGCTGCGGGTACCGGAAGCGGTCATGGCGGAGGTAAGGAAGCGGAAAGAGCTGGTGGAGAGGAATCGTCTCCGGGAAGGGCAGAATTATTCTGACCGGGATTACATCAGCTGTCAGGAAAACGGCAAGCTCCATAGTATAACAGCTTTGAACAATGCCCTGACGAAGCTGTGCAGTCGGAATAGCCTGCCCCACATTACGGTTCACGGCCTTCGCCATATGTATGCTACAATCCTGATTGAAATGAATGTGCCGCTGGTCAAGATATCCGCGCTTCTGGGGCACAGCTCCGTACATACGACATTTGAGTATTACTGCGAGGTTATGGATGAGAACGAAAATATTCTGGCATTTATGAACAATGCCTTTGTACCGGTGGAAACAGAGGAGGTGGCGTGAGATGAAGTTTGATCTTTCCTTACAGCAGTATGTGGAATGGGAAGTAAAGAATGTCATGCCGATTAAGGGAAAGTACGGATACCGTGTGATTCTCAAGTATATGGACGGCTCGGAACGCCCTCAGCAGAAATCCGGGTTTGCAACGGAAAAAGAGGCCAACGCCGCCAGGGATAAAACGATTGGAGAACTGTATGCGGGAACTTACGTGGTATATTCCAATGTGAGTGTGAAGGATTTCCTGGAGTTCTGGATAGAAGAAGATATCCGAAACCGTGTGGGAAGTGCGGAAACCTACGATACTTACCGCGGCATTGTGAAGAACCATATAATTCCCCATTGGGGAAAGCGGAAAATGACGGACATTAACAGGGGCGATGTGGTGAAGCTCTATAAAGAAAAGACGGAGTATTCCCCGTCCACCGCCAGGCTCTTAAAAACTGTGATGAATGTTTCCATGAAATATGCGGTGGATAAAAAGGTCCGGTCAGAGAACCCGGCAGCCGGAATTGACCTGCCGAAGCAGGTGGCGAAGAAGCCGTACCATACCAGGAATATTGATACACAGAAAACCTTGAATATGGAGCAGATTTTGATTTTACTGGAGGTCAGCAGGCACACGCCGATCCATATGCAGGTGTTGTTCAATGTGCTGATGGGGCTCAGACGCCGGGAAATCAACGGGGTGAAATATTCCGATGTGGATTATATCAATCGGACACTGAGGGTACAGCGGCAGCTGGGAAAGAAAATCAATACGAAGAAAGAGGATTTCGCTCCAAAGACATATACAAAACAGGAAGTGCGGCTGAAAACGCCCTCCAGCTACCGTGATATCCCCATACCGGATTATGTGTTCGAAGCGATTTTGGAGCAAAGGAAGATATATGAGAGGAACCGGAGCCGCCGGAAAAGTCAATTTCAGGATGATGATTATATCTGCTGCTCCAGCTATGGACGTTCACGCAGTAAAGATTTTCATTTTAAATACTATAAACAGCTTCTAGTGGAAAATGATTTGCCAGAAATACGGTGGCATGATTTGCGGAGTACATTCTGCACCCTTCTTTTGAAAAATGACTTCAATCCGAAAGCTGTTTCCAAATTGATGGGTCATGCGAAAGAGATTATTACAATGGATGTGTATGGAGATAATCGGGGGATTATCGCTGACTGTGTAGATGAAATCCAGCCGTTTATTGATGAGGTTTTACCGACCGAGGACCTGGACTCTGAGTTGCAGACTGAGAACATAGAAGTAGTTGTTCCGGCAGATGAGTACCTTATATAAAAGTGAATATACTAGAAAAAGAAGTATAGCTGTAAAAGAACGGATGTTCTAATCTGCAGCTATACTTTTTTATCTATCCATGATATAATTTTTGGTGACCTTTAGAAATGCCAATTCCACTAGGTTTTATCTAGTGTTATGCAGTCCTGAAAAATACGTTTTAGTGACCTGCATTCGTAAAATGCAAAAAGTTTGCCTATTAGGCAGGGCCAAAACGCTCTATTTTACGAATTTCTGCCTTATAGGCAAACTTTTTACTACGGTCACC
>CALWQT010000026.1 GCA_944383765.1 uncultured Lachnospiraceae bacterium
AGCAATATTCAGTTAAAATACAGTAACTATGTGGCTTTCAGCCACATTCGTGGCAAAGTCGTGAATAATTCAGGATTTATTATCTGGAACTTTATATGCCCGTAACAGAATTTATTTGATGTTTTTTGTTCATTTCATTTTACTTACAAAAGATTACAAAATCCTTAATCTTATTGACCTTGGAGCGACTCCAAGGTGTATGCTTCTTTCAAAGAATATCATTGATTCTAACGATTAGGAGAAAGCTTTTATGAAAAAATTTCTTGTTACAGCGGCGCTTTCCCTGACTCTCACTGCAAGCACCGCCCTTACATCTTTTGCTTCAGGTTTCGTAACAACTCCTGAAGGGGTAAAATATCAATAGGGAGATGGATCATACTGTACGAATAACTGGGTTCACTATAAAGACCATTGGTTCTATTTTGGTTCCGATCAACTCATGCGTACTGGATGGATCCAGAAAGACGGAACCTGGTACTTTGCAGCAGATACCGGTGAATTGCAGGGAGGCATCATGAAAATAAACGGAAATGTATACTATATGAGTACCACTTCCTGCAAACTTGTAACTGGCGACCTGCCTTACAACGGAGAAGTCCATACGTTTACCGAAAATGGTACTACCGATGGAGGTCCCTATGTATATAATGAATGGAACAGCAATGGCACCATTCGAAAAGGTGTGAAATTCTCTGTACGTTAATTGATAAAATAACTTTCAAAAAGGGGCGCCAGTCCATGAATGCAGACCGGTGCCCCTTTTCCTATTATTTTTATTGTCATCCTAAAGCCACATCTAAAATCATCATCAGCACAAAGCCTGCGGCAAACCCCATAGTCCCAAGATTGGAATGATCTCCTGCTGCAGATTCCGGAATCAGTTCCTCCACTACCACATACACCATGGCACCGGCTGCAAACGCTAACAGATACGGCAGTACCGGGGTAATATACGGCGCCATCAGCACAGTCACCAATGCCCCTATTGGCTCCACTGCACCAGAAGCAGCCCCAAATAAAAATGCCTTCCCTTTTCCCAGACCTTCACTCTTCAAAGGCAGGGAAATAATAGCCCCTTCCGGAAAATTCTGGATTGCAATACCAATAGATAACGCAAACGCTCCCATAGCAGTAATCATTGCATTCTGACCCAGCAATCCGGCAAACACTACTCCCACTGCCATTCCCTCCGGAATATTGTGAAGTGTTACTGCCAACAACAGCATCGTGGTTTTCTTCCAGCTGCTGGGCAGACCTTCCGGCTCTTCATGATCCAGATGAAGATGGGGTACCAGTTTATCCATAGCCAGCAAAAAGAAGATTCCCATCAAAAAACCTGCAGCAGCCGGAATAAAGGCAAATTTCCCCATATCCGCAGCCATATCCATAGCCGGAATTAAAAGCGACCAGACAGATGCTGCTATCATGACTCCGGAAGCAAACCCTAGCAACACTTTTTGTACCTGGGAATTAAGCTGGTCTTTCATAAAAAACACGCAGGCAGCTCCTGCTGCTGTTCCTAAAAAAGGAATCATAATTCCTAAAAAAATATTCATAATCCACCTCTTATCTTTCTTTCAATGTAACTTACCTGTATTATAAACCATAGATTACCTAGTTGTATAGTATAGAATGTAAACAGACAAAAAATACGGCTCTGCAAGAATGCAGAACCGTATTTTTTTCACGTTTTCTCTCTTATAGTATCTTTCAGACCAGATGCTTATCCAAGGTAAAGCCTCTTCCTCTTACTTCCCGGACGCTATTGATAACAATAAACGCCTTCGGGTCAATCTGCTTTACATATTGGTTTAACTGGCTCAGTTCCCGGCTTGGCATGACACACAGGACTGCTTTCTGTTCCAGGTTCTCATACCCTGTCTCGATGGGAAGGTAGGTGGACCCCCGGTCCATGTCTTTTTGAATCACCTGATTGATCCGTTCATATTCTTTGCTGATAATCATTACCTGCACATTGCCAGCACCAAAAACCAGAACCTGATTCAGTACAATAGATGTAAGCATCACTGACATGATTCCATATAAGATTTCTTCCGAATCCGAAAAAATCATCTGTGACAGCAGGATCAGCACATCGAAGCAATACATGGACATTGCTACTGGGATTCTGAATTTTTTATTCAGGATAAGAGGCGGAATATCCATGCCTCCTGTGGAGCCGCCTAAACGCATGACAATGCCCAGCCCCAGGCCTGTCAGCATTCCGCCGAATAAAGCTGCCAGCAACCGATCTTCTGTCAGATTTCCTAATCCGGGAATCGCTAAAAACTGATTCAAAAGTATGGGAAAGACCAGGGTACTGACAACCGTCGTCAGAGCAAACTTTTTGCCCAGGATCCACAATCCCAGACAGAACATGATTACATTGATGATTGCCACAGTCACTGACACATTCAATCCCAGAAAATGTTCCACACTTCTGGCAATTCCTGTAGCTCCTCCTACCAGGAACCCATTGGGAATGGAAAATGCCGTCAATCCCAGGGCAAATACTGCATTGCCTCCTATTAACCCCAGTAACCTTACTATCTTTCTGCTCATACTCATGTTCTCACCTATCTTTTACTTACTCAAACCGCAATTTGATACCTGTTTCAAATTTTTCCTCATCAATAATCACGCGAACATCAAATACCCCATGAAGTCCTTCCTTATCCACATTCAAGGTCACTTCCCTGTCATCTTTCGGCAGGAATGTACCGGAACACATGGCCAGGAACTTCTTCGCACTGGTGGAAATGAAATAACGATGTACTTCTTCCGGATCATCTTCTTTCTCCAGCTGGAACATAACCAGCTGACCTTTACGGAACATCGCTTTAAACACAATTCTGTCATCTTCTTCCGTCAGGTTAGCCTGGCAATAATCAGGAAGCAGATTTCCCTTTGCTTCTGCCGGTACTTCCGTTTCAAATTCTCCGGTAACACCTAAGCATCCTAATACTCTTCCTTTTCCCAGTGTCAGATTAGCTCCATCATGGTACAGACGCATTTTCTCTGCACGGTAATAATTGGAAGGCAGATGCATTTCATAAACGACTTCCCCATCCATTACTTCTACCGTAATACTTTTCAGCACGCACTCCGGATCTTCCAGATTCATATATACAGGAAGCTCTTCACAGGTCACACCATGATTATATCCCATACCACCGGAATGTACCAGATAATATCCGTCCCGATAATACTCTACATTGGAAATATAAGAAGAGAAGAAATCATTTTTTCTCTCTTTTCCAAACTGCCATACCTGTTCAATGGTCATGTTTTTCGTATCAATGTGATAACGAACGCCACGGGAGAAATTATCACGGTTCAAACGGTAATGCTCTTTATTTTTAGAACGCCAGTGGCCATTATCAAACATCATGATATCTCCATCTGGAAGCACCATACAGGCATGCTGTTCATACTGCCAGTCAAAGTCTCCATCTCCCACTGGAGTAAAGAAATATTTATCTACCATCTCCTGTGGCCAGCCCTCCGGATCACCAATAATCCAGTTCAGCTCTCCCGTCTCAAAGTCCAGGTTAATGACTGCATCCTGATGTCTGCCGGACAGCGTAAGGGAATTTGTTTTTTTATCATACCATACTGCATTATTATGGAACCAGTCATGCTCAGACCAGCTTCCGGACTTTGCCACATCCTGAGGAAGCACTTTCTTGTAATCCCAGGATTTCAGGATCTCACCGGTATTCCTGTCTACCAGAACACACATATCTTCTCCGGTTGCCCCATTTTTTTCCTGAGTCAGGATCAGAAGATTTCCATCTTCCATCTCAAACTGGTCGTGATGATACCCTCCTGGAATACGGTATTCCGTATAGATTTTTCCGATCAGATCCATCTCACATACTCCGGCTGTATAATAAGGCATATTAAGAAGCCGGTTAGAACCAATTAAAATATGGCCGTTTTTTGCCGGCTTCATATCAAAAATAAATGGCTCTACCAAATGCCAGCGGCAATCTCCCCTATAATCATAACCACCTGCCAAAGAATCTCCTGCAGGAGTCACAAACATCAGATTCCCGTCCATATATTCACTGGTAGTTTTAATGTAATCTGCCTGGTAAGGCATATTTTCCACCTTATCCGTCTGGATCTTGATCTGGTGGCTTCTTCCATCCGGCAGAGAAACTTCCACTGTATTTTCAAACTCTGGATACAAGCCTAAAATAGGAAGAATCTGTTCCGTTGCCGCCGGGAATGTATGAGTAATATTTCCCGCTTCCTCTTTTCCCTTTACCGTAACGGTCACAGGCTCCTCTTTCTCTGTCTTAAACAGGATCATAGCCGTCAAGGGATTTACAAAATAGGGATTTAATACTACATAAGGATTTTCCAATGTATAATTCCCTTTTCTGAGTTCTTCCAGCATCTCCTGTTCCCGTTCATACTGCCTTACCACCAGGTGATGGATTCTTTCATAACCGATCTGTTTCTTTTCCATGAGAAACCCTCCTTTTCTTTGTTAAAATTATAACCTTTATAGAAAAGCAAAAAAATATCAGTTGCTATGTTTTTCCTCTCTATGCTATAATTTTAACAACATTCTTTCATCTATTATTTATGGAGGTTCTGTGCCATGCCATATACTGATCCCTATCTGGAAGCAATTCAAAATCTTGGAACCCTGATTCATGTAAAGAAACATGAATGCCTTCACAACCGTGCTCATACAGACCATTATGTATACTGCCTTCAGGAAGGCCTTTGTGCTCTTCACAGTGTTTCCCCCAATGGAAAAGAACGGATTTATCAATATTTTCAGCCAGGAGACCTGATTGGTTTTATCCCTGCCTATATTCGGGATTATCCTGATGAAACTTTTTATGCTTTTTCCATTACAGCAAAATCTGCATGTACCCTGTATCAGATTCCTTATGCTACAT
Organism: uncultured Lachnospiraceae bacterium; assembly: GCA_944383765.1. GTDB lineage: Bacteria > Bacillota > Clostridia > Lachnospirales > Lachnospiraceae > Lachnoclostridium_A. The sequence continues at coordinate 4,920 of CALWQT010000026.1, forward strand.
TCCGGAATTATATTGACTCTCATCCGGAATTTTACCGCTGGCTTTTTCAAGTCACCGTTTCCCATTATGACAATGCCCTTCGTCATTGCTATGTCCTTCAGGATGGTGACAATATGGTGAGCCTCTGTCATGCCCTGGCGGAACTGGCAGTAAAAGAAGGAAACCGTTATGTGATACATAAAGATTTTTCCTATCCGGAACTTGCCAATTATCTGGGAATCCACACCATTACCGTAACCCGTCTGATGGCCCGTCTGAAAGAAGAAGGCATTATCAGCAAAGAAGGACATGCAACCATTGTACATGATATGGGAAAACTTATTTTTATGTCTCAGGAAGAGTCTCTGTGAAGCTTATGTTCGATCATTGCAGAATTATCTTTTTAAGAAAAAATGGGGGCGTTGCAAAATAGATGAGTAATTCATCTATGGAGCGACGCTCCTTTTTCGTGTTGAAAAACAGAAAACGGAC
>CALWQT010000027.1 GCA_944383765.1 uncultured Lachnospiraceae bacterium
TTATTTCAGAATTAAAATAAGGAGGCATACGAAATGGAAAAAACAATCCAAATTTCCGGGCTGAGCAAATCTTATGACGGAAAGAAAGTGATTGAGAATCTCAGCTTCTCAGTTGCTGCGGGTGAAGTGTACGGTCTGCTTGGAGCAAATGGCGTAGGCAAGAGTACTACAATAGAATGTATCCTTGGGACAAAGAAAGCGGATTCGGGAACGGTTCGCATTTTGGGGCTAGACCCGTGGACGGAGCGAAAGCAACTTTTTAAGCAGGTTGGGGTACAGTTCCAGGAAGCAAATTATCCAGACAAGATCAAGGTAAAAGAATTGTGTGAGGAAACGATCTGCCTTTATAGGTATCCACTGGCATATAAAGAGTTGCTGCACAAATTTGGTCTGGCAGATAAGGAAAACGCTTTTGTAAACGAGTTATCTGGAGGTCAGAAGCAAAGATTATTCATTGTGTTGTCTCTTATCCCTAATCCTAGGGTGGTCTTTTTGGATGAGCTTACCACAGGGCTTGATACAAAAGCGAGAAGAGGTGTTTGGAAAAGCCTGCAGGAGTTAAAGAAACATGGCCTGACAATATTTCTGTCTTCTCATTTCATGGACGAGGTGGAAATTCTCTGTGACCGGATTGGTATCCTGAAGGATGGCGGATTCGCCTTTGAAGGGACTGTGGAAGAAGCGGTGGCATTAAGTCCCTATGAGAAATTGGAAGATGCGTATTTGTGGTTTACTGGAGAGGAGGAAGAAGACAATGAATAAATTTTTTACAATGTTGAAAACAGAACTGAAGTTATCCTTCCGGGGAATGGACATGGTTATTTTTGCTCTCTGTATGCCGGTAGTGGTTGCTGTAATTTTGGGAGTCATTTATGGAGCAAAAACAGCGGCTCCCGAAGTAAAATATACCTTTTTGGAACAGTCCTTCGGGGCATTATCGACCATTGCGATTTGTGCAGGTGGTGTGATGGGGCTTCCGCTGTTGATTTCCGATTATCGTCAGAAAAAGATATTAAAAAGATATAAAGTTACGCCTACAAGTCCGGCATTTCTGCTCGCAGTGTGGGTGACGATTTATGCAATCTACTCGTTGCTGTCCTTGTGCCTTGTTTTTGGAGTTTTGTCCATCTTTTTTGGATGCAGGTTCAACGGATCGATAGGAATTTTCTTGTTCATGTATCTTCTGGTGATGTTTTCGATGTTCAGCATCGGACTTATGGTAGGAGGTGTTGCGCCTGATACGAAAACAGCCAGTGTGGCTGCCAGCCTCCTGTATTTTCCGATGCTCATTTTTTCAGGGGCAACCTTACCTTATGAAGTGATGCCGTCTGCATTGCAGAAAATTGCAGATGTTTTGCCTTTGACACAGGGAATTAAGTTGCTGAAAGCAACTTCGCTGGGCCTACCGTTAGAATCAGTCTGGTTTCCAATTGCCATCATGGCGGTGGTCACAGTGGTCTGTGGAGGCATTGCCATACGTTTTTTCAAATGGGAATAGATGCGGAATTTGTGTTTAACTTTATACTGGTGATAATTTAAATTGCCACCTACCAAAGTACGAGAGTCGTTTGACTCTCGTATAATGTGAAGTTTTATAATGAAGAGCAGGTGGTTTCTTTGTTAAAATAGGACAATTTTCAGTCCTATTTCAAATCAGTATCTACATGTTGAGGCATTATAATGAAATTGGTCTGTTGATTCCGGAGCAGGTAGATGAGCTTATAGGGTTACAGATATTACAGTGAAGGGCTGCCGCTAATTGCGGGGAAGATACAGGCATTGAAAAGTATGGACCTGAGTCTGAATTTGATTAAGGAAATATAGACAAAGTATTTGGACAACAAAGGTTTAAAAATTATTTTGAACTCCAGGCTATAGAGCAAAAAGAGAAGATAAAATAGAAACTGCAATTTTGTTCTTATGATTTTAGCGGCACAGCGAGGTGAGTATGTGGGAAAGCTGATTGTACTTTCGTTGGATGAATCAGAAAAAATTATATATGACAAAATAATGAAAATCGTAGGAGAATCAGATATTTGTGTGGATAAAACATTATTAAAAGAGCAGGAACCAATGCGAATCGGCGAATTATATATTCAGTCGGAGCAGCATAAAGTTTTGAAACGAGATCAGGAAGTGAGACTGACAAATATTGAGTTCCGAATTCTGTATGTACTGGCTCTTCATCAAGGTAGCATTCTTTCTAAAGAACAAATTTATAACTTCGTCTGGAATGGGGAGTATCTCCGGGATGACAGCAACATCACTTCCCATATCCGCCGCCTTCGAAAGAAAATTGAAGATGACCCTAGCCGGCCTGAGTATATCCAGACTGTACGAGGGGTTGGTTATCGAATGAATATGGTAAAAAAGGAATAGGCAGTGTTCTGAAGCGTAACGCTTGGAATGCTGCCTATTCCTTTTTTAGGAACGAGTAGGGTTTGGTATGGTGTAATATCTGCGGATATATTAATAATAATTAGCAGACTGGAGGAATGGAATATGCAGAACAAAGTATGGGAACAGGTTGGATGTTTTTTGAATAAGCTTCGTTGTGAAAATGTGACGAGGGACACCGCAGTTGAGGTGCCGGGATATAGAGATACACAGCAGGAATTAGAGGAGATGCGTGAAACGTGTGAGGAGATAGTTCGTAGTCTTCCTGAAGATCAGTGGCAAACGCTGTTGGAGTGGATGGCAAAGCTGGAAGATATGAATTCTATGGAGGGGCAGAAGGCATACTGTCAAGGATATGTAGACTGCATCCTTCTATTAAGCGGTCTGGGACTTTTCCGGCAGGAGATATCTCCAGAGGAATTGATTAAACAGATACAGTGACGAAAAGGCTCATTTTTGCAGGAGGATTCCGGTGCAGGGATGAGCCTTGAAAATTACAGGAAAAATGTGATGTAAACACCGCCTGAATACCGCCTTTATCTGTTACTCTGAATCTGAAGGCATTTCACTCTCGGACAGCAACGCTTCTGTGGTGGCAAGGATGACACGGAGTTGCCCTTCATCACAGCGTGTAAGTAGACGCTCAATCTGCTGATATGTAGTATTGGTCAGATTCTCGTTTGGATAGATAACAGTATCTGCTGACAGGTTGAAGTAGCGGATTACTTTTTCGAAGACATCGTAGCTCGGATTGTTCCGGAAGCGCTCCAGGTCTTTGAGATATGGTAAAGAAATATCCAGTATTTCAGCTAATTCTGCTTGTGTGAGTTTTTTATCCATTCGTGCATTTTTCAGCACGATGCCGAACTGTCTTGGATGAATAGCCATGATATCACCTCCTGTAAGTATGTTAGTGCCATACCTTTGAAAAGTAAAAATGGCGATACAAGACTTTTTGAGAATGGTACAACCATACTTGCTGGAAGAATGGAGATGTTTTTGATGGATAGAGGAGTGGTTTTACGGTTAAAAAAATTCAGGCAGTATCCGTAGAGAACTGCACCATCAATAGTATGGAAGAGCCATACTTCCACAAAATTATTATCTCACATAGGGAAAAGGCGTGAATGCAGTGGTGTCTGCAGGAACGCCTTTTCCCTATTTTGTATTTCAGGGAGTATGGGACACGGGAAAGGAGTGAGGAAGAAATGGGACCATAGAAATAATAGTCAGTTATATGAATACATGAGATAGAGTGCCATTGGAAGAGATTGGACGGTGGAAAATACAGATTGTTATGAAAGGAACATAAGAATGATAGAAACGGATTTATTTGATTTTGCTTATGTGCCGGACTGGTACGGACAATTGGATGAGTTGTCGAAACTGGCTCTGCCGGAGCCATGGCGGTTCAAGAAGCCAATTTATAAGACGAAAAATGAGGATACCCCCATACTGGAGCGGTACATACATATTGTTTTCCGAAAGCAGAGCATTGATTTTAATTCAGAAAGGGATGCCAGGAAAGCGGCAGGTTATTTTCATGTGGAAAATGAGTGTGCCTGTTTTCATACAGGATTATACACATCCCGATACAAAGGGATTTATGCCTGCTTTGATCGGAACCATAAAAAGACTTCGATGAAAGATTGGTACTTCAGGGGATTCTGCGATGAACTGTCACCGTTTCTGAAATATGTGCAGCCATTGCCGCAGATGCCCTCCTACTATATGGCGCAGAACGGCGCAGGTTTTCAACCAGACTGGCCTATCAGGGTCAACGTGGAACACATATTGGGAGACACAGAAAATCTGGAGCGTATTCCAGCGAAAATCCGTAAAGCCAGGAATCTGCCACTTTTATTTGAAACGGCAGTGGAACTTGGCAGGAGAAAGACAGTAGTTGAGCCGGGGCTTATAGTGCCGCAAGGGTATCAGGGAAAGATGCAGTATCTTCTCCCGATATATCTGACGAATGAGAAAAAGCCTGATCTTGCCCTGACACTGACAGTTATGGAAGGATATTATTTGGGTAATACATGCCTGACACTGGAAATGGCTTATTTGAATGCCAGAGTAATATCAAGGCCGATAGCTCCCTGGCTGACAGAACTTGTAAAATAAAAGGAATCAAGATGATTCATATACTCCCTACCCCTGAATGCCGGATAGCAGCCAAGAAAGGAGTGTATGTGATATGCAAAGAAAGAAGGAGGTACAGGCCAATGGACTAGAGAAGAAAAGGAGATCCATTCTATGTCCAAAATGCGGACACAGGCTATTGGATGCATCTGTAAATACAAAAGCACAGTTGGTTACCCCGACAAGGAACTGTAATCCCGATTTCGTGATAAAGTGCAGGCATTGCAGTTCAGAAATCGGGGTAATTAAAACTGAATAGAGGAAATCTGATTCGCTCCAAATGTTTACGCAGGGAGCTGACCGAGGCGCTACGGTAATACGGCAAGTCCCATAAGGAATGTATATGGGATAGGGAAACGGATAGCTAAATCGGGACAAGGATCATTCGTTTGTTTGAGCATGATGCACGAGGGGGAAATTTCATTCCTTAGTTATCGGTTAAACCCTCATGATACCATCTGAAAGATGATGGAGACGACATTGAGCCTGGCAAGCGGCACTTTTGTGCTGCTTGTCAGGCTCTTTTTT
>CALWQT010000028.1 GCA_944383765.1 uncultured Lachnospiraceae bacterium
GACTGTCTTCAACTGTCTTCAAACTGTTGGCACAAGGAAAAGAGCGGAAACCCTGTAAAATCAAGGTTTCCGCCCAACTAAAAAGAGCGCGAGACGGGATTCGAACCCGCGACCCTCGCCTTGGCAAGGCGATACTCCACCACTGAGCCACTCGCGCATAGTTGTCTGCTGACAACATAATTATTATACAGCAGACAACTTCATTTGTCAATAATTAAATTCTGTAATATAAACTTCTCCGCCATCTTCCACTTTCAGGACTACATTAGGTTTTTCTGGATTTCCTAAAATGATTGTATCTCCTGTAAGATCCAATGATTCCACATCACATTCTTCCACAGCTTTTCGGAGTTCCGGTGTCAATACCGCATCAACATCCATGGTTTCCAGTTCTTCTTCATTTTCCACTGTTTTTCCCCCATCTGGTCCTACATTAATCGGATATTCGCAGAAAAAGGGCAATGTATTCATAGTAAGACCCGTCGCAACTTCATTCTGGATTGCATATATGGTAGAACGGATGAGTGCCTTATCATCAATATTATCCGTCAAAACATCTTCTTCTCCTGTGGTCTCCAGCGTTTCCTCTGAAGACTCTGTGACCTCCGTCTCCTGCACAGCAGAAGTTTCCTGTGTCTGTTCTACAGTTTTTGTTTCTTCCGGTTTATTACCGCAGGCAGCCAGCCCCATGGACAGCATCGCAGCTGCTAAAAAAATCTGGTATTTCCTCATGTTTACTCTCCTTCTGTATTCAGTCATTTTCTCAGGATACCCTTGCCGGATATGTGATGGAGTATACCTGACTTTTCCCCAGGGTGCAAGCAAATCCATAAAATTTTAAGAAACTGCCGGTTTTCTTAAATAATTCCTTTTCTTTTTTTCCCCTTCTTTTTTAGGCGGTACCGTATCTTTTTTTTCCGCCTCTGCTACCTGATTCTTTTTGTTTTCCCCTTCTGCTCCCCGGTCTGAGATTTTGGGTTTGCGAAAACTTTTTAACTCAATCAGGGAAGGGCGAAAATATGCATAACCATAAATACAGCTTTTCATCAGTTCTGCCTCTTCTTCCGTCTCGCAGACAGCCAGTATCCTCTCTTCCTCTTTTCTTGTCAGATACCCCTCCTGTTCCGGATCCTCAATCTTAAAGTCTTCTTCCATTTTATTCAGGCGATACTTTTTCAGATAGGCAGGCATCTTTTTTCCAGCTACTTCCATAGCCTCTCCCACATACGTAAGCCGGTTACCTTCTGACAATTTCTTTACGATCCGTTCCAGAGCTTTGCACTGTTCCTCTGAAAAAGAAATGTCCGGCATACAAAGAAAATAATCCATGTTACAATCCTCTCCCTAATACATTATGTTTCCTACACATTATATCATGATATTTGAACGTTGTCATTTTTCTGTTCCAAGCCAAACCTTTATCCGCAGAGTCAGAACAGATCCTGTTCATGTCTCAACCATACAAAAAAACACCGTATCCTTGAAACCGGATCGGTGTTTTCAGAAAAGCGGGTGATGGGAATCGAACCCACGTATCCAGCTTGGAAGGCTGGTGTTCTACCATTGAACTACACCCGCATGTTTTGGTAATGCCTAGAACCGGAATCGAACCAGTGACACGAGGATTTTCAGTCCTCTGCTCTACCAACTGAGCTATCTAGGCATTTGTTCGGGTTGGGCTGGTTAAATTCTTTACAGCAATCATTATTTTACAGTAAATTGAATCTGTTGTCAACATTTTTTTCAAAAAAAGCTTTTATTTCTCAACATTCCGGACCATAATTTCCCGGACTACCCCTCCATATTTTATCTTCCGGAGCATGGGTTGATATCCTGCTTTCAAAAAATGGTTACGGCTGAAACTATTGTCCGGATGAACCGTTCCCATCAGCCAGACATAACCTTTCTCCCTGGCGATTTCCTCTGCCCGCTGCATCATATCCCCCTGCAATCCGTTTCCTCTGTAACGATTTACTACTGCTGCTGATTCCATATGAGCAACCTTCAGCAGAGTCTCCAAATCCATCTCCAAGTCGCGCCCCAGATTGTCTTCTGCCATCCCCGGAAATCTTATAATCAGAAAGCCGGCTATTTCACCGCTTTGTTCTTCCACTGCTTTCAGGATCATCCCTTCCGCCTCCAAATGACGTTCCAGGAACTCTTTTCCATCTGCCACGAACCAATCCTGGTGCTCCATACCTGCTTCTGTTGCTTTCATGATTTCTTCCAACTGCCCCAGATCTTCCGTTCCGCAGATTCCGATTGAAAATTTCCTATCCATATCTTCTCCTGTCCCCTATTATGGATACTAACTTTTTCCTAAACAAAAAAATCCTGATAGAATCAGGATTTTTGCTGCCGGCGACCGGAATCGAACCGGTACGGGAGATTAGTCCCGCAGGATTTTAAGTCCTGTGCGTCTGCCAGTTCCGCCACGCCGGCAATTATAAAATTGACTGGCAGTATCACTGCCTAATGGATGGAGGTGGATTCGAACCACCGAAAGCGTCGCTAACAGATTTACAGTCTGCCCCCTTTGGCCACTCGGGAACCCATCCATATTCTCTTATGAAGCGAAATTAGTTTACCACAGCATTCTGCAAAAATCAAGCCTTTTTTCCCGCTGCAGGCAAATTCCCTCTTATTTGCCTGCAGCTGTTTTCGCTTTTCATTTCTTTAAACATAAATTTCCGCCGCTTCGTCCGGCTCACCTTCCTTTTTTATCCGGCAGGCAAGCAAAACTCCGCTGACCGCTTCCATATCCAGGCTGATCCTGCCATCTTTGCACACATAATCCACCCGGCCCACATTATGGCCGTAGCCATTGGTAAGGATCAGCCGCTTTAATACCGTACCATCAGGAATTCCCAGCTGCCATACCGGAACCTGCAGGTCTTTATCGTCCCTGTCATTATTCACAACAATAATGCATCGTTCCTGGCCATGCATTCTTCCATAAGCCAGATAATGTTCGCCCCACAGCAATGGCTTCAGAGAACCTTTTTTCAACGATACCAGTTTTTTATGATACATGGTCAGATAACTGTGGTAATCCACCAGTTCCACATCTTCGTCTCCCCAGGGATAGGTCCTCCGGTTATCCGGATCCGTCCAGCCGCAGACTCCTGCCTCATCTCCATAATAAATAGTAGGGGCTCCCGGCCAGGTCATCTGCACCAGCACCGCTTCCCGAAACACGGCATGGTCCACGCCTTCTTCCGCCACCCTGGATCCTTTATTCGCCAGACGGCCCACCACATGATTGGTCCTGGTAAGGAAACGGGAATGATCATGGTTGGACAGCTCATTCATAGCAGTAAACAGGGATGGAGTCTGCATACGGGCCATATTCCGTGCCATAGCTTCAAAGAATCTGGCTCCGTTCCCATACCATTCTTCGCTGTACCAGTCACTGTGTTTTTCCATTCCGGTAAAAAACCAGGATACCGGTTCCATAAAGGCATCATAGTTCATTACCGTATCCCATTGGTCTCCTTCCAGCCAATCTGACGGATCTCCATAATGTTCCGCCAGGATCAGGGCTTCCGGATTCGCTGATTTTACCGCTTTTCTGAAATCTCTCCAGAATTGATGGTTAAACTCACTGGTCCTCCCCAGATCTGCTGCCACATCCAGACGCCAGCCGTCTACGCAGTAAGGAGGCGATACCCATTTTCTGGCAACATTTAAAATGTACTGATAAAGTTCCGGAGATTCCTCATAGTTCAGTTTCGGCAGAGTATCATGTCCCCACCAGCCATCATAAGTCCCATTATAAGGCCACTGGTCTTCTTTAAATTTGAAAAAATTCCGATACGGACTGTCTTTTGACACATAAGCGCCCGGAGGATACTGGCCTGATTTCTCATAAATCCGCTCCCGGTCCAGCCATTTATTAAAAGAACCGCAATGATTAAAAACTCCGTCTATGATCACCCGCATTCCCCTCTTATGGATTTCCTGTACCATCCTGGCAAAAAATGCGTCACTGGCTTCCAGATTCACTTTATCTGTAGAACGCAATACATAACGGGTAGCCTGGGAATTATCCATACCGCTTTCCACTGCACGCTTTCCGCCATCTTTCACGATTACCCCATAGTGAGGGTCAATATGGTCATAATCCTGGCAATCATACTTATGGTTAGAAGGAGACACAAACAGTGGATTAAAATATATGACTTCCACCCCAAGATACTGGAGATAGTCCAGCTTATCCCAGACCCCCTGTAAATCTCCGCCATAAAAACAGCCTACATCCATAAGTTCCGGATATTTTTTCCAGTCCCCCACTTTGGAAATAGGGCGCCCGATATAAATATACTCTCCGCTCTCCACATCGTTAAACTGTTCTCCCCTGCAGAACCGGTCTACAAAAATCTGGTACATCACCGCTCCCTTAGCCCATTCGGGGGTATGAAAACCGGGAGTGATTCGGAATGCATATTGGGGTTCAACATTCTCTACCACTCCCAGACGGTTATAAAAATACTGTTCTCCGGAACCTTCCACCCGGAAACAGTAGTATTCCGGTTCCTGGCTGACGGTAATCCTATATTCATAATAATCAAACATACTATCCGATGACTGAACGGACATAGGAGCTTCTGTTCCTTTATTTATCCATACAAAAAAAACATGGTCTGCCTCACCTTTCAGCGTCCGGAAACGCAGGCATACCTCCTGTCCCTCATCTGGCTCCGAAGGAATCCTGTAATCTTCTGTCTCATCAGCAAATAGTGCTTCTTTATTCATGGATCTTCCCTCTTCTTATTATTCTGCTGTCTCATAACTCTATTATTTATTTTATCCCATCACCCCAAATTATACAATAGAAAAGTTTTAGATAGAGAAAGAGCCGACGGGGTGGTCGGCTCTTTCAGGAGAAGGTATTTCGTTTCTTATGGGGTGTAGCAAAAACTATATAATGTATTGGGGGGGTTTACGT
>CALWQT010000029.1 GCA_944383765.1 uncultured Lachnospiraceae bacterium
GAAAAAATTTTTCCAAACACAAGAAGTAGATCAAAATATGGAATGGGAAGAATAAAATCTATTGCCTTTATTTATCTGAAAGATCACAAGGCCAGAGGATTCCGCTGCTGCCCCAAACCTGTTCCTGTGATTTGACAGGAGCGGCGGCAGCGCACTTTTGGCTCCTGGCCTGGAGGCCAGAAAAGGGTAAGGAATAGAGCGGCAAGTTGGAATTGGTATATGCGAGGTGAAAAAGAATGGGATATGCTCGAATTCTTAAAGATAGTAATGGAAAAATGTCTGGTTATCGTGAATGTGATGGAGAAGTTGCTTTTATGCCAGAACAACAATCATATGAAAATATCTTTCGCAGGGTCAAAATAGACATTGAAACAATGGAAGTTTTGAACCACGATTTTATTAAAGACAAACATCGTGTTTATCGGTGTGGTATGTTGTTGCGTGGTATCGTTCCAGATGATTTTCATGTTTATAATCCGGTGTATATCGGCAATCATCAAGTGATTTACACGCCCTATGGTGATGCTAAAATAGTACACCCATCTACTTTCCAAGCTTTAGATAGCGGCGCACAATATGAGGGCCGATATTGGTACAGCTATGGAAGGGATGAAGAATTTGTCTACTTTTTCACGGGTTCCACGGAAACACGGCACGCAGTTAAATTAAAGGCGTGCCAAAATCCAAATACATTTTCTGTGCTATCAGAAAAATACGCAAAAGATGATAAACATGTATATTGTGAGCATGTAGTTGTAAAAAAAGCAAATCCAGCCACTTTTGTCGTATTGAACTCAAATTATGCTCGTGATGATAAGCATGTATATGTTGGAGACAGGTTGATTGAAGCTGATGCAAAAACTTTTTCCGTTCTGCAAGATGGATATGCAAAGGATCAGACGCATCTGTTCTTATTGGGAAATATTGTAGAAGGGTAACTTCTTCCATTTATCGGGGAGATCATGTTCCACCAGCCAGCCACCACCACCAAACCTGTTTCTGTGATTTGGCAGGAGCGGCGGCAGCGCACTTCTGGCTCCTGGCCTGAAGACCAGAGAACGATTCTGCGCCCTATGAATTTAACTGAAACAAAGTAATAAATTAGGATTGAGAGGAAACTACAATGTACGAATTTATTGAAGCACTTCATAAAGAATTATCCATTACTCCAAATGATATTACTGCATTGGAAAAAGAATATAAAATCAGTATTCCAACCCCTTTAAAAGACTATTACTTGAAATATAACGCGGCAGAAATATCCCTATGCACATTTACCCAAAAGAATCTGCCAAACGATACTTTTGAAGTACATACAATTTACTCGATCAAGTATGCTCCTTTTAAGGGGGCAATCATATTAGAGAAAGTTCTATATGGTGACAGATTGGATGGATTCATTGCAGCCAATCTAATCCCCTTTGCTGAAGACCGAGGGGGCAACAGATATTATTGCGATGAAAAAACAGGAAATGTTTTCTTTATTCCATGTGATAATATTGATAATCCAGAATTAGTGTGTGAAAACATATCTGATTTTCTGAACAATCTTAAAAATGTAGAGTAATAACTTTTTATAAAATTGAATTAGCAGGAGGATATATCAATGGCAAAATTTCAATTACAGGAAAATGAAACTCTGATCGGCAGCGGCATGATGGCCTACAAGCATAAGAAATCCCCTGCCAGTCAGCCCACAAGAGGTACGATCTATGTGACCAATCAACGGGTGTGCTACTATGAGTCCTGGAGCAACTATGTCTATATGGATCTGCCTCTGTCTGAGGTGGCGGGGTATGACACAAAACGCGCCCTGTTTGTAACCTTTGTCTACATATACGATAAGAACAATACCCGATATGCCTTTTCCGGTTTCCCGGCCAAAAAGCTGCAAGGCTGGCTGGAGCAGGTCGGTGTGAAGAAGTTGGAGAGGTAAGGGTCTGCTGTATTCACGATCAAACAAGAACCCTTTGGGCCACTCTACTTCAACGGTGGAGAAAAGAATGAGAAACTGAGTGTCAAATTGAAATTGATAGAGGATAGGGTATGGAACGGCTGGAACAATACTGTATGGGTGTATGCGATATAGATGGTTTGCAAACATTCATTATTTCTTCTTCAAAGTATGAAGAACTACTAAAAGATGGTGAGCTTCTTAAACGCTTAAAGATATCAGAAAAACTGATGACTCCTTTTATCAGAACTATAAGAGAACTGAACACAGACAAAATATATTTTACTTTTGTATATCTTCCGACTTTTATAGAAAAGTTCCAATGGATGCCGGTATATTGCTATAAAAGCGGATCGCAATTCTATCATGTCCATTACAAGGATTCATGGTTGTGCCGTGAGTGCGGGAATATAATGAATCAGCCAGTCATTATGCCACTGGTTGAAGCAGATCCAGGAATATATTCCCATTCCGCCCGTGGAAATAGACATTCAAGGATTCCTCCATTTTTCGAAAAGATAAAGTGTCCTAAATGTGGTAAGCCGTTGCAGAATCATTTATTTCTCATTAAATAGATATTTTTCATTTTCAGGATAACCATAATAGCGCTTGATCCGGCAAGGCCCACATAGTTTAGAACAAGGAGAAGCCAACCATGGAACACAAAAAATATTCCCCCAAATCCATTTTGAAAATCGTATGCGGGGTTGCCTTTGCCTTTTGGCTGATGATGGGTGCCCCTACCGGCTGGATCTATGACCTGGGAGTTGGAACCGGGACAGAGCAGGGGCAGATGCCGGATCAGTCTGTCTCCGTCGTACATACCCAGGACGATGTGGAGGACTTCTTCTTTCAAAACACCCCGGCCACAGTACCCAAAGAAAGCCTGATCCGCTGCCCCCTGCTGCGCCTGAGGGATTCTGAGTATGCGGGGGAACACACCCACCTCAACGGCCAGACAAAGAGGACAGTTGTCATTTCTGAATATATCCCCGTGGC